>NZ_JAVBIK010000001.1:0-1362500 GCF_032193805.1 Rhodoferax potami | reverse complement strand
ATTTAGGTAGTGCCTCAAGTATTACCTGCGGGGGTAGAGCACTGTTTTGGCTAGGGGGTCATGGCGACTTACCAAACCAATGCAAACTCCGAATACCGCAGAGTACAGCTTGGGAGACAGAGCACCGGGTGCTAACGTCCGGACTCAAGAGGGAAACAACCCAGACCGCCAGCTAAGGTCCCTAAAATTGGCTAAGTGGGAAACGAAGTGGGAAGGCTAAAACAGTCAGGATGTTGGCTTAGAAGCAGCCATCATTTAAAGAAAGCGTAATAGCTCACTGATCGAGTCGTCCTGCGCGGAAGATGTAACGGGGCTAAGCCAGTTACCGAAGCTGCGGATTTGCAATTTATTGCAAGTGGTAGGAGAGCGTTCTGTAAGCCTGTGAAGGTGCGTTGTAAAGCGTGCTGGAGGTATCAGAAGTGCGAATGCTGACATGAGTAGCGTTAAAGGGGGTGAAAAGCCCCCTCGCCGTAAGCGCAAGGTTTTCTACGCAACGTTCATCGGCGTAGAGTGAGTCGGCCCCTAAGGCGAGGCAGAGATGCGTAGCTGATGGGAAACAGGTCAATATTCCTGTACCGATGTGTAGTGCGATGTGGGGACGGAGAAGGTTAACTCAGCCAACTGTTGGACATGTTGGTTCAAGCTTGTAGTCGTGCCTGGTAGGCAAATCCGCCGGGCTTAGATGAGGAGTGATAACGAGTCTGCTTGCAGACGAAGTGAGTGATACCCTGCTTCCAGGAAAAGCCACTAAGCTTCAGCTACACACGACCGTACCGCAAACCGACACTGGTGCGCGAGATGAGTATTCTAAGGCGCTTGAGAGAACTCAGGAGAAGGAACTCGGCAAATTGACACCGTAACTTCGGAAGAAGGTGTGCCTTTAGTAGGTGAAGTCCCTCGCGGATGGAGCCCAATGAGGTTGCAAAAAATCGGTGGCTGCGACTGTTTATTAAAAACACAGCACTCTGCAAACACGAAAGTGGACGTATAGGGTGTGACGCCTGCCCGGTGCTGGAAGATTAAATGATGGGGTGCAAGCTCTTGATTGAAGTCCCAGTAAACGGCGGCCGTAACTATAACGGTCCTAAGGTAGCGAAATTCCTTGTCGGGTAAGTTCCGACCTGCACGAATGGCGTAACGATGGCCACACTGTCTCCTCCTGAGACTCAGCGAAGTTGAAATGTTTGTGATGATGCAATCTCCCCGCGGAAAGACGGAAAGACCCCATGAACCTTTACTGTAGCTTTGTATTGGACTTTGAACAGATCTGTGTAGGATAGGTGGGAGGCTTTGAAGTAGGGTCGCTAGATCTTATGGAGCCAACGTTGAAATACCACCCTGGTGTGTTTGAGGTTCTAACCTAGGTCCATTATCTGGATCGGGGACAGTGCATGGTAGGCAGTTTGACTGGGGCGGTCTCCTCCCAAAGCGTAACGGAGGAGTTCGAAGGTACGCTAGTTACGGTCGGACATCGTGATGATAGTGCAATGGCATAAGCGTGCTTAACTGCGAGACTGACAAGTCGAGCAGATGCGAAAGCAGGACATAGTGATCCGGTGGTTCTGTATGGAAGGGCCATCGCTCAACGGATAAAAGGTACTCTGGGGATAACAGGCTGATACCGCCCAAGAGTTCATATCGACGGCGGTGTTTGGCACCTCGATGTCGGCTCATCTCATCCTGGGGCTGTAGCCGGTCCCAAGGGTATGGCTGTTCGCCATTTAAAGAGGTACGTGAGCTGGGTTTAAAACGTCGTGAGACAGTTTGGTCCCTATCTTCCGTGGGCGCTGCAGATTTGAGGAAGCCTGCTCCTAGTACGAGAGGACCGGAGTGGACACACCTCTGGTGTATCGGTTGTCACGCCAGTGGCATTGCCGAGTAGCTAAGTGTGGAAGAGATAACCGCTGAAAGCATCTAAGCGGGAAACTCGTTTCAAGATGAGATCTGCCGGGGCCTTGAGCCCCCTGAAGAGTCGTTCAAGACCAGGACGTTGATAGGTCGGGTGTGGAAGCGCAGTAATGCGTTAAGCTAACCGATACTAATTGCTCGTGCGGCTTGACCCTATAACTTTGATGTACGCAAGTACTTCAAGGAAGTTATGCCAAGTTGACGCATTCAAATGACCATCTCCAAGCGAGATGGCGTCGTAAAAGACAAGCTGATTAGCTCTATAAATTGGTTGCCCAGACCTCTAGTCTGGGTGACAACAAGTTATGCCTGACGACCATAGCGACTTGGTACCACTCCTTCCCATCCCGAACAGGACAGTGAAACGAGTCAGCGCCGATGATAGTGCGGATCCCCGTGTGAAAGTAGGTCATCGTCAGGCTATTACAGCAAAACACCCCGTCAAGTGGCGGGGTGTTTTTTTTAGTACTGCGAGCAGTGCTAAAAAAAGCAAGAATATGCTCTCGGGCGTAGTGATGCGCTTAAAAGTGTGTCATAATTGAAGGCTTCGCTGATCGCAGCGTGCCAAGAAATCTGAAGAGATTTCTGATCATTAAAAATTTACAGCCGATAAGCGTGGGCGTTTGAAGGTGGTTGCCAAGTTCTTTTGGAACTAGTCGCAAGACTTTAAACGCTCATGAATGAAAAAAGATGTGAAATTCAGAAATGAAGTTCATGTCAATTCCAGTTTATGAGTTGCTCGAAAGAGCGAAAAAATCAAGATCGAACTATAGAGTTTGATCCTGGCTCAGATTGAACGCTGGCGGCATGCCTTACACATGCAAGTCGAACGGCAGCACGGGAGCAATCCTGGTGGCGAGTGGCGAACGGGTGAGTAATATATCGGAACGTGCCCAGTCGTGGGGGATAACGTAGCGAAAGCTACGCTAATACCGCATACGATCTATGGATGAAAGCGGGGGATCGCAAGACCTCGCGCGATTGGAGCGGCCGATATCAGATTAGGTAGTTGGTGAGGTAAAGGCTCACCAAGCCGACGATCTGTAGCTGGTCTGAGAGGACGACCAGCCACACTGGGACTGAGACACGGCCCAGACTCCTACGGGAGGCAGCAGTGGGGAATTTTGGACAATGGGCGCAAGCCTGATCCAGCAATGCCGCGTGCAGGATGAAGGCCTTCGGGTTGTAAACTGCTTTTGTACGGAACGAAACGGTGAGCTCTAATACAGTTTGCTAATGACGGTACCGTAAGAATAAGCACCGGCTAACTACGTGCCAGCAGCCGCGGTAATACGTAGGGTGCGAGCGTTAATCGGAATTACTGGGCGTAAAGCGTGCGCAGGCGGTGATGTAAGACAGATGTGAAATGCCCGGGCTCAACCTGGGACCTGCATTTGTGACTGCATCGCTAGAGTACGGTAGAGGGGGATGGAATTCCGCGTGTAGCAGTGAAATGCGTAGATATGCGGAGGAACACCGATGGCGAAGGCAATCCCCTGGACCTGTACTGACGCTCATGCACGAAAGCGTGGGGAGCAAACAGGATTAGATACCCTGGTAGTCCACGCCCTAAACGATGTCAACTGGTTGTTGGGTCTTCACTGACTCAGTAACGAAGCTAACGCGTGAAGTTGACCGCCTGGGGAGTACGGCCGCAAGGTTGAAACTCAAAGGAATTGACGGGGACCCGCACAAGCGGTGGATGATGTGGTTTAATTCGATGCAACGCGAAAAACCTTACCCACCTTTGACATGTACGGAAGTCGCTAGAGATAGCTTCGTGCTCGAAAGAGAGCCGTAACACAGGTGCTGCATGGCTGTCGTCAGCTCGTGTCGTGAGATGTTGGGTTAAGTCCCGCAACGAGCGCAACCCTTGTCATTAGTTGCTACATTCAGTTGGGCACTCTAATGAGACTGCCGGTGACAAACCGGAGGAAGGTGGGGATGACGTCAAGTCCTCATGGCCCTTATAGGTGGGGCTACACACGTCATACAATGGCTGGTACAAAGGGTTGCCAACCCGCGAGGGGGAGCTAATCCCATAAAGCCAGTCGTAGTCCGGATCGCAGTCTGCAACTCGACTGCGTGAAGTCGGAATCGCTAGTAATCGTGGATCAGAATGTCACGGTGAATACGTTCCCGGGTCTTGTACACACCGCCCGTCACACCATGGGAGCGGGTTCTGCCAGAAGTAGTTAGCCTAACCGCAAGGAGGGCGATTACCACGGCAGGGTTCGTGACTGGGGTGAAGTCGTAACAAGGTAGCCGTATCGGAAGGTGCGGCTGGATCACCTCCTTTCTGGAAAACTGCAATCTAATTTGAACGCTCACACTTATCGGTTGTTGGAAGGTTGTCGCTAACGACTTGGGCTTATGCCTGGTCATAAGTGACCGGCTTGGGTCTGTAGCTCAGTTGGTTAGAGCACCGTCTTGATAAGGCGGGGGTCGTTGGTTCGAGACCAACCAGACCCACCATCGTCGTCCAATAAACAGGTAGATATTGGGAAATACGGGGGATTAGCTCAGCTGGGAGAGCACCTGCTTTGCAAGCAGGGGGTCGTCGGTTCGATCCCGTCATCCTCCACCAAACTTCCGATACACATGAAGTCAACACCAAAGTAGCTTTGCATTGCTTGCAATGAAGAGGCTGCTTTGTTGTTGATCAAGATCTCTTGATCAACCGGCTGTTCTTTAACAATTTATAGAGTTTAATCAGCGTTGCCAACTTTAAGCTGCGCCAAGGAAACTGCACATTCGTAAAGGTTTAGTGCAGACCGTGCCTTGCGTGGTTGTTGGCAACATATTTGATTGCGTCAAAATGAATATCAAACTTTGTTTGAAATTCGAAAGTAATTAGGCTAACTGTTTGCGAAAGCAAGTGGTGATGTCATTTACGGCATAACGCGACAGGTGAGAGACCTGTCAAACATTCCTTGAAGATGACGGAGATACTCGCAAGAGTGGTCAAAGTTATAGGGTCAAGTGAATAAGAGCATGTGGTGGATGCCTTGGCAATGATAGGCGACGAAGGACGTGATAGCCTGCGATAAGCTTCGGGGAGCTGGCAAATTAGCTTTGATCCGGAGATTTCCGAATGGGGAAACCCACCCTTAGGGGTATCGCATACTGAATACATAGGTATGCGAGGCGAACCGGGTGAACTGAAACATCTCAGTAGCTCGAGGAAAAGACATCAACCGAGATTCCGAAAGTAGTGGCGAGCGAAATCGGAGAAGCCTGCAAGTGATAGCACAAGACATAACGGAACAGCCTGGAAATGCTGGCCATAGCGGGTGATAGCCCCGTACGTGAAATGACCTGTGTGGTACTGAGCTTGCGAAAAGTAGGGCGGGACACGAGAAATCCTGTCTGAATATGGGGGGACCATCCTCCAAGGCTAAATACTCATCATTGACCGATAGTGAACTAGTACCGTGAGGGAAAGGCGAAAAGAACCCCGGGAGGGGAGTGAAATAGATCCTGAAACCGCATGCTTACAAAAAGTAGGAGCCCGCAAGGGTGACTGCGTACCTTTTGTATAATGGGTCAGCGACTTACATTCAGTGGCAAGGTTAACCGAATAGGGAAGCCGTAGAGAAATCGAGTCCGAATAGGGCGTCTAGTCGCTGGGTGTAGACCCGAAACCAAGTGATCTATCCATGGCCAGGATGAAGGTGCCGTAACAGGTACTGGAGGTCCGAACCGACTAGTGTTGCAAAACTAGCGGATGAGCTGTGGATAGGGGTGAAAGGCTAAACAAACTTGGAAATAGCTGGTTCTCTCCGAAAACTATTTAGGTAGTGCCTCAAGTATTACCTGCGGGGGTAGAGCACTGTTTTGGCTAGGGGGTCATGGCGACTTACCAAACCAATGCAAACTCCGAATACCGCAGAGTACAGCTTGGGAGACAGAGCACCGGGTGCTAACGTCCGGACTCAAGAGGGAAACAACCCAGACCGCCAGCTAAGGTCCCTAAAATTGGCTAAGTGGGAAACGAAGTGGGAAGGCTAAAACAGTCAGGATGTTGGCTTAGAAGCAGCCATCATTTAAAGAAAGCGTAATAGCTCACTGATCGAGTCGTCCTGCGCGGAAGATGTAACGGGGCTAAGCCAGTTACCGAAGCTGCGGATTTGCAATTTATTGCAAGTGGTAGGAGAGCGTTCTGTAAGCCTGTGAAGGTGCGTTGTAAAGCGTGCTGGAGGTATCAGAAGTGCGAATGCTGACATGAGTAGCGTTAAAGGGGGTGAAAAGCCCCCTCGCCGTAAGCGCAAGGTTTTCTACGCAACGTTCATCGGCGTAGAGTGAGTCGGCCCCTAAGGCGAGGCAGAGATGCGTAGCTGATGGGAAACAGGTCAATATTCCTGTACCGATGTGTAGTGCGATGTGGGGACGGAGAAGGTTAACTCAGCCAACTGTTGGACATGTTGGTTCAAGCTTGTAGTCGTGCCTGGTAGGCAAATCCGCCGGGCTTAGATGAGGAGTGATAACGAGTCTGCTTGCAGACGAAGTGAGTGATACCCTGCTTCCAGGAAAAGCCACTAAGCTTCAGCTACACACGACCGTACCGCAAACCGACACTGGTGCGCGAGATGAGTATTCTAAGGCGCTTGAGAGAACTCAGGAGAAGGAACTCGGCAAATTGACACCGTAACTTCGGAAGAAGGTGTGCCTTTAGTAGGTGAAGTCCCTCGCGGATGGAGCCCAATGAGGTTGCAAAAAATCGGTGGCTGCGACTGTTTATTAAAAACACAGCACTCTGCAAACACGAAAGTGGACGTATAGGGTGTGACGCCTGCCCGGTGCTGGAAGATTAAATGATGGGGTGCAAGCTCTTGATTGAAGTCCCAGTAAACGGCGGCCGTAACTATAACGGTCCTAAGGTAGCGAAATTCCTTGTCGGGTAAGTTCCGACCTGCACGAATGGCGTAACGATGGCCACACTGTCTCCTCCTGAGACTCAGCGAAGTTGAAATGTTTGTGATGATGCAATCTCCCCGCGGAAAGACGGAAAGACCCCATGAACCTTTACTGTAGCTTTGTATTGGACTTTGAACAGATCTGTGTAGGATAGGTGGGAGGCTTTGAAGTAGGGTCGCTAGATCTTATGGAGCCAACGTTGAAATACCACCCTGGTGTGTTTGAGGTTCTAACCTAGGTCCATTATCTGGATCGGGGACAGTGCATGGTAGGCAGTTTGACTGGGGCGGTCTCCTCCCAAAGCGTAACGGAGGAGTTCGAAGGTACGCTAGTTACGGTCGGACATCGTGATGATAGTGCAATGGCATAAGCGTGCTTAACTGCGAGACTGACAAGTCGAGCAGATGCGAAAGCAGGACATAGTGATCCGGTGGTTCTGTATGGAAGGGCCATCGCTCAACGGATAAAAGGTACTCTGGGGATAACAGGCTGATACCGCCCAAGAGTTCATATCGACGGCGGTGTTTGGCACCTCGATGTCGGCTCATCTCATCCTGGGGCTGTAGCCGGTCCCAAGGGTATGGCTGTTCGCCATTTAAAGAGGTACGTGAGCTGGGTTTAAAACGTCGTGAGACAGTTTGGTCCCTATCTTCCGTGGGCGCTGCAGATTTGAGGAAGCCTGCTCCTAGTACGAGAGGACCGGAGTGGACACACCTCTGGTGTATCGGTTGTCACGCCAGTGGCATTGCCGAGTAGCTAAGTGTGGAAGAGATAACCGCTGAAAGCATCTAAGCGGGAAACTCGTTTCAAGATGAGATCTGCCGGGGCCTTGAGCCCCCTGAAGAGTCGTTCAAGACCAGGACGTTGATAGGTCGGGTGTGGAAGCGCAGTAATGCGTTAAGCTAACCGATACTAATTGCTCGTGCGGCTTGACCCTATAACTTTGATGTACGCAAGTACTTCAAGGAAGTTATGCCAAGTTGACGCATTCAAATGACCATCTCCAAGCGAGATGGCGTCGTAAAAGACAAGCTGATTAGCTCTATAAATTGGTTGCCCAGACCTCTAGTCTGGGTGACAACAAGTTATGCCTGACGACCATAGCGACTTGGTACCACTCCTTCCCATCCCGAACAGGACAGTGAAACGAGTCAGCGCCGATGATAGTGCGGATCCCCGTGTGAAAGTAGGTCATCGTCAGGCTATTACAGCAGAGAAAACCCCACCTGTGTAGGTGGGGTTTTTTTTCGCCTGTACTTTGCCTATCGTTTTATGGCGCTTCAATTGGTCGCATTTAGGTGCCTTATCCACGCCTCTTCTCGGTCCTCGATCGTCTTAAGAAACATGTCACTGCGGCCTTTTAGCTGAGCAAGTTCACTGTAACCGGTCACTGTCCGGCGTTCTTGCGAACTGATTGCAGGTACCAAAGAATGCGCCCTGATCAACAAACAGGACGGGGTCGGATATGGAAGAGACGCAGAGCGTGCTCAGGCGTGCAGTGTTGAGTGAACAGACTTGGGCTGAGGTACTGGATCGTTTTGACCGCGCTGGATTGACGATAGATGAATTTTGCAGCCGCGAAGGCATCAGTCGCAGCAGCCTTGCTCGCCGACGCACGCTTAGGAATAAACAGAGGGGAATCGCGTCCCCGCTGCGAACGAACAAGGTAGCCCCCACCACCGTGCCGAAGGCGGCGTTCGTTGATCTGGGCGACCTTGCTGGAGTGCACGGCAGCGGCAATGGAGCCATGGAGTTACGCATCGAACTCGGCTCGGGCATGAGTTTGCATCTGGTACGCCGGTAATGTTCTTTCCCGAGGGCCGCATTCGCGTGTTCCTGTATGGCCAAGCTGCCGATATGCGCCAGTCCTACGACGGCTTGTACGCTCTGGCACGCCAGGGGTTTGAAGTGGATGTGCTGGCCGGACACATGTTTGTTTTCATCAACCGGCGGCAAACACAGATGAAGGTGCTGTACTTTGACCGCAGCGGCTGGTGCCTGTGGTGCAAGCGTTTGGAGAGCGGCAAGTTCTCCCGTAAAGGCGTTCAAGGCGGCAGTGGCGAGATCGACTGCACGGCGCTCAAACTGATGCTCGAAGGCATCGAAGTGCGCCGACGCCACAAACGCTACCAACACCCTGCGCGGAGGTGACGATGTGCCCATTTTCAATCCGGAGAAGCACTCTTTTGCTTTGTCCCTAAAGGCCGCAAGATAAGGCCCATGTCGATGCCCAATACCAGCACTCCCACATTTACCGTCGAAACGGTCATGGGGCTGTCGCCGCAGAGCATCGCGCAGACACTGCAAGCACAGGCCGCCAGCATCAGCGCGCTGGAGCAGCAGCTCGAATGGTTCAAACGCCAACTCTTTGGCAAGAAGAGCGAGCGCTTTGCACCCTTGCCCGATGCGCAGCAAATGCACCTGGGGCAACTCCTGGGCGACCTCCCTGCCACTGATGCGCCCGAAGCCGACTCCGACTCCAACACCATCCCTGCACACCAGCGACGCAAACCCCGCAGCAACTTTGCCGACGAGGGCACGCCCGCATCGTTCTTTGACGAAACCAAGGTGCCCGTGCACACCATCGAGCTGGCCAACCCCGAGACCAAAGACCTCTCGCCCGATCAGTACGAGGTTGTCAGCCAGAAGGTCAGCCACCGCTTGGCACAGCGCCCCGGTGCCTATGTGGTGCTGAAGTATGTGCGCTCTGTCATCAAGCGCCACGACACGCAAACCCTGCACTGTGCGGGCGCGCCAACAGGCATCATTGAGGGCAGCCGCGCTGACGTGAGCTTGCTCGCAGGCGTTGTTGTTGACAAGTTTGCCTGGCACATTCCGCTGTACCGGCAGCACCAGCGCCTGAGCCAAGCGGGCTTCAAACTCAGCCGGGCGTGGCTGACGCAACTGGCGCAAAAGACCATTTCCCTGCTGGAGCCGATTTACGACACGCAGCTCGAGTCGATCCGCAACAGCCGGGTCAAGGCAATGGACGAGACCCCCATCAAGGCCGGGCGCAGTGGGCCCGGCAAGATGAAGGCGGCCTACTTCTGGCCTGTGTACGGCGAACTCGATGAGGTGTGCTTTGCCTATTTCGAGTCGCGCCGCCACGAGCACGTACAGCAGGCATTGGGGCTGCCAGGGGCCACAGATGCCGTGTTGCTCACTGACGGCTATGAGGCCTATGCACGTTACGCTGCCAAGACCGGCATTACGCATGCCCAATGCTGGGCGCACTGCAGGCGTGGCTTCTTTGAAGCTCTAGGGGCCGAGCCACAGGCCGCTGGCCAGGCGCTGCAGCAAATTGGCGAGATTTACGCCCAGGAAGAAGCCATTCGTGAACGTGACCTCTACGGGGATGCCAAACGAGAGCACCGTCTAAGCCACAGCAAACCGCTGGTGCAGAACTTCTTTGAATGGGTGGATTTGCAGTTCGAGCGGCAAGGCTTCCTGCCCAGCAATCCGTTGACCAAGGCATTGGCCTATGCACGCGAGCGCCGCGCGCAACTGCAGGTGTTTCTGGGCGATGCGGATGTGGCCATGGATACGAACCATCTGGAACGCGCCTTGCGCGCGATACCAATGGGCAGGCGCAATTGGTTATTCTGCTGGACGGAGGTGGGCGCCAAGCGCGCGGGCATCATGCAGAGCCTGATCGTGACATGCCGTTTACATGACATTGACCCCTACACCTACCTGGTTGATGTCTTGCAACGCGTAGGCCACCACCCCGCCTCCAGAGTTTCAGAACTGACGCCTCGTCAATGGAAGCAGCACTTCGCCGAGAATCCATTGCGTTCACCATTACACGGTTTGGTAACGTAGGCAATAACGCCGGACAGTGACCGGTTACAGTTCACTGAACGTCTCAAAGCCCTTTTCGAGAAAGGCTTGAAGCGCAGACAGATTGGCTGCGCGGGCGGGTAGGCGCATCGCCCTAAGGGTCATTCGAATCCCACGCATGGTTGTTATGCGTTCCAGCCTTTTGCCCAGATCCAAGACCATTCTCAGTTGCTGCGTTCTTTGTGCTGAAAGTCCACTCACACGCCACGCTACCGCATAGGTCGCGTTATCCAACGGCACTTGGCGAGGTTTGTAGCCCAATGATTCGATCGCCTTGGCCATTTTTGTATCTAAAAGCTCAGTCAGCGCGTGAAGTTCAGTGAGGTCTATGGCCACCTCGAGGATATTCCTCGTGAACATGCGCTCTATAGATTTGGCAATGCGTTCAAACTCCCGGTCTCGTTGTGAGAAGTCTTGGTCTCCATAGATCTCCGTGAGAAAGAAGTCGCATGCAGGACCATAGGCCTCGCTAGCGAGCAGATCGTGGTAAGTCTCTTGAAAGCGCTTGCTCTGGTAGGCTTTGACCGCCCGTAAAGTCACACTGCGTGATGGGTGAGATTCGTTAGAGCTCCGAAGGAGCGCGATTTCATGAAATGCCCGGTGTATCTGATCGGCGCCTTTGTGGTTCTTCATGCTCGAGATCTTAGGAAGGCTTGGAGGCTAAGAAACACATCGGAGGGGGTTTAAAGCCCTTCCTCTACGCAAGCCAAGGGAAAACCCTTATATTTGCGGCCATGGATCGGCCAACGAATTACGACAAAAGCTCACCTAAGGCTGGAAGCCAGGATCGTGTGCGTGCAGCAAAAGATACAGGCATAGCGGTCAGCATACGGGCGCTAGGCCCCAATCACCGCGAGCGCTTAAGGAGGCATCTGTTAGCGCTGGAGACTGCCGATCGTTTCCTACGGTTTGGCTACGTCGCCACTGACCAGCAGATTTCTGCATATGTTGATCGCTTGGACTTTATCAACGATGCTGTATTTGGGGTCTTTAATCGCCGACTGCACATTGTTGCGATGGCCCACTTAGCTATCTGTAAGTCCCTGTCACTTTTCACCACATACAGGCCAATTGGTTTTCGGCACATAGGAGCCAGAGCGTTTTCGGCACATATAGGCCATTTGGTTTTCGTCATATAGGAGCCAGCCGGGGGATTGGACGGGCATCTCGAACGCGACGTAACTGTCGTTACCTTCTGAATTTTTTGTTCAGGAGTAACGGATGGGTCGCAGAAAGATCGAGATGCATGAATACAGAAACGTTTTAATCAGACTACGCGCCGGTGACGGCGATCGCGAGATCGCGCGTCTGGGCCTTATGGGCCGGGTCAAGGTGGCGAGCTTTCGCGAACACGCCCGCAGCTTGGGCTGGTTGGAGGCTGAGCTGCCGCTGCCCGAACCCGAAGTTATTGCCCTGAGTCTGTGCGCAGCGGCCAAGCGCCCATCCAGCACGGTCTCCAAAGCCCACCCATGGCGCGAACAAGTGGCGCGCTGGATGGCTGCCGGGGTTGAGGGCGTAGCCATTCATGCCGCGTTGGTGCGCGAGCACCAGTTCTGCGGCAGCTACTCCTCTGTCTATCGCATCATGCGTGACATTGCCAAGGCACAGCCGCGTACCGATCTCACTGTGAGACTGAGCTTCAAGCCCGGCGAAGCCGCTCAGGTTGACTTTGGCGCGGGGCCATTTTTGGTGCATCCGGATGGACAGCGTAGGCGCACCTGGGCCTTTGTTATGACCTTGTGTCACAGCCGCCATCAGTATGTGGAATTCGTCTGGGACCAAACGGTGGCCACATGGCTGGGCTGCCACCGCCGTGCCTTTGAGTGGTTTGGCGGTGTGCCCGAGCGCGTGATCATCGACAACGCCAAGTGCGCCATCATCAAGGCTTGCCGATTTGACCCGCAGGTGCAGCGCTCCTATGCCGAGTGCGCTGAAGGTTATGAATTCAAGATTGACCCGTGCCCGCCGCACGATCCGCAGAAGAAGGGTATCGTGGAGTCGGGCGTCAAATACGTCAAGCGTAACTTCCTGTCTACCCGCGAATTCCGTGATCTGGCGGACCTTAATGCACAGGCGCAGGCGTGGGTATTGCAGGAAGCCGGTGTGCGCATTCACGGCACCACCCGCCAGCAGCCCATGGATTTGTTTGCGCTGGAGCGGGCCTTGCTCAAGCCGCTTCCACCGCAGGCGCCGGACTTGGGCGTTTGGCAGTGCGTGACGCTGCACCGCGACTGCCACGTCAAGTTTGACTACAAGCTGTATTCCGCCCCCTTTGCGCTGGTGGGCAAAGAGCTGTGGCTACGTGCCACCGATAACTGCGTGACTTTGTTTGATGACTACCGATTGGTGGCAACCCATGCGCGGGGACAGCGTCCCGGTGAACGCCTCACGACCAAAGACCACTTGCCACCCGAGGCACAACTCTTCTTTGCCCGTGACCGCGAGTGGCTGGGTACCCAAGCGCTGCAAATCGGACCGTACTGTCAGCAGGTTATTGACTGGCTACTGAGTGACCGGATTCTGGAGCGATTGCGCGCAGCTCAGGGTGTGATTGGTCTGGCAAAGACCTACAGCGCCCAGCGTGTTGAGCTCGCCTGCCGACGTGCCATGGCCCACAACAGTCCGTATTACCGCACTGTCAAGACCATCCTGAGCAGTAATTCCGACCGGCTACCGATGCCTGATCACAGCATCGTGCCTACCTATGCAAAGGCCCGGTTTGTCCGCGACGCCGCAAGCCTCTTCACCCCCGATACCCACAACCCGCAGCAGGATTTGCTGCATTAACTATCCAGGAGACCATCCCAAATGACACCCATCCCCGAACTCGTTCCACATCTCAAGCAGTTGCGCTTGTCCGGTATTCTGGATTCGCTGGACGCCAGAAACCGCCAGGCGATTGAATCGAAGTTGGCCTATACGGAGTTCCTGGCCATCCTGATGGGCGATGAAGTGGCCCGCCGGGAGCAGAACAGTTTCAGTACCCGCCTGCGCCGGGCCCAGTTCCGCTCCACCAAAACGCTGGAGCAGTTTGACTTCGAGCGGCTACCCCAACTCAACCGCGCGCTGGTGCATGACCTGGCCACCGGGCGCTACGTGCGGGAGTGTTCTCCGGTATTGATTGTTGGCCCTAGTGGAACCGGCAAGAGTCATCTTGCGCAGGCCTTGGGCCATTGTGCGATCCGTCAGGGCGTGGATGTGCTGTTTACCAACTGCTCGGCACTCACGCAGTCACTGCACGCCGCGCGCGCCACCAACGCCTACGAGCGCAAGCTGCAGACCTTGAGTCGCATTCCGGTACTCATCATTGATGACTTCGGACTCAAGCCTCTGCGTGCGCCGGCCGACGAAGACCTGCATGAACTCATTGCCGAGCGCTACGAGCGCACTGCCACCATCGTCACCAGCAATCTGGACTTTACTGAATGGGATCAGGCATTCCCAGTCAACCCGCTCTTGGCATCCGCAACCTTGGACCGCTTACGTCACAACGCATACTGCCTGGTGCTTGATGGCCAGTCCTATCGGGCGCCACGCCAGATGCCGACCACCATGCCGACAAAAACAAAGAATTCAACGCAACAAAAAGACGTCAAATAAAGGCAAAATCCATACCCGAGTGATGTCCGTCAGACACCCTCCGGCTGGTCTCTATATGCCGAAAATCACTGGCTCCTATATGCCGCAAAGTGACAGTCCCCAAATGGCCCCCCAGTAGGCGACTTCGGTGTCTCAGTGGCCCCGTCACTACGCGGCCATGGAATTGGCGGCAGACTCTACGAAAGAGCCGCTTTGCACGCTCGCAATGAGGGTGTCGAGGTGCTTCAGATACAAGCGCTCGCTGAAAATGCCGCAATGCTGGCGATAGCCCGCAAGCGGGGTGCGACCGTTCACCGGCACGGTTCAGAATCAGAGGCGTATCTCAAGTTGCCCCGTGCTGATTTGGAGTCACGATTGCGTGAGTTGGCAGGAGAGTATTGGGCGGGGTTGCATTACAGCCTCGTGGCCCAAAGCCGTATCTGGGTGGAGATGCTGAAGGGCTTTCAGAGTGTCCGCAGTCGGGCTATCGCCGCTGCAAAAATATGTTCGCCTTAGTGCTTAAGTGGGGGGGGGCTTGGAAGGCGACTCTTCAGATCCGCTATCCTTGAGGCTTCGAAACCACCGCCCGACATGGGCAATCCCTAGTGTCTGATCCGCATCCAGCGCGCCATCTCGAACGAGAAGACAAGCGCACCTTTCTCCAGAAGCTCGCCGAGTTCCTCCACCCCGGGCCCGATTCCACTGCGGAATTGATTGAGACACTGGCTGAGGCCGAAGACAACAACATCATCGGCGCTGAGTCGCGGGTCATGCTGGAAGGCGTTATCCGGATGGCGGACATGACCGCGGGGGATGTGATGGTCCCCGCGACCCGTATGGACCTGCTGGACATTCAGGCTACGCCGGATGAGCTGATGCACAAGGTCATAGACACCGCGCACTCGCGCTTCCCTGTTTATGACGGTGAGCGCGAGAACATTATTGGCATCTTGATGGCCAAAGACCTGCTCAAGCTGCAGCGCGCGCCCGAGCTCAACATCCGCGCCCTCTTGCGTCCGGCGGTCTTCGTTCCAGAGTCCAAAGGGTTGAATGACCTCTTGCGCGACTTCAGGGGCAACCGCAACCACTTGGCCATCGTGATCGATGAGTTCGGCCGAGTCGCTGGACTCATCACGATTGAAGACGTGCTGGAACAAATCGTTGGTGAAATTGAGGATGAATTCGATATCGCCGAAGACGAGGGTGACATCTTTGCGCTGGCCGACCAGACTTACCGGGTTAGTGGTGACACAACCCTCGAACGCATTAACGAGGCGTTCTCCCTCACCATGCGGGGCGAAGACCCTGAGGACGACTTTGACACGATTGGCGGCCTGATTGCCCATGAAATGGGCCACGTGCCCAAACGCGGAGAGCGCTACAGCTTGTGTGGACTCGACTTTACGGTGCTGCACACCAAGGGTGGCGCGGTGAAGTGGTTCAAGGTTTCACATACTCCAGCACCAGGCATCACTGACTGATGACGGTCGTACGCCGCGGTCAGGACCGACTGCCTGCGCCTCCTTGGGGCATAGTTGCTATTCTTTGTATAGCGGCAATCGCACAATCTATCAGCGCTAGCTGGCCTTTTGATGCTTATTTCTCCAAGGGGCAGCTCTTTTGGTGGATACAGCCCATTGCTCTTGCGCTGCTAGTTTTCGCAGGGACACAGGCGCCAACTCCCAAAGCGGCTGCCCACTACGCATGGTGGTTCGCTACCGTATGGCTCAGCACCACGTTCTGGTGGTTGTATGTGGCGATGCACACCTATGGTGGCTTGCCATCGCTGCTGGCGGCTGTTGCGGTGGTTGCGTTGTCGGTGGCGTTAGCCGCTTACTACGCAGGTGCAATGTGGGCTTGGCGCCGGTGGGCGCTGGGTACTTACTGGGGCGCTATTGTGGGCTTTGCGGCCCTTTGGCTCATGGCTGAAATGGCGCGCGGCACTTGGCTCACGGGCTTTGGCTGGGGCGCTATCGGGTACGCGCATATCGACGGCCCGCTGGCCTTCTTCTTGCCTTGGATTGGAAGCTACGGCGTCAGCGCCTTGGCAGCCGCCTGGGCCGCTTCGCTGGCTGTCGCTTTGGCGCGTTGTCAGATCGCACCGGCGGTGTGGGTCAGCGTGCTATTGCTTGCGCCCACGCTGCTGCCTGCAGGCGCCAACCAGTGGACTACGCCGACAAGCAGCCTGCAGGTCACCCTCTTGCAAGGGAATATTCCCCAAGACGAAAAGTTCGAAACCGGCAGCGGCGTGCCACTCGCGTTGCAGTGGTACCGCGACGCCTTGCAGCAAGCCGAGGGCGATTTGGTCGTCGCACCAGAGACCGCTATTCCACTTTTGCCCCAACAGCTCCCCGAGGGTTACTGGACCAGCTTAAGCAGCAAGTTCGAGACCTCGGCGCAGGCAGCACTAGTCGGCATACCGCTAGGGAGCTATCAGGCGGGCTACACCAATTCGGTGGTCGCGCTCGCCGCCGGTCAAACCGGCTGGCAATACGACAAACACCATTTGGTCCCTTTCGGCGAGTTCATTCCGCCGCTGTTCAAGTGGTTTACCCGGCTGATGAATATTCCGCTCGGTGATTTCAACCGTGGCCCGCTCGGTCAGCCCTCTTTGACCGTGAAAGGCGAACGGGTCGCCCCGAATATTTGCTATGAAGACTTGTATGGCGAAGAGCTGGCGACTCGGTTTACCGATGCCGCGCTTGCGCCCACAGTGTTTGCCAACGTAAGTAACCTCGGTTGGTTCAATCGCAGCGTGGCGCTGGATCAGCACCTCCACATTTCACGCACCCGCGCTCTCGAGTTTCAGCGCCCGTTCGTGCGGGCCACCAATACCGGCGCGACCGCCATATTGAGCCACGAGGGCGTTGTCCAAGACCTGCTCCCACCCCAGACCCGCGGAGTGCTGCGAGGTGAGGTTCAGGGCCGAAGCGGCATCACCCCATTTGCGTGGTGGGCCTCTCGATACGGCCTATGGCCCCTGTGGCTGATAGCGCTGGCTGTATTGGCCGTCTTGTGGCGGCAACGCGACTCCCATCCCCCTTCCTGATACCACCCTCGCTCCTGCGGTCACCCCGTAAAATGCGTGGTTTACTTGACCGCCTGCCTTGCACCGGCTCATGCCGGAGATAGCTCTCACACCATGCTCACTTTTCAGCAAATCATTCTTCGCCTCCAGGACTACTGGGATCGCCAGGGTTGCGCGCTCTTGCAGCCCTATGACATGGAAGTCGGTGCCGGCACCTCACATACGGCCACCTTCTTGCGTGCCATTGGCCCTGAGCCATGGAAGGCTGCCTATGTGCAACCCAGCCGCCGGCCGAAAGACGGCCGCTATGGTGAGAACCCCAACCGCTTGCAGCACTACTACCAATACCAGGTGGTGTTGAAGCCAGCACCGGCCAATATCCTGGAGCTCTACCTCGGCTCCTTGGAAGCCTTGGGGTTCGACCTTAAAAAGAACGACATCCGCTTTGTGGAAGACGACTGGGAAAACCCCACACTGGGCGCATGGGGCCTTGGGTGGGAGGTCTGGCTCAACGGCATGGAAGTCACCCAGTTCACCTATTTCCAGCAAGTGGGCGGCATTGATTGCAAGCCCGCTACTGGCGAGATCACATACGGCCTAGAGCGATTGGCTATGTATCTGCAAGGCGTCGACAACGTCTACAACCTGCAGTGGACCGACACGCTGAAATACGGCGACGTCTACCACCAGAACGAAGTCGAGCAATCCACCTACAACTTTGAGCACAGCGACGCCGACTTTTTGTTCACCGCGTTCAATGCGCACGAGAAGCAAGCCAAATACCTGATCGAACAGCAACTGGCCCTGCCTGCCTATGAGCAAGTGCTCAAGGCCGCGCACAGCTTCAACCTGCTGGACGCACGGGGCGCTATCAGCGTGACTGAGCGTGCAGCGTATATCGGTCGCATCCGCAATTTGGCGCGCAGCGTGGCGCAGTCTTACTACGAGAGCCGGGAGCGTTTGGGCTTCCCGATGGCGCCGCGCGAGTGGATTGAACAGATGCCCAAGAAGGCCGCGTAAGCGCACGGAGAAACTTAGACATGACAACAAAAAACCTTCTGGTCGAACTGTTTGTAGAAGAGCTGCCCCCGAAGGCGCTGAAGAAGTTGGGCGAAGCTTTTGCCACAGTGCTGGCCGATTCCCTCAAGACTCAAGGCCTGGTGGCCGCGGATGCCGCAGTGACTCACTTCGCATCGCCGCGTCGTTTGGCTGTGCACGTGGCTGCGGTGGCGGCCCAAGCGGCCGACAAAGCCGTCTCGAAAAAGCTGATGCCTGTGGCCGTGGGCCTGGATGCATCCGGCAACGCCACCCCCGCCTTGCTCAAAAAACTACAAGCCTTGGGCGCCGATGCCAGCGCGGTTTCTACCCTCAAGCGCGCCGTGGACGGCAAGGCAGAAGCCTTGTTCTACGACAGCATGGTCACCGGAGTTGCCTTGGTGGACGGCCTGCAAAAGGCCCTGCTGGAGAGCATTGCCAAGCTGCCTATCCCTAAGGTCATGAGCTACCAGCTGCAAAGCGGCTGTGAGCTGCCCGGCTGGACCAGTGTGAGCTTTGTGCGCCCAGCGCACGGTTTGGTGGCTTTGCATGGTAGCGATGTGGTGCCGGTGCAGGCTCTCGGACTGCACGCCGGCAATCAAACCGAAGGCCATCGCTTTGAAGCTGCGGTGTCGCCCGTAGTGATTGCCGATGCCGACGCCTATGCCGCTACTTTGGCCAAAGATGGCGCGGTGATTGCAAGCTTCGCGGAGCGCCGCGCCGACATCGTTCGCCAGCTGGACGCTGCTGCAACCAAAGTGGGTGGAGACTGCAAACCCATCGAAGATGCTGCCTTGCTGGACGAGGTGACAGCCCTGGTGGAGCGCCCCCATGTGCTGATTTGCGAATTCGAGGCCCAATTCCTCGACGTCCCGCAAGAGTGCCTGATCCTGACCATGAAGGCCAACCAGAAGTACTTCCCGCTGCTGGACGCAGCCGGCAAGCTCACCAACAAGTTCTTGGTGGTGAGCAACATCAACCCCGATGACGCGAGCTTGGTGATTGGCGGCAACGAGCGGGTGGTGCGCCCCCGTTTGGCCGATGCCAAGTTTTTCTTCGACCAGGACCGCAAAAAGACGCTTGCTTCCCGCGTGGACGGTTTGGGCAAAGTTGTGTACCACAACAAGCTCGGCACCCAAGGTGAACGCGTTGAGCGCGTGCGCGCGATTGCCAAGGCCATCGCAGCCCAACTGGGCGATGCAACGCTGGTGGCCCAAGCCGACCAGACAGCGCAGTTGGCCAAAACGGATCTGGTCACCGATATGGTGGGCGAATTCCCTGAGCTGCAAGGCATCATGGGTGGTTACTACGCCCTGAACGATGGCTTGGGTGAGACCGTCGCCCACGCGATCGAAGACCATTACAAGCCCCGCTTTGCGGGTGATACGCTGCCCCGCAACACCGCGGGTGTGGTGGTCGCGCTGGCGGACAAGCTGGAAACCCTGGTTGGCATGTTCGGCATCGGCAACCTGCCGACCGGCGACAAAGACCCGTTCGCCCTGCGCCGCCACGCGCTGGGTGTGATCCGCATGTTGGTTGAAAAAGACTTGCCGCTAGATGTGTCTGCGCTAGTCCGAAGCGCGGTGCCAGCCTTTGGCAACCTGATTGCCGATGCCTCTGCAGCACTCGTGGACTTCATGTTCGACCGCTTGGCCGGCTCCCTGCGCGAGCAAGGCTACAGTGCCCAAGAGGTAGATGCTGTGCTGGCCCTCAAGCCCCAGCGTTTGGGTGATGTCGCCAAGCGCCTGACCGCGGTACGCGCCTTTGCGGCATTGCCCGAGAGCGCTGCACTGGCTGCCGCCAACAAGCGCATCAGCAACATCCTCAAAAAGACCGACGATGTGGACGCACACGTGAGCGAAGTGCTATTGCAAGAGGCGGCCGAAAAGGCGCTGTTCGCAGCCATGCAAACCGTCTTGCCTCAGGCCCAAAGCCAGTGGCAAGCCGGCGACTACACCGCCTCGCTGCAGTCTTTGGCTGCTTTGCGCGTGCCGGTTGACGCCTTCTTTGAGGATGTCATGGTCAACGCAGAGCAGCTCGATCTGCGCCTGAACCGCTTGGGCCTGCTCAAGAGCCTGCACGTGGCCATGAACCGCGTGGCCGACCTGTCCAAGCTCGCAGCCTGACCGAAAGCGCTGTATGAAACTCTGCATTCTCGACCGCGACGGCACCATCAACGAAGACAGTGCGGAGTTTGTGAAGAGCTCTCACGAGTGGCGTCCCTTGCCGGGCGCTTTGGAAGCCATTGCCAAACTCAACCATGCGGGTTGGCGTGTGGTGGTGGCGACCAACCAAAGTGGCCTGGGGCGTGGCTTGTTTGATGTGGTGTCGCTCAACGCCATGCACGCCAAAATGCACACCATGCTGGCGGCAGTGGGTGGCAAAGTGGACGCCATTTTTTACTGCCCCCATGCACCCGACGACAACTGCCGTTGCCGCAAACCCGAGCCAGGCTTGTTTGAGCAGATCGGCGAACGGTTCGGTGTCGACTTGCATGGGGTACCCGGCGTGGGCGATTCGGCCCGCGACCTGATTGCCGGTGCTGCGGTCGGCTGCGAGCCCCACCTGGTGCTCACCGGCAAAGCCGCCGCGCTGCGCGGTCGGCCACTGCCCGACAACTATCCGCCGGGCACCCGCGTCCATGACGATCTGATGGCTTTTGCCGATTACCTGGTAACCCGAACATGAGCGGCATGCCCCCCGTTGTATCAATTCCCACGCACAAAAAGCCCAACTGGTTGATGGCCGTGCTGCGGTCGTGCCTGCACATGCTGTGGATGCTGGTGACCGTGATCCCCTGGGGCATCATCATGTTGGTCGCCTCGATCCGTGTGCGCGGCAAACCGCTGTGGTGGATGGCGGTGCGCTGGCTGGGCTGGGCGATTGATGGTGCCCGTGTGCTGCTGGGTATCCGCACCCGCGTGATCGGTTGGGAGAACCTGCCCACTGGCGACACCGCGCCGGCCATTTTGCTGGTCAAGCACCAGTCGACGTTCGAGACGTTTTTGATGCCCACCTTGATGCCGCATCCGCTGGCCTATGTGTTCAAAAAAGAGCTGCTCTATGTGCCGTTTTTTGGATGGGCCATGGGGCGCTTGGACATGATCCATATCGACCGCAGCCAACGGACCGAGTCGTTTGCCAAAGTGGTCGAACAGGGCAAACGCCTGTTGGCGCAAGGCATCTGGGTCATCATGTTCCCCGAGGGCACGCGCATTCCCCGTGGCCAGACCGGTACTTACAAATTGGGCGGCACCCGCCTCGCTGTGGCGACCAGCGCTCCTGTGATTCCGGTCGCCGTGACCAGCGCCAAATGCTGGCCCCGCAAAGCCTTCATCAAAACCCCCGGGGTGGTGGAAGTGTCGATTGGCAAACCTATCCCCAGCGAAGGCCGTGACCCCAAAGACTTGATGCAGGAAGTACAAACCTGGATCGAGGCGGAGATGCGCCGCCTGGACCCCGAGGCTTATCCCGCCAAAGATTGAGGCAGGTCCGCGCCATGCATCCGCTGCTGCGCTTTACGCTCGATCTTTTTGAGCCTTTTGAGGCTCCCGCTCAGGTAAATACTGCGCCTATAGCTCCTAAAAAAGTAGCAAAACGACGCTCGCCCATCGCCGCTCCTGATCCGCTGGCCGGCGTAGTGACGGGGGCAACCCCTTTAGAGCGGGGGCCTTTTGAGCCCGGTCAGCCGATTGCCCAGGCTCTTCAGGCCGTCCACTACAGCCACCCGCAGGCCAGTCGCGAGGTGCGGCTGGACGGTGTGGTGGTACGCTACGCCTTTGCCCGGGGCAAGCGCCGAACCATCGGTTTCTCTGTCGGGCCGGACGGCTTGGCGGTGCGGGCACCCCGCTGGACGCCGTTGTATGAAGTAGACGCTGCTTTGCAAGAAAAGGCCGAGTGGATCATGCGCAAACTGCGTGAAACCCGCGAACGCACCACCCGCCAGCAAGAAGCGCAAATTGAATGGGTGCAGGGCGCCGAGTTTCCCTACCTCGGCGCGCCGGTGCGCATTGCGCTGGATTCTGCACATGCGTTCACCGCCAAAGGCGCTGCGCTGGATGCGCAGGCAGACGACGCGGGTGTGCGGAGCCTGCGGGTTGCGCTGCCGCAAACGGCTACAGCGGCGCAAATCCGCGATGCGGTGCAGGCCTGGCTGATGCGCGAGGCCAAGGCTTTGTTTCTGCAACGTCTGGAGCACTTTGCGCCGCAGTTGCAAGTACAGTGGAAGAAGCTGAGCCTGAGCAATGCGGGTACCCGATGGGGGAGTGCCAAAAGCGATGGCTCCATTCGCCTCAATTGGCGCTTGATTCATTTCAGGTTACCGGTCATCGACTACGTGGTGGCCCACGAGTTAAGCCATTTGCGGGTGATGGACCACAGCCCCCGCTTTTGGGACACGGTGCGCACCGTGGTACCCGACTACGCCGAGTTGCGCCACAGCCTCAAGGATCCGGCAATACCCAAGTGGTAAGGCCCTGAGCCGCCCCTGCGGGCTTGCGGCTTTCCGGTATGGAATCTTTTGATTCATAATTGACGTTTACGTAAACGTCAACTTTCTACGGCCTGGCCGTAGCCGTACCGCATCATGAGCACCACCTTCAGCATTAGCGACTTGGCCAAAGAGTTCGACCTGACCACCCGCGCTATCCGCTTCTACGAGGACTTGGGGCTTTTGCAGCCCGAGCGCACGGGCCCCGGCGGGCGCAACCGGGTGTACAGCGGGCGGGATCGTACCCGCCTCAAGCTCACCCTGCGGGCCAAGCGCCTGGGCCTGAGCCTGACCGAGGCCAAAGACATCATCGAGATGTACGACAGCCCGCGCGACACCGGCGCGCAGTTGCAAAAGTTTCTGGACGTGTTGGCCGCCCACCGCAAACAGGTCGAAGAGCAAATGGCAGACCTGCAAGCCAACCTCGACGAGATCAAAGTTCACCAGCGTGAAGCCAAGGCGCTGCTGGCCAAAAGCGAGGCCCACGCCGACAAGGCCTCCAAGACAAGTAACAAAGCCCCTGTGAAACCGGCCCACAAACCAGCTGCCAAAGTGCCAGGCAAAGCGACTGGCAAAAAAATCGCACAGGCCTGACCGCTGTGCTGCGCGTCATCGCGCTGACTCATAACCCCACTACAACGAGGAGACACCCATGAGCAACCTGCCCGGACTCAACTACCAACTCGGCGAAGACATTGACGCCCTGCGCGACGCAGTGCGCGAGTTCGCCCAAGCCGAAATCGCCCCCCGCGCCGCGGAGATCGACCGCACTGACCAGTTTCCCATGGACTTGTGGCGCAAGATGGGCGACCTGGGGGTGCTCGGCATCACCGTCGGCGAGGAATACGGCGGCGCCAACATGGGCTACCTGGCCCACATGGTGGCCATGGAAGAAATCAGCCGCGCCAGCGCCTCGGTGGGCCTGAGCTATGGTGCGCACAGCAACCTGTGCGTGAACCAGATCAAGCGCAACGGCACGCCCGAACAGCGTGCCAAGTACCTGCCCAAACTCATCACCGGCGAGCACGTGGGTGCACTGGCCATGAGCGAGCCTGGCGCCGGTAGCGATGTGCTGAGCATGAAGCTCAAGGCCGAAGACAAGGGTGGCTATTACCTGCTCAACGGCAACAAGATGTGGATCACCAATGGCCCCGATGCCGACACCCTGGTCGTCTACGCCAAAAGCGAACCCGAGCTGGGCGCGCGCGGCGTGACCGCCTTCCTGATCGAAAAGTCCATGCCGGGTTTTAGCATCGCCCAGAAGCTGGACAAACTCGGCATGCGCGGCAGCCACACTGGCGAGCTGGTGTTCAACAATGTGGAAGTGCCGCTGGCCAACGTGCTGGGGCAGGTCAATGGCGGCGCCAAGGTGCTGATGAGTGGCTTGGACTACGAGCGCGCAGTGCTCTCAGGCGGGCCGCTGGGCATCATGCAGGCGGTGATGGACAACGTGATCCCCTACATCCACGACCGCAAGCAGTTCGGCCAAAGCATCGGCGAGTTCCAGCTGATCCAGGGCAAGGTAGCCGACATGTATACCGTGCTGCAAGCCGGCCGGGCCTTCGCCTACACCGTGGCCAAGAACCTGGATTTGCTGGGCGTCGAGCATGTACGCCAGGTCCGCAAAGATTGCGCTTCCGTCATTCTGTGGACCGCCGAGAAGGCCACCTGGATGGCAGGCGAGGGCGTGCAGATTTTTGGTGGCAACGGCTACATCAACGAGTACCCGCTAGGTCGCTTGTGGCGCGATGCCAAGTTGTATGAAATCGGAGCGGGCACCAGCGAGATCCGCCGCATGCTCATCGGACGGGAGCTGTTCGCTGAGACAATGTAGGGGCTATGAAACATGCCATTGCCCGTACCCTGACATCCACACTCCACGGCATCCTGCGCGGCCTGATGCGCGCCTGGGTGCTCATCGTGCCACTGGTGGTGGCGTTGAGTGTGATCCGGTGGGGGCAGTTGGCGTATTTTTGGCCCCAAGGCTACCAAGCCAGTAGCAGCGACCTTGCCACCGTGGCGGTGCAGGGCTTCCGTTTCGACCTCAAGGTCAGCGCGATTGCCGGCTTCTTGCTGCTGCTGGTGCTCCCCTGGGTGTCGGGTCCGGTCTACCGAAGGCTGGTAACCGGGCTGGTTTGCCTCTATGTGTTTCTCGGGTTTATCAACCTGCACTATTTCGGGTTCTACAAAACCCCGATCGATTCGGTCATTTTCGGTTTGTTTGAGGACGACACGGCCGCCGTGTTGCAAACCATCTGGCACGATTTCCCCGTGGTCGGGACCCTCGTGGCAGTCGCGGCTACCGCGCTGCTGGGGCTGGTGATTCACCGCCGGGTTGTGCACTGGGTAGAGCCCGATACGGTGCTGCAAAAGCGTGCAGTCGCTTTGCGCATGTTGGCAGTGGTGGTGGCCTTGTTCGCCTTGCTGTTTGCGGGCAAGGGCACCCTCCGCGAGATGGCATTGCAGCGCCAGCATTTGACGGTAACCACCTCCCAGTTTCTGAACGACATGGTGCCCAACGGCGTCATCGCGCTCAAATATGCGTGGGACAACCGCCGCCAATCGCAAAACCTGTCAGACCCGCTGGTGGGCCTGAAGGCTCTGGGCTTTGACTCGCCACAGGCCGCAGCCGAGGTGCTGGGCCTGCCCCATGCCACCGAGGCGGAGGTGCGTGACGCACTCTACCGCCACGAGCCGCTGCCCGCCGGCACCCCCAAAAAGAACCTGGTGTTCTTCTTGATGGAGTCGTGGAGTGCAGAGCCGATGCTCTACCAAAGCCCCACATTTGACGTGCTGGGCCGCATGGCCCCCACCCTGGACAGGGCCTGCCATTTCAGCAACTTTGAGTCGGCACAGCCGGGCACCCACCCGTCGCTGGAGGCTATTTTGTTTTCGAGCCCGATCACGCCGCTCACCATGGGCGATGCCGGTCGCAAGCCCCTGCCTTGGGGTGTGGCGCAGGTGGCCAAGCGGGCGGGGTATGACACCTTGTTTGTCACCTCGGCCCGCTCCGGCTGGCGCGACCTGAACCGGGTGCTCAAGGTGCAAGGTTTTGACGAAGTCATTGACGCCAACAACCTCAAGGCCGATTACCCCGATGCAACCATCGGGCTATGGGGCGTGTGGGATAGCTATGTTTACCGCTACCTTGTAAAGCGGATGGCCGCCCAGCCCAAAGACCGGCCCCTGTTTGTGTTTGTGCTCACCGCGACCAACCACCCGCCCTACGACTTGCCCGCCGACTATCAAAAAGTGGCTCTGGACATGGCCCAGTGGAAGGGCGAAACCAGCGAAGCCACCCTAGTGCCCAATCTCCACACCTACCGCTATGCGCACGATTTGTTGGGCGCTTTCGTGCAGCAGGTGCAAAGCGGCCCTCTGAAAGACACCACCCTGATCGCCGCCACCGGTGACCACAATGTGCGCTCCTTCGGCGTGTACGCCGAGCCCAGCCGCCGCTACCTGATGCGGCAGGTGCCGTTTGTGATCTGGGGCTCGCAGCTGCGTTGCGGCCAGCAGCTGACCCAGCCGGCCAGCCATCGGGACATGTTCAACACGCTGTTTCCGCTGGCCGGTATTGAGGGCAATTACATCAACGCCGGGCGCAACCTGCTCAAAGACGTGCCTGCACAACCCGACCCGATGAACGCCCCGCGCGGCCTTTTCTTCACCGGCGAGGCGCGCAATGCCCAAGGCATGTGGCAGCTCGGCAACCCCAAGTCGTTTGTATGCACCGCGGCCCGACCGCCGCAGAGCTGCGAGTTCAATGCGCAAGACGATTTGCAGGAACGTGCCCGGTACGCACTCCTCGATTGGAATGTGCGCATCTCTCTTAAGAAATAATCAGGGCTATGACAGACAAACTCAACGACCTTTTCTCTCGCAACCGCGCATGGGCCGCCGAGATGGAGCGCACCCGCCCCGGCTTTTTCACCGGGCTGGCCAACCAGCAAAAGCCCAAGTACATGTGGATCGGCTGCTCGGACAGCCGGGTGCCCGCCAACGAAATCATCGGTTTGGCACCGGGTGAAATTTTTGTGCACCGTAACGTGGCCAACGTGGTGGTGCACTCGGATCTGAATGCGCTGTCCACGATTCAGTTTGCGGTAGAGCGGCTCAAGGTCAAGCATGTGATGGTCGTGGGCCACTACGGCTGCTCAGGCGTGCAAGCGGCACTAGAAGGTGCCCGCATCGGCTTGGCCGACAACTGGCTGCGCCATATTCAAGACGTGCGGGACCGCCACCGCGATATCCTGGACGCCATTCCCGACCACGGCAAAGCCGCCGCCTTGTGCGAGCTCAATGTGATCGAACAGGTGATCAACGTCGCACAAAGCACCGTGCTGCAAGACGCCTGGGCCGCAGGGCAGGAAGTGACGCTGCATGGCTGGGTGTACGGCGTGCACGACGGCCTGGTGCAAGACCTGCACATGACGGTGGGCCGCGAGGACAACCTCGATGCGCTGTACCGGGAAGCGATTTCCGGCGTGCGGCTCATGCCCCGTCATCCCCGTTAAGTACCAAAAAGGCCTGTGGCGCCCATGGAATATGCGCGAGCAGCTATCAAAAATATAGTGAATCTCGCGCATGTTTCCTACCCGGCTTGATTCCTCGGTTGCTTACGACATTGCGCGGGCGCTGCTCGACGGCTTTAACCGCCACTACCAACTCTTCCGCACCGAGAGTGCGCGGGCCAAGCACCGGTTTGAAACGCGCGACTGGCATGGCCAGCAGCGCGCGCAGCGCGAGCGCATCGAGTTTTACGGCTTGCGGGTGCAAGAGTGTTCGCGCCGGCTGGAGCGCGAGTTCAAGGCCGGCGAGCAGGGCGCCGAGGTATGGCAGCAGATCAAGCTGCACTACATTGGCCTATTGGTGAACCACCATCAGCCGGAATTGGCCGAGACCTTTTTCAACTCGGTGACCACCAAAATCCTGCACCGCAGTTACTTCCAGAACGATTTCATTTTCGTGCGGCCTGCCGTCAGCACCGAGTACATCGAGAACCTCGATGCGCCGGGCGCCCGCTACCAGCCCACCTACCGCTGCTACTACCCCACGGTGGATGACGTGCAGGCGCAGCTGGTGCGCATGGTGCAAGACTTTGACCTGCGGGTGCCGTTTGAAGATCTGGAGCGCGATGCCCGCAGCGTGTTGGCGGTGATGACCCGGCAGTTGGGCGAGGCCAAGCTGCTGGCTAACTTTCAGGTGCAGGTGCTCTCCAGCTTGTTCTTTCGCAACAAGGGCGGCTACATCATCGGCAAGCTGATCAACGGCTACACCGAAGCCGGTTTTGCACTGCCAGTGCTGCACAGCAAAGACGGCCAGCTGCGTATCGATGCGGCGCTGTTCGGGGAGGATGACCTGCTGCGCCTTTTCAGCTTTGCGCGGGCCTACTTCATGGTGGACATGGAGATCCCCAGCGCCTATGTGCAGTTTTTGCGCAGCATGATGCCGCGCAAACCCCGCAACGAAATTTACAACGCGCTGGGGCTGGCCAAGCAGGGCAAGACCCTGTTCTACCGCGACTTTCTGCACCACCTGCAGCACAGCAGCGACAAGTTTCGCATCGCGGCCGGCATCAAGGGCATGGTGATGCTGGTGTTTGACCTGCCCAGCTATCCCTATGTGTTCAAGGTCATCAAAGACTACTTTCCGCACCAGAAAGAAACCACCCGCGAGCAGGTGCGGGCCAAGTACCAGTTGGTCAAGCAGCACGACCGCGTGGGCCGCATGGCCGATACGCTGGACTACGGCGATGTGGCCTTTCCGCGTGAGCGTTTCAGCGATGAGCTGATCGCCGAGCTGCAGCAGTTTGCGCCCAGCCAACTGGAGATCAGCGACCGCGATGGCGATGGCCGTACCGAGGTCATCCTCAAGCACGTCTACATCGAGCGCCGCATGATCCCGCTCAACATGTACCTGCAAGAAGCCTTTTATGCAGGCGGCGCGGACCCGGACAACCACAGCCCTGCGGCCTTGCGGGCTCGGCACCAGATTGAGCGCTCCGTGATCGACTACGGCTACGCCATCAAAGACATGGTGGCCGCCAACATCTTCCCCGGTGACATGCTCTGGAAGAACTTCGGCATCACCCGCAACAACAAGGTCGTGTTCTACGACTACGACGAAATCGAGTACCTCACCGACTGCAACTTCCGCAAAGTGCCCGAGCCACGCAACGAGGAAGAAGAAATGTCCGGCGAGGTTTGGTACGCCGTAGGCCCGCGCGATGTGTTCCCTGAGACGTTTGCACCGTTTTTGCTGGGTAATCCGCTGGTGCGCGACATCTTCATGCAATACCACGCCAACCTGCTAGACCCCGCCTTCTGGCAGACACAGAAAGAGCGGATTGCGGCGGGGTACGTGCACGATGTGTACCCGTATGAGAAAGACAAGCGGTTCGCCCGGAGTTGAGTGGGTTGGCTAAAATAGCTAACACCGTTTGAACGAGGCATCCCCATGCAAGTCACCGCCACAGAAGCCAAAAACCGTTTCGGCTACGTCTGCGCACAAGCGAAAGCGGAGCCCGTTTTCGTTGAAAAAGATGGCCGCATTGACAGTGTGATCTTGTCATTGCAAGACTTTGAAGCGCTGAAAGCGGCCAGCCAACCCAAGACCTTGGCGGAGCGCCAAAAGGCCTTCAATCAAACGCACAAGGCATGGATAGACGAGCAAAACGCCCGCTTTGAAAAGAACGGGCTCTGGTGTGATGATCTGCGAGTTTGGTGATGCAGTACGACGTCTACCCCAACCCGAGCCCGCGCATGCGGGATGTGTATCCCTATGTGCTGGACGTGCAAAGCGATCTGCTTAAAGCACTGGCCACGCGTATGGTCGTGCCGCTGGCGTTGACCTCCTTACCCGCCTCCAGCCTGCCTAGGCGCTTGTGTCCCTTGCTGCAGGTCAAAGGCCAGAGCCTGATGTTGGTGCCCTTTGAAGCCGCCCCGTTGGACAAGCGGCATCTGAAGTCAAAAGTCACTAGCTTGCGTGAGCGCGCTGATGACATAGTTGCGGCAATGGACGCGGTACTCAGTGGCATTTAGAACTCCAGGCGCGCTTCAATACGCGTTTGCGTAAAGATCAAACTTCATGCTTTCACGGTTTTTTGTTGTCACTATTGCGTACCTTTTGTCCTTGCCGGGACTCATCATGGCTTTGGCAATGGTCGCTGAGGAGTTGAAGTCGCCTCGCAGTGTCTTTGTCTTGGCCGTGTGTTGGGCGGTAACAGTAGTGATGCATTTCATGTCTCATATTGCGATGAGTTTTGCTTGGGTTCTTGACCTTCGGGTGGGGAAAGTCGGGGCCCTCACAGGGGCGGTGCTAACGGTCATCGGCTTTCTTGCATACCCTTTGTTTCAATCAGTTCATGCACATGGCTGGTCAGAGGCGCTGCAGTCAATGGCCTTGTTCTGGGCTTATGGTGGGCTATTTTTGGCGCCCTATTGGGGTCTTGGCGGTTGCTTGTTTTTGTTTCATGGCGGCCAATCGTCTGAGACCGCTGAAGCGTACAAGTCCGATACAGCGCTTTAGTTCGAAGGGCGCTAGACACGGTTTCGATCAGAACGAGTAGATTCTTTGTCGTACACTCCGCACTGCCCGGGGTGCGCAGTGGTTGCGCTGAGATGGATACCAAACCCGTGAACTTGATCTGGTTAATACCAGCGTAAGAAGTGCAGAGCAGTACCCCCCGGCCGTGTGCCGTGCGGGCCGTGGCTCATTCCAAGTTTTCGGGGGCGTGTTTTTCTCTTTCTTCGGGCGTTAACCCGGAGATTTCCCAGTGAACGCACCCGACAAGCTTGCTCAGTTCATCCGCCTCACGCGCGAACCGCTTCCCGCTTCCACCAAACGCTATCTGCAAGGCAGCCGGCCTGACATCCAGGTGCCGCTGCGCGAAATCATGCAGAGCAATGGCGAGGCCATCACGGTGTATGACACCTCCGGCCCCTACACCGACCCGCGTGCCCACATCGACGTGCGCTCCGGTTTGCCTCTGGTGCGCGAGCAGTGGATTGCCGGTCGCGGTGATACCGAGTTGTACGAAGGCCGCAAGCCCTTTGCGCTGGACGACGGCCTCAAGAATGGCGAGACCGATGCCCTGGCCGCGCTGCGCGCCCAAGCCGCCGGTCTGCAGCGCCAACCCCGCCGGGCCAAGAGTGGCGCCAACGTCACGCAAATGCACTACGCCCGCAAAGGCATCATCACCCCCGAGATGGAATACGTCGCTCTGCGCGAGAACCAAAACCTCGAGTGGCAAGCCCAGTACCTCGGCAACGCGGCCCGCGAGAAGCGCCTTGCCGGCAACAGCTTTGGTGCGAGCATCCCCAAGGTCGTGACGCCCGAGTTCGTGCGCGATGAAGTGGCCCGCGGCCGCGCCATCATCCCCGCCAACATCAACCACACCGAGCTGGAGCCCATGGCCATTGGGCGCAACTTTCTGGTGAAGATTAACGCCAACATCGGCAACTCGGCAGTGACGTCCAGCATCGAAGAAGAGGTGGAAAAACTTGTCTGGTCCATACGCTGGGGGGCCGACACGGTGATGGATTTGTCCACCGGCAAAAACATCCACACCACACGCGACTGGATCGTGCGCAACAGCCCGGTGCCTATCGGCACCGTGCCGATTTACCAGGCGCTGGAAAAGGTGGGCGGCATTGCCGAAGACCTGACCTGGGAGATCTTTCGGGACACATTGATTGAGCAAGCCGAGCAGGGCGTGGACTATTTCACCGTGCACGCGGGCGTGCGCCTGCCCTTCATTCACCTCACCGCCAACCGGGTGACGGGCATCGTCTCGCGCGGCGGCTCCATCATGGCGAAGTGGTGCATTGCGCACCACAAAGAAAACTTTTTGTACACGCACTTCGACGAGATGACGGAGATCATGCGCGCGTACGACGTGAGCTATTCGCTGGGCGATGGCTTGCGCCCCGGCAGCGGTGCTGATGCGAATGACGAAGCCCAATTTGCCGAGCTGCACACCCTGGGCGAGCTCACACACAAGGCCTGGCAGCAAGACGTGCAGGTCATGATCGAAGGCCCCGGCCACGTGCCGATGCACATGGTGCAGGCCAACATGACCGAGCAGCTCAAGCACTGCGGCGAAGCCCCGTTCTACACCCTCGGGCCGCTGACCACCGACATCGCGCCGGGCTACGACCACATCACCAGCGGCATTGGTGCCGCCATGATCGGCTGGTTCGGCACCGCCATGCTCTGCTACGTGACGCCGAAGGAACACCTGGGTTTGCCCGACCGCGAGGACGTGAAGACCGGCATCATCACCTACAAGGTCGCCGCCCACGTGGCCGATGTAGCCAAGGGTCACCCGGGAGTGCGGGCGCGGGACGATGCGTTGTCCAAAGCGCGCTTCGAGTTCCGCTGGATGGACCAGTTCAACCTCTCGCTGGACCCCGACACCGCCAAGCAGTTCCACGACGAAACCCTGCCCGCTGAGGGTGCCAAAGTGGCGCATTTCTGCTCCATGTGCGGCCCCAAGTTCTGCTCCATGAAGATCACCCAGGAGGTGCGCGACTACGCCAAGAACCTGGGCGTGAGCGAGGAACAGGCGTTGCAATCGGGCATGGACGTGATGTCGGGCGAGTTCAAAAAGGTGGGCGGGGAAATCTACATCCCCATCAACCCGGTGCCGGCTCAAGCTGACGACACCAAGGCTTGAAGATGGCGCTGCGCATAGGCATTGCCGGCGCCGGTGTGCTCGGGCGGCTGCTGGCGTTCACGCTCAGCCGCGCGGACCACGACGTGCAGGTGTTTGACCCTGCATCGGGCCCTGGCCCGCGTGCGGAGTCCGGCTCGCAGGCTGCAGGCTGGACCGCAGCTGGCATGCTCAGCCCTGTGGCTGAGCTGGAGCGCGCGGGCGCTGAGGTGTTTACGCTGGGCGTGCGCTCCTGCCAGCTCTGGCCGCAGACTGTGCTGGCGCTGTCTGAGCCGGTAGCCCTGCAGATGCAGGGCAGCCTGCTGCTGGCGCACCGCAGCGATGCCGGTGCGGCCCAGCGCGTTGTCGGACTCTTGCAAGCCAAGGCCGATGCGCCGTACCAGCCGCAGTCTTTAACGATGGATGCACTGCGCGCGCTGGAGCCCGGTATCCAAGGCCCGGCGCTGGCCTGGCTGCTGCCCAGTGAGGGGCAGATCCACCCCGTGCAGGCGCTGCAGGCACTGGCCGCAAAAGCCTCGGTGCAAGGTGTGCAGTGGCATTGGGGTAGCACCGTCACGGCGGTGGACGCAGGCGCGATCCATGCCGGCGGAGCACAACATCGCTTCGACCATGTGTTCGACGTACGTGGCGTGGGCTCCAAGCCTGCGCTGCCGGTGCGCGGAGTGCGAGGCGAGGTGTTCTGGCTGCACGCGCCCGGTGTGCCGATGCACCGCCCGGTGCGCCTGCTGCACCCGCGCCACTCGATCTACATGGTGCCGCGCCCCGGGGATGTGATCGTGGTGGGTGCGAGCGAGATCGAAAGCGAAGACCGCTCGCCCGTGTCCCTGCGTAGCACGCTGGAGCTGTTGAGTGCCGCGCACAGCGTCATGCCCGCACTCGCCGAAGCGCGCGTGGTGCACACCGAGACGAACCTGCGCCCCGCGTTGCCCGACAACCTGCCGGCCATCCGCCACAGCGCACGCAAAACCGAAATCAACGGCCTCTTCCGCCACGGCTGGCTCATCGCCCCGGCGCTGGTGGAGCAGGCATTGCAAGAGCTCAAGCTATGACCACCACAGACACCGAGCCAACGACCATCACCATCACGGTGAATGGCACCCCGGAATCCACAAGCGCCCGAACCCTACAAGCCTGGGTAGACGCACGCGGAGTGCTGCCGGCGGCGCTAGCCACCGCCGTCAACGGCAACTTCGTACCCCGCAGCCAGCGCGCCCGGCAGCTGCTGGCAGAGGGCGACACCATCCTCACCTTTCAACCCATCGAAGGCGGTTGACCCATGACTACACACACAATAGACGAAGCGGCTGAGCAAAGTACTGCCGAGCAAAAGTTGGATGGACTCGAACGCTCAACCGCCACACAAAGTGGCTTGGCGGCAGTGTGTTCTGCGCAGGTCAAGGAGGAGCCCGCAAAGCGGGCGGGGGACACGGAGCAGAGCACACTGCCGCCAAGTCACCCCCCAGAAGCCAACGAATGGCAAATAGGCGGCAGAACCCTCACCAGCCGCTTCTTCCTGGGCACCGCAGCCTACCCCTCCCCCCAAGTTCTGCAAGACGCCATCCAAGCCTCCGGCGCCCAAGTCGTCACCATGGGCCTGCGCCGCCAGCTCGCTCACGGGGCAGAGGCGGGCGACTTCTTCGCCCTCATCAAAGCCACGGGCGCCCACCTGCTTCCCAACACCGCCGGCTGCCACACCGCCCGCGAAGCCATCACCTTGGCCCACATGGCCCGCGAACTGTTTGACACACCGTGGATCAAGCTGGAAGTCGTGGGCGACGCCCACACCCTGCAGCCCGACCCCTTCGAGCTGCTGGCCGCAGCTACGCAACTTGTGAAAGACGGCTTTGAAGTGTTCCCGTATTGCATGGACGACTTGGTGAGCTGCCAGCGCCTGCTGGACGCCGGCTGCAACATCCTCATGCCCTGGGGCGCGCCCATAGGTTCGGGCCAGGGGCTGGTCAATCCCGGCGCGCTGCGCACCCTGCGGGCCCGCCTGCCCGGCGTGCCCCTCATCGTGGATGCCGGCATCGGCTCGCCGGCAGATGCGGTCCAGGCCATGGAGCTGGGGCTGGACGCGGTGCTGCTCAACAGCGCGGTAGCCCATGCGGTAGACCCGGTGCGCATGGCCCGGGCGTTCAAGCTCGGTATCGAGTCTGGTCGCCTGGCGTATGAGGCCGGCGTCATGCCCCGCCAGGACATGGCGGTGGCGTCTACCCCCGTCGCAGGTCACCCCATTCTGTTGTGAGATTGCTATGAAAAATGAAGCTACTCGCGCAATACCTATGAGGGCTAGAAGCACTTTTGGTACGGAATTCGCCCGCGCACCTGCCGGCCAACGTCCGGTGGTCTGGAGCATTGCAGGCGCCGACTCCGGCGCCGGTGCCGGCCTGCAGGCGGACCTGAAAGCCTTGCAGGCATTCGGCGTGCACGGCTGCACGGCGGTGGCCGCCATCACCGCACAAAACTCAGTGGCGGTCACCCGGGTGGAGCCGGTCAGCGCCGAGCTGCTGGATGCGCAACTGGCCGCACTCGCCCAAGACATGCTGCCGCAGTCCATCAAGACCGGCTTGCTCGGCAGTGTGGATAACCTGCGCGTGGTCTGCCGGTGGGTGGACCGGCTGCGTGCCGAAGGCCATGCGGTCGCCTTGGTGGTAGACCCTGTGTTGGGCTCCACCACGGGAACCCACTTTGTTGACGAAGCCTTACTCGACGCCTATTGCCGCCAGCTGTTGCCCCGCGCCACCTTGATCACCCCCAATCGCGCCGAGGCCTTGCGCTTACTCCACGGCGGCGAGCCGGGCCACCCCTTGCAGGCCGCGGCTGCGCCAGCGCTGGCGCAAGCCCTGCAAGCCCTGCAAGCCCGTTGGCGTATGGGCACGCGGGAGTGGGCGCCGTCTGATGCAACGGTGGTGCAGGACTGTTTTTCTGTGGTCATCACCGGCGGGGATGAGGGGCAGGCGGATGGCCTGGCCTGCGACTGGTTGCAAAGCCCCCAAGCCACGGGCTGGCTCAGCCTGCCTCGGGTGAGCACCGCCCACCATCACGGCACCGGCTGTACCTTTGCCTCCACCGCCGCGGCCGCCTTGGCCAGTGGCTACTGTGTTGCGGATGCGGTCGTCATGGCCAAAATGGCCACCACCCATGCGCTTCGCCATGCGTATCCGGCCGGGCAGGGCGCCGGCCCGGTGAACCCGCAGCCGGACTTTGCGCAGCACATCGCCAACTTGCCTGCATTCACTCTGCTCGGTGCGACCGCGCCGGTGGTGGATAACGCAGCACCGCCTTTTGCGGCGCTCAGCCATCCGGATCTCGGCGTGTACGCGGTGGTGGACAGCGCCGCTTGGGTCGAGCGGGTGGTGGCAGCTGGCATCCGCACCGTGCAACTTCGCATAAAAGACCCTGCCGACCCCACACTTGCGGCGCACATCCAGGCGTCGGTGGCGGTGGCCCGCACTAGGCCCGGCACCCAACTCTTCATCAACGACCACTGGCAACTCGCGCTGCAGCATGGTGCTTATGGGGTGCATCTGGGTCAGGAAGACCTGGCCCAGGTGGACCTGCAGGCCCTGCAAAGCGCCGGAGTGCGCCTCGGCCTCAGCACCCACAGCTACTGGGAAGTCGCCCGCGCATGGGCGCTGCGGCCGAGCTATATCGCCTGCGGCCCCATTTTTGCCACGCAAAGCAAAGACATGCCGTGGATCCCCCAGGGCTTGGACAACCTTCGGTACTGGTCCGGTGTGTTGCCTTTGCCGGTGGTGGGTATTGCGGGCATTGATACGGGCAATGTGGCAGAGGTGGCTGCCACAGGTGCAGCCAGTGCCGCGGTGATTTCGGCCATCACGAAGGCAGGCGACCCGGAGGCGGCCTGCACCGCTTTGCTGTCCGGCTGGGCGACTAGCCCGCCGGCTTGACCGTCACCGCGAGGTAGTTTTTCTCGCCCTCGTGTTGCACCAGCAGGGCGACCAAACCTTGGGTCTGGGCCAGTAAGGCGCGGGCTTGCTCTACCGAGGTCACCGGCACTTCGTTGATAGCGAGCAGGATGTCGCCGGGGGTGAGGCCAGCTTTGCCGGCATCGGGTTGGACGGCTTCAATCATCAGGCCGTGACGGGCATCCGCCGCGCGCAGCTCTACCGGCAACAAGGGGCGCACCGCCACGCCGAGTTGGGGAATCAAGGGCACTTGCGACTGGCCTTTGGTAGGGGCGGCTGCGCGCTGGGCGGGGTCGTCCATCGTGGCGCGGGCCTGCACAGCACGGCCTCCACGCAGGGCATCCACCACCACTTGCTGGCCGGGCACCGCCATAGCAATCCACAGCGGCAGGTCGCTGCCGGATTGGATGGGGTGGCCATCCACCGCCACGATCACATCGCCGAACTGCAGGCCGGCTTTGGCAGCGGCACTGTCCGGGCGGACGTCTGAAATCAGGGCGCCCATGGGACGTGGCAGCTTGAAGGCATCGGCTAGCGCTTGGGTGACCTCTTGCACTGAGACGCCCAGCACCCCGTGCGAGGCCTGGCCCGTGGCCACAATCTGCCGCGCCACCGATTGCGCCAGGTCGATCGGGATGGCAAAGCTCAGGCCCTGGTAGCCGCCGCTGCGGGTGTAGATCTGCGAGTTAATGCCCACCACCTCGCCTGCGGCGTTGAACAGCGGGCCGCCCGAGTTACCGGGGTTGACGGCCGCATCGGTCTGAATGAAAGGCACGGTGTAGTCGTCGGGCAAGGTGCGGCCTTTGGCGCTCACCACGCCGGTGGTGACTGTGTTGTCCAGCCCGAAGGGCGAGCCAATCGCCAGCACCCATTCGCCCACGCTGAGGTTGGCGGGTTGGCCGATGGCAACCACCGGAAGGCCTGCCGCTTCAATTTTGAGCACAGCCACATCGGTCTTGGCATCGCTGCCCAAGACTTTGGCCTTGAATTCGCGCCGGTCGGTCAGCTTCACGGTGACCTCGCTGGCGTGGGCAATCACATGGGCGTTGGTCAACACCAGCCCGTCAGCGCTCACGATAAAGCCCGAGCCTTTGGCATTCACCGGAATCTGCATGCTCGCGCCGCTGGCACCGAATTGCTCCTGAAATCTGCGTAAAAACAGCTGGGTCGGGTCGTCGTTGTCGGCGCCTTTGGTGTTGCCCGCCCCGTCTTTGCCGTCTGCGGTGACCAGCCGGGTGCCGCTGGTGCTGATGTTGACGACCGCCGGGCCGTAGCGCTGCACGATCTGGGCAAAGTCCGGGGTACCCAGGCTGCGAATGGCGCTGGTCGGGGCAGCTGGCGCGAGCGGTGCGGGGGCCGTTTGTGCCTGGGCACTGGCCCACACACAGGCGCTTGCGCACAGCAATGCGGCCAGCCGCGTGAGGCGGTGGTACTGGCGTGGCAGCGTGGGCACAGAGTGGGGCGCAGCGGCCGAGGTGGCGGGTGATAAGCGGGCATCATGGGTCATGCCGTCATGGTGCACTCCCCACATGAAGACGTGTGAGCCCGGGGTGAAGCTGCGGTAAAGATTTTCTGCCACAATTGACGTTTACGTAAACGTCAATCTAGGGTTGGCGTTGTGCCATTCACCTGACCCCGAGGAAGACCATGCCAGAAACCGTTGTGATCGTCAGCGCAGCCCGCACCCCCATGGGTGGCTTTCAGGGCGACTTCGCTTCTCTTGCTGCCCACGACTTGGGTGGTGCCGCCATTCAAGCTGCGGTGGAGCGCGCCGGTATCAGGTCCGAGTTGGTCACGGAAGTCATCTTCGGCAACTGCCTGATGGCGGGCCAAGGCCAGGCGCCTGCGCGCCAGGCGGCTTTCAAGGGCGGTCTGCCCAAGAGCGCCGGTGCAGTCACGCTTTCCAAGATGTGCGGCTCCGGCATGCGCGCGGCCATGTTCGCCCACGACATGCTGCTGGCCGGCAGCCACGATGTGCTGGTGGCGGGTGGCATGGAAAGCATGACCAACGCACCCCACCTGCTGCTCAAGGGCCGCAGTGGCATCCGTATCGGCCACGACCGCGTGATGGACCACATGATGCTCGACGGCCTGGAAGACGCTTACGAGGCCGGCCGCTCCATGGGCACTTTCGGTGAAGACTGCGCCGCCAAATACAGCTTCACCCGCGAACAACAAGACAATTTCGCCACAGCCAGCGTGCAGCGTGCGCAAGCAGCTATCAAATCAGGAGCGTTTGAGGCGGAGATTACGCCCGTCACCGTCAAGACCCGTGCCCGCGAGGTGCAGGTCAGCATCGACGAAGGCCCCGGCAAGATCAAGCTGGACAAGATTCCCACCCTCAAAGCCGCGTTTAAAAAAGACGGCACCATCACCGCCGCCAGTAGCAGCTCCATCAACGACGGCGCAGCCGCCATGGTGCTGATGCGCGAGGGCACCGCCAAAGACCTCGGTTGCAAGCCGCTGGCCAAAATCGTGGCCCACACCACCCATGCCCAGGAGCCCAACTGGTTTGCCACCGCGCCGGTAGGCGCCACCCAAAAGGTGCTGGCGAAAGCCGGTTGGAAAGTGGAAGACGTGGACCTGTGGGAAATCAACGAGGCCTTCGCCGTGGTGCCCATGGCGCTGATGGCTGAGCTGAACATTCCGCACGACAAGGTGAACGTCAACGGCGGCGCCTGCGCGCTGGGCCACCCGATCGGCGCGTCCGGCGCGCGCATCATGGTGACCCTGATTCACGCGTTGAAGGCCCGGGGCCTCACAAAGGGCGTAGCCACCTTGTGTATTGGTGGCGGTGAGGCGACTGCCGTCGCCCTGGAACTGCTGTAAACCGGGCGGGCTGCGCACCCAGCTTCTGAAATACTAGCGACCTTCACTATTTTCAGGATATCCATGCAGCCCACCCCCGAGATCGCCAGCTTCTGGCGCGAATTCGCAGTCCAGGAAGCCGCGTTCTTTCAACTCCCGCCGGCCGAGCGTGTGGAGCAAATCAACGCACTCGCCAGCCAATACCTGCACGGTGTGACGCTGGAGGTGCTGGGCGCCCCCGATGTCCCCCGGCTGAAGTTGGTGCTGACCGCCCATGGCCATATCGAGTTTTTCCCCTTGTTGTCCCAGGTGGCGGGTGCTGCGCCGGCATTGGCACACTTCGGGGTGACTGCCTTCAGGGCGCGCAGCCCGGAAGCCGATTTTTCGATCCAGATGGACGGGCTGGAGCTCTCGACCTCGGAGGTGATGGTCGCCCTGGAGCAAGACGACGGCCGTGTGGCCTTGGAGCTCCATTTCAAGCCCGAGGTGCCCGAGGCCCTGGCAGAGCAGGCCCGGCACATGGCCTTCATCATGCTCGACCATGTGCTGGGTGAGTACGATTTTGCGGTCAAGGTCGGGGCCATCGACTTTGTGACCCCGGCGCCTGACGCCCCGGTCTCCTGGACGCCCTTGAGCGCACTCGCGCAGGTGTTCGACACCTATTGGGTGGAGACCTTGGGCCGCACCGGCATTTTCCCGACCGGCGAGGCGCATTGGGAGGGCATGGAGCTCCAGTTCAATTGCGCGGTCGATGATTCCGGCAATGAGATCGAGCTCGACGACTTTGCTTGGGGCGACGACGACACCGTCACCGAGGATGCCTCTGACGCGCAAGAAGCCGGCTTTGTGGCGGTGAACCTGAGTGCAGATGCCGTTGCCATGCGCGCCGACCTGGCCACCGCATGGACCCTGGACCTGCCGGTGGCAGACGAGGACGCCCAAGCTCGGGCCCAAGCCCTGCAAGACCAGGCCGGCATGCTGCTGCAGCAAATGCACCAGGGCCTGATGGTGCTGACCCTGACCAAAGAAGGCCGCCGGCAAGCGCTCTACTACGTGGTCGACGAGGCCTTGGCGCGCCAGACACTGGCCCCCCTGTTGGTGCGACTCGAAGCCGCAGACGCTGAGATCAAGGTCAGCTTCGACCCCGCGTGGTCGGGCTATTTTGAATACGCGGGCTATCTGGCCTGAACACGGGGCACCACCACCATGAAGACTATTTTGATTGTGGGCGCCTCACGCGGCATTGGCCTGGAGCTGGTGCCCCAGTACCTGGAGGCGGGCGAGCGCGTCATTGCCACCGCGCGGGATGCGGCGGGGCTGGAGCGGCTGCGCGATCTGGGTGCCCAAGCCATGAAACTGGATGTGACCAACCCGGCCAGCGTCAGCGGCCTGAGCTGGCAGCTGGACGGTGAAAAGATCGACCGAGCCTATTACGTGGCCGGTGTCTTCAGCGCGGACGACGCCAAGTCGCCCCCCACACAGCAGGCGTTTGACGCGATGATGCACGCCAATGTGCTGGGCGCCATGCAGGCCTTGCCGCAGGTGGCACCCTGGGTCGAGGAGGCGCGGGGCCAGTTTGTGTTCATCACCAGCGACTTCGGGCAAATCGGCGGCGTCGAGAGCAGCCGCGCCTGGGTGTACCACGTGAGCAAGGCCGCATTGAACATGGCCGTAGTGGCAGCGCAGCCCGACTACCCGAATGCGCAGTTTCTGCTGATTCACCCGGGCTGGGTGCGAACCGATATGGGCACGCCCGATGCCCCCTTGCTGCCTGAAGAGAGTGTGGCCGCCATTCGCGCAACCGTGGCCGCGCGCACCACCCGAAGCACCGGATTTTCCAGCCGCGACGTGCCCTACCTGCGCTGGGATGGAACGCCGTTTTCCAGCTGGTAAATCCAACACCAACACAACGACCCGAGAGACATCCCCATGCTGCTGACCCAAGACCAGGAAATGATCCGCGACGCCGTGCGCGACTTTGCCCAAGCCGAGCTCTGGCCCAACGCCGCCAAGTGGGACAAGGAACACACCTTCCCCAAATCCGCGCACCAAGGGCTGGCCGCGCTGGGCGCCTACGGCATTTGCGTGCCCGAAGAGCTGGGCGGTGCGGGGCTGGACTACGTGACCCTGGCGTTGGTACTGGAGGAAATTGCTGCGGGTGACGGCGGCACCAGTACGGTGATCAGCGTCACCAACTGCCCGGTCAACGCCATCCTGATGAAATTCGGTAACGCGCAGCAGAAAAAGCAGTGGCTGGAGCCCCTGGCCCAAGGCCAGATGCTGGGTGCCTTTTGCCTGACCGAACCGCATGTGGGCAGCGATGCCTCCAGCCTGCGCACCACGGCGGTTAAAGAAGGCGATGAGTACGTAATCAATGGTGTCAAACAGTTCATCACCAGTGGCAAGAACGGTGATGTGGCCATCGTTATCGCGGTGACCGACAAGGCGGCCGGCAAGAAGGGCATGAGCGCATTCCTGGTTCCCACTAACGCGCCGGGCTATGTGGTCGCGCGCCTGGAAGACAAGCTCGGCCAACACAGCAGCGACACCGCGCAAATCAATTTCGACAACTGCCGCATTCCCGCCGAGAACCTGATCGGCAAGGAGGGCGAGGGCTATGGCATCGCGCTGGGCGGCCTGGAAGGCGGGCGCATCGGCATTGCCGCGCAAAGCGTGGGTATGGCCCGCAGCGCACTCGATGTGGCGATTGCTTATGCCAAGGACCGCCAAAGCTTCGGCCAGCCCATCTTCAATCACCAGGCCGTCGGCTTCCGTTTGGCGGACTGCGCCACCCAGCTGGAAGCGGCGCGGCAACTTATCTGGCATGCCGCTGCACTGCGCGATGCCGGTCGCCCGTGTTTGAAAGAAGCCGCCATGGCCAAGCTGTTTGCCAGCGAAATGGCGGAGAAGGTGTGTAGCGCCGCCATCCAGACCCTGGGCGGCTACGGCTATGTGAGCGACTTCCCGGTGGAGCGTATCTACCGCGACGTGCGTGTGTGCCAGATTTATGAAGGCACCAGCGACGTGCAGAAGATCATCATCCAGCGCGCACTGGCTTAAAGACCATGGCCGCCAATCTGCCTGCCGGCGTCACCGTCTTTGAGCGGGGCTGGCTGTCCAGCAACAACATCCTGATCCAGGGTGAGGGGGGCACCGCGCTCATCGATAGCGGCTACTGCACCCACGCCGAGCAGACGCTTGCGCTGGTGGACTCGGCGCTGCAAGGCCGGCCACTGGATCTGCTGCTCAACACCCATTTGCACAGCGACCACTGCGGGGGCAACGCCGCACTGCAGGCGCGTCACCCCGCGCTGCAAACCCATATTCCACCGGGCCACGCCGACTATGTGCGCGTATGGGACGCCCACGCCCTGAGCTACACCCCTACCGGCCAGCAATGCCCGCGCTTCCATCTGAATGCCACGCTGCAACCGGGCACCGAGATGCTGTTGGGCGACCTGCATTGGCAGGTACATGCAGCACCGGGGCACGACCCGCATTCGGTCATTCTGTTTGAGCCGCGAAGCCGCACGCTGGTGTCGGCAGACGCCCTGTGGGAAAAAGGCTTTGGCGTGGTATTCCCCGAACTTGATGGCGATGATGCGTTCGACGAAGTGGCCGCCACGCTGGATGTGATTGAGCGGCTGAACCCCGCCACCGTCATTCCCGGCCATGGCGCCCCGTTCACAGATGCCCCACAAGCCATTGCCTATGCACGCCAGCGCCTCAACGGTTTTGTGCAAAACCCGGCCAAGCACCTGCAGTACGCAGCCAAGGTGTTGCTGAAATTCAAATTGCTCGAAGCCCGCCATTTGCCCCTGCCCGCGCTGATCGCGTGGGCGCGCAACACCAGCTATTTCAACCACACCTTCGAGAAGCACTTTGCCGGCGCCACCTTGGAAGAGGCCACCCAGCAACTGGTGCACGACCTAGTGCGCTCCGGCGCTGCAACGTTGCAAGATGGCGTGGTGTTTGACGCCTGACCCTGAAGGAGACTCCTATGCCCATTACCAAAGGATCCCGTGCACTGGTCGACGAAGCCATGGCGCAGGTCACCACCTACAGCGTGGCCGAGGTGCAAGCCCGACTGCAAGACCCGGCTGTGCAAATCGTGGATATCCGCGATATCCGTGAGCTGAACGACGGCACCGTAGTGGGCGCCTTTCATGCGCCGCGCGGCATGCTGGAGTTCTGGGTAGACCCCGAGTCGCCGTACCACAAGCCCTTGTTTGCCGATGAGTCCAAAGAGTTCATCCTGTTTTGCGGTGCGGGCTGGCGCAGTGCGCTGGCTGCCAAAGCCTTGCAGGACATGGGCATGAGCAATGTGGCCCACATCGATGGCGGTTGGGGTGAATGGGTGAAAGCCGGCGCGCCCACAGAAACCCTGGAAGCGCAAAAGGCGCGCCGCCAAGCCAAGGGCTGATGCCACCTGAAGCCAAGGCATGATGGAGGGCATGAAGCCCTTTGTGATGACAGATGCCTGCCCCTGTGGCCGGCAACACCAGAAAAAAACGCTCCCCTATGGCCAATGCTGCGGCCGTTGGCTGGAGAGCGAGTCCCCCGCCCCTGACGCCGAGAGCCTGATGCGCAGCCGCTATTGCGCCTTTGTGCTGGAGCGCGAGGCGTACCTTCTTAAAACCTGGCACGCAAGCCACCGGCTGGAGCGTATTGAGTTCGACCCCGGCGTCAAATGGCTGGGGCTCGACGTGCGAACCCACACACAAGACGATGTCACTCATGCACAGGTAGAGTTCGTCGCTCGCCAAAAGCCGGCCAGTGGCGCAGCGGTGCGCCTGCATGAGCGCAGCCGCTTTGTGCTGGAGGCGGGTGCGTGGCTGTATGTGGATGGAGACCAACTATGAAATTTGACGCTGTGCTGTTCGATTGCGACGGTGTGCTGGTGGACAGCGAGCTGATTACCAATGGCGTGCTGCGCGACATGCTGGCCGAGCAGGGTTGGCACATGACCCTGCAGGAGTGCATGGCCGTGTTTGTGGGCAAAGCCGTGATGGACGAGCGCGCCCGCATCGAAGCGGAAACCGGCAAGCCGCTCACGCCCGAGTGGATGGCGTCCTTCCGCGCGCGTCGCAATGCCGCGCTCATGGAACATGCCAGGCCGATTCCGCATGCGCCCGAAGCAATTGCCCGCATTCACGCGGCTTACGCCGGCAGAATAGCCTGTGCCTCAGGCGCGGACTTGCCCAAGGTGCTGATGCAAATGGGCAAGACCGGCTTGCTGCCGTATTTTGAAGGGCGGGTGTTCAGCGGGCACGACTTGCCGCGCTCCAAGCCCCACCCTGACGTGTACCTGGCTGCGGCCGCCGCGCTGGGCGCAGACCCCACGCGCTGCGCTGTGGTGGAAGACACGGTCACCGGCGTTACAGCCGGTGTGGCGGCGGGTACCATGGTGTTCGGCTACGCGCCGCAAGGCGAGGGGCAGGCGCTGTTAGCAGCGGGCGCGTCGCAGGTGTTTGCTTCGATGGCGGACTTGCCCACCCTGCTAGGGGCTTGAGCGCTCAGGTTCCGGGTGTGGCGCTGCGCCGGAACTCGGCCGGCGTCTGCCCGGTCCAGCTCTTGAAGGCGCGGATAAAGCTTTTCTCGTTCTGAAAACCCGCCGCTTCTGCCACCTGTTTGATGGGCCGTTGGCTGCGCAAGAGCAGCTCGGTGGCCTTGTGGTGGCGCACGTCGTCTTTGAGGGTTTGCAGCGTCGTGCATTCTTCCTTGAGCTGGCGGTGCAGGGTGCGGGGCGATACGTTCAGCAAACCGGCCAGCGCTTCTGCGCTGTGGGTGTCTTGCGGATGGTTGCTCAGCAGTTGCCGCACCTGCTGCCCCAGCAGGCGGTCGCGCCGGTACTGCAGCACGGTCAGGGGCAAGGCGTTTTGCAGCATCTGCTGCAAGGCTTTTTCGTCCCGCCGCAGCGGCAGGCGGAGGTAGCGCGCGTCGAAATGGATGGCCGCTTGCGCTTCCCCGAAGCGGGTGGGCCCGCCAAATAACACGGCATAAGCGTCCTGGTGGGCGGGGGCTGCGAACGGAAAGCTCGCACCTTTCAAGGCAATGCGTGAGTCGATCAGCCAACAGGCCACGCCCAACACGTTGCGTAAGACGGAGACCATGCAGAACTCTCGCATAGGTGGGGGCAAACCAATGGCATGGTACTTTTGCTCCGTGTCCCCCGCCCGCTTTGCGGGCTCCTCCTTGACCTGCGCAAAAACTTCAGCCACCCCGTCCTTGCGCAGGTCGTTCTCGGTGAGTGTGATGCTGGCGGTATCGCCTGAGGTGCTCAGCGTGAGTGTGATGTCCGGGGCTATCAGGCCGTGGTGGCGGCACCAGCGGCTCAAAGCTATGTGCAGGGTGGGGGCGCTGATAGAGGCGCGCACCAGCATGCCGTAGCTGCCCCAGGGCAGCCTGCGGCTGAACCAGCCCAGGGCTTCGTCGTCCAGCTCGCGCATGGCTGCCCCGGACAGGCGCTCCATCTGCCAGGCGGTGATGCGGGCATCTGTCTCTTCCAGAGCGTCTGGCGCAATCTGCGCCTGTGCAAGTGCCTTTGATGGGTCCTTGCCATAGCGCGCATAGGCGTGCACCATGGCTCTGGCGAAAGCCATGGGGGTTGCGGCAACAGGGGTAGGTGCGGGCATCAGATGAGTGTGCCAAAAAATGTGCCTCTTGTGGCGCAATTTGCAACCTTTGCAGTGGTGCTCGCCCGAGCTCCCGCCGCACAATGCCACTTGACCGAACAACACTGACCGGATGCACCCCATGACGATGCTGGAATCCAAACTCAACCCCCGTTCTGCCGACTTTGTGGCCAACGCAGCCGCCATGCGCGCCCTGGTGGCCGACCTGAATGCCAAGATTGACAAGGCCGCACTTGGCGGTGGCGACGCCGCCCGCGCCAAGCACACCGCCCGCGGTAAGTTGCTGCCCCGTGACCGGGTCGGCATGTTGCTGGACCCCGGCACCCCCTTTTTGGAACTCTCCCCCTTGGCCGCACTGGCCATGTACCCCGACCGTGATGGCACCGACAGCGCGCCCTGCGCCGGCGTGATCGCCGGCATCGGCCGCGTATCGGGTGTGGACTGCATGATCGTCTGCAACGACGCCACGGTGAAGGGCGGCACCTATTACCCGCTCACCGTCAAGAAGCACCTGCGCGCCCAGGAAGTGGCCGCGCAAAACAACCTGCCCTGCATTTACCTGGTGGACTCCGGCGGCGCCAACCTGCCCAACCAGGACGAGGTCTTCCCGGATCGTGACCACTTCGGCCGCATTTTCTTTAACCAAGCCAATATGAGCGCGCAGGGCATTGCGCAAATTGCGGTGGTGATGGGCAGCTGCACCGCTGGTGGCGCCTATGTGCCCGCCATGAGCGACGAGACCATCATCGTCAAAAACCAGGGCACCATTTTTCTGGGTGGGCCCCCGCTGGTGAAGGCTGCGACGGGTGAGGTGGTGACTGCCGAAGACCTGGGCGGTGGCGATGTGCATACGCGCCTGAGTGGTGTGGCTGACCACTTGGCGCAGAACGATTTGCACGCGCTGTCACTCGCGCGCGAGGCGATTGCGCATTTGAATAAGAAAAAGGCCCCAGTCGCCGAATTGCGTGCGCCGGTAGCTCCTAAATTTGTAGCGGAAGAGTTGTACGGAGTCATTCCCACCGATACCCGCAAACCCTTTGATGTGCGCGAAATCATCGCTCGCATCGTCGATGGTTCGGAGCTGCACGAGTTCAAGCCCCGCTATGGCACCACACTGGTCTGCGGCTTTGCCCATGTGGAGGGCATGCCGGTGGGCATCATTGCCAACAACGGCATTTTGTTCAGCGAGTCCGCGCTCAAGGGCGCGCACTTCATTGAGTTGTGCTGCCAGCGCAAGATCCCCCTGGTGTTTTTGCAGAACATCACCGGTTTCATGGTGGGCCGCAAATACGAGAACGAGGGCATTGCCCGCAACGGCGCCAAGATGGTGACAGCGGTAGCCACAGCAGCGGTGCCCAAATTCACCATCATTATCGGTGGCAGCTTTGGCGCCGGCAATTACGGCATGTGCGGTCGCGCCTACAGTCCCCGCTTTTTGTGGATGTGGCCCAACGCGCGCATCTCGGTCATGGGCGGCGAGCAGGCGGCCAGCGTGTTGGCCACCGTCAAGCGGGACGGTATTGAAGGCAAGGGCGGCAGCTGGAGCGCGGACGAAGAAGAAGCCTTCAAAGCCCCGATCCGCCAGCAATATGAAGAGCAGGGCCACCCCTATTTCGCCACCGCCCGCTTGTGGGACGACGGCATCATCGACCCCGCCGATACCCGCCGCGTGCTGGCACTGGGGCTTAGCGCGTCGTTGAACGCACCCATACCCGACACCCAGTTCGGCGTGTTCCGCATGTAAGGCAAGGAAAGTTTATGTTCACCAAAATCCTCATTGCCAATCGTGGCGAAATTGCCTGCCGGGTGGCCGCCACTGCTGCGCGGTTAGCTATCAAAACAGTAGCGGTCTATTCTGATGCCGATGCACACGCCAAACATGTCGCGGCATGCGACGAAGCGGTGTATATCGGGGGCAGTGCGCCCAAAGACAGCTATTTGCGCTGGGAAAAAATCATCGAGGCCGCCAAGGCCACCGGCGCCCAAGCCATTCACCCCGGCTACGGTTTCCTGAGTGAAAACGAAGAGTTCGCCAACGCCTGTGCCGCCGCCGGCTTGGTGTTCATCGGGCCTCCGGCCAGCGCCATTCAGGCCATGGGCCTGAAAGCCGAATCCAAGCAGCTGATGGAAAAGGCCGGTGTGCCGCTGGTGCCCGGCTATCACGGCAAGGACCAGGACGCTGCGCTCTTGCAGCGCGAGGCAGACCGCATTGGCTACCCGGTGCTCATCAAGGCCAGCGCAGGCGGTGGTGGCAAGGGCATGCGCGCGGTCGACAAGGCAGAAGACTTTGCCGATGCGCTGGCATCGTGCAAGCGCGAGGCCATCAACAGCTTTGGCGATGACGCAGTGCTGATTGAAAAATACGTGCAGCGCCCGCGCCATATCGAGATTCAGGTGTTTGGCGACACCCACGGCAACTATGTGTACCTGTTCGAGCGCGACTGCTCGGTGCAGCGCCGCCACCAGAAGGTGCTGGAAGAGGCCCCTGCGCCCGGGATGACGCCCGCATTACGCGCCCAGATGGGCCAGGCCGCCGTGGAGGCCGCCCGCGCCGTGAACTATGTGGGTGCCGGTACGGTGGAGTTCATCGTGGAGCAGCCCGGCGGCTACGAGCACCCGGAGGCCATGAAGTTCTACTTCATGGAGATGAACACCCGCCTGCAGGTGGAGCATCCGGTGACAGAAGCCATCACCGGGTTGGACCTGGTGGAGTGGCAGTTACGTGTGGCCAGTGGCGAGCCGCTGCCTTTGCGCCAGGACGAGTTGCAGATCCATGGCCATGCCATCGAAGCCCGAATTTGCGCCGAGAACCCCGACAACAACTTCTTGCCGGCCACCGGCAGCTTGCAGGTGTACGGCTTGCCGCCCCATGTGACCTTTGTGCGCGCAGAGCGCGGCGTGCGGGTGGATTCCGGCGTGCGCGAGGGCGATGCCATCAGCCCGTTTTACGACTCCATGGTCGCCAAGCTGATCGTGCATGGCGCCACCCGCGAGGAGGCGCTGGCCCGGCTGGACGCAGCCTTGGCGCAGACCCATATCGTGGGGCTGGCGACCAATGTGCAGTTCTTGCGGCATGTGACCACCAGTGCCTCGTTTGCAGCGGCCCAACTGGATACGGCGCTGATTCCGCGCGAAGCAGGCGCCTTGTTCCACCAAGACAAAGTGGGCTTGCCCATGGCCGCGGCGGCCTTGATTGCCCACACGTTGCAGACGGGAGAACGCCAAGCCGCGCAACCCGATGCCCATGGCTGGCAGGATCCCTGGGCGCAGCGCGATGGCTGGAAATCGCACGGTGCCCAAGTGCGCAGCTTTGCCCTTGAATACGCCGGCGAGCCCCACACCGCCCTGTTGCGCTCAGTGCGCGGTGGCACGCTGGAGTTGACGGTGGGCGGGCAGACGTATCCGCTGCAGTGGTCGGCACAAGGCCGTGCACTGGATGTGCGCGTCGGTGAGCAGCGAAGCCTGGTGAGTGTGTATGCAAATGGGGTTGTAGCCCAGGTATTCACTGCGCGAGGTGCTACACAAATCATAGCGATTGATGCGCTGGCCCATGCTGGCGACGCCCAGTCTGAAGGCGGCCGCCTGACCGCGCCCATGCCCGGCAAAGTGGTGTCGTTTGCGGTGAAGGCGGGCGATGTCGTCAAAAAGGGGCAGGCCCTCGCCGTCATGGAGGCCATGAAGATGGAGCACACGATTGCCGCGCCGGCCGATGGCACGGTAGGCGAGCTCTTGTTTGCGCCGGGCGACCAGGTGACCGAGGGCAGCGAATTGCTGCGCATGGTGGTACCTGCCTGAGCGAAGGTAGCCCGCACTGCGGTGAAAATGCGGGCATGACAACACCTGTGCGCATTACCTATTACTCGGCCGACTTTGACGAGGCCAGCTGGATTCCCGGGCTGCAAGCCGCCGTGCCCAGCGCCGAGGTCACCCTCTGGCAGCCGGGTGCGCCGGCGGCAGACTATGCAGTGGTCTGGAAGCCCCCGCAGCAAATGCTGGACGAGCAACCGAGCTTGAAAGCCATCTTCAACACCGGTGCCGGTGTCGATGCCCTGATGAAGCTCAAGCTGCCAGCCGGCGTGCCGGTGATCCGCTTGGACGACGCTGGCATGTCGGTGCAAATGGCGGAATACGTGTGCCACGCGGTGATCCGCCACTTCCGTGAGTTTGAAGGCTACGAGGCCGATATGGCCAACGGCAAATGGTCGTTCCGCAAGCCGCGAAGCCGTATCGACTATCCCGTCGGCATCCTGGGGCTGGGGGTGTTGGGCGAGCGGGTGGCCAAGGCCGTGGCGCAGTTCGATTTTCCGGTGAATGGCTGGAGCCGTTCACCCAAGGCGCTGGACGGCGTGCAGTGCTTTCATGGAGAGGCGCAGCTGCAGGACTTTCTGGCAGCCAGCCGCATCGTGGTGTGCCTGCTGCCCCTGACCTCGGAGACCGACAGCATTCTCAATGCCCGCACGCTGGGCCATATCCGCCCCGGCGGTTATGTGATCAACGTGGCACGCGGCGCCCATGTGGTGGATGCTGATTTGCTCGCCGCCATCGACAGTGGCCACCTTGCCGGTGCCACGCTCGATGTGTTCCGGGTGGAGCCCTTGCCGCAGGGGCATGCCTTTTGGAACCATCCCAAAATTACCGTGACTCCGCACACCTCGGCGCGCACCCTGCGCTCCGAGAGCATCGCCCAGATCGCCCGCAAGATTGCCGCCTTGCAGAGCGGGCAGACGGTGGCGGGGCTGGTGGATGCTGGGCGGGGATATTGATGTCGTTTCAGTCCAAGCCAGCGCCTCGTTGGCATGAGTGGGCAGGTCCGATACTGGTAACTGTTCCATTATTTCTTGTGTTCCTCATTCCAATGATGACCATACACAACGACCCGAGGGAGAGAGAAGCATGTCTTTCAAGTGGAGGTCAGCGTGTATTTCTGATTGGCACATTGCGAGCTTCGATGACTGATTTTTTTGTCCAGTCCGACAAGAGCTGGAGACGAATTACTCACAGCTGCAATGGAAAGACCGCCAATCAGTGCTGGGCTAGAGAACCTGGATTGCGCGCTATGCGAGATAGTGTGGGGCAGTCGATCAAGGTGGAGTTCTGTGAGGATCTCGCTATCTCTTATGAGATTAATGGAAGTCGATATGAGCTGCCGCGTGAGCGCTGATCCGTTTTCCACCCTGGCGCAGGCACGCACCTCCGTGCGCGGCTTTACCGACCAGCCGGTGCCAGACGCCTTGTTGCATGAGCTGCTAGTGAGCGCGCGCTTGGCCCCTAGCGGTGCCAACTTGCAGCCGGGCAGCTTCGTCCAGGTGCGCGGTGCGGTGCGCGAGGCCTTGTCGCAAGCCATGTCGGCTGCCTATCGCGAAGGCCAAGCCGAGGCCGAGGACTACAGCTACTTTCCTGACCCTATGCCTGGCCATTTGCGCCGCCGGCAGGTGGCCGCGGCCCGTGCGCTGTACGACAGCATGGGCATTGCCCGCGAGGACCGGGCCGGGCGCGACCAGCAGTTTGAGCGCAACTTCCGCTTCTTTGATGCGCCAGTGGCGCTGGTAGTCACCATCGAGCGGGGCATGGGCAGTGGCTGCTTTATGGACTTGGGCATGGCGCTCTACGGCTTGTTGCTGGCAGCCCAATCCCGCGGCCTTGCCAGTTGCGCCATCGGGGCACTGGCCTCCTATCCCACCCTGGTGCGCAGCCACTTGGGGCTGGGTGCGGAGAGCCAAGTGGTGTGCGGTGTGGCCCTGGGCTATGCCGACCCTGCCCAAGCAGTCAACAGCACCCGTACCGCGCGTGCGGAGTTGGACAGCTATTTCAAGGCAGTCGGCTAGAGCGTTTGGCGGATGCTGCTGGTTCAGGTAGCCGGGCTTAGCCCCGCCACTGCACCAGAGCGGCGGCCCCGATGCCGCCGGCGCCAGCCACTGATGCCAGCCCGTGGGCGCCTGCTTGCCCGAGGCGCTCCAAATCAGCCAGCACCCGCACCATGGCGATGGCGCCGGATGCGCCGATGGGGTGCCCTCTTGCAATGCCACCGCCCAAGCAGTTGATGGCGTCCGGCTCCAAGCCCAGTGCGCTGCAATAGGCCAGGCCTTGCACCGCAAACGCATCATGCAGCTCCACCACCGCGCAGTCCTGTGCCTGCGCCAGTCCACCGCGCTGCAGCGCTTTTCGGGTGGCCGCTTCTGCGGCCAGCAAAGGCATGGCTGGGTCCAGGCCCACGGAGGCAGAGGCGCTCCACTCCGCGGGTGGTGTCACCCGCAAACGGGCGGCTGCCGCCGCCGTCATTAAGAGCACCATGGCAGCGCCATCGGCACGGGTGGAAATTGCGAGGGTGCTCACCGCACAGTCGGGTTCCGCAAGGCCGCCTGTGCCACGCGCTTGCACCGGCAGGCGCTGTGCCGCACGGGCGCTGACTAGGCGAGGGTAGGCGTCGTGGGTCAAGCCGGCGACCGGAACAATCTCTGCGGCCAAGGCCGCCTGGTGGTGCACTGCGCGGGCGTGGCTCTGCACCGCGTAGCTATCTTGGGTGCTGCGGGCGATGCGGTGGGCCTCGGCATAGTCCGCAGCAGCCTGCAGCAGATCGGGGTCACGGGCCGGGTCCGGGGCAAACGCGGGGCGTTCATAGGCTATCGGAGTCTCGCCCGGATCAAGCGGGCGGTGTTGCCGGATCGGGGCGCGGCTCCATGCCTCGACCCCACCTGCCACCACGACCTCAGCCTGTCCGCTGGCCAGCATTCCGGCGGCAAGAGCGATCGCATCCAGTCCAGCGCAGCACTGGGTGTCGATAGTGAGCGCCGCACAACGGTCCGGCAGGCCGGCTGCCAGCGCCACCATGCGAGCGGGGTTACCGCCTGCACCCAAGGCGTTGCCAAGGATGACCGCATCCACATCGGCTGCCGACAAGCCTGCGCGCTGCAGCAGCGCTTGCAGCACAGGGGCGCCGATGTCATGGGCGGCGAGCGCCCGGAACGCCCCGCCGTGCGGCACGACGCCGCTGCGCGCCCACCCAGCGATCAGAGGATGGTGGTCAGACATGGTGAGCCGTCAGGGTGGTGAGGCGCCGTTTCCAACAAGCGCCCGAGTGCGAGGTGGTCGGTCTTGCCGCTCGCGGTAAAGGCCCATTCGGTGTGCGCCCACAAGCGGCGGGGGACCTTGAAAGCTTCCAGCCGCGCCCGGCACCAGGCCTGCACTTCTTGCAGGCTGGGGTGCGCCATGCCTGCTGTAGGTGCTGCAAATTGCACGATGGCGACCACTTGGGCGCCCCGCTGTGCGTCCGGCAGGCCATGCACCGAGGCGCGGGCGATGGCGGGGTGCGATTCGAGCACCGTCTCCAGCTCTTCGGGGAACAGCTTTTTGGCCATGGTGACCAGCATGCGGCTCTCGCGGCCTGCCACCCGGAGTCGGCCCTGGGGGTCAACGTGGCCAAGGTCGCGCACACACACCCAATCGCCATCGCGCAGAGCGGCGGTGTGATCGGCGTCGGTGGCCACATAATCCATGAACAGCATCGGGCTGCGCACGTAAATCAATCCGTCTGGGCTGTCTGGAGTGGCACCGCGCACTTCTAGTTCGACCGTGTCAAAAGGCTGGCCCACCAGGTTGTCGGGTAGGTCGGCGTGGGATTCGGTCCAGGCAATAAAACTGGTTTCCGAGGCCCCATAAAACTCAATAATCCGGACCTGCGGAAACAGGGCTTGCAGTGCCGGTGTGTGCCCGCGTGGCCAGCGCGCGCCACTGATCAAAATCAGCTGAACGTCAGGCACCGGCGAAAGCTGGCGGTGCTGTGCCCACTCCAGCATCAGAAGCAACTGGCTGGGCACGGCCACAAGGCACGGTGTCTGCCCCGAGCGCAAGGTTGCCAGTGCGGCGGCGGCAGAAAACTGCTCTTGCACCACCACACCGCCACCGGTCCACAGCCCGAGCAGCATGCCGAACAAAAACAGCGAATGGGAGTCGCGCCCCGGCGCCAGAATGCAGCCGCCCGCTGCCGGGCCGAAGGTGCGCAGGCAGACGTCAAAACTCTCGGTCCATGACTGGTGGTGGCGCCGGAATCCTTTGGGTAGGCCGGTGCTGCCGGAAGTAAAGCCGGTGTAGAAAGGGCTCCAAGGGGTGGGTGCGCTGTTGTCGTGCGGTGTGACAGGCAAGCGCTCGCGCACCGCCTGCAACACAGCGGGGGGCCACGCGGGGTCGCTCACCGCGGCGCAGCGACCACTGGCGACCGTGCCCATGAAAGCCACCAGGCGCTCTAACAAGGTAAGGCTGGCGTCTTGCAGCACCGTGGCCGGTGCGCCTGCAGTGCGCAGGGCTGCCGCGTGGGCATCGACCCGGGCTGCGAACTCCGCAAAACTGATATCACCCGCCTCGCTGCGGATGGCCGGGTGTTCACCCCGCTCAGTGGCCCAGCGGGCCAGCCGGCTGTGCACCAGCTCCGGGGCGGTGGTGGACATCAGGTATTGCGTTTGCCGAATTGCCAGTCGGGCAGGCCGCGTGCCACGGTGTGGCACACCACGGCGGTCAGGACGCACTTGATCAGATCACCCGGCACAAAGGCGCTGGTGCCGATCAGGGCCTGGGTCAGGCTCATGCCGGCAATGCCCATCAGCCCGACCACGCCACTGGCGTGGATCACCAACAAGCCGCCCAATGCCGACGCCACAAAGGCGCTCAGTGCGATCTGGCGGGGCGAGCCCGAGGGCAGGGTGTGCATGACCAAACCGGTCACGAAGGCACCGATGGGCCATGCCACCAGGTAGCCGGCCGCCGGTGTCATGAAGACACCGAAGCCACCCCGTCCACCCGACAACAAGGGCAGGCCGATAGCCACCGCCACCATGAACAACAAGAGCGCCTGAAAGGCCCGACGGGGGCCGAGCAAGCAGCCCGCCAACATCACGCCCAGGGTTTGCAAAGTAATGGGAACGCCCAGCGGGAGATCAATTTTCGGGATCAGGCCCAGGACCGCCATCAGGGCGGCAAAGAGGGCGACGAGGGCGAATGATTGGTTGCGTTGCATTCTGTAGGGGTCTCACAAAAAGTGCCGGGCTACTCACCCAGCCGGACGTCGAGTGTATCGGCCACGCGGCGCGCGGTTTGCAGCATCTGGATGGTCAGTGGCGCCAGCAGCTTGATGCCCCCGCCCTTGCCGGTGCGCAGGCGGTAAGCGTCGTCCAGTCGCTTCCACACCACGAAGAAATGTTCCACAAACCGCAGCATCAGCGCGAGCTGCAAGGCAAAGCGGTCCGCCCGCACGCCCAGAGGCGCCAGGGGCGTGAGCAGGCGCTCCAGCACGGCCTGCAAGTCGCCGCTGCGGGTGGTGAGCGTGAGCGCAATACTGAGCAAAGAGGCGGCCACCATGCGCAGCACACTTACCAAGCCCACCAGCGGCTGTTGCAAAACGGCGTGAAACAGCAGCACCAGCACAGCCGCAATCCCCAAGGCTTTGAGCAGCCGTCCGGCGGGGCGCATGGCAGCGCCGAGCGACACAAACAGGGCGACCGATGCGGCACACGCCACACTGAGGGCGACAGGTGTACTCAGCCAGAACACCCCGCTACTGAGCAGTACCAGCAGCCCCAGTTTCCAGCCGGCGGGCACCGCGTGCAGCCAGGTGCGGTGTTCGCTGTACAGGCTACCCATGGCTTAGGTGACCTTGGCGGTGCGGGCCGCAATGCGCGCGGCGACATCGGCCCGGTAGTCGGCGCACACCGTTACCGGGTGGCCGTCTGCCCGGACCCGGCCTTGCTCGAGCCAGATCACCCGGTCAAAGTCTTGCAGGTGTTCCAGCACATGGGTGGACACGATGACTTGTTGCCCGACCCGGGCCAGATCGCTGTGCAGCAAGGCCTGGCTGGGCAGGTCCAGGCTGGCAAAAGGCTCGTCCAGCAAGATCAGCGCAGGCTGGGTCAGCAGCATGGCCAGCCAGCACACATGCTGCCGCTGCCCCTGGCTGAGGCTGCTGATGGCGCGCTCGGGCCAGTCCGGCAAGCCGCGTGTCGCTAAAAAAGCGCGGGCTTGGGCGATGGCTTCGCGCCGGGGCAAGCCGGTGGCTGTCAAGCCCAGCGCGAGTTCTTCCTGGACGGTGGGGAAAACAATCTGGTCGTCCGGGTTCTGAAACATCATGCCCACCAGGTTGGGGCGCTGCGCATTGATGCGGTAGGCCGGCAGCCCTTGCACCGAGACGCTGCCGGTGTACGGGGCTTCCAAGCCGCAGGCCAAGCGGAACAAGCTGCTTTTACCTGCACCGTTGTCGCCGATAAGGCCGATGCGTGGTTCGTGCAGGTTCAGGGTCAGGTCGTCAAAAACCAGGGTGTTGCCCCGTTTCAGGCCGGCTTGGGTGATGCTTAGCAAAAGGAGCGCCTTGGGAGTCTGGTGGGGTGGTTCGGGGGAGCCCGTGAATATACCAATGCACCCGCAGAGGGCCATGCGGTTCGCGGTTTAATACGAGCTATGAACACACCTTCCCGCGTCAAGATCATTGATGTAGGCCCGCGTGACGGCCTGCAAAACGAAAAGCAACCGGTACCGGCGGCCATCAAGGTCGAATTGGTGCACCGCCTGCAGGCGGCCGGGCTGAAAGAGATTGAGGTCACCAGCTTTGTGTCCCCGAAGTGGGTGCCACAAATGGGCGACAACGCGGAGGTCATGGCGGGCGTGCAGCGCCAGGCCGGTGTGCGCTATTCAGTGCTCACGCCCAATATGAAGGGCTATGAAGCTGCAGTCGCTAGCCGCCCGGATGAGATCGTGGTTTTTGGTGCTGCCAGCGAGGCGTTCAGCCAAAAGAACATCAACTGTTCGATCGAGGAGAGCATCGAGCGCTTCCGCCCCGTGGCGCAGGCCGCTAAAGCGGCAGGCATTGCGGTGCGCGGCGCGATTTCGTGTGCGGTGGGCTGCCCTTATGAGGGCGACATTGCTCCGGAGCGGGTAGCCCTGGTCGCCCGGCTGATGCGCGACATTGGGGTCGAGCACGTGGGCGTGGCTGACACCATCGGTGTGGGTACCCCGCTCAAAGTGCAGCGCGCCCTGGATGCCACCTTGCAGTACTACAGCGTGGACGAGGTGTCCGGCCATTTCCACGACACCTATGGCATGGCATTGGCCAATACCTTGGCGACCTTGGAGATGGGTATCTGGCACTTTGACACCTCGGTCGCCGGCCTGGGGGGCTGCCCTTATGCCAAGGGTGCGACCGGCAATGTGGCCACCGAAGACGTGGTGTACATGCTGCATGGCATGGGCATTGAAACCGGTATCGACCTGGACAAGCTGATTGACGCGGGCCAGTTCATCAGCGACTTTTTGGGGCGCAAACCGCATTCGCGCGCCGCCAACGCCCTGCTGGCCAAGCGCCTGGGCTGAACAACTATATGTGTGGAGCTGAATTGACTGAATTACCCGAAGGCGTGCAGCGCGTAGCGGCTGCATTGCAAGACAAGAACCACCCCCATGGACCGGTCATGCTCGATGGTGCGGCCCGCACCGCGCAGCAGGCGGCCGATGCCTTGGGCGTTGCCGTGGGGCAAATTGCCAAGAGCATCATCTTCAAGCGGGTGGAAGACGATGCCGCTGTTTTGGTGGTGACTTCCGGCGATCGCCGGGTCGATGAGGCCAAGGTAGCCGCTTTGGTGGGCCCGCTGGCGCGCGCCAACGCGGCCTTCGTCAAAGAGCGCACAGGCTTTTCGATCGGCGGCGTGAGTCCTGTGGCGCACGCCATGCCGGGCGTCACCCTGATTGACCGTGAGCTGTTCCGCTTCGAGCAGGTGTGGGCGGCAGCGGGGCACCCGCACGGGGTGTTTCAGTTGCAGCCGCAAGATCTGGTGGCGCTGACCGGCGCGCCCGTGGCCGATGTGGTGGAAGCGCCGGAAGAAGAAAATGTGCTTGATACCCTGGCGCGTGAAAATGCTATCAAAATGCTAGCTGCTCGCGCACTATCGGTGAGCGCTATGGCCGAAAACATTCCAAGCCCTTGTGTGAATGTGTGTCGCATGGACACGGGCAGCGGTTTGTGTGAAGGGTGTTTCCGGACGATTGAAGACATCCGTGAATGGGGCCGCAGCGACGATGCCGCCAAAAAAGCCATGTGGGTGCAGATCACCGAGCGCCTGCAGCAAACCCACCCGACCGCCTTTGCCTGAGGCTCCCCATGAAGCAAATCACGTTTTACCTGGACTTCATTTCGCCTTTCGCCTATTTGGCGTTTGAGGAATTGCCGCGCGCCTTGATGGGGCTCAGCTACAGCGTGCACTACAAGCCGGTGTTTTTGGGTGGCTTGCTGAAACACAACGCCGTTTTAGGACCTGCCGAAGTGCCGCCCAAGCGCGAGTGGATTTACCGGCATGTGCAGTGGCTGGCCCGGCAGCAGGGTGTGGCGCTCGACTTTCCGGCTCTGCACCCGTTCAACCCCTTGGGCCTGCTGCGTTTGGCGATCGCCACCGGGCATGACGGTTTGCCCAACCGGTATGTGTGCGAAACCTTGTTCAAACACGTTTGGCAGGGCGGTGCAGATGCGGCAGATCCTGCACGCTTGCAGGCGCTGACCGAGGCCTTGGCCCCCGCCCGCGCGCCTGCGGACGACAGTGTGAAAGTCCAACTCAAACAGCACAGTGACGACGCGATTGCCGCGCGGGTTTTTGGTGTGCCGAGTTTTGAGGTGGACGGACGGGTGTTCTGGGGGCTGGACGCCCTGCCGATGCTGCGCGCTTACCTCGAGGGTGATAGCTGGTTCACATCGGCAGCCTGGGATGGCGTAAATGCCATCCCGTCTGCCATCCCCTTGCGGGGGTAGTGCGGCTCGGCCTGTTTCAGTACGGGAACAGGCGGAAGCACAAAATCGCCACGATCGTCGGGGGCAGCGCCCCCATCAGCAAGCCCAGGGGCGAAATGGCACCTTCGTTGAAGGTGGATTTCAATATCGAGGCCCCTGCAGGGTTGGGCGCGTTGGCAATGATGGTCAAGCCACCGCCGGTGACCGCGCCGGTGAGCAACGCGTATTTGAATTCCGGGGTCAGCCCCTCGACGAGTGAGCCGAGATAGGTCAGTGCCGCGTTGTCGGTGATGGCTGTCAGGGCCGTCGCGCCGAAATACACCGTTGTCTCGTTCATGCTCAGTAGCAGGGGTTGCAGCCACCATTGCTGCATGCCACCCAGGACGACCAGGCCCCCGAGGAAGAAGGCCACCAGCAAGCCCTCACGCAAAATCAGGCGCTCTTGCTGGTATGCCGGGTACGCCGCCACCACGCCCATGAACAGCAAAAACACGGCAATGAAGGCCGCAGGGTGGTGGGCAAAAATCACAATCGCCACCAGGAATGCCAGGTGCAAGCTCACCATCCATCCCGGTACCCCTGTGTAGGGGGACTGGGTGGAGTAGGGCATGGTCTTGAGCTCTTTGGCATACAGGAAGGTGAGGACCCCCGCGTTGATAAACACCGCGATGGCTGCTTTCCAACCCACGTGGGTGAGCATGTACACGATGTCCAGGTTCCATTTGGCCGCGACCATCAGTACCGGCGGGGCGGCAAAGTGGGTCAGGGTGCCGCCGATGGAGATGTTGACAAACAGCACCCCGAGTGCAGCGTACTGCAGGCGCCGAGAGGCTTTGGCAAAGACGGTGTCTTTCATCAAGAGCGCTGCCAGGGTCATGGCCGCAGGCTCTGTGATGAAGGAGCCCAGCAACGGCACGATGCCCAGTGCGGTGAAGAAAAACGCCATGGTCCGGTTCATCGGGAGAATCCGCACAATGGCCTGCACCGCGGCCGAGGACACTTGCAACACCGGTTTGCTGGCGGCCACCACCATGATGGCAAATACAAAAAGGGGTTCGGTGAAGTTGCGGCTGTCGAGGTACTGCATCGCCGCAGCAAAGCCTTCCATGATGCCCATCAGGGTCATGAAAATCATCGCCCACACGCCAAACACAATTTCCACCTCCGCCAACAAATGCCACACCCCGGCATGGGCTGGGCGTGTGTGGGCCAAGTGTTCAAAAAACTTGGTCGAAAAAGTGTGGATCAATGCCAGCGCAAACAGGCCTGCGGCCACGGCTTGCATGGTTGTCGGGTTCATGGTTTGTGTCTCCTGTCGAGCCCTTGTGGGTCTCTTTATGGTTCGGGGCGTCGGAATTGTAGGCACGGGCCTGCTTGCGGAGCCTGAAGGCTCGCTGAACACTTCACGGGCTGTAATTTCGTCAGCAAGCACCTCGCGGGTATACCCTTGAAGCCGGTCAATATGCCGTGATGTGAAAAGCCCCCGCAGGGTTTAACCCTATTCTGTCAGAGGGGCGTCAGTTTGGCGCAAGCCTGCGTTGGTTTCGCGTCAGAGCAGGGTCAGTGGGCACTCCAAGAATACGACCAAGCCTTCATGTCGGGGGCTGGACATAACGATTGGAGACAAACATGGCAAACGCAGCCGCACGTCCGATGTCGGCAGAAGAGAAGAAAGTTATCTTCGCTTCGTCGCTCGGTACCGTTTTCGAGTGGTACGACTTTTACCTGTACGGTTCTTTGGCAGCCATCATTGCCAAACAGTTCTTCAGCGGACTGGACGAAGGCTCCGCTTTCATCTTTGCGCTGTTGGCGTTTGCCGCCGGCTTTATCGTGCGTCCTTTCGGCGCGCTGGTATTCGGCCGTTTGGGCGACATGATCGGCCGCAAGTACACCTTCCTGGTGACCATCCTGATCATGGGCTTGTCCACCTTCATCGTGGGCTTGCTGCCTAACTACGCCGCCATCGGTGTAGCCGCTCCCGTCATCCTGATCATCTTGCGCTTGCTGCAAGGTTTGGCCTTGGGTGGTGAGTACGGTGGCGCAGCAACTTACGTTGCTGAGCACGCACCCCACGGCAAGCGTGGTGAATACACCGCTTGGATCCAAACCACTGCGACTCTGGGCTTGTTCCTGTCGTTGATGGTGATCTTGGGCACCCGCACTGCCATCGGCGAAGAAGCCTTTGCAGACTGGGGCTGGCGCGTTCCGTTCCTGGTGTCCGTGATCATGCTCGGTATTTCGGTTTACATCCGTTTGAGCATGAACGAGTCACCTGCCTTCCAGAAAATGAAGTCTGAAGGCAAGACCTCCAAGGCCCCGCTCTCTGAATCGTTCGGCCAGTGGAAAAACCTGAAGATCGTGATCTTGGCCCTGATCGGCTTGGTCATGGGTCAGGCCGTGGTCTGGTACACAGGCCAGTTCTATGCGCTGTTCTTCTTGACACAAGCGCTGAAGGTGGACGGCCCGACTGCCAACATCATGGTGGCGATCTCTCTGATCATTGCGACCCCGTTCTTCATCGTGTTCGGTTCCTTGTCTGACAAGATCGGCCGTAAGAAGATCATCCTGGCCGGTTGCTTGTTGGGTGCTCTGTCGTACTTCCCCGTGTTCAAGATGTTGACCGAAGCGGCCAACCCTGACCTCGCCAAGGCACAAGCCAATGCGCAAGTGACAGTGACTGCTGACCCTGCGGAATGTTCTTTCCAGTTCAACCCCACTGGTACCAAGAAGTTCACAACGACTTGCGACATCGCCAAGCAACGTTTGGCCAGCGCCTCTGTGTCGTATGAAAACGTAGTGGCTCCCGCCGGTACACCTGCCATCATCAAGGTGGGTGAGACTGTGGTGAACGTCAAGTACAGCGCTGAAGACATCGCTGCCGCCAAGGCCAAAGCCGAAGCCAAACTGGCTGAGTTGTCTGCTGCTAGCCCAGCGGATGAAAAAGCGGTGGCTGCTGCCAAGAAGTCGGTCGCTGACCTGAGCAACGAAAAGACAGCTGGTGCTACTCTGTTGAGCACCAACCTGGCTGCTGCTTTGAAGGCCGCTGGCTACCCCGCCAAGGCTGACATGGCCAAGTTCGACAAGGTCAAGGTCGTGATGATCCTTACCTACCTGGTGATTTTGGTCACCATGGTGTACGGCCCCATTGCCGCGATGTTGGTGGAAATGTTCCCGACCCGTATCCGTTACACCTCCATGAGCTTGCCCTACCACATCGGTAACGGCTGGTTCGGTGGCCTGATGCCTACGACCGCCTTTGCGATCGTGGCCCAGACCGGTAACATGTACAACGGTTTGTGGTATCCAATCATCATCGCCTCTGCGACCTTCGTCATTGGCTTGTTGTTTGTGAAAGAAACCAAAGACGTCGATATTTACGCAGACGACTGATCGGCTTCAAGTAGTGAGTGAGCGCCCCGGCGGGAGAAGCCGGGGCAATTTCCAAGCTCTCCGCTCCGGAGGGCTTTTTTTTTGAAAGAAATGGTATGTGGAAATTAGCGGTAGGTTTTGCATTGTTTGCCGGTCTAGGGCTGTACATGATCAGCACCGGCGGTGACATCGACATGGGTGGCGAGAAGCACGGTGCAGACGCGATGCACTCCGAGGCTCCCGCACCTGCGGCCTCTGCGGCAGCACCTGCCGCAAGCGAAGCGAAGTAAATTTCGCCTGGCTAGGGAAAACGAGGGGGCCTGCGGGCCCCTTTTTCTATGGGAATTCAAAGGCGGAGTCCTAGAATTCCAATCTATGAAATTCACAAAAACAGACGTTGGACAAGCCGCTTTTAAAGAAAGGTCGCCGCTTTTTTCTGCGCGGCAGCGATCTGCTTTCATTCTGTTTGATGGTCAAAAAACGGCTGATCAAGTCTTGCAGGCCACTGCAGGCATGGGCCTGGTGGCTGGTGATATTGATTACATGGTGGCGCAAGGCTTTTTGGCGCCTACTCAGGCGGCGCCAGCAACGGCTTTGCCGGTGGTTGCTTCTGCCCCGTTGATAGAGCAGGCAGAAGACGCGGCCCTGGCGGTCGTGCCCGTGAGTAACCGGACCCCGCAAGAGCGCTACAGCGATGCCAAACCCATCGCCACGCAGATCACTGCCAGTCTGGGCCTGCGGGGGTTCATGCTCAACCTGTCGGTCGAATCAGCGGCCGGTTTTGATGACTTGTTGGCCCTGCTGCCCAAGATTCAGAACGCCGCGGGTGTAAAGGCCTGCCGCGAGCTGGAGCGTGCCCTGAAAGGGTAAAGCCACAGGCCCCCCGTCGGGCGGGGAAAGCTCCCTAGAATGTCTCTCCCCACCTAGAGAGCATTCATCATGACCCAGGGCACCATCCGCATTCGCGGAGCGCGACAGCACAATCTCAAGAACCTCGATCTGGACATCCGCACGGGTGAACTGACCGTGGTCACCGGGCCCAGTGGGTCGGGGAAATCCAGCCTGGTGTTCGACACGCTGTACGCCGAGGGCCAGCGCCGCTACGTGGAAACTTTCAGCGCGTATGCGCGCCAGTTTTTGGACCGCATGGACAAGCCGGCGGTCGACAAGGTGGAGGGCGTGCCCCCTGCAATTGCGATTGACCAGACCAACCCGGTGCGCTCGAGCCGGTCGACTGTGGGCACGATGACGGAGCTCAACGACCACCTCAAGCTCTTGTTTTCCCGTGCGGGCAGCCTGTTTGACAAAGACACTGCGCTGCCGGTCCAGCACGACACCCCCGAGACGATTTACACCACGCTACTGCAGCGCGCTGCTGCCGAGGGCAACCCGCGCCTGGTATTGACCTTTCCTGTAGAGCTACCGGGCAACGCCACCCCTGACGAAGTAACCCAGTGGCTGAGTGCCAGCGGCTTCACGCGGGTGCAGGCGGAGCGCGAGGTGTCGACCGTCAACGGCGTGCGCAAAGTGCTGGATGTGGTGGCTGACCGCTTCCGCATCGATGGGGTGGAAAAAGCGCGGGTGCTGGAAGCCATTGAGACTTCTTTGAAGCGCGGCAGCGGGCGCTTGAATGCTTATGTATTGAAAGAGGCTGTAGCCCAGGCAGATATTGCGCAAGCAGCTCCTGAAACCATAGCAAATGCAGCGCCTGAAATCTGGCGCTTCTCTACCGGTCTGCACTGCCCGCAGAGCGATATTCGCTACACCGACCCGATTGCGTCGATGTTCAGCTTCAACTCGGCGGTGGGCGCCTGCGATGCCTGCCGCGGCTTCGGGCGCGTGGTCGGGGTGGACTATGGCTTGGTCATCCCTAACGACAAACTCACCCTGCGTGCTGGTGCGGTCAAACCGATGCAAACGCCCGCATGGCAAGAGTGCCAGGACGACCTGATGCGCCACGCCGAGGCCAGCGGCATCCCGCGCGACACGCCTTGGTACAAGTTGACGCAAGAGCAAAAAAACTGGGTGCTCAAGGGCTCGCCCAACTGGAACGGCAAGTGGAACCAGCATTGGTTCGGTGTGGACCGGTTCTTTGAATACCTGGAGACCAAGGCCTACAAGATGCACATCCGCGTGCTCTTGTCCAAATACCGCAGCTACACCACCTGCCCGACCTGCAATGGCTCGCGCCTAAAGACGGAGAGCCTACTCTGGCGCATTGGCACCAAAGAGCAGGCCGATATGGCGCTGGACCCGGCCAAGCGCTTCATGCCCAAGGGTGTGAAATGGTCCCGCGAGCAGCTCGAGGCTTTGCCCGGCTTGTCATTGCACGATTTCATGCTTATGCCGCTGGACCGGCTCAAGCGGTTTTTTGATGCGTTGCAATCCGATTTAGGCATCTTCGGGGGGATTGTCCCCACTCGCCAAGACGAAGGCAGGGAAGTGCCGGGTGACGATTTGGCAGTTGCGCAGCAAATGCATGAGGAGCCTGGCGCTTCCCTGCCTGCGGCGTTGCCGGAGAAAACTGTCCCAACCGCGTCTGAGGCCGAGCACAAAACCCTCAAGCTCCTGTTCGAAGAGGTCGGCACCCGCCTCAAATACCTGTGCGACGTGGGCATTGGCTACCTCACGCTGGACCGCCAGAGCCGCACACTGAGTGGTGGCGAGGTGCAGCGCATCAACCTCACCACCGCGCTGGGCACCTCGTTGGTCAACACCCTGTTCGTGTTGGACGAGCCCAGCATCGGCCTGCACCCGCGCGATATGAACCGCATCATCGTGGCCATGCAGCGCTTGCGCGATGCGGGCAACACGCTGGTGGTGGTGGAGCATGACCCGGCGGTGATGCTGGCGGCCGACCGCATGATCGACATGGGCCCCGGCCCCGGCGAGAGGGGCGGCCAGATCGTGTTTGACGGCACAACCGAAGCGCTGAAGGGCGCAGACACCATGACCGGCGCTTACCTGGGCGGCCGCAAGCAGGTGGGCATGGGCTTCAAGCGCATGGTCGCGCCCAACCACCCGCGCCTGATCCTGGAAGGTGTCACCGAGCACAACCTCAAAAATGTGTCGGTGGAGATTCCGCTGCAGCGCCTCGTGTGCGTCACCGGGGTCTCCGGTTCCGGCAAGTCCACGCTGATTCAGGATGTGCTGGCTCCCGCCTTGTTGCGCCACTTTGGCAAAGCCACCGAAACACCGGGCGCCCACACCAGCCTGCTGGGTGCTGAGCAGCTCAGCGACATGGTGTTTGTGGACCAGTCGCCCATTGGTAAAACGGCGCGTTCCAACCCGGTGAGCTATGTGGGGGCGTGGGACGCGATTCGAGAGTTGTTTGCGGGCGCCGCCTTGTCCAAGGAGCGCAGCTATACCGCCGCCAAGTTCAGCTTCAACAGCGGCGATGGCCGCTGCCCCACCTGCGGCGGCTCGGGCTTTGAGCACGTGGAAATGCAGTTCCTGAGCGACGTGTATTTGCGTTGCCCGGACTGCGACGGCAAGCGCTACCGCCCCGAAATTCTGGAAGTGACGATTGAGCGCAAGGGCCGCAACGTCAATGTGGCCGATGTGCTTGGGCTCACCGTGAGCGAAGCGGCGGACTTGTTTAGCGCGGACCGCGAAGTCATTCGCGTGCTGCAACCCATTGTGGATGTGGGGTTGGAATATGTGAAGCTGGGCCAACCGGTGCCTACGCTGTCGGGTGGAGAGGCGCAGCGCCTCAAGCTTGCGGGTTTTTTGGCTGAGGCGGCCAAGAGCGCTAGCTCCAGCAGGCAGTTCCTCGCGCGCAAGGGCTCGCTCTTCATGCTGGACGAGCCGACCACCGGTCTGCACTTTGAAGACATCGCCAAGCTGATGCGCGCCTTGCGCAAGCTGCTGGACGCCGGCCATTCGCTGGTGGTGATTGAGCACAACCTGGATGTGATTCGCGCGTCCGACTGGCTGATCGATCTGGGGCCCGAGGGGGGCGATGCGGGCGGGCAGGTCGTGGCATACGGTACGCCCGAAGACTTGTTGTTGCATGCCACTTCGCACACCGGCAAGGCGCTTAGGGAGTATGCGGCGGCTATGGGTGTGATTCATGAGGTGGCGGAGTCGTCGGCTACGTTTACCTCTGTTGCTTCGGTCGATGGGCTTGCGCCCAAGGCCTCATCTACTCGCTTTGCGATTAGCAAATCGGCCCCGGGCGCAAGCCCATCCACCTCCGAGGCGCTGCTCGCTGACACGTCGAACTCCATCCGTATCGTCAACGCCAAGGAACACAACCTCAAGTCGCTGTCAGTAGATATTCCGCGCGGCAAGTTCAGTGTGGTCACCGGCGTGTCCGGTTCCGGCAAATCGACGCTGGCGTTCGACATTCTGTTCAACGAGGGGCAGCGGCGTTACCTCGAATCTTTGAATGCCTATGCACGCTCCATCGTGCAACCCGCAGGTCGCCCCGAGGTGGATGCGGTGTATGGCATTCCGCCCACAGTGGCCATCGAGCAGCGCCTCTCGCGCGGCGGGCGCAAGTCCACGGTGGGTACCACTACGGAGGTGTGGCACTTCTTGCGCTTGTTGTACGTGAAGCTGGGCACCCAGCATTGCTTCAAAGACGGCGCAGCGGTGGAGCCACAGTCCGCAGACAGCATTGCGGCCCAGTTGCTCAAGAACTACCGCGGTCAGCACATCGGCCTGTTGGCACCACTGGTGCAAGGGCGCAAGGGCGTGTACACCGAGCTAGCTGATTGGGCGCGGCCCAAGGGCTTCACGCACCTGCGGGTGGACGGCAATTTCCTGCCTACCAGTGGCTTCCCGCGGATTGACCGTTTCAAGGAGCACAACATCGAGTTGCCAGTAGCCAGCCTGGATGTGACGCCTGCTAACGAGTCCGCGCTACGCACTGCGCTGGCCGACGCACTCACCCACGGCAAGGGCTTGGTCTACGTGTTGAGCGATATTGGCAGCCTGCGCGAGGTGATGGCAGCTGGCGAGTCTGCGGCTGGTGTGGGCAAGGTGCAGGTGTTCTCGACCAAGCGCGCTTGCCCGGTGTGCGCGACATCGTATGCCGAGCTGGACCCGCGTCTGTTCTCGTACAACAGCAAACACGGCTGGTGCCCCGACTGCGTGGGCACGGGCGTGGCACTCACCAAAGAGCAGCGCAAGGTGTTTGATGATTCGGTGAAAGACGACGACAACAAAGGCCGTGAGCAGACCTTTGCCGAAGCCGACATTGAAGACTTGCACGACAAAGCCTGCTCCACTTGCAACGGCACGCGCCTGAATGCCACGGCGCGCAACGTCAAGTTTGCGGGTGTGGGCATCACCGACATTGCACGCCTCTCGGTGACCGACGTGCGCGCGTGGGTGCAGACCCTGCAGGTGGCCGGCGGCATGACGACCCGCGAGGGGGACATCGCCCGTGACCTGGTGCCCGAGATCCGCAGCCGCCTCGAGTTTTTGGAGGAGGTGGGTTTGGGTTACCTCACGCTCGACCGCGGCGCGCCTACGCTCAGTGGCGGCGAAGCGCAGCGTATCCGCCTGGCGGCCCAGCTGGGCAGCAACCTGCAAGGGGTTTGTTACGTGCTGGACGAGCCGACCATTGGTTTGCATGCCCGCGACAACAAAATTCTGCTGGGCGCCTTGCAGTCGTTAAGCGACAAGGGCAACACGCTGGTGGTGGTGGAACATGACGAAGACACCATCCGCCATGCGGACCACATCATCGACATTGGGCCGAGCGCAGGCAAACGCGGAGGGCGGCTGGTGGCGCAGGGCTCGATTGCCGATGTGCAGAACGCACCTGAGTCGCAGACGGGGCGTTATCTACTCCACGCCATGAAGCATCCCTTGGCTTTGCGTCGGGGAATGGTTAGCCATGCGGAGACATTGGTGCTCGACGCGGCCGAGGCGCTTACGCCGGGCGCCTCATACGCTCGCGCTGCGAGCTCGAAATCGGCTTCCGGCGCAAGCGTCTCCGCCGCTGGTAAACCTGCGAAGAAGCTCAGTGCCAAAGCGCAGAAAGCAGCGGTCGAAGCGGCGCGCATCCTCGACAGCGCTGCCGCGAACACCGAACTCGCTGAACGCACCAAGGTAGCCGCCGAATACGCCGCATTAGCCGACCGCAGAACCGCAAAAATGTCTGTCGCAGCCGCGGGTAGCCCGGCAGCGGGTGACGATTTGGCAGTTGCGCAGCAAATGCATGAGGAGCCCGTTGCCGGGCTGCCCGTGGCGAGCTCAGCAGACACCCCAGCGTACAAGCCAAAAATCGACTGGCTCACGGTAACCAACGCCACCATGCACAACCTGCAGAGCGTTACCGCCCATGTGCCGCTCAAACGCTTGGTTGCCATCACCGGCGTCAGCGGCTCTGGCAAATCCACCCTGGCGCGGGACGTGTTGCTGGCCAACGTGCAAACCGCCGTGCAAAAGCGCAGCACCAAAGCCGGTCGCGATGCCTTGGAGGCCGGTGAAAAAATCGACTGGCTCGGCTGCGAAGGCGTGACCGGCTATGAATCCATAGACCGCGTGCTCGAAGTGGACCAAACGCCCATCGGCAAAACACCGCGCTCCTGCCCCGCCACCTATATCGGCTTTTGGGACACCATCCGTAAACTCTTCGCCGACACGCTGGAGGCCAAGGCGCGTGGCTATGCGTCCAACCGTTTCAGCTTTAACACCGGCGAAGGCCGTTGCCCGAGCTGCGAAGGGCAGGGCATGCGCACCATCGGCATGAGCTTCTTGCCGAATGTGAAAGTGGTGTGCGAAACCTGCAAGGGCGCGCGCTTCAACCCCGAGACGCTGGCCGTCACTTGGCGCGGCAAAAACATCGGCGATGTGCTGCAAATGGAAGTCGATGAAGCGGTCGATTTCTTCGCGGCCATGCCCGTCATCGCTCACCCGCTACAGCTGCTCAAAGACGTGGGCTTGGGTTACCTCACGCTGGGTCAGCCCTCACCGACCCTGAGTGGTGGCGAGGCACAGCGCATCAAGCTGGTGACCGAACTGGCCAAGGTGCGTGACGACGTAGGCAAGCGCGGCAACAAAGTTCCGCACACGCTCTACGTGCTGGACGAGCCCACCGTAGGCCTGCACATGGCCGACGTGGAAAAGCTTATCCATGTATTGCACCGCCTGGTCAATGGCGGCCACAGCGTGGTGGTGATTGAGCACGACCTCGATGTGATCGCCGAAGCCGACTGGGTGCTGGACCTCGGCCCTGAAGGCGGCAATGGCGGAGGCCGCGTGGTGGCCGCCACCACGCCGGAAGACGTGGTCAAGCTGGGCACGCACACCGGCAAAGCACTGGAGGCGGTGCTGGCGAGGTGAAGACTCACCGCTGAAATAAACCGAAACAAACCGCAACCCCCTTGACACCCTGTGTCAGGGCTTCGACGGCACCATCACGGTCATATTCCAACTACCCGCCAGGGTTCAGAAAGACCGTGATGACCAATTTCTTTTTACACCACCATGCCAAGCGCACGCTCATAGGTGCCGTGACCGCCCTGGTGCTAGTCAGTGGGCTTGCCGCGTGCGGCCACCGTTCACATGACTACAGCACCAGCATGAGCGCTGAGCAATATGCTGCCAAGCGCGACAAGATGGTTGATAAGGTTGCCAGCAAACTCGACCTTAACGCTGAGCAGAAAAAGCTGTTGGCGGTAGTAGGCGACAAGATGTTCGAGCAGCGTGCCGCCCTGATCGGCCAGACCAAAGACCCGCGTGCGGAGATGAAGGCTCTGGTGGCCGGCGACAAGTTTGACGCTGTCCGCGCCCAGACCCTGATCAACGAAAAGACCGCAGCCATCCAGACCAAGAGCCCCGAAGTCATCGCCGCAATGGCCAACTTCTACAACAGTCTGAACTCCGCCCAGCAACAAAAGGTGCGTGAGTACATGGATGGTCGCGGCCACTGGTTCAGCCGGGGTTGAGTGTCATGGCGCCGGTCACCCTGAACGCAATTGCCGCACCGTTGCGCGCCTACGGGGCTGTGGTGCTGGAGGGCTACGCTGAGCCCTACGCCGAAGTCATGGCCCTGGTGTGGGGCCCGCGCTTCGACCGGGAGCACGCCCTGCGTCTGCTGGAGCGCCGCCCGGGGTACGTGCCCCAGGTGCTGCACGATGTGCAAAGGGCGGCCGACCTGTTTGACCGCTTGGCCGATGCCGAGCGCGACCGTCTGCGCAGCCTGATCCTGCGCCACCGCAGCTTGCTGTCCGGCGGTGACAATAGGCCCGCAACCCACTGACGCCTATGCACCGCATTCTGCTCATCGATGACGACACCCAGCTCGGCGGCCCCCTAGCCGCCTACTTTGCGCGCTTCGACATGGCGCTGGAGCACTGCCTGCGCCCCAGCGATGGGCTGGCACGTTTGGCGCAGGGCGGGATCGATGCGGCCATTCTGGATGTGATGCTGCCCGAGATGGATGGTTTTGCGCTGTGCCGTGCTATCCGCAAAGACAACGACGTGCCCATCATCATGCTCACCGCGCGCGGCGAGGTGATGGACCGGGTGGTGGGCCTGGAGCTGGGCGCAGACGACTATGTGCCCAAACCGTTTGAGCCTCGTGAGCTGGTAGCCCGGGTGCAAACCGTGTTGCGCCGCCGCGCACCTGCAGCGCCCAAAGCCGCTGCGGCCGACCCCAACCAGCTGTGCTTTCAGGAGCTGCGCATTGATGTGGACACCCGCACCGTGCAGCGCCAAGGCGAGGCCATTGACCTCACCGGCACCGAGTTCGATTTGCTGCTCTTGCTGGCCCGTGCGCCGGGCAAGGTGTTCAGCCGTGACGACATCCTGAACCAGCTGCGCGGCCATGAGGCCGAGCTCTACACCCGCGCGGTGGACATTGTGGTCAGCCGCCTGCGCAAAAAGCTGGAGCCGCTGGACTGCATCAAAACCCTGCGCAACGCCGGCTACACATTGGCTTTGGCACCCCGGAGCGCGGCTGCATGAGCGCAGGGCAAGCGCTGTTGCGCGCCTGCAAAGGCTGGCCCGGCATCCGGGATTGCATCCGTGTGCAGCGCAGCGCCAAACATTTGCTGGCGCATTCGCTGCGTTTCCGGCTGATGGCCCTGTTTGTGATGCTGGCGCTGGCCATGGCCTTCACGTTTATGTTCGGCATGCAAGCAGCCCTCAGCATGGGCTGGCGCGATGCCGCCAAGCCCCTGGTGGCCGATTACATCGACACCCTGTCCGCCGGGCTGGGGAGTCCGCCCAGCGTTGAGCGGGCCCAAGCCCTGACGGAGCGCCTGCCGCTCACCCTGCGCATCAGCGGGCCGCAAGTGAATTGGCGCAGCCACGTTGAGGACTTGTATTCCCGCACCGAGGCCCGCAATGGCCAACCGCCTGAAGAAATGCGCTTCTTTGAGCGCACCACCGCCGATGGCCACCGCATTCGCTTCGGCCTGAGCGTGCAGGCTTGGCACGACCGGCCACGCTACATCGGTTGGGCTACCTTGGCGGTGCTGTTGCTCCTAACTGCGCTGGCCTACCGGCGGGTGCGCCGCATGCTGCGCCCGCTGGACGATATCCGTGCCGGGGCACAGCGCTTCGGGGCCGGAGACTTTGCCCAAACCATTCCGGTGCGCCGCGCCCACCACCCCGACGAGCTGGGTGAACTCGCCGCCACCATCAACACCATGGGCGCCGACATCCACCAAATGTTGGAGGCCAAGCGCACCTTGCTGCTGGCCATCAGCCACGAGCTGCGCAGCCCCCTCACCCGCGCCCGGCTGAACACCGAGCTGCTGCCCGAAACGGCCGATGTGCAGCCCGGCCGCGATGCGCTCTTGCGCGATCTGGCCCTCATGCGCGACCTGGTGACCGACTTGCTGGAAAGCGAGCGCCTGGCCAGCCCGCACGTTGCCCTGCACCGCGAGGCGGTAGATGTGTGCACATTGGTGGAAGACGTAGTCTGTGAGCTGCAAACCGCCCACGCCACCGCAGACGAGCAAGCCGGCCCCGTCATTGACATGCATGTACCCCCGGCCCTGCCCCCCTTGCAGTTTGACCCAACCCGCATCCGCCTGCTGGTGCGCAACCTGCTGGACAACGCCTTGCGCCATAGCGCGGGCGCATCCGCAGCGCCGCAAATCACCGTGCAATGGACGGAAGGGCAGTTGTCGATCGCCGTGCGCGACTTCGGCACCGGTGTGGAAGAAAGCCAGCTCCCCAACCTGGGCCAACCCTTCTTCCGGCCCGATGCGGCCCGCACCCGCGAAGGCGGTGGCGTGGGGCTGGGCCTGTACCTGTGTCGCCTGGTGGCGCAGGCGCATGGGGGCAGCTTTGCGGTGCGCAATGCCCAGCCGGGGCTGGCGATTGAAATCGCCCTGCCAGCCGCTACAGTGTGAGTCTCAGCGCCGGGCGGGCAACGCTTCATCCCGGTGTCTTAAAAAATCCACTATGTTTTTGATAGCTGCTCGCGCAGATTCTGCGGGCGCTGGAGCCTGATTTGACTACCAAAACCCTCGTATTGCTCCCCGGCTTGATGTGCGACGCCGCTGTCTGGGCACCTCAGGTGCAGGCCTTGTCGGCCACCCACCATTGCGTGGTGATTGACTGGGGCCTGACCGACTCGCTCACCGCCATGGCGCAGCAGGTGCTGGCTGCCGCCCCCGCCACCTTTGCTCTGGCTGGCCACAGCATGGGCGGGCGTGTGGCCCTGGAGGTGATGCGCCTGGCCTCCGAGCGGGTAGAACGCCTGGCCTTGCTGGACACCGGCGTGCACCCCCTGGCTGAAGGCGAAGCTGGCGCCAAAGAAAAGCCGGCCGCATGGCCCTGCTGTCGCACGCGCAACGCGCCGGCATGCGGGCCATGGGCGCCATGTGGGCGCGCCCCATGGTGCACCCCTCCGTGGTGGGCGGCCCGGTGTTCGAGCAAGTACTGGCCATGCTGGAGCGCAGCAGCCCGGCCCAGTTTGCAGCGCAAATCAACGCGCTGCTCACCCGGCCCGACGCCGCGCCGGTGCTGGCCGGCATCACCTGCCCGACGCTGGTGCTCACTGGCCGGCAAGACGCCTGGAGCCCGCCCGAGCAGCACCAGGCCATGGTGGACGCCATGCACGACGTGCACGCCGAGTTGGTGGTGCTGGAAGACTGCGGCCACATGAGCACGATGGAGCAGCCGGACGCCGTCAACGCCGCCTTCGCCCGCTGGCTGGCCGCCTGAAAAGTGCCAACTTCGTCGCGGTTCCTGTAACCGTTACAGCACAAAGTTACAAGAATCGGGCCCGGAGCGGTAACAATCTCCCCCTTGGCCGGAAAACCCCGGTCTCCCAACACTGAATCTCACCATGTCGACATTTGAAATTGAAGGCGGCGTGCCCCTGCGAGGCACCATTCGCGCTTCCGGCAACAAAAACGCCATCCTGCCCATGATTGCGGCCTGCATCCTTACGGACCAGGAAGTCATCCTCGACAACGTGCCCGATATCATCGACGTGCGCCATATGCTGGACGTGATCGTCGAAATCGGCGGCAAGGTCGAACGCAGCGGCGAGCGTGTCAGCATCCATGTGGCCAGCGTGCGCACCAGCGAAATCGGCCAGGCCCTGTGCAACAAGGTGCGCACCTCCATCTTGTGTGTGGCCGGCCTCTTGCACCGCACCGGCTCTGCGCGCCTGTTCCCCCCGGGGGGCGACGTCATCGGCCGCCGCCGCTTGGACACGCACTTCTACGGCCTGCAAAAGCTGGGTGCCAAGGTCAGCATCAATGGCGTCTACGACTTCACCATGCCCGGCCCGCTGACTGGCGCTGAGCTGTTTTTTGACGAGCCATCCGTCACCGGCACCGAGCACATCCTCATGGCCGCCGCAGTGAGCCGCGGCCACACCCTTATCCGCAACGCGGCCTGCGAGCCGCACGTGCAAGACCTGGCCCACCTGCTCAACGCCATGGGCGCCAAGATCAGCGGCATCGGCACCAACCAGCTCAGCGTGGAAGGCGTGGAGTCGCTGCACGGCACCACCTACACCGTGTGCCACGACCACATCGAGGCCGCGTCCTACCTGGCGCTGGCCGCTGCCACCGGTGGCGAAATCACGGTCGAGGGCACCGACAAGCACGCCTACGGCATGTGCCACCGCGTGTTTGAGACCCTGGGCGTCAAGATCGACTTGCACGACAAACACATCTTCCTGTCAGGCAACCAGCGCATGCAGGTCACCCGCGACTTTGACGGCGCCATGCCCGTCATCGGCGACGGCCCCTGGCCCCAGTTCGCCACCGACCAGATGAGCTGCATGATCACGCTCGCCACGCAGGTGGAAGGCAATGTGCTGTTCTTCGAGAAGATGTTTGAGTCGCGCTTGTACTTTGTGGACAAGCTCATCGGCATGGGCGCCGCCGCCGTGGTGTGCGACCCGCACCGCGTGGTCATCAGCGGCAAGAGCCGCCTGCGTGGCACCACCTTGCCAAGCCCCGACATCCGCGCCGGCATGGCCCTCTTGGGCGCCGCCCTGTGCGCCAGCGGCAAGTCCACGGTGCAGAACGCCAACATGATCCAGCGCGGCTACGAAAAGCTGGACGAAAAGCTGCTCGCCCTGGGCGCACGCATCACCCCCAAGCCGTACTGACGACAGCACGCGAAAGCGTGCTTGCTATCAAATAAAGAGCTGCTCGCGCATGTTCCATAAGAGCTAGCGGCTGATTTGAGAGGGATTTGATGAAGCCATTTCCTGTTCGCCTCACCCCCGGCCAAGACCTGCGCGCCGCACTGGAAGCCGAGGTCCAAGCCCAAAACTGCCGCGCAGCGTTTGTGTTGTCCGGCATCGGCAGCCTGTCTACGGCGGGCATCCGCTTGGCGGGCGCGGCGCAGCCCACGCGGTTGACGGAGAGCATGGAGATCCTCACCCTCTCGGGCACCGTCGCCGCTGATGGCAACAAGACGGGCTCGCACATGCACATGGCCATTTCCACCGCCACGGGGCAGGTTCTCGGCGGGCATGTGGCACCGGGCTGCATCGTACTCACCACCGCAGAGGTGCTGCTGGCCCTGCTGCCCGACTGGCAGTTCACCCGGGAGCCGGACTCGCTCACCGGATACGATGAGCTGGTGATTCGCCCCCAGAGCTAATTCGCTATTTATTTGATAGCTGCTTGCGCATATTCCACGTGCACTAGTGATCAATTTTGTTCATAAACCACCATGAAAACCTTTTACAACCACCTCCACGCCCAACACCAAGGGAAGGTCGAAATGTTCCGTGGCGCGCTGGTGCCGTGCTTTGAGGTCCGGCCCGTGCCGACCATGTGCTGGCAGAGCTGCAGCGCCGCCAGCTGGGCGCGGTGCTGGAGCCGCAGGCCTTTGACGAGGCAGCGCTTACCGCCATCCACAGCCCGCGCTACCTGCGCTTTCTAGCCACCGCTTGGGACCAGTGGGTGGCGCTGGACGCGGCGAATGCGGACAAAGACATTCTTCCGTCCACCTGGCCCGCGCGCACCTTCCGCACTGATATTGAGCCGGACAACTTCGCGGCCAAAGTGGGCTTGTATTCGTACGACGCAGGCACGCCGTTTACCAGCGGCACTTGGGTGGCCGCCAAAGAGGGTGCACACTGCGCCCTGAGCGCGGCACAATCGGTGTTGGCTGGCGACCGCGCTGCCTTTGCCTTGAGCCGCCCGCCCGGCCACCACGCAGGGGCCGACTTTTTTGGTGGCTACTGTTTCCTGAACAACGCAGCGCTGGCTGCACAGCATTTGCGCAATGCGGGTATGCAAAAGGTGGCGGTGCTCGATGTGGACTATCACCACGGCAACGGCACCCAAGCCATTTTTTACGACCGGCCCGATGTGTACTTCGCAAGCATCCACGGCGACCCGCGCACCGAGTACCCGTTCTATCTGGGCCATGCGGATGAAACCGGCACCGGCGCAGGCTTGGGCGCCAACCTGAACCTGCCGCTGCCGCGCGGCACCGACTACGCCACTTGGGCCCAGGCACTGGAGACAGCGTTGGCAGGCATCGCCAAGTTCGGCGCGGACGCGCTGGTGGTGTCGCTGGGTATGGATACGTTTGAAGGCGACCCGATTTCGGGCTTCAAGCTCACCACCCAAGACTATCTACGCTTGGGCGAGCGCTTGGCGCGGGCAGGTTTGCCGACGGTGTTTGTGTTCGAGGGCGGCTATGCGGTGGACGCGGTCGGCGTGAATGCGGTGAATGTGCTTCAAGGCTTTACCAGCCCGTAACATTTGCCCCCCGAAAACCCCGCCTTCGAGCGGCTAAGCTTGCATTTATGAGCAACATTTTTCAACTGTGCAGCCCCGTGTGGCTGCAGCGCGGCCTGCGCGCCACGGTGATGGCTATGGCCTGTGCCGTCGCGGCACCCGCATGGGTGCAGGCCCAAGGGGTGACTGCCACCCTCGATAACGCGGCCTCCACCGAACGCCTGATTGCCGAGTTCGGCAGCTGGATCGGCAACCCCCACGATGCAGACCAGGTGGTCACCACCCTGCGTAGCGGCCGCCCCACGGCTACCGCAGGCGCTGCCAGCCTCGAGCCTGCGACCGGACCCTTGGGCTATGGCGAGGTGCGCCTGGCCCTTAAGCTGGCGCAAGGGGCACTGGCCCAGCAAGGCGTAACCGCCCCCAACGCATCGCAATTGCAAGCGGCCTTGCACGGCGGCGCGCTGCTCACCCCACAAGGTGAGCAGATGATGGATGGTGTGTTGCCCCAAAAGGCCCAAGGCACCGCGTGGGCCACCATGGCCGGACGTTATGGCCTTACTACCGAAGACCTGCTGCCCCCGGCGGGCAAGGCGGTCGTGGTCAAGCGGGCTGCGGAACCATCAGCCAAAGCCAAGGCGAACGCCAAGACCAAAGCCAAATCGGGCGCCAAGGCCAAACCGTCAGCCAAAGGCAAGGCCAAGGCGACCGGCAAAAAAGTCGTGAAGAAATCGGCCAAGCCCGCATCCAAAGCCAAATCGGCTCCGACCAAAAAGAAAGCCGCCAAAAACTAGGCGGCTAAAAGCCGGGTCAAGAAACCAGCGCGTGGGTGGCGCCCGTTCAGGTTTGGCGGCGGTGCTCTTTGAGCAGCGTGCCTAGCCCGAGGCCTGCCACCAGCATCAACACGAGAGGGAAGGTGACGGTGGCGGAGCGCTCAATGAGCGCACCGCTGATGCCCGACGCCACCAAACCACCCAAGGTGTAGTTGAGCACCAGCACGGCAGTGCTGTTGACCAGCTGGTTGCCTTTTTCACGGGCGCCGATATCGGTCATGCACAAGGTGTAGAGCGCGCTGCCAGCTGCGCCGAGCAAAAACACAACCGGCCACACGATCCACGGAAGGCGCACCACCGCCAGCAGGGCAGCCGCGCACACGAGCGCCATGGCCGCCACGGCCACCATGAGTGTGCGGCGGCCTTGCACCGGGTTGGCAAAGCGGTCAGCCACCATGCCCACCGGGATGGCAACCAGCGTGCTGCCGGCTCCGCTCACTGAAATCATCAGCGCCGCGGCGCTGGCACCCATGCCCAGCGTGAGGCCGTAGAGCGGCAGGATGGAGGCCAAGCCCAACTCAAAAAAGCCGCCGATAAAGCCTGCCAGCATCAAGATCGGGTGCTGCTGCACCGCCAGCCACAGGCCGCGCGGGCCAGCATGGGCGGTGTCGGGCTCGGCAGGGGGTGCAATCGGGGGAATCAGGGCCGTCCATAGCAGGCCGATGGTGAGCAGCGTAATCACCAGGCCCAGCGCCGCGTGACCGCTGCTACCGGTCCAGGCGAGCAAGGTGGGGCCGATCACAAATGTCAGCCCGACCATGGTGGCGTACATGCCCATGGTGCGGCCCAGCCGCTCGGGCGGCGAGAACTCAGCAATAAAAGCTTCTGCCAGCACCCAGCGCATGCCCCCGGCGATACCGGCCAACAGCTCCAAGGCAAACCACAGGCCCAGGTGGTCGGTCGCCATGAACCCGATGGCCGCTGCCAGCGGTACCCCCGAGGCAAACCACATCGCGCGCCGCCGCCCCCAGCGCTGGGTGATGGCCGATGCAAACGGGGTGACGATGAAGATGCCCAGCCAGGTCGTGGCGGCAAATAAGCCCGCCAGGGTGGTGGATACCTCGCGCTCTTTGAGCATCACCAGCATCAGCGGCGACAGCATGAAAACGCCCGAGAGCTGAAACAGCGTGGAGCCGAATACCGCCAGCAGCCCGGTGCCCGAGCCCTTGGGCGCGTGGTGGCGTGGGTCGAGCGCCTTAGTCATGGCGTTTCGCCGCCAAGATGGCCTGCGCAACTTCGGCAAAGCCTGCGCCGCGGGCGGAAGGGGTCACATAGGTGGGCAGGTGGCTGAGCTGCGGCACAAAGCGCGCAATGTTGGCCACGCCCGCGCTGTGCGTGAAGTGCTCAAACATGGCCTGGTCGTTGCCCGAGTCGCCCACAAACACCCACTGGTCCAGCTCGGCGCTCAGGTCGCGGCCCAACAGCTCGCGGATGATCCAGCAGGCGCCGGTCCATTTGTTGAAGTCCCCGAAGCAGCCGTGGATGTGGATGCTGCTCACCGTGGTTTGCATGCCGTGGCTTTGCAGCAGGGCCAGCACGCGTTGCACGGTTTCGGGGGAGTGATGGGCGAATTCAGCGTAGTCGAACGCGAGGTCGGTTTCGCGGCCCGCGCTGTCGCGGCTGAGCTCCACGCCCGGCACTTCGGCGCAGACTTGGGCGGCAATCGCGTCCATACGCAGCCGGTTAGCGGTGCGCACTTCAATACTTTGTTGATATCGTTTTGATAGCGCCTCACGCATATATGACGTGGGCTGGAGGTTGATTTGGCTTGTAACCGCGTTGGCAGCGCCGGGCACAAACGCGACGGCCCCGTTCTCCGCCACCATGGCATCTACTGGCCAGGCCGGGCCGTTGGTGCCTGCCATGAAGGGCTCGCACCAGCCGATGGGCCGCCCGGTGATCGGGATCACCGTGAGCCCGGTCGCTTTCAGATCCCCCAGCGCCTGAAGCGCCTCGGGGGCGATAAGGCCGTCGTGGGTGAGGGTGTCGTCGATGTCGGTAAAGATGCCGGTGATGCGGCGGCGGGCCTCTAAAGGCCATTGACTCAAAAGATGCATAGCCCGCCATCGTAAACGCCCGCTGCGGACTGTGTGGTCCCGTCTTAGGGGGTGTGCAGCGCTGCAAGGTGGGCAATCAGGTCTTGCTGTCGAGCATGTCCTGATTTTGCTAAAACTTGACGCAACTGGGTGCGAACAGTAGCTACGCTCACATGAAAGCTGTTGGCGTAGTCTTCAACCGTTGTTCCTTGCGCCAGCTCTTTGGCAAGCCGAGCTTCGGCAGAGGTGTAGCCGTACAACTGCTGCAGCAATGCAGGGGTAAGCCGGTGCCCGGGACGCAGGAGTTGGACCATCAAGCAGGTATGCAAATGTTGATCAGACGCAGCACTGACAGACGGTAACCAGTGGGAAGTTTCTTGCCGGGGACTAGCCCATGCCGTTATCACCAAAACACCTTTGTCTGATGGCACTCGAATTACTTGTGGTTTGCGCTCTTGGTGGGCTCGGCGACCCATCAGCGCAAGGGGGCTGTGGTCCCGCAGGGCTTGGCCGCGCCATCCCAAGTTGCGCAGCGACCCCAGTAGTGCTCTGGCGAAGGGGTTTGCAAACAGCACTTGCTGGTGCTTTCCCAGTCCTATGACTCCGACAGATTGTTGTTGCAGTAGCTCTGCCTGGGTGTTGTGTGCCAGAGAGGTCACCTCCTGCTGCATAGCCAGGTGCAGTGCGCGTCGCAGGTGAGGAAACAATCGTCGGATGGCGCTCAATTCGCCGAGATTGAAATCTTTACGGCCCTTGTACCTGTTGAAAACGATGACGTTGCTGCAGTCCTCTGTTTTAGAGATCATGCCGCCAGCGGTGAATACACGCCCCATCGGTACCAGGTAGTCCTGGAAAAACTCATTGCGGTTCATGAAAGAGGCGCTGAAAAAGTCAGTGCAACGGTAGGCCTCGCCAACGTGGTTCAACGTTTTTTCCAGCCTAGGGTCCATATGGCGGAAATGTTCGTAATACCCCTGAATTTGTTGATCCACATCCTCGCTATGGGTGTTCACCGTGAAGATGTCCCGGCCGATTCTGTCGAGCGCGAAAAGGTGGCAGCTGTCAGATTCAATCGTTCGCTCAAAATCTTTGAGCGCATTCGAAAAATGGTTCGGTTCCTTGTACAGGACCGCGTCATACAAGGTCCCGACGATGTGATTGAAGGTGTCTACGCAATTCAGGTCTCCCACTTCCGCCCCTTAATTTGTGATTTTTTATTTAGTCTATTTCGATTTGAGCGGTTTTAGGCTTTTTGCAATAAATCATCCATTTGGATGATGCGTAAACCCCAGCGTGTTTTGAAAATAAATTGACATAGCGCAACCCGTGCTCTATGCGAAATCTGTCACACCTTTTCAATGCCCCGCTATATGAAAAACCTTGCGTCTCCCCTCCGCCTCAGCGCGACTGCCTTGCTGATCACCTCACTAGCTGCATGCGGCGGTGGCGGTAGCAGCAGCGGAAATGACTCTACAAATACGTCCACAGTGACGGCAACGGTTCCTGCTGTCACTGAAGCAACACCTGCAGCCACTGCTAGTACTCCCACTGGCGGCGACGTTATTGGTACTTTGCCTACTTTGGCTTTCACGAATGCAGGCACGAGCACTGTTCAAAATGTGGTCATCACCGGCACGTCACCCAACAACGTGATGACTTTCAGTTCGCCGGCATTTACGGTGACCGGTGCAGGCACAAATTCGCCCACCTTTTCAGCACAAAGCGGGCGCGAAAAGGCAAACGGCAATGTGATCGTGTACTGCTCTGCAGGCGAAACGCCACAAAGTACTTCAGACACCGGGAAGGTGCCTTTTCAACAAGGGACTCGCATCTTTATCTCTGCAAACTTGACTGCAGTTTCTGATGCTGCGGTGATGCGTGGTCTGTCGTTTACCGACTTTGATTGCGCAGGTTCAACCACCACGATGCAGGCCAATACAGACGGGACCTACACGCGCGTAGACCCAGCTGGTACGCGTACGCTTACCGCTGCTGAAATCGCACAATTTTTCTCTGCTGACGGATTTACCGGACCTGGTGGAGGTAACTACAAAACCCGCGCTTACAAATACACCATCGGCCAAAACAGCCGCTACTTCACGGTGACCAAAGTGCAGCAGGTCAACCCCACGGCAAATTACGTGATCCTGGGCTTGCAAACCCCTTAACTTAACCAATTAGCCAGAAAAAAAGCCCGCTATTGCGGGCTTTTTTCTGTTCGATCAACCTGCCGTCTGCAGCGCCAAGCCTGCATGCTCGCGCAGCGGGTGGAAGTGGATCTTCGGAAATCGCTCCTGCGCCAAGCGCACGTCGTAGGGGCTGGTGCACAGGTAGGCAAGCGTGTCTGCTGCGTCCTTGGCCATGCGCATGGGGTAGGCGTTCACAAACTCCTGCAGTTCTTTGGGCGTGTCGGCAGTGATCCAACGCGCACCGGTGTACTGGCTGCTTTCCAGGCGGATGTCGGCGTCGTACTCGCCCTTGAGGCGGTGCTGCACCACTTCAAACTGCAGTTGGCCCACCGCGCCCAGCAGCATGTTGCCGCCCATTTCGGGCTTGAACACCTGGATGGCGCCTTCCTCGCCCAGCTGGGCCAGGCCCTGCTGCAGCTGCTTGGTGCGCAAGGGGTTTTTGAGCACCACGGTCATGAACATTTCGGGCGCAAAGAAAGGCAGGCCGGTGTACATGAGGTTGACGCTGCCATCGGTGATGGTGTCGCCCAGTTGCACGCCGCCGTGGGTGGTAAAGCCCACGATATCGCCGGCATACGCTTCTTCCACCGCTTCACGGCGCTGGCTCATGAAGGTCACCACGCTAGTGGGGCGCAGCTCTTTGGCGGTGCGCATGACTTTCAGCTTCATGCCCGGCGTGTACTTGCCGCTGGCCATGCGCACGAAGGCGATGCGGTCGCGGTGGTTGGCATCCATATTGGCCTGCACCTTGAAGACCACGCCGCTGAAAGCGCTGTCTTCAGGCTGGATTTCTTTGACTACCGGCTGGCGGTTCACTAGCGTGGTGCTGATGCGTTTCTGTGGTGCGGGTGCCAGGTCGACCAGCGCGTCCAGCACTTCCATCACACCGAAGTTGTTCACCCCGGAGCCGAAGAACACCGGCGTTTGCTTGCCGGCCAAAAAGGCTTCGTGGTCCCACTCGGGGGATGCGCCGGTGGCAAGCTCCATGCTCTCCACCGCCGTGTCCCACTCGTGGCCGAAGCGGGCTTGCAGCGCGGCAGGGTCGCTCAGGGGCATGGTGTCGAAGTCTTGCGGGCGGCGCTCGCTGCCAGACTCAAACACGGTCATGGCCTGGGTGCGCAGGTTGATGATGCCGCCGAACAGCTTGCCTTGGCCCACAGGCCAGGTCATGGGCACGCAGGGCATGCCCAGTTCGCGCTCGATTTCGTCCAGGATGTCCAAGGGCTCGCGCACTTCACGGTCCATCTTGTTCACAAAGGTGATGATGGGCGTATCGCGCTGGCGGCACACTTCGATCAGGCGGCGGGTCTGGGCTTCCACACCGTTGGCTGCGTCAATCACCATCAGCGCCGAATCCACAGCAGTGAGCACGCGGTAGGTGTCTTCCGAGAAGTCTTTGTGGCCGGGGGTGTCGAGCAGGTTGACCACGTGGTCGCGGTACGACATCTGCATGACCGACGAGGCCACCGAGATGCCACGTTGCTTTTCAATTTCCATCCAGTCGGAGGTGGCGTGTCGGCTGGCTTTGCGGGCTTTCACCGAGCCGGCGATCTGGATCGCGCCCGAGAACAGCAAGAGCTTTTCGGTGAGCGTGGTTTTACCGGCGTCCGGGTGGGAAATGATCGCAAAAGTGCGGCGGCGCTTGGTCTCGGGTGCGTAGGTCACAGGGGGATCCAGGGTCGGGTGGGCCGCGCATCACAGGCGGGCCGCGGGGAAAGAGGGCGTATTTTACAGAGGTGCCCCGCCAGCCGCGCGCGGGGTCGGCTTTAAACTCGCCCCACAACAAACACAGCATTCGCGGAGACAAGCGTGAGCATCAAGCAGTTGGCCCAGGCACTAGGGCTGTCCACCTCTACGGTTAGCAGGGCCTTGAACGGGTACACCGACGTCAATGCACTCACCCGCACCCGTGTGAAAGAGATGGCAGACGCCATGGGCTACCGCCCCGACGCGGGTGCGCGCCGGCTGGTACGCGGTAACACCGATGCGATTGGCATTGTGTATTCCGCAGCGGTCGAAAACCTGGGTAATCCGCAGTTTCTGGACATGGCCGACGGCTTGGGCGAGCGCCTGGAGCGCGAGCACCAGGACTTGTTGCTGGCGGTGGCCAAAAACGAAACCGAGCTGGAAATTTACGAGCGCTTGTTCAAAGGCGGGCGGGTGGATGCGGTCATTGTTCCCAACACCCGTGTGCACGACCCGCGCGTAGACTTTTTGCTGGAGAACAACTACCCCTTTGTCGGCTACGGCCGCACCGCAGAGTGCGCGCACTACTCGTGGCTGGACTTCGACAATGACCTGGGCAGCAAACTGGCCGTGGAGCATTTGCTGGCCTTGGGCCACACCCGCATTGCGTATGTGCATGCGCCGCTGGAGCTGAACTTTGCTTTTCAGCGGCACCGGGGCTATGTCAGCACCCTGCAGGCAGCCGGTGTGGAGTGCCCGCCCGGCTATTGCATCGGGGGTGTGAACGACCGGCGTAGCGGGTTGAATGCGGTAGCGCAGGTCTTGGCCTTGTCGCCCCGGCCCACGGCCGTGCTGGTGGACAACAACCTGGGCGGCGTCGGCCTGATCCGGGGGCTGATGGATGCGGGGCTGCGCGTCGGGCAAGACATCTCGGTGGTGGTGCATGGCGACATTCCACAAGACACCTTGCTGACCGGGCTGAACGTGACTACCGTGACGCAGCCCACACCGCAAACTACCGGCATCGCTTTGGCCGAGATGGTGATGCAAGTGCTGCGCGACCCCGAAAGCGGCCCTTACCAGCTGCTCCGCCAACCCGCTTTGCAAGTGGGGAGCAGTAGCGGCCCGGCCGATTGAGTGCACTTGACTTGTCGGGGCATTGCCCCAGCGGCGCGGTGCGGCATCGGCGCATGGTTAAAATGCGCACATTCCGAGGAGCGTTGCAGCCCGCCATGTACCCATGTAGGTACCGCGAGTGAGGCTCGGAACACACGGTGCAATCAGCACCGTGCCTTCACAACGGCGCTCACCCACTGGAAACGCGTGCGGTGAGTTGCTTGTCAAATCCCCTTCCCGAGTGCGCCAGTGGCTATGCAAATCAACGTTTGGAGCACACCATGAGCGCTGTATTGAAACTGGTTAAGAACGCCAAGACCCCCAAAGCGGTAAAGACGGTTAAACCCGCCAAAGCCGTCGCTGCCCCCGTGAAGGCAGAAGACTTCAAGATCGCCGACCTGAGCCTGGCCGATTGGGGCCGCAAAGAGCTGACCATCGCCGAGACCGAAATGCCCGGCCTGATGGCCATCCGTGAAGAGTTCGCCAAGGCCCAGCCTCTGAAGGGCGCGCGTATCACCGGATCCCTGCACATGACCATCCAAACCGGCGTGCTGGTCGAAACCCTGCAAGCCTTGGGCGCAGATGTGCGTTGGGCCTCGTGCAACATCTTCTCTACCCAAGACCACGCAGCCGCAGCGTTGGTGGCCAAGGGCACCCCCGTGTTCGCGCACAAGGGCGAGACTTTGGACGAGTACTGGGACTTCACCCACCGCATTTTTGAATTCGGTGGCAAGAAGGGCACTGCGGCTGAAGGCCCCAACATGATTCTGGACGACGGCGGCGATGCCACCTTGTTGATGCACCTGGGCGCCCGCGCCGAGAAAGACATCAAGGTTTTGGCCAAGCCCGGTAGCGAAGAAGAAGTCTGTCTGTTCAACGCCATCAAGGCCAAGCTGAAGGTGGACCCCACCTGGTACAGCCGCCGCCTGAAGAACATCATCGGCGTGACCGAAGAAACCACCACCGGTGTGATGCGTCTGGAAGAAATGTCCGCCAAGGGCACTCTGGCCCTGCGGGCCATCAACGTGAACGATTCGGTGACCAAGAGCAAGTTCGACAACCTGTACGGTTGCCGCGAATCCCTGGTCGACGGCATCAAACGCGCGACTGACGTAATGATCGCCGGCAAGGTGGCTGTGGTCGCTGGCTACGGTGACGTGGGCAAGGGCTCTGCCCAGGCGCTGCGTGCTTTGTCCGCCCAAGTGTGGGTGACAGAAATCGACCCGATCAATGCCCTGCAAGCCGCCATGGAAGGCTACAAGGTCGTGACCATGGAATACGCTGCCGACAAGGCCGACATTTTCGTGACCACCACCGGCAACAAGAACGTGATCACGTACGCTCACATGGATGCGATGAAGGATCAGGCCATCGTCTGCAACATCGGTCACTTTGACAACGAAATCGACGTGGCGTCCCTGTCCAAGTGCAAGTGGGAAGAGATCAAACCCCAGGTGGACCACGTGATCTTCCCTGCCAAGGGCAAGAAGGCTTCCAAGCGCATCATCTTGTTGGCCAAGGGCCGCTTGGTGAACCTGGGCTGCGGCACTGGCCACCCCAGCTTTGTGATGTCCTCCAGCTTTGCGAACCAGACGATCGCCCAGATCGAGCTGTTCACCAAGCCGAAGGAATACAAGGCCGGCAAGGTCTATGTCTTGCCCAAGCACCTGGACGAAAAAGTGGCACGCTTGCACCTGAAGAAAGTCGGCGCCATGTTGACCGAACTGACAGAAGAGCAAGCGTCGTACATCGGCGTGAGCAAAGCCGGTCCGTACAAGAAAGACACCTACCGCTACTAATAGCACCCCCGAGGCGCCTTTGGCGCCTCCCCCTCGAGGGGCGACACCTGCGGTCCGGCGAAGCCGGTCCCGCGGTGTCTCTTGCTTTGAGGGGCTGATAACTTTGGATAACGATGCGAATTGATCAACTTTTGGTGCAGCGTGGGCTGGCCAGCACCCGCTCGCAGGCCCAGCGCCTGATTGCGGATGGCGTGGAGTGGCTGAAGATGGAGCTTTCGGGTGAAGTCTGGAAACGTGTGGCCAAAAATGGCGATGAAGTGCCCGAGGGCGCCAAGATCCGTTTGCTCGATGATTCCGAAGCGCGTTATGTGTCCCGCGGTGGCCTCAAGCTCGAGGCGGCCCTGAAGCAAGTCGGCCTGTCTGTTACCGGACTGCGTTGTTTGGATGTGGGGCAAAGCACCGGTGGCTTCACCGATTGCTTGCTGCAAGCCGGTGCGCAATCGGTCGTGGGTGTGGATGTGGGCAGCGCCCAGTTGCATCCCTCGCTGCGCAGCGACCCGCGCGTTTTATGTGTCGAGTCTGTCAACGCGCGCACGCTGTCTGCTATGGATTTGGTAGCTGCTTACGCAGATAGCACCGGCGCAGGCGGCCAATTTGATGAAGAATCAAACGGCGTGGATGACTGGGGCGATGAAGACGACTTCGACGACGAAGACGCGGCTCCAGCGCCAGAGGCTGCCGAGCCAGAACCGGTAGAGCTGCCACCTGATTTTGCTCCACCCTTTGATTTGCTCGTGGCTGATCTGTCCTTTATTTCGCAGACCCTGGTGTTGCCTGCTGCGGTGGAGTTGCTCAAAGAGGGTGGCATGTTGCTTACGCTGGTCAAACCCCAGTTCGAGCTGCAGCCCGGTCAAGTGGGCAAGGGTGGGATCGTCAAAGATCCCGAGATGTACCCGATCGTGGAGCAGCGCTTGCGCGAGACCTGTGCCAACCTCGGGCTCACCGTGACCCATTGGTTTGACTCCGCCATCGAAGGCGGAGACGGAAACCGCGAATTCTTTATTTGCGCCCGCAAGGCGGGTTGAATCCGGCCTCTGCAATAGGCGGGGGCTGAGACGGAGAACACTATGTTTACAAGCCATCGGATTCCACTGAGTCTGGAATTCTTTCCGCCCAAAACCCCTGAGGGTGCCGAAAAGCTGCGCGTGGTGCGCCAACAGCTGTACAGCTTGGCCCCCGATTTTTGCTCAGTGACTTTTGGTGCGGGCGGTTCGACCCAAGAGGGAACGTTCAACACCGTGCGCGACATCTTGTCGGAAGGGGTGAGCGCGGCTTCCCACTTTTCGTGCGTGGGTGCGACCAAAGCCACTGTGAGGGTGCAATTGGCAACCTTGAAGGCCATGGGTGTTAAGCGCCTGGTCGCTTTGCGCGGCGACTTGCCGAGCGGCTATGGCGCAGGCGGTGAGTTTCAATACGCCAGTGATTTGGTGGCCTTTATCCGAGCCGAAACCGGCGACGATTTCCACATTGAAGTGGCGGCCTACCCCGAAGTGCATCCGCAGGCCAAATCACCGGCCAGCGACCTTCAGGCATTTGCTGCCAAGGTCAAAGCAGGTGCCAATTCCGCGATCACCCAGTATTTTTACAACTCTGATGCCTATTTCCGGTTTCTGGAAGAGGTGGATGCTTTGGGCGTCACGGTGCCCGTGGTGCCGGGCATCATGCCGATTACCAGCTCGACCCAGCTGATGCGTTTCTCGGATGCCTGTGGCGCCGAAATTCCGCGTTGGATTCGCTTGCGCCTGCAGAGCTACGGGGATGACGTGGCATCCATCAAGGCGTTTGGCTTGGAGGTGGTGACCGATTTGTGCGAGCAACTCCGCGCAGGCGGTGCACCCTCCATCCATTTCTACACCATGAACCAGAGTGCCCCGACTCTGGCTTTGTGTCAAAACCTCGGCCTAAGCGCCTAAGGTAACTGTCGACTTAGCCGCCGGAGTCGAGGGTGGACGTCGCATTGGCGTCCTGCCCGAGCAACTTCACCATTTGGGGCAGCGCGTCCTTGAGAGCTGCCTTGAGTGTGTGCGGTGGGTTGATCAAAAACATGCCGCTTGCGGGCAATCCGGGGCGGACTACTTCGCCTTGCTCGTCGGTCGTCAGCTTGCTCGACTTGACGGTGAGCGTCGCGTGCAGCCATGATTTGCCGGCCTTGTTGGCCATGGTTTTGAGTTTCTTCGGCAGGTCATGGGCCTCTGGCCGCGGAATGATGGGGTACCACACCGCATAGGTTCCGGTCGCAAAACGCAGCATGGAATCTGCCACCATGCTCGTCACCCGCATGTAGTCGTTTTTGACCTCATAGCTCGGATCGCACAGCACCAAAGCACGACGCGAGGGTGGGGGCAAAAATTTCTTGAGACCCTCAAACCCGTCTTCGCGCAACACCGTGACTTGCCTGGCCGGCTTCGAGCTGGGCGACGTTGGCAATCAGCGTTTTGGTATCCGTCGGGTGCAACTCAAACATCTTGAGCTTGTCGCGGCCGCTGAGCAGGCTTTGGATAATGAACGGCGAGCCGGGGTAAACCGACCAGGTGTTACCGGAATTAAAGCTCGCCACCATGTCGATGTAGTCCTGCAATGCGGGTGCAAACGGCGTCTCGGGCTTGCTGGCCACCAGTTTCAGGAAGCCCTCGGCGGCTTCTTCGCTGGTCTTGGCAAAGTCGCCATCGAGTTTGTACAGCCCGGCTCCCGCATGGGTGTCAAAGACGTTGAGCGCGGTCTCTTTTTGCGTCATGTGGCGCAAAACTGCCAGCAAAGTGGTGTGTTTCAACACGTCGGCGTGGTTGCCGGCGTGGAAGGCGTGTCGATAACTAAACATCCCCTATGATACCCACCGACCCGCGTTGCCATGTGCATCGAGTTTGGAAAGGGGCCCTGACAGGGCCTTTGCGGGCATAAAAAATACAGAGTTCATCTCACGCCATGGTTGACATTCACACTCCGCCTGCTTCAGTCCGGGTCACTGGGGCCGGGCATATGGACGCCCTTGCAAACGGTACCCGTCTCGCCGAGTTTGAGATCAAGGGCTTGCTGGGCGTGGGTGGTTTTGGCATGGTCTACCGGGGTTATGACCATTCATTGCACCGTGCGGTCGCGATCAAAGAGTACATGCCCACCAGCCTGGTAGGGCGTGACAACCTGTCCTCTCTCACGGTGAAGTCGGTGGCAGACGCGGCGGCTTTTGAGTCGGGTTTGCGTTCTTTTATTGCCGAGGCGCGCTTGTTGGCCCGCTTTGACCACCCGTCTTTGGTGAAGGTGTATCGCTTCTGGGAAGCCAACAATACCGCCTATATGGCGATGCCCTTGTACGAGGGCATTACCCTCAAGGAGGCCCGTCGCAGGATGAGCGGCCCCCCGCCCCAGGAGTGGCTGCAGTCGGTGTTGTGGTCGGTATTGGCTGGCCTCAAGGTATTGCACGACAACAGCACGCTGCACCGGGATGTGTCGCCCGACAACATTTTTCTGCAGAACATCGGCCCTCCGGTCCTGCTGGATTTGGGAGCTGCTCGACGCGCCATTCTCGATACCAGCCAAAAGCACACGGCCATCCTCAAGGTGAATTACGCGCCGATCGAGCAATACGCCGACGCCCGGGACATGCAAGAGGGGCCGTGGACCGATCTCTATGCGGTAGCGGCCGTGATGCACGGCTGCATCTGCAATGAGCCGCCTCTACCGGCCACGTTCCGCGCAGTGCGCGACCGCTTGCCGGCTTTTTCGCAGGTGGCCCAGACGGCCGAGACACATTTCAACCAGAAATACTCTGACGGCTTTGTCCGCGCCATCTCGCACGCGCTGGCGATTGAGCCTGGTGACCGAACTGCAAGTGTGGAGGCCTTTACTCAAGAAATCGGCATGAAGTCGCCTCCCGATCTCGCGCGATTCGACTGGCGAAAATTTCTGGGCGATTCGGTGACTTTGGTCGAGACCGGTAATGATCCGCAGCCGGTCACCACGGAGTTGCTCACGACGCAGCCGGCCCCGCATTTTCCGGATACGGTGTTTCAGCCTGCTACGTTCGATCAATCCAAAACAGTGAAGGTGCCTCCCAAGGGAGAGTCGCCGGCTAAAAAGCGCCGCGCTGAGGCCCCCCAAGGAAAGGCGCGCGCAAAGTCGCCCTGGCTCTGGATTGCAGGGGGCGTGGTACTTGTTGGCGCCCTCGTGTGGTCCATGCGGCCGACACCTCCAATCACAGCGGCAACACCGCCGGTGGAAAGCATCGTGCCCCCAAGCCCTCTGGTGACAGAGGCTGCGCCGGTTGTACCTCCATCACAAGTTCAGCCATCGCAAAACCCTGCCGCTGTGCCGCTTGCGCCTGCGAAACCCGCGAGTGGAACGGTTGCCAATGGTCGCACCAAGCCGAACGCTGCTCCCAAACAGTCTGGGGGGGCTGCGACGTCACCTGCAGTGGCCGAGAAGCCGTCGAGCCCACCGCCAACTGGTGCCGCCACTGGGCAGGGTGGTGCCGAAACATTGTCCGCGGGCGATTCTCCTGCGAAAGATCCCACCGCCATCTGCGCGACTGCATCGATCTTTTCGCGAACCATGTGTGTCTACCGGGAATGCCAGAAGCCCGAGTTTTACAACTTGGCCGTTTGCGTGGCAGATCGCAAGCATTGGGAAGAGCAGAACAAGTCCCGCAACTGATCCCGTGAGGATGGATTTGCGATTTTTGCGGGGGCTTTGTATAATCGAGGGCTTCGCAGCGCTTTTTGCGGCTCCGCGGCGAAGCAACTCTGGGTACCGTCTCACGGCAGTGCACAGCGTACTCCCCACCTAAGAGATTCCCAACAGAGGAACGCCGACCGTGGAAAAGAGCCCTCCCAAACCTTCTTTTTAAAGAGAAAACTCATGTCTACATTCAGCGCAAAACCCGCTGAGGTCGTGCACGAGTGGTTTGTGGTTGACGCGACCGATAAGGTCCTCGGACGAGTAGCCAGCGAAGTTGCTCTCCGTTTGCGCGGCAAACACAAGGCCATTTACACGCCTCACGTCGATACCGGTGATTTCATCGTCGTTATCAACGCAGCCCAACTCAAAGTGACTGGCACCAAGTCCCTGGACAAGGTGTACTACCGCCACTCCGGTTACCCCGGCGGTATCACAGCCACTAACTTCCGTGACATGCAGTCCAAGCATCCCGGTCGCGCTTTGGAAAAAGCCGTCAAGGGCATGCTGCCCAAGGGTCCCCTGGGCTACGCCATGATCAAGAAGCTCAAGGTGTACGGTGGTGCTGAGCATCCCCACACTGCCCAGCAACCCAAAGTGTTGGAACTGTAAGGAGCTCTCATGATTGGTGAATGGAACAATGGAACAGGCCGTCGCAAATCCAGCGTCGCCCGCGTTTTCCTGAAAAAAGGCACTGGCAAGATCACTGTGAACGGTAAAGACATCGAAAACTTCTTCGGTCGTCAAACCTCCATCATGATTTGCAAGCAACCCCTGATGCTGACTAACCACGCTGAAACGTTTGACATCATGGTCAACGTCGCTGGCGGCGGTGAGTCCGGCCAAGCGGGTGCTACCCGTCACGGCATCACACGTGCATTGATCGATTACGACGCGAGCCTCAAGCCCGCACTGAGCCAAGCCGGCTTCGTAACTCGTGACGCGCGTGAAGTGGAACGTAAGAAGGTCGGCTTCCACGGCGCTCGTCGTCGTAAGCAGTTCTCCAAGCGTTAATCACGCTGCAACCCCTGGTTGCACATCGACAGCCGCCCGAGTGCAAGCTCTGGCGGCTGTTTTTCTGTGGACTGCTAGACTTCGCCCCTCATGAGATTTCGACTCCTTCGACGCCGCCTCACCATCAGCGCTCCCCGGATGGCCGTGCGCAGCGCCATGCCGTGGCCTTTCCGCTGGGCTTTGCTCGCGATTGTGTTGGGTTTTTGCGCGGCCATCGGGCTATGGGCATTTGAGTTTGGCAAGGATATTGCCGGTCTCGAAAAGGGGTCCAAAGATGAATTGGTGCAGCTTCGCGCAACAGCCGCTGCGTTACAAGCCGAAATGTTGACCCTGAAAGCGGAGCGAGATCAGGCGCAATCAGTCGCCAATACGGCGGACACCTTGGTAACCGCTGAAAAGGCGTCTCAAGAAAAGCTCATCTCGCAAGTGAAACAACTCGAGGCCGACAACCGGGCCTTGCGCGACGATCTGGGGTTTTTCGAGAAACTGATTCCTGCGGGCGGGGTTGAGGGCATTGCGATACGGGGTCTTCAAGCGGAGCTCACCGCTCCGGGCACCTTAAAATGGCAAGCGTTGGTCATGCAGGCCGGCCGGAACAGCCAAGAGTTTGTAGGTCGTTTGGAAATAACGCTGGTGGGGACGGCAAACGGCAAGCCCTGGACGGCTTCGCTACCCGAAGGGGCTATCGCCCTCAAGGTCAAGCAATACGGGCGCCTGGAAGGAGAGTTTCCGCTCCCCCCAGGCTGTGGTGAAAAGCGTGTCAGCGCGTGTTCTTGATGGGTCTGTGGTTCGAGCAACGCAGACGCTCAAGCTTTAAGTCTTCGAAAGCTATGCCATGTTCAATAAAAATAAGCAGCCACCCATCAAGAGTCTGATCGCGGACGGAACTGAGATCCAAGGGAATCTGACTTTTTCGGATGGCCTGCGGGTTGATGGCACTGTCGTTGGCAATGTGCATGCTGCTGAGGCGGCCATGAGCATCCTCGTGATCTCGGACTCTGCGAGCATTACCGGTTCGATCACGGCCGATCACATCATCATCAACGGCGCGGTGAAAGGCCCCATCCATGCGCGTCGCATGTTGGAACTGCAACCCAAGGCCCGGATCGAGGGTGACATTGAATATGCAGCCTTGGAAATGCACCAGGGCGCCTTGATCGCTGGCCAGCTGCGTCCGATGTTGCTTGGCGAAGAAAAACCCACATTGAAACTAGCGGCAAATAACCAGTGAGAGAATTCCCGAGCGGATTCCTGTACTATTTGTCTTATTCTCGTATCTGAATGGAGTCGCCATGAGCGCCGTTGCTGAAAACATCCAAACTGACATGCCTTCCCCGATCCTGTTCACCGACAGCGCCGCGGCAAAAGTGGCTGACCTGATCGCCGAAGAAGGCAATCCTGACTTGAAATTGCGCGTGTTTGTGCAAGGTGGCGGTTGCTCCGGCTTCCAGTACGGATTCACGTTCGACGAAATCACGAACGAAGACGACACCACCATGACCAAAAACGGCGTGTCCTTGTTGATCGATGCCATGAGCTACCAGTACTTGGTAGGAGCAGAAATCGACTACAAAGAAGATTTGCAGGGCGCGCAGTTCGTCATCAAGAACCCCAATGCCACGACCACCTGTGGCTGCGGTTCGTCTTTCTCGACCTGACCTTCAGGCCGGATAGATTGCACCGAGTATGCGGGCGCCTTGGGCGCCCGTTACTTTTGGCAAACTGGATGGTCGGTGAAGTGAGGTTTGCCGCGCCAGCCAGGCGAAAGCTGTCGCTTCCACTTGCAGTGGCGGCAGGCCGAGAGACGCGGAGCTCTGCACCTTGCATCCCGGCAACAGCGCTTGCAAACGTCGCATGAGAGAGCCGTTATAGGCCCCGCCGCCACACACAGCGACCACAGGGCACGCCGCCATATTGCGCTCTAACGCATCAACACAGGTGCGCGCTGTGAACTCCGTCAGGGTTGCTTGAATATCGGCGGGGGTGGAGTCCTCGCCCGTGGCGCGCCACGCAATCAAATGGCCCTCCAGCCAAGCGATGTTGAAAAGATCGCGCCCGGTACTCTTGGGGGGCTTCTTTTGCAGGAAGGGCTCCTGCAACAGCCGATTCAATAGTTCTGGCAGCACGGTGCCCGATGCGGCCCACGCGCCATCCGCGTCAAAGTGCTGCCCTGTATGGCGATGGCACCACGCGTCCATCAGCGCGTTGCCTGGGCCACAGTCAAAGCCCAGCACTGGTGCCTCTGGAGTGGCATTTAACAGGGTGAAATTGGAGATGCCGCCGATGTTCAGCACTGCCAATCGCTCGCCGCGTGGGCTGAAAAAGGCCTGGTGAAACGGTGGCACCAGCGGGGCCCCTTGCCCGCCCGCGGCGACGTCACGGCTACGGAAATCCGCCACTACGTTGATGCCACAGAGTTCTGCCAAAAGTGCGGGCTGATTGAGCTGGGTGGTATAGCCCACGCCGTCAAACTCGCCGGGGCGGTGTCTTACCGTCTGCCCGTGCGCTCCGATGGCGTGCACTGCATTGGCCGTCAGTCCGGTGCTGTGTAGCAGGCTGTCAACTACCTTGGCATAGAGGTGGGCGAGGCCATTGGCCGCGAGCGCACCACGGTGAATTTCATCCGGACCGCTGGTGTTCAGCGCCAGAAAATCTGCGCGCAATGTGTCGGGGAAGCCAAGAGTCTCATGCGCCAGCACCTTGGGGGCATCGCCCCCGAAATCCACCAAAACGCCATCCACTCCGTCCAAAGACGTGCCGGACATCAGGCCGATGAATAACTCCGACACAGGGGCAGGCGCTTACTCAGCCGAGCCGGGCAGCATCTGCGCTGCGCTGGCGAGCTGGCTGCGCACCTGCGCTGCGGCTTGCTCAAAGACCGGCTTCGCAGCAGGCGATACCGGGATGGACTCGCTCTGGCGTGCAATCGACAGTGGGTCTTGGTGGGCGCCATTGACGCGGAACTCAAAGTGCAAGTGCGGGCCTGTAGCCCAGCCTGTAGCACCCACCGCGCCGATGTTCTGGCCTTGGCTCACTGTTTGGCCCTTCTTGACGTTGATACGGCTCAGGTGCGCATACACCGTAGTTTGGTTGTTGCGGTGTTTGACCATCACCACATTGCCAAAGCCACCTTGCACACCTGCAAAATCAACCACGCCATCGCCCACAGTCCGCACCGGGGTGCCCGTTGCAGCGGCGTAGTCCACACCCAAGTGCGCGCGCCAAGTTTGCAAAATGGGGTGGAAACGCATTTTGAAGCCGCTGGTGACCCGCGAGAACTCCAAGGGCGATGCCAAGAAAGCGCGGCGCAAGCTCTCGCCGCCCAAGGTGTAATACGCGCCTTTGCCTGCTGCCACGGGGTCCTTGAACCACATGGCTTGGAAAGGCTTACCTGCGTTCACAAACTCGGCACTCAGCACCCGGCCTGCGCGCAGCGGTTCGCCATCGCCTTCCAGGGTTTCGTAAATCACGGAAAAGCGGTCGCCCTTGCGCAGGGCCCGGTGAAAGTCGATGTCACCGGCAAAAATTTCAGCGACTTGCGTGGCCACCGAGTCAGGCAAGCGGGCGTCGTCGGTCGCCGCAAACAAGGAGCTGTTAATGACGCCGCTGGCGAGCCGTGTGTTGGCCACCAGGGGCAGTGTTTCTGTACGGGCTCGGAAGCCGCCAGCGGTCTTTTCAATGGTTAGGCGCTTGAAGGTGCCGTCGTCGTTCGGGCTCCAGCGTGCGCTGAGCTTTTCCAGGCCTTGTTGCGCGTTGACTTCGGCAGTGACGTTGCGGCCACCGCGGCCCAGTAGTGCAGACTGGCTTTGGCTGTCAGCGCGCAAAAATGCAGCGGCTTGCGGATCGACCACACCCAAGCGCTTGAGCAGGGTGTCTGCAGTGTCACTTGAGCGGGTGGTCTCAGAACGATACAAGCGCATAGCCTGATCGCTGATGTCGTTACCAAAAGCTGCAAGCGATTCACTTTGCACCACTTCGACCACGGTGCGCACCGGCAAATCGGAGGCATCAGGTGCCAATGTGGCGACCGCGAAGGTGGCGCCCGTGCCGCCGATCAACAGGGCAGCAATGGCGGCTGTAATTTGTTTGGGATACAGCTGGATGAAGGCCGTGGCACGCGCCACGCACAACTCAACAGCCTGGTTCAGTCCATGCTTCAAATCAAAGACTCCGGTGTGGGGGATGCGGCCCGACTAAAATCCAGCCGCTGGCAACGAAAGCGTTGCGCAAAGGAGCCGGCAGTATAGCCGCCGCGCCTGTTTCGGCCACAAGAAAAACCCTTATGAATCAAGCCTTAAGCCCCCAATTAGTTGTAAGCGATCGTGTGCGCGAGGCCCTTGCGGTCACCCTGCGCGGTGTGGAAGAACTGCTCCCGCAAGACGAATGGGTGAAAAAGCTCGCCAAGTCGGAAGCCACCGGCAAACCGCTGCGCATCAAGCTGGGGCTGGACCCTACAGCGCCTGACATCCACATCGGCCACACCGTGGTGCTCAACAAGATGCGCCAGCTGCAAGATCTGGGCCACACGGTCATCTTTTTGATCGGTGACTTCACCAGCATGATTGGCGACCCGTCCGGCCGCAACAGCACGCGTCCGCCGCTGACGGCCGAGCAGATCAAGGTGAACGCCGAGACCTACTACCGTCAGGCCAGCCTGGTGCTGGACCCCGCCAAAACAGAGATTCGCTACAACAGTGAATGGAGCGACCCGCTGGGCGCGCGCGGCATGATCCAGTTGGCCAGCCGCTACACCGTGGCCCGCATGATGGAGCGCAACGACTTCCACGACCGCTTCCATGCAGGCACCCCGATTGCGGTGCACGAATTCCTCTACCCGCTGATGCAGGGCTACGACTCCGTGGCGCTGGTGAGCGACTTGGAGCTGGGTGGCACCGACCAGAAGTTCAACCTGCTCATGGGCCGCACCCTGCAGGCCGAATACGGCCAAGAGCCCCAGTGCATCTTGACCATGCCGCTGCTCGAAGGGCTGGACGGCGTGGAGAAGATGTCCAAGAGCAAGAACAACTACATCGGCATTTCCGAAGAGCCCAACACCATGTTCGCCAAGGTGTTGTCCATCTCCGACGTGCTGATGTGGAAGTGGTACACGCTGCTGAGCTTCAAGAGCGAGGCAGAGATTGCCGCGCTCAAGGCCGAAGTCGAAGCCGGCCGCAACCCCAAAGATGCCAAGGTGGCGCTGGCCAAAGAAATCACGGCGCGCTTCCATAGTGCTGCTGCGGCCGACGCGGCAGAGCAGGACTTTATGAACCGCAGCAAGGGCGGCATCCCCGACCAGATCGACGAAATCACCTTGCCCTTGGGCGAAGGTGGCGCAGCGGTGGGCATTGCCGCACTGCTGAAGTCTGCGAACCTGGCCGCCTCCAGCGGTGAAGGCAACCGCCTGATTGACGGTGGCGGTGTGCGGGTGGACAGCAATGTGGTGAGCGACAAGGGCTTGAAGCTCGGCGCGGGCACCTACGTGCTGCAAGTGGGCAAGCGCAAGTTTGCCCGCGTGACCCTGGCCTGATTGCTATATTTTTTGTAGCTGCTCGCGTAGGCACCACGGCGGCTGGAAACCCAAAAAACTATGATTTCAGTCATTCAGCGCGTCAGCCGCGCCCGTGTTCGTGTGGCAGGTCAAACGGTGGGCGAGATTGGCCAGGGTTTGCTGGTGCTGGTGTGCGCAGAGCAGGGTGATACCGAGGCCCAGGGCGACAAGCTGCTGGCCAAGCTGCTCAAGCTGCGCATCTTCAGTGATGCAGACGGCAAGATGAACCGCAGCGTGCAAGACTTGGACGGCGCAGGCCAGCACGGCGGCCTGCTCATCGTGAGCCAATTCACCCTGGCCGCAGACACCTCGGGCGGCAACCGGCCTAGCTTCAAAGCGGCTGCTGCGCCCGATGAGGGGCGGCGTTTGTACGACTACTTTGTGGCCCAGGCCCGCACAGTGCACCCGATCGTGCAGACCGGCATATTCGCGGCGGACATGCAGGTGGAACTGGTCAATGACGGGCCGGTGACGATTCCGATGCGGGTGGCGCCTGCTGTGTAAGTGCCACTGATCATCTATTCAGTGGTTTCGTGGGACGCCCCAACTTGCACTAAGCATAAGGACTGTGCATGAACAAAATTTTTGTCGGGCTAGTGCTTTGGGGAGTCGCCTTTCTCGCGGAGTCCATTGAGATTTCTTCCATCCACACCCCACGTGCTTCCCCAGCCGGGGGTATGGTCTCGGAGCTTCGGGTCGATGGTCAGCATCTGTATTTGAAGTCTGACACCTATGAACTCATACGGGTAAACAAGGAGTCGCTGTTTGCTGGTTCTCCTCAAAGTGAAGCGATCTCGTCGAAAGAGTGGGACGCTGTCCCGTTTAAAAGTGAGCTTGAAGAGCTAGCCGAGGATACGGGTGGGGCACGTAGTGGCTTTGAATTCCGTGTTTGGCAAATTGGCAATAGCCGGGTAGCAGTTCGGCCCGGCTATTGCGCAGAGGGGCTTCAAGAATCCCATGCACTTCGGATCAATCGCAAGGCGGTGGATACCGGCATTCCGAATTGCATGGCGCTCAGTGAACCTACCTATCTCGACGGCAAACTTTGGTTCGGAACGAGTAACCCGGGTGAATACGCGGAGGGACCTGGTGTGGGGATTTTGATTTTTGATGTGGCCTCTCAAAGACGGGTAGCGAGGATTAGCAAAAACTTGGTAGGGCAATCATCTGGCCACATGGCTGCGGACCCGCATCTCCAAGGAGTCTGGGTCGTCAATGACAAGGCTATTCATTTCTTTGATCGAAACTTCGATAGAAAAGCGATTGCCTTTTACAGCGAACAATTTGATGAGCAGGCGCTCCACTGGTCGTCAATTCGCATTGGCAGCAAGCAAGAAAAGCACAATGCATTTGCAGTCGCAGCGCGGCTGATCATGACCAGTGGGAAAAAGGATGGCGAGTACGACGATGCTTTTTTCAAGAGGATGGCTGACCATCGTTGGAGGACTGTGGAAGGGATATCAACCTACCAAAAGAAAGTGGCTCGGCTGTCGCCCAAGGCCAGATCAGAGTTTTGGATTGAGTACGACAGTTTTGAGCGCGCGTACTTTCCTTGGTGGGGCAAAAAGCCGATGACCCCACAGTGGGGCGGAAGAGAGTTCCGTGAGGCGCGAAATCTGATTCATTGCTTGTACTTGGATGCGCTACAACCGAAGTGGTCGGCGGAGACTTTGGTTACCCATATTTCGAAGGCGGTGGATAACCTTAATTGGGCCGACACGCAGCTATACACACCGAAATGCGATGGTCGATGAATTGCACCGGTGCGTCGGTTGACAACAAAGATACCTGCGCGTCAGGTGGAGCTGCTCAACGACGGGCCAGTGACGATTCCCATGCGGGTGGCACCTACTGTCTAGGTGCTACTGATTTGATAGCTGCTCGCGCATATTCCATGGGCGCTAGAGACTGAAAAGATTCAAGAGTCAGGACCGTCGCCTCCTATTGAAGGCCCCTGCAAGCGAGGGCTCATGCTGCGGCATGTCGCGGCGAATTCACGCGCGGTCCTGATAATTTGCGCATGAAAATCGCACTCGCTATCGGAACAGTCTTCCTCGCCCTGTTGTGGACCGGCTTTATCGGCCTCTCGGCGGCCTTGGCCCATTGGGTGGCTGGCCAAGGTGTGGACTTGCAGGGTGGGCTTCAGACCATCGCCCAATGGCCGCTGCCCCCATGGATTGCACTCTGGACAGACGCAGGCACGGCCGAGGCGGTGCGCGCAACCATCGTGTGGTCCGTTGAAATGCTCGCCGCTGTCATGCCGTGGATCACGCCCATGCTGGATTGGGTAGCCCCGATCTTGTGGGTGATCTGGGCTTTCGGCATGGTGGGGCTGGTGGTGCTGGCTGCTGTGGGCTTGCTGCTGATCAGCCGCATGCGCAAGCGCGCTCAGTTCACAGGTGCGCGTTACGCCGATTAATTGAGGAGCGCAGGTTATCGCTCGCAAGGAATAACCCGCAGGAGTAGCTGCCTTGGGCGTTTTGCGCAGGTCAAGGAGGAGCGCGAAGCGCGGGGGACACGGAGCAAAGCGCCCGAGGCAGCCGCTCCGGAGCGCACCACCAACAGGGCTCAGTAGGGGTTCTTAAACCCCAACCGCGCCATGATTTCACTCTCGCGCAGCTCCATCACTTCCGCGTCCTCGTCCAGTTCGTGGTCCCAGCCCTGCGCGTGCAGGGTGCCGTGGACGATCATGTGGGCGTAGTGGGCTTCCAGCGTTTTCTTTTGCTCTTTGGCTTCTTTGGCAATCACCGGCGCGCACAACACAAGGTCGGCCGTGACGGGCTCCTGGGTGTAGTCGAAGGTCAGTACGTTGGTGGCGTAGTCCTTCTGGCGGTATTCGCGGTTCAGCGTTTGGCCTTCTTCGGCGTCCACGATACGCACGGTGATCTCGCCGTCCACCTCCAGGGTGTTGCGGATCCAGCGGATGACTTTGTGGCGCTTGAGTGCGTCGCGATGTTTCTCTGCGTCTTGGATCTTGCCGAATTGCAGGGAGAGGCTGAGTTCTGGGAGCATGGGTTTCGTCATCGAAAAAAAGTTTAGCCGCGACGTGGGCTGCGGGTCTTGGGCAGGCCCACGCGGGGGAGTTCGGGCTCTGGGTCTGGAATAGCTATCGGTGGCAGGTCTTCCAGCCGTGCGGCCTCGTAGGCATCCACGATGCGGGCGACCAGCGGGTGGCGCACGATGTCGGAGCTGGTAAGGCGGGTGATGGCAATGCCCGGCGTGCGGCGCAACACGCGCTCGGCTTCCACCAGCCCACTCATCTGTGCCTTGGGCAAATCGATTTGGGTCAGGTCGCCGGTGATCACCGTCTTGGTGCCGAAGCCCACGCGTGTCAAAAACATCTTCATCTGTTCGGGCGTGGTGTTTTGTGCCTCGTCAAGGATGACAAACGCGTTGTTCAGCGTACGCCCGCGCATGAAAGCGAGAGGTGCAATTTCCAGCTGCTGGCGCTCAAAGGCCTTGTGCACCTGGTCGTAGCCCATCAGGTCGTAGAGCGCGTCGTACAGGGGGCGCAGATAGGGGTCCACCTTCTGGTTCAGGTCGCCGGGCAGAAAGCCCAGGCGCTCTCCGGCTTCCACCGCGGGGCGGGTCAGCACAATGCGCTGCACCGAGCTGCGCTGCAGCGCATCCACCGCAGCAGCCACGGCGAGATAGGTCTTGCCGGTACCAGCAGGGCCGATGCCGAATGTGATGTCGAACTCGGCAATGTTGTCCAGGTACAGCGCCTGGTTCTGGCTGCGGGGTTTGAGGTCCGCACGGCGGGTGGATAAAGTCGGTCCTTCAGCACCCAACTCGCCATCGCCGCTGAGCATGAGCTGCACGGTGGAGGCGGCAATCGGCCTGGCCGGAATCTCGTACAAGGCCTGCAGCATCTCCATGGCGCGCTGGGCTTTGACCTTGGCGCCTTCCACCTTGAACTGCTCATGCCGGTGGGCAATTTTGACCTCCAGCTCGCGCTCGATGGTGCGCAGGTGTTCGTCGGTCGGGCCGCACAGGTGCGAGAGACGCGTGTTGTTCAGCGGGGTGAAGATGTGTTTGAGAATCAAGCTGATAATCCGGCAAAGCAGGGGACTGCGAAGGGGCGCCACACGAGCGCTACCCCTGCATTGTCCCCAATTTGATCCGAACCGTGGCCTCGCTGGCCATCCACCACCCCAGAACCCCGGACTCCGCACCATGATCGGCAAACTCACAGGCATCGTCAGCGACAAAAATCCACCGCAAGTCATCATCGACTGCGGCGGCGTGGGCTACGAGGTGCAGGTGCCCATGAGCACCTTCTACAACCTGCCGGCCGACGGCCACAAGGTCACGCTGCTCACCCACTTTGTGGTGCGCGAAGATGCGCAAATCCTCTACGGTTTTGCCACCAACACCGAGCGCGAGGCCTTCCGCGAATTGATCAAGATCTCCGGCGTGGGGCCGCGTACGGCCTTGTCGGTGCTGTCGGGCATGGACGTGGGCGACTTGGCACAGGCGGTAACCTTGCAAGAGGCCGGTCGCCTGATCAAGGTACCGGGCATCGGCAAAAAGACAGCCGAGCGCTTGCTGTTGGAGCTCAAGGGCAAGTTGGGTGCAGACCTTGGAGCGCCCTTGGGCGCCGTGGGCGATGCGCAGTCTGACATCCTGCAGGCGTTGCTGGCCTTGGGTTACAGCGACAAAGAAGCGGCAGCCGCACTCAAGGCCCTGCCCAAGGATGTGGGTGTCAGCGACGGTATCAAGCTGGCGCTGAAGTCTTTGGCCAAATAGGCTTCTAGCGCAGGTTTTGATTGCGCTTGCAGCTATATTTTTAATAGCAAAGCGCTTCGCGCAACCTTATTGCGCTTCACGCACAGGCCGGCCATTTGTTCGCTGCACGGGGCGTGCATTTTGCGGATAGAGCTGGGTGAATAGGCGCAGTTGCTGCGCGCTGAGGGCTGCCGGCTGCTTTAAAACGAGCCACAGCACCCCTTCAGTGCAAGGCGGTGTCGTCAGTGAGCCCATGTACTGAAAATACCGGGTGTCCGACGGGAGCAGCTCGCTCAGATTCAAGGTCGACCTGGGCATTTCCACACGGTCGCCTACATCGAGTGGCATGTAGGTCCACACTTTTTCAATCAAGGGGTTGGGTTCGCCGGGGTCCAAAGAGACCGCGACGATGGCAAGCTGGCCCTGCTCATTCTGGTGGTGCAAGTGGGCCACCATCGAGAAGCGCCGGTAGTTGATCGCCATCTCGGACGGGCTGTGGAAGTCCACATGGACCAAGCGATAGCGCGAGCCGCGCACAAACATCGAGTTCACCCCGTCGACATCGACCCGGATGGTGCGCCCGGTGTTGATGACGACGCCTTGGCTGGGAAGGTCGCTGAACTCGATGGGTTCTGCCGGCCCCTGCAAAGTGCTGCCCTCTTCAATGTTGATGGGCGATTGGCGCTGGCCGTTGGCACACAGCTGGTAGTCGGGGCGGAGTTGCCCCCAAGCTTGCGGGCCGCTATCCCCCTCGTAAGACCAAATGGGCGGCGCAGCCGGCATGCCAGCAGGCGCAGCGAGCACCGGCAAGGCTGGCCCAATGCTGGTACCCGCCATTGCCGCGGCGCGCGCCTCGATGTACTGGCGGCTGTTTTGGCCGCCTGAGCCGCTGGCGTCGCTGCTTTTGCTGGGCGCTTTGTTGCGCGGCGGGCCGGAGGGCGAGCCGCCGGCTCCGGGCACTTTGGAGACGTTGATCAGCAGTTTCTTTTTGCCCATCACGTCTTTGCCCAAGGCTTCACGCAGCTGGTCGCCGACCTCTTTGGGGTTGGAGGCGCTAGTGGCCGATATCTCACCCACCACGGGCTTTTTGGCAGGCTTCGCATCGTTGGCCCACACCGGCGCCAGGCACAGGCCAGCTGCCAGGAGTGCGACCAAGCGCATTGGTCGCAAGCGTGGTCGGTAGCGTTCGGGGGGGCGGGGTATCAAGGGTGGGCCTTTCAAACACTGACAGGAGCTGGCGGTTGCGCCTTGCCTCATCTGACACAGTGGTGTTGTGATGGGTATCGGCAGTCGGTCCGGTTCTCTTAAGTCCGGCATGCCGCGCGCTATAGTGGGCACCCCGTTTGGGTATCTTGTTTTTTTTGCTTGGATAGGCCGCTGCTGTGAGCATTCAGACCGACGATTTTGCTGTTCCCCCGCCGCCTGCGCCCCGCGTAGTGTCGGCCGCGCCTGTGTCTAACAGCGAAGAGGCCATCGAACGCGCCCTGCGCCCCAAGCTGCTCGACGAGTATGTGGGCCAGGCCAAGGTGCGCGAGCAGCTGGAAATTTTTATCGGCGCTGCCAAAAAACGCGACGAGGCGCTGGACCACGTGCTGCTGTTCGGCCCGCCCGGTTTGGGCAAAACCACTCTGAGCCACATCATTGCCCACGAGCTGGGCGTGAACCTACGCCAGACCTCCGGCCCGGTGCTCGAAAAGCCCAAGGACCTGGCCGCGCTGCTGACCAACCTGGAAAAGAACGACGTTCTTTTCATCGACGAAATTCACCGCCTCTCTGCGGTGGTGGAAGAAATCTTGTACCCCGCGCTGGAGGACTACAAGATTGACATCATGATCGGCGAAGGCCCGGCGGCCCGCTCCATCAAGCTCGATTTGCAGCCCTTCACGCTGGTGGGCGCTACCACCCGTGCCGGCATGCTGACCAACCCGCTGCGCGACCGCTTCGGCATCGTGGCGCGGCTGGAGTTTTATACGAATGAAGAGCTGGCCCGCATCGTCAAGCGCAGTGCGGGCCTCTTGGGTGTGCCGATGGACGAAGATGGTGGTTTCGAGATCGCCCGCCGCTCCCGCGGCACGCCGCGTATCGCCAACCGCTTGCTGCGCCGCGTGCGCGACTTTGCCGAGGTCAAGGGCGACGGTAAGATCACCCTGGATATTGCCAACCGTGCGCTGGCCATGCTGGATGTAGACCCGCAAGGTTTTGACTTGATGGACCGCAAGCTGCTGGAGGCGGTGATTCACCGCTTCGACGGCGGCCCTGTGGGGCTGGACAACATTGCCGCCAGCATTGGCGAAGAGCGCGAAACCATTGAAGACGTCATCGAGCCCTACCTGATCCAGCAGGGTTACTTGCAGCGCACCCCGCGCGGCCGCATTGCCACGCTGGCCGCCTACCGCCACCTCGGAGTCACCGCGCCTGCGGGGCCGGTGGTGGACTTGTTGGGCGACTAATCCACCGGTGCTTTGCAAAGGCGCTGGGTGATTCAGACTTCTCTTTCGTCAGGCGCTCCGCGAGGGCAGATCGCTCGGTAAAGATTTGTAAAATATTTGGCAGAGAACGAAAAGAACCGCGCCAATCGCTCACCTGCAGCCTAGGTGTTCGTGGTGACCACAGGGAGTGAAGAGAATGAAGTCTGCCTATTTGACGCTGGGCCTGCCCGGCGATGCGAATCCAGAGGAAATCCGGCAAGCGCTGACAGTGGCTCAAGCCAGGTTCACCAAAGAACATCTGGTCGATCACCCCGAAGACATGGAGCGGCTCCAGTCGATTCGCGATGCTGCCAAGATCCTTTTGAACCCGGAGATGCGGGCCGCCCATGACCGGAAGTTGCAGGCAAGTTCGACCACACCCAGCCTATCGATGCGCTACGTGGCGGAGGTCCCAGAGACCCCGTGGTACCAGCGCCCGATCATGATCGGTGCTTTGTTGGTCGCGGTGTTGTTTTCAGCGGGTTTTTACCTGCAAAACAAGAACCAAGAGCGCAAGCGTGAGCTCGCGATGATGGAGCTCGAACGGCGCAAGCTCGAAGAACAAGAAGCCCAGCCAAAACTGGCTGAGGTCGCCAAACGCGAAGCGATGGTGGCCAAAATGAATGCCGATGCCAAAGCCAGCGAAGAAAAACTTCGCCGTGAAAGCCTGGTTTCCTCCAGGAACGCTGAGTACCAAAACTCTCTGGCCATGTCGCAGCAGAATCAACGGGCCTATCTCGAGCGATCAGAGGCCCAGCGTAAAGAGTCGGCCGAGAGAAATGCCAAGTACCAAGCGCAGCAGGATGCCCAAAGAAACTTGGCGATTGACCAACAGCGTATTCGCAACCTTTGCATGCAAAACTACGGCCGGCCGCACTGCTGAGCGACTGCGTCAGGCTTTGCTGTTGCGGGTGATGAGCAGCTGGGCTGCAAAGTAAGTCACCAAAATCCAGAACGAGGCCAAGGGTACCGGCATCAGGAATTTGTTGATCGCGATTAGCGCGTCGCTCGCCATGAAAATGCAGGCGCCCAGCGCCACGCGATCAGCGGCTGCATCGCCCAATGTGCTTGCCCGGCCCAAGGCCTGTGAGGTCATCAAACAGATCACGGCGATATAGGCTGCCACGGCCACCTGCAAGCCTGCATCAGGCAAGTGGCTCCACAGCACGGCATACACCCCGGCGCCAACTGCCAGCACTCCTTGCAACGCCCTGCGGTTGGCAAACCACGGCGCATCCTGCCGGAACAGGGCGATGTAGAAGGCGTGCGCCACCAGAAACGCCGCCAGCCCGGGGATGAAATAGTCGCCGGGCAGCATCAGGAATACATCACCCGCCAGCGAAAATACCAACGCCGCAAGCAGCAAGACAGTCGATTTGAAGTGTTTTTGATCACTAGCGCTCATAGAATAAGCACGAGTAGCTACAAAAATAATAGCAATTGTCATGACCAGTGGTTTGGCCAGCAGGTGGCCGGGTAGCAGGTCTATTGCACTCAGGCTGGCCCAAGCCGCAGCTTCTACGGCTAACACTTCCAGCGTGTTCAGGCCATGTTGCATGAATCGGCCTACCGCCCAAACCGAGGCAAACAGGCCCGCCGCATAGAGCGCAGCATCGATAAAGCTCAGGCTGTCCGCCACCCACAAAAATGCCGCCACAGCACCCAGTAAGCCCAAAAACTGCAGACTGGCGAACCACTGCTGGCGGGTGCTTAAGGGCGGGTTAAACGTCTGCACCTGTTCCAAGCGGAATGCGGGTTTTGGGTGGGCCGCGGCCAGGTCTGCCGGTTGCCAGCCCGGTGGCATGAACCAGATGCGCAGCTTGTCGACCCAGCGGCGGGTGGTCCAGCTATCTTTGGCCAGACCCCAGTACACCTCGGCATTGGCCCACACCGGGTCCCAGCTATTGAGCGCACCGCGGGTGCCGTAAACGCAAGGTTCATCTTCCTCCCGGAAGGTGCCAAACATACGGTCCCACACCATCAGGATGCCGCCGTAGTTTTTGTCGATGTACGGGTCGTTCACCGCGTGGTGCACCCGGTGGTTGCTGGGCGAGCAGAACACCCGGTCAAACCAGCCCAGCTTTCCCACCTGCTCGGTGTGCACCCAGAACTGATAAAGCAGGTCGATGAGCGCCACGATGCCGAAAATCAGCGGTGGCACCCCGGCTATGGCCATGGGCAGGTAAAACACCCAGCCGAACAATGCCCCGCTGCTGGTCTGGCGCAGTGCGGTCGAGAGGTTGTAGTGCTGGCTCTGGTGGTGCACCACATGGGCCGCCCAAAACAGCGCCACCACATGGCCGGCGCGGTGCAGCCAGTAGTAGCAAAAATCGTAAAACACCAACGCTAGCACCACGCCGTACCAGGTGCTCCAGAAAGCGAGGTCGGGGTACAAGGCAACCGCATTGAACACCGCGGCATAGATGCCCACCGTGAGCACCTTGCTCAGCACCCCTGCCACCTGGCTCAGGATGCCGAGGCTGATGCTGTTGATCGCGTCATTGAGGCGATAGGCCCGGCTGCCCGGAACGCGGGCGTTGGCACGCCGGCTCCACGCGAACTCCAGAGCGATGAGGAGGAAAAAAACCGGGGTGGCGAAAACGATGATTTTGCTCATGCGGCATTTTTGCCGAGCAAGCGCTTGGTGCTGATCGGGGGAACCCTAGGCCGCGCTGGGGGCGGACGTCTATTTTTGTCCGCGGAAGTCGCGCCACTGCACCCGGGTGAACCAAGCGGTGACACCGCCCAGCGCCGCATAAAAGGCCAAAAGGGCCCAATCCACCGCCGGAAAATCCCACACATAGCCGATCACCGCTGTCACGCTGATCACGCACAGCAGTCCGGAGAGCAGCGCAAACATCAGCGCGAGAAAGCGCTCCACGCCGGACTTGACGTTGTCCATGGTGTGGCGCGTTTCCTGCCAGGCATCGGCTGCATCGGCTAAGGGGCTCTGGGCTTGCGCGGCTATGGCTTCGGCCACATTGCCTTGCTGGACCAGCGCTGCAAAGTCGCCTTGGCGGGGGCGTGCTGCGCGCTTGCGCCACCACAGGCCGAAAAACACCGCGGCGATGACCGCGATGATGATGCCGGCGTATAGCAACTGGTCTTGCCACGGGACGGAGCCTGCGTGCAGCGCGTAATGGAGCATGGCGGGTTTTACTGGAGCGTCAGGCGGTGGTTTCGTCCAGCACGTCGTCTTCCAGGTGGCGTGCATCGCCCCAGCCGACCAGGTTCAGTCCGTCGGGTGTCCACAGCAGCCGGTTGATGGCCGCGTTGCCCAAGTGCCAGGTGCGCGGGGCATGCAGCTCTTGCCGGGTGGCAAGGCGGTAGAGCATATCCATCACGCCGCCATGGGCGACCAGCACGATGTGTTCGCCTGGGTGGCGCGCCGCGATGTCATCCACGGTGGCCTGCACGCGGGCCAGCAACTGGGTCGGAGTTTCGCCGCCGGGCGGGGCAAAGTGGGGGTCTCGTTGCTTCCAGCGGCGGGACTCATCGGGCCATTTTTCAGCAATGTCCGCCCAAGTCTCGCCCTCGAAGGTGCCAAAGCTCCGCTCGCGCAAGCCGGTGTGCAGTTGCACCTCGTGCGCTGTCGGGTTGGCTGCGTGTCGGGCAATGGCTTGGGCCGTGGTGTGGGCGCGCTGCAGGTCGCTGCTGTAGATCCGGTCGATGGATTCCTCAGCCAATGCCTTGCCCACGCGCTCGGCTTGCCACAGGCCACGGTCGTTCAGGCCTATGTCGAGCTGGCCTTGGATGCGGGTGTCCACATTCCAGGCGGTTTCACCGTGGCGCACGGCGATGATGCGGGTGACCGGCATTAAGGGTTCTCTTTGTTCGCGGCCGGTAACTCCACCACGACTTTGCGCTGCACCGGCATGGGGTAGTCTTTGAGCGCGGCTTCCAGCATGGGGGGCAGCAGGTTCAGGGTATCGCGCCACGGGCCGTCAAAAACGGCCGTGGTCTCATAGGCTACCTGGCTGGTCGTGCTGTCGCGCAGGGTCAAGTGCACCCGATGGCGATACCAAGGCACCTCGATGTCAGGCGTGAGGGGCCGGTCTTCGTAGAGCCGTCCATCTGCGCCCCGGATGAACCGCGAACGTGGCGGCCGGTAGTGCGGGTTGCGGATGTTGTCCACCCCCAGCCCGACCATCACCAAGTAGCGGCCCGAGGCGTCATTGCGCATCACGCCCACCCGCTCCAGGGCTTCCTGGGTCAGGTTTTCTACGGTGTCTTGGGCGCTGCTGTTTTGTTGGGAGGGCAGGCGCTCAAACCGGAAGTCAGCCGGGCTGACGGGTGCGCTGGCGCCGGCAAAGCTCTGCACATCGCTGTCGATCATGCGCGGCAAAGAGCAGCCTGTGAGTGCAGTTGCCAAGACCACGAGGGCCAGTAGGCGCCAGGTTCGGAGGTTCGAAAGCATCAGCAGTCTCCCAATGGGGCTTGTGGCCGTGTCTTACAGGCTGACCACTTGCATTCCGGGCAAGCCCGACAAGCCGGGCAGGGTTGGAGCGGGCAGGTCTTCAGCGTCAAAGGCCTTGTCGCCATTCTCGTCCGCAATGCCGGTGGGGCGGATATTTTTGAAGTCGTGCTTGGTGTGGTCCATCAGGTGCGAAGGAACCACGTTTTGCAGCGCGGTGAACATGGTCTCGGCACGGCCGGGGTATTGCTTTTCCCAGTCGCGCAGCATGTTGCCGATCTGCACCCGTTGCAGGTTGGTCTGGCTGCCGCACAGCGAGCAAGGGATGATCGGGAACTCGCGGTGCGCCGCCCAGCGGATCAGGTCTTTCTCGGCCACATAAGCCAGCGGGCGGATCACTACGAATTCGCCGTTGTCGCTGGTGAGCTTGGGCGGCATACCCTTGAGCTTGCCACCGAAGAACATGTTCAGGAAAAAGGTCTGCAACATGTCGTCGCGGTGGTGGCCCAGCGCGAGTTTGTTGCACTTGAGCTTGCGTGCCACGTTGTACAAAATGCCCCGGCGCAGACGGCTGCACAGGCTGCACATGGTCTTGCCTTCGGGGATGTTGCGTTTGACGATGGAGTAGGTGTCCTGCGTCTCGATGTGGAATTCCACTCCCAGCTTAGCCAGGTACTCGGGCAGGATGTGTTCAGGAAAGCCGGGCTGCTTCTGGTCGAGGTTGACCGCCACGATCTCGAAGTTGATCGGTGCGCGCTGCTGCATCTTGAGCAGGATATCGAGCATGCCGTAGCTGTCTTTGCCGCCGGACATGCAGACCATGACGCGGTCGCCTTCTTCGATCATGTTGAAGTCGATGATGGCTTGGCCCACCTGGCGGCACAGGCGCTTCTCGAGCTTGTGGGTTTCGCGCTCGATCTTGAGTTCTTTGTTGCGGTTGGCGGTGGCTTCTGCGGCTTCCGCGTCGGCGATGGTGTCTTCTTCAACCCATGTGGCGTTCATAGTGTTCTCTTTCCTTGTTGCAGTGTTCGCGTGGCGGGGTGGCTTACCACTGCCCGGTTTCCATGCGGATGGCAACTTCACAGTCTTCAAAAATTTCCAGTTTCGCGATCTTGACCCGCACGCCCAGCACGCCGGGCAATTGCATCAGCCGGTGGGCCAGTTTGCCGATCAGCGTTTCCAGCAGGTTCACATGCTCGGCAGTGCACTCCGTGATGATGATCTGCCTCACCTTGCGGTAGTCCAGCACATGGTTGATGTCATCGTCATGCGGCAATAGCGGCTGGGTGCCCAGGCTTAACTCAGCGTCTACCTGAATGGGTTGGGGCGCGAGCTTTTCTGATTCCAGAATGCCCAAGTTGGCGTCAAAGCGCAGGCCCGTGAGGGTCAGGGTTTGGTGACCGGTGCCGGCCTTCATGCTCTCATCACGCATTGGCGCCTTTCATTCGGAATACTTCAACGCCTACCCCCGCACAGTCGGGGTATACGTCAGGTTTTTGGGTCGATAGGCGCACGGCGCGCACTTGCGGGTGCGCCAGCATCTGCTGCACCAGCTCATCGCACAAGGTTTCTTGCAGCTCGACATGGCCGCGCGCCACACGGCTGGCAATCAGCTGGCGCACAAAGTCGTAGTCCACCACCTCGGAGAGGCTGTCGGAGGTGGGGGTGCTGCCCTCAAATGGCACAAACAGCTCCACATTGAAAATCAGCCGCTGGGTGACCCCTTTTTCAAAGTCGTGCGCGCCGATGCGCACCTGCACTACATGGTCCTTTAAAAAAAGGCGGCGGCATTCCAGCGCCAGGGTGACGAACGGATCGTGGCTCATGGGCATGTTTTCTCGGGTTGGGCATCCACCGCAAACATCACGTCGCGGGCCAGCGGCACCAAGTGCTGGCCGTTGTCCACGCACAAGGTGGTGCCGGTGATACAAGGGTTTTCCGCCAGAAACAAGCAGGTGGCGGCCACTTGGCCGGGGTCAATCGGCTCGCGCAGCAAATTCACCCGGGCGGCTTTGTCGAAGTTTTCTTGTGTTTGCGGGCCGCTCAAAAACATCAGACCCGGGGCCACACCGCACACCCGTACCGCAGGTGCGAGCGCCTGTGCCTGCAGGGCAACCGCCCGTTCGAGTGCGAGTTTGCTGACGGTGTATGAAAAATAATCCGGGTTCAGGTTGAACACTTTTTGGTCCAACACGTGAATCACACTGTGTCCGCCCGCCAATGCGTCAGGGTCGAGGCTGTTGGCCATCCAGCGTGAGAGCGACAGGGGCGCCATCAGGTTCACTTCGAGTTGTTGGCGTGCGCCCTCGGTGTCGATGGCGTCGCCAGCATCGGGCTCGAAACTGCTGGCGTTGTTGACCAGACAGTGCAGGGGGCCTGATTTGACGGCAATCTCGGCAATCAAATCGCGGCGACTGGTCTCGTCGGCCAGGTTGGCGTGGATCGCATGTGCCTCATGCCCTTGTGCCCGCAGCTGTGCGCACAGCGCGAGTGCGGCATGCGCACTGCGTTGGTAATGGCACCAGACCTCCCAACCCGCAGCCGCAAAGCGGGTGCAAATCAAGGCGCCCAAACGGTGGGCTCCGCCGGTAACGAGTACGCGCTTCAACACAAATGATTCCTGAAATGGGAGTGGGGCGAGGGGGAAAGATAATCCGTGGCTTTACGCAACATAAAACGAACATCTATGTCCACGACGGAAAACATTCCGGCCAACCTGACCCGAATTATCGCGGATGCCATCGAGAAAGCCGGTGGATGGCTGGGATTTGACACATTCATGGCCATGGCTTTGTATGCGCCGGGGCTGGGCTACTACACCAATGGCTCGACCAAGTTCGGCCAAATGCCCCAAGGTGTGAGCACCGCAGAGGGCGTGCAGGGCGCGGGTAGTGACTTTGTCACGGCCCCTGAAATCAGCCCGCTGTTCGGTCAGGCACTGGCCCGCCAAGTCGCCCAAGTGCTGGAGGCCACCGGGACGGACGAGGTGTGGGAGTTTGGCGCCGGCACCGGTGCGCTGGCAGGGCAGTTGCTTGATGCACTGGGCGACCGGGTGCGCCGGTACACGATTGTGGATCTCTCAGACTCCCTCAAAGCCCGCCAACGTGAGCGCTTAGCCCGGCACGCCGACAAGGTGCAATGGGTGAGCGAACTGCCGGCCACCATGCGAGGAGTGGTGGTGGGCAACGAGGTGCTGGATGCGATGCCGGTTCAGCTTCTGGTGCGGGTGGCCGGTGTGTGGCACGAGCGCGGTGTGACGCTTTCTGGTGGCGACCTCGTCTGGGCAGATCGCTTGACCGATTTGCGCCCCCCACTGGAGGTGGATGGCGAGCACGACTACCTGACCGAGATCCACGCCCAGGGCGACGCGTTTGTGCGCACCCTGGCAGACCGCTTGCAGCTGGGCGCTGCTTTGTTGCTGGACTATGGTTTTCCGGAGAGTGAGTACTACCATGTACAGCGGTCCGGCGGCACCGTGATGTGCCACCAGGCCCACCAGGCCGACGCCAATCCGCTGGACCGTGTAGGCCTGAAAGACATTACTGCGCATGTCAACTTCACCGGTACCGCAGTGGCCGCGCAAGACGCCGGCATGGACGTGTTGGGCTACACCAACCAAGCGCACTTCTTGATCAACTGCGGCATGGTTGAGGCCATGCAGTCTCAGGATTTGGCGGCCCGTGTGGCGGCCAGCAAGTTGCTCATGGAGCACGAAATGGGCGAGCTTTTCAAGGTGATTGCCATCGGGCGGGGGGTGGACACGCCCTTGCTAGGCTTCGCCCGTGGCGACCGTACCCACCGGCTTTGATCTGACTCGCCGGGCCACGGCGATAGCAGTGCATGGGTTTGACCTGCGTCAGTACAAACCCGGATCGCTGAGGCTACAATCTAAATGCGAATTATTTTTATTCGTGACGGCGTCTGTTTATTGCGGTCGCCACAGATTCAAAAGCCCGCTTCATGAAACGCACATTTTTGACCTCCTTTTTCCGGCTCGCCGTCTTGGGCGCAGCCATGGGCAGCGCTGCATGGGTGCAAGCGCAATCCGTTACGCCTTCTGCCGAGGGCATCGTGGTGTACAACGCCCAGCACGCCAGCCTGACACAGGCATGGGTCGAGGCCTTTACCAAAGAAACCGGTATCAAGGTGACCTTGCGCCAAGGCGGTGACACCGAGCTGGGCAACCAGTTGGTGCAAGAGGGAGGCTCGTCCCCTGCCGATGTGTTTTTGACAGAAAACTCCCCCGCCATGACGTTGGTAGATGGCGCAGGTTTGTTTGCGCCGCTCGACCCCGCGACCATCAACCAGGTGGCACCCAACTTCCGCACAGCTCATGGCCGCTGGGTTGGTATTGCCGCACGCAGCACCGTGTTTGCGTACCGCAAAACCAAATTCAGCAAAGACCAGTTGCCCAAATCCATCATGGATCTCGCCAAGCCCGAGTGGAAAGGTCGTTGGGCTGCCGCTCAGGCCGGTGCGGACTTTCAGGCCATTGTGAGTGCCATGTTGGAGCTCAAGGGAGAGGCTGCCACCTTGGCCTGGCTCAAGAGCATGAAAGAGAACGTGGTTCCGTTCAAGGGCAACAGCATTGCCATGAAGGCGGTGAATGCGGGTCAGGTGGATGGTGCGGTGATCTACCACTATTACTACTACGGCGACATGGCCAAGACCGGCGAGAACAGCGAAAAAGTGGGCTTGCACTACTTCCGCAACGAAGATCCGGGCGCTTTTGTCAGCATTTCCGGTGGCGGCGTGTTGGCCTCCAGCAAGCACAAAGCCGAGGCCCAGGCTTTCGTGAAGTGGATCACCGGCAAAGGCGGCCAAGAGATTTTGCGGACCGGCTCTTCGTATGAATACGCGGTGGGCCAAGGTGCGGCTTCGCATCGCAGCCTCGTGCCGCTGGCTGACTTGCAAGCCCCCAAAGTGGAGCCGGCCAAGCTCAATAGCCGGAAGGTGTCCGACCTGATGACACAAGCTGGTCTGCTGTAAGCCTTGTTGTGACCACTCTTGCGGTGCATGTGAATGCGCCCCCGGCTCGCATGGTGCGCCGGGGGCGTTTGTCGTGGGTAGCAGGCGCGGCTTTGCTGGTGTCGGCATTGGCGTTGCTGCCTTTGGCTTTTGTCGTCTGGGTCGGCGTTCAAAGTGGCTGGGACGTGGTGGCAGCGCTGGTCTTCCGGCCCCGTGTCGGTGAGCTGTTGCTCAACACCACGGCGCTGGTGGTGTTGACGGTGCCTGTGTGCATCGTGCTATCGCTGGCCTTGGCCTGGTTGACCGAGCGATCCGACCTGCCCGGCGCACGCTGGTGGTCCTGGGTTGCTGCCGCACCTTTGGCTGTGCCAGCCTTTGTGCACAGCTATGCATGGATCAGCGTAGCCCCCGGCATGCATGGCCTGTGGGCGGCGGTTTTGATTTCAGTGGCGGCGTATTTTCCGTTTGTGTATTTGCCGATTGCGGCCGCCTTGCGCCGCTTGGACCCGGCCATGGAGGATGCTGCCGCGTCTTTGGGCCTGAGCCCGTGGGCGGTGTTTGTGCGTGTGGTGTTGCCACAGATGCGCCTGGCGATCTGGGGCGGGGCTTTGCTGGTCGGTCTGCACTTGCTGGCCGAATATGGCTTGTTTGTCACCATCCGGTTTGACACCTTCACCACCGCCATCGTGGACCAGTTTCAAAGCACCTACAACGGCCCCGCCGCCAACATGCTGGCCGGCGTGCTGGTGATTTGCTGCTTCGGGCTGTTGGGCCTGGAGGCCGGCACCCGTGGCCGCGAGCGCTATGCGCGGGTCGGCTCGGGTTCCGCCCGTCAGGTACCGGTGCAAGCGCTCGGGCGCTGGTCGCTGCTATGCCTGCTCTTGCCCGTAGTGACGGCGCTGCTGTCCCTGGGGGTGCCCATGGTGACTTTGAGCCGTTGGCTGTGGGCCGGTGGCGCTGCGGTGTGGAATCTGCCCGAACTACTCCCCGCCGTGTGGCAAACCTTGTTGCTGGCAGGACTGGGCGCGGCCCTGACCACCGTGGCGGCTGTTCCCATGGCGTGGCTGTCGATCCGCGCGCCCGGCAAATTACAACGCTGGGTGGAGGGCGCCAACTACTTGGCCGGTGCTCTGCCGGGCATTGTGGTGGCGCTGGCGCTGGTCACCATCACTGTGCGGGTGGCGCGGCCTTTGTACCAAACGGTGTTCACGGTCATGCTGGCCTATGCCCTGATGTTTCTGCCCCGTGCGCTGGTCAGCCTGCGTGCCGGCATTGCCCAGGCGCCCAAGGAGCTGGAGCAGGCGGCTCGCAGCCTGGGCCGCTCACCGCTGCAGGCCATGTGGCAAATCACCATGCGGCTGGCAGCTCCGGGTGCGGCTTCCGGCTATGCCATGGTGTTTTTGGCCATCACGACCGAACTGACCGCGACACTGCTGCTCGCGCCCAATGGCACACAAACATTGGCAACCGCCTTTTGGGCCCATAGCTCCGAGATCGACTACGCGGGCGCGGCACCTTATGCCCTCCTGATGGTGCTCTTGTCGCTGCCCCTTACCTGGTTGCTGTATATCCAATCCCGACTTGTTGCTGGACGATGACTACTCTTGAACTGCACGGCGTGCACAAATCGTATGGCGCGGTCGCCGCGCTCAAAGGCATACAACTGAGCGTGCCCCGGGGCAGCCGCACTGCCATCGTGGGGCCCTCTGGCTCCGGGAAAACCAGTTTGTTGCGCATCATTGCCGGCTTCGAGGCGCCAGACGCTGGCCGGGTCGTGTTGCAAGGCGAGGTGCTGGCCGATGGCTCAGCCATCGTGCCTGCGCACCGCCGTGGTATTGGCTATGTGCCACAAGACGGGGCGCTGTTTCCGCACCTGAGCGTGGCGGACAACGTGGGCTTCGGGCTCGACAAATCAGCGCCGGATCGCCAAGCGCGCATTGACGAGCTGATGGATATGGTGTCGCTGGACCGCGCGATGCTGCAGCGCCGCCCGCATGAGCTATCGGGCGGTCAGCAGCAACGCGTTGCACTCGCCAGAGCGCTGGCGCAGCGGCCTAAGCTGATGCTACTGGACGAGCCCTTTTCAGCCTTGGACACCGGCTTGCGCGCGTCCACCCGAAAGGCAGTGGCGCAGCTGCTGCAAGCGGCAGGCATCACCACCATTCTGGTGACCCACGACCAGGCCGAGGCGCTGTCATTTGCTGACCAAGTGGCCGTGATGCGGGCTGGCCAGCTCGCACAAGTGGGCGCTCCGCTGGAGGTGTACCTCCGGCCGAAAGACCCGGTCACCGCCAGCTTTTTGGGCGAGGCTGTGGTGCTGAATGCGCGCTTGTCACAAGGGTGGGCCGAGTGTGCGCTGGGCCGCCTTCCCACCGGCGACACCTTGCGCCACGGACAGGGGCAAATATTGTTGCGCCCCGAGCAGCTCAACGTCACCCCCTTAATTAGCACACCGCCATCTGCCGGATCCGGCGCCGTGTGTGCGGGCACTGTGGTCGAGTCGGATTTTTGTGGCGCGGTGTGTGAGCTGTCGGTGCAGCTGGACGAAGATGCCGGCGGCACCCTGGTGCATGTGCACAGCGCGGGCCTCGATGCCCCGTTGGTCGGTGCCCGGGTAGCGGTGTCCGCACGCGGCACTGCCCATGTATTTCCCGCATCCTGAAAACGCGCAGTAACAAGCCAGTAACCCCACAGGGGGGATGCGGGGTAGTATCTGCGCGCCGTTTTAAGGATTGTTTAATCATGCAGACTACCTTGCGAACTGAGACGATTGAGCGCACCGAGCGCCCCTGGGGCTGGTATGAAACCATCTCGGAGGTGCCGGGCAACAAGATCAAGCGCATCGGGGTACACCCCGGCCAGCAGCTCAGTTTGCAAAAGCACCACCAGCGCGCGGAGCACTGGGTGGTGACCACAGGCACCGCACGGGTGACACTGGATGACCGCCAGTTTGACCTGCAGCCGGGGGAGTATTGCGACATCGCGATCGGGCAGGTGCACCGCTTGGCGAACCTGACCAACGGCCCGGTAGAAATTGTGGAAGTACAGTTCGGCAGTTACCTGGGCGAAGACGATATCGTTCGCCTGCAGGACGACTACGGCCGCGATTGACCTTCCGACCCCCTGTTTTTTCAAGATTTGAGAGCGAGTGCAGCATGGCTTTGACCCACGACATTGAATTGAACATTGCCCCCGGCAGCAAGCCGGTTGCCTGTGTAGACATCGGCGGCACCAAAGTGGCAGTCAATATTGCCGACGCGGCAGGTGTGCGTGGCAAAGTCTCTGAGCCCACCGCCAAAGAAGGCTCTAACGACGCACTGGCACGCCAGATCATTCGCATGGTGGGTGAAAGCTGCGCCCTGGCGGGTGTGGCGGTGGCAGACATTACCGCCGTGGGCGTTGCTACCTGCGGCCCTTTTGTGATCAATGGCGGCATGGTCGAGCTGGCAGGCCCCAACATCTGTGGCGGCTTGGCCGGCAAGGCCCGCGGCCTTCCCAATGACTGGGTTACCGCGCTGCTGGAGGCGCCACTCAAAGCCGCTTTCCCCAATGTCCGCGTCGAAAACGATGGCGTGGGTGCACTCGAGGCCGAGCGCCGCTGGGGCGCATTGCAGGGCGTGGCCAACTGCGCCTACGTGACCTGGAGCACCGGCATCGGCATGGGCTTGTGTGTGGATGGCCACATCCTGCGCGGCAAAAACGGCAATGCGGGCCACGCAGGCCACACCTTTGTCAGCACCAACCAAGACGCGCTCTGCGGCTGCGGCAACGTGGGCGATGTAGAAGGGCTGGTTGCCGGTAACGCGATTCCGCGTCGTTTCGGTGCGCAGGGCTACACCGATGCTGCTACGCTTTTTGTAGCGGCTCGCGCAGGTGAGGCGGGCGCTCTGGCTATTGTGGACGACTTATGCGATGTGATGGGCCGCACCCTCTACAACATGGTGGCCACACTCGATCTGCAGCGCATCAGCATCGGCGGCAGCGTCTTCTGGCACAACCGCGAGTTCTTGTTGCCCAAGCTGCAAGCGGCCCTCAAGGGCAAGTTGCCGGCGCTCACCGATGGCGTCGAAATCGTGCCGGCGGGCCTGGGCGAAAAAGTGGGCGACTATGCCGCACTGGCCCTTGTGCTTGGCTAAAACCGCTTCTGCCCGCCGATTTTGAGCGGGTTAGGGAAACTCCTAGTAGTTTGGCGTTAAAAATTAATTAAAAATTAATTAATTCAAGTGGGCATGGTGTCCAATTGAATTCAACGTTGCTTTCGGCCCAGAGCACATAGGGCCGGACAGACAAACTTTATTTGGAGACAAGATGTTGAAGCTTTCTAAACTCGCCACCGCAGTGGCACTCGTGGTTGCTGGTTCGGCCGCTGTGGCTGGCGAAGTGGAAGTCCTGCACTACTGGACATCCGGCGGCGAAGCCAAGTCTGTGGCTGAACTGAAGAAGATCATGCAAGGCAAGGGCCACACATGGAAAGACTTCGCAGTGGCCGGCGGTGGTGGTGACAACGCAGCGACCGTGCTCAAGAGCCGTGTCGTGAGCGGTAACCCACCTGCAGCTGCCCAGATCAAGGGTCCAGCCATCCAGGAGTGGGCATCTGAAGGCGTGTTGGCTAATCTCGACGCAACTGCCAAGGCCGAAAAGTGGGACGACCTGCTGCCCAAGGTGGTGGCTGACGTCATGAAGTACAAAGGCAACTACGTTGCTGCTCCCGTGAACGTGCACCGCGTGAACTGGATGTGGGCTAACTCCGCTGTGCTGAAAAAAGCCGGCGTGACCTCCACTCCCAAGACATGGGACGAGTTCTTTGCTGCTGCTGAAAAAGTCAAGAAGGCTGGCCTGATCCCCGTGGCACACGGTGGCCAGAACTGGCAAGACTTCACCACCTTTGAGTCTGTGGCTCTGGGCGTGGGCGGTGTCAAGTTCTACAACGACGCTTTGATCAAGCTCGACGAAAAAGCTTTGACCAGCGCCACCATGACCAAGGTCCTGGAAACATTCCGCAAGGTCAAGGGTTACACCGACGCAGCCGCTCCTGGCCGCGACTGGAACCTGGCTACTGCCATGGTGATCCAAGAGAAGGCCGCATTCCAGTTCATGGGTGACTGGGCCAAGGGCGAGTTCTCCGCTGCTGGCAAGGTTCCCGGCAAGGACTACGTCTGCGCTGCTGCTCCAGGCACCGCTAACGCATACACCTTCAACGTGGACTCGTTCGCCATGTACAAGCTCAAAGACGCTGGCGCTCAAAAGGCACAGGCTGATCTGGCTGCTTCCATCATGGGCACCGAGTTCCAAGAAGTGTTCAACTTGAACAAGGGTTCTATCCCTGTCCGTTTGAACATGAAGATGGACAAGTTTGACGATTGCGCCAAGACATCCGCCAAGGATTTCGTGGACACCGCCAAATCCGGTGGTTTGGTTCCTTCCGTGGCCCACGGCATGGCTATCAAGCCAGCTGCTGAAGGCGCGATCAAGGACGCCGTGTCCCAGTTCTGGAACGACGACAAGATCTCCGTTGCTGACGGCGTGAAGAACATCGCCAAGGCCGCTGCTACCAAGTAAGCCCTGGCCGGCGCCAGCAGGCGCCGTTCACCTTCTATAGCCCTATCCCTCCCGCAGGGGTGGGGCTATTTCAAATCTCGTGTTCTTCAGGTCTATTCCCATGGCTCTTTCTGCATTCGCGCGCCGGTTTGCTGCTGCATGTGCTTTGTGCGCAGGCGCAAGCGTGTTCGCGGGCGAAGTCGAGGTGCTGCACTACTGGACCTCTGGTGGTGAAGCCAAGTCGGTGGTTGAGCTCAAAGACATGATGGGAAAACGTGGCCACACCTGGCGCGACTTCACCGTGACCGGTGGTGGTGGCCAGAATGCCATGGCCGTGCTCAAGCAGCGTGTGCTGGCGGGCAATGCGCCTGCAGCTGCCAATATCAAGGGCCCTGCCATTCAGGAATGGGCTGAGCTCGGCGTCTTGAGCAACCTGGACGCGATGGCGTCTTTTGAGAAGTGGGACGAAACCCTCCCCAAGGTCGTTGCTGACCAAATGAAATACAAAGGCCGCTATGTGGCCGTCCCGGTCAATGTGCACCGGGTGAATTGGTTGTGGGCCAACTCCGCCGTGCTCAAAAAAGCAGGCGTTGCCGCGTTGCCCAAAACCTATGATGAGTTTTTTGCTGCCGCTGACAAAATTAAGGCCGCAGGCCTGATCCCTCTGGCCCACGGTGGCCAAGACTGGCAAGACTTCACGGTGTTCGAGTCCGTGGTGCTGGGTGTGGGCGGTGCAAGCCTTTACGACAAGGCACTGGTCAAACTCGACCGCGCTGCGATCAACAGCGATGACATGAAAAAGGCGCTGGAAACCTTCCGCCGCCTCAAGGCGTACACCGATACCGCCTCCGGCGGCCGCGATTGGAACGTCACCACCGAGCTGGTGATCAACGGCAAAGCCGGTTTCCAATTCATGGGCGACTGGGCCAAAGGCGAGTTCCTGGCCGCAGGCCAGACACCGGGCAAAGAGTTCACTTGCTCGGCCGCGCCCGGCACGGCCAATGCCTACACCTTCAACGTCGACTCTTTTGCCATGTTCCAGCTCAAAGGCTGGGAGGCCCAAAAGGCACAGGGCTACCTGGCCTATTTGTTGATGGGCAAAGAGTTCCAGGAAAAGTTCAACCTTCGCAAGGGCTCAATCCCGGTGCGCATGGGCATGAACATGGAAAAGTTTGACGACTGCGCCAAGACCTCCAGCAAAGACTTTGTAGCCACGTCCGCTTCGGGCTCACTGGTGCCGTCCGTGGCGCATGGCATGGCATTGCCGTCCTCTCAGCAAGCGTCCATGCGCGCTGCAGTGAGCGAGTTCTGGAATAACGACAAGCTGAGCGTGAGCGAGGCCGTCGCCAAAATGGTCGCAGTCAGCGCGCCAAAGCAAAAGTAAGACTTATGAAAACCATCGAAAACATCCTCCCCAAGCTGGTGATTGCCCCGGGCTTTGTGCTCGGCTTCGCCTTCATTTACGGATTCATGATCTGGAACGGCATCCTGTCGGTCACCGGCTCGCGCATGCTGCCCAACTACGACGAGTTCGTGGGCTTGGAGCAGTACGTGCGCCTCTGGGAAATGGACCGCTGGTATGTGGCCTTGAAAAACCTGGGCATCTTCAGCGTGTTGTACGTGGGCGGCTCCATGGCCCTCGGCATGGGCCTGGCGATTTTCCTGGACCAGAAAATCCGCGCCGAAGGCGTGTTGCGCACCATTTACCTGTACCCCATGGCCTTGTCGTTCATCGTGACCGGCACCGCCTGGAAATGGATTTTGAACCCCAGCCTCGGCCTTGAAAAACTGATGCACGACTTTGGCTGGACCAGCTTCAGCTTCGACTGGCTGGTGCAGTCTGACACCGCTATTTACTGCGTGGTGATTGCCGGTATCTGGCAGTCCGCCGGTTTTGCCATGGCTTTGTCGTTGGCTGGCCTGCGCGGCATTGACGACAGCATCATCAAAGCGGCCCAGATCGACGGCGCCTCGCTGCCCCGCATCTACTGGCGCATCATTCTGCCCATCCTGCGCCCCGTGGTGTTCTCCACCGTATTGGTGTTGTCGCACTTGTCTATCAAGAGCTTTGACTTGGTCATGGCGCTTACCTCCGGCGGACCCGGCTACGCGTCTGACGTGCCTGCGACCTTCATGTACGTGATGAGCTTCACCCGCGGCCAGATCGGCCTGGGCGCCGCCAGCGCCACCATGATGCTGGTGTTTGTGGCCGCCCTTGTGGTGCCCTACCTGTACAGCGAATTGCGCACCAAACCCCACGACCGTTAATCCACGACCGTTACTTACGACCGTCCTCCACGATCGCACCTTATGCTGACCAAAAACCTACCCCGCATCCTGATCTACGCCACGCTGCTGCTGGCCGCCTTCTTCTTTTTGGCGCCGCTGTACGTGATGTTGGCCACCTCGTTCAAGGACGCCGAGCAAATCCGCTCCGGCAACTTGCTGAGCCTGCCCACCTCGCTCAACTTTGACGCCTGGTCTGCCGCTTGGTCCACCGCCTGTACCGGTGTGGACTGCCGCGGTTTGCAACCCTTCTTCACCAACTCCATCATCATGGCCGTGCCTGCGGTGCTGATCTCCACCGCGTGGGGCGCTATCAACGGCTACGTGCTGAGCATGTGGAAGTTCAAAGGCAGCGAAGTGCTGTTCGGCTTCATGTTGTTTGGCGTGTTCATGCCCTTCCAGGTGGTGCTGTTGCCTATGAGCCAGGTGCTCGGTTTTCTGGGCCTGTCCAGCTCGCTGGGTGGCTTGATCCTGGTGCACTGCATTGCCGGTTTGGCTGGTACTACGCTGTTCTTCCGCAACTACTACACCGCTATCCCTAAAGAGCTGGTGAACGCTGCGCGCATTGACGGTGCTGGTTTCTGGCGCATCTTCTTCCGCATCGTGGTGCCCATGTCCACCCCGATTCTGATGGTGACGCTCATCTGGCAATTCACCAACATCTGGAACGACTTCCTGTTCGGCGTGGCCTTCAGCGGCGCAGACAGCAAGCCCATCACCGTCGGCCTGAACAACATGGCCAACACCTCCAGCAGTGTCAAAAGCTACAACGTCGACATGGCTGCGGCCGTGATTGCAGGTCTCCCCACCATGTTGGTCTATGTACTGGCAGGTCAATACTTCGTGAAAGGTCTCACCGCTGGCGCGGTGAAAGGATAAAAAATGGCAGCTTCTCTCCAAATCGCAGGCATCCGCAAAGTTTTCGGCAAGGGCGACAAAGCCGTTGAAGTCCTGAAAAAGATCGAAATCGACGTCGCCCCCGGCGAGTTCCTGATCCTGGTCGGCCCTTCCGGTTGCGGCAAGTCCACCTTGCTCAACATCATTGCGGGCCTCGAAGAGCCATCTGAAGGCGAACTGCGCATTGCTGGCAAAAACGTAGTGGGCGTAGCCCCTGCACAGCGCGATATCGCCATGGTGTTCCAGAGCTACGCGCTGTACCCCACCATGAGCGTGGCTGACAACATCGGCTTCGCGCTGGAAATGCGCAAGGTGCCCGTAGAGCAGCGTAAAAAGCGCATTGCCGAAGTGGCCGCCATGCTGCAAATCGAACACTTGCTGGACCGCCGCCCCGCCCAGCTGTCTGGTGGCCAGCGCCAGCGTGTGGCCATGGGCCGCGCCTTGGCACGTGACCCCCAGCTCTTCTTGTTTGACGAGCCGCTCTCCAACCTGGACGCCAAGCTCCGCGTGGAAATGCGCGCCGAAATCAAGCGCCTGCACCAGGTGTCCGGCATCACCAGCGTGTACGTGACACACGACCAGATCGAAGCCATGACCCTGGGCAGCCGCATCGCGGTCATGAAGGACGGCATCCTGCAACAAATCGGCACACCCGACGACATCTACAACCGCCCGTCCAACACCTACGTGGCCACCTTCATTGGCTCGCCCACCATGAACCTGATCAAGGGCCATGTAGAAGTGCCCGGTGCGCAAGGCCGCTTTACTTTCAACGGCAGCACCTTGGAGCTGGCAACCCCCGCCACTGGCGACGCCACCTTGGGCGTGCGCCCCGAGCACATTGAGCTGATCACTGGCGATGCCGCTTGGCGCGGCGAAGTGGCCGTGGTGGAGCCCACAGGCGCTGACACTTATGTGGTGGTGAAAACCGCTGCCGGCGAAGTGACTGTGCGCACTGCACCGAGCGCTTCGTGGAAAGCCGGCGACCAAGTCGGCCTGCGCGTGAACCCTGCGAACACCAACTGGTTTAGCACTGCGACGGGTGTGCGTTTGGACGTGTAAGTCTTCAAGCCAGTAACAAAAAACCGGACTGCCCTGATGGGGCAGCCCGGTTTTTTTTATGTCAGTAAAAGGCTGTTAGAAGACATTGCCCAGGTAGGGAAACAGACGTAAAGCGGAAAGGCCGGAAAAGACTGTTAAGAGACATTACCTGCGCTCGAAAGCGGTCGTTCAAAGTGATTGCAGGAAAGGGCTGGAAGCCGATTTTTCTGACACTCCAAAGCGGACACCCAAATGCCGAGTTTGTCCTAGGGTACAGCTGACACCGAGGGCGGTCACCTTTACTTGATAGGCTGGTCGTCGACTTTTACTAGCCCTAGCGGTTCTACGATTTTACTGAGCGCACGATTACGCGGAGTAAAGCCGCAGTCACTTAAAAGTAACGGCATGGAACCTCCCGAAGAACCTGCCGGAAAATTCAAAAAGCCAGCATGCGGTTCAATCCAAGTCCACCTAATAACCGGCGTTTCAGTAACCGGGGCAACATACGCGCCTTGTTGAACGAGAACTTGAATATTGGGGAATAGAGTTTTCGTTTCCTTGGCAAGGATTCGGGGATATTTGCTCACGGTCGCGCCTGTGGCGGTTTGACGGTCATATTCAACCGTCTCAATACTTTTGCACAACGCCTGCATCTCCGGCCAAGCAATGATTTCATCCGCCACTGGCGCAAAGAACACTATCGGTACTATCACCACAGCCCACAGCGTGCGAAAGCGCTGGATTCCCAGCCACTTGGGCACCTTGGTGCCAAGTGTGAGAGCAATCAAACCCCATAAGGCGATGGCACCGAAGAACAACAGACCAATCACTTGGCTAACTCCTTTGTAAAACGTCACGCATTGAAGGTTCCGTCGTGTGAGGCACCAAGCTAACTGTGCACTGGACAACGTCGGCTTTTGCGGGTTAAACCGATTTTGACTCTTGGTTCAAATCTTGCACATCCACCATATAGGGGAATTCGTTGAACGACTCCTATCGCAGCAAAGCTGACCACCATCACCCTTGCAACGGCAACTCCAACCGAATCGTCAATCCATGCGGCAACGTCGTCTGCGCTGTCGCCGTGCCGTTATGCCGCCGCGCAATTTCCGCCACGATGGAAAGGCCCAAGCCGCAGCCGCCGGGCAGTTCGCTGGCGCGCCAGAAGCGTTCAAACACGCGCTCCAGGTGCTCGGTCGAGAGGCCGGGGCCGGTGTCTTCCACGTCCAGCCAGCAGTAGCCGTTGTGCACTGTGGTGCGCAGGGTGACTACTGCGCCTTTGCCTGCGTAGCGCAGGGCGTTGTCGATCAGATTGCTCAGCACTTCGCGTAGCAGCAGCTTGTCGGCGGGCACCATGACGCTGTCTTCGCCTTCAAAGCCTAGGTCCACGCCAGCGGCCAAGGCGCGGCGGGTCCATTCACGGGCCACCTCGCGCGCGAGTGACGCAGCATCCACCGGCACCAGGCTCACCTCGGCCTCAGTGCGGGCCAATGACAGCAGCTGGTGCACCAGGTGGGCGCTGCGCTGGGCGCCGGTGTGCACTTTGGTCAGGCGTTGTTGCAAGGCCTCGGGGTCTTTTTCTTGCATGGCCAGTTCGGTCTGGCTGATCAGGCCCGCAAGCGGGGTGCGCAGTTGGTGGGCGGCGTCGTTCAAAAAGCGCTTTTCCTGGCTTAGGCTGCGGCGCAGGGTGGTGAGCAGTTGGTTCAGGGTGTTGGCTAGTGAGTGCACTTCCTCCGGCGCTTGTGTCATCTCGATGGGCGAGAGCGACGCCATGTTGCGGTTGGCCAGTTGCGCCTCCAGCCGCTCCAGCGGAGCCAGGCCGCGGCGTATGCCTTCGTACACCAGCACGCTCAGCACGGCGCCCAAAATCAATAGCGGAAAGAGCACATCGCGCACCAGCTCGCGGGCAATGCGTTGCTGCGCCACCAGGCTCTTGGCCACCTGCACCCGCATGCGCTGGTCGGTAAAGCCGTCGCCAAAGCTCAGGTCTATCGAGGCCACCCGCATGGGTTTGCCGTCCATCACCACCTCGTACAAAACGGGTTCGTTGGCGGGGGAGTACAGGTCGGGTGTTTGGCCGGGGATTTTGGTGTTGCCCAGCAGAAAACTGCCGGGTGGCGATGACACCATATAGGCCACGCGGTCGTCCGGGTCCTGCTCAATGATGTCGCGCGCTGCGCGCGGAAAGTCGATCAACAAACCCGAGCCCATGGGCTTGACCTGCCGCGCCAGCGAGCGCACCGATTGGGTGAGCGACTGGTCAATCGTCTTTTCGGCATAGGCCAGCGCCACCCGGAATGCCAGCGCGCCGCCCATGAGCCACAGCACCAGCTGCGGCAGCAGCAGCCAGATCAGCAGCTGCCGCTTGAGCGAGAAGCGAGCCGGGCGGCTCACGGAGTGTCCGATTCCAGCATGTAGCCCAAGCCGCGCACGTTGCGGATGCTCAGGCCGCTGTCGTTGAGCTTGCGGCGCAGGCGGTGCACATAAACCTCCAGCGCATTGGAGCCGGCAGCGCCGCCTTCTTGCGGCGCGGTTTGCCACACGGCCAGCACGTCTTCCCGGCCGACCACCTGGCCCATGTTGTTCACCAGCAGCGAGAGCAAAGACCATTCGCGGTGGGTGAGCTCCATGGCTTCTTCGCCCAGCCAGCCCAAAGGCAGCACCGGGTCGAGGCGCAGGTTTTTACTGGTGCTGCTCTGCACTTCGAGCGAACCGCCAAAGGCGGGCAGCCGCGAGCGGCGCAGCATGGCTTGCAGGCGGGCGAGCAGCTCTGCCATTTCAAAGGGTTTGGTGAGGTAGTCGTCAGCGCCAGCGTTCAGGCCTTGCACCCGGTCTTCCACACCATCGCGCGCGGTGAGGATCAGCACCGGCAGCGCAGCCAGGCGCTGGCGTATCCAGATCAGCACGGTAATGCCGTCTACCACTGGCAAGCCCAGGTCGAGCACCACGCCGTCAAAACGGGTGGACTCCAGCAGGCTTTGGGCTTGGGCGCCGTCGCTGGCGCTGCTCACGCTGTGGCCGGCGTGCACCAGTTGCGCGCACAGGCCGTCGCGCAGCAATTCGTCGTCTTCAACAATCAGTAAATGGGCCATTCCCCAAGCATACCAAGGCAGGTGGCACGCTTTGCTGCGGTGCAACCCTCAGGTGGCCGTGGCAGCCTCTAGCCCTACGGCAATCGCCTCGGCGCGGGCGGTTTGGATGAATTGACCAATCTTTGGGCCGGTAGCGCCCGCCGCTATTGCGCGAGCAGCTATGGAATCTGTAGCAACTGCCAGAGCCAGGTCCAGTGCCTGCCCCAGCCGTTGGGCTTGGGGGTAGGGCGCATCTTGCAGGCCGAGGCGGCCTTGGGCATCGCACTGGCAGGCCAGCAAGGCGGCGCGAAAGCGCACGGGTTTGCGGATGGCGTCGCAGCGCTCCAAGAGGCGCAGCAGGGCAGCAGCGTTGAGCGAGCCGCTGCGGTGGATGTTGCCGTGCTCGCGGGCCACCACGTCGGCCAGCTCGGCGCAGTCGTTGGGCACCCGCAGGCGCTGGCACACCGTTCTGAGCAGGCGGGCGCTGCGCTCTTCATGGCCAATGTGGCGGGGCAGCACGTCGGCGGGCGTGGTGCCTTTGCCGAGGTCGTGGCCCAGGCAGGCAAAGCGCACCGGCAGCGGCGCATCCAGTTGGGCAGCGCGGTCCAGCACCAGCATGACGTGGATGCCGGTGTCCACCTCGGGGTGGTGCTCGGGGCTTTGGGGCACGCCCCAGAGCCGGTCCAGCTCAGGCAGCAGGCGCTTCAGGGCGCCGCAACTGCGCAGCACCTCAAACATGCGCGAAGGGCGGGCCTCCATCAGGCCCTTGGCAATCTCTTGCCACACGCGCTCGGGCACCAGGTGGTCCACCTCGCCGTCTTCCACCATGGTTTGCATCAAGGCGGTGGTTTCGGGCGCCACGGTGAACTCGGTGAACCGCGCCGCAAAGCGGGCTACGCGCAGGATGCGAACCGGGTCTTCGCGGAAGGCGGGGGTCACATGGCGCAGCACACGCATTTGCAGGTCGGCCTGGCCGCCGAAGGGGTCTATCAGGTCTTTGGCATCAAAAGTGCCATTGGCGCACGTATTGTCTGCGCGAGCTGCTATGGAATTGATAGTAAGGTCGCGCCTTGCCAGGTCTTCGTCCAGGGTCACATCGGGCGCGGCGTGCACCGCAAACCCGCGGTAGCCGGGCCCGGTTTTGCGCTCGGTGCGGGCCAGCGCATATTCCTCTTGGGTGCGGGGGTGCAAAAACACCGGGAAGTCTTTGCCCACTGCAATAAAGCCTGCGTCTAGCATCTGCTGCGGGCTGCTGCCCACCACCACCCAGTCGCGGTCTTTGACCTCCAGACCCAACAGCGCGTCGCGCACAGCGCCGCCCACCAAAAAGGTGCCAGTATTGCGGGTGGAGTCGGGTGAGGGGGCTGTCATAAAAGGCAGGGGCTTTAGACGTGGTTCAGCGTTGCAGGCGGTAGGGTTCTTCAAAGTCCAGAAAGTCTTTCTCTGCCAGCGCGCCGGTGATCCAGTCCTGCACACCGGGCAGGGCCAGCACGCGGGACACATAGGCACCCACCACCGGGCTGACCGGCAGGCCATAGGTTTTGAGGCGGGCGCACACCGGGGCGAAATACGCATCTGTCACCGAGAACTGGCCAAACAACATGGGGCCGCCGTACTGGGCCAGCAGCTCGGTCCACATGGCGCTGATGCGGGCTACGTCGGCGCGCACTGCGGGCTTGTCGCGCCAGATGAGGGCGCCGGTTTCGAGCAGGGTGGCTTCGATGTTCATGGGGCAGTTGCTGCGCAGGCCGGTAAAGCCGGAGTGCATTTCAGCGCACACACTGCGGGCCCGAGCACGGGCGGACTTGTCAGCAGGCCAGAGCTGCAGGTTGGGAAAGCTCTCTGCTACGTATTCGGCAATTGCCAGGGTGTCCCACACCGCCAAGTCGCCATCGACCAGCAGCGGCACTTTGCCGGTGGGGGAGAGCGGAGCGAGCGTGGTTTTGAATTGGGATTGGCTCTCGAACGAGTCAAACCGCACCATGACCTCTTCAAAATCGATACCCGCCTGCTTCAAGAGTACCCAAGGGCGCATGGACCACGAGGAGTAGTTTTTGTTGCCGATGTAGAGCTTGATCATGCGCAATCCTTGGTCAAATTCGCATGATAGTCGGGCCTAAAGGGGTTGGCGACTCAGAGGGGGCCGCCCTATACTGAATGCACAAGCGCAGACTTCCAAGTTTTGCCAACACCGGGAGGGAAATACCCATGTCGTACCAAGCAGTTCGCCCTGACCGGCGTCATTGGCGTAACGGCCTGTGGTGGTGTGTGGCTGTGTGTGCAGGCTTGTTCTCGAGTGCTGTGGCCGCCCATACGATCCGCTTTGCGCCGGAGAAAGACTACCCCCCATTTGTGAGTGCCGGCCCTGCGGGGCATGTGCAAGGCTTGTCGGTGGATGTGCTCGAGATCTTGCGGCCGCGCCTGGGCGGCGAGTTGCAGATGTTGCCCCCGGATAACCTAGCCAACATTCTCGATGCGGCCCGCCGCGGGGAGGTGGACTTGATCTCTTCACTGCGCCCCACCCCCGAGCGGGCCGAGTTCTTGGCGTTTACCGAGCCCTACGTCAAAGTGCCTGCCGTTTTGGTGGTGAAACAGGGGCCGGCGGCTCCCGTTTTGGCGGATCTTGCAGGCCGTTCGGTGGCGGTGGGTAAGGGCTATGCGGTGGAGACCTTTGTGCGCACCCACTACCCGCAAATCCGCTGGGTGGCTGTCAGCGATGACATGAGTGGCTTTCAGCTCTTGATGCGCGGCGAGGTCGATGGCGTGGTGGCGGATGTAGCCAGCATCAGCGATGCCAAGCGCCACAGCGGCGTGCGCGGGGTGCAAGTCGGCGAGACATTGCCCTTCGAATATGCACTGAGCTTTGCCTACCGCAAAGAGCTGACGGCTTTGGGCAGTGCCCTTAACACCGCCCTCCAGGACATTTCGCCCGCCACCCGCCAGGCGCTGCTGCGCCGCTGGATCGATGTGGACACCCTCACCTACGAAGACCCGCTCCATCTCTGGTTGCGTCGCGCGGCGTTGGGGTTGACGTTCCTTGGGGTGCTGCTCATGCTGGTTTGGCGCGCACGCAAACCCCTTTTGAAAGACAGGCACCCCCGTGCAGACTGACGCGCTTCGGGCGGACAACGCCGTTTCATCCAGCCTGTTGGCCCCGCGTGACCGCACCCCCGGGTGGCTGTGGGAGTGGGCTTTGCTCGTGGGCGCGGTGGCGTGTGTGTCGCTGGCGATCTCAGACCCGCGGCCGGGCCAGGTGATGGTGTGGTTTGCCAATGCTTTTGGTGCTGTCGCCCTGATGCGCTTGCCCAAACGGCAGTGGCCGGCCTTTCTGGTGCTGGTGGCGCTGGTCCTGTGGGCGGCGCATGGCGGCTTTACGCTGGTGTCGCCAAATGTGGCCGTCAGTCAGGCCGGTGGCTTGCATACGGCTTGGGTGGCTTTTGCAGATGTACCGGGCTACTTGTTGGGCATGGCGCTCGCCGCCCTGTGGCTGGAGCGCTTGCCTGCGCTGGAGCAGGCCGGCGAGAGCCCTACGGTTCAAGCGCAAGTCTTGCTGCGCGGAGCGCTGTTGCCCGCCATGGCGTCTGCACCGCTGGGCGGGCTGGCGGGTGTGTTGGCCTTGCGGGGCGATTGGTCGAATATGGCCCTGAACTGGTTGGTGGGCGGCACCATTGGCTCGGTGGCGATGCTGCCGCTGGTGTTGCTGCTGGCGACCCGGGGTGTGCGCAGTGCGGCCCGCGGTTGGTTTCAGCCGGTTCATGTGGGGATGGCGCTGATCAGCCTGTCTGTGGTGTTGTGGTCGGCCACCAGTTTGCCCAAACCCTTTGTGGTGATGTTGGCGCCTATGGTGTGGGTAGCGGTGCGCAGCACGTTGCTCAACAGCCTGGTGGTGAATGGCCTGATCGCGCTGGCCATGGCCGCCTTGATACGGGTGGGCGTTTTGCTGCCACCCCCATCGTCCATCTGGTGGGGCGATGCGGTGTACTACATCTCGGTATTGGCTACCCTGTTGCCGGGTTTGTTTTTGGCAGTGATGTCCGAAGGGCAGCGCCGCATGACCCAGGCCTTGGCGGACCGCGAGGCCCGCGCACTGAGCCTTTACCGCGCGACGCCGGCCATGTTGCATTCGATCGATGGCAGCGGGTGCATTGTGCAGGTCAACCAGCTGTGGCTCGACACGCTGGGCTACCAAGAGGCAGAGGTGCTGGGGCGGCACATTGCGGATTTCATGACATCCGGGTCTGCCCGCTATGCGCGCGATGTGGTGATTCCGCAGGCATTGCACGACGGCCGCTGTAACAACGTGGAATACCAGTTTCTTACCCGGGACGGCGCGGTGCGTGATGTCTTGCTGTCGGCAGTGTGGGAGTTCGATGCAGATGGCAGGCCCGAGCGCAGCCTTGCAGTGCTGCAGGATGTGACCGAGAAAAAGCGCTTGCAGGCCCGCAGCCACTTCGCCGAGCACGATGCCCTGACCGGCCTGCCCAACCGTGTGTTGTTGCACGATCGCTTGAAAATGCTGTGTGCCCACCACGACCGCCACAACGGCCTGTTTGCGGTCGGCTTTCTGGACCTCGACCATTTCAAAGATGTCAACGACGTGTATGGCCACGACGCCGGCGACGCCCTGCTCCAAGCCGTGGCCCGCAGGTTACAGGGCGTGTTGCGGGCGGAAGATACCGTGTCCCGCCTCGGGGGCGACGAATTCGTGATGCTGCTCGGTGGCCTGTCTCACAGCGGCGAGCTCTCGACCTTAGTGGCCAAAATCATGGCGACGTTTGCAGAGCCCTGCCATTTGGGCCCGGGGCCCGATGGGCCTGTGGTTCAGGTAGCTGCGAGTCTTGGCGTGGCCGTTTACCCGGGGGATGGCACAGACCCGCAAACCTTGTTGCTCCATGCCGATCAGGCGATGTACGAGGCCAAGCGCAGCGGCCGCAACCGCTGCGCGTTTTACCGCCGGCCGGTGAAGGCAGGTCGAGGCCACCCTCTGTAGTGCTCGCATCGCGCGGGCCCACCACACCCAGCCGCGCTTTCAGCGACTGTGGTTGCCCGGTGATCAGCGCGGAATAGAGCGTGGTGTTGGCCAATACTTTTTTCACATAGTCGCGGGTCTCTGTAAACGGCACGTTTTCGGCCCAGATAGCGGCTTCCCAAGTGGGACCACCGGTTTGACCGCGCCAAATACGCGGCCGTCCGGGGCCCGCGTTGTAGGCGGCGGCTGCCATGGGCATGGAGCCGTTAAAGCTGTCCAGCACCAGCTTGAGGTAGCCGGTGCCGATGGCGATGTTGGTGTCCCGCTCGGTGATCTGGTGGGCTTGGAAGTCGTTGAGCCCGATTTTTTTGGCCGTCCATTTGGCAGTTGCAGGCATGACTTGCATCAGGCCAGCCGCGCCTACCACCGACTTGGCATCGATGATAAAGCGGCTTTCTTGGCGGATCAGCCCATACACATAGGCCGGATCGAGCCCGATCAGCTGTGTGCGCGCCACTACCGCCGACTTGTGGGGCATGGGGTAGCGCTGGTCCACGTCGACCATGCCTTTAGTGCGTTCGCTGGTGTTGATGCAGCGGTCCCAGACTTCGGCCTTGCAGGCCAGGTCTGCAGCCGCAAGCAAGGAGCGGTCATCCAGCCCGCCGCGGTTGTGCAGGTTGGTGGTGTAGTTCCACTCCCGCACCCCATCGCTTCGCAAGCCGATGTTGATGGCGTGCAGCGCACGCGCCAAGCCGGGGTTCTTTTTGGCCTGGTCTTTTTCTTCCGCGGTGAGCGGGGCTGGCTTGGGCGGCGTCACGATTTTCTGGCCTAGTTCTTCCAGGGCCAGCATTTCGTAAAAGCCCTTGGTGCCGGCAATCGACTCCAACAGCGCTTGGCTTTCCATCTTTGCGGATTCCACATTGCTGCGGCGGGCCAGCGCACGGGCGCGCCAATAGACCCAGGTCGAGTCGTTGCGCAAGGACTCGGGCATGGCGGTGATGGCGTCTGCCACCTGGTTCCAGCGCCCGGCGCGCAGAGCGGCACGGGCAGCCCACGCGAGGTGGTCTTCATGCATCTGGCTGAGTTGGCCTTTGGCGAAGTAGTTCGCGGCGTTGTCCGAGAGCTTTTGCGCCGCCCGTTTGCCGATCACACCCCAGATCCAGCTGCGCTCTTCTTGGGTGAGCTGCGCCTTCCAGCGGAGCTTGTCGACTTCCTCTGCCGCTTCTTGTGGGTCTTGATAGGCCAAGCGGATGATGGCCAATGACACAAATTCCCGGGTTTGCGGCCGCAGCGCAGTGACCTTGTCATTCAGGTATTTGGCCGGGGTGTTGTAGATGGTGTTGATGGTTTTGACATAGTCCGTATCCAACGCTCCGGCGGCTTGGGTTGCGACGCGCAGGCGGTCGTTTTCCATACCGAGGCGCGCCCGGACCCAGACGCTGTGAGAGCTGATTTTTTTGTCTTTGACCAGCTGGGTCGCTAGGCTGCCGCAGGCGTCGTCAGCCTCTTTCAGGCCCCACCACACCGACTCCAGGGCGGCAGTCACGTCGGCTCCCCGGGTGCTGTAGTCCGCCCAGAGGGCATAGCAGCGCACGGACCGGTCGTCGTTCATGCGGTAGAGCGGGTATTCGCGGCTGAAGGTGTCCCAATCGCGGGCACGGCCTAGCTGCAGCAGCCACTCCGCGCGCAAGCGGTCTTCCTGGTAGGTGCCGTTGTAGCGGTTCAGGAAATCCTGGATTTCTGACTTGCTGGCATCGTCCAGCCGGGCGGACATGTCCCAATAGGCTGTCCAAGGCTCGAGGATGTGGCCGCGCATTCCCGGGAGCGCTGCGGCAAGGCGTTTGCGGTCGCGGTTTTTATAGGCTTGTGACAGGTCCAGAATAGTCTCGTCGAGGCGGCTAAGGTCGCGCCCTTGGGCGTATGCTGAGGGGGTAGTGGTGGACATCAGGGCGCCGCAAAGGGCGAGTGATGTCAGAATGGCTGAAAACTGCATGTGGGGATTATGGACAACTCGGACGACAGCAAAGCTGCACAAAAGAAAGCCCTTCGCAAGGCGCTATTGGATCAACGTCTGGCCATGCCGGATCGCCTACAGCGCGCTGATTTATTGCAGCGCGTGATGCGCATTTGGCTGGTGGGCCGGCCGGATGCGGTCATTGGCGCTTACTGGCCCATCAAGGGCGAGTTCGACCCCTTGCCCGCTTTGCACCGCTGGAAAGAGGATGGTGAGCTGATTGACCAACCCCAGCCGCGCCGCATCGGCTTGCCGGTGGTGAACCGGGAGCACAAAACCATGACCTTTCATGCGTGGTACCCCGGCTGCCCGATGGAAGAGGATGCTTATGGCATTCCCAAGCCCAAAGACACCGAGTTGATTGTGCCCACCCTGCTGTTTGTGCCTTGTGTCGGCTACGGGCCTGGTGGCTACCGTTTGGGCTATGGCGGTGGCTTTTATGACCGCATGCTGGCGAGCTTGAGCCCGCGCCCCTTTACCGTTGGCTTGGGGTTTGGCACAGGTTTTGTCGATGACTTCGAGCCAGAGCCCCATGACATGCCCCTGGATGCCATCCTGAACGACCACGGCGTCGTCTGGCCAGTTTGATGCCGTGGGCCGGGAGGCCCGGCGGCGTGCGGATCAGCGTTGCATGAGCACGCGCACATCCGCCTCGTAGGCTTGCAGCGTTTGCTGGAGTTTTTGGCGTTGTGCCGGGCTGGTGCCGTTGTGGAGCTCGGCGGCAGATTCACAAAAGTTGCTCCGGATCCGCTCGGTGTATTGCTGAAACGCCGGGTCAGGTGATTGGGTGCTGCGCAGCAGCAGCGCCCGAACCTCGGCTTGCTGTTGCAGTTCGGTCGAGGGTGTGGCCTTCAGTGCACGCAAGGTCTGCAAAATGTCCTTTTGGCGGCGCATGGTTTCTTTGTATTGCGTGGCAGCGTCGAAGGCGGACGCATCCAACTGGGCGCGTAGCGCTTGTTTCTGGGTGTCGCTCAGGCGGCCGTAAAAACTCTCGGTGCGATCGAGTGCAGATTTCATCCGGCGGTTCAGGCGGTCTTGCGGGGTGCCGTCCATCCACTCTTCCCGCCATTCTTGGTTGCGTTTGTCCCACGCACGGGCAAGGTGATCGAGTTGCGCAAGGGTCAGCGTCGGTGCAATCGCCAGTGCGGTGGGCGTGGTGCGGTCCAACACGGTTTGGAATCGTGTTTCCAGATAGCGAGAGAGCTGGCACACCTGCTCACCCGTCACGTTGCTGGGGGCCGCCGCCTGCAGGTTCTTGAGCATGTCCGCGATCTGCGGGAGCTCTTCTTTTCGATGCCAAGTTTGCAGCGCTTGCAGATCGCTACGTAGCTTGAGGCTTTGCGGGCTGTCCAGGTCTAGGTAGCCATCTAGCCACCAGTAGGACAAATCCGGCGCATTGTTATAGGCCAAACGGACTGCTCCACAGCCAGTCAAAGTCGCCGCGACACTCAGCAGCCCGATAATGGCGAACCAGCGCCGGGCATTGCGCCAGAGGCGCGCTAACTTTCCAAGTTTCAATAAAGGCATGGCTTTAACTTCTAGTTCCCCTCTTGCAAACGTCGAATCGTCTACTGCACCGGTGGATGTGGTCATTATGGCGGCGGGCAAAGGCACGCGCATGCGTAGCAAAATTCCCAAAGTCTTGCAGCGCTTGGCCGGTCGGCCGCTGTTGCAACATGTGGTCGACACGGCTGCCGATTTGCAGGCGCGCCATGTGGTGGTGATCACCGGGCATGGTGCTATCGAAGTTGAAGCAGCGTGCGCAGGTTTTTCGGGGGCTAGCGCCGGTTTTTCTTTGAATTTTGTGCGGCAGGAGCCTCAACTCGGCACAGGGCATGCGGTCCAGCAGGCTGCGCCGGTGCTGCCGGATGACGGTGTGGTGGTGGTCTTGTCCGGTGATGTGCCCTTGACTCAGTCCGACACGCTATTTCACCTGATCCAGGCCAGTGGCGGCGACAAGCTGGCCTTGTTGACGCTGGAGCAAAGCAACCCGGCCGGTTATGGGCGTATCGTGCGCGACGCCGGTGGCGCGGTGCAGGCCATCGTGGAGCACAAAGACGCCAGCGAAGCGCAGCGCGCCATTACCGAGATTTACAGCGGAATCATGGCGGTGCCTGCTGCGCGGCTGAAGGCCTGGCTGGCGCGCCTTGATAACCGCAACGCCCAGCAAGAGTATTACCTGACCGATGTCGTGAAGTTTGCGGTGGCGGATGGTGTCGGAGTGGTCGGGCACAAAATCACCGATGCGGTGCAGGTCGCCGGCGTCAACAGCCCGGTACAACTGGCAGAGCTGGAGCGGGCCTACCAACTGCAGCAAGCGCACCGGTTAATGGAAGAAGGCGTGCGCCTGGCGGACCCCGCCCGCATTGATGTGCGGGGCGATTTACTCTGCGCCCACGATGTCAGCATCGATGTGAATTGCGTGTTTTCGGGGCAGGTGAGTTTGGGGGAGGGGGTCTCGATCGGCGCGAATTGCGTGATCGCGAATGCCGTGATCGAAGCGGGTGCCGTGATTCACCCTTTCACCCATATCGATGGCGAGAAACAGGGCGTGAGTGTGGGTGCGGGTGCACTCATCGGGCCGTTTGCTCGCTTGCGCCCCGGCGCCCAGCTGGGGCCAGAGGTGCACATTGGCAACTTTGTGGAGGTGAAAAACTCCACCATGGCGGCCGGAGCCAAAGCCAATCACCTCGCCTATTTGGGCGATGCTACGGTGGGTGAGCGGGTGAACTACGGTGCCGGCAGCATCACCGCCAACTACGACGGTGCGAACAAACACCGCACGGTGATTGAGGCCGATGTGCACATCGGCAGCAACTGTGTGTTGGTCGCCCCGGTCACTATCGGGGCCGGTGGCACCGTGGGTGGTGGCTCCACCATCACCAAGAGCACCGAAGCCGGCGCATTGAGCGTGGCCCGTGGCAAGCAGGTCAGTATTGCCAACTGGAGCCGCCCGGTCAAAAAGCCGAAAGCGTGACGCATGGCGGAGCCGCTTTCCCACCAAGATCTGCAGCAGCGGGTTGACGCTCTCCAAGCGGAGCTGGCCGCCAGCCGTGCGAGCTTGCAAGAATTTACCTACGCGGTATCTCACGATTTGCGCGCGCCTCTGCGGCACTTGGTGTCGTTTGCGCAGTTGCTGGAAGAAGAGGCCGGTTCGCAACTGCAAGGCGAGAGCGCTGATTTTTTGCGCACGATCTCTGCATCGGCCCGGCACATGGGCGAGCTGCTGGATGCGCTGACAGGCTTGTCGCGTATCGATGGGTTACCGGTGCAATGGTCGGATGTCGCGTTGGAGCCGGTCCTGAGAGATGCGTGGGCAGAGGTGCAGGCGACGGACCCGGCACGGCAAGTATCGGTGACCTGTAGCGTTCCGGCGGGTGTAGTGCTGTCCACTGATCCCCAGCTGTTGCGCCAAGCTGTGTTGCAGGTGCTGGGCAATGCTTTCAAATTTGCAGCGCGTACGCCACAACCACAGGTTCAGGTCACGGTGGATCTGGAGCCGAGCGGCGACCTGGTGTGCCGGGTGGCGGATAACGGTGCGGGTTTCAACCCTGCCATGCACGACAAGCTTTTCAAGGTGTTCGGGCGCCTGCACACCGCCAAGCAGTTTCCCGGTTTGGGGGTAGGGCTGCTGACTGCACAAAGGCTGTTGCACAAGGTGGGTGCAAGGGTGAGTTTGACCGCAATAGCACCGTGCGGAGCGGTCGCCGAGATCCGGTTTCAAGGCGCAAAAGAAAGCCCGGTCTGAGCCGGGCTTGGCTTACCAAGTCTTCACTTTGTCCAGTCCGGCGTAAGGGTCTACGGCGGTCAGAGCCCGTGAGGTCAACTCACGGCTTAGCGGGGCGCATGCATAGGCAGCTCCGCACCAAATTTGCTGCGGTGTACGCTGAAGAAGGCTTTCACGTTGCGCACATTGGCATCGGTGGTGAACAAGCGTTGGGTGAGGGCCTGGTAAGTCGGCATGTCCCAGGTGTGGACCACAAGGCAGAAGTCAGGGCCCGGGGACACCCGGTAGCACTGCTGCACCGCGACCTCTAGCGCCACTCTCTTCTCAAACGCTTCGAGTGCGCCGGTATCTTGCCGGTCTAACGAGACTTCCACGATTGCCGTGAGCCCGTAGCCCGTGTGGGCAGCCAGGGTTTGCGGGTTCAGCACGGCCACTTGCTTTTCAATCAAGCCGCTGTCACGCAGGCGTTTGACTCGGCGCAAGCAGGTCGGCGCCGAGGTGTGAACCCGGTCGGCCAAAGCCTGATTGCTCAGGGATGCGTCTTTTTGCAGTTGATCCAGCAACTGCAGATCGATGGCATCAAGTTCTATTTCTTTCATTGAGCGACATTTTTTGAAATAAAAATATATTGTCTCGTATTGGTGAAATTTAAAGTCAAAAAAACTTTGAATTTCAATCGGCAATTTCTTATCAAAACTCTACCATTCGCTCCATTGTTTGTTTTGGAGGTTTTCTATGTGCGGCATCGTCGGCGCGGTTTCTACCCGGAATATTGTTCCTGTTTTGGTTCAGGGCCTGGAGCGCCTGGAGTACCGGGGTTACGACTCCTGCGGTGTTGCGGTGTACGGGCTGGGGGCGCAGAGTGGCCTGCGCCGCGCGCGCAGCACGGCACGGGTGTCTGAGCTGATGGAGCAGGTGGCTGCAGGTGATGTACAGGGACATTTGGGCATTGCACACACCCGCTGGGCCACCCACGGTGCCCCTGTGGTGCACAACGCCCACCCCCACTTCAGCCACGGAACCGGTGCAGATGCCGAGAGCAAGCCCGGCCGTATCGCGCTGGTGCACAACGGCATCATTGAAAACCACGATGAACTCCGTGCCGCGCTCAAGGCCAAGGGTTATGTGTTTCATAGCCAGACCGATACCGAGGTGATTGCCCACCTGGTCGATAGCCTCTACGACGGTGATTTGTTTGAGGCTGTCAAGGCCGCTGTTTTGCAGTTGCACGGTGCGTATGCGATTGCCGTGTTTTGCAAAGATGAGCCGCAGCGTTTGATTGGTGCCCGGGCGGGCTCGCCCCTGATTTTGGGCGTGGGCAAAGACGGACAAGAGCACTTTCTGGCGAGTGACGCAATGGCCTTGGCCGGTGTGACTGATCAGATCGTCTACCTAGAAGAGGGGGATGTGGTCGACTTGCAGCTTGGCAAGTACTGGTTGTTCGACAAAGCGCACAAGGCGGTTGCACCTGCACAGCGCCCGGTCAAAACCGTGGTGGCCCACAGCGGCGCGGCCGAACTGGGCCCTTACCGTCATTACATGCAAAAAGAAATTTTCGAGCAGCCACGCGCCATTGCCGATACGCTGGAAGGCGTGGAAGGCATCGTGCCGGAGTTGTTTGACCAACAGGGCAACCACCAACCCGGTGCCAATGCGGCCCGGGTGTTCCAGCAGATCGACAATGTGTTGATATTGGCGTGCGGCACCAGCTATTACAGCGGCTGCGCCGCCAAATATTGGATCGAGAGCATTGCCAAAATCCCATGCAATGTGGAAGTTGCCAGTGAATACCGTTACCGGGACTCGGTTCCCAACCCCAAGACCCTGGTAGTCACCATCACCCAGAGTGGCGAAACCGCAGACACGCTGGCAGCCTTGCGCCATGCACAAAGCCTGGGCATGCAGCACACGCTCACCATTTGCAATGTGGCCACTAGCGCCATGGTGCGCGAATGCAGCCTGGCGTATGTCACGCGGGCGGGTGTGGAAATCGGCGTGGCATCGACCAAGGCCTTTACCACCCAGTTGGCAGGTCTGTTTTTGCTGACCTTGTGCCTGGCCCAGGCCAAAGGCCGTTTGAGCGATGCGGATGAGGCCCGCCATTTGAAAGCCATGCGCCATCTGCCGGCAGCGCTCCAGGCGGTGTTGGCTCTGGAGCCCCAGATCATTGCGTGGGCCGATGACTTTGCCAAAAAAGAAAACGCCCTCTTTTTGGGTCGTGGTCTGCATTACCCGATTGCCCTCGAAGGTGCGCTCAAGCTCAAAGAAATCACCTACATCCACGCAGAAGCCTATGCGGCGGGCGAACTCAAGCACGGGCCTTTGGCCTTGGTGACCAGTGACATGCCTGTCGTAACTGTGGCGCCGAATGACGCCTTGCTTGAAAAGCTCAAGAGCAATATGCATGAGGTACGTGCCCGCGGTGGTGTGCTTTACGTGCTGGCCGATGCCGATACCAAAATTGAGAGCGGCGAAGGCTTGCACGTCATCCGCATGCCGGAGCATTACGGCGAGCTTTCACCGTTGCTGCACGTGGTTCCCTTGCAATTGTTGTCGTATCACACCGCCTTGGCCAAGGGCACGGACGTCGACAAGCCGCGCAACCTCGCCAAGAGCGTGACCGTCGAGTAACCCTCCATGCGCATTTTCGGAATCGCCGGCTACTCCGGCATGGGAAAGACCACGCTACTCGAGCTCCTGATTCCGGAAATCAAACAGCGTGGGTTGCGGGTGTCGTTGATCAAGCACAGCCACAAAGACATCGAAATTGACCGACCCGGCAAGGACTCTTTCCGCCTGAGGGAGGCGGGTTGTACCGAAGTGCTGCTGCTCGGCCGCACCCGCTGGGCGCTGATGCATGAGCTGCGCGGTGAGCCGGAGCCATCGCTGGACTATTTGCTGACGCGATTGCAGGACTGTGACCTGGTGCTGGTGGAAGGCTTCAAGGAAGGAGACTTTCCCAAGCTGGAAGTCTGGCGGGCCAGTGAGGGGAAAAGCACGTTGTGGCCACACTGGCCGGGCATCGTGGGCATTGCGAGCGACGGCCCGGTCCCAGAGTGCACAGTGCCTGTACTTGACCTGAAAAACGCAAGCGCTATCGCCGACTTTGTGTTGAAGCAAGCGATAGCGTTGCGCTGATAGCACCCACTGCCGCAGCAGGTCGCTTGCGGCGCCCGGCGGGCGTGAGGGGGCTTACTCGGTGATGAGGCTGCGCAGCATCCAGGCTGTTTTTTCGTGGACGTCAATACGCTGGGTCAAGACATCTGCGGTGGGCTGGTCATTGGCGGCGTCCACCACGGGAAACAGCTTGCGGGCAGTGCGCGCAGTGGCTTCTTGCGCGGCCAGCAGGTGGTGAATCATTTCGTTGGCTTTGGGCACGCCCTCGACCTCTTTGATACTGGCAAGCTTGGTGAACTCTTTGTAGGTGCCCGGCGCTGGAAAACCCAATGCGCGGATGCGCTCGGCAATCAGATCCAGTGCGGTCCACTGCTCGGTGTACTGCGCCATGAACATGGTGTGCAAGCTGTTGAACTGGGGGCCTGTCACGTTCCAGTGAAAGTTGTGCGTCATCAGGTACAAGGTGTAGCTGTCTGCCAAAAGACCTGACAAGCCTTCGGCAATTTTCTTTCGCTCGCGTTCGCTGATACCGATGTCGATCGACATCTTGGGTGCCACATTTTTAGCCATAACTAGCGCTCCTAAAAAACAGGTCCTCGCACGACAGTGCGCGGTGAACAAGGGTGATCCGCCCCGGGGGCAGTGTCTCAGTCTAGCGCGCTCACAGCAGGACGGTGCAAGACTGCACCAAAACCCGTGGTGCCACTCAAAGGCTGCGGTTAGATCGACAATGCGGCGTCGTGTGGCTCTTGCCGCGAGGCTTGGAGGGCTGCGAACGCATCGGGCACCGAGTGAAAGAGTTCACCGGAGAGCTCCGTCCAAAGGGGCGTGTGCACCAAACGGTCTTGTACCGGGCCTTTCACCTCTGCAAAATGCATGCGGATGCCGCGATCCTTGAGGTCCCGGTTCAAGTTGAGCAGTGCCGCCATGGCAGAGGTGTCTACCCGGTTCACCGCGGTCATGACCCACACCACATCTTGGGTGTCTGGCGCCTGGGCGAGTTCCAGTCCGAGGCGTTCTTCCACCGCTTGCAAATTGCCGAAAAACAGACTCTCGTCGATCCGCAACATCAGTGTCCGGGGCAGTGTTTCGGTGGCGTATCGGTTCACATTCCGGAACGATTGTGTGCCGGGCAAGCGGCCGATGACTGCGATATGGGGAGAGCTAGTGCGCCACAAAAGGGTCGCCAGCGACAAGCCAATACCCACGGCAATCCCGGTTTCAAGCCCCAGAGCCAGCACTCCCGATGCGGTCCCCAGCCATGCAATAGCATCCGCTCGGTCATAAGCCCATGCCTGGCGCAAAGCGGAGAGGTCGATCATTCCCCAGGCCGCAATGATGATGTTGGCCGCCAGAATCGCCAATGGAACGTGGTTCAACCAGTCTGTGCCCAGCAGTAAAACAGCCAGCATGCTGATGCCGGAGACAATGCCCGCCAAGGGCGTCTGTGCCCCCGACGCCACGTTGATCGCCGAGCGGCTCAGGCCGCCCCCGACCGGCATACCGCCACTGAAGGTTGCCGCGATATTCGCAGCCCCCAGCCCGAGCAGTTCCTGGTTGGCATCGATGCGCTCCCGCCGTTGCGTGGCCAATGCTTGTGCCATGGTGATGCCTTGTACCATGCCGATAAAGGCGATCAGAAACGTCGGGCCAACCAAAGCGCTGAATACGGACGGGTGGGGCATCGAAAAGTCGAAAGATGCCCACTCCAGAGACACAGGCCCCACGACCGCAATACGCTCGCCCGGGTCCAGGGCCAGCCCTTGCACTACCCAAGGGCAGACCAGTATCAACAACAATGGAAACAAGCGTTGCCACATAGGCCAGCGCTTCAGACCTGTGCGCGCCAAGGCCAATGCAACAACGGCACCTGCTCCCAGCAGGAGGGTTGGAGCATGGATGTCGGGCAGCCAAGCCCAAAGGCTATGCAAGAGCTGCCAGCTTGTATTTCCCCGGGCATCTATTCCGCCGATGAATCGCAGCTGGCTCAAAATGATGAGCAGTGCAGAGCCCGTGATAAACCCACTAACCACAGGCTTGCTCAACAGTTGGGATAAAAAACCCAAGCGAGCCAGCCCGCACAACGTGATCAGTACGCCAGAGCCCAGGCTCAGCCACACGGCCAGCTGAAGGTAGAGCGCGCTCCCAACGGGGGCCAAGGGGCCCAGCACACTGGCCGTCATGATGGCAGTAATGGCTACCGGCCCTACCGCCTGCACCATGCTACTGCCGAACCAGGCGTAAGCGATGGCCGGCAATATGCTCGCATACAGCCCGGCCTGTGGTGGCAGGCCAGCCAGCAGGGCATAGGCCAAGCTCTGGGGAATGACCAGAACGGTGAGCAACACACCCGCTATCAAATCGTCTCGCAGGTGCTGCCTCGGGTAGTGGCGAATCCAGTGTGGTGTCAAAGGCATGCCGGATGCTAACCGGTGGGGCGGTGCTGTCTCTTTTGGTAACACAATGCAAATGCGTCAGCCTGCACTGGATGTGTGGCGTTGTGCGTTGAGTGCTTCACATTTATTTGAGGGTTTTTATGCGTGCTCCTTTTCCCCTGGCGGCTGCCGCCTTGCTTGTGGTCACTCTTTCTGCTGGGCTTGCTCAAGCGCAGGAGCAACGAAGCACTCTCGCCGACCAGCAAGAAGTGGCGGTAACGATCTACAACGACAACCTCGCCTTGGTCAAAGATGTGCGCAAGGTGCCGCTCAAGGCGGGCGCATCGGCGCTGGCGTTCCGCGATGTCAGTGCCCGTATGCGCGCTGAGACTGCGCTGATGCGCAGCTTGTCTTCCCCGGGCGCCCTGCGCGTTCAGGAGCAAAACTTTGACTTCGACCTCCTCACGCCCCAAAAAATGCTCGAAAAGTATGTGGGCAAGCAGGTCAAAGTGGTGCGCACCCATCCGACCACAGGTGCTGAAACGGTAGAGACCGCGACCGTTCTGTCGGCCAACACCGGCGTCGTGCTGCAGATCGGTCAACGCATCGAAACCGGCGTGCCCGGTCGCTTGGTGTTTGATGACGTGCCACCTAATTTGCGGGATCGCCCCACGCTGGTCATGAACCTACAGAACACTGGACCGGCCCAGCAGGATGTGGAGCTGAGCTATCTCACAGGCGGCTTGTCGTGGAAAGCCGATTACGTGGTAGAGCTCAATGCTGCAGAAGATGCGCTGGATGTATCCGGCTGGGTCACCCTGACCAACACCAGCGGGGCGACCTATCGCAACGCCCGCTTGCAATTGGTCGCAGGCGACGTAAACCAAGTGGCCCCCGAAATGGCTACACGCGGACGCCCGCAGCTGATGGCGGCTACCGCCATGGCCAAAGCTGAGAGCGATGTGGTTGAAGAGTCGCTCTTCGAATACCACCTCTACACCCTCGAGCGCCCCACCACGATTGCGGAGAGTCAAACCAAGCAAGTTGCCTTGTTGTCTGCAGCCGGCGTTCCGGCACGCCGCGAGCTGGTGTTGCAGGGGGCGGACTATTACTACCAAGGGCTCTCGGGGGACCTGGGCACCAAGCTGAAGGTGGCGGCGTTTTTGGAGTTCGACAACAAGGAGGCTTCCCGCTTGGGTGTGCCTCTGCCCAAAGGCGTGGCGCGGGTCTATAAAAAAGACAAAAGCGGCAATGCCCAATTCATTGGCGAAGACCGGCTGGATCACACCGCAAAAAATGAGAAGGTCCGGCTGAAGCTTGGCAACGCTTTCGACGTGTCGGCGGACAAGAAGCAAACAGATTTCAAGCGGCTTTCCAACACCTCCAAATTTGGATTCGTTGCCGAGAGTGCCTATGAAATCGTTCTGCGTAACGCAAAAAAAGAACCGGTAACAGTGACGGTGCAAGAGCCGATCCCCGGGGATTGGCAAATGCTGGCGGCCAGTCAGCCCCACACCAAGGTTTCGGCGAATATGGCTGTCTGGAAGGTGACAGTTCCAGCGGAAGGCAAAACAGTTTTGACCTACCGCACCTTGGTCCGGTATTGAGTGTCGCGGGGGGCTCCGGGTTAAGGCCCCTCCGCTCGCAAGCTGTGACGGTTGCAGAACCATCCGAGTGGCCGTACCTCCACCGGGCGCCAAGACTAAATGGGCGTTGGGTTGCGCAAGTGGTCAGTACCAACCACAAGGTCCATGGGTCGTCCCGCCAGACTTGTGGATTGCTCTTTGCCTGGTGCAACGCCGGGCGCCTTTGCACCAATGTGGTGCAAATGGAGTGTGAATAGGCATGGTCGGAAGTTTTTCTAAAAATTTTAGAAAAAGGCCTAAATAACCCCCTAAATCTGCCGTTAAGAACAGTACGTCAACTCCTAAAAGCCACCGGAGGGGCCGCAAGGTCTACCCAAAATGCAACTGCCAACCATTGAGCGAACCCCGAATATGCGCCCCGCCGGCGTAGATGCGGTGTCGTCTGGGGCAAATAGGGTTCTCCCAGTTGCTCCGGTCAACCCGCCTGCCGGTGTTACCAAGTCGATCGAGTCCAGTCCGGATGTGATCGACAAGGTGAACCCCGCACTGAAGCCCCAAAACAGCGGAGATGCGCCCTACGAGAGTGTGGCCGACCCGATGAAGAAGGGCAGTGACGCGGTGGTGGAGAAAGACTGGACGATTCAACGGCCCGCGAAGGAAAAGGTGGAGGATCCTCCTCCCAAGCCGATTTCACAGGTGCTGATGGACCATCTCAAAACCATGTGGACTGCAAGCGCAAGCGCGGTGCAGATCGAGCAGGTCAAGAATCAGCTCACCACGCCACAGCCGGTGTCGCCAGCCGATGCGCCTGGACAACTGGCCAAACAGGCGCTGGTCTACACCCCCAGCAAAATCAAGAAAACAGAAAGCATGTGAGCTGACTCCACTCCGGTGGAGTTGGCCCGGCCACCTTGGGGTGGTCTAACATCTCGGACATGCATACATCCGCACTTGTCCTTTTTTCCGGCGGTCAGGACTCCACTACTTGCCTGGCTTATGCCCTTGAGCGCTACGAGCGCGTGGAAACCATCGCTTTCGACTATCGCCAACGCCACAACGTGGAATTGACTGCGCGCTTGAATGTGTTGCGTGAGATAAAAGCGCGCTTTCCGCAGTGGGCCACCAAACTGGGCGAAGACCATTTGCTGGATCTGGCGGTGCTGGGTGAGGTGAGCGAGACCTCGCTGACCCGCGACACCGCATTCAAGATGGAGGCCAACGGGCTGCCCAACACCTTTGTGCCCGGGCGCAACCTGCTTTTCATGACCCTCGCTGCCGCACTGGCCTACCGCCGTGGACTGCAAGTGATCGTGACCGGCGTTTGCGAGACTGATTTTTCGGGCTACCCCGACTGTCGGGACGACACCATGAAGGCGCTCCAGCTGGCCTTGTCGCTGGGCATGGACCAGCGCTTTCTGATTGAGACCCCGCTGATGTGGATCGACAAGGCCCAAACCTGGGAGCTGGCCCATGCGCTGGGCGAGCGCTCGGGCGAGCCCGGAGGCGGCAACGCCTTGGTGGACTTGGTGGTCGAGCACACCCACACCTGCTATCTGGGTGACCGCACCCACCGCCAAGCGTGGGGCTATGGCTGCGGTACCTGCCCGGCGTGTGAGTTGCGGGCCAAAGGCTATGCCGGCTTCACAGACAAAGTGAAGCGCGCAGCCGCCTGAGTGCCGGGGCTGGCCGCTTCTGTGGCTTGCGGGTTGGGCTCCAATATCCAGCGTTGATTATGGAAGGCGGCAACACCCGGGCGGTGGGCAATGGATACCAGAGCGCCGCCTTTTTCGGCCACCAGATCACACATGCGTTGGTAGAGGACCGCCTCGGCTGCTTCGTCGAGGGCGCTGGTGGCTTCGTCTGCAAATAGCCATTGGGGTTTTTTGAGCAAAACACGGGCGATGGCCAAGCGCTGTTGCTCGCCGCCGGATAGCTTCTGGCTCCAGGCGTCTACGACATCTAATGAATCCGCCAGATGGGGTAGCAAGGCATCGCGCAGTGCCTGTTGCAGTGCTGCGTCGGGGTATTGCGGCGCCAAGGCCGGATAGGCGAGGGCGTCCCGCAGCGTGCCGTTGGGGAAATAGGCGCGTTGCGGCAGAAACATGCTGTCCGCCGGCAGTGCCACCGCCCCTTCCGAGTAAGGCCAGATGCCTGCCAGGGTGCGGAACAGGGTGGACTTGCCGCTGCCCGACGGGCCTTGGAGCAGAATGCGGTCGCCCGGCTGCGCGTGCAGGCGCGTGTGCTCCAGCAGCGTGGTGCCGCCCGGCAAAGAAATACGCAAGGGGCTGGTGTCCAGTTGAGGAGCATTTGCTACTTTATTGATAGCGGCTTGCGCACGCTCTGTGCGGGCTATTGCCTTAAAAGACTCTTCAAAGCTTGTGAGGCGATCGGTGGTGGCGCGCCAGCTGGCGAGGCTGCTGTAGGTGTCGACAAACCAGCTCAAGGCGCCCTGCACCTGACCGAAGGCTCCTGAAATCTGTGTCAGCTGGCCCAGCTGAATGGCGCCACTGAAGAAGCGCGGGGCCGCCACCACAAACGGGAACACCACCGCGGCCTGGCCGAAAAAGCTGGTGAACCAGATCAGCCCTTTTTGGGCCTTGATCAGCGCCAGGTTGTTGCTGAGCACCCGGCTGAAACGCTCTGCCATTTGCTCCCGCACGACGCGCTCCCCACGGTCCAGCGCAATCGATTCGCTGTACTCGCGCGCCCGGACCATGTGGTGGCGGAAATCTGCCTCCACCCGCTGTTGCTCGAAATTGAGCGGGATCTGCTTGCGCCCGATGTAGTGGGTGATCACGCTGCCCACCGCGCAGTACAGCACCGCCATCCACACCATGAAGCCGGGAATCGAGTAATCCTGCCCCCCCAGCGTGAAGGCAAACGCACCGGAAAGCGACCACAAAATGCCCACAAAGCTGGCCAGGGTGACGACAGAGTTCAATAGCCCCATGCTGAGCGAGATGGTGTAGCTGGTGAATTGGTTGATGTCTTCCTGAATCCGTTGGTCCGGGTTGTCGGTGTGGGCGCCGTGTGCGGCGGGTGCAAAGCGGGCCAGTTCCATTTGGTAAAAGGCCTGATGCGACATCCACTTGTGCAGGTAGTGGTCGGTCATCCAGGCGCGCCAGCGCATTTCGAGCAATTGGGTCAGGTAGAACTTGTAGACCGCGATCACGATAAAGCCGAAAGCCAGGTAGGTGAATCGCCCGAGTTGCTTCCAGAACACGGCCGCATTCTTCTCTTGGAGCGAGTCGTAAAACAAGCGGTTCCAGTCGTTAAACACCACTGCCATGTAGACCAAGGCCAGGTTGAGGGCCACGATGGCTGCCAACATGCCGCGGGCCTTCCATTTGTCCTCAGACGAAAAGTAGGGCGTGGACAGAGCCACGGCGCGCTGGATAAATGCCCGGAACGCCGCCCATTTGGCGGACACAGATGCCACAAGTGCCATGCAAAAAATCTCGGTTGAGGGAACAAGGCCGGCACCGCGCGGGGCGTTGCCGTGAGACCACGGGGCATATTAGCCGCGAAGTCCCGTGTGCCGCGGCTAAAGCCCTTGAAAGCCGCTGTGGTGTCCGTCGTCAGAGCGGCCGGACTCGTCGTCCTGGCGCTCGGTGTCGGCCGTTTCAGCGCGGCCTGTGTGCACTGACTCCCGATTTCGTCGGTAGCCCACAAGCGCCCACCTGCGCCACGCTTGCGCATTGGCAGACAAATGGGCTTCGCCCGGTTTGTCCGAACCTTCGCCGGTAAGCGGCTTGCGCGTGCGGGAGGTCAGGCCGGTGGATGAGTACGACATGGCCCTCAGGATAGACCGGCCTGCCGTGGCTGTCAGCCGGTTTTACATTGCTTTACCAAACCGGTTCTCGCGTTTACATCTGTCGAATACGGCTAGTTGCGCACGCCGCTGGCGACATGTCCGCTAGGGACATGGCGGGCGGCGGATTCGATGTGGCCGGTTTGGTCGTCAAAGAAAAAGTCCGGCTCAAACTCGCGCAGGAACTCGCCTTTGTCCAGCCCGCCGAGGAACATGGCTTGGTCGACATCGATGTTCCAGTTCATCAGGGTCAGAATCGCGCGCTCATGGGCCGGTGCGCTGCGGGCGGTAACCAGTGCCGTACGGATACGGATGTGCGGAATACGCGCTTGCTGCAGGCGGTGCAATGCGACCAGCAGGGGCTTGAAGGGGCCGTCCGGCAGCGGCTGGGCCACCTTGTCCATCTCGTGTTTTTGAAAGGCGGTCAGGCCGCCGCTTTGGTAAACCTGTTCGGCCTCGTCACTGAAGAGTACGGCGTCGCCGTCGAAGGCAATGCGCACTTCACTGGGGTGGTCGGCGCTGGCGTGTGCGCTGTGCGGGTAGACCTGCGCGGCCGGCACGCCTGCTGCAAGGGCAGCGCGCACATCGCTCAAGTGGGTGCTCAAAAACAGGTTGGCGTGCAAGGGCTTGAGGTATCGCCAAGGCGCCTCACCGCGTGTGAAATTGCCACGCTGGATTGCAAGCCCGTAGTGCTGGGCAGAGCGAAACACCCGCATGCCCGAGACCGGGTCGTTGCGCGACAAGATGACCACTTCCACCCGCTGCGAGTCCGGCTCATTGAACGCCAGCAGCTTCTTGACCAATGAGAACGCTACACCGGGCTTGGCCGGCACGTCCAGCCGCTGGCGCTGTAGCTGCATGTAGGCGTGGTCGTCGTTTTGTTCGAAAACTTGGTTTTCTTCTTCAAAGTCAAACAAGGCCCGGCTGGAAATGGCCACCACCAGCTTGCCGTCGAGGGTCAATCCCATGAGAAATCCTTATTTCGCATTCACGATGCCCTTGAAGTCGTAGGGCACCACAATGGTTTGTACTTTGCCGTTCGCCACGCCTTCGGCGATCTTGAGGTTGGCCATGGCATTCATGTAGCCGATGGCGCCGGCATTGGCATTCAGGGCGGCGATGCGCTCCGCTTCTTTCTTGGCGGTTTGCACTTCCACCTCTTTGGTTTTGAGCTCGTTTTGAGCGCGCACCAGTTCGTTGGCGCTTTGCACAATTACGTCAGCCGGGGTGATGGCGCGCACCTGCACTTGGGAGACGGCAATCTTGTCGCCCAGCTTTTCTTCGGTCAGGGTTTTGATGATGCTTTCGCGGATCTGCTGCTCCATCAGCGGCCGGTTGTCCGCCATCTTGAGCGACTCGTAGCCGCGTGCGACCTTATAGGCGGCGTTACGCGCACTCAAGGCCACGTAGTTCTGCATCAGCAGGATGTCGCCCCCCTTTTCCGAGATGCCGTGGAAGGTGCGGTTCTTGGTGGTCCACAGCTCGGACACCGCCGAGGGGTTGACGTTGTAAACCACTGTCATATCGAAGTCTTTGACGGTGGAGTTGTCAGAGGCCAGCGGCGTCATGTTGTCGACGCCCACCGCCACATCCTGGATTTTGAAGGTGAGTATTTCGCCGACCACGGTCTGGTTGAACGAGCCGGGCAGGCGTTCAGTCGGGTCCACGGTTTTATCGAAATTAACGCGCAGGCCCACTTCGCCGGTTTCGATCCGGGTGCAGGCGCTGAGGCTCAGGGTGAGCGTGCTGACAACGAGCAGCAGTGGCAGGGAAAGGGGTCGCATGTGAACTAAGCCTCCTGGGTTTTCTGTGTTTTATTTGACGAGTTGGTTGAGCTGGATGATAGGCATGAGCACCGCCAGCACGATCAGCATCACCACCAGGCCCATGGCCACGATCAGCAAGGGCTCCAGCAGCGTGGCGAGTTGCAGGGCGCGGCGTTGCACCTCGGTGCGCAACTGCAGGGCTGCGCGGTCCAGCATATGGGGCAGGCGGCCGGTTTGTTCCCCGAGCCGGGCGAACATGCTGAGCAGTGCCGGAAAGCGCTGGTTGCGCGCCAAGGCGCTGGCGAGCGGGGCGCCCTCGCGCACCAGGGTCAGGGCCTCCAGAGCATCGTCGCGCATCGCGTGGTTGCTCAGCGTTTCGGCGGCGGCCTGCAAGGCTTTGAGAATGGGCACGCCCGCGGCGGCCAGCATGGCCAGGGTGCTGGCAAAGCGCGCGGCGTTGTAACTGCGGGACATGCGGCCCAGTACCGGCAGGCGCAGCCATGCAGCATCCGCTTTAGAGCGAAAAGCGGCACCAGCCCAAGCAATACGTGCGCCAATAGCTCCTAAAACAATAGCAAAAAGCACGAGCAGGCCATACGACCGTATGGCATCGCTGATCGCCAGCATGATTCGGGTGAGCAGCGGGAGCGCCTGCTTGGAGCCTGCGAACACGTTGGCGATCTGTGGGACCACATAGGCCAACAGAAACAGCACAATGGCCAGAGCTACCAGGCTCACGATGGCAGGGTACAGTGCTGCACCCAATAATTTGGAAGACAGGTTTTGTTGCTCTTCCTGGTCATCTGCCAGCCGCTCTAGCACCAGCCCGAGCTGGCCGCTTTGCTCGCCGGCGCTCACGACCGCCACATAAATGTCTGAAAACTCCCGCGGGTGCTGCGCCAGTGCGGTGCCCAGCGGTTTGCCGCCATTGACCTCTGAGCGGATGGTGGCCACCACATCGCGCTGGGCTGGCGTTTCGGCTTCTTCGGCCAGAGAACTCAAGGCACGCTCTAAGGGCAGGCCCGCTGCCACCAGCCCGGCCAGCTGCCGTGTCCAGACGGTGCGCTGCGCGTTATTGAACGCGCGTGAACCCCAGGCGCGGCGCGAGGTGCCCTGCGCGCTGCTGTCCACGCTGAGCGCCTGAACCTGAAGGGGAACTAACTGTTGCGAGCGCAATAGGCTGCGTGCGGATTTGGCCGTGTCGGCCTCCAACACGCCCGAACGGGATTTTCCGTCGGCATCAAGGGCTTGGTAGGAATAGGCAGGCATGGCGCAATAGTAGCGGGGCGCCGGGTTGCACGGGTTTTCCACCATGACAAAAACGTGCGTCCACCGCATACTCCAATAAAAGCACGACCGTGCTATTTTGATGATTGCCTGACGACACAAACAGCAGGCCGGCCATCACCCGCGACAGCGCCCCTACCCGAGAGGTCGCAACGGTTTACGTTCCCAACTGGCATCCCTTCAACCCCATCGACCCTCAGAGGTCCCGAGGAGACAACTATGAAGATGAAGCGAATCGTAATGGGCTGGCTGGCCGCGTGTACGCTGGCTATCGGCCTGCTGCCGGCGTCTGCGCAAGCGGCCGGGTACACCCAAACCAAGTACCCCATCGTGTTGATTCACGGCCTGTTCGGCTTTGACAACATTGGCCCTGTGGAGTACTTTTATGGCATTCCGTCCGCCTTGCGCGCAGACGGTGCCCGGGTGTTTGTGGTGCAGGTCTCTGCCGCCAATAGCACCGAAGTGCGGGGCGAGCAATTGCTCACGCAAGTGCGGCAAATTCTGGCCGCTACCGGCGCAGGCAAGGTCAACCTGATGGGCCACAGCCATGGCGGCCCCACTGCACGTTACGTTGCATCGGTGAGGCCGGATCTGGTGGCATCGGTCACGAGCATCGGTGGCGTTAACAAGGGCTCTGCCGTGGCAGACGTGTTGTTGGGCGTGGCGCCTGCAGGCAGTCTTCAGAATACGGCGTTGGTGTCGGTGACGAATGGCTTGGCCAGCATCATCAACTTCTTGTCCGGTGGCAGCGGCAACACCCAAAACTCGCTGGCAGCAGCGCAGTCCCTCAGCACCGCCGGTACCCTGAAGTTCAATGCCAAGCACCCCCAAGGTGTGCCGACCACCGCTTGCGGCGAGGGCGCTTACAGCGTCAACGGGGTTGCCTATTACTCTTGGAGTGGCGCCAAACCGTATAGCAACGTGCTCGATGTGGTGGACCCCGCTTTGGCATTGACCTCGCTGGCGTTTGCAGGCGCGAAAAACGATGGCTTGGTGAGCAGCTGCTCGTCGCGTCTGGGTCGTGTGATTCGTGATGATTACGCCTTCAACCACCTCGATGAGGTCAATCAGACGGTAGGCTTGACCAATATTTTTGAAACCAACCCGGTCACCTTGTTCCGGCAACAGGCTAACCGCCTGCGCAACGCCGGTTTGTAATGCGACTGCGCAGCAAGGCCCTCGCTGGCTTGGCAGGCTTGGCCCTGCTGGGTGGGTGGGGTGCCGATATGTGGCTCTGGGGCGACTCGCCAACCGGCGACCACAACGCGAGTTCCGGTGCGATAGCCACCGGCCCTGCCCGCTCGCTGCAGGGTACCGCACCCGATGGCTTGCACGCGGTGCAAACCATGGGGCTCCACGCTTTGCCCACGCAGTGCCGGGAAGCGGGCTGCACCGTTTTGCCTTACGCAGAACTCAAGCGTCTGTTTGATTACTACCTGAGCACCGTGGGCGAACTCAGTGTGGAAGAGATCGGGGCGCAAATCCGCACCGTGCTGGCCCAAAACCTGAAGCCTGTGCAACTGCCCCAAGCCGAGCGCTTGTTGGAGCGGTACCTGTCGTTCAAAAAGGCGCTGGTGGTGGTAGAGCAGCAATTCGCCAAAACGCCCCCGGGCAACGCGGTGCTCCGCGAGCGGTTTGAAGCCATGCGCGTGGTGCGCGCCCGTTTCTTCAGCGCGGAGGAGGCTCAAGCGATGTTCGGCGCCGAGGATCTGCATGACCTCGATGCACTCGCCCGGCTCGATATCGTGAACGATGCACAGCTTTCCCCGCAAGACAAGCAGGCTCGCTTGGCCGCGCTGGACAAGCAGCTTCCCCCAGCCTGCGCGAAGACCGGGAGGCGCCACGCGCAGTCATCAAGCTGGAAGCGCAGGTGGCCGCTTTGCGCGCGGCCGGTGCAGGGGAGGATGAGGTCTACCGCGCCCGTGCCAAAGCCTTTGACAGTGCAGCAGCGGGCCGCTTTGCCGAACTGGACCAAGAAGAGCGGGCCTGGCAGCAGCGAATTGCCAGCTACCTGGCTGAGCGAAGCCGGCTCTTGCAGGGTGCAAGTGCGCTTGCGGACACTGAGCAAGCAGCAGCCGTGACCGCGCTGCAACAAGCCCGATTCACCGAGACTGAGCGCAAACGGCTGGCGGCCTACGAGCCCTGAGCGTGGTTTTTGTCAGTCCCGGACTACGCGCAATAGTTCTTCGCGGCTGGTCAGGCCACTGCTGACCAGTCGCTCACCGTCTTCGCGCAGCGGCACCATGCCTTGTCGGGTGGCTGAGGTGCGGATGTCAGCTTCTGAGGCGTTGTGGTGGATCAACTCGGCAATGGTGTCATCGGCCACCAGCAATTCGAAAACACCGGTGCGCCCGAGGTAGCCGGTATGGCCGCAGGCTTCGCAGCCTTTGCCCGCGCAGGTCTTGCAGGTTTTGCGCACCAAACGCTGGGCCAGTACGCCGCGCAGCGAAGAGCTGAGCAAAAAGGGCTCCACTCCCATGTCGATCAAGCGGGTGACCGCACTGGCCGAATCGTTGGTGTGCAGCGTGGCCAGCACCAAGTGACCGGTCAGGGAGGCCTGGATAGCGATTTGGGCGGTCTCGAAATCCCGGATTTCGCCGATCATGATCACATCCGGGTCTTGTCGCAATATCGCCCGCAGGGCCTTGGCAAACGTGAGGTCGATCTTGGGGTTGACCTGCGTCTGGCCGACGCCCGGCAGCTCGTACTCGATCGGGTCTTCCACCGTCATGATGTTTTGGCGGGCAGCATCCAGCCGCCCGAGCGAGGCGTACAAGGTGGTCGATTTGCCCGAACCGGTGGGGCCTGTCACCAGAATGATGCCGTGGGGCTGGGCAATCAGGCCTTCAAAGCGCCGCAACACATCGCCCTGCATGCCCACCGCCTCCAGGCTGCGCTGGTCCTGGCTCTTGTCGAGCAAGCGCAGTACAGCCCGTTCGCCGTGGGCGCTGGGCAAGGTGCTGACCCGCACATCGACGGCGCGGGTGCCGATGCGCAGCGAAATGCGCCCGTCTTGCGGCAAGCGCTTTTCAGAGATGTCCAGATCGGCCATGATCTTGAGCCGCGAAATCAGCGCCGCATGCAAGGCGCGGTGAGCTTGCACCACCTCGCGCAGGGACCCATCGACCCGGAAGCGGACTGATGAGTTGCGCTCAAACGGCTCGATATGGATGTCACTGGCCCCATCGCGTGCGGCTTGGGTGAGCAATGCATTGAGCATGCGGATGATGGGGGCGTCGTCCGCTGTTTCCAAAAGATCCTCGACTGCGGGCAGCTCTTGCATCATCCGCGTCAAATCAGCCTCACCCTGCACCTCGTTCATTACCGTGGCGGCGCTCGACTCGCCTTGTGCATACGCCATGCTGATGCGCTGGGCCAATTCCGCCGCGTCTTGGGTTTGTAGGTGGTCGATGCGGTGCTTGCGCATCACCTCAGAAATGGCAGAGGCAGCTGTGTCCGTGTGAACCCAAAGGTACAGGCGGTCGTTATCGTCCTCCAGCAGCAACTGCTGGCTGCGCGCAAAGGCATAGGGGAGCGGGTAGCGCATGTACAAGCCCTATTGCGTTGGGGCCAATAGAAGGTTGCCGGGCTTGAGCTGCAGATTCGGGAGCACCGGCGCTTCATTGATCGGCAGGGTGGAGCTAGGCTCCGGCTGGCCGGATTGCTGGGTTCCGCGCATTTGCTCGTAGCGCTCGTTGGACAGGGCTTGTGTTGCTGTGGCGTCGCGCACCACCATCGGCCGCAAAAACACCATCAGGTTGGTTTTTTTGCGGCTGCGTGCCTCGCTTTTGAACAGGTTGCCAAAGAAGGGCACATCGGCCAAGCCGGGCACCCGTTCCTGGCTGCCTGCGTATTCGTCCTGCAGCAAACCGCCGAGCACCACGACCGCGCCGTCTTCGACCAAGACATTGGATTCAATCGTCCGCTTGTTGGTGGTCGGGCCATTGGCCGCGTTGACGGTGGAGGCCAACACGCTAGACACCTCCTGAAAGATGGTCAGCTTGACGGTGCCGTTTTCACTGATCTGCGGCTTGACCTTCAGGGTCAGACCAACGTCTTTACGCTCAATGGTTTGAAACGGATTGACGCTGCCGGTGCTGGCGCCGGTGTTGGTGAACTGCCCGGTCACAAACGGCACGTTCTGGCCGATCACGATTTTGGCTTCTTCATTGTCCAGGGTGAGCAGGTTCGGCGTGGAAAGCACATTGCCACTGCCGGTTGCCTCCAGGAAGCGGGCTAGAAAACCCAGCACATAGATGCCATTGGTTTTACTGGCTACGCCCACGTTCAGGCCCTTGCCAGGAGCGACGGTGCCCGAAGTCCCTTGTGTCGCTAAGCTGATGATGTTGTTACCTGCAGCCCCGAAATTGGTACCCAGCAGACCGATAGAACTATCGCCGGCATTGCCCAGCGCGCCTTGCCACTGGATGCCGAACTCTGCGGCCTTGTCCGCGCTCACCTCGGCAATCAGGCTTTCCACGAACACCTGGGCGCGGCGCGCATCCAGCTTGTCGATCACCGCGCGCAACTGCCGGTACTGCGGCTCGCTGGCGGTGATGATGAGCGAGTTGGTCGTCGGGTCCGCCTGGATTTGGCCGCCCGTGCTGGGCGCTTGCGCTGCGCCCAAAGTGGAGGCGCCCGCGCCTGCGGTGGGCGCTGCGCCGGTGGCCGCCGGCGCACTGCCGCCCGAGCCAGCGCCCATCGCGGCGCGCAGGGTGGTTGCTAGCTGCGTGGCATTGGCATTTTTCAGGTACACCACGTAAATGTTGCCTGCAGCACCATTGACGCTGGCCACCGGTTGATCGAGCTTGTCGATCAGGTTGATCGCCAGTGCCAGGCGTGCCTGGTTGGCGGCCCGCACAATCAGCGCGTTGCTGCGCGGTTCGGCCACCACCGTGGTCTTGAAGCCCGCCTCAGTTCCCCCTGCCGGGCTGGCTGCGGTGCTTTCCATCAGCCGCAGCACCAGCGGAGCGAGGTCGGTGGCGCTGGCATTCTTCAGCGGGATGATTTCTACGTCGGTGGCGTTCGGCACATCCAGTGCCGCCACAATCCGCGCCAGGCGGCGCAGGTTGTCGGCGTAGTCAGTGATGACCAGCGAATTCGTCGCCGGGTTCACGTTGATCGGGTTGTTGGGATTAATCAGCGGGCGCAGCACTGCCACCAGGTTGTTGGCGTTTTCAAACTGGAGTTTGATGATCTGGGTCACCAACTGGTTGCCCGGCGTGTTGGGGGCGCCGTTCTCGTTAACGGAAACGCCGCCGCCGATCAGCTTGGCATCGGCCTCGGGGACCACTTTGTCCAAGCCATCTGACTGCACCACTGCATAGCCCATGCTTCGAAGCACCGCCAGAAAGTGGTTGTAGGCGCGGGCGGGCGACATGGGGCTGTCAGAGACCAAGGTCATCGTGCCTTTGACTCGCGGGTCCACCACCACGTTGCGCCCGGTCATGATGGCCATGGTGCGGGCGACCGCCTCAATTTCTGCGTTGCTGAAGTTCAGCGTGATCGGCTCGCCCCGCTTGACGGTGGGCGCGGCATTGCTGGTCTGTGCCCAAGCCTGAGAGCCAAATGGGGCCATAGCGCCCATGCCGATTGTCCCGGTTGCTATTAATTGAATAGCAATGTGTGTGCTGCACAAGCGTCGATAAAGAGGAGTGGACATTCCTTAACCCAGTTGAATCAGAGACCGCGCGCCTTGGCGCTGTCCAATGATATTCAGCAAATTGGAGAGTGTGTCCTCACGGCCCTCCGCGGCGCGGGCTTCTCCGGTAAATACCAGCCCTTGGGGCCCTATTTTTCCGGTCCCGCTGAGCTGCAGTGCTCCCTCGAGGGTCGAGAGTGTCATGGCGGTTTGCTCGCCGCCACGCAAAGTTACCCGGTAGCTGCCCACCGGGCGCAAGGTCGACAGGCTGGTGCTCATGTTCAGGGCGTCCAGCGCGAGCTCGCCGCCGAGTTGGGTGCCTCTGGCGTTCAACCGGACCGTTAGGCCATTGGTTGCCAACGTCAATTGCCCTTGGGGTTGCAGCGTGTTCCAAGGGGTGCCGAGCCCCGTCAGCAGACCTGCAGGGATGCGCAAGCCTTGTGCCGGTAGCAAATCATCCGCGCGCAGCTGCACAGACTGGAGGCTGCCATTCACATGCCAAATCCAGGGCGCGCTGAGGCAACAGTCTGCCCGCCACTCGGCGCGTACACCCGGGCCGCCGTCGTTCCAGGCAGGGCGCAGGGTCCAGCGCAGGTCACCGGGCAAAGCCTTGCTGCCCTCGGCACCACTGCGCAGGAGCACTTGGGCACTGCCATTCCATACGGTGCCGGTCGGGTTGTGCAAGCGCAGGGGTGCGTCTGTCCAGACCAAGCCGGCAGCCAGCCAGCGCGCCGGCGCAAATGCCAAGGCACCTGCCAACACGCCCAGCAAAACCCCTATCACGGCCCAGCTCCACGGGCCGCGCTTGGCGCCTGTGTCCAGCTGCCCTTGGGAGCGTCGCAGGATGTCGGGTCGGGCAGCCATCACATCAGCCGCCCGGCAGGGTGAAGGTCACCGTGCCACTCCACAAGCGACCGTCACGACGCCATTGCGCCTGGGTCGGCAGCATGCGGGCCTCCACCCGCACCACTGCCAGCCAGCGGGCCAGGGTTTCCGCCTCCACGCCTTTGAAGGTGACGGTGGCTTGTTGGTTGAGTATCAGCAGGCTGGCGCGGGGCCCTAGGCCTGTCACTGCGGCTTGTAGCCCGGCTTGAGCCGCTTGAGGCGCCAGGGCCGGGCGACTTTGCAGCGCGGTGGCTTGCGCCTGCAGCGTTTGCATTTGTTGGAGTTGGGCATCCAGCGTAGCCCGTTGTGCTGGGTAGGCCTTGACAGTGCGCCACGCCGGGGCAATGGCGATGGTCCACGTCAGGGCGGCCAGTATCAAAACCACGGCTGCCGAGAGCATTGTTTGCTCGCGGGGGGGACGCTGGTTCCACCAGGTGCGCAGGGTTTGGGTGTTCATGGGCTCAGCACCCAGGTGGTGCCCTCAGTCCGAAGGCGCAAGCCTTTGTTTTGCAGGCCGTCACGCAACGATGCCGGAGGCTCGGTATTTCCGGCAGGAGGCGTTATCCGTAACTCGCCTGCTACGTATTCGATAGCAGATGGCGAAGCATCTGCTTGGGCTATCGTGCCAAAAGCCTCTAAAAGTCGCTCCATGTCGCGCGCCCGTGTCTGCCCGCCGGCCTGGCCCAGTGCTTCTACCGCGCGCTGCATTTGTAAAGGTGCATCGACAACTACCGTAGTGGCCGGAAAGGTACTGATCAGCACACTCTGGATCGCACTGCGCTGCTCGGTCAGCGCTTGGCGGGCTTGCCACGCCTGTAGGTTCAGGCCTACCAGCTGCACCGCAGCGAGTACACCCAGAGCCCAACGGGCTGGCCGCCAGGCCGGTGCTTGCCACAGCGCGGCTGCCGTTTCAGCCACTCGCTGCAACAAGGCATGGCGGTTGGCAAATTCGCCTTGCGCAAGACTCCAGGGGCCGTTGGCGGCGGCGCGCAAGCGGTCTGCACGGTGTTGCACCGTGACCTCCCGGTGGGTTTGTGATTCTGCAAGTTCAGCGCACGCCGGCTCGGCAAACAAAGCCGCGCTGGCTAGCTGGGCAGGCGCGAGAAATGCGGCCGGGGCTTGTGCTGCGCTGCGGCGGTGTACGCCTGCGCTATCGGCCCATGTCCACTCTGCCGTCTCGACTTCTCCTGTGAGCCAGAGTGCCGGCGGGGTATCGGAGGAGCCCGGCCCCCACTCGGGGACGATGCTGTGCAAGGTGTGCCCGGCTTGGCGCAGCTGTTGAATTTGTTCGTTGAGCCAGTGACGCTGGCATACCGCCACCCACCAGGGGCCGGTCTCGGCACTGGTGGCCTGCAGCGCAAAATGCAACTGCGCCGGATCATCCAAGAGCTGGTCTTCCAGCAGGCCTTCGAGTACCGATTTGAGTTTGGCCGGTTGGCGGGCCTGACCCTCGCGGCCTAGCAGCCCCGGCGGCAGCGTGATGCGGTGCCAGGACAGGGCCGCTGCGGGCACGACCAAAACCGTGGTGTCAGCACCAGAGCCGACAGCGGGCACGGTAGGCAAACGCTGGTTGCTGTGCGGGCTGTCGCTGCGGACCCAGTCCCATGCAGCCTGCGTTGCATGAGGTGGGGGAGGCATGACGAGGTGCTGACGCATATCGGCTTCATTGTACGGAGGCATCTTGCGGTGCCTCGCGTTCTTTCCAAAGAGATTTCACCTGCAAACCTTCGCGCAGCACGGCGGTGCGCTCCTGGGTCGTGAGCGTGCCGATCCGCAGGCGGGCGCGGACCTCAAAGAATCGTGAATTCACACTGACCAAGTTGTCTTGGAAGGCCGATTGCGGCAAGCCCGATGCGGCAGGCGCATCGCCCATGCTCCGCAGCGGGCTTTTTGCCCGGCTGTCGATGAAGCGTTGGGCGCTGGCCCCGTCCATTCCGGGAATGATGGCTTGGAGCACCAGCGCCGTCGCCGTGTTGATATTGACCGTGCTGCGGTCCGGGAGGACCACGACATAAGGCCGCAATTGGGCCAGACTGCGCTGCGAGACGCCCAGCCATGCCAGTTGGTCGAGGTTGCGCGGCAGCAAGGGGGTGTTGCCGGGGCTCGAGGCCCTTTCCTGGCCGGCTTTTGGGGGCTCCAGGCCGGCTTGCAAATTGTTGATCAACAGCTGCAATTCGGCCGGCGGGAGCTTGAGCAGGTCAAACAGCCGGATAAACGCGTTGCGTGTCGGCTCGTGGACCTGCTGGTCCAGCATCAGGTTGGTGACGTTCAGGCGTGCCTGCAAGTCGTTGATATTGCCGGAGAGGTAGGCGTTTTGCAGAACGTCGGTGGGTAAGTCTTCTGCGTTAGCGGAACCGTTGGCCAAGAACGTGTTGAGCCGGGCCTCTTGCAGGGTGATGGCCCAGGGTTCGCCCAGATGGTCAACCGTGCCGGAGCGGGCGTCTTCCCGCAGAATCAGGCGCGCCCAATCGGTGGTGCCCTGCAGCACCCAATTTGCTTGCACACGGGCCCGCTCTGCCGCTTCGAGGTCATAGGCGCGCGCTTGTTGCCAGAGCGCTGCGGTGCTGAGCGTGGCAACCAGCGCCATGAGTAACAAGGCCGTCAGGATGGCCGCGCCGCGCTGGACTTTCACGGAGTGGCTCCTAAAAGGGTTGGGCGGGCCCAATCCCGCACGATCGTGCCGGCCAAGGGGTGGGGAGCGTCCAGCGTCAAGACAAGGCGTATCCCGTCGGGCAGGGCTGCAGCGTTCTGTGCACCGGCGCTGGAGAGGGGGTTGCTCCAGGCGCCTCCGCGGTAGTAAAACAGTTGCCATGCAGACAGGGCGGTGATGCTGACCTCTGCCGGGCGGATGCTGCTGGCGTTGCCCGCAAGTGCATTGACGGTGCTCGCTTGTGCGCCTTGGGCCCATGCAGCCGCTGCGCCCCAGGCAGCCTGCCAGCTTTCGCGGGTGCTGACAGGGCCTGACTGCCAACGCAGCCAAACGGCCCGCTCTGCGCGTTCTGCCCGTGTCCAGGCCACCACATAAGCGCCATCGCCTTGTTGGGCGCTGCGGCGGGTCAGGCGCAGGGCCCGGCCGTCCCAGTCAAGGCTGCGGGTTTGGGGGATCTCTTGCATGGCGTCGAGATCGGCGGTCCACTGGTTCAGGCCCGCCTCGGTGGTGAGTACCGCATCGTTGTGGCTGCGGTTGCCCTCCATGGCACTTTGCATGCCCGCGAGGGCTTGCCACCCCATGGTGGTCATGAGCGCCATGACGGCGAGCGCTACCAGGAGTTCGATCAGGGTGAAGCCAGCGCTTCCGGTGCTGCGGTATTGGTGTTGCATCAGTAGCGCCCCAACACGGTGCTGAGCTGGAGCAGGGGGGCGCCGTCTTTGGCTACCCGCGCTTCGACCCGGCGAAAGTTCGGGTTGGGTGTGGACTGCACCAGGAGCCGCAATTCGAAAGATTGGCCCGCTTGCGCGCACTCTTGGGTGCTGTCGCTCACATCCGGGAGCTGACCGCTCAGGCGGTATTGCACCAGCGCATTTTCAGCACAGAGCTGGGCCAGCACCCGGCTGCTCTGGCGCTCGGTACTCCGGGTCATGGTGGCGCTGGCGCGCAGCCCTGCGATGAGCGTGACAGCCACAATGGCCAGCGCAACCAACACCTCTATCAGGGTAAAACCTTGTGTGCCATGCCGCCGGCGGTGCCACATCATGGTGCGGCCCCCGTTGGTCCTGCGGGCGCCGCGTTGCGCACCTCAAAGGCCCGAAGGCCATCGGTGGTCACCCACCGGCTGGGCCCTGCAGCGTCGCTGTTGCTCAGGCGAATGGTTTGCGGGCCTATGACAGGCTCGGGGCCCAGGACAACCGGTGTTTCACTGCGGGCCTGCAGGGTGGTGGGGTCCCAGCGCTGGGGCCGGGGTTTGATGCCATCGGTGAACTCGAAACCGCCGGGCGTGGCCCGCCACTGCAAGCTGACTCCGGTGGCGCGGGATTCGGCCCGTGCCGCTTCGAGAAGTGCGACCAGGCGCTGAGCCTCACGGTCGAGCTGGGTCTGGGTGCTGTCCCGCAGGGCGAATGCGACTGCAGCGGAGGCCATTCCGGTGATGGCCACCACAATCATCAACTCCAACAACGTAAAGCCACGCGACCGGGTGCGTGGTCTTGCAGGACTGGATGCGAGACTAGTTGTTGATGTCGGCATCTTTGCCATCGCCGCCGGCTTGGCCATCCGCGCCGAAGGACATCACATCGACCTCGCCCTTCAGGCCGGGGTTGATATAGAGGTAGGCCCGGTTCCAGGGATCCATCGGCAGTTTGTCAATGTACGGGCGCCAGTTGGCCGGAATGACACCGACAGTGGGCTTAGTAACCAGTGCCTGCAGGCCCTGCTCGGCAGAAGGAAAGCGCTGGTTGTCGAGTTTGTAGAGCTTGAGCGCCTGGGTGAGGTTGGCAATGTCGGTTTTGGCGGCGGTGACCCGGGCGTCATCGGCGCGGTCCAGCACGTTCGGAACAATCAAGGCTGCAAGCACGCCAATGATGACCAGCACGACCATCAGCTCGATCAAGGTAAAGCCGCGTTGTGCTGCGCGGTACAAACGGATGTGTAGGCTCATAAGGAACTTCTGGTCAGCAAGGTGGAGGGGGTGTCGGTAGGCGTCTCGGTCAATCATAATGCGCCTATGCCTTATCCCGCTTCTGTGTGGCCTCCTCGTATGGCGGCTTTGTTGTTGTCCACTTTGGCAGCATTGAGCGCTGTCTATTGGGGCTTGCATTGGCGCTTGCCCGCACAACAGGCAATGGCCGGGGTAGCGGAGCCCGCAGAGCAGGCTTTGGACGTGAGTGCTGTTGCGCGTGGTTTGGGCGCTGCACCCGAGGGTGCGGCCCAGCCTGCAGTGGTGGCGGCCCCTGCGGCAGAGGCATCGCGGTTTGTGCTGCAAGGGGTGCTGGGTGGCGATCGTGCGGGCGCGGCCTTGATCGCGATTGACAACAAACCTGCCAAGCCATTTGCACTCGGGGCTGAATTGGCCAGCGGCTGGCAACTGACCCGTGTGTCCGGCCGCACAGTGACGATCGGGCGTCAAGGGGCTGAGCTGGAGTTGAGCTTGCCCCCGCTGGCGCTGCCCGCTACTGCCAAAAAAGCGCCCTAGCCCGCATCCCGTATGTGCGGGTAGCTATCATTTTTGAAGAAACATCCGGTACACCGGGTTGTGGGTTTCTTCCACGTACGGGTAGTTCAGGGTTTGTAAGAATTTTTCAAACGCCTTGTCGTCGGCCTTTGGCACCTGTAGCCCAACCAGGATACGGCCGTAGTCGGCGCCTTGGTTGCGGTAGTGAAAGAGGCTGATGTTCCAGCCCGGGCGCATCAGGCTCAGGAACTTCATCAGCGCGCCCGGCCGCTCGGGGAATACAAAACGCAGCAAGCGCTCGTCTTGCGCCAAACTAGAGATGCCGCCCACCATGTGACGGATGTGCTCTTTGGCCAGTTCGTCGTGCGTCAAGTCCAGGGTCTTGAATCCGTTTTTCTCAAAGTTCTTGGCCACCTTGGTGGATTCGCCCTTGCTCTGGGTAGTGAGGCCCACAAACACATGGGCCTTGGCCGCGTCGCTGATGCGGTAGTTGAATTCGGTCACATTGCGTGTGCCGCCGGGTAGCTCGCCAATCAGCTCGCAAAAGCGCTTGAAGCTGCCGCGCTCTTCAGGGATAGTGACGGCGAACAGGGCTTCCCGCTCTTCACCCACTTCGGCCCGCTCGGCCACAAAGCGCAGGCGGTCGAAATTCATGTTGGCGCCGCACAAGATGGCGGCATATGTCTCACCCTTGGTTTTGTGGGTGGCTACATATTGTTTGATAGCCGCGACTGCCAGTGCGCCTGCCGGCTCGACGATGCTGCGGGTGTCCACAAAGATGTCTTTGATGGCAGCGCACACGGCGTCGGTGTCCACGGTCACATAGCCATCCACCAAGTCGTGGGCGATGCGGAAGGTTTCTTCGCCGACCAGCTTTACCGCGGTGCCATCGGAGAACAGGCCCACGTCGGGGAGCGTCACGCGCTCGTGCGCATCCACCGACTGGATCATGGCGTTGGAGTCGTTCATCTGCACCCCGATAACTTTGACGCCGGGTGCCACCGCCTTGATGTAGTTCGCCACCCCCGAGATCAGGCCGCCGCCGCCGATGGCGACAAACACCGCATCAATACCCGGGCCGGTTTTGCTGCCGGTTTTGTGGCCCGACTTGGCGGCTTTGTCGGCACCCAGGGTCTGGACTTGGCGCATGATTTCCATGGCCACCGTGCCCTGGCCGGCAATCACATCCGGGTCGTCAAAGGGGTGCACAAAGGTCAGCCCCTCTTTCTTTTGCAGGGCCCGTGCATGGTCGTAGGCATCGGAATAGCTTTCGCCAAACAGCACCACTTCACCGCCGAAGCCGCGCACGGCATCAACCTTGAGCTGGGGCGTGGTGGTCGGCATCACGATGATCGCGCGCACACCCATGCGGCTGGCCGACAAGGCCACGCCCTGAGCGTGGTTACCGGCGGAGGCGCAAATCACCCCCTTTGCAATCTGCTCGGCAGGCATTTGGGCCATCTTGTTGTAGGCGCCACGCAGCTTGAAGCTGCGCACGGGCTGCTGGTCTTCGCGCTTGAATAGCACCGTGTTGTGCAGCCGTCGGCTTAGCGCGCGGGCAGGCTCCAGTGCCGTCTCTACCGCCACGTCGTACACACGGGCAGTGAGTATCTTCTTCAGGTAGTCGGCTGGGGTGAGCAGGGCAGGGGTTTTCAGGGCTGAGGACGGGGTCTTGGTGCTCACAGGGCTACACTCCGGTGGGTGAGATAGGCAGTCATGGCGCTCCGCGCGGAGCGATTCATGGCATTGTAACGATGTAGAGAACAGCTCCGCGCGGGGCTTAGACAGGAAACACACCATGGAATGCACCGTAAGTTGGACCGGCGGCCTCAATACCCGCTCAGGCATGGGCTTTGTGGCCGAGACCGGTAGCGGTCACACATTGATGATGGATGGTGCCCCCGATGCGGCCAAGCCCGAAAACGGCGGCCAGAACTTGGCGCCACGCCCCTTGGAAACCGTGCTGGCAGGTACCGGTGGTTGCACCGCCTATGACGTGGTGCTCATTCTTAAGCGCGGCCGCCACGATGTGCAGGGCTGCACCGTGAAGCTGACCGCCGAGCGCGCCGAAACAGACCCTAAGGTGTTCACCAAAATCCACATGCAATTCACCGTGACCGGCAAGGGAATCCCTGCCAGCGCGGTGGAGCGCGCCATTGCCATGAGCCACGACAAGTACTGCTCAGCCAGCATCATGCTGGCCAAAACAGCAGAGATCACTACAGGGTTTGACCTTATAGAGGCCTGATGACTTTTGCGTAAAAGCGCTAGGTAATCGGATTTTCTCAATAGTCGTCTGACGACTTGTCGCGAGATCCGAGATATGTCCGGAAGTTTTTGCGTAGTTTCTACAGCGTCTGCGCTCATCGGCGTAGCGAGCCTGACGGCATGCAGCTCGGTCATGCCCACAGGGGCATCTGCTGTTCCGGCGCGGTCCCCGCAGCTACTTAAGACAGTCGCCCTGATCATGGGCGAACCTAACTTTTCTGTGGATGGCGCTTATCAAGAGCTGGAAGAGGGCTTGTATACCCGGCCGGAGTTGCGCAATGGCACGCTGGTGATGGCGCCCTTGGGCGACATCGTCCCGTATCTGGGTGGGCAATACCGCTACTCGGTGACTGAGGGGCGGGTCCAGCTGACCCTTGGAGACAAGACTTTGCTGGCGTCCGTCGGGCAACGTAATGCCACCGTCAATGGGGCGCCTGTAGTCCTCGAGGCTGCAGTGGAAGAGCGCAATGGAAGTGCCTGGGTGCCCGTGAGCTCCGTGTGGGAAGCCATGGGCGCCTTCGTGAAGTGGGACAAAACCCGCCAGCGGCTTACCGGTGCCTTTGTCCTGCCCGCGGGCGTCAAACTGGCTGACTTTGCGCGGGGTGGTCCGGTGACGGAAGAGACCCTGCTGTCCCAAAAGGCGGGGTTCTACAGATCTGAAGATGGCGTCCGCATGGCCGATGTCATTGTGGGCTACCAAAATCCGGATGGTGGGTGGCCCAAGCTGGAAAAGACGGTCAGTCTTTTGACGCCATTGAACAAAGAGGCTCTGACCGGGTTTCGCAGCAAATCCACGATCGACAACGATTCCACGACCAAACAGCTGGTTGCTTTGGCTAAAGTGCATGCGGCCGTCGGCAAGTCCAGCCACAAAGAGTCATTTTTACGGGGCTTGGACTATCTATTAGTGGCGCAGCACCCGAGTGGCGGCTGGCAACAATTCTGGCCACAACCACAAGGCTACAAGGCGCGCATCACGTTCAATGATGACGCGATCGCCAACGTGTTGGAAATTTTGCGGGATGTGGCCGAGAGAAAGTCGGAGATGGCGTTTGTGGATGCCGCACGCGTAGCGAAAGCCCGTGAGGCCTATAACAAAGGTCTATAGTTGATTCTGGCCAGCCAAATCCGGATTGATGGCAAAAAACGGGGTGGGCTGCCCAGTACGACGAGGTGTCCCTGAAGCCCGCCATGGCGCGCGCCTTTGAGTTGCCCTCTATCAGTGGGGATGAGAGCGTCAATGTGTTTCGCTTTTTGATGTCATTGCCGCAGCCGTCTTCTGAGGCGGTGGACGCTATCCAAAGTGGCATGGCATGGTTTGATGCGGCCAAAGTCTCAGGCATTAAGCTAGTCCAGGTGAATGACAAGACGCTGGAGTTCGGTTTTGACCGCCGAGTGGTGGCAGACGCTAGCGCACCGCCCCTCTGGGCGCGGTTTTATGACCCCGATTCAGGGCGTTCACTGTTCACATCTCGAGACGGTGTCAAGAAAGCGGCGTATGCCGATGTGAGTTACGAGCGTCGGGTGAAGTACAACTGGTGCACCAGCGCTGCAACCGAACTACTCACCAAAGAGTACCCGGCATGGTTGGCCCGTAACAAGGTGGCTGCCCGCTAGAGCCACTGATCAAATGCGTTCTGCCACCGTGGTCATGACTTTGGCGGCGGCGCGCATGAGTTCTTTCACTGGGCGGGGCAGCTCCGCAGCCCCGGCAGCGGTTGCGTCATCCGCATGGCGCAACTCATCCCGCTGCATTTGCGCCACGATGGCTCTGGATTCATGGTCGCCCTCCGGTAGCGTCGACAGATGGCCCTCAAGGTGGGCGCCGACTTGTCGCTCCGTTTCAACGACAAAGCCCAGACTCCATTTGTCGCCCATACGCCCCGCCAGAAGCCCCAAACCGAAGGCGCCTGCGTACCAGAGGGGATTTAACAAGGACGGACGTGAACCCAAGGCATCCAAGCGCTGCGCGGTCCACGCTAAATGATCAGTCTCTTCAATGCAGGCCTTGGTGAAATGCTCACGCAAGCCTTTGTTAGGGGTTGTCAGCGCTTGTGCGGTGTAAAGAGCCTGCGCGCAGACTTCCCCCACATGATTCACCCGCATCAGACCCGCAGACTTCTTTCTGTCGGCATCGCTCAACTCTGCTTTAGGGTCAGGCGCGGCAGGAGACGCTTGGGACGCGTGTGGGGTAGCGAACAGAGTGCGCAGGGCGGTATCGGCGGCGTTTAAAAGGGAATCCATACAAATGCTCGAGTTTTCGCGTCAAAGCGAGGTTCCAGTCTATCGGGAATATAGAAAAAAGCCCTTGACAAGGGTAAAAGCCCTTGTTGCGAGCCCACAACGGTGATTCGGTGGAATCCGTCCTTTTTATCGCTTTTCTTTGCCAAAGCCGAATCGGTCTGGTGCAATAGCTTCAACTTCCTGAACAAGGAGGTTGGCCCGGAGCTCCGAACAATCGGTCCGGAGCTCTATGTTTAACCTTGGAGTATTTCGAATGAAAAAGACTTTGATCGCTTTGGCCGTACTGGCCGCTTCCGGCGCTTCTTTTGCTCAAGTTACCGTGTCCGGTAAGCTGGGTTTCAGCTACCAAAAAAATGCGGTTGTTGGCGGTGGTGCGGCTAACCACGGCATGCAAATGGCTGATGGTGATCTGAACTTCACAGCTGTCGAAGATCTGGGTGGCGGTAGCAAAATTACTGCAGCTTCTGCGTTCAAATCTCGCGGTCGCGACACAGGCATCGATGCACGTGACGCATCTTTGACATTGGTGACTTCTGTGGGTGCCATCTCCATGGGCTCCATTGAATCTCCCAACACTATTTTGAATACAGCCGGCGCTCCTGTGTCTTTGGCAACTGGCCACGATAACGGCAAGTCTGACGGTTCTGGTTTGATCCAAGCCCCTGCAAACGTTGATTTCGTTTCTTATGCTCTGCCAGTTGGCCCTGTGCTGTTGTCTGTGGCGTACTCTGACTCCATTGGTACAGCTGGTGGTGGCGCGGGCAACGTCCAAGCTAACGCAGTCCGTGCGGCTTATGCTGCTGGTCCTTTGAAGGCTGCTATCGACTTCACATCTTACGCCGCGGCTTCTATTGCTGGTACGCAGTTGGACGGCTTGACACGTACCCGCGTGTTTGGTTCGTACGACTTGGGCGTTGCTGTGATCGGCGCTGGCGTGCAAGTTCACAACCATGACAAGCCCACTGAAGCAAACTTCAGCTTGAACGTTCCTTTGTCTGGTTCTTTCTCTGTTGGTCTGGTGCACAGCATGAAGGAAGCACAGAAGACTACAGCATTCACAACAACTGGCGGTGCGGCTCTGGCTGTGCGTGACAGTATGTCCGGTACTGCTGTTGGCGCAACCTACATGTTGAGCAAAACAGCGAACGTGAACGCAAGCTACAGCACTTACAGCTCTAGCACTAACCAAGACAACGAATTCCGCATTCGTTTGATGAAGTCCTTCTAATCTTTTTGGCGAGTTATCTCGCTTTTTAGATTAAAAAATGGTCCAGAACATTTGTTCTGGACTATGTTGTTTTTGAGCTAATTGGTTTAACTTTGTTATACAAAGCAAGCAAATTAGGCTTTAATTAACTATTCACTTTTAAAGGTTTGATATGAATAAAACTCTGATCGCTATCGCCGTTTTGGCTGCATCCGGTGCAGTCTCTGCTCAAGTTTCTTTGACTGGTAAACTGGGTTTCAGCTACCAAAAGAACGCAACCGCTGCAGGCGGCGCTGCTAACCACGGCATGCAAATGACCGACGGTGATCTGAACTTCGCAGCTACCGAAGATCTGGGTGGCGGTTCCAAAATCACTGCGAGCTCTGCTTTTGTTTCCCGCGGCCGCGACACTGGCATCACAGCACGTGACGCATCCTTGGTTCTGAGCACACGCGCTGCTGCTTACACATTTGGCAGCATTGAAAAGTGCAGCCGTATTGACAACGTCGCTGGCGCTCCCGTGTCCTTGGCCACCGGCCATGATGGCACTTCCACTCCTTTGGCCGCTGGCAAGTTCAGCTTGGACGACAGCTGCGTGAACGTTGACACCGCTGGTGTTGCTGTGCCTCTCGGTCCTGTGACTGTGTCTGCCAGCTACAACGAAGTTGGTGCTGGTGCTGGATCCGGTGCAGCTGCATCTAACAATGCCACCTTCTACACATTGGCCGCTGACTACGCTGCAGGCCCCTTGGCCCTCGGTTTGGAAGTTCGTCAAGCTCAAGTAGCTGTCACTGGCGCAGCATTTACTGCAGCTAAATTCCACGACGGTCTGACAACAACACGTCTGACTGGTAGCTACGACTTTGGTGCTGTCAAGGTTGGTGCTGGTGTGGAAACATCTAACCACAACGCGCCTAACAAGTTCACCGTAAGCTTGGCTGCTCCTGTGAGCTCTGCCGCTACCGTTGGTTTGATCCACTCCAACCGTTCCGCAGTGACTGCTGACGCAACATACTTCAACGCTTCTGTTGACGCTTTGACTGCTACTGCAGTTGGCGTTGACTACAAGCTGAGCAAGTTGACAACATTGAACGCAAGCTACGGCACCTACAACAACACCGCTGTTAACGGTAACGAGTACCGTATCCGTTTGATGAAGGCGTTCTAACCAGACGCTGTCGTCTTATAAGTCAGTCAGGGTTACGGCCCTGACGGCTTCTTGGGCACCTAAAAAAGGGGGATGTGCGAAGCACATCCCCCTTTTTTTATGATCTTCGCTGGATGAAATAGTCGAGCTCGTTGCCTAGTCGGCCGGTGTTCAAGCGTAGCGCTTGTTCCGCAAGTTGTGCTTCATCTCGCTGAGCAAAGGTTGGAGCTTTCCACCGCCGATGCGCAGGGCGACGCAAGTGGCCAAGATATCAATAATCATCAGGTGTAAAAGCCGCGAGACCATGGGGCTGTAGCGATCGAAGCCTTCGGGGTGGTCTGCACTCAGGTGGATGTGGCCGGCACTCGCTAATGGAGAACCGCTGGCGGTGATGACGATCGTAGTGGCTCCGTTCTTGCGGGCAATGTCGCAGGCATCCATCAGGTCACGGGTTCGGCCCGAGTTGCTGATGACCACCACACAATCACCGGCGCCCAAGATCGACGCGCTCATGACTTGCATGTGTCCATCGCTGTAGGCGGTGGTATTGATGCCCAAACGAAAGAACTTGTGTTGGGCATCCTGGGCGACGATCCCCGAATTACCGACCCCGAAGAACTGAATCTGCCGGCCGGCGTTATAGGCGTCGACCAGCGCTAACACGGCTTTTTCGATCGCCATGGTCGAAGCGTCGTTGCGGTAGCGCAAAAAGGCGGCCACGGTGTTGTCAATGACCTTCACCATGACGTCGCTGGTCTTGTCGTCGGCATCCACGCTGCGGTGAATGAAGGGCACGCCCTCGTTCACGGTGCCTGCGAGCTTGAGTTTGAAGTCGGACAGCCCGTCGTAGCCCACACTGCGGCAAAAACGCACTACCGTGGGTTTGCTGACGTGGGCACGGTCCGCCAGTTCGCTGACAGGCAGCTTGGCAAAAGCGCGGGGGTCAGCGAGGCAGAGCTTGCCCACCCGCTGTTCGGCAGGTGCCAACGAGGGCAGTGAGGCTTTGATGCGGTCCAACATAGTCTTTTAGCTTTCTTCGCTCCAGCAGAAGCCGTCACGAGCAATCATGGCGCTGGATGCACTGGGCCCCCAAGTGCCGGCCGCATACAAACGTGGGCCTGTGGTGTCTGCGGTCCAGTGCTCCAGCATGGGCTCAACCCAGCGCCAAGCCTCTTCTTGCTCATCGCTGCGCACAAAGAGGTTCAGGCGACCGTCGATCACGTCAAGCAGCAGGCGTTCGTAGGCCCCCACGCGCTCCGAGCCAAAGCGCTTGTCGAAATCCAAGTCAAGCTGCACCGGTGCCAGTGTTTGTGACGCACTGCTACGTGATTGCCGATTTTCCTGACCCTGGGCCAGCAAGTGCAATTCCAAACCGTCTTTGGGTTGCAGGTTGATCACCAAGCGGTTGCCCACGCCCTCGTTGGAGTTGAAGATGGCGTGCGGAGTGGGACGGAAGTTGATCACAATGCGGGCGTCGCGCCCCGACAAGCGCTTGCCGGTACGGATGTAGAAGGGCACACCCGCCCAACGCCAATTGGCGATTTCGGTGCGCAGGGCTACAAACGTTTCGGTGTTGCTTTGTGGGCTTACGCCGGTCTCTTCGCGGTAGCCCGGCACCTTCACGCCGCCGCTAGTGCCAGCGGAGTACTGCCCGCGCACTACGTCTTGTTTGAGGGTTTCAGCAGTCCAGGGCTTGAGGGAGCGCAAGACCTTAAGTTTCTCGTCGCGAATGGCGTCGGCGCCCGCGTTGATGGGCGGCTCCATGGCAATGGCACACAGCAGTTGCAGCGCGTGGTTTTGCACCATGTCGCGCAGTGCGCCTGTGGTCTCGTAAAACGCGCCACGGCTCTCGACGCCCAAATCTTCGGCGATGGTGATCTGGATGTTGGCAATATGCTCGCGGCGCCAAAGTGGCTCGAACAGTGCATTGCCAAAGCGCATCGCAAATAGGTTTTGCACCGAGGGCTTGCCCAAGTAGTGGTCGATGCGGTAGACCTGTTCTTCGGCAAAGAAGCGGCGCACCGTGGCGTTGATCGCGCGGTTGGATGCCAGGTCATGCCCCAGCGGCTTCTCCAGCACCACGCGGGTTTTGGGTGTGTTCAATCCGCTGGCGGCCAACTGTTCACACACATTGGTGAACAAGCTGGGGGCGGTGGCGACATACATCACCACGCTGTCGGCGTTGCGGTTGTTCAGGGTTTCGGCAAGGCGCGCATAGTCTTCGGATTTGGACAGGTCCATGCGAACGAATTCGAGGATTGCAGCAAACCGCGCAAATTCCTCGGCGCTCGGGCGCTTGGCCAGTTCTACCTTTTCGAAGCGCGATTGAATGAGCGCCCGGTATTGGTCATGGCTCAGGTCATCACGGCCAACACCGATAATGCGTCCACCCTCCGGCAAGGTGCCGTGGCGGAACGCCTGAAACAATGCGGGCATGAGTTTGCGCCAGGCCAAATCGCCGGTGCCGCCGAACATGACTAAATCAAAGCTCATAAGACAAGTGGTACGTTTAGTAGTTACATAAAAGCTGACGTTGTAATGTAACTTTGTTTCATTGATAATTCAAGGCGAGAAACTGCAACTTTCTGCGCGTTTACCCTAAGTTTTTTTAACCTGCGGCTCTGCCGTCTGCATCCCATGAACCAACTCGACGCCCTCAAACAATTCACCACCGTCGTAGCCGACACTGGCGATTTCAAACAACTGGACGCGTTCAAGCCCCAGGACGCGACCACCAACCCGTCGCTGATTTTGAAAGCCGTGCAAAAGGCGGACTACGCCCCCTTGGTGAAAGACACCGTCAGCCAGTTCCGCGGCCGTGCCATGGACGAGATCGTGGACCGTTTGCTGGTGCGTTTTGGTTGTGAAATTCTCTCCATCATTCCCGGCCGTGTGTCTACCGAAGTTGACGCGCGCCTGAGCTTTGACACTGCGGCAACGGTGGCCCGTGGCGAGCGCCTGATCGAGCTGTACCAAGCGCAGGGCATTCACTCTGACCGCATTCTGATCAAGGTTGCGTCGACCTGGGAAGGCATCAAGGCCGCCGAGCAGTTGGAGCGCAAAGGCATCCACACCAACTTGACCCTGTTGTTCGCGTTCTGCCAAGCCGTGGCTTGCGGCGAGGCCAAGGTGCAGCTGATTTCCCCGTTTGTCGGCCGTATCTACGACTGGTACAAAAAGAACGCCGGCGCAGCCTGGGTTGAGGCTGACAACGCGGAGTTGAATGACCCCGGCGTCAAGTCCGTGGCCCAAATCTACGCTTACTACAAAAAGTTCGGTATCGCCACCGAAGTCATGGGCGCCAGTTTCCGCAACGTGGGTCAGATCACCGCCTTGGCCGGTTGCGATTTGCTCACCATCAGCCCCGATTTGTTGGCCCAGATGGCAGCGTCCGAGGCGCCTGTGACCCAGCACCTGAATGCCGATGCCGCCAAGACCGCCGATATCGAGCACGTCAGCTACGACGAAGCCAACTTCCGCCTCGCCCTGAACAATGACGCCATGGCCACCGAAAAGTTGGCAGAGGGCATCCGTGCGTTCTGCGTGGACGCCGTCAAGCTCGAACAGCTGTTGCTGGCCGCTTAAGCGCACCAAGGATTCGCGAACATGGCACGTACCCGTTGTGACCGCACGCCCGCTTGGGCCCAATTGCAGGCTGCGTATGCAGCGACCGGCCAGGCGCTGGATGTGCGCCAAGCCTTTGAGGCCGACGCCCAGCGCTTCACCCGTTTAAGCCAAGAGGCGCCTTATGTGTTTGCGGACCTGTCCAAAAACCGTATCGACGCCAGTACCGAAGCACTGCTCATGGATCTGGCCCGCCAAAGCGGTCTGCCCGAGCACCGCGATGCCATGTTCAGCCGGCCAGAAAATCAACAACACCGAGCAGCGCGAGGTGTGGCACGTTTTGTTGCGAAATCCGCCCTCAGCGCAGGTGGGGTATGCGGGAGCCGCTCCTGAATTCATAGCGGGTGAGCAAGCTAAGGTGCACGCTACGCTGGACGCGATGCTGGCCTACGCCGAGCAGGTGCGCGCAGATACGGCCATCACCGATGTGGTGAACATCGGCATCGGCGGATCTGACCTCGGCCCGCAAATGGCGGTGTTGGCGCTGGATGCTTTTGCCACCAGCGGCAAACGCCTGCATTTTGTGAGCAATGTGGATGGTCACGAGTTGGCCGCCAAGCTGCCCCACTTGAAGCCCGAAAACACCGTCTTCCTGATCGCCAGCAAGACGTTCACCACGATCGAGACCATGACCAACGCGGCCTCCGCGAAGGCCTGGTTTCTCGAGCAGGGCGGCACTAATATTGCCCGCCATTTCGCGGCACTCACCACCAACGTGGCGGCGGCAAATGCCTTTGGCATCACCACTACCTTCGGTTTTTGGGACTGGGTGGGTGGGCGGTACTCCATGTGGTCGGCCATCGGCCTGCCGATTGCCATCGCCATCGGCGCGCAAGGCTTTCGCGAGCTGCTGGCAGGTGCCCATGCCATGGACGAGCACTTCCGCACCGCGCCCTTGGAGCAAAACCTGCCGGTGCGGTTGGGGTTGCTGGACGTCTGGTACCGCAACTTCCACGGCTTTAGCAGCCGCAGCATTGCGCCGTACCACAGCGCCTTGCGCCGCCTGCCGGCCTATTTGCAGCAGTTGGAGATGGAGAGCAATGGCAAACGGGTGGACGCCAGTGGCGAAGCCTTGCCGTTCGATACCTGCCCGGTGCTGTGGGGCGAACCCGGCACCAATGGTCAACACGCCTACTTTCAGATGCTGCACCAAGGCACCGAGGTCGTGCCGGTGGAGTTTGTGGCCGTCAAAAAGGCGCGCCACCACCTGAAAGGCCACCACCCGATGTTGCTGGCCAATGTGCTGGCGCAGGCCCAAGCCCTGATGCAAGGCAAAGACGATGCCGGTGGTCACAAGCATTTCACCGGCAACCGCCCCAGCACCTTCTTGCTACTGGACGACTTGACGCCCGCCTCGCTGGGGGCGCTGATCGCGCTGCAAGAGCACCGCGTGTTTGTCAGTGGCAGCCTCTGGGGGATCAACAGCTTTGACCAGTGGGGCGTCGAGCTCGGCAAAGTGCTGGCCAAAGACATTGAGCCCCGTCTTCATACCGGTGACGCCACGGGCCTTGATGGTTCCACCGCTGGTTTGCTGGCGCGTCTGCGCAGCTGATTGCAGACGCTCAGCCTGCCTCAAGCCCGCGCGCTGCACTTGGCAGCGCAGGGCCTGTTGCAGCCGCTTGCACGCCCCGCACAAGAAGGCGATGTAGCGGCCTGTGTGCAGCGCATGGGCTTGCTGCAGATTGACACCATCCATGTGGTGGCGCGCAGCCCGTATCTGGTGTTGCATGCCCGCTTGGGCGACTACCCGCCGGCATGGCTGGAAGACGCGTTGGCCAACGGCGCCTTGTTTGAAACCTGGGCCCACGAGGCCTGCTTTGCCCCCGCTGATGATTTGCACTTGCACCGCGCCTACAACCGCGAGGGGCGCACGCATTGGGGCATCGCCCATGCCCAGAAACTCGCTGCGGCCCAGCGCCCGCAGCTGGATGCCTTGCTGGAGCAGATCCGCACGCAGGGGCCGGTGAAGTCGTCTGACTTTGTGCGGCTTGAAGGCAAGGGCGGCGCTTGGTGGGGCTGGAAAGACGAAAAGCGTTGGCTGGAGGCCTTGTTTGCTCTCGGCGAGCTGATGATCGCGCGCCGTGACCACTTTCACCGCGTCTACGACCTGAGCGAGCGGGTGGCACCTGTATTGCGCCAGCCTGCACCCGCATTGCCGCCAGACGCGCTCGCAGCCGTATGGGTAGAGAAGGCTGTGACTGCACTGGGGGTGACCCAAGCGCGGTGGATCAACGATTACTTCCGGACCAAGCCGCGCCTGCAGGATGCGCACTTGGAGGCGCTGGTGCGTGCAGGGCGCATCCAGCGAGTGGCTGTTGAGGGGTGGGCTGCGGCCGGCTATGTGCACACCGACCATACCGGCCTGCTGCAACAGGCGCTGGCAGGCGACTTGGTGGCCTGCCACACCGCACTCTTGTCGCCGTTTGACCCTGTGGTGTGGGACCGCGAGCGGGCCTCCACCTTTTTTGATTTTGACTACAAGCTGGAGTGCTACACCCCCGAGGCGCAGCGCGTGCACGGCTACTTTGTATTGCCGATTTTGTGCCGCGGCGAGCTCATAGGCCGGCTGGATGCCAAAGCGCACCGGGCAGGGGGCGTGTTTGAAGTGAAGTCACTCCACGCCCAGCCGGGTTGTGTGTGGACTGAACAGCAGGTGCAAGAAGTTGCTGCTGCCATCCACCGCTGTGCCGCATGGCACGGTACCCCGCAGGTGCGCATAGGCAAGACACAACCTGCCAAGTTGGCTGCCGCTTTGCGGCGAGCACTCAAGCGCGCTTGACGCCGGTTTTCAGCCAGTGGGGCGCGGCCTGCCGGCGATAACCCTTGCATCGGGGCGGGCATAGCGTTGCGCGCGTGCACTGATGAGTGGGAATTGAGACTATCTGGTCTTTATTCATACCCAGGAGGCTTTTATGGTGACTCGGCGCGATTTCTTTGTCGGTGGCGGTGCGGCAGTGGCGGCTTATGCAGCCGGATCCTTTTTGCCCTTGGGCGCCCAATCGGCCCCCAACTTCGGCGCACCCAGTGTGGTGCAGGTGGGCTTTCGCAAGCAAAAGCTGGGTGACTTTGAAGTCATCGCCCTGAACGACGGTGTCACCCGCCGCCCCTTGGCCGCTGAGTTTGTGCGCAATGCCCCCTTGGGCGAAGTGCAAGAGCTGCTGAAATCGCAAAACCTGCCCACCGAATACCTGGATGTGCCGTACACCGCCTTCCTGGTCATTGCTGGCAACCGCAAAGTGCTGCTTGACACCGGTTTCTCGGACAACGGCGGCCCCACCACCGGCCGCTTGGTGGCCAATTTGAATGCTGCGGGCTACAAGGTGGAAGACATTGACACCGTGATCCTGAGCCACTTTCACGGCGACCACATTTTGGGTGTGCGCAACAAGGCGGGCCAATTGGTGTACCCCAATGCCAAGATCATGGTCCCGTCCGTCGAGCATGCGTTCTGGATGGACGACGCCCGCATGGCCGCAGCACCTGACGCCATGAAGGGCGCCTTCCAGACCGTGCGCCGCATGTTGGGTGGCCTGAACGACAGCCAGATGGTGAAGTTTGAAGCCGGCACCGAAATTGTGCCCGGCATCAAGAGCGTGGCGGCCTATGGTCATACCCCCGGTCACACACTGTTTATGGTGGAGAGCAAGGGTGAAAAGTTCGCCTACGTGGCCGACATCACCAACGTGCCCCAGCTGTTTGCGCGCAACCCTGATTGGGCGGTGCAGTTCGACATGAATGCCGAAGAGGCCCGCGTGGCCCGCCGCAAGGTGTTTGACATGATCGTGAACGACAAGGTCATGGCGGGTGGCTTCCACTTCCCGTTCCCGGCGTTTGGCCGCGTCGAGAAGCTGGGCAATGGTTTTGAATTCAAGCCAGTCGCTTGATAGTCTGATCGACCGTAGATTGCTGCAATAGCGGCTCTTCAGAGTCGTATCCGGCCCCGTCAGCGCTATGCTGGCGGGGCTTCTTTATTTGGAACCTTCAAGCTATGAATGTGGTGTTTGACTTTGGCGCTGTGCTGTTTACCTGGCGCCCGGTGGATTTGATGATGGAGTGCTTTCCCCAGCGCGCCGCGACCCGTGCCGAGGCTGGGCACCTGGCGCATGAGGTATTCGGCCATCACGAGTGGCAAGCCTTTGACCGGGGCACGATCGCCATGGCGGACGTGGTGGCCCAAGTGGCTAATCGCGCGGGTTTGGATGCTACGGTGCTCGGCACGCTGGTCGAGAGCATTGGCGAGCGGCTGACCCCCATGCCGGAGTCGGTAGCCTTGTTCAAGAGTTTGGTGGCCTTGAGCGCGCAACGTGCAGCCCGTGGAGGCGAGCCCTTGAAGCTCTACTACCTCTCCAACATGCCCGTGCCGTATGCCCGTACGCTGGAGCGCGTGAACGCATTTCTGCAAGACTTTGACGGCGGCATTTTCTCGGGCGACGAACTGCTCATCAAACCCGAGCCCGCCATCTACCAATGCCTGCAAAAGCGCTACGCCCTCGAGCCCGCCAAGACGGTCTTTCTGGACGACCTGCTCCCCAACATCCAGGCCGCGCAGGCCGAAGGCTGGCACGGCATCCACTTCCACACCGCGCAACAGGCAGTGCAAGAGTTGCAAGCCCTGGGTTTAAGCGAAATTAGCCTATAGCGCTCATAGAAAGTGCGCAAGTAGCTATCAAAAGCATAGCAAGAGAGACGTAAAAAAGCCCCGCAAGGCAAAACCGAGCGGGGCTTTTTATTGGGTTCGCAGTCGAGAGCAATAACGCCACATCGACGAAGCATGAGGGCTTAGCGCAAGGCGCTTGGGCGCTGACAGTACCTGCGGTACGGCAAGCCCAAGCAACGCGGCGATCAGCCCTCAGGCAAGGAGAGCAGGAGCAATTACATGCCCATGCCGCCCATGCCGCCCATACCACCCATATCAGGCATACCGCCGCCAGCAGCTTCTTCCTTCGGAGCTTCAGACACCATGCACTCGGTCGTCAACATCAAGGAGGCCACGGAAGCTGCGTTCTGCAGAGCAGTACGTGTCACCTTGGTGGGGTCCAGAATACCCATTTCGATCATGTCGCCGTAGGTGTCGTTGGCAGCGTTGAAGCCGTAGTTGCCCTTGCCACCCAACACAGCGTTCACCACCACAGAGGCTTCGCCACCGGCATTGAACACGATCTCGCGCAAAGGTGCTTCGATAGCCTTCAACACCAGCTTGATACCGGCGTCTTGGTCAGCGTTGTCACCCTTGATTTCGCCAGCAGCTTGCTTGGCACGCAGCAGAGCCACGCCACCACCAGCCACAATGCCTTCTTCCACAGCAGCGCGGGTAGCGTGCAGGGCGTCTTCGACGCGGGCCTTCTTTTCCTTCATTTCGACTTCGGTAGCAGCACCCACCTTGATCACGGCAACACCGCCAGCCAACTTGGCCACGCGCTCTTGCAGCTTTTCACGGTCGTAGTCGGAAGTGGCTTCTTCGATCTGCACGCGGACTTGCTTCACGCGGGCTTCGATGTCAGCAGCAGCGCCAGCACCGTCGATGATGATGGTGTTTTCCTTGCCCACTTCGACGCGCTTGGCGGAACCGAGGTCGGCCAAAGTCACTTTTTCCAGGGTCAGGCCCACTTCTTCAGCGATCACCTTGCCGCCGGTCAGGATGGCGATGTCTTCCAACATAGCCTTGCGACGGTCACCGAAACCAGGAGCCTTCACAGCCACAACCTTCAGGATGCCGCGGATGGTGTTCACCACCAAAGTTGCCAGGGCTTCGCCATCGACATCTTCAGCAATGATCAACAAAGGACGGCCAGCCTTGGCGACTTGTTCCAGAGTAGGCAACAAGTCACGGATGTTGCTGATCTTCTTGTCGAACAACAGAACAAACGGGTTGTCCAGCAAAGCAGCTTGCTTTTCTGGGTTGTTGATGAAGTAAGGGGACAGGTAGCCGCGGTCGAACTGCATGCCTTCGACGACGTCGAGTTCGTTCTGCAGGGACTTGCCGTCTTCCACAGTGATCACGCCTTCTTTGCCCACTTTGTCCATCGCGTTGGCGATGATGTCGCCAATGGATGCGTCAGAGTTGGCGGAAATGGAACCCACTTGGGCGATTTCCTTGGAAGTGGTGGTGGGCTTGGAAGCCTTCTTCAGCTCTTCGATCAGAGCAGTCACTGCCTTGTCGATACCGCGCTTCAGGTCCATCGGGTTCATGCCGGCGGCCACGTACTTCATGCCTTCGCGAACGATGGCTTGAGCCAACACGGTAGCGGTAGTAGTACCGTCGCCTGCGTTGTCAGAAGTCTTGGAAGCGACTTCCTTGACCATCTGCGCGCCCATGTTTTGCAGCTTGTCTTTGAGTTCGATTTCCTTGGCCACGGACACACCGTCCTTGGTCACGGTGGGGGCGCCGAAAGAGCGCTCCAGAACCACGTTGCGACCCTTAGGGCCCAAAGTCACTTTGACCGCGTTAGCCAAAATGTTCACGCCTTCAACCATGCGAGCGCGGGCTTCGCCGCCGAAAATTACGTCTTTTGCTGCCATGTTATGACTCCAAATTTAAGTGAAATATGCCGCTAGCCCACATGAAACATGCGCAACTAGCTATTTATTTGATAGCGCGGTGAATTACTTCTCGACGACTGCGAACAGGTCGTCTTCTTTCATGACCAGCAGCTCATCGCCATTGACCTTGACGGTCTGGCCGGAGTACTTGCCGAACAACACGCGGTCGCCGACCTTCACGGTCAGGGCCTTGGTTTCGCCCTTGTCGTTGGTCTTGCCGGGACCGACAGCCAACACTTCACCTTGGTCAGGCTTCTCAGCTGCGTTGTCAGGGATGTAGATGCCGGAAGCAGTCTTGGTTTCGGTTTCGACGCGCTTAACAATCACGCGATCTGCCAAAGGACGCAGGTTCATGAGAAATCTCCTAGATATGGAAACAAGAAACACCAGGGGCCGCCCACTTAGGCCAGCTCCCGAGAACTAACGCGGCTGGTGCTGTTAGCACTCAAGTCCGACGAGTGCTAATCATAAGGGCTTTTGACCTGATTTCAAGAGTCCCCCCGCTTGCGAGGGGGTTACGTCGGTATGGCACTTTCCGCAGGTCACAGCAAACGGCAACCGCTTTAAAGGCCACGACTTACACTAGTTTTGGGGGCGGATGGCCCAGCGGGGGACGCATGGAGTCTGGTTTTCAGCAGGGAGTTCTATGAGCGAACATTTTGATGTGCTGATCGTTGGCGCAGGTATTTCAGGCATCGGCATGGCGTGTCATTTGCAGAAAGAATCGCCGGGCAAGCGATACGCCATTCTCGAGCGGCGGAGCGCTATTGGTGGCACCTGGGATTTGTTTCGCTACCCCGGGGTGCGCTCCGATTCCGACATGTTTTCTTTCGCCTATGGCTTTCGGCCCTGGATGTCGCCCAAGGTGCTGTCCGAAGGTCGACTGGTGCGCGAGTACGTCAAGGAGACTGCTGAGGAATATGGCGTGGACCGCCACATCCGCTTCGGCCTGAAAATCCTCAAGGCGGATTGGTCCAGCGATCAGAACCTCTGGACGATCACGGCCCTGCAGGAGGCCACCGGTGAAACCAGCGCCTACACCTGCAATTTCTTTGTGAGTTGCACCGGCTATTACGACTACGACCAAGGGCACCTCCCGGTGTTCCCCGGCCTCGATCGCTTTGAAGGGCAGACGATTCATCCGCAGTTCTGGCCCGAAAACCTGGACTACCGGGGCAAGCGGGTCGTGGTGATCGGCAGTGGCGCCACGGCGGTCACGATTGTTCCGGCCATGGTGGCTCAAGCTGCGCATGTCACCATGTTGCAGCGCACACCCACCTACTACTTCATCGCACCCACACTTGAAAAGGCGATTGCACTGCTGGGGCGTTTCCTGCCTGCGCGCTGGATTTATGGGACCTTGCGTAGTGCCTATATCGCTTTGCAGCGTGCGCTCTACAAGGGTGCCAAGCGCTGGCCCCAAGCCATGCGAAAGTTCATGTTGCGCCCTATTCAGAAAATGCTGGGGGACACCGTGGACATGCGCCACTTCACACCCAGCTATAACCCGTGGGACCAGCGCATGTGTGTGGTGCCCGATGGCGACCTGTTCAAGGCCATCAAGTCGGGCAAGGCGACTATCGTCACCGACGAAATAGCCACGTTTACCGAGCATGGCATTTTGCTCAAGTCAGGTGAGACGCTGGACGCGGACATTGTGGTGACTGCAACCGGCATACGCCTCAAGACCTTCGGTGGCATGGACATCACCCTGGACGGCGCACCGGTGGCGACCCACCAGCTGCTGAGCTACCGCGCGGTGCTGATGCAAGACCTGCCCAACATGGCCTTCATTTTTGGTTACACCAATGCCTCGTGGACGCTCAAGGCAGACATCGCTTCGCGCTACGTGTGCCGGCTGCTCAATTACATGGATAGCAAGGGCATTGCACGTGCAACGCCCCGCGCTCCCGCCGGACAACTGGGCGAGGGCAATGTGATGAGTTCACTGACCTCGGGCTATATCCTGCGGGATGTGAGCGAACTGCCACGCCAAGGCCGCAGCGGTCCATGGCGCGTGACCCATGCCTACGAAGTCGACAAAACCTTGCTGCTGAACGAGTCGATTGACGATGGCGCGTTGGAGTTCGTGCGGCGGGGTTAAACCGATAGCGTGCGCGCAAACTCCAGGAAGTCTTGGGCGGTCTGGGCGGGCGCTTCCAGCATGGGCAAGTGCCCGATGCCCTGCATCACGATAGTCTTGTGGCGCGGAAACAGCTGCTCCTGGGTCCGGGCAGCTGCCGGGTTCAAGATGGCATCTTCCGTCCCCCACACGATCAGCGCCGGGGTTGGCCAGGTCGTGTGTTGGGTTTCGAGCATGGGCGAATGTTGGCTGAGGTCTTTGAAGATCGCGCAATGCAAGGGGTAGTCCACTATCGCGCGCGCACCCAAAGTGCGCTTCAAGAAGCCGGGGAAGTAGGGAGGACGCGCCATGGTGGCGCGGATCAACTTGGCCACGTCGGCTTGGCTGCGCAGCAGGAGGGGAGAGTCGCCAGTGGCGAGGTAGTGCCGCAGCATAGGTGAGTCGTGGGCAGCGGCCGTGCCAGCAGCATCCAGCAACCAGAGCGCTTTGACCTGCTCGGGAAAGCGAGCCGCATATTCGCACGCGATGAAGCCGCCCATGGAGTTGCCACCGAGAATTACTTGTTGCACGCCCAAGGCTTGGAGGAACGCATGCAAGCGCTCCACTTGATCGGACATGCGGTACCGCGCTGCGGGGTCGCGTGTTGCATCGCCAAAGCCGGGTAGGTCGGGCTGTATCACCCGAAAGTGCGGTGTTAAAAACCGCGCCATGCGCGTGAAATTGTCTTTGTCGCCCCCGAAACCGTGCACGAGCACAAGCACCTCGCCCTGCCCACCTTCCAGGTAGGGGATTTCAAAGCCCGCAATCGCTTGCGACTTCAGCACCAGTCCGCTGCGCTTGCGCTCCAACCCCAATCCCCAGCGAGACGCAATGTCAGGCTTCCATTCAGCAAACACCCACAGACATGTGGCGATCAGCAGCAGCGTAAAGAGAAGTGTCATGTGCAGACCCTCAAACGGCATCAAACCTTGACACTGGTCCGCAGCAAGGCAGTTCTCAATTCGCGGTTCGCGGGTAGGGAGACATCCACGCCTTGCACCGCCACGTCAAATGGTGAGCCTGGTTTGATGCAGCTCGGGAGCAGCTTCTTGGTCGGTGTCGTATTGGGGTGTTTGCCATCAGCGGCACACATGCGCACGGAAAAGCCGAATTCATCGAGCACTCCTTTTGCGTACAGCTCCGCCAATTGCTGGAACGACACGAAAGTGGAGCGTTTCACTTCTTTGGCCCCGGGCTCGCGGATGTTGCGAACGATCTCAAACTTGCCGAGAGAGTCTCTTTGTGTGTTCGTAAAGGGATGCACCAAAATCGTCACACGAGGGCCACCTTTGGTGGTCGTGAAGATGTGTTCGGCGCTGATATCTGTGAGCAGCATGTTGTGTTCCTTGTGGGCCCGCACTTTAACTGAATGCCTGCCAAAGGCAGGCCCACGACCCATGCCAAGGGGTGGGCTGGCCGGGAGCACTAAGGCCCACTAGTGGGCGGTAAACATGCTGTTCAGATGATTGGTAACCGCTGCTTGGGCGGCAGGAACCGCGAGCACGCCGCCGTGGGTCGCTGCAACGCTATCGTGGTAGCTCAACGTGACTTGCGAGCCCTTCGACTGCATAGTGGCTAGCAAGGCACGGGTGCTGGAAGGCAAGACGGTGGTGTCTGCAGACCCTTGCACGATCAAGGTGTTCCCTGGCAGCTTCATTTGGCCGGGCTCATTGCTATTGAGCACTCGGGTGACATTCGTCGCGTTGATCGCAGCGTTGATGAAACCTGTGTACCCGGCAGGAGTCGCGCCATTGGTGACCGCGTATTGACCCACACTCGTTGAAACAGATGAGCTGAAGCTACTGAAACACTCAGTGCCGACTTTCGCGTTGTAGACAGCCAGCATCCGGGCTCCGAATACATCGCTAGGTGTCAGTGGAGCGGGCGTACTTTGGGTTCCTTTGACTACATACGCTGCATAGAAGTTGCTAATCTCCACTGCGTTGTATCCCGTCGCGTAGCTCGCAGGGTTTAACGAGCTGGCTTGAATACCCGACCACATGGTGTTGAGAGACATCTGCAGATTGGATGCCGGTGCAATCGCAATTGCGCCTTTGTAATTCAGGCTGGGCTCCTGTTTTTTGGCGAGTCCGGCAAACTGGGCGCCGGCCAAGGCCGCATGCCCGCCCTGTGAGTGGCCCATAGTCGCCCACGCTCCGGAGAGTTGTGTCGTCATCAATTTCTTGGCGCCAACTGCAGCCAATGCCATGGATCGCCCGGCACTGCCCAAGTCGAGGTATGGATGCCCAGCCTCAACGCCCATTGCAGAGCTGCCCATGCCTTCGTAGTCAGGAGCGACTACCACCATGCCCTGCGACAGCAGCGAAGCCACCACACTTGCATATTCCCAATTTCCAGTGGCCTTCATGGTCACGCTGGGGGCACAGCTCTGTGCAACCCCTACGGTCCCGTGACCAAACACGACCAAGGGCCAGCCACCTGGCGGCGGCACTGATTTGGGGGTGAACAGCATGGCGGTTGCGTTGATCTGTTTTCCCATAGCGCTAGGCATCTTGTAGGCAAACAAACTCCCCGTCGCAACGGTGGATAGCGTTAGCGGCAAGTTCAGGGGATCGGCATCTTGAGACTTGAGGGCAACGGATCCCGCAGCGTCTTGCATCGCTTTGACTGCCTCTTGAAGCTTCGCCAACCGCTCTTGCGGCGTGGTGCCTGCCGGCAGGTTTTTCTGTGCCTGTTGTAACTGCGCAGCCAATTGGCGTGCTGTGCCCTGAACGATGGAGTTCCCGGCCGCCACATGGTCTTCATACGGGTTGGTGTCGGAGGCCAAGCCCAGCTCTTCCAGCACACGGCCCTTGGCGGTGGCGGCTGACAGGTTGTCTGTTTTGACTTTGCCAACAATCAATGTGGTGATGGGCGTGACGACGGAAGACTCTGTCGCCGGTGCTGCCATGGTGTAGGCAGACTTACCGGCTGCAAGCAGGGTCAAGCCGTTGTCATCAGAGTCTTTGGCGGTATCGGGAATTTCTGCAATGACCGTCAGGCCGCTGGTACTGATGCTTCCGGTGTCCAGCTTGTATTTGCCACCACTGTCAGTGGTCGCAGTGGGCTCACCCGTATCGCAAGCTCCGTTCGAATTGACATCCAAGCAGACCTTTGCGCCTTCGATATATCCATCAATGACCGTGCCTGATAGAAAGCCTGTCTTAGCACTTCCTCCGCCGCTCCCGCCGCCGCCGCCTCCACAGGCGGTGAGCATTGCGACGGCAATAGTAGACAGAGCAAAGGTGTGCAGCTTGAGGATGTGAGTGGGCATATCGGGTGAGGGAAAGGGCAGGCCTTAAAGCCGGGCAAGAAAAACTGGCGCAGTCTAGTGCCAACGCCTTTCTGCCGCATCCCCCGAATGGGTGAATTTGACGCCATTCAAGGGATGCGCCGAGACCTTGCAATGCTGCTCCCCGAAGCTGTGTGAGGGCTGCAGACTCCTCAATTTCGCGTGAGTTGTTATAGGCTTTGCCCGATACGGCATGATCGAGGACTTTTTTGCACGATTTTCCGACTATTGCCATGACCGAATCCTTGCCCCAGCCAACGGAAGCGCCCGCTGCCGAAACACCAGCAGCCTCCAAGCAGCGCCCCGCCAAATCTGATGTATTGCCGGTGCTCGACAAGATGGCTGCCCTGTATCCCCACTTGTTCGGTGCCGTCTTCAGGCCCATGAAGCGGGGTATTTTTCAGGAGTTGCTCGACAAGCACCCCGCCGAATTTGAACCTGTCAGCCTCAAGGCAGCGCTGTCCATGCATGCGCGGTCGCTGCGCTACTTGACTGCAGTCGCGTCCGGCGAGCAGCGTCACGACCTGCAAGGCCAGCCGGTAGAGCCGATGGCGCCTGAGCACGTGTACCACGCCTTGCTGGAGGTGTTCCGCCGTCGCCAGTCCCGCACCCAGGAAGACTTGCGTCCTAAGCTGGTACAGCGGGTGGTCTCCGCGTGGGAGGCCTCAGGCCTTACGCCCCAAGCCTATCGCGAGTTACTCAGCGGGCGTGACGAAGCGTCCAATGCGGTACTCGACGAAGCGCTCGTTGAAGCCGAAGTGCGTGCTGCCAAGGCGGAGGCCTTGTTGGCTGCATTCAATGCAAGTGGGGCAAGCGTCGAAGCGTTTGCCGATATGTACGGTCTGGATCCGCGCGCAGTCGCCCGTTTGTTGCGGCGCCCTGGTGCCAAAGTGACGGCCTGAGTCACCGCCCTGATCATTCACCAGGGCCCCGCAGCGGGGCCCGGCTCAGAGCCCCACCGTGGGCCGCATTTGCGCAGGGTGCAGGTAGCGCCAGCGCCCTATCCAGCAAGCGAGCAGCAAGGTGGCAATGCCCGCCAAACCTACCCATGTCATCGGGGTGGTCCACGCGCCGCCATAGGCGCCGAACATGGCCGCTTTGATGGCCTGAACCGTCCAGGTCATGGGCATCCAGGGGCTGATGATTTCATACAGCCCGCCACTCAGCTCCACGGGTAGCACGCCGCCCGAGGCGGATAACTGGACCGCCAGAAACACCATGGCAAACACCTTGCCGGCGTCGCCCATGGTGCGCGACAAAAACAGCACGATCATCAAAAACGACATGCTCGCGACCCCGAGGCAGGTTGCAAAAGCCGCGATGTTGTGCACCGGTACATGCAGACCCCAAGTCACGGTTGCACCCAACAGCGCCGCCTGCAGCGCCACCACGAGGATGGGCACGCTGACCTTGCCTATGAATTTCGCTGGCGGCGAGAATTTTTTCGCATGCCGAGGCAACACCCGGATATGAATCAAAAACGCCGCTACTCCTGCACCCAGCCACAGGGCGGCGGGGATCACGTTGGGCGCAAAACCACTGCCACTGTTGCCCACCACGGCATCGATCTCCATGATCGGCTTGACCGAGTTGGCCAGTCCTTCCGGGCTGCCTTCGGGGGTATCGATCGAGGCGGGTAACGAGTTAGCCAGCAGCACCAAGCCCGAGGACAGGGCTTGGCTTCCAGCCTTCAGTTTTTGCAGGCCCTCCGACAAGTCTCCCGCTCCATGGCTGAGCTGTGCGCTGCCGTTCGCCAGTTCGTCGAGCTGGCTGTCTTCCGGGAGCTTGGTCACCGCTTGGCGGATGGCGCCGGTCATGGTGCGCATGCCGGTTGTCAGCGTGCCCACACCGGCACTCAAACGTGTGGCGCCATCTGCCAGTTTTTTCTGCGCATCAGCGGCTGTGCGGATGCCATCGTCCAATTGATTGAGCCCGCCTGCCAGTTGGCCCACGCCGTCCTTGACACGCGTCGGTAGCAACAGGCTGTCATCGGCTTCTGTCTTGAAGCCCATGGCACCTTCCAGCAGCTTGTGGCTGCCGCCCTGCAATTCGTCCATGCCCTTGCTAAGGTCGGTGTGGCCACTGGCCAGCGCCTCGGCTCCGGCTTTAAGCCGGTTCAGCTCGGAGTTGGGTGGGCGTTTGGAGTCCAGGGTTCGCAGTCCGTTGCCGAGTTGCTTGAAACCATCGGTGGCCTGATTGACGCCGGCATTGAGCTTGACCGAGCCGTTAGACAGTGCACGCCCGGCGGTGGCCGCCTGATTGGCCCCGGCCTGGAGATCTGCCGCACCGGTGCGCAGCGCATCTACCCCCGCGCGCAACTCTTCCACACTGCGCTGTGAGCCTGCGGCGTTGGTGAGCACCATGGACCACCGGCGCTCGTTCAGGCTTTCGTTGACCTCATGGCCCAGTTCGTTGGCAAACTGTTTGGCGATGGCGGCCGTTTGGAAGTTATTGCCCTCGGAGGCATACACCACCAGCTTGCCGCCCCCCAGTTGTGCACCGGGTACCGCGTTGGAGCTGAAATCTTTCGGGATGATGAGCGCGAATGCCGCCCGGCCCATGCGGACATCCTGCCGCGCTTGTTCGGAGTCGTCGTAATTCACATAGCCGAAGCGCGCACTCCGCCCGAGCTTGTAGACCACTTGCGCACCCACGTTGAACACACGGTCCTGATAGTGCACACCCTCGTCCAGGTTCACCACCGCAACCTTCAGTGCCTGGCTGTGGGACCCGGGGTCCCACACACTGGTGAGGTAGATCGCGGCATACACCGATGGCAGCACTGCCACCACCACCACGGCGAGCAGCATTTTGGGGTAACGCAGCAGCAACAGCATTTCATGTCGCGCCACGTAGCGCACTTGGCTTGCAAAATTTCTCATGGCTGCTCGGGTGTGTAAGGGCGGGCCGGAGCAGGCGCCCATTGGGCCGGTGGTACGGTTTTGGCTACCGCAGGGTCGGCAATGTACTGAGGCGACATGATCTGTACCCCGAAAGTATTGAATACATCCTGGATGTTGGCGTGCAACGCACTCAACACCTCCGCCCGCGGGCGGGGCTCCTCGGGGATGGCCTGGCATACCAAGCGGTACACCGGGTACCAATCGGACAGCTCGGTCTGGAACACCTGGGGCGCCGGGTGCGCTTGAATTCCTTCTGTGCGCAGCGCCGCGTCAATCAGCATGGCGTGCACCTGGCGCCACGGCGTGTCGTAGCCGATGGTGACGGTGGTGTCCACCACGTAGCCCGGGCCATTCACGGTCCGCGAGTAGTTTTTGGTGGTGCTGGCGAGCACGCTGCTGTTGGAAATCGTGAGCTCTTCACCCAGCCCGGTCCGGATACGGGTTGCAAACATGCCGATATCGGTCACGGTGCCTTCTTGGTCCGCGATCCGCACGTACTCGCCTTTTCGGTAGACGCGGCCATAGGTCAATATCAAGCCACTGGCCGCTTGCCCGACCAGGTTAGACGCGCCCAGTGAAATCATCAGCCCGACCAGCACGGAGAGGCCTTTGAAGGCTTCAGTGCCCGCACCCGGCAGATAAGGGTAGGCCATGGCCAAGGCAAACAGCCAGACCAGCACCTTGCTGATGCGGCGGGTCGGCACCGCCACATCGGCGTCCAGCCAAGGCAGGGTGTGCTCGTCTTCCAGGACCCGGTCAAAAAAACGATCCAGTCCGCGGGTGAGCAGGCGCGCCAAATAAAAAATAACCCCCGCCGTGAACAAGCCCGGTATGGCTTGAATCACCGCATTTCCTGCTTTGCCGGCAAACCCCAGCAAGTAGCCGTTCAGGGCCTCGCCCCACGCTCGGGTGAAAGGAAAACGTTGCAGCACAAAGCTTAGCCACTCATACGCAATCAGCGCTTGCAACAGGCGCAGCAGCACGGTCATGCCAGTGCGCACGGTGCCCACGGCGCGATTCCGGTTGAGCAGGCTGATGCCGCCCAGCTGCAAGCGGGCGGCGTGCTCGGCGGACAGCTGCAGCAGCCGTTTTCCGGCGGCAATGTGCAGGCGCTTGAGCGCGGCCCATAGCGCAATGGCCACTGCAGTAGCGCCGGCTACCCAGGCGAATGCGCGTGCTAAAGCATCGAGGTCTCTGCTTTCGCGGCTCTGGGCAATGGCTGCCTCCAAGGCGCGCTGGGCTCTGAGGGCGGTGGCTTCTAGAGTGTCGCGCGCACTGATGTCGACTTCAGCCGGCGTCACCACAAAGGTGGTGGCGCCATCTATCTGGATCAGGATGCCCATGGTGTCCGGCTTCTGGCTCACCAAGTGGGGGCCGGCTTGTGCCAGTTGGGCTTGCAAGCGGGTGTGCGCGCGCTGGGCTCTGTCTTCGGCCGAGATGCCCGCCATCTCCCCGCGAAACGTGATCAGGTTGCGGTTGTAAAACGTCAGCGCGGCATCGGGGCTGGTGGGCTGCTGTACCGCAGGCCCTGAAGGCCCGGCAACTTGTGCCAGGGCATTGCCCGACAACAGGGACAGCGAGAGCCACAGTAACAACAAAATTTTCATGGGTAGCAGCGATCTAAGTCAGACCCACTATACCCATACCAGCCCTTCCTTTGGTGGGGCCGGCTTTCCTTTACATGGTGTAGCGGCGCAATTGCCGCCGGTCCCACCCATCCTTGAGCCAGTGCCAGGCACGCCCTTTCGAGCTGTACCGTCCCCAAGCCATAACAGCCTGTTGTGAACCCCCAAACAACAGCTGAAAGCCTGCCTCCGGCTGCCGGGCGGTGGCGGGTAAGCGCGCGCCGCGCGCCACGGCTTGTAGATGGCGCAGCAGGTACGCCGAATCGCCGTTGGCGACCCACACCTGCGGATGGCTGCTGCTGCGCAAGTAGCCATCGGCGGCCGCTTGGCCATCAGCATTCAGCGCAAGTCCACTACTGGCCAGCCAAGCGTGTGGCAGTTGCTGCAAGGCCAGCAGCGGTACATCGCACGTTAGCTGCGCGCCGCATCCAAGGTGCACCGCGCTGGCATCGATCTGGAGCGCCGTATCGTGCAATACCGTGATGCGCTGTACCTTGAGTTGTTGCAGCAACCGGGTGGTGCCCGCGGTGGCGAGCGGGGGACCGGCTGGAGCCGGCAGCATCAATACGGTGACGACGCAGGACGGTAGGCGCTGTTGCACCGCCAGCGCCCATTCCAGCGCAACCGGGTGATCGCCGATGACCGCTACGCGCAAGGCTTTTTTCGCCGCCAATTCGGACACCCCTTGCCAGCGTTGGGCCCAGGTTTCCAGCGGGTAGACGCAAAGGCCGAATTTTCCCGCCCCGGGTATGGTTTGTTCCAACTGCTCGTTGTGGTGCGCAGGGGCAGCATTGATCGAAAGCCACTCGTAGTGTTGAGCGCTGCCGTCGCAGAGTGTCAGCGTTTGCTGTCCGGCATCCAGTGACACGGGTTGCTGTTGCAGCCAGCGGATGCCCGCACGCTTCACCAAAGGCTCTAACGGGATGGTGCAGTCTTCTTGCTGGTAGTCGCCGGCAACCAGGCCCGGCCCCATGGCGGGGTGAACTACGTGGGTCTCGGCGGCCACTAGCGTTACCTGTACCTCGGGCAAGGGCTTGCGAGCCAGCGTGTGCAAGAGTTGCAGGTGCGCCATACCAGCACCCAGCAGCACCAACTGCCGTGGTTGATTGCTATGCGCTTCGGGCGATAGGGGAGTGTCTGCTGGGTCTGGGCGCTGCACTGCGGGTGCGTTCATGCGGCTATTGTTTCATGAGCTGCAGGCGGTTCACAAAACCGAGGCTGGTGCCGCCGGTGTTGTCGGCATCCGCGCCGGTCACGATGGCAAGCAAGGGCGGGACGGTGTCTGTCTCGTTGCCGAAGGCGGCCAGAAAATCAGCCTGCAGATCCCGCTTGTGAGAGACCCAACGGCCGAGCGCATCGCTGTTGCCATTCAACACCCGCAGCCGTACCCTGGCGGTGTACGCGTTGTTGAGGGTGGTGCCTGCGGGTAACTGGTTGTCCCACACGTAGCACAGGGTGGCTCCGGGCAAGGCTTCTGCGCTGACCCGGCGGGCTAGGCGCAGCAGGTTGCGCTCGACAAAAGGGATTTTCTCCAGCGGCAAATCAAACAGCGCACACACCTTGAGTGCGGCATCGTCTCCGGTTTTGCTGCGCAGGTCGGCCTGGGCTAGGGGTTGGTCCAGCCGCCACTGCCATTGCAAAAAACGGCCTTCGCTACCCGCGGGAACCGCATGGCTCAGCGCGCCATAGCTTTTGTCGCTGCGCAGGCGTAGCACTTTTTGGCCGTCCAAGGTGGTGATGTCCGGTGCCAGCAGGGGAACCTTGCCACCAGGCAGGCCTACGACCCGCCAGGGGCTGGGGGGCGTGCCATCTGCCGAATCCGCCCAACTTTGCAGCAGACCACCTGTGTCGGTGGGCTGGGTTTGTGCGTTGGCTCCTGTCAAGCTCGCACAGGCTGTGTATAGGCAAAATGCGGCAGAAGCCCACGTTTTCATTGCGCATGCTGCTATCTTTTTAGGAGTGTTTCGCATCGACTTCCTCCGGGCGGATATGGATATGAACCGGGGCTGCGCCAGCAGCCAGCGTACGCACATGGCCGACAGCACAGGCCGCAGCGTAGCCTTGCGCACGCAGGGCGGCAAGGCACGCTGTTGCCTGGTTGGCGGGCACGCTGGCCAGCAGGCCGCCAGCGGTTTGCGGGTCCACCAGCAGCGGCCACAGCGGGTGGCCCATGGCCTGTGCGGCGTTTTGCACCACATGCTGTTGGCGTGCATTGGCGCTGTGAAGGGAGCTCAGCAGGCCCTGTTGCACACACTCCAGCGCGCCGTCCAGCAGGGGCAGGGCATCAGCATTTAGCACCACCTGCACGCCGCTGGGGCGGGCCATCTCTACCGTGTGGCCTATGAGCCCGAAGCCGGTCAGGTCGGTGCAGGCGGTGGCGCCAAAGGTGCGCAGAGTTTGCGCGGCGGCTTGGTTGCTCTGCGCCATGCTCTGCAGCGCGGCTTGCACCCAGCGGCCTTTCGCGGCCGCGCGCCCGTGGGCGGCAAACAAGGCGCCGGTGCCTAATGGTTTGGTGAGCAGCAGCACATCGCCGGGCTGCATGCCACTTTTGCGCAGCACGCCCGTCATCTGCCCTTGGTCGTTCACATCTACCAGACCGTTGACTGCAAAGCCCAGTGCGAGCTCGGCGCCTTCACCGCTGTGCCCGCCGATCAGGGTGCATCCTACCGGATTGAGCACGTCAACGGCACCTTGCATCATCTGGCGCAGGGTAGCTTCCACCTGCCGGTCCACGCCGGGGGGGACGGTGGCAATAGCGGTCGCAGTGTGCGGCTGCGCGCCCATGGCAAACAAGTCGCCCAGCGCGTGGTTGGCGGCAATGCGGCCGAACACATAGGGGTCGTCTACAAACGCGCGGAAAAAGTCCACGCTGTGTACCAGCGCTTTGCTGGGCGGCACGCGCACCACGGCGGCATCATCCGGGCTGTCCAGGCCCAGCAATATATCGGGGTTGGGTTGCACCCACAGGTTTTGCAGCGCGCGGGAGAGCACGCTGGCCCCCACTTTGGCGCCGCAGCCGCCGCAGCGCATGGCGACTGCGGCTTGCGCTTGCTGGGCTTCATCAGCGCTTAGCTGAACGGATGCGTTGGCGGATGTCGCGGCTGAAGTCATGCCCGCGAGCCCCTCCACGCCTTGCACGCTGAAGCGCTGCATAAAGCGGCGGTCTATCCAGTCCTTCCAGCGCCAGACCCAGGCACCGCCAAAGCCAAGTGCGCCGCGCGACGCCACGGCAAATTTGTCACCGGTGCTGATCAGCGCCAGCCAGTGGCGCTGCGGGCGGTAGGGGTGCAGGGGCAAGCCCTGGACCGCACGCTGCAGGTTGATGGCCAGCGGCATGCCCATGCGCACCGCGAACACACCGGCTTTCTCCAGCGAAAAATTTTCCATAGCGGCTACATCACCCGCGGCAAACACGCGCGGGTCGGTGATGCTTTGCAAGGTGTCGTGCAATCGAATGCAGCGGTTGTCTGTCAGGGCCAAGCCGGTGCTTTGCAGCCAAGCGCCGCCGCCGGCTTGGGTGACCCAGAGCACTTCATCGGCGTCAAACCACTCGCCTTGCGCACTGCGCAAACGGCCCGCTTGCACTTCCGCCACTGGCGTTTGCAAATGCACCTGCACGCCGCGCTCGGCAAGCACTTTGGCAAAGCGGGCTTGCACTCCCGCGTTGTGGGTGGGCAGCAGGCCGCCAGACGTGAACAGGCTGAACTGCGGCGCCATCGCCGCGCGCCCGGCTGCGTCGGCTTCAGCCCGCAGCCGGTACTGCATGGCGAGGCACAGTTCCACACCACCCGCACCCCCGCCCACGATGGCAATCGACAGCGGCCGTGTGGTCTGCGCCACTTTGTCGAGCAATTGCAACCAGCGCTGGTTGAAGCCGGTAATGGGTTTGACGGGCACTGCGTATTCAGTGGCGCCCAGTGCGCGCATCTGCGGCGTCGAGCCGGTGTTGATGGAGACCACGTCGTAATCGATGTCGGGCCGGCCGCGCAGCTGGACGGTGCGCGCCTCACGGTCCAGACCCATCACTTCGGCCTGGATGAAACGGGCGCCGGTAGCGGCGCACAGGCGGCACAGGTCGATATGCACATCGTCATAGCTGTAGTGCCCCGCCACATAGCCGGGCAACATGCCGGAGTAGGGCGTGTGCGCATCGGTGCAAATCAGGGTGATGCGCACGCCAGGCAGCGGGTGCATGGCGAAATAGCGCAGCGCCACCACATGGCTGTGGCCGCCACCCACCAACACGATGTCTCTAACGATGGGTGTGGCGGGTACTTGCATAGACCTCAATTCAGCTTCGCTTCCAGTCGTGGAATTTGCGCACCCACTCCAGCAGCTTGTGGGGCTGGTGCGCGCGCTTCCACTCTCCTGCGGCGTATTTGTTGGCCTCGGCCAGTGTGGGGTAGGTGTGGATGGTGCCCAGAATCTTGTTGAGGCCCAGCCCGTGTTTCATGGCCAGCACGTACTCTGCCAGCAGGTCGCCTGCATGGGTGCCGACAATGGTCACGCCCAGAATCTTGTCTTTGCCCGGCACGGTCAGCACTTTCACAAAGCCGTGCGCCTCGCTGTCCGCAATCGCGCGGTCCAGGTCGTCGATGCCGTATTTTGTTACTTCGTAGGCAATGCCTTGCTCCTTGGCGTCCTGCTCGTTCAAGCCTACGCGCGCTACCTCAGGGTCAATGAAGGTGGCCCAGGGGATGACCGAGTAGTCGGCTTTGAACTTCTTGAAGTCGCCGAACAGCGCATTCACCGCCGCATACCAAGCTTGGTGCGCGGCTACGTGGGTGAACTGGTAGGGGCCGGCCACATCACCCGCCGCAAAGATGTTGGGGTAGATGGTTTGCAGGTACTCGTTGGTTTGCACCGTCTTGTGGGTCGGGATGCCCAGCTCTTCCAAACCGTAGCCGCTGAGGCGCGCAGTACGGCCCACGGCGCACAGCAGTTGGTCAAAAGCAATCCGCTTTTCGACGCCAGCGTGTTCCACCACCAACACCTTTTCGCCATCCACCATCTCGCAGCGCAGGGCCTTGTGGCTGGTCAGCAGGTCCACACCATCTGCGCGCAGGGAGTTCGCGGCAAGTTCCGACACTTCCGCATCTTCCCGCGCCATGATGCGCGGCGCCATTTCCACTTGGGTCACGGCAGAGCCGAGGCGTGCAAAGCTTTGTGCCAGCTCACAGCCAATCGGCCCGCCGCCCAACACCACCAGGCGCTTGGGTACCTCGTCCAGCTTGGCGAACTCGTCCCACAGCGTGTCGCTGGTCACATAGCCCACATCGTCCAGACCTGGCAGGGGCGGGACGAAGGGGCGGGCGCCTGCCGCAATCACGATATTGCGGGTGGTCAGGGTCTGTGTGCCGCCGTCGTTAAGCGCGATCTCTACCGTCCACGGGTTGATGATCTTGGCGTAGCCCTGCAGCACTTCCACACCCAGGCCGGTGTAGCGCTCCACGCTGTCGTGCGGCTCAATGGCGGCAATCACCTCGTGGATGCGCTCCATCACTTTTTTGAACGAAAAGAGGCTCTTGCGCTCGTCAGATGTGCGCGGGGTGCTATGTAAACCATAGCGGTCTGCGTGCTGCATCTGATGGGCCAGTTTGGCGCTTTTGATCAGTGCTTTGCTTGGCACGCAGCCGTAGTTCAGGCAGTCGCCGCCCATTTTGTGGGCCTCCACCAGAGTGACCTTAGCTTTGACCGCCGCCGCAATGTAGGCCGACACCAGCCCACCCGCGCCCCCGCCGATGACGATGAGGTTGCGGTCAAAAGTTTGGGGACGCACCGCTTTCCAGCGGGCGTAAACCTTGCGTTTTTGCACCAGGTTCATGAGGGCCTTGGCGATCAGTGGAAATAGGCCGAGCAGTACAAACGCGCCCAGCACCTCGGGGCTTGCGACATCCTTGAGCGACTGCAGTTCTGCCAGCCGGGTGCCGGCATTCACATAAACAGCAGTGCCTGCCAGCATGCCGAGTTGGCTCACCCAGTAAAAGGTGAGTGTGCGCAGGGTGGTCAAGCCCATCAGCAGGTTGATCACAAAAAAGGGCACAACCGGAATCAACCGCAGGCTGAACAGGTAGAGCGCACCGTCCCGGGCAATGCCCTGGTTGATCTCGGTCAGCCGGCTTCCGAAGCGGGCTTGTACCGCGTCGCGCAGCACGAAGCGCGCAGCCAGAAAAGACACCGTAGCCCCAACGCTTGAGGCAAACGACACAAGCAACAAGCCCCATCCCAAGCCGAACACCCCGCCTCCTGCCAGCGTGAGAATGGCCGCCCCCGGCAGCGACAACGAGGCCACCGCTACATAGACCGCAAAAAAACCGGCACGCAGAGACCAAGGGTTCTCTGCGTAAGCGCTTGCCAGCGAGGCCTGGCTCTGGCGCAGAGCGTCCAGACTCAGGTAGCGACCCAAGTCCAACACGACGAAGCTGGCAATCGCCAGCCCGATCAGGGCCAGCACCAGGAGTTTGGATGCCTTCATAGGGCTTCTTTCAAGAAAAAGTGCGCCAACCCCACCAGATGCGGGTGGCTGTGGTCACCGCACACAGCGCGGCGAACAGGTAGGCCAAGGTCGCAAAGTGCGCAGGCCACAGGCACATGGCCACAAAAAAGGCCAGTGTTTCGGTGGCTTCGGTCAGGCCACCCAAAAAGTAAAACGATTTGTCGGGGTAGGCGAGGTTGTCCATGCCGCGCTTGGCGGCCAGTGTTGCAAACGCCAGGAAGCTGCTGCCGGTGCCAATGAAGGCGGCCAGCAAGGCGGCTGCGGGCAGGGCGTTGGTGGTGGGCTCGGCCACCGCAAAGGCCAGCGGAATGCTGGCGTAAAACAAAAAGTCCAGCGAGATATCGAGAAAACCGCCCGCATCCGTCGGCTGGGTTTCGCGGGCCACCGCACCATCCAGTCCGTCCAGCAGTCTGGAGGTTAAAAGGGCGATAGCGCCCGCTGCATATGCGCCATTAGCTATCAAAATTGCAGCAACAAGGCCGACGCCAAATCCTGCCAGCGTGACGGCATTCGCACCCACGCCGGCGCGCACCAGCAGGCGTGCCATGGCCTGCAGGGGCGTGCGCAGCAAGGGCGTGGCAAAACGGTCCAGCATGGCGGCTCAGGGCAGCAGGTCGGCGACGCCGTCCCACACCTCAGGGGCCAGGCGACCTTCAAACCGTTGCAATACCCGGCCCTTGCTATCGATCAGCAAGGTCAGCGGCAAACGGGTGCCGGCGGGGAGCTCTTCTTCCATGCGCACCGACAGCAGACCTTTGGCGTTCATCTGGGTCTGGCCCACCAGCTTTTCGTAGGTTTGCCAATCGCTGGCTTTGCGGTCCAGATTGACCAGCAGAAGGCTGAAGGGCTTGTTTTTCCAGCCATTCAGGTTGGCGCGCAGTTCGGGCAGGCTGTCGCGGCAAACGGCGCAGTCGGTGTTCCAGAAAAAGGCCACTGTGACAGTGCCGTCCAGCGCTTGGGTGCTGAAGCGCTGCCCATTGGCATAGACCGCCGGCAACTGCAGCCGGTTGCCATTCGCTATGGCCGTCGATCCCGCGGCGGCGGGTGTTGTGGATTGCGCTGCCGCGTTGAAGGCCATGCCCAGGCTGCAGGCGAATGCCAGAAGGCCTGTCAGGGCAAGGCGGAGCCAAGGGGCGGTGAAGGTGTGGGGCATGTGGCGAGTCTACGGTGAAGCGGGCAGGTGGTTAGTCGCCGGTGCGCGCATTTCCTTACACCGCGCCGGCTGTGTCCAAGCGGGTGAGGTGTTGGGGGTCGGCGACATCGGCCAGATCGTGGGTTACCAGCAGCGCCGGAATGGCCCGCTGCGCCACCAGCCCGAACACCAGGGCGCGCATGCGTTCGCGCAGGGCGGCATCGAGTTTGGAGAAGGGCTCGTCTAGCAGTAGACAGCGGGGCTGGGCCAGCAATGCCCGGGCCAAGGCCACGCGCGCCCGTTGCCCGCCGGAGAGTCGGGCGGGGTTGGCGTGCAAAAACTCTCGCATTTCCACATCGTCCAATGCTGCTTCCACCGCCCGCTCGCGCGCTTGGCGCTCGCCAGCGGGTACGGCGAACAACAGGTTTTCGCGCACGGTCATGTGGGCAAACAGCAGGTCGTCCTGAAACAAGAGCCCCACCCGGCGCGCCTGCACCGGCAGAGACTCGATGCGCTGGTCATGGAGCGTCACGCGGCCGTCCCACAGCATGCCGTGATCCAGCGTGCCGCACACGGCAGCCAGCACGCTGCTTTTGCCGCAGCCGCTGGGCCCCATGAGGGTGTGCACCTTGCCGTCAGGCACATGAATGTGCAGACTCCGCAGCAAGTCGCCAGCAGGGCTGGCCAGTTGGGTGATATGGATATCCAGACTCATGGGTTTATTGTGCCGCCGCAGGCCAGCGGCGGGGCCGTCCCCACCAGGCGGCCAGGCCGAACATCAACATCGGCAACAGCCATTGCAGCCAGGCGAACGCAGCGGTCAACGCGCGCTGCCCGCCGGAGGCCAAGGTGACCGCCTCGGTAGTGACCGTCTGAAACCGCCCGGCCCCGACATACAAGGTCGGCAGGTACTGCGCCACGCTCACCGCAAAGCCGACCGCCAGCGCCGCTGCCAGCGCGCTGCGCAAAAGCGGCCATTTCACCTGCCACAAGAATGCTGCCCGGCTGCGCCCGAGGGCTGTACTCACCTGCTGGAAGCGTGGATCTACACCTCCGTAAGGGCCTTGCAGCGCAATCAGCACATACGGCAAGGTACTCAAGGTGTGCGCCAGCCAGAGGCCGGCAGCTTGCCCATCAAGCCCCCAGGCCAGGCTGAGGCGGTGCAGACCCACCACCCAGAGCACTGCGGGCAGCACCAAAGGCAGCATCCAGACCGGGCGCATCCGCCGCTGCCAGTCAAGTGGAGCCCACTCCAACCAAGCCACCACCAAGGCCAGTGCGGTGGCCGCACTTAGCAGTCCCAAACCCAGGGTGATCCATACCGTGCGGCTGCTGCGCAGTACGCCCTCCCAGGCATGGAGGGTCCAGACCTCCGGCAAAAGGGCCGGAAAAGGCCAGGGCCCCGAGACGCTGCCCGCTGCGAGGGCGGCCAGCACCGCTGCATAAACGCCCAAGAGCGCTACCAAAGGGGCGCTTACGGCATCGGGCTTACGTAATGTGATGGCGTGCTGCGCAAGCGTGACGCCGCGCACCTGACGCTGGCGCCACAGGGGCCAGGCTCTCCAAGCCACCAGCGCGCCGGCGCACCCCAGCAGCACTGCCGCCAGCAGCCAGGCGGCGCTTGCGCCCTGGGCATTGATATCAGGGTCCGCATCTTGCAGCCATTGCCAGGCGAGCACCGAGAGGGTGGGGGGCGCTGTCGGCCCGATCACCAGCGCCATATCGACCACCGTCAGGCTGTAAGCCAGCACTGCCAGCAGGGGGGCTGTGAGGTGGCGCACCAGCTGCGGCCAGCCGATGCGCCACCAGGCCTGCGCATCGCTGTAACCCCAAGTAGCCGCCAAGCGCAAGGACTGGCGCAACTGCGCTTGCACACCCGGCTGCTGCACATAGGCCAACGCGGCCCAGAGTAAAAAAGGCACTTCTTTCAACACCAGCACCGCGATCAGGCCCAGGCCCCAGGGGTCTTGGGTCGTGGCCCAGGCGGGCGGAGACTCCAGCCCGCTGGGCCAGGGCGATATGAGCCGCAACAACCACCCGCCCGGTGCGAGCAGGGCCACCATGCCAATCGCAAACGCCGCATGGGGTACCGAGAGTAAGGGCGACATCCACCGCGTCCATTTATCCAGTCCCTGTGCGGTGCTGTTGGCTGCCAACCAGCGCGCCAGAATGCACGCAGTGATGCCGGTTGCCAGCAGGGTGGCACTCAAGCCGGTCCATATCGTCATGCCCAAGGCGGGCCAGGTTTGTGGGTGCTGCAACAGGGCGGCCCACGCCGGCGCTTGCATGCCAAAAGGCACGGTGCTGCCTACCGCCCACAGCAAGGGGCCGGCCACGAGTAACAGCAGTGCAAGAGGAACAAAGAGGCGCAAAAGGCGTGCGACGGGCATGGCTGCATCCTAATCAAAGCCTTGGTGGCTGGCGGAGGCCGCACGCGAAAAAAAGCCCGGCTTGCTGGTGCAAACCGGGCTCGGGGGGCAAGGCAGGCCGGTGTGGCCCGCCTTGCAGGGTTTAGCTGGCTTGTTGAATACCAGCCAACACCCATCCGCCATTGCCTTGGCGGGACTTGGTGAGGTGCCAAATTTCGTCGAATGTTTCGTCGTCGGAACCTGCGCCGTAGCGGATAAAGCCGGTGAACTTGACGCTCACCACATAGCGCTGCGCTTCTTCTGCCACTTCGAGCACGGTGGTGTCGATGCGAACCACTTCACCGGGCTGGGCAGATGCTTCGCGTTCGGCAAAGTCGAGCTTGATTTCTGCAAACATCTCTGGCGTGGTGAACTCACGGATGTCGTCCAGGTTGCCTGCGTCATAAGCCGCTTGCAAACGGATGAAGTTCACTTTCGCGTTGCGCTCAAAGCCGGCACGGTCAAAGTCAGCGGGGATGGCAGACGTTGCAGCGGGCTGGCCGCCAATGTCAGCACCGATCAGCGAGCCGGAGGACGAACCGCCCATGCCGGATGCTGCTGGTGTCGCCATTTTGTAGGCCTGTTGGGGCATTACTGCACCGCCTTGGCCTGCAGAGGCGCCAGCCGGCATCAAGCCGCCTGCACCTGCCGCGCCACCTTGGCGAGCCATGGCCCGCTTACGCAGGAAGAAGCCCACCACTGCCATGATGGCGAATGCGATCAAGGCCATGGTCATCATGGAGGCGAGCTCATCACCGAAACCGAAGTGCGATGCCAGCGCGGCGATACCCAAGCCCGCTGCGATACCTGCGACTGGCCCCATCCAAGAGGGCTTGGAAGCTGCGGCAGCACCTGCGCCTGCGGCCGGTGCCGCGTTTTGGGCGGTAGGGGCTGATGGCGCTTTGTCCTGGGTGGCTTGACGCTGGGTGCCCATGGACTTGCCGCCGCCCAATCGCTTGGCCGCTTCGGCGTCCATGGAAACGCTGGCAATGCCCATCGTGAACACTACCGCGAGAACGGAAAGAAGTCTTTTCATGTCGATCTCCTGAAAAAATGAATGACAGGCGGAGATTACGTGCGAAAAGACCAATTAAAAACCAGTGTATTTAAGAATAACGTTCCGTAAAAAACTGAAGGTTCAGGCGATGCCATCCAGCACCCGCTGCACCAAGGGGTGCTGGACTTTCTTTTCGGTGCCCACCGCAAAGAAATGTTCGGTCACGCCTTCGCAGGGAGCCAATCGTTCGACGCCATAGTTGGCAAGCAAGTCTTGCTCAGCCCATTCGGCTGCCGGAAAAATGCCCATGCCGCTGGCCCCGAAGGTATTGAGCAGCGCACTGTCCTCAAACTCGCCCACGATGCGCGGGCGAACGCCCTGTTGCTCAAACCAGTGGTCCAGGCGGGCCCGCACGGCGGTGTGGGCTGTGGGTAGCAGCACCGGGGTGCTGGCAAGGCACTGGGGGAAGTGGCTCGCTGCACCGTCCACCAATGCGGGGGTGCCGTACCACGCCATGGGCGACTGCCCCATGGCGTGGCTATAAAGCTTGATGTTGGGGTTGGCCGGAGCTGGGCGGTCTGAGAACACCACATCGAGCCGGTGCAAGGCCAAGTCCCCCAACAACTCGTCAAGCTCGCCTTCGTGGCAAATCAAGCGCAGGGTCGGCTCGCTGATGACCGGTTGCAACAGGCGGCGCGCTACCAGCTTGGGCAAGCCGTCTGATATGCCCACAGCCAGCCGCATAGACGGGGCGCTGGCTGATTCGCGCACCCGCTCGGGCAGGTTCTCACCGATCTGGAATATCTGGTCGGCCAGTTGCAAAGCGGTCTGTCCCGCATCTGTGAGCACCAAGCCGCGGCCGGCGGGTTTGAGCAGGGCATAACCCAGCGAGCGCTCCAGTTCGCGGACCTGCGCGCTCACGGTTTGTACTGCCATGTCGAGCTTGTCGGCCGCCCGTGACATGCCGCCCTCCTTGGCCACCACCCAAAAGTAGTACAGGTGCTTGTAGTTAAAGCTCGTGCTCATATTCTGTATTTACAGGAATGTAGATCAGAAATTATCTGCTTTTTGCAGAATGTTCTCGTGCTTAAGGTGGAGGCTCATTCACAGCAAGGAGTTTTTTGTGCAAGTCATTTTTGAATCGCGACATGCAACTGGCAGCACTTTGCGCCAAGAGGCCCTGGAGCGGGTGCGGTTTGTCTTGCGCAGGCTAGGTGCCACGGTGCCGCGGACCAAAGTCATGTTCACCGACATCAATGGCCCTAAGGGCGGCGTAGACAAGCATTGCTTGTTGGAGGTGAAAACCGAGAAGTCGGGGGTGCTGGTGATTTCTTCGCTGGCGAGCGATTGGCGCACCGCACTGGATGACGGTTTGGAGCGCCTGGTGCGCGCCCTGACGCGAACTATGGACCGCCAGAGAAAGCCTGCCCGCACACGACTGGCCAAACCAATCCGCGAAGCGAATTGATGGGCGAAGATTTTTTAACACGGGTATGGATCGGCTGGGTCCTGTCGCAGCCCGAAACCTCGAATTTTTGAAGCAAAGAGTTCCCTATGAAATGCCCCCATTGCCCCAGCAGCACCCTGGTGATGACCGAGCGGCAAGGCGTCGAGATTGACTATTGCCCGACCTGTCGTGGCATCTGGCTGGATCGCGGCGAACTCGACAAGCTGCTGGACAAAGCCTCCGGCTCCGCCCCAGTGCAGACCATGCCGGCGGAACGCCCTCCGTCGGCGCCGCGGCATCGCGATTTTGAAGACTCTGACTTTCACGAGCACAAGCGCTACCCGCAGAGCCGCAAGAAATCGTGGTTGCACGAGATCTTTGACTAGCGCCTTGGCCCCCTGAGCGGTTTCAGCCCTCCGGCATGCGGTAGACCAATACCTTGAGGGCCCGCTCTGGCGCAATATCGGCAAATGCAGCCGGGTTGGCCAGGCGTTGCACAAATTCCAAGGTGGGGGCTTGCTCCCGCACATGGTTTTTCAGGAAGTCGGTGTCCAGCTCCGGTGCGTTCAGGCACACCAAGGCATGACCGCCGGGCGCCAACAACTCGGGCAGGCGGCGCACAAGCCGCCCATAGTCTTTGGTGGCCACAAAGCTGCCTTTCTGGTAGCTGGGCGGGTCCAGCACGACGAGGTCATAAGGGCCGCTGCGAGTGATCTTGCCCCAGGTTTTGAAGATGTCATGCCCCAAAAAGCTGACCCCACTCTCTATGCCATTGAGCCTGTGGTTGTGTTGGCCGGTTGCGAGTGCGCCCTGGCTCATGTCCACATTCACCACATGCCGGGCACCGGCCTGCAAGGCCACCACCGAAAACGAGCAGGTATAGGCAAACAGGTTGAGCACCCGGAAGGCAAAAGTTTTCGGGTGGCGGGCCACATAGTCGCGCACCCAGCGCCGGCCCTCTGCCATGTCCAGAAACAGGCCGTGGTTCTGGCCCTTTAACAACTGCACTTTGTAGCGGCTGCCCGCTTCGGTGACCACATGGGGCTCAGGCACTGCGCCGGCCATTAAGCGGGTGTCGGCGTGGCCGTCAGCACGGCATTGAAATACCCAATTCAGAGGCTGCCCGTCGCCGATCTGGGCCCAGCGCGCTGTCAATGCATCGCCCAGCGCCGCGAGCTCAGCCTCACTCGCAACCGCAAAGCTGGTGGCGACTAGCACCGGTGGGTACCAGTCCAGCGACCAGGATTCGCTGCCGGGGAACAGGCCGCCCCGGCCATGAAACAGGCGGCAGGCATCGGAGGGGAGTTCCATCGTGGCGATGGTAGAGAGCAGAGCTTGCAAGGGGCGTTTATTCAGTAGAGGATGCGGGGAGTGTATGCAGTGTGTGGCTTATAAAAATCACTATCGGTGCTATTGGGCAATCCAATTGGCAAGGTTGATAGGTAAAAACTAAACTGCAAACCAGATCGATTTCACCACCCTCACAGGAGACTTGCATGACTACAGAAGCCAAATGCCCTTTCCCCCACGCAGCGCGCAGCACCAATGCCCGCGCAGCCGCGCCGTCGAATGCTGATTGGTGGCCCAACCAGCTCAAGTTGGGCATCCTGCACCAGCATGCCCCGGCCTCCAATCCGATGGGCGAAGATTTCAACTACGCCGAAGAATTCAAAACGCTCGATCTCGACGCCGTGGTGCAAGACCTGACCGCGCTGATGACCGACTCGCAAGACTGGTGGCCCGCCGATTGGGGCCACTACGGTGGCCTGATGGTGCGCATGGCCTGGCACTCGGCCGGCACCTACCGCACGGCGGACGGCCGTGGCGGCGCCGGCTCCGGCAGCCAACGCTTCGCCCCGCTCAACAGCTGGCCCGACAACGGCAACCTCGACAAAGCCCGCCGCCTGCTGTGGCCCATTAAGCAAAAATACGGCCGCAAGCTCTCTTGGGCGGATTTGATGATTCTTGCCGGCAACGTGGCACTCGAATCCATGGGCTTCAAGACCTTTGGTTTCGCCGGTGGCCGTGAAGACATTTGGGAACCCGAGCAAGACATTTACTGGGGTGCCGAAAAAGCGTGGCTCGCCACCAGCGACAAAGAAAACAGCCGCTACAGCGGTGACCGCAAGCTCGAGAGCCCGCTGGCCGCTGTGCAAATGGGCCTGATTTACGTGAACCCCGAAGGTCCGGACGGCAAGCCCGACCCCGTGGCCAGCGGCCGCGATGTGCGCGAAACCTTTGCCCGCATGGCCATGAACGACGAAGAAACCGTAGCCCTGGTAGCCGGCGGCCACACCTTCGGCAAAGCGCACGGCGCTGGCGACCCCACCCTGGTGGGCCCCGAGCCGGAAGCGGCTGGCATTGAAGAGCAGGGCTTCGGCTGGATCAACAAGTTGGGCAGCGGCAAAGGTGTGGATACCACCACCAGCGGCATTGAAGGCGCCTGGAAGCCCAACCCCACGACTTGGGACAACGGCTACTTTGACATGCTGTTCGGCTACGAGTGGGCTCTGACCAAGAGCCCCGCAGGCGCGCACCAGTGGGTCGCCCAGAACGTGAAGCCGGAACACATGATTCCGGATGCGCACGATGCATCCAAGAAGCACCCGCCCATGATGACCACGGCCGACATGTCGCTGCGCATGGACCCGGCGTACGAGAAAATCTCGCGCCGCTTCCACCAGAACCCCGCCGAGTTTGCCGACGCGTTTGCCCGCGCCTGGTTCAAGCTCACCCACCGCGACATGGGCCCCCGTGTTCGCTACTTGGGCAAGTTGGTGCCCTCCGAGGTGCTGAGCTGGCAGGACCTTATCCCCGGCGTGGACCATGCCTTGGTGGATGCTGCCGATGTGGCTGCCCTCAAAGCCCAAGTGCTGGCTTCTGGCCTGAGCATTTCTGAGCTGGTGAGCACTGCATGGGCGTCTGCCTCCACCTTCCGCGGCAGCGACAAGCGCGGCGGTGCCAATGGTGCACGCATCCGCTTGGCCCCGGCCAAAGACTGGGCGGCCAACCAGCCTGCGCAGCTGGCCAAGGTGCTGGCCAAGTTAGAGGCGATTCAGCAAGCCTTCAACGCCGCGCAAACCGATGGCAAGAAGATCTCTCTGGCGGATTTGATCGTGTTGGCCGGTGGCGCTGCAGTGGAAGCTGCCGCTCAAAAGGCGGGCCAAGCTGTCACCGTGCCTTTTGCCCCCGGCCGCATGGATGCCTCGCAAGAGCAAACCGATGTGGAGTCCTACCAGGTGTTGGAGCCGGTGGCTGATGGCTTCCGCAACTACGCACACCAAGGCCTCGAAGGCGTGGCCGCCGAGTTGCTGCTCGACAAGGCGCAGTTGCTGACCCTGAGCGCACCCGAAATGACAGTGCTGGTCGGTGGCCTGCGTGCCCTGAATGCCAACGTGGGCCGAGCGCAGCACGGTGTGTTCACCACCCGTCCTGAAACCTTGAGCAATGACTTCTTTGTGAACCTGCTCGACATGCGCACCAAGTGGAGCAAGGCAGCAGAGGCGGGCGTGCTCGAAGGTCGTGACCGCAGCACCGGTGCCCTGAAGTGGACCGGCACTGTGGTGGACCTGGTGTTCGGCTCCAACTCGCAACTGCGTGCGTTGGCCGAGGTGTATGCCACCAATGACGCGCAAGCCATGTTTGTGCGTGACTTTGTGGCCGCATGGACCAAGGTGATGAACCTGGACCGCTTCGACCTCGTGTGAGCTAACGGTTGGTGATTGCCGCTGCCCCCGGGTGGCGGCTTACAGCCCCGCTGTGCTGCCGGTGTACCGGTGATGCAGCGGGGTTTTTTGCTTCAGTCCGCGGTAGGCACCCGCAGGTCGTCCAGGTAGTCGGCGGCGATGTTGATGCTGCATTCCACCCCGATGGAGGCCACATGTTTTTTAAGCCACTCTTTGGCAGAGGCGCGGCCCAAGTCCCGCAGGGTGTGAATGAGCTTGGCGTCGGTGTCGGACTTGGTGGAGGCCGGGTAGCCCTCCAGAATGCTGCCGCCATCGATGCGGTGCATCAGCACATTCTTGTAGCGCGCAGGGTCCAGCTTGCCCTCGGCCAGCAGGCGCTTCACAAAGTCGATGGCGCGCATCTCGGCAATCAGCGCTGAGTTGAAGGTAATTTCGTTGAGTCGGTCCAGAATGCCGGCCGCCGTGGTGGGCAGCTTGTGGCGTTCGATGGGGTTGATCTGCACCAGCATCACGTCCGGGCTTGTGCATTCGTAAATCAGCGGGTGAATGGCGGGGTTGCCGGCGTAGCCACCATCCCAGTAGTGCTCGCCTTCAATCTCCACTGCTTGGAACACCGTGGGCAGGCAGGCGGAGGCCATCACTGCATCGGCCGTTAGCCGCTTGCCCGAAAAAATCTCGGCCTTGCCGGTGCGCACCTTGGTCGCAACTACAAACACTTTGAGTGCTTGGTAGGCAGCCAGGCGCTCAAAGTCCATTTGGCGTTCCAAAAAGTCGCGCAGCGGGTTGATGTCCAGCGGGTTGCTTTGGTAGGGCGATACCGCTTGCGTCCAGAAGCTGGTGACCGCGTCAGAAAGGATCTGGCTGGGAGATGCCGAGCCGGTGAGGGCCGAGAGCCCGCCGAACAGCAAGTCAAACGGCACCTTGTGGGCGCCTGCCAGCGAGCTGCTGAGCGCGCCCATGCTGACCACACCTTCCCAAAAATCTGCCAACGACTGTTGGGCGCTGTCTCTGGCCACCTTGCGCGATTTACCCTCGGCCTGCGCAAAGCCGTGGGCCAGCGCCACCGCATTCATGGCGCCGGCACTGGTGCCGCTGATGCCCTCAAAGTCCAGCCGGCCGTCTTCGAGCAGGGCGTCCAGCACCCCCCAAGTGAATGCCCCGTGCGAGCCCCCGCCCTGCAGGGCGAGGTTGACCATGGGGCGCGTGGCGGTGAGGGTTTTGGGGTCGGTCATGCCCCGAGCTTAGGGCAAGGCGGCATTCAGGCAGCTGACGGCTCGCCCAAGACCCCATCCCTGAAATCGCTTAGTGCCTGATAAATCTCTTGTTGAGAGTTCATCACGAAGGGCCCGTATTGCACGATGGGCTCCTTCAACGGCTTGCCGGCAATCAACAGGAACTTGGTGTCTGCGCTGGCGGTGATGGTTACTCCATCGCTAGCCACATCGTTGCGGAAAATGGCCATGCGCTGGGCGGGCACCGCCTTGTCGCCCACCTGCACGTCACCGCGGTACACATAAATGAACGCGTTGTGTGTGGCGGGTAGCGGTTGGCTGAAGGTGCTGCCGGCAGGCATGTGCACATCCAGGTACAGCGGTTGGGTTTTCTCGCGCTGCACAGCACCTTCGGTGCCATGGCTTTCGCCTGCAATCACGGTCAGTTGCACGCCTTGGTCGGTAGTGACTTTGGGCAAGTCGGTCGCCTGGATGTCACGGTACCAGGGGGCGCCCATCTTTTCGCTGCTGTGCAGGTTCAGCCAGAGCTGAAAGCCCTCCATGCGGCCTTCGGTTTGCTGCGGGATTTCGGAGTGGATCACGCCGCGCGCCGCAGTCATCCACTGCACGCCACCGTCTGTGACGAGGCCTTCGTGGCCCGCGCTGTCGCGGTGGCGCATGCGGCCGTTCAGCATGTACGACACAGTCTCAAACCCGCGGTGCGGATGCTCGGGGAAGCCGGCAATATAGTCATCCGGGTTGTCGCTGCCGAAGGCATCCAGCATCAAAAAGGGGTCCAAGCGGTGTTGCAGGTTCTGGGTCAGTACCCGGGTGAGCTTGACGCCTGCGCCGTCCGAGGTGGCTTGCCCTGCCACCAGGCGCTCAATGGTGCGTGATTGTTGAACTGTCATGGTGATCTCCTTGAGGTTGAACAGACAGACAGGCCGCAAAGGCGGCCCGTGGTTGAAGGGCTGTGTGCGGCGTGCCGCGCCGAGCTGTACCGGGTCTTATTCGCGGCGAGCGTCGAGGCTCCAGCCACCGGCGCCGTTAGCAGCCAAGGCCAACAAGCCACCGACCACTGCCACATTCTTGAAGAACAGCAGTTGCACCATGAAGGCCTGGTCAGCCGGCACAGCCCAGAAAGCGTGGAAGAAGAAGCTGGCCACCAGCGTGAACAGGGCCAACACCAGTGCAGCGATGCGGGTGCCGAAGCCGGCGATCAGCGCCACGCTGCCGACGATTTCAACCAACAGTGCCAGCACAGCGCCGACGGCGGGCAGTGGCAAACCGACGGAAGCGATGTAACCCACGGTGCCTTCAAAGCCGGTGAGCTTGCTGATGCCAGCTGGCAAAAACAGGGCAGCCAACAGCACGCGGCCTGCGAGGTTGAGTGCGTTTTGGGCGGTAGTGGTGGTGTTGCTAGAGGACATGGTGATTTCCTTTCAAGGGGGAAGTTGTTTGCGATGGGTGAACTGTATTCCTCATCAATCAGCCTGAAAATCCCTTGAAATGGATATGATTGTTGTCACCATGGAACAATCAAGCGCACTCCAGACTGCCGCCATCGACCCTAACGACCTGCTCATCTTTGCCCGCGTGGCGGAGCTGGGCAGTTTCAGCCGTGCGGCCGACAAGGTGGGGCTGCCCAAGTCCAGCGTGTCGCGCCGGCTCGCAGCCCTCGAGCAGCGCTTGGGCGAGCGCCTGCTGCTGCGCACCACCCGCCGCCAAACACTGACCGAGTTCGGCCAGCAACTGCTCGAGCACGCTAAGCAGGTGGTGCTGGAGGTAGAGGCTGTAGCCGCCCTGAGCGAGCGCCGCCAGGCCACGCCCACCGGGCGGCTGCGGGTGTCCATGCCGGCAGACATTGCCCACTTGCTCTTGGCCGACATGCTGGGTGCGTTTGTGGCCATGTACCCCGGCATCTCGCTGGAGCTGGACCTATCGGCCCGCCGGGTAGACCTGCTGGGTGAAGGTTTTGACGTGGCGGTGCGCATCGGCGCCTTGCCGGACGACAGCCTGCTGGCTGCGCGGCGCCTGAGCCTCATGTCCACCGGGTTGTATGCCTCGCCCCAATACCTGGCCGAACACGGCACACCGCAGACACCGCAAGACCTGCTGCAGCACCAGGCGGTGCGCTTGCTGGGCGGCAACGGGGAGCCCCTGCCCTGGCGCTTGGTGAATGGCGAGCAGGCATGGACTGCGCTACCCCCCGGCCGCTTTGCGGCCAACGCGCCGGACCTGCTGTTGCGCCTGGTGCTGGCCGGCACCGGCATAGGCGCAGTGCCCGATGTATTCACCCAAGCCGATCTGCGCCGCCACGCGCTGGTGCGGGTGTTGCCCGAGTGGTGTTTTCCGCAAATGCCTGTCTCAGCCGTCTTCCCCGGTCGCAAGCTCATGCCACCCAAGACGCGGGTGTTTATTGAGATGCTGCAGGCGGCACTGGGGGATGCGTGAGGTGGGGCGGTTTTTGAATGAAATCGGCAGAAAGCTCAGGTGTAGGCTGTGCGGGTAGCTATGAAAATCGTAGCAGTTTGAGCCGGCGCTTCGGTTTGCGCGGCAAATTCTTACTAAGCAACAGTCAATCACTTTAGGCGTGATGGCTTTTGCTTGTAGCGGAAGAACCTTTACGTATGCTCGATCGATTCACCCAAACTCAAAAGTTGCTGCTCGAACACCTCAGCGGAACTCATCAAGTCAATCGTCATAAATCTCATGCAATGGCCTTGCACGCTCATATAAGCATTAAGGGTTTCGCCGCACTGGGGATGTAACAAAATCCCTTCGCTGCGCCAACCCCGCATTAAGGTTGCATCTTCCTGTGTGCGCAAGTACGCGTAGAGCTGATAAAGGTACCCACTGCGCAGTACCTGTTCTTTGAACTGCGTTGAGGTAAAGATGTTGGTGAACTTGGTGTCAATCACCAACTTGTGCTTCCGGGCATGGTGCAGTAGTTCTATATCCGTCTGCATACCCGGCAAGTGAGCATCAAGTCCTTCTGATATCGCTTGCACAGGCCACCTAAGCTTGCGGCCGCGCAAGACCTGCCAACCAACGGGCTGGAGCTGGATACGTAATGCATTGGCGACTGCTTTTTCAAACAAACGGCGTACCAAATGCACATCAGCATCCGCCAAAACCGCATTTGTTTGGCCATTTTCCTCAGTGGGGATAAAAGCCTCAAACACCATCTTGGCTAGGCTCAACATCAACAAGTCGGTAGTCTCATTGCGGTTGACTTGGTCTGTTGCTAACTGGGAGCGAGAAGGCCTTTGGCTACCAACCCCCATGCTTGCCATTAGGTGAGATAGCGCTTTGCATTCATGTACCAACTCAGGCAGTTCAAGCCTGATCGCTAGATTTTCTAGTGCAGCACGGACCAACTGGTTACGCGGGGTGTCCAGCGTATGTTCTTCAAATTTGCAAGCTACACGCCCTTGTTCCAGCAACTGTCCGGATGCAGTTGCCAATACATCTATGCGACCACGCACACGCGACAGCACGGCATGCCTCGGTTGATAACCTCTGCTTAGGTTGCTGCGCAATCGCTGCCGCACTACCTGAGTAAGGAGTCGCGCTAGCAGTTCTGGCAGATTTCTGGCCGATTCAGCTTCTACCTGAGTGCTGTCTTTAAATTGCACCAAATCGGCCGCATACAGAAAAAGCAGCCAAATATTGCGCAGAGGTATGGGTGTGGCCATTCCCACGTGCCTCTATCCAAGCTTGAGTAATTGAGCGATGGCTTCATCCGCACGCTGTGGCGTATCAAACCAGTATTCGTGCAGTAAGGAGCTAATTTCTGATCTCACTATGTCTGAAAACCATTTTTGCGAATCGTGCACGTGTTCATGCGGGGTTACATAAGAATGGCCGATTTGGAACTGTGGCCCTAACGCGCGGTCAGCTGCGATTTCTTCATTCAAACTTTGCATGCGGGACTGAATGTGGTCAATTGCTGTTGCATTCAACCCCTTGCTCCCACACCACTGCTGCCAAGCTTCATTTAAATTCGGCACCAAGTTCACAAACGCAAAACGCCGACGTAGAGCCAAATCAACCAGTGCTAGCGAGCGGTCAGCCACATTCATAGTCCCAATTACATACAGGTTCTCGGGCACATACACCTTCTCGCCACGTGCCTTGGAATACGCCAGTTCAATTGCATCGGCGCGGGAACGCTTGCTGCTCTCTAGCAGAGTCAACATCTCACCGAGCACCTGCGCGGGGTTCCCACGGTTGATTTCTTCAATCACTAAAACATGCTCCATGTCGGGCTGGGCAATGGCTGCCTGTACCACCTGCAGGAACACACCATCTGTGAGAGTCAATCGTCCATCCCCGCCGGGGCGGTAGCCACGGACAAAGTCTTCATACGAGAGCGCAGGGTGAAATTGCACGACGCGTAACTGCTCATCAGGCACCGTCTTAAGGCCAATCAAAGCTTTGGCCAGCCGCTTTGCCAGCCAGGTTTTGCCTGTACCTGGCGGGCCTTGCAAAATCAGGTTTTTCTTGGCGCGCCATAGCCCCAAAATGCTGTGCAGTGCGGCTTCTTGCATGAAGCACCCTTCCGTCACGATGTCACCTATGTCATACACAGCAGCCACGGAGGTTTGCTCTTCTTCATCTAACAAGTCTTCGCTGCTTTCAGAGTTTTCTTGTGACAGTGCATCCGCATCGGGACTTACAAATCGATCGCGCCAATAGGGGTACGACATGAAAAAGTCGTAGTCTTGCGCTGCTCCGTCAAAAACAAACGCCACCAATTTACAGGCTAGCCCTTCATCCTCTACGCGGGCGCGGCTTACCGTCGTCCGGTAGGTGTAAAAATACCACTCTCGGGGTTGTTCCACGGGTACTTGCCAGGCCACATCCACAGTCCTGCCATCGCCGTGATTGCGCGTGATAACGCCCGTAGCCTTAATTTTCATGCCACTGATTCGCACACCTTTGTTATCAAATGGGAGGTTGTGCTTGCGCACAAAACTGGATTTGATCGCGATGCGGTCACCTGGCTTCATGCCGCGTACGAGGTCGGAAAACTTGTGCTCATGGCCGTTTTGCCAAATCCCTTCGCTTAGGAAACGGGACATCTGATCGTTGTTATCCCATGCTGCGCCGACAAACCAGTACTGCGCGGTTTCAGGCTCAACGTCCTCAGGTACGCTGACGTCTTCCTCATGACCTTTGAGCTTTGTAGCTACGCTTTTAAACATGGCAACAGCATGTTCAAGCGATAGCTCTTTAGCTTTAACGCCGTCCTCTGATAGCGCCCAGATACCATGCTTCGGGGCATACATCCAGCCCGCTTTGGTCATGTAAAACCGCGCCCATGCTGCACGGTTCTCAAAAGTGGGACCACCGTTTTTGTTCTTGTGGGCTATGTCCTCCGCAGTAAGCCCTTCGTGCTCTGCAATAAAGGCATATACCTGCTTGGGCACTGCTTGCCCCCCAAAGTGCTGCATTGCTCGGTGTACAGCTGGGAAGTAGCTCACAAACTGCGGCACACCATCAATCTTGTCGTGGAATAAGGACATAGAGGGCCCTCCCTTGGAGTTATTACTATGGTTCAAGAGTATATTTTTCAAAGCTCGCTAGGGCGAAACCCAGATCGCTTCTATTTCGGACGTCGGCCGTGGCGCAGCCGATGTGCAAGGGACCTCGACAGTTATTGGTAAATCTGCAACAGGAATAAGAGGCGCCCTGAATGTGCCGATGTGCACCAATGGCGCTGTTGCCAAAAGGTTGCGAAACAGCGGATGCTCGTAAAAGGCTGCACATCGTCTAACCCGGCCATACGCCACCCACTGAAAGCCCTCTACTTGGTACCCATCCACTGACCACGTTGACCTGATCGTCGTCTTTCGTCGGGCCGAGGCGGACGCCGCCCACAAGACGGGGCTGATAAGAGCGCTAGGCTTACCACTCAATTTAGAGTGAAAAGTACCTCTAGCCCAGATAAATAAGCCGCGAGTAGCTATTAAAAATATAGCAAATTCGCACTGAGGTGGCTGTGCCTCAATACGGGTGAACCGCACCCGCCCACGCCAGCCCGGCGGCTACGCCACCAAAGCGGTTGCCTTCCACCAGCGTTGCTTCGGGCATGGCAGCGCGAAGCGCTGCGATCAGGGTGCGCAGTGCGGAAGAACCACCGGTCAGGTACACCGCGTCCACGGCCTGCAGGCCGGCAGCGGCCACGCAGTCCTGGGCGCACTGCACCACTTGCGCCAGCGAGGCGTGCAGGGCGGATTCCATGTTCGCCGCGTCCACCGTGGGGGCCAGGCTGCGGTCCAGAAAGTCGAGGTTGACCACCGCGCCATCACCGCTGATGGAGCAGGCAATCTTGGCGGCTTCCACGCTAGCCAGCATGCGGTGGCCGTGCTGCTCTTCCAGCGCATCCATCAGGCGGCGGTGCAGGGCCTGGTCGGTGTAGTCGGTCCACAGCTCCTTCGCAAAGTGCATGGACTTGCGGGTGTAGGCCTGGTGAATCAGGTGCCAAGTGCTCAGGTCAAAAAATACGCTGCTGGGCACAATGCGCCCGCCGGTGCCTACGTGCTTGTAGCCCAAGTGGGGCATGACGGTGGTCAGGTCCAGCAAGCGGTCAAAGTCGGTGCCGCCGATGTGCACGCCTGTGGTGGCCAAAATGTCTGCGGTGCGGTCGCCCTGCGCGCTGCGCTCGGGGTTGAGGCGGATCACCGTGAAGTCGGAGGTGCCGCCGCCAATGTCCACTACCAGTGCCGTAGTCTCTTTGGCTACGCGCTGCTCGTAGTCCAGCGCGGCGGCAATGGGTTCGAGCTGGTAGGCAATGTGGGTGAAGCCGGCCTCTGTCGCGGCGCGGCCCAGCGTCTCTTGTGCCAACTGGTCGCGCTCGGCATCGTCGTCTACAAAGTGCACCGGGCGGCCCAGCATGGCGTGGGTCAGGGGCTGGCCCACATGGGCTTCGCACCGGCGCTTGAGCTCTTTGAAGAACAGCACCACGATGTCAAAGAAGCGGATGCTCTTATCGCCCACGGCGGTGTACTCGTCCATCAGGCGGCTGCCCATCAGGCTTTTGAGCGAGCGCAGCAAGCGACCCTCAGTGCCATTCAGGTAGGCCTGCATGGCCTCGGCTCCAAAGAGCACGCTGTGGGTTTCGCTGGCAAAAAACAGGGCGGTGGGCATTTCAGCCTTAGCGCCGTCCAGCGGGATGACCTGCAAGGCGCCTTGCGCGTCGATCAGTGCACAGGCGGAATTCGAGGTGCCGAAGTCAATGCCCAGCACCAGGGGGCGAACAGTCTCCATCACGCGGGCAGCACCTGCTTCAAAAAGGCGGCAATGTCAGCAATCTCACGCGGGTGCACGCTGTGCGGCATGGGGTAGGTGTGCCACTGCACCTTGTGGCCGAGGGCGGCCAGTGCATCGCGCGAGTCTTCGCCGCGCTTCAAGATCACCACCGGGTCTTGGGTGCCGTGGGCCATGAAGATGGGGGTAGATGCGTTGGCGGCGTTGCGCTCGGTGGCAAAGCGGTCTGCCAGCGGCAGGTAGCCGGACAGGGCCATGACGCCCGCAATTTTGTGTGGCAGGCGCAAGGCGGTGTGCAGTGCCATGGCGCAGCCTTGGCTAAAACCCGCCAACACGATGTGATCGGCCGCGATGCCACGGGCCACTTCGCGATCCACCAGGGCCGCAATCGCCGCCTCAGAGCGCTGGATGCCCGCCGCATCCTGCTTGCTCACCAGGTCCATGCCATACAGGTCGTACCAGCCGGGCATCACATAGCCACCGTTGATGGTGATCGGGATGCTGGGCGCCTGCGGAAACACAAAGCGGATAGGCTGGCAGCCTTCCAAGTCCAGCTCGGGCACCAGGCCTGCAAAGTCATCGCTGGTAGCGCCCAGCCCGTGCATCCAGATGACGGCGGCCGTGGGGTTGGGGGCGGATTCGAGTTCGATGCAGTCGAGCAGGGCAGTCATGGCGCGGGCCTTGGTATTGAATTTGGGAGACGGGTTTATACCCGAGTTGCAGCGGTTATCGTCAAGGCATGTCTTCACACCGCTTTCATCATGTGCTGCCTTTGTTGGCGGTTTTGGGTTCTGTCACCGCCTTGGGGCTGGGCACGTCGATCGCCAAACAGCTCTTTCCCGTGGTCGGGTCCCTGGGCACCACCGCCTTGCGCGTGGGGTTTTCGGCCCTGTTGCTCTTGCTGATCTGGCGGCCCTGGCGCTGGGCACTGGCGCCGGCCGACCGCATGTCACTGCTGCGTTACGGCGTGGCGCTGGGGCTGATGAACTTGCTGTTTTACATGTCGCTGCGCACCATTCCATTCGGCATTGCGGTGGCGATTGAGTTTTCGGGGCCTTTGGCGGTGGCCCTCTATTCGTCGCGCAAGCCGGTGGACTTTGTGTGGCTGGCGCTGGCGATTGCGGGTCTGGGCCTATTGCTGCCGTTCGGCGGCAACGTGCAGTCGCTGGATGTGACCGGCGTGCTCTATGCCTTGGCGGCCGCCGCGTTTTGGGGCGCTTACATCGTGTTCGGCAAGCGGGTGGGCCATTTGCACGCAGGCCACTCGGTGGCACTGGGGCTCACGGTGGCCGCCATTACCGTAGTGCCCTTTGGCATCTGGCACGCGGGTGCGGCTCTGCTGGATCCACACGTTTTATGGATCGGGCTGGTGGTGGCCGCGATCTCAAGCGCCCTACCTATCTCGCTGGAGATGGTGGCCCTCAAGCGCCTGCCGCAAGAGGCCTTCGGCATCATGACCAGCATGGAGCCGGCGGTGGCGGCCTTGTTAGGCCTGATGTTGCTCCATGAGCAACTCAGCGCCCAGCAGTGGTGGGCGATTGTGTTCATCATGGGTGCTGCAGCCGGCAGCGCGGTCACTGCCAAGCGCGAGCCGCCAGCGGTGGCGGCCGGGCTGGTGCAGTAAGCGCTTTACTTGGGCAGCCAGCCCAGCCCGTGGGCGTGCAGGCTCTGCACATACAGGCGGTCTTTGGTTTCGGTAATCGCCGTGGTTTCGGGGTAACTGCCGCTCGGGTCTTGCAGGTCGGCCACTACTTTGCCGTCTTCGGTGAAGGCGATCACATGGCCGTAGGCCTTGGGGATGGGCCACAGCACGCGCGGCAAGCGCAGAGTGAGGCTGCGCAGCCATGGCATGGCCGACAAGTTGTCGATGGTGGCGTTGCGGGGCTTGGCAAAGCCCAGCCAGATCTTTCCGTCTAGGCCGCGCATCAGGTTGTCAGGGTAGCCGGGCAGGTTGTCCAGCAGCACCCGGGCTTGTGTGGTGCCTTGGGTGTGGGTGTCAAGTGTGCGCACGTCGAGCTGGTGGGCGCTGACCGCAATCTTCCAGACCCGGTATTTGCCGGTTTCGTTCACAAACAGTGACTGCTCGTCCTGGCTCAGTGCCACGCCGTTGGCAAAGCTCAAGCCGGTCGCGACCAGGCGGGTGGCTTTGGTGGCAGGGTCGTATTCCAGAATGCGACCGGTGCTGGACTGCTCCACGATGTCGAGCAGGCTTGCCTCGAAGGTGCCGCCCCAATCTTTGGGTGCAAAGCGGGTGGATGCATCGCTGAAATACATCTTGCCGTTTTGAGCGACTACCACCGCATCTGCATAGCGGATCGGGTCGCCGTTCACCGTGTCGGTGAGCACGGTCACTTTGGCGTCCGGCGCGATGGACAGCAGCCCTTTGAACGCATCCGCCGCAATCAGGTTGCCCTCTGCATCAAAGTCAAAACCGAGCACCCGACCACCGGTGTTGGCAAACACCTGCTGCGCGCTGCCGTCGGCCTCCATGCGCAAGATGTTGCCGCTAGCCACCGTCGTGTAGAGCTTGCTGTCGCGGCCGAACTGGATGTGTTCCGGCCCCACTTCGCCGTGCAGGTTGATCATTTTTAAACCGCTCAGCCGGTCGTTGACGGCGTGGGGGCCTTGATAGCCGGGTGCGGTGGGCGCATCCCACGCCACGGGGCTCACCGGGACTGGCCACAAGAGCAGATACAGCGTGGCGCAGCCCACGACCCCCAAAACGAGGTTCAAAAGTTTCTTCAAAGCGTGTTTCCCTGAGAGCCCGAATACTCGGGCGAATGCATTTAGATTTTGCTGTGGTTGTCGTGAGCGCTGTCGCTGGTGCGGGCCTGAGCCTCGACCTGTGCGACGCGTTTTTCCAGCTGGCTGCTGCGCTGGTGGTGGTGCATCAGCTGGTCTCGCCGGTCGATGGCGGCGCGTCCTGCCCGCACAAACCAGGGCTTCCACAGGGCCGGTACCTTGGGTGGGCGCTTGATGTTGGGCCCCTCGGCGTTCTGGACATAGTCGGCCAACTGCAAGGCCGGCTGCGTAAAGCGCCGGCTCAGCCACAGCGCAGTGCCTGCAGTGGCCAGCAGCCCGAGGAGGCCGGTCAACAACATGGGCCAGGTTTTACTGAGTGCTTGCGATGCCATGGCCTCTGCCGGCTGGTAAATCACCAGGCTGAAGGGCGAGCCCCGCAAGGCGAACCGGAGCCAGCCGGCTTCGGTGGTGTAGGGGCCCGCAGGCAGCGCCGCTTTGCTGTCGCTGGCGGCCAAGGTGCGGCCTTCGGTGTCGATCACCCAGGCTTGGCCCAGCGTCAGCGGGTGTTGTTGCATGACGGCGTTGAGCGCGTCGACTGCCAAGTCGGTTCCCATGACGCCTACATAGGCGTTGCCGGCGTACACCGGCGCCAACACGGAAACCACTGGAATGCCCTTGAGCGTGTCTGTATGTGGCAGGGTCCAGACCGGTTCCTTTTGCGGGTTGCGGGTAGGGCCCGCTGCCTCCACGGGGCGGGCGCCTTGTGCCTCCCAGAACACGGCGAGCGCGGTGCCCATGTCGGATTTGCCGGTGGCGGCAAACACCTCATCGCGCGATTGCGCGGGGTACACCCAGCGCCAGCGCTGCGGCGCGTCGTAAAAATAGCTCCACACCAAGCGGGATTGGGTGTTGTGGGCGGCAACAACCTGTCCGAGCGCCCCCAAAGGGGCATTGAGCTCGCGCCGGTAATCTCCGCCTGCGCTGGGGTTCACATGGATGGAACCCATGTCTTTGACCAGGTCTTGCGGCATCCGGTCCCAAGGCGCATCCCGCAGGGGCGCGAGGTTGCGGCGCTCCAGGCGCTCGGCCAGGCTGGCATCCACAAAACCGGCTTGACGCAGGTTGCGCTCGGCGCTCTGGCGCATGCCGGCCACATGCTGGCGTGCGGCATCCAGCGGCCCGTTGAGGGCGGTTTGTAGCTGCTCCCCTTGGGCACTGAGTGCCCAGCTGAGGGCCCTTTTCTGGCGGTTGTATTCCGCCCAACTCCCGAGTAACAAGGCCAGGGTCACGCCCCCTATCACCAGCGCAAGACTGATGTGGTGTGTGCGGAGCATGTGCGATGCGCTGACGACCGGCGCAGAGGAAGGTGGGGCAGTAGGCGGCATAGCGCTATTGTGGCCCCGTGGCCAGGGCCGGGTGCCACCGCCGTGCTAAGCGGCCACGGTGGCACGCCAGCCGGTTCAGTTGCCCCGGGCGTTGGGGGGAATCTTGCTTTTCATCTCTGCCACGGCTGCTCGCCCGGCCACATAGCCTGCCTGGATCAGGTCTTTGCGTGCACCGAAGTCGGTGCTGCTGAAGCGGGCGGTGTCTGGCCGGATCAATACGTCGGCTTCTTTGGCCTCCAGATTGGTCAGTGCGCGGCCCATGATTTCAAACGACTGCAAGATCACTTCGTAGAGGCCATGGCCCACGTTGTTCTGGGGTTTGGTGCCCACGTCCACTGCAATGACTTGGCTGGCGCCCAAAGTGCGCGCAAATCGCACCGGCAGGGGGCTCACCAAGCCGCCATCGACCAGCTCCACACCGCCCACAACGGCCGGCACAAAAACGCCCGGAATCGCGCTCGACGCCCGCACCGCCTGGCCGGTATCGCCGGAGCGCAAGAGCACCGCGTCACCGTTGTTCAAGTTGGTGGCCACAGCGCCGAACGTGAGCTTGAGCTTTTCAATTGGTTGGTTGCGCACGTATTCGTTGATCAGCTTTTGCAGCGCCTCGCCTGCGAACATGCCGCGTTTGTTGGCCGAGTTGAAGTCGGCCACATCGATATCACGCACCTTGAGGGCGACTTCTTCCATTTGCCAGGGGCTGAAGCCCGCCGCATAGAAAGCGCCCACCAGAGAGCCGGCGCTGGTGCCAACCACCACATCGGGCTTGTAGCCGCTTTCTTCCAGCGCCTTGAGCACACCGATGTGCGCAAACCCGCGCGCGGACCCGCCACCCAGCACAAGCCCGAGCTTGCCGGTGCGCCGGGGTGTGGCCTGCGCGGCGGCGGGGCCTGAGAGGGCGAGGGCGGAGGCTGCCGCCACACCGGTGGCCAGTTGACGGGCGAAAGTGCGACGCAGCATGCCGGGCGCTCCCATCACTTGCCCATCACGGGTTGAATCAAGCCCTTGTCCATCATGGCTTTGAGGCGGTCCCAGGCGTTCTCGAAGGCGTTGGGCGCTTCTCCACGGGTGATGTTTTCCACTTTTTCTTCCAGAATCACCACCTCGACACGGCGGTTGAGTTTGCGGCCTTCGTCGTTGGCGTTGGAGGCCACAGGGCGGTTGAACGAGTAGCCTGCGGTGCTCAGGCGCTTGGCATCAATGCCTTGGGCGATCAAGGCTTGGCGCACGCTACGGGCACGGGCTTCCGAGAGTTCTTGGTTCAGGGCTTCGTTGCCAAGGTTGTCGGTGTGGCCTTCGAGGATCACATTTTTGTCGGTCTTGGTGTTGATCAACACCGCAACACGCTGCAAATAGGCGGAGGACTCTGTGACGTTCAGGCTGGACTTGCCCGACTCAAACAAGGCCGAGCTCGGCAGAAAAATCTGAACACCACGCTCCGACTGGGCAATCGGCAAGGTCGGCCCGGTGTAGACCGGGGTGGCTGGCACCACTGGCGCCTGCTGGCAAGCGCTCAGCAATGCGCCGGTGAAGGCGAGGGCGGCAACTGTGGTGCACAGACGCGCGGCGTGGGTAGAACGGGAGAGGTAAGACATACAGACAGATCCAAATAAAAGGCCGCCAACTGGCCCAGACGCATTGAAACGCCTAAGCCGTGGGTCTGTCTAGCAATTGCTTACAAACATTGGAAATAGTTCGCCGATCTGCGAACTATTTCTCATGCCCCGTAGCGCTTGGTCCATTCCTTTTCCAGCGCATCGACCCAGCTGCCGTGGGGCTCTGGAATAGCAGGTGCCGGCTTTTCTACTTGGCCGGGCAAAGGCTTAGCCGCGAATGCAGCGCGCTCGCTGGCGCTGAGCTTGTCGAGCGCGAGCACCGTCGGGTCGCCCCAGACAGCGATATCAGCCTTGCGGGCTTGCGCCTCTGCGCTGAGCAAGAAGTTGGCGAATACCTGCGCGCCTTCTTTGGCAGTCGCGTTGACCGGAATCGCAACGAAGTGCGTATTGCCGATCGTGCCGCTACTGAATTGATAGCTGGTGATGCTCGCAGGAAGGCGCTTGGCCGCGATTTCATTTGCAGCGTCGTTGGGGTTGAAGGTGAGTGCAATTGCTACTTCGCCATCGGCCAGCATCTGGCGGATCGCCTCAGCGTTGTTGGGGAACTGCTTGCCGCTGCGCCACAGGTGCGGGTGCATCTGGTCCAGCGCTGCCCACAGGGGAGCGGTGGCTTTGGTAAACGCGTCGGTGGTGACTGGTTTGTAGAGTGTGTCGCGATTGGTGTTCACGTCCATCAGCACTTGCTTCAAGAAGGTGGTGCCGTGGAAGTTGGGCGGGCGCGGGTAGGTTACGCGGCCGGGGTTGGCTTTGGCAAAAGCTTGCAGCTCGGCCAGGTTTTGTGGCGGCTTGGGGGTGCGCTTGCTGTCGACCATGAAGGTCAGCTGAGCCATGCCCCAGGGGGCTTCCAGGCCATCGGTGGGCTCGGCAAAGTCGAGGCGGGTGGTGGGTTTGCCTTGCACGTCCACTTTGGCATACGAGGGCAAGCTCTCAGCAAAAGGCCCGAAGAGCAGGCCCTCGCGCTTCATGGTCAAAAAGTTTTCACCGTTGATCCACACCATGTCCACGCTGCCGTTGGTTTTGCCAGCGGCTTTTTCGTTGCGCACCCGCTTGATCATGTCCGGCGCGTCGGCAATTTTGACGTGCTGCACCGTCACACCAAAGCGCTTTTGCGCCTCGCCCGCGGCCCACTGGATATAGGCGTTGATGGTCTCCGACCCGCCCCAGGCATTGAAGTACACCGTTTGCCCTTTGGCTTTGGCCTCAATGGCAGACCAGGCGGCGGTGGATTGGGCGAATGCGGGAGCCGCGAGTGCGGCAGCAGTGCCGGCGATCAGTTGGCGACGTGCGATGCGAAGAGTCATGGTGCGAAGCGTCCTTAAAAAAACATGAGTCGAAAAATAACCCCGTTTTCTTACACTGCAGGTATCAGGGGTTAAGCCAGCAAGGCCTGCGCGAATTCCCGGGCGTTGAAAGTTTCCAGTTCATCAAGCTTCTCGCCCACCCCGATGAAGTACACCGGAATCGGCCGCTCGCGGGCGATGGCCGCCAGCACGCCGCCCTTGGCGGTGCCGTCTAGCTTGGTAACGATCAGGCCGGTGAGGCCGAGCGCGTCGTCGAACGCTTTGACCTGCTGCACCGCGTTCTGGCCGGTGTTGCCATCGATCACCAGCAGCACTTCGTGCGGGGCAGTGCCGTCGGCTTTGGCGATCACGCGTTTGATCTTCTTCAGCTCTTCCATCAGGTGCAGCTGGGTGGGCAATCGGCCCGCGGTGTCGACCAGCACCACGTCTTTGCCGCGCGCTTTGCCGGCGGTGACCGCGTCGTAGCTCACGGCAGCGGGGTCGCCACCTTCTTGGCTGACGATTTCGACCGTATTGCGGTCAGCCCAGACGGTGAGCTGTTCTCGCGCTGCTGCGCGGAAGGTGTCTGCAGCTGCCAGCAAAACGCTGGCGTTGCTGTCGGCCAAATGCTTGGTCAGCTTGCCGATGCTGGTGGTTTTGCCCGCACCGTTGACGCCTGCCACCATCACCACGGTGGGCGTGTGCTCGCCGATTACCAGGGACTTTTGCAGTGGTTGCAGTAGCTCGGTGAGCTCGGCGATCAAAATATTTTTCAGCGCCGTCGGGTGGGTCACGCCGGTCGCTTTGACTTTGCGGCGCAGGGCCGCCGTCAGGTGCTCGGTGGCGGAGACGCCCGCATCGGCCATCAGCAGGGCGCCTTCGAGGTCTTCGTACAGCGCCTCGTCAATCTGGGTCCCGACGAAAACACCGGAGATGCTGCTCGCGGTTTTGCCCAGACCGGCTTTGAGCTTGTCGAGCCACTTCTGGCGCTCAGGCGGTGTAGCCGGTGGCTCGGGAATCTCAATCGGCGCCACCAAGGCGCTGCCAATCAGCGAGCCAGTGCCCCAGGAAGGCGGCGGCGAAGCAGGCGCTGTTTGCACAGCCTGCGCGGGCACTGCAACAACAACGGCGGGCGCCGCGGGGCTGGCTGCTGCAGTGGTTACCGCAGCGGGTACAGGCGCTGCCGGGGCTGCGTCAGGCAGCGCGGCGGGCGATGCAGCTGGCGTGGCCGGGGCAGAGGCCGTGGGCAGTGCCGGGGCGGCGGGCGATGGGGATTCGGCGGGCAGAGGCGCGTCGGGCGCTACCGCTTCAGGGGCCGGAGTCGTCGAGGAAAAGAATTTCTTTTTGAAAAAACTGAACATGAGTGCGTTTCTAGAATCACAGCATTCTATGAAACACCCATTTCACCTGACGGGCGCTCTGCGGCGCGCCTGCATTTCGTGGTCTGCAGGGGCATGTGCGCTGGCGCTGATCAGTGCGAGCCCTCTGGCATTGGGCCAAGCGAAACCCCCGGTTTCTGTGACCGCACCGCTGGCGCAGCAGTTCACCTTGAAAAACGGCATGACCCTGATCGTCAAGCCCGACCGGCGGGCGCCCACTGCGGTCCACATGCTGTGGGTGCGGGTGGGTTCGATGGACGAGGTCGATGGCAGCAGTGGGGTGGCCCATGTCTTGGAGCACATGATGTTCAAAGGCACACCTACGGTCAAAGCCGGCGATTTTTCCCGCCAGGTAGCGGCATTGGGCGGGCGTGAAAACGCGTTTACCAGCAAAGACTACACCGGATACTTCCAGCAGATCCCCTCTCAGCGGCTGGAGGATGTGATGCGCCTCGAGGCCGACCGCTTTGCCAACAGCACCTGGACCGATGAAGACTTCCGCAAGGAGCTGGAGGTGGTCAAAGAAGAGCGCCGCCTGCGCACCGAAGACAAACCCCATGCGCGCCTGCACGAGGCGATGGACGGTGTGACCTACCAGGCAGACCCCTATCGCCGCCCGATTGTGGGCTGGATGAGCGATCTGGAGAGCCTGCAACCGGAGGACGCGCGCGACTTTTACCGCCGCTGGTACACCCCCACCAACGCCGCCGTGGTGGTGGCCGGGGATGTGGAGGTGAATGCCGTGCGGGCCTTGGCCGAAAAGTACTACGGCAGCCTGCCTGCGCGTGCGGTGCCCCTGCGCAAGCCCCGCACCGAGCCGGAGCAGGCCGGCTTGCGGCGCTTGGCTCTCAAGGCCCCGGCAGAGCAGGCTTATGTGGCGCTGTCCTTCAAGGTGCCGGGTCTGCGGCCCGAGGGGCTCCCTGCCCAAGCGACCGTGCCCATGGATGCGCCCAGCGAAGACGCTTTGGCCTTGACAGTGCTTTCTGCCGTGTTGTCGGGCTACGACGGTGCGCGGCTCCCGCGTGCCTTGACATTGACCGAGCCTTCGGTGGCCGACAGCGCCGGCGCCTATTACGGGTTGACCGCCCGGGGGCCACAGCTCTTCACGCTCTACGGGGTGCCTGCGGCGGGCAAGACCGCGGCAGAGGTGGAGGCCGCCTTGCGCGCCCAGATCGCCCTGGTGGCCAAGGAGGGGGTGACCGAGGCCGAGCTGTTGCGGGTGAAAAACCGTTGGGTGGCCGGTGAGGTCTACAAGCAAGACAGTGTGTTTAACCAGGCCCGCTTGTTGGGGGTGAGTTGGATCAACGGATTTGCCTTGGGCAGCGACACGGTGCTGCTGGAGCGGCTTCGCGGGGTGAGTGCGGTGCAGGTGCAATCCGCTGCTGCACGTTACTTCGGGGACGATGCGCTGACGGTTGCCACCCTGATTCCCCAGCCTTTGGAGATGGCGCGCAAGCCCCGATCGCCGGCGGCTGGCATGCGGCACTGAGCACTACACGACACCATGAACACTCCTAAATTGATAGCTGCTCGCGCAATGATTGCGGGCGCTATAGGCCTTTTTTATATAAACTTTGCTTGGGCGGGCATTCCCATTCAGCACTGGACGCAGCCCCAAGGCGCCCGGGTGTATCTGGTCGAGAGCCCGGCCATCCCGATGGTGGATGTGCAAATTGATCTGGATGCCGGCAGCCGGCGCGACCCGGCCGACCAGCCTGGTCTGGCGAATCTGATGGCCACCAGCACCTCCAACGGTGTGCGCGCCAGCCATGCCGGCCCGGCGCTGGATGAAAACCAACTCAGCGAGGCGTGGGCGGATTTGGGAGCTTCTTTCGGTGGCAGCGCGAGCGCCGACCGCATGAGCTTCGCGCTGCGGTCCTTGACCTATCCCGATATCCTGGACCAAGCGGTTGCGCTGGCTGCGCGTCAGATTGGCGAGCCGGCGTTTCCGGAGGCGCCGTGGTTGCGCGACCGACCCAAGCTGATCGCCAGCCTCAAGGAGGCCAACACCCGGCCCGCCACACTGGCAGCCCGCGCTTTGAACCGCGCGGTGTATGGCAACCACCCCTATGGTTATGAACCGACCGAGGCGAGCTTGCTCCGCACCCACGTGCAGCACATGCGCGACTTGCATGCCCGTGTTCTGCGGGCGTGTGCGGTCCAGGTCAGCATCGTGGGTGCACTCAACCGGACACAGGCCGACGCACTGGTGACCAAGTTGCTGGCCCGCTTGCCCCAAGCCGGCTGTGTGAAACCACCACCGGTGCCAGAGGTGCAGCCCTTGGCGGCCGCCAGTGACCAGCGGATTGCGTTTGCCTCTGCCCAGGCCCATGTGCTGGTGGGGCAACCAGGCTTCAAGCGCAACGATCCTGATTTCTTTGCGCTGACGGTGGGCAACCACATTCTGGGGGGCGGCGGATTCACCGCACGCTTGACCGAAGAGGTGCGCGAAAAAAGAGGCCTGACCTACAGCGTGTACAGCTTCTTTGCGCCGGGTCTGCACGCTGGTGCCTTTACCGTCGGCCTTCAGACGCGGCCCGACCAAGCAGAGCAGGCGCTGGCCTTGGTGCGGGAAGTGCTGAGCCGGTTTGTTGCGCAGGGCCCGTCTGACAAGGAGCTGCAAGCCGCCAAAGACAATTTGATGGGCGGCTTTGCGCTGCGGATCGACAGCAACAAGAAGTTGCTGGACAACGTGGCCAACATCGCCTGGAACCGCCTGCCGCTCGATTACCTCGACACCTGGACCCAGCAGATCGACAAGCTCACAGCAGCAGATGTGCGCGCAGCCATGGCCCGTGTGCTGCAGCCCGACCGGATGTCCACCGTGGTGCTGGGTGCGCCGGATCCGGTGCGGTAAGCTCACTCCATGAACGCCAAAGCTTCCTCTAAAACCACATCTCCCCGCGGTGCTGCAGGCGCCGCCAAGCGCCCCCCACGCCCCCGGGCGGCTCAGAGCCACGAAATCCGCATCATTGGCGGACTCTGGAAGCGCACCAAACTCAAGGTCGCAGACAAGCCGGGCCTGCGCCCCACGCCCGACCGGGTCCGTGAAACCGTGTTCAATTGGCTGGGCCAGGACATGACCGGCTTGCGCTGTCTGGATGCCTTTGCCGGTACCGGCGCCCTGGGTTTTGAAGCCGCTTCGCGCGGCGCCAAGCAAGTGACATTGATCGAGCAGGACACCGCCCTGATCGACCAGCTCAAAAAGACCCAATCCCAGCTTAACGCCGGCATGGTGCTGGTGCAACGCGGTGACGGCATTGCGGCGATCCGGCAGGCGGCACCCGCAAGTCTGGATGTGATTTTTATCGATCCGCCGTTTGATGCACCCTTGTTTGAGCCCGCGCTGGGTGCCTGTGCCCATGCATTGGCCACCGGTGGCTGGGTGTATCTGGAGTCCCCTGCCGCCTACACCGATGAGGCCTTGAGCGCGTATGGACTGCGGGTCTACCGGCATCTGAAGGCGGGCGCGGTCCATGCCCACCTGTTGCAAGCGCTGGTTGCGCCCTAAGCCCCTTTGAGAAGGCCCTGCCATGCCCCAAGCCACAATTGCTGTTTTCCCCGGAACCTTTGACCCTATTACTTTGGGCCACCAGGACCTGATCCGTCGTTCGTCGCGTCTCTTCGGGACGGTCATCGTGGCAGTGGCGGTTGCCCACCACAAGAAGACGCTTTTCAGTCTCGACGAGCGTTTGGAGATGGCGCGCGAAGTCTTCCAGCCGCTCGACAACGTGCAGGTAGAGAGCTTCAGTGGGCTGGTGCGCGACTTCGCAGTCGCCCATGGTGCCCGCGCCATGGTGCGTGGCGTGCGTTCGGTGACCGACTTTGATTACGAGGCGCAACTCGCCGGCATGAACAAGTCTTTAGCCCCTGATGTAGAAACGGTTTTCCTCACGCCGGACTCGCGTTTTCAATTCATCTCGAGTACGCTGGTCCGGGAGATTGCCACGCTCAAGGGCGACGTTGCCGCCTTCGTGGCCCCGGTGGTTCATGCCCGTTTGATGGACCGCCTGACACCCTGACCCTTCAAGGAGCCTGCCATGAAAGTCCTGTTGACGGTTCGGAGTTGTCGATGGAGGCCGTTCACTGGGTGCTAGCCGCCCGGGACCAAGGCCTGCCGGTCGAGGTGGTGTTGGTCAATGTCCAGGAGCCTGCCAATCTTTATGAGTTGGTGGTGGCACACGACGCCGATGTGTTGAGCCAGGTCAGCACTGATGCCGGCATGCATTGCCTGGAGCTGGCGCGCGCTCTACTGAGCGCTGCCGGGGTGGAGTGTGTTTCCGAAGTCGCGATCGGCGACCCGGCGCACATGGCTATTGAGGTCGGTGAGCGGCACGGCGTAGATCTGGTGGTGATGGGGGCTGAGAGTGCCGGGGCACTCGGGTCCGGTTTGGTCGGATCAGTCGCCAACGAAGTGCTGCGGACCAGCACCGTGGCGGTGGTGATCGTCAAACTCCCCGCTGACGACGAGGGCTTGAGCCCCTGAGGCGATAATCCTGCCATGGAGCGCGAACTGCTGTGGCACTGTTAATTACCGACGAATGCATCAACTGCGATGTATGCGAGCCCGAATGCCCGAATGAGGCCATCTACTTGGGTGAGCAGATTTACGAAATCGATCCGCATAAATGCACCGAGTGCGTTGGGCATTTCGACGAGCCCCAGTGCGTACAGGTGTGCCCCGTGTCTTGCATTCCGGTGAACCCCGATTTCACCGAAAGCAAAGAAACTTTGATGCAAAAGTACCTGCGCTTGCAGGATGCGGCGATCAAGCCTGCCTGAGGGCTAGCAGGCTAGCGGTCACCCCGGCTGTTAAGGCTTTGCAGGTGGGACCTGCTTGGCGGTGAAGAACTGCGGTCCCTCTTTCTTCTTTGCGCTGTCTTTGCCTGAGCCTTTTGCGGTACGGGCTTTCTCTCGCTCCAAGGCTTTGGCCTCCAGAGCGTGGCGCTTTCTAACCTCGGCTTCGGTGGCGAGGCGCTCTTTTTCCAGCGCTTTGGCTGCCGCCAATTGGCGCTTGTTTTCTTTGTCTACCGTTTGTTTGCGTGCAATGTCTGTGCTCGCATCCGGCGCCGTTGTGTCCAGCGTTTTGCCATCACCACAGGGAGTCTGACTGTAGGTGTTGCCACACTTGTAGACTTTTTGGGCTTGAGCCGCTGTCCCTGTTGCGATTAATGCTGCAAAAACAATAGCAAAGGTTATGGCGTGGCGCATACAGGTCTCCGGTGGGGCAGGGGCTCAGGGGGTGCTTTGTACCGTGGATGTGTTTGGTACTGCGGATAGTGAGCCCGCCGCATCTGCAGCCGGTACCGGTGGGGTAGCGGGGCGTGGCGGCTTAGGGCGCGGGGGCTTGCTGGTGTGGATAAGCATCGTGGCCTTGTCCATGTCTCCGGCCAACAAGTGCGGCAGTGCTTTGAGCGAACGGTCAATGCTCTGGTCGATGGCAATACGATGGTCGAGCGAAGGCTTCTTGAGGACCCAGTGCACGACTTCTGACTTCACGCCGGGATGTCCCACGCCCAAGCGCAAGCGCCAGTAATCACCGGTGCCTAGCTGGGCATGGATGTCTCGCAAACCGTTGTGTCCGGCGTGGCTACCACCGAACTTGAGCTTGGCCTCTCCCGGCACCACGTCCAGCTCGTCGTGAACCACCAGAATTTCTTGGGGCGCTATTTTGAAAAAGCGGGCCAGCGCGCCCACCGATTTGCCGGAGAGGTTCATGAACGTTTGCGGCTCTAGCAACCAGACCGTCTTGCCTTGCAGGGTAGTGCGGGCCACCAGACCGTGGTAGCCCTTGTCCATCGAGAGATTCAGCTTGAGTTCACGCGCGAGGGCATCAACCCACCAGAAGCCGGCGTTATGGCGAGTGCCTTCGTACTCCGGGCCTGGGTTGCCCAGTCCGACAAATAGTTTGATCATGCTAAAAATTATGGCCCACAACCGGGGCTGTAGAGCACGCCCCAATGCAAACGGCCCACCGAGGTGGGCCGTTCTTAAGTCCTCAACGCAAAGCGTTAATTACTTCTTGCCTTTTTTACCCTTGGCGTCAGCAGCGGGAGCTGCAACGGGTGCAATCACTTCTTCCACAGGTGCGACCACGGACACGACCACGGGGTTTGGCTTGCCGTGAGTCACAGCAACAGTTCCCTTGGGCATAGCCAGATCGTTCACGTGCAGGGACTTGCCCTTCACCAGACCGCTCAGGTCCACAGCGATGAACTCAGGCAGGTCAGCAGGCAAGCAAGCCACTTCCAGCTCGGTGATCACGTGGTTGATCAGGCAAGAGTCAGTCTTCACTGCGGGCGAGTTTTCCTGGCCGCTGAAGTGCAAAGGAACGCGCATGCTCAGCTTGGTGTTGGCTTCCACGCGTTGGAAATCGATGTGCAGAACCAATTGCTTGTAGGGGTGCATTTGCACGTCACGCAGCAGGACCTTGCTTTCCTTGCCGTTGAACTCCATGTCCAGGATGGTGGAGTGGAAAGCTTCTTTCTTGATGGCGTGCCACAAAGCGTTGTGGTCCAGCTCGATCAAGAGGGGTTCGCCGGTGCCACCGTAAACGATGCCAGGTGTACGACCGGTAACGCGGAGACGGCGGCTCGCACCCGTGCCCTGCTTAGCGCGCTCAAAAGCGACAAATTTCATAATCAACTCCTAAAAGAGTCCACCGCGACCAGTGTGACTCCGACTTTAAAAAGACATCGCCGGCACATCGCCGGCAATATCTGCTTTTTGCACCGGGTAGTGTTACTCGGTGAACAAACTCATGACCGAATCTCCCTTGGCGATACGCTGGATCGTGTCGGCGATCAGCGGAGCCACGGAGAGTTGGCGAATTTTGGTGCACTGCGCGGCGGCAGCGCTCAAAGGAATGGTGTTGGTCACCACGACTTCATCCAGGGCGTCGCCACCAGCGATACGCTCAATGGCTGGGCCGGAAAAGATGGGGTGTGTGCAATAGGCATACACCTTCTTCGCGCCGCGGGCTTTCAATACTTCAGCGGCTTTGACCAAAGTGCCTGCGGTGTCGATCATGTCGTCCATGATCACGCAGTTGCGGCCTTCGATCTCGCCGATCACGTGCATCACTTCAGACACGTTTGCCTTGGGGCGACGCTTGTCGATGATGGCCATGTCGCAGTTCAACTGCTTGGCCAGCGCACGGGCACGCACCACGCCACCCACGTCAGGTGACACCACGATCAGATCGCTGTAGTTTTTCTGGCGCAAATCGCCCAGCAGCACGGGGGACGCATAAATGTTGTCCACCGGAATATCAAAGAATCCCTGGATTTGGTCAGCGTGCAAATCCATGGTCAGCACGCGGTCTACGCCCACAGCCTGCAGCATGTTGGCGACCACTTTGGCAGTGATAGGCACACGGGCAGAGCGGGGGCGACGGTCTTGACGTGCATAACCGAAGTAGGGAATCACGGCACTGATGCGCTCAGCAGACGCACGCTTGAGTGCATCGACCATGATCAGCAGTTCCATCAGATTTTCGTTGGTAGGAGCGCAAGTGCTCTGAACCACAAACACGTCGCGGGCGCGAACGTTTTGGTTGATCTCTACCGTGACCTCGCCATCCGAGAAGCGACCGACGGTGGCTGCACCGAGGGAAATGCCGAGGTGCTTGGAAATGTCTTCCGCCATGCCAGGATTGGCATTGCCAGTGAAAACCATGAAATCAGGGGGTGTGAATGCCTGCATGTGGGGAGGTCCAGCGAAGAGAGTGGGTTTATTTTTTCACAGATCGCATGCTGCATCGGGACCGGCCCGAACAGCAATTTGGCAGGGGAAGAAGGATTCGAACCTTCGCATGCTGGAATCAAAATCCAGTGCCTTAACCAACTTGGCGACTCCCCTACACGGGTTGGTAGCTAAACGCTACCCACCGATAAACCATCGCTGGGTGCCCATCCCTGAAGTGGGTGAACATCCAAACTGCTGCACAACCTGACTTGACAGTCAGTAGGCGCATCACCCATTTCGATGCTCTGAGTGCAGTGCGCAAAAACTGCGCTTCCTGAACCAGTCATTCGACCACTGAGACCTTTTGAATTCAGCCACTGAAGGGCTTGGTTCATTTCCGGGCACAGCATCTGGGCTATGGCCTGCAAATCATTTCTTGTTGTCTTTAAGACATTTTCGAAAGTGTGTGCAGCGAAGCCATAGATTGTAGCGCACTCTGAATCACGTTTCAAGCTTGGATCAGAAAAAATTCGTTTTGTTTCTAAACCGGCCCCGGGTTTCACGACCAACCAAGGCGAAACCGGGATGTCGATGGGTGTCAGTTTTTCTCCGATTCCTTCTACCCATGCGTTCTTTCCGCCGAGGAAAAAGGGCACATCTGCCCCCAGTTTCAGGCCGATCGCCAGCAGCGCGGGCAGCGGCAGATTCAAGTTCCACAGGCGATTCAAGGCGAGCAACGTAGAAGCTGCATCCGAAGACCCTCCGCCCATGCCCGCTTGCGCCGGGATGGATTTGTGGATGCCAATGTGGGCGCCTAGGGCGCAACCGGTGGCTTGCTGCAGGGCGCGGGCAGCGCGGAGTACGAGATCGTCTTCGGGCAAGGCCCAGCTCAGATCCTCGCGGCTGATGCCGCCATCACTGCGCAGGTCGAAGTGGAGGGTGTCACTCCAATCAATCAACATAAAGGGGGACTGCAACAGGTGATATCCATCCTCGCGGCGACCCACGATATGAAGGAACAAGTTGAGCTTGGCGGGGGCGGGAATGTCGTAGAGCGACTGCATGGCGGCGATTATCTGCGCTGCTGGGCGTGTCGTTCAGGGCTGCAGAATGATTCGCAACTCAATACGCGGCAGCGAAGGGTCATCACGCTGGGCCATCAACCGACCTTGCTCCAGGGCACTCAGGTCCACGGACCAGCCCGGCACGGGCGTAGCCGTACCCCGGAGCCAATCAAACAGCGCTTGCACCGGGAGTTCGGCGCCTGTGGCTTGCTGCACCAGGGCCTCTACCGAGTCAAATTGGCGGATTTGCCCTTCTGCCGCGAGGGTTGCGGTGCCGGGCGCCCATTGCAGCTTTGCCGCAGTGGTGCCGAGGGGGGTGTAGAAAGCCAGTTGGCCTGCTTCGGCCGAGCCACCCAATTCAAAGTCGGCGCTGAAGGCCTGGGGTGGCGTGCTCTGCACTTTGAGGGCCAGCCTGCCGCTCCACTGCGATTCAGCAGGAAAAGTGCTGTTTGCGCCCGTTTTATGTGCGCAACCCGCTATCGAAAAAATAGCAATCCAGAGCGTGAGTAGCGTTCGGGTCCGGATTCCCAAGCTCATAAGGACGGGTTCAGCCTCTGGATAGTCTCGCGCAGGGTTTCGTTGTCTTTCTGCAGTTCCAAGCCCTGCTGCCAGATTTTGGTCGCCGCTTCGCGCTGCCCTGAGACCCACAGCACTTCGCCCAAATGGGCCGCTATTTCTGCGTCCTGCCGGCTGGCATAGGCCTGCTGCAAGAGGCGCTGTGCTTCGGGGAGATTGCCGCTGCGGAACTCCACCCACGCTAGGCTGTCGACGATAAAGGGGTCGGCGGGTGCGAACTCCAGCGCCTTTTGAATCAGTTGCCGCGCCTCTGGCAGGCGTATGCCACGGTCCGCCAAAGAATAGCCCAATGCGTTGTACGCGTGGTGGTAGTCCGGCGCTTTGGCAATCAGCTTGCGCAGCAGGGTTTCCATCTCCTCGGGTCGACCGAGTTTTTCTGCGACCATGGCCAAGTCGTAGGCGAAGGTGTTGTCATCCGGGTAGGTCTGCACCGCGGTTGTGAGCAGGGTGTAGGCCTCGCTCATTTGCTTGTAGTCGCGGAGCAGCTGGATTTCGGTGGCCAGCTTGGTGCGGGCGTCATCGGCTTGTCGTTCCGGGGCGTTGCGGATCGCGGCACGGGCTTCGTCCAGCTTGCCTTGGCGGGCCATCAACGTGGCGCGGCGCACAGTTACCCGCAGAGCGTCTTGGGGGCTTTTGATCCGTTGCAGGAGTGCATTGGCTTCGTCGGGCTTGCCGTTCAGTTCTGCAATCTGGGCGAGCAATAAATAGGCTTGTACCGCACCCCGTCCGGTTTCGGTCTCGTCATTGGGGTCTTGCTCGGCGGGGAGCAGGCTCAGGTACTGCTTAAGTGATTTCTCTGCAGCGACCGGGCCTTTGTCCTGGATTTCCAGAGACCCACGTACCAGCCAAGCATCTGCAAAATCAGGCTTTTGCGAGTTGATCAGCTGCATTTGGGTGAGTGCCTCGGCAAACCGCTGCGCACCTATCAAGGCCCGCCCGTAGCCCATGCGGATTTCGGGCAGCGCATTGCCTGCCAGGTATTTGCGCACGATCGCCTCGGCCGCCGGCGCTTTGGCATCCATCAAATTCAGGGCGAGCACTGCGGGCTCTTCTGCGTTGGCGTCCAGCGCGGCGCCGCGTTGGGCTGCCTCCAGCGCGCCGGGCAGGTTGCCGGCGCCGATTCGCATCACGCCCACAGCACTCCATGCCGCGGGTCCGTAGAGCGTGGTGGGCAGGTCCGCTGCCAGCGCTTGTTCGAGCACCGCTGCGGCCAGTGTTTTATCGGTTACCCGCTGGAAATAGCGTGGCAACACATTAATAGTGCCTACCCGGTCCTTGCCCGAGAGGCCTTGGAGTTCGCGTTTGAGTGGCTCGGTCAGTTCAGACAGGCGGTTCGTACCTATCAATATTTGCAAGATGTAGCGATTGGCATCTTTTGAGCTGGGGAACCCCCGCTGCCAAGCGCGCGCGGCCTCCAGCGCAAAGTCCGCGCTTCGGGCGCGCAAGGCCAGCTCCACCGCCCGCTCGTACAGTCGCGGTGAATTGGCGCGCCGGGCTGCATCTAGGGTCAAGGAGAACGCGTTGGTCTCATCGCCATTGAAGGCACTCATTTCTGCCACCAGGATCTGGTACATCAGCCCGGCGTTGAGGTCCGAGTTTGTGACGGGCGCTGGCGCCACAGCCTGCGCGGACCCGAATGGAATGAGTCCGGCCACGATGGAAGCGATAGCGATGAGGCGTTGGGTGCGGTGCATCAGACCATAATAATCCAACCCCCGTATCTGAGAGCGCCCATGCCTGAATTGCCCGAAGTTGAAGTCACCCGCCGGAGTTTTGCTGACCGCATCACCGGCGCCACGATTCAGGCAGTGCACATGGGCAAACCTTTGCGCTGGCCCCTGCAATGTGAGCCAGCACAGCTAGCAGGCATGCGGGTGCGTTGCGTCCGGCGTCGGGGTAAATATCTGTTGATTGACCTCAGCGAGGGCTTGCTGCTGGTGCACTTGGGCATGTCGGGTTCGGTGGTCTTTGACCGGCACTTGCCGCCCGCGGGCGTGCACGACCACTTTGACATGGTCACCGATCTCGGCACCCTGCGCCTGCACGACCCCCGCCGCTTCGGCGCGGTGGTGTTTGCGGCGGGTGAGTCAGACCCGGTTGCGCAAAAGCTGCTGGGCCACTTGGGCGTAGAGCCGTTGGGTGATGGTTTTGATGTGGCCTCCTTTCTAGCGGGGCTGCGGCAGCGCAAAGCCCCCATCAAACAAGTGCTCTTGGCAGGCGAGGTGGTGGTGGGGGTGGGCAATATTTATGCCTCCGAGGCCTTGTTCTTGGCGGGCATCCGCCCCACGAGCCCGGCCAACAGCATCAGCAAGCCCCGTGTTGCCAAGCTCCATGCGGCGGTGAAGGATGTGCTGAGCCGCGCGGTCGAGAAGGGCGGCAGCACGCTGCGCGACTTTTCCAACGCCAATGGCGAGAGTGGCTACTTCCAGCTGGAGGCCAATGTCTACGGCCGTGAAGGCGCACCTTGTCGTGTGTGTGCGACACCGGTGCGAGCGATCCGGCAAGGGCAGCGGTCTACCTATTTCTGCATGATTTGCCAGAAGCGCTAGGGCTGGATGGGGTGCTATATTGGCCGATTCCTCGGGGGACTACGTGGCTACTTCATTCAACGATCAATTTGACCAACACGGCACATGGCGGCGTGAGTTTGCGCTGCGCCTGAAGCTGCTGGCCGAATGGCTGAAAGACCACGAGTTGCTGGATGCCGGCGTCGAAGAGCGCCTGTTGCGCCTAGAGACCCAGCTGCGCTCTGACAAGGTGATGGTGGCCTTTGTGGCCGAGTTCTCGCGCGGCAAATCCGAGATGATCAACGCCTTGTTTTTTGCGGGCTACGGCCGGCGCATCATGCCGGCTAGCGCAGGCCGCACCACCATGTGCCCCACCGAGATGGGCTATGACGCTGAGGTGCCCCCCTGCCTGCGCCTGCTTCCCATCGAGACCCGCCTGCAACCCCAGGCGCTGATGGAATGGCGCATGGCGCCCGAGAAGTGGACCCGCATCGACCTCGATGTGAACAACCCCCAGCAACTGGCCAAGGCCTTGGAGAAAGTCGCCGAAACCATTCGGGCGACACAAGAAGAGGCCCGCGCCCTCGGCTTCTGGAATGCCCAAGCCCCTGAAGACAACCCCGTGGTGGATGCGCAAGGCATGGTCGAAGTGCCGCGCTGGCGCCACGCGCTCATCAATATTGCCCACCCGCTGCTCAAGCAGGGGTTGGTGATTTTGGATACCCCGGGCCTGAACGCCATCGGCGCTGAGCCGGAGCTGACCGTCAGCCTGATTCCCCAGGCACACGCCGTCGTGTTCATGTTGGGCGCGGACACTGGGGTGACCAAGTCGGACTTGGCTATCTGGCGCGAGCACCTGATCACCGAGTCCACCGACCCCGAAGCGCGCTTGGTGGTGCTCAACAAGATTGACACTTTGTGGGACGCCCTCAGTACCCCGGCCCAGATACAGACCCAGATCGACCGCCAGCGCACCAGCACCGCTGATATTTTGGGTATTCCCAAAGAGCGGGTGATTGCGGTGTCGGCCCAGAAGGGCTTGGTCGCCAAAGTCACCGAAGACGATGCGCTGTTGCGCCAGAGCTGCCTGCCGGTGCTCGAAGACGTGCTCGGCCACGGCATGATGGGCAAGCGCCAGCAGATTCTGGCTTCCGCCATGAAGGGCGGAATTACGGATTTGCGGGCTGAAACCGGCCGCGTCATCAACATCCGCAAGCGCGACCTGACAGAGCAGATGATGGAGTTGCAGAGCCTGCAGGGCAAAAACGCCAACGTTATCAAGCACATGCGCAACCGCATCTCGCAAGAGCAGGCCGAGTTCGACCAGGGCGGCGCCAAGATTCATGCGGTGCGCTCAGTGCACCTGCGCCTGCTGCGCGAGGTGTTCAACATCTTGGGCGCGGCCATGCTCAAGAAAGAAATGGCCGGGCTGGGTGACACGCTGCTGCAAAAGGGCCTCAAGCTGGGCGTCAAGCGGGCTTACAGCGAAACCTTTGACCGTCTGCGTGCCAACCTGCAGCGGGTGCAAGCCTTGTGCGCCGAAATCCAGACGATGCTGGAGGCCAGCTTTACCGCGCTGAACGCCGAATACGGCTTCTCGCTGCAGCCACCGGCGCAGCCGGACATGGCCCGATTCACGGTGGATCTGGACACGATCGAACGCAATCACCTGCAATATTTGGGCTTGGGCAATGCATTCCGCCTCGCCCAGCCGGAGTTTGCAGACCGCTTGGTGCGCGCCTTGTCCACGCGGCTGCGCACGGTCCACGAAACCGCCTTGGCGGATGTCGAGCTCTGGAGCAAAGCGTCAGCAGCGCAGCTCGATGCCCAACTGCGCGAGCGCCGCCGCAATTTTGTGCGCCGCATAGAAGCGATTGACCGCATCTCTCAGGCCGCGGGTGGCCTGGAGGACCGTATTGGTGAAATCAACCTGCAGAGCAACGCCCTGAACGTGCTGGACGACAAGCTGATGGAGCTCACCTCCTACCTGGTAGCGGCGCACCAGAGCAGCACCGCGCTGACCGAAGTCGACGTCGAACTGGTCTGACTATGGCGACACCGAGTTTTGCCACCGCCGTGGTGCGCTGGCAGGCGCAGCATGGCCGCAACAGCCTGCCTTGGCAAAACACCCAAGACCCCTACCGGGTGTGGCTGTCAGAAATCATGCTGCAGCAAACGCAGGTGGCCACCGTCATCGGCTATTTCGACCGCTTTTTGGCCCGCTGCCCCACGGTGGCAGAACTGGCCGCCGCCAGCAGTGACGAGGTCATGGGCCTCTGGAGCGGCCTGGGCTACTACAGCCGCGCCCGCAACTTGCACCGCTGTGCCCAGCTGGTCATGGAGCTGCACGGTGGTGCCTTCCCGCGCGATGCGGCGACGCTGGTCACCTTGCCCGGCATAGGCCGCTCCACCGCTGCGGCAATTGCCTCGCTGTGTTTTGATGAGCGGGTGGCCATCATGGATGCCAACGTGAAGCGGGTGCTCACCCGTGTGCTGGGGTTTGACGCCGATCTGGCCTCCACCAAGAATGAGCGCGCTCTGTGGGACCAGGCCACAGCCTTGCTGCCCAGCGCGGCCGAGGTGGCCACTGAGGGCCCGCGTGTGATGCCACGCTATACACAGGGCATGATGGATTTGGGCGCCTCGCTTTGCAGCCCCAAGCGGCCCAGCTGTTTGCTCTGCCCGGTGAATAGCCAATGCGCCGCTGCCAAGGCGGGTGACGCCGAGCGCTACCCGGTGCGCACCCGCAAGCTCAAGCGTAGCAGCCAGAGCCTGTGGCTCTTGTGGTTACGGCGTGCTGATGGCGCGGTGTGGCTGAGCAAGCGCCCCACACCTGGGGTGTGGGCGGGCTTGCAGTGCTTTCCGCTGTTTGAGAGTGAAGACGCGTTGCGCGCCGCGTTACCGCCCGTGTTTGCGGGCGACTTGCGGTTTATGCCTGCAGTGACCCATGTGCTCACGCATAAAGACCTATTTATGCATCCAGCTCAGGTGGAGTGTGCGCATGTCGCTATGGATTTAATAGCAAGTGACTTGGGCGAAGGCGCTTGGTTCACGCCTGCCGAATGGGCTGCGGCTGGCCTGCCTGCCCCGGTGCGAAAGCTGTTGGAAGGCTAGAGCCTACCGCCTACCTCGCGTCCATCTCGCGGTGGCGTTTGAGCGTGATCCACTCTCCACTGAAGCGCTTGGCGAGTTGCTCCACCAAAAACACCGAGCGGTGTTGGCCGCCCGTGCAACCGATGGCCACGGTGACATAGCTGCGGTGGTCGCTCGCCAAAGCATCGAGCCAGCTTTCCAGAAAGTGGGCAATGTGGTGCTGCATGAGCGCCACGGCATCTTCGGCCATCAGGAAATCCATCACCGGCTGGTCCCGCCCGGTCAGGTGCTTGAGCTCGGGGTTGTAGTGCGGGTTGGGCAGCATGCGCACATCGAACACGTAGTCCGCATCGGTGGGCACGCCCCGTTTGAAGGCAAACGATTCAAACACCAGCGTGAGTTGCCCGCCGGGCGAAGCGATCAGCGCTTTGACGTAGCTCTGCAGCTGCGAGGGGCGAATGATGCTGGAGTCAATCACATGGGCCTGCTCGCGCAGGTCGGCCAGCAGCTCGCGCTCCAGCTCAATCGCATCGACCAGCGCGCGGCGTTCATCGCGCTCGCCATGGTCGGAGCTGCCCTGTGACAAAGGGTGCTTGCGCCGGGTCTCAGAGTAGCGGCGCACCAGCGTGTCGGTGGTCGAGTCCAAAAACAAAGGCTTAACCACCACGCCCAGCGCCCGCACCGCAGCCAGCTGCTGGGGCACCAAAGGCAGTGAGACCGCGCTGCGCACATCCATCGCAATGGCGATGCGCTGTGCGTCGTGCTGGCGTTCCAGCTCCACAAAGGGCAGCAGCAGCTCGGGCGGCAGGTTGTCGACGCAGTAAAAGCCTGCGTCTTCCAAGGCGTGAAGCGCCACCGATTTGCCGGAACCCGACATGCCGGTGATCAGCACAATTTCCATCGACGTATGTAGAGAGCTCATTTTTTTTATAGGCCTGACTGCAACATTTCTTTCGCGTGTGCCAGCGTAGTGCCCGAAAGCTTCTCCCCACCCAACATGCGGGCAATTTCGGCCACGCGCTGCTCGCCGCCCACGGGGGCCACGGTGCTCAGGGTGGCTTTGCCTTGCAGCTGCTTGGACACCACCAAATGGTGGTGCGCGCAGGCGGCTACCTGGGGCAGGTGGGTCACGGCCAGCACCTGGCGGTCGCTGCCCAGCTGCTGCATGAGGCGGCCGACGGTCTCGGCCACTGCGCCGCCCACCCCGGAATCCACCTCGTCAAAAATCAATGTCTGGGCCGTGCCCAAGCGGCTGGTGGTCACCGCAATGGCCAGCGCCATGCGCGACAACTCTCCGCCCGAAGCTACCTTGCCCACCGGGCGCGGTGTGCTGCCAGGCATGGCCGGCGGCCAGAAACTGCACGTCTTCCAGGCCGCTGGCTTGGGGTTGGGCCAGTGGCTCCAGCGCTACCTCAAACCGGCCACCTTGCATGCCCAGCCCTTGCATGGCTTGGGTGATGCTTTGGGCCAGCAGGGGCGCGGCTTTCGCGCGTTGTTTGGACAGGGCTTTGGCTTCCGCCATGAAGGCGGCCTGGGCTTTGCGCTCTTTGGCTTGCAGGCCATCCAGGTCGGCAGCGGCATCCAGCTGGGCCAGCTCGGTTTTCCAGCTCGCCCACACCTCAGCCAGCTCTTCGGGCGGACGCTTGTAGCGGCGCGCCAGGCTCACCCAGAGGGACATGCGTTCGTCCAGCTCGGCCAGGCGCTCGGGGTCCAGCTCGGCGCGGCGGGCGTAAGAGCGCAGGCTGTGCACCGTGTCTTCTATCTGCGCGACGCTGGAGTTGAGGGCTTCAATGGCATCTTTGAACTCGGCTTCCAGGTGCGACTGGGCTTGCAGCAGTTGCAGCGCGGCGTGCAACGGGGCCAGCGCATTAGTTTCGTCGTCTTCCAGCAGGTTGACGGCGCCTTGGGCCGCGTCAATCAGCGCCTGCCCATTGGCCAGGCGGCTGTGGCTGGCGTTGAGCTCGGGCCACTCGTCGGTGCCGGGGTTGAGCTTGTCCACCTCGCCAATCTGCCAGGCCAGGCGCTCGCGCTCGCGCTGCAGGCTGTCTTGCGCGGCTTGGGCTTGGGTGAGGGCTTGTTGGGTCTGGCGCCAGGTGGCCCAGAGGCTGCTCAAGGCGCTGGTGTCCACCTTGGCATACGCATCCAGCAGGCCGCGCACGGCCTCGGGCCGGGTCAGGCTTTGCCAGGCGTGCTGGCCATGAATGTCCAGCAGCTGCTCGCCGATGGTGCGCAGCTGCTGGGCGGTGGCGGGGCTGCCATTCACCCAAGCGCGGCTTTTGCCTTGCGTGTCTACCGTACGGCGCAGCAGCAGGGTGTCGCCAGCTTCGAAACCGGCGTCGTCCAGCACGGCTTGCAGGCCCGGTGCGTTGTCAAACTCGGCGCTCACATCGGTGCGGGCCGCGCCTTCGCGGATCACGCCGGTGTCGGCGCGCGCGCCGGTGACCAGTTGCAGCGCGTCAATCAGGATGGATTTGCCCGCGCCGGTTTCGCCTGTCAGCACCGAAAAGCCGGATTCGAGGTCCAGCTCCAGCTCGCTGACGATCACAAAGTCTTTGAGAACAATTCGCTTGAGTGCCATGTTTTCAATAGGGGTGGTGCTTACGCCACCCCTTCATTCCAATGCATTTTCTGGCGCAGGGTGTCAAAGTAAGTCCAGCCCTTGGGGTGCAAAAAGCGCACCTTGTGCTGCGAGCGGGTCACCTCAATGCGGTCGCCGTGCATCAGGCTGGCCAGGCTCTGCATGTCAAAGTTGGCGCTGGCATCGCGCCCTGCTACTATTTCTATAGCTATCCGCGCACTGTCGGCGAGCGCTATCGGCCTATTTGACAATGTATGCGGCGCAATCGGCACCATCACCCAAGCGGCGATCGAGGGGTGCAGCAGCGGCCCGCCGGCCGACATGGCGTAGGCGGTAGAGCCCGTGGGCGAGGCGATGATCAGCCCATCCGCCCGCTGGTTGGCCACAAAGTGCCCGTCCACCTCCACCCGCAGCTCCACCATGCCCGAGGTGGCGCCGCGGTTCACCACCACGTCGTTCATGGCCTCGGCCTCAAACACACAGTGGCCGTCGCGCATGACGCGGGCGCGCATCAGGGCGCGGTCGTCCACCTCGTAGTGGCCGGCCAGCATGGGGGCCAGTGTGGTTTTGTACTGTTCGAAGCGGATATCGGTGATAAACCCCAGCCGCCCGGAGTTGATGCCGATCAGCGGCACCTGGTAGCGCGCCAGCTGGCGGCCTATGCCCAGCATGGTGCCGTCGCCACCCACCACCAGGGCCAGGTCGCAGTGGGTGCCAATGCCGTCCACATCCATGGTGGTGTAGTTGCTTAAGCCCGTGTTGGCGGCGGTGTCGGCTTCGATCACCACCTCGCAGCCCTGGTCCATCAAATAATGGGCAATCTCGTCCAGCGATTTGCGGGACGAGGCCCCCGCAGCGCTGGTGCCGGTGGTTTGGTACTTGCCGATCAGAGCGACATGCCTAAATAGAGACAACATGCGCAAATTAGACACTAAATAGGTTACTAAAATGACCGGCATGCTCGATGAACGTTCCAAGATGTTGATGAAGGCGCTCGTAGAGCGCTATATCGCCGATGGACAGCCCGTCGGCAGCCGCACGCTCTCCAAAGAGTCCGGCCTCGACCTCTCGCCCGCCACCATCCGCAACGTCATGTCGGACCTGGAGGACCTGGGCCTCATCGTCAGCCCCCACACCTCGGCAGGGCGCATTCCCACCGCCCGCGGCTACCGCCTGTTTGTGGACACCATGCTCACCGTGCAGCAGGGCCACATGGCTACGCACAGCTTGGCGCCCGACCAGCCGCAAAAAGTCATCAGCAACGCGGCGAATCTGCTCTCCAACTTGTCGCAGTTTGTGGGGGTGGTGATTGCGCCGCGCCGCACATCCGCCTTCCGGCATATTGAGTTTTTGCGCCTCTCGGAGCGGCGGCTGCTGGTCATCATCGTGGCGCCCGATGGCGATGTGCAAAACCGCGTCATCTTCACCGAGGTGGACTACACCCAAAGCCAGCTCGCCGAGGCGGCCAACTTTTTGAACAGCAGCTATATGGGGCTGGAGATCGAGCAAGTGCGCCAGCGCCTGCAAGGCGAGGTAGAAAGCCTGCGCGGCGAGATTGCCACTCTCATGCAGGCGGCGGTGAACGCCAGCTCGGAAGTGATTTCAGAGACGCAAGACGAAGTGGTGATCTCCGGCGAGCGCAACCTGCTGTCAGTGTCAGACTTTTCGAGCGACATGGGCCACCTGCGCCGCGCGTTTGAGCTGTTTGAGCAAAAAGCCCAGCTCATGCGCCTGCTGGACGTGACCGGCCAAGCCGAAGGCGTGCGCATCTTCATAGGCGGCGAGAGCCAGGTGGTGCCGTTTGAAGACCTGTCCATCGTCAGCAGCCCCTACGAGGTGGACGGCAAAGTGGTCGGCACGCTGGGCGTGATCGGCCCCACCCGCATGGCGTATGACCGCATGATCCAGATCGTGGACATCACCTCCAAGCTGGTGAGCAACGCCCTGAGCCATCACAAATAGGCCCCTGTGAGATTCGGGGCTTTTAGATGCAAAGGTTGTTGCGTTACAGAAGGCTCGCCTTTAAGCGATCGCTACTAATCGTTTTTTGAGCGTTCTCTTGCGGGACGCTTTTTCGATCGCTTCTTTAATCTTTTCACCGACTGCTTTTGCCACTGGCGGTGGAAAGGCATTCCCAATTTGCCTATACGAGGCGGTTTTCTTGCCAGCCAATTGCCAAGAATCAGGGAAACCCTGGATTCGTGCTGCCATGCGTACCGTCAACTTTGGGAGTCCGTCGAAATCCACCGGAGGTGCCTCATTTGCGAGGCCTCGCCCATCTACGCCGAGCGCTTCCCAAGCCTTTCTTGCTCTCGTAGGTCCTAAATCCGGCCCGCCGTGCTTTTTGGATCCACCGACGAGAGTCGGACCTATGCCTTGCGCTTTCACTCTCCAAGATTCTGCCCCTTGCCAGCCGTTGCTCGCCATCAAATCTACTAGCGAGTCTCCTACGGTTACTGGAGGCGTTTGCATTTCGCAGGGCCATTGATAAAAGGGAAATAAATCATTCTTGAGCGCTACCAAAATGGAGCGTGGACGCAATTGTGGTACCCCAAAGTGACTGGCATGCAGAAGCTTCCATTCAGCCTTGTAGCCTAGCTTTTCAAGGGTAGACATAACATTTGCTCGATAGGCATCAAAACGTGGGTCCAGCAACCCACGTACGTTTTCCAGCATAACGGCGAGTGGAGAGGCTTCCTCCACGAGGCGAAGGGCCTCTGGGAACATGTCTCGTTCATCGTCTGCCCCAAGTTGTTTCCCGGCGTGAGAAAACGGCGGGCATGGGACGCCACCCGCTAATAACTCGACGCCTTTTAAGTTCTTGGCACTGTAGTCACGGACATCGCCTTCAATAACTCGCCAAGCGGGTCGGTTCAGTCGCAATGTCGCGCATGCAGGCGCCTCAAACTCCACCAAGTCCAGATGATCAAAACCAGCCTGTTCCAAGCCCAATGCCTGTCCACCGCCACCTGCGCATATTTCGATTGAGTTCATTTGTTCACCTTAGTTTGCTTGTCTTGTCGGCGATTGGCTAATGCTCGAGGTTATTGATTGAATGACTGTATATTTTAACAGTACATGGGTTTTCTGCATAGCGTTTTGCAATCGAAAGCGGCTGGGTAGGTGCACAACGATGGGCTATTTCGATTTGGCTGATTAGACGTCGGCAACAATGAGTTTTGGTTTGGCGGTGTGCCAAATGAAACCTATTGGAGATCCCATGGCGTACTCAATATTGTCAGACAAGGAACTCTCGGCGGTCATAGCCCAACTAAAAGAGCTTGATCCAAAGGGTGAAAGAGTTGCGAAGGTCATAAGAGAAACCTTTAACCAACTTTACGACGGTCAAAGAACCGGCCGTTACAGGCTAGATCAGCTTCATAAAACGGAGAAAACGCACTGTGGAACACTGATTGAAATAAATCTTCACCGCGAATTTCAATTCAAAGATGGTGCGGATTTGGACTATGAGATAGCAGGCATCGACGTTGATTGCAAGTATTCTCAGGACCTTGGTGGGTGGATGATCCCCCCTGAAGCGGCAGGGAAGTTATGTCTGCTCGTATGGGCAGATGATGCCAAGGCGCTTTGGAATATGGGTCTGATTAGAGCGGAACCGAGGTTTTTGAACGCTGGCGCCAACAGAGATAAAAAAGCTACCTTAAACAAGGAGGGTAAGTCGGCGATAACGTGGCTCTTTTCTGACCCTGGACTATTACAGACAGGCCCACTTACAAAGCTTCAACACCTACCACTAGCTCCAAATCTGCTTCTGCAAATGCCACTAGATGAAGTAAAGAGTATTTTTGCCCAACCAAATGGGACCAAACGGGTAAACCAACTATTTCGATTGGCGCAAGGGAAGATCGTGGATCGAAACACAGTTGCAACCGTCGCACAACAGGATGACTTTCTGAAAAGGGTGAGGGGTAATGGGGGGGCGAGGCAGCATTTGCGATCAGAGGGAATCATTATTTTGGGGCACTTGGCACCCCATCGCCAGATTGCACACGGACTGGGACTTCCTCTGGTACAGATTGGGCATTTTGTGTCTGTTCGAGTTTCGAAAGCAAAAAGCGGTGAAGTTGGAAGCGTCCTGATAGACGGGGCGTATTGGCGCAGAGCTGTCGCAGAGGATGCAGTGCAAACTGCGCCGGAGCTTCTCTAGAAATCGAAAGAGGGTCTGTAGCCTAATGCCCTCAAACGCCGCGGCTACAATCTGCGGTTCGGTTGGGGCGTTAGCTCAGTTGGTTAGAGCAGAGGACTCATAATCCTTTGGTCGAGTGTTCAAGTCACTCACGCCCTACCATTCAAACAAAGCAAAAAGCCTGTGCGTCTCACGACCCACAGGCTTTTTTCATTCCGCGCTGATGCAATCAGCGCACCAGCACCTCAGCGCTGAAACACCATCGCTTCCAGCTTCATCCCTTTGATCTTTTCAGCCGCAGCATCGGCCAGTGCCTTGTTCATATAAGGGCCGACGCGCACGCGGGTGAGGGCGCCTTTCTTGCTCTTCACCACATCGGTGAACACGGGCAGCTCGGCCTTCTCCAAGGTGCGGAAGGCGTTGGTGCCGTTGCTGGGCACCGCAAACAAACCGACGTTGATATAAAAGCCAGGCACCAACTCACTGCTGCCGGCTTTAGCGGGCGCCGACTTGGCGGTGTCTTTGGCGTTGGCTTTGCCATTGGTTGCGGCGCGCCCGGTGGCTTTGGGGGCTTCCGCTTCGGGCGGTGCCATGACGGGTGTGGACGCCAAAACAGGGCGCGGTTCGATGGTGGCTGTTTCAGCCGCACTAGCGGGTACTGGGTTGGCGTTCGCTTTGGGGGCTTCTTCGGCCACCATGGGCGGTGCAGGCGGCGGTGTCAGCGGCTCTGCAGCCGCGGTGGGAGTGGATGTATCTGCACCGCCCCAAGTCAATGCCTTGGGCCAGATGGCGCAGCCGGAGAGCGCGCTGGCCATCAGGCCGGCGGCCAACAGGGTGCGGCCGGTGCGCAAAGGGTGGGGAGCCAAGGGCAAGTGGGGCACAGAAGACATGGGGCTGCTGCTTTCTCGTTAAAACGGGGTCATCGGGTGACTGCTGCGCTGCATGCACGAGGCTCGCGGGCGCAATCCTCAAAATGTACTGTATGTAAAGCATGGTTCTACCGTCTGTGCGCAGCTTGACCCAGCGCAATACCTGCGGCTGCCAGCGGCCTACGCTGGAGGTGTTGTTCAACACTTAGAAAGAAACACCATGTCGCATTACCACGCAGTTGTCTGGTTGGATCATTCGGAGGCGCATGTCATGCACATTGCGCCGTACGATGTGGAGGCGTCCATCGTGCGCCCCAAGCACCCGCATTCGCAGGTGCACGCCAAGAGCGGCGTAGTGGGCTCGGGCAAGGCATCTGAGGACAAGCAATACTTTCACGCGATTGCTGAGGCGCTCAAAGGCGCTGAAGAAATCTTGGTGGTGGGCCCGGCACAGGCCAAGCTGCAACTCATCAAGCACCTGCACAGCCACGACCCGCAGGTGGGCAACAAGGTGGTGGGTGTAGAGACGATTGACCACCCCACCGACAGCCAGCTAGTGGCCTACGCCCGCAAATACTTTGTGGCCAAAGACCAAATGCTCACTTGAAGCGCAGGTGATTTGCTCCTGTTTTAGGAGCAATAGGCGAATTTCCTACGTGGGCTGGCGCCTGATTTGATACATATTTTGCCCTGGCAGGGCCCTAAGTCTTGCTTTTGGGTTTGCGCTGCCGCTCGGCCAGCAGGCCACGGCAGCTGCCGTTGATGACGCGCAGCTCGGCCAGGGTCGCGTCAATCTGGGCGCGCTTTTTCTCCAGCTCGGTGATCTCGTTGTCGGTGCGGGTGATCACGTATTGCAGCTGCTGCGCGCGGCCTTCGCCGTGGTCGCCATACAAATCGAGATAGGTTTTGATTTCTGAGAGCGGCGAGCCGATGGCCTTGGCCCGCAGGATCAGGGCCAGCCGTGCCCGGTCGCGCCGGGTGTAGACGCGGGCGCCGTTCACCCGGCGGGGGGCGAGCAGGCCCTTGTCTTCATAAAAGCGCAGCGCCCGCAGGGTGATGCCGAACTCACGACACAGCTCGGTGATGCCGAAGAGTTCGGTGGTGCCCTCGTCGCGGTGGGAGTCGACAAACGCTTGCGCGTCGGTCAGGGCGTCGGGCACAGGGGCGTTTTTGGCCATGCGCAGGGTCAGATCACGCGTTGCAGGCGCATGGCCACACCCATGTCGCCGCTGACCTTGAGCTTGCCGGCCATGAAGCCGGTGGCGGGCTCCAGGTCGCCGTCCAGCATGGCTTGCAGGTTGTCCAGGGTGATGCCGACGGTGCAGTCGGTATCGGTGTTGGTGTTGCTCACGGTGTTGGGGGTGCTGGCACCGTCGATGACGATGACGCCGTCAGCGCCCATGTCGAACTTCAGGGTGGCGTTGAGGCCGCTGTCGTCGCCCACTTTGGCGCGGATGGCTTGGGTTGCGGATTCGAGGGACATGTTGTGTTCTCCGGTGTCGGGTAAATCGAATGGACCGTGGCGGATGGTAGTGGCCGAGCATAACGTAAGGCATAGTGAAAACACCTATACGGCAACTGGTTGACGTTAACGTCACCCTGGCCTCTAATGCGTCAAGCAACTCAGAAAGCCCAGACCTATGCCTGCCCTGCGTTCCAAGATCAACCCGCGCTCCGATGCCTTTGCCGCCAATGCCCAGCGCATGCAGGGCCTGCTGGCCGAGGTGCAGCGCTTGCAGGACATGGTGATTGCCGAGTCGGAAAGCAAGCGCGAAAAGTTTGAGAAGCGTGGCCAGCTGCTGCCGCGTGAGCGCGTGGCCCGCCTGCTGGACCGCAACTCGCCGTTCTTGGAGCTGAGCCGCTTGGCCGGCCTCAACATGCACGACGACGACGGCAAAAAGGCGGTGCTAGGCGGTGGCTCCATCATCGGCATCGGTACCGTGGCGGGCAAGCGCTGCCTGATCTCGGTGAACGACAGCGCGGTCAAAGGCGGCACGGTCGCACCCATGGGCCTCAAGAAGGCACTGCGCGCTCAAGAGGTGGCCCTGCAAAACAAGCTGCCGGTGATTTACCTGGTGGAGAGTGGCGGCGCCAACCTGATGTACCAGTCGGAAATCTTTGTGGAGGGCGGGCGCAGCTTTGCCAACCAGGCGCGCATGTCGGCAGCAGGCATTCCGCAAATCTCGGTGGTGCATGGCTCCAGCACGGCGGGCGGTGCGTATCTGCCCGGCCTGTCGGACTACGTGGTGCTGGTGCGCGGGCGCAGCAGCATCTACCTGGCCGGCCCCCCCTTGGTGAAAGCCGCCATCGGCGAGGACTGCACCGACGACGAACTGGGCGGCGCCGAGACGCACGCGCAAGTGACCGGCTTGGGTGAGTACCTCACCGAGGACGACGCCCACGCCATCGCCCTGACCCGCGAGCTGATGGACAAGATCAACTGGGACACTGCGCCAAACGCTCCAGCCCAGGGCGCCGGCTTTGCCGCACCATTGTTTGACGAGCAGGAGCTGATGGGCATCGTCCCTGCCGACGAGCGCGAGCCCTATGACGTGCGCGAGGTGATTGCACGGCTGGTGGATAGCTCGGACTTTCTGGAATTCAAGGCCGGCTATGCCCCCGAGATGATGTGCGGCCACGCCCGCATCGAGGGGCGGCTGGTGGGCATTCTGGGCAATAACGGGCCGATTCAACCCGCCGGCTCTACCAAGGCGGCGCAGTTCATCCAGCTGTGTGACCAGAGCGGCACACCGCTGCTGTTTTTGCAGAACACCACTGGCTACATGGTGGGCTCGGTGGCCGAGCGCAATGGCGCCATCAAGCACGGCAGCAAGATGATTCAGGCGGTAGCCAATGCGCGCGTGCCCAAATTCACCGTGGTGTTGGGCGGCTCGTATGGCGCGGGCAACTACGGCATGTGCGGGCGTGGGTTTGACCCGAACTTCATCTTCAGCTGGCCCACGGCGCGCACGGCAGTTATGGGTGGCGCGCAGGCCGCCAAGGTGATGGACATCGTGAACCGCGCCAAGGTGGAGCGTATGGGCATGGAGGCGAATGACGAGGCGCTCAAAGCCATGTCTGATGGGCTGTGCCTGCGGCTGGACAAAGAAAGCGCGGCCCTCTTTGGTACCGCCCGCTTGTGGGACGACGGAATTATCGACCCGCGCGACACCCGCCGCATTCTGGGCCTGTGCCTAGCGCTGGCTGCCGAGGCCGCTGACCGCAAGCTGAACGCCAACACTTTTGGTGTGGCCCGCCTCTGAGCGCGGTTGCCCGACTCACTCATTACAACGACCCGAGGACACCCCATGAAATTCACCTCCGAGCACACCCAGATTGCCGATACGGTGCGCAAATTTGTGGCCAACGAAATCAACCCCTTCACTGCGGAGTGGGAGAAGGCGGGCATGTTCCCGGCGCGTGCCTTGTTCAAGAAAATGGGCGACCTCGGGCTGCTGGGCATCAAGTACCCCACCGAGTTCGGCGGCATGGGGCTGGACTTCAGCTACTCCATGGTGATGGCCGAGGCGCTGGGCGACTGCAATGTGGGCGGTGTGCCCATGGCCATCGGCGTGCAGACCGACATGTGCACTCCAGCGTTGGCCCGCTTTGGCAGTGATGAGTTGCGCACCCAGTACCTGGCCCCGGCGATTGCGGGCGACATGGTGGGCTGCATCGGCGTGAGCGAGGTCACGGGCGGCTCGGATGTGGCAGCCCTCAAGACCACAGCCCGCAAAGACGGCGGCGACTACGTGATCAACGGCTCCAAGATGTGGATCACCAACGGCATGCAGGCCGACTGGTGCTGCCTGTTGGCCAACACCAGCGAGGGTGCAGTGCACAAGAACAAGTCGCTCATCATCGTGCCCATGGACGCGCCGGGCATTACCCGCCAGAAGATCGAAAAGATCGGCATGCACAGCAGCGACACGGCGCAGCTGTTTTTTGACAATGTGCGGGTGCCGCAGCGCAACCTGATTGGCCAAGAGGGCATGGGCTTCATGCTGCAGATGCTGCAGTTCCAGGAGGAACGGCTCTACGGTGCGGCCAGCAGCTTGCGCTCGCTGGACAACCTGATCAACCTCACCATAGCCTACACCCGCCAGCGCCAGACCTTCGGGCAGCCCATCCTCAACAACCAGGTGGTGCACTTTCGCCTGGCCGAGCTGCGCACCGAGGTGGAGTGCCTGCGCGCGCTCACCTACCGTGCGGTGGAGCAATACGTGGGCGGCAAGGATGTGACCAAGCTGGCATCCATGGCCAAGCTCAAGGCGGGCCGCTTGAGCCGCGAGGTGACCGACAGCTGCCTGCAGTACTGGGGCGGCATGGGCTTCACCGCCGATAACCCGATCTCGCAGGCCTACCGTGATAGCCGCCTCATCTCGATTGGCGGCGGGGCCGACGAAATCATGCTGGGCATCATCTGCAAGCTCGAAGGCACCTTGCCCGGCAAAGCCGCCTGAGCTATGCAAGTTTCTGAGTCAAATAGCCCGCTAGCGCCCATGGATAGTGCGAAAGCAGCTCCTGAAAAAGGAGCAAATACGCCTGCGCCAGGCTACGGGCATATCCGTGCAGAGCAGGTGGGCGCGGTGTTGCACATCACCTTGAACCGCCCCGAGGCGCGCAATGCCATGTCCCTGCAAATGGTGGCCGAGCTGCAGCAAGCTTTGCAGGCGGCAGAGGCCACTGCAGGTAGCGAAGGCGCGGTGCGCGTGGTGGTGTTGCGCGGCGCAGGCGGGCACTTCTGCGCGGGTGCGGACCTCAAAGACATGGCTGGCGCACGCATGCGCTCCATGCAGCGCGAGGCTGGCGCGCCCGACCCGATTGCGGAGGTGAACGCCGCCTTCGGCCGCCTGTGCGTGGCCTACGCCCAGACCCCGCTGGCCGTGGTGGCAGTGCTGGAAGGCACGGTCATGGGCGGCGGCTTCGGCCTAGCCTGTGTGGCCGACGTGGCGCTGGCGGACGACAGTGCTTCGTTCCGCCTGCCCGAGACGTCGCTGGGCGTGGTGCCTGCACAGATCGCGCCGTTTCTGGTCGAGCGCTTGGGCTATTCGCAAGCCAAACGCTTGGCCGTGACTGGCGGGCGCTTGGACGCCGCTGCGGCGCATCGCTTGGGCTTGGTCCATGAGCTGTGCAGTGCTGACGACTTGCCACAGAAACTGAACCGCGTGCTCTCCGACATATTGGCCTGCGCCCCCGGCGCCTTGGCCGCCACCAAAGCCTTGATGCAGCAAGCGCGCTTTAACCCGGCTGCTGATCTGGTGGAGCAAGCCGCAGCCGTCTTCGCCCACTCAGCGCAAAGCGCAGAGGGACTAGAAGGCATGACCGCATTCCTACAAAAGCGCAAACCCAAATGGGCCATGACATGAAATTTTGGTCAACCAACAACGCGACTCCAAGCCTGTGGGGCAATGCGCTTTGCGTAGGTCAAGGAGGAGCCCGCAAAGCGGGCGGGGGACACGGAGCGAAGCGCATTGCCCCGCAGGCGCCACAGCAGGAGGACGCATGATGTTTAGCAAAATCCTAATCGCCAACCGCGGCGAAATTGCATGCCGCGTCATCCGCACAGCCCGCAAACTAGGCTACCAAACCGTGGCCGTCTACAGCGATGCCGACCGCGACGCACCCCACGTAGCCTTGGCCGATGAGGCCGTGCACATCGGCCCTTCATCGGCCGCCGAGTCCTACCTCAAGGTAGACGCCATTCTGGAAGCCGTGCGCAAAACCGGCGCGGATGCTTTGCACCCCGGCTACGGCTTCTTGAGCGAAAACGCTGCGTTCGCTAAGGCCTGTGCCGATGCGGGCGTGGTGTTCATCGGCCCGCCGCCGGACGCCATCACCGCCATGGGCGACAAGGCCTTGGCCAAGCAGCGCATGTTGCAAGCGGGCGTGCCCTGCGCACCGGGCTATTTGGGAGCGGACCAGAGCGACGCAGTACTCACGCAAGAAGCTTACAAGTTGGGTTACCCATTACTGGTGAAAGCCGTGGCCGGTGGCGGTGGACGCGGCATGCGGCTGGTGCGCAGCGACACCGAACTGCAGCCCGGTCTGGAGGGCGCCCGCCGGGAAGCCATCAGCGCATTCGGCGATGGCACGCTGATGTTGGAACGCTTGATAGACAACGGCCGTCACATCGAGATACAGGTGTTTGCGGATGCACACGGCAATGCGGTCTACTTGGGTGAGCGCGACTGCACGGCCCAGCGACGCCGGCAAAAGGTGATTGAAGAAGCGCCGTCCCCAGTGGTCAGCCCCGCCATGCGCGAGGCCATGGGGCGCGATGCAGTGGCCGCAGCGCTGGCGGTGGGCTACCGCGGAGCGGGCACGGTTGAGTTCATCGTCGATGAGCACCTCAAACACTACTTTCTGGAAATGAATACGCGCCTGCAGGTGGAGCATCCGGTCACCGAATGCATCACCGGTTTCGACCTGGTCGAGTGGCAGCTGCAAGTAGCTGCAGGCGAGCCCTTACCTGCGCGGCAGGAAGACATCCACCTGAGCGGCCACGCCATTGAGGCACGCCTCTATGTCGAAGACCCGTACACCGGCTTTGCGCCGCAGACCGGCACCGTGGCCTATTGGCAGCCCGAGCGCGCGTTGCAGCCCGGCGTACGTATTGACGATGGCATCCAGCAAGGGAGTGTGGTTTCGCCGTTCTATGACCCGATGGTGGCCAAAGTCATCGTGCACGGGCGTGACCGTAGCGATGCCATTCGCCGCCTGCGTGCAGCTTTGGCGAACGCGCCCTTGCTGGGTTTGAAGAACAACGGTCGTTTCCTGAGCGACTTGGTGGATCACCCCGCCTTCCGCGAAGCGCGTATGACCACCACGCTGATCGACCAGTGGCTGGAGGAGGGTGAGCCTTTGCTGCAAGCGCCGGTGCCTTCTTTGGCGGCCTGGCAAGTTGCTACCTTGGCGTTGGCGCAGCAGCAAGGCAGCAGCTGGCGGGCCAACAGTGTGGCGGCTTACAGCGTGCAGTTGCAGTGCGGTGAAGAGGTGCGCTCTGTGCGAATCTGCAGCGATGGTCAGGGACGGACCATCCTCACGATGGATGGGGTGACAACACAGGCCCGCGTCATCGCTTGGCAAGACGCCGTTCTGCGTCTGGAGCTGGACGGTGTGGCTCAGACCGCCATCGCCGTGTTCGCTGCGGGTGCATGGCATGTGGCGCACGCAGGCTACAGTCATGTGTTCAGCGAGGTGTCGGCCTTCCCCGATGCCAATGCTTTGAAAGATGCCAGCCGTGCACTATCGCCTGTGGCCGGCAAGGTCACGCAAGTGCTGGTGGCGCCGGGCGACGCGGTCAGAGAGGGCCAGCAACTCGTCTGCGTGGAGGCCATGAAGATGGAGATGTGGCTCTGCGCCGAACAAGCGGGCCAAGTGCAGGCGGTACACACCCGTACGGGCGATCAGGTGGAAGCTGGCGCGGTGCTGGTGGAGCTGAGCCCTGGGTCGGATGTGACCCCCACTGAAACACACTGAGGAATCCCATGGACAAAGCCATATTGACCTGCGCCTTGACTGGCGTGTTGACCAACCCCAAGCAGCACCCCGTACCCGTAACGCCCGCCCAGATGGCGGCGGAGGCTCGCGATGCGTTCAATGCCGGCGCCAGCATCATGCACATCCACATGCGCATGCAGGAAGACGGCCTGGGGCACATGCCCAGTTGGGACCCGGATGTAGCCGAAAGCATTGTGAACGCCATCCGCGAGGCCTGCCCCGGCGTGATCATCAACCTGACCACCGGCGTGGTGGGCAAAGACATCAGCGGACCGCTCAACTGCATACGCCGCGTCAAGCCCGAGATTGCCGCCTGTAACGCGGGTAGCCTGAATTACCTCAAGCTCAAGGAAGACGGCAGCTGGGCCTGGCCGCCCATGGTGTTCGATAACCCGGTGGCCAAGGTGCAGCAGTTTTTGGATGTGATGCAGGAGTGCGGCACCCACCCCGAGTTCGAGTGCTTCGATGTGGGCATCGTCCGGTCGGTAACCATGTATTTGAAAAACGGCATGCTCAAGCCCGATATGGGGCGCGCAGAGTACAACCTGGTGATGGGCGTGGCTTCGGGCATGCCGTGTGACGCAGAACTGTTGTCGCTATTGCCGAGGTACATGGCGTCCGATAGTGTGTGGCAAACGACGCTGATCGGTCGCAGCGAGATATGGCCGGTACACCAGAAGACTGCGGATTTGGGAGGCATGTTGCGCACCGGTCTGGAAGACACTTTCTATTTGCCCGATGGTGCACGCGCTGCCGGTAATGGTGTACTCATCGAGGCGCTGGCAGCGTGTGCCCAGCGTGCAGGACGAACAATTGCAAATCCTTCTGAGGCGAGAGCCATTTTGGGTCTGCGAACAGGTTAGAATACGTACATCCCGAATGCTTCTGAAAAGAACGTTTGAAAAAGTTTCTCCGGAATTTCCGGATAGCATGAAAAAAAGCATGCTAGAATACGAAGCTTAGCGGCTGTAGCTCAGCTGGATAGAGTACTTGGCTACGAACCAAGGGGTCGTGGGTTCGATTCCTGCCAGCCGCACCAAAAAGTAAAGGTCTGCAATCGCAAGGTTGCAGACCTTTTTCTTATTCTGATTCCCAAATAGGCGGATCCATGAGCAAGGCTTTTACCAAAGAGTCCGATGGTGCAGACGACGATGAGCTGCAACTGCCTGCGCTGCCGGTCGGCGGCAAAAACTACATCACCCCCCAAGGCTTCGCCACACTGCGCGACGAGTTGCTCGACCTGATCGACAACGAGCGCCCCAAGATTGTGGAAATCGTGCACTGGGCTGCCAGCAATGGCGATCGCTCGGAAAACGGCGATTACCTCTATGGCAAAAAGCGCCTGCGCGAAATCGACCGACGCATCCGTTTTCTGACCAAGCGTCTGGAGATTGCGGAGGTCACAGACCCCTCACTGCACCACGGCAACGAGCAGATTTTTTTCGGCGCCACGGTGACCTATGTGGACGATCAAGATGTGGAGCGCACTATCACGATCAAAGGGATTGACGAGTCCAACAGTGCAGCCGGTGAGGTGAGCTGGATTTCGCCCATCGCGCGGACCCTGCTCAAGGCCCGCGAGGGCGACGAGCTCAAGTTGGTTATGCCCGACCGGGTGTGCGACATCGAGGTGCTGCGGGTGCAATACCCGGCGCCGCTTCCAACCTGAGGCCTTGACGAAAAGCGCTGCAGGCTAGAGGCTCAGCCCGTCCCGTTGGTAGCCCGTTGGGCACGCAACACAAACGGGGTGCGCCGCAGGTTACGCAGCACGACATCGAGGTGCGCGGTATCGCGCACACCCACCAGAAAGCGCATGTCGGCGACATCGCGCACGCCATCCTGGCCCATGTCGATGTGGATGATGTCCGCTTCTGCGGATGCCAGAGCGGCAGCCACTTTCGCGAGCACCCCTTTGCCGTTATTGACGGTGACCAGCAGGCCGGTTTCGAAGGCGCGTACTGGCTCATCGGACCAGTCGACGCCAATAAATCGTTCGCTGTCTTTGGCCAGCAATTTGCGGGCAACACCGCAATCACCCATGTGAACTACGAGGCCTTCGCCGCGGCCTAGATAGCCCACGATGGAGTCGCCCGGCACCGGGCGGCAACATGGCGCAAATTGCACAGATGCGTTTTCGCTTCCATCTAGCGTGATGGAGCTGAGTGTGTTGGTTTCATGGGCTGTGAACCGCTCCCTGGTGAGGAGTAGCGCATCAGGCCGTTCACCGGCGTCGCTGAGCAAGTTGACCATGCGTTTGGCCACAATATTGGCAATACGTTTGCCCAGCCCGATGTCGGTCAACAGCTCGTGTTTGTTTTTGTTGCCAGTAAAGCGCAGCAGCTTTTCCCACAGTGCCTGGTTGGCTCCCGTTTCTTCTGGAAAGCTCTCGATCCCTTCGGCGCGCAAAGCCTGCGCCAACAAGCGTGCCCCCAAGCTTTCGGACTCGGTTTGCTCCATGGTTTTGAGGTGGTGGCGAATCTTGGAGCGTGCCCGACCGGTGCGTACAAACCCCAGCCAAGCGGGGTTAGGTGTAGATACAGTGGCGGTTACCACTTCGACTACATCGCCATTCTTGAGTTCGGTGCGCAAAGGCACCTGTTCGCCATTGATGCGCGCTGCGACGGTGCGGTCACCGATGTTGCTGTGAATCGCGTAAGCAAAGTCCACGACCGTGGCGCCGCGCGGCAGGGCCATGATCTGGCTCTTGGGGGTGAATACATATACCGCGTCCGGGAACAGATCAACCTTCACATGGTCCCAGAACTCCGCAGCGTCCCGTGTTTCATCCTGAATATCGAGCAGCGACTGCAACCACTTGGTGCCCAGCCGGTCGGCGGTGCCGTCTTCAGGGTTGTTGACCTTGTAAAGCCAGTGAGCAGCGACGCCGGACTCTGCCACCACATGCATGGCTTCGGTGCGCATCTGAAATTCGATATTGATACCGGCAGGCCCAACGAGGGTGGTGTGCAGAGACTGGTAGCCGTTGACCTTGGCGATCGCAATATGGTCTTTGAACTTACCCGGTACCGGTTTGTAGAGTTGGTGCAATAGGCCCAGTGCGGTGTAGCAGTCGGTTACGTTGGGAACTAATACCCTGAAACCATAAATATCGGTCACTTGGGCGAAACTCAGGTGCTTCTTGTCCATCTTCTGGTAGATGGAGAAAAGTGTCTTTTCGCGTCCGGCGATACGGATCGGCATCTTGGCTTCGCCGAAGACTGCTTCCACTTCTTTTTGCACTTTCTGGATCAGGTCACGCCGACGGCTACGCGCCTTGGACACTGCCTTGGCTAGTACGGTGTACCGCCAAGGCCAGATGTGCTGAAAAGAGAGGTCTTGTAACTCGCGGTAGGTTTGATTCAAGCCCAGGCGGTGGGCAATCGGGGCATAGATGTCCAGTGTTTCAGACGAAATGCGGATCCACTTGCTGCGCGGCGTGTCCGACAGTGTGCGCATGTTGTGCGACCGGTCCGCAAGTTTGATCAAAATCACCCGAACGTCGCGGGCCATGGCCAGCAGCATTTTGCGAAAGGACTCGGCCTGGTTTTCTTCCCGGGTGTTGAACTGAAGCTTGTCGAGCTTGGTTAAGCCGTCGACCAGCTCCGCCACCGGTGAGCCAAACTTCTCGATCAGCTCGATTTTGGTGATCCCACAATCTTCCAGTGCATCGTGCAGCAGGGCAGCCATCAAGGCCTGCGCGTCCAACTTCCACTCCGCACACTGAGCCGCCACGGCGATCGGATGGGTAATATAAGGCTCGCCGTTGTTGCGGAGTTGGCCCAGGTGGGCTTCATCCGCAAAACGATAGGCCAAGCGCACTTGCTCCACATCGCTGCTGCTCAAGTAGTCGAGCTTGGCAGTCAGGCTGGCAAAGCTGGCAGCAGCGGCATTCACTGCCGCGATGGTGGCGCCGGGCTTGGCCGGTTTGCCACCCGCTGCGGTACTTGGAGGTGTTTGGAGAGTGATGCCCATGTTGTAAATGTAGCGCGGCGGCGCAGCTTGTGTGGCTCAAACGAAAAAAGCACCGCAAGCGGTGCTTTTAGTGGGGTGCGCGAGTCCTTAGAGCGGGACTTTTTTGAGCATTTCCAAGCCGACTTTGCCAGCAGCAATTTCGCGCAGCGCAGTCACGCCGGGCTTGTTCTTGCTTTCGATCTTGGCGGTATGGCCTTGGCTCAGCATGCGGGCGCGGTAAGTCGCAGCCAAAACCAATTGGAAGCGGTTAGGAATCTGCGCGAGGCAGTCTTCAACAGTGATGCGGGCCATGGAGTTCTCCGGAAAGCTAGAGGATGTTCAGCGCTTGAAATGTCTCGGCCCGAGCGCGGCGCTGGGCTGATATTTTGAGTCGCTGGGAGTGGACAATGGTTTTCAGATCGAAAAGCGCACGGTCGAACAGTTCATTGATTATAACGAAGTCGAATTTCGCGACCTGAGCCACCTCCAACTGCGCGTTTTTCATGCGCATGTCGATGATGTCTGCCGAGTCTTCGCCGCGTCGCTCCAAGCGGGAGCGCAACTCTTCCCAGCTAGGAGGCAGGATGAAGATGCAAACCGCATTGGCAAACACGTTTTTGATCTGGATCGCGCCTTGGAAGTCGATCTCAAGAATCACGTCAGCGCCCATGGCCATGCGATCTTCGATCGCTTTTTTGGACGTTCCGTAGCGGTTGGAGTGGACATGCGCCCACTCGACAAACGCATCGGCTTCCACCATCGCATCAAACTCTGGCTGCGACACAAAAAAGTACTCGCGGCCGTGTTTTTCTTGACCACGCGGTGGGCGGGTGGTGTGGGAAACAGAGGGTTGCAGGCGCGAATCCAGCTCCAGCAACGCCTTGCACAGGCTTGACTTGCCGGCGCCGCTGGGGGCTGCAACAACAAAAAGATTTCCGGGGTAGTCCATCGACTGAGGCTCCGTGATGCGGTGTCTAAAGTCGCCTTATTCTATGTTCTGGACTTGCTCCCGCATTTGCTCGACCAAAACCTTCATGTCCACCGAGATATGGGTCAGCTCCAGGGCCGCAGATTTGGAACCCATGGTGTTGGCCTCGCGATGCAGTTCCTGGATCAAGAAATCCAGGCGCTTGCCGATCTCGCCGCCCTTTTTAATCAGCCGCTCCAGCTCGTCCAGGTGCGAGTTCAAGCGTGTGATCTCTTCGGCCACGTCAATGCGGATCGCAAAGGCTGTGGCTTCGGTCAAAGCGCGGTCTTGGGCAGTCTCCGGCAGTGTGGAGCCTTCGGTGAGGGCCATTGCCTCTTTCCAGCGCTCCATGAAGCGGGTGCGTTGTTGCTCTACCAGCTTGGGTACAAGTGGACCCGCCTGCTCGGCAAGGCTGCGCAATTGGGCAATATGGCCCAACAGCATGGTGGCGAGCCGGGCGCCTTCACGCTGGCGGGCGCTCAGCAATTCCTTCAGCACTTTCTCGGCCAGGGGCATCACGTCGGCACTCCAGTCGCGGCTCGTGCCTTGCTCTGCCGCTGCCAAGCGGATCACGTCGGCCACGCTTAAGGGGCTGGCACTGGGCAGCCACGCGCGGATGTTGTCTTGGGCAGCATTGAGCTTTTGCAGCAGCTTGGGCGTAGCCTCAGGAATGCTGCTGGTGCTGGATGTCTCCACAGAGGCCCGCACTTCGACCTTGCCGCGCTTGAGCTTGCTGCCCAGTAATTCCCGGAGGGCGGGCTCGAACTGGCGCAGGTCCTCAGGGAGTCGGAAAGTCAGGTCAAGAAAGCGGCTGTTGACGGAGCGCACCTCCAAGCCCAGCTGGGTCACCGGTTGGTTGCGGGCTTCACCCTCAGGGGCGGAATGGGCTGTGCTGTGCTGTGCACTGGCATAGCCGGTCATGCTGTAAACTGGCATCAAGGGCTTTCGCGGCGATGGAAACGGCCCCGAGAATAACCCGTTTCAACACCACATCACGAGTGATCCCACTGCACCTATGTCAAAGGTCAAGCCAGCGCCTCTTCCCCCGGACACCATCATCGGCGGATATCGCATCATCCGCAAAGTCGCAGCCGGAGGTTTCGGCTTGGTGTACCTGGCGCTCGATGCTGAGGGCCAGCAAGTCGCGGTAAAGGAATATCTGCCCTCGTCACTGGCCTCCCGGGCGCCCGGCGAGTTGCTACCGCAGGTGCAAGCGGAAAAGCTGTCTCTGTACCGCTTAGGCTTGAAGAGTTTTTTTGAAGAAGGGCGCTCACTGGCGCAGATCTCGCACCCGTCGGTGGTGAGCGTGTTGAACTTCTTCCGCGAAAACGAGACCGTTTACATGGTCATGAATTACCTGGAAGGCGCGGCCTTGCAGGATTTCATCGTGACCGCGCGCGACCAGAAAAAAAGCAAGGTATTCCGCGAGTCCACCATCCGCTCTTTGTTTGATGAGATCCTGCGCGGTTTACGCATCGTGCACCAGCACAAGATGCTGCACCTGGACATCAAGCCCGCCAATATTTTCATCACCGACGACAACCGCTCGGTGCTGATCGACTTTGGTGCGGCCCGTGAAGTGCTGAGCAAAGAGGGCAACTTCATCCGCCCGATGTACACCCCCGGTTTTGCTGCGCCCGAAATGTACCGGCGCGACGCCTCCATGGGGCCCTGGACCGACATTTATGCGATCGGGGCTTGTATCTACGCCTGTATGCAGGGTTACCCGCCCAATGAAGCGCCCCAGCGTATTGAAAAAGACCGCATCGCCACCGCCTTGGCGCGCCTGCGGGGCGTCTACTCCGACAACCTGATTGAGGTTGTCGAGTGGTGTATGGCGCTGGATCCGTTGTCCCGGCCGCAGTCCGTTTTTGCTTTGCAAAAAGAGCTGTCGCGGGAGGGAGAGCGCCGCTACACCAAGCTGACGGTCACCGAAAAAGTGCGCATGCAGTTTGACTCCATCGTCGCCGACACCAAGAAAACCGTAATGGGTGCTGCCTCGGATGCGCAAGGGGCTCGGCCGAAATGAAGTTTTCTGTGTTTCAGATCAGCCGTAAAGGTGGCCGCGAAAAAAACGAAGACCGGATGGGGTACTGCTACACCAAGTCTTCCGGCATTTTTTTGTTGGCCGATGGCATGGGAGGGCACCCTGAGGGGGAGGTCGCATCCCAAATGGCATTGCAGGTCATTTCTGCGATGTACCAGAAGGAAGCACAGCCTGAATTGATGGATGTGCGCGACTTTTTCAACAAAGCCATTCTTGCGGCGCACCGCCAAATTCTGCGATACGCAGCCGAACGCAATTTGCCCGATACCCCACGCACCACCCTGGTAGCGGCCGTGGTGCAAGGTGGAGCGGCGCACTGGGTGCACTGTGGTGACTCGCGTTTGTATTTTGTGCGCCATGGTGAGCTGCTGACCCGCACGCGTGACCACTCGTATTCAGAGCAGCGGGACATGGAGCGGCCCAGCGGGGCGCCGGTCAACTTCAACCGCAATGTGCTCTATACCTGCTTGGGGTCTCCTACCCGCCCGGTGTTTGATGTGACCGGACCGGTGCCCTTGCACCAAGGCGACCGCATGATGCTGTGCTCTGACGGGCTCTGGGGGCCATTGCAAGACGACGATATCGTGTTCCACATGTCGCAAAAGCCGGTGGCGGAGTCGGCCCCTGATCTGGTGGAGCAGGCCATGCTGCAAGGCGGTCCGCACTGTGACAACGTCACACTGATCGCCATGGAGTGGGAAACCCCAGACAGCTTCGAGTCCACCCGCGGGACGATTTCGACCGACAGCATCCATGACGGCGTATTCGCCTCGACGGTGCAGGCAGCGTGGGCGGACTCCGAGGTGGACGACCTGGACGACGAGGCCATTGAGCGCTCGATTTCCGAGATCAATGAAGCGATTCGCCGCTCCGCAGCCCGCAAGCTTTGAGTAGTTCCGGCTCTGCCGGATTTTTGAGGATCATTCCATGAACACCATGGTTCGCAGCGCTAGCCGCGCCGCCGATGCATTGCGCCCGGTGCGCATCACCCGCCACTACACCATGCACGCTGAGGGCTCGGTGTTGATTGAGTTTGGCAACACCAAGGTGCTGTGCACTGCGTCTGTTGAAGAAAAAGTGCCACCGCACAAGCGGGGCAGTGGTGAAGGTTGGGTCACTGCCGAATACGGCATGCTGCCCCGCGCCACCCACAGCCGCAGCGACCGCGAGGCCGCCCGCGGCAAGCAAACCGGCCGCACCCAAGAGATTCAGCGGCTGATTGGCCGCTCGCTGCGCGCAGTGTTTGACCTCAAGAAACTAGGTGAGCGCACCATCCAGCTCGATTGCGATGTGATCCAGGCCGACGGCGGCACCCGCACCGCAGCCATCACCGGCGCGTTTGTGGCGGCGCAAGACGCGGTCAATGGTTTGCTGGCGGCCGGCAAGATCACCGAGACGCCCATCACTGCGGCCGTGGCGGCCATCAGCGTCGGCATTGTGGACGGTAGGCCCTTGTTGGACCTGGAATACACCGAAGATTCGGCCTGCGACACCGACATGAATGTGGTGATGACCGGCGCCGGGCACTTTGTAGAAGTGCAGGGCACGGCCGAAGGCGTGGCCTTTACCAGAGCCGAGATGGACCAACTGCTGACGCTGGCTGAAAAAGGTGTGGGCGAACTCATGCTGTTGCAGCAGCAGGCACTATCAAAATAATAGCTGCTCGCGCATATTCTGCGGGCGCCAGAGGCCTATTTCTTATGAAGATTGTTCTTGCATCCAATAACCAGGGCAAGCTCGCCGAGCTCAATGCCATGTTCGCCCCGTTGGGCTGTGAGCTGGTGCGCCAGGGCGACCTGGGCGTGCCCGAGTCGCCCGAGCCGTTTCGTACCTTTATTGAAAATGCGCTGGCCAAAGCGCGCAACGCGGCCCAGCACACTGGCTTGCCCGCGCTGGCCGATGACGCCGGTTTGTGTGTGGACGCCTTTGGCGGATTGCCGGGCGTGGATACGGCCTACTACGCCACCCAGTTCGGCTACGCCAAAGGGGATGACAACAACGTCACCGCCTTGCTGGAGCAAATGAAGGGCGTGACCAACCGCCGCGCTGCGCTGGTGAGCACCTTGGTGGCAGTGCGCAGTGTGGACGACCCCGAGCCGCTGATTGCCGTGGGCCGTGTAGTCGGGCAGATTGCGCCTGAGCCGGTGGGCAGCAACGGCTTTGGCTTCGACCCGGTGATGTGGATCCCCGAGTTCGGCCAGACCTTTGCCCAGCTGCCAGTGGAAGTCAAAAACGCCCACAGCCACCGTGGCCGTGCAGCAGCTGCGATGGCTGGATTGATCCGCACGAACTGGCTCGGAGCCTGAGCAGCATGATTCCGATCACGCCCATTGCCGAGGGCGCTGCCGCGGTGCAGCGCGACATCCAGCACTACATGCGCCCTGGCAGCTTGCAGTTCAGTGCGCTGCCGCCTTTGTCTTTGTATGTCCATCTGCCCTGGTGCATCAAGAAGTGCCCTTATTGCGACTTCAATTCCCACGAGCAGGCCAAAGATGGCGTGCAAGAGCAGCGCTATATCGACGCAGTAATCGCTGACCTCGAGGCCGCGCTGCCTCTGATCTGGGGGCGCAACATCCACAGCATCTTCATCGGCGGCGGCACGCCCAGCCTGTTTTCGCCCGAGTCTATTGACCGGCTGTTGGGCGACATCCGTGCCCGGCTACGGCTGGAGGCGGACTGCGAAATCACCATGGAGGCCAACCCTGGCACCTTTGAGAAAGACCGTTTCAAGGCTTTCCGGGGCGCTGGCGTGACGCGGCTGTCCATCGGGGTGCAAAGCTTTAACGATACCCACCTGAAAGCCCTGGGCCGGGTGCATGACCGTGCGCAGGCGCTGGCGGCAGTCGAAGAGGCGGCTGCCTCGTTCGACACCTTCAACCTTGACATCATGTACGCCCTGCCGGGGCAGACGCAGGCGCAGCTCGATCAAGACCTGGCCACCGCGCTGCAGTTCCAGCCGCCGCACATCTCGATCTACCACCTGACCATCGAGCCCAACACCTACTTCGCCAAGTTCCCGCCGCAGATTCCGGAAGACGATACGGCCTACGCGATGTTGGACCGCATCACCGAGGCCACCGCTGCGGCCGGGATGGACCGGTACGAGGTGTCTGCCTATGCACGCCAAGGACACCGCTGCTTTCACAACGTCAACTACTGGCAGTTTGGCGACTATCTGGGCATAGGTGCCGGCGCGCACAGCAAGCTCAGCTTTGCCCACCGGGTGGTGCGGCAGGTGCGCTTTCGGGACCCGGCCCGCTACATGGAGCAGGCGCTGGCCGGCCATGCAGTGGCGCAAGACGAAGAAGTGGCTCGGGCCGATTTGCCGTTTGAATACATGCTCAACGCCTTGCGCCTGCGCAATGGTTTCGGGCTGCGCGACTTTACCGAGCGCACCGGTCTGGCCATTACCGCCATCCAAAAGGGGCTGGAGGAGGCTGAGCGCAAAGGCCTGATCGAGCGGGACTTTGCTCGGGTGCGCCCCACGGTCAAAGGTTTCGACTTTTTGAGTGACTTGCAGGAAATTTTCCTGTCCAATCCGGACTGAAGAGGCTGCGCCGCGGCCCATCCGGCCATGGAGGGGGACGCCATGTTTTCGGTGTACGGTACAGCCGGGCAGATATTCCGGGGCTCGCTCGAAGAACTGGGCAAAGTAAGCGGCATACGCCGCGCCGCACGCACCCGCCGCATCGAAGCGCTGGGCGTGGACGCCCAAGATCACAACACCCGACGCTTTGCTGATGCGCTGAACACTCCTGCCTATGAGGCGCCCGCGACCGACATCGCGCACCGGACGGCACTGGCAGCCTATGGCGAGGTTCGCAAACCTGCGCAGACTCGCCAGCCATTGACCCGGGTGGCCGACATCATGAGCTTGGAGGTGGTGACGGTATCGGACACCTACACCATCGAAGACGCTTGGGCGCTGCTCAACCAGCATGGCATCGCGCAGGCCCCCGTGGTGTCTGCAGAGGGTGTTTTGGTGGGGCTGCTCACCCGTGCGGAGTTGACCCGCGCAGAGCATCTGCCCCAGGCCGATGCCCATGCGCTGGTATGGCGCGCTTTTCTGGCCCAAAGCGTGCAGGAGGTGATGTGGACGCCGGTGCCCAGCGTGGCCGCCGATACCGACATCCGCCGGCTTGCGCGCGTGCTGCTGGATACCGGCTTGCCCGGTTTGCCGGTGGTGGATGAGGAGGGCGCGGTGCGGGGCTTTGTGTCCCGTTCCGACATCTTGCGGGCCGTGGTGGCCGACCCGCCGCTGGACTTGTGGACTTGAGCGCTCGGTAGCCGTTTACCGCTTGCCTTGGGGTTCCATGTGATCGCGGTGAGCCAAAGCCGGGAACAGCTTGAACCACAAGCCTGCCACCAGCATGGTGCCGATGCCGCCCACCACCACTGAGCCCACCGGGCCCCACATGGCAGCCGTGGCGCCGGACTCGAATTCGCCCAACTGGTTGGAGGCGCCGATGAAGATGGAGTTGACTGCGGCCACGCGCCCGCGCATCTCGTCTGGTGTTTCCAGCTGAACCAGGGTATTGCGGGTGACCACGCTGATGCAGTCCGCCGCACCGGTCACGGTGAGCGCGAACAGGGACAACCAGAAGGATTCGGATAGGCCGAACAGCACGGTGGCCAGCCCGAACACCGCCACGGCGCTCAGCAGCCGCTTGCCCACATGCCGGCGCAAGGGCCAGCGGGTGATTACCAGCGACATGGCGAGCGCGCCTACCGCAGGAGCCGCCCGCAAAAAGCCCAGGCCCGTAGGCCCGGTGTGCAGGATGTCGCGCGCATAAATCGGCAGCAAGGCAGTGGCGCCCCCCAGCAACACTGCAAACAAGTCTAGTGAGCTGGCACCCAGCAGCAGTTTGCGTTCCCACACAAAGCGCACGCCGGCAAACAGGGTGGACCAACTGGCGGCCAGGTTGGAAGGTTTGTGCCGGTAATGCACGGCCAGAATCAGGCCGGTTGCGAGCAGCATCAGCACGGTGCAGCAGATGTACACATTGGTAGGCCCGAGCGCGTAGAGCAGCCCACCCAGCGCCGGCCCACTGATGACCGCGATCTCCATGCCGGTGGAGCTGAGCGCCACGGCGCGCCCGAGCAAGTTAGTGGGCACCAGCAGTGCCACCAGAGCTTGTTGGGCCGGCATCTGGAAGGCGCGGGCTAGGCCCAACACGACGGAGATGAGCAGGATGAGTTCGCGGGATGCATAGTTCCCCATAGTGGCACTCAGCAGCGTGAGCGCCACGCCAGCCTGTAGGGCCATGCAGGCGGCAAAGATACGGCCACGGTGCAGGCGGTCGGCCACATGCCCGGCGGGCAGCGTCATCACTAGTGCTGGCACAAACTGAAACAGCCCCACGAGCCCGAGGTCCCAGGCGCTGGAGGTCAGGTCATACATATGCCAAGCCACCGCCACCATGAGCATCTGGTTGCCCATGATGCCGGCAATCCGGGCAAACCAATAGCGGACGAAAGCCTGGTGCTTGAACAGCGTCGAGAGTGGGGGAAGGGATGCGTCGGTGGTCATGTGGCGGCGTTGTGACGCCTGAGCACTGCGCCAAAGAAGTGTTTGGCGGAAGCTGTCGCTTTCGGACAACAACCGCAGAGGCCAAAGTTTAACGGAGAGAAGAGGACGAAGGTTTTTGAACGCGATACACAGTGCGTTTTATGACGCTTGGAGAGCAGCTAAAAATCTGAGCGAGGTTGGCCAAGCTGTAAAAGCCTTGGTTGTATAAACGATTTATATCGTTTTCTTGTTCGTCGGTAAGGGTTCGAGGTCGTCCGCAATGTTTGCCCGCTTTCATTGCTTCTTTTTGCCCTGCCATTGCCCGTTCACGAATGAGTGAACGTTCAAATTCAGCAAAGCTCCCCAAGATGTTGAGCATGAGTTTTCCAGCTGGAGTAACTGTGTCGATTGGCTCTGTAAGGCTTCGAAACTTCGCACCGGTTGTTTCTACTTGTTCCAAAATTTGTAGCAAATCCTTTAGGCTTCGTGCCAGTCGATCGAGCTTGTAAACAATGACGCAATCGTCTTTTGTAAGGCACCCGAGCATTTTCCGAAGTTCAGGACGAGCACCAACGGATGACGTTTTTTCCTGATAAATGGTTTTTGCCCCAGCAAGCTTCAGGGCGGTAATTTGTAGGGCTGTATCTTGCTCAGTGGTTGAAACCCGCGCATATCCAAAAATCATTTATCGCCCGAATTCTGGCCGCTTTGCTATTGTTTTAATAGCATAAATTTTAACGTATTGATTATCATTTGCGTAAGTATTTAAGGCAGGGCGATGCCTAAAGGCCCGGGCTCTATTGCTTCGCAACCATGCCTAAGGTCATGGCCCATTCGGGTGACGATCCCTATCGCATTCCGCGCCACCGTCTTTGCTTTGTCCTGGCATTCTCTGAGTTAGTCGCCTTCACTCCACTCTGCATAGGGCCGCTGCGCTTGGTCGTGGCTGCGCGGGGTATTCATAAAGCTTCGCTTTACAAAGCTTCCCCGCACATCCAAGCCCACCCTATGCGCCATTTCGTTACAGCGACGAACTCAGGGAAAGACGGTAACGGACAAGCCCAAACGATGGCAGCTTGGAAACCTAAAGGGGACCAGCTCGGAATCTAGGGAATCCGGTAACTTGAAAGGCCAAGACCATGATTGCAAAGAACTACTTGAAGCACCCAGAAGCACTGCGTTTTCAACGCGAGTTGTTTCATAACGGCTTCAAGAATTCCCCGCGCATCATGCGTTTGATGGAGTGTGTTTTTAACTTTGCTCCGACTACACCGCAGTGGGCAAAGGACTTAGCGCGGAAAGCGCGCCAACTTGTCCAGGCATGGAAGAGCGCCCAAATCAGCGTGAACTTTTTAGGGCGGGCGGTGGCTGAAAAGACCAACCGTTTGTCGATCAGGGGATATGTTTGGGAAGGATACAAACTCACCCCATTTTTTCAAGGGCTTGTTGATAGTGGGAGGAGCTGGGAAAGCATCGTTCAAGACGATGCATATTTCAGAGACTTTTAAAAAATGAATCTGTGACCATAACGGTGGATGCGGAGGGCTCAATTTGTAAAGCACATGAATCCAAGTTAAATGGACAGATTCCCACTTCCAAACTATTGTGATGTGTGAAATGACATTCGGATGGAAGGCATCTAAGTCCGCCTCACATGACATATACAATTTGTTTTGATCAAAAAATCACGACCTAAAAGATACGGAAGGTGGTAGTAGTCCGCGTCTTGTGCCCCTTGGGGGAAATAAGTCAGGCACTTTTCAGCTGGCTGATCCAACTGAGACTGAACGTCATGCCAAGCCCCGCCTGTCCAGTCGATGATTGATGCATCGCCAAGCGTCAGCCACGTGTGGACTCTTATCGCTTCATCTCTACTAGCCCTCACCAAATCATTTTTGAGCTTTTCTATCGAAGTTTGGCAGTAGGACCAATCGCCTCCATGCATACTTCCAATGGTCATATAAGAGCTGATTCCGCGAAGTAAGAGAAAGCTCTGCAATTGATCATGGACTTGTATGCAGTTTCCGTTCAGCAAGCTTGAACTGGATAGACCTAGCCTGTAGAGGTGTGGCACGAAGTCATTGAGGATAGCCAATATGACTTCTTTGGAAATTGTAGCTAAGGTGAAATCTGGATCTCTGTCAGATTGCAAAAGCTCCAAATCCCGAGAGTTATTAACTGCCAATTTTAACGATTTTATATACTTATTTTCCATGGAAAATTAATAATATAAATAAGGTGCAGATGCTCCCTGTGTAGGTTGGTGTTAAGTATTTTAAAATTAAATCACCATTAAAAGATAACGGATCTATCTGTCTGATTGCTCGGATCTAAAGCAAATTTGCGAATGCCGAGGCAAATTAAAAAAGATAAAAATAGTTATTGAGGGTAGAGCTGGAGTAATTTTAATCTGCGTGAAACCCGAAATTAAAAAAACTGAAATTCAAAATACAACATTGCATTGCAATTATTTCATTTAATTTAGCGAGCAAAATTAGGTTTCCCGCTTAATTGATGGCACAGGCGGATTTGACTCAGATACCTTGTTAGTATCTCGCGGAGGAGTGCTCTTGTCTGATCGTATGGCTGTCACAACGTCTTTGAACTTGCTTTCTCTTTGCACAGTTGTGCCCCAGCTAGCTGTGTGGGGAACAAACGCTAAAGCTCGAAAAAGGAAAAATACAGCCAAGAGATAACCGACAGTCGCGAATATCCCAAATACCTGCCCCAATACGAGAGAAAGAACAATTACGATTGCGGCTTTCGAGCAGTAGTGAAGAGCAGCATACAGACACATGAAACGTGCTTTTTCTCCAAATTTTCCTTCAGCCTCATGCGCTGCCAATGCAAAATAATTTGCAGCCATTTGGTCACTTGAAAATCTAGATGTTGCTTGCTTCAGTAGACGCTGACCCGTCTCTAGAATGACCCAAAACAAAGCTGAGCCAAGCGCGCCCTGAACAATTACGGGCCAGTCTGTAATGGTTTTTATTATGTCCATAATGATATTTGAGCAAGTTTAAGGGTGCCGAGAGGTATGTGAAAAAATTTTCTCTGATTCGAGATAAATTACAATTAAATAATTGCAGAAGGCACAAGAAGTATTTTTATTAATATATTTATGTGCGTTTGCGCATATGTAAGTACTGTAATGATCCGCAAGATTTTGCTTTAAGGGATAGTGCTATTGATGATTGCGTCCGTGTCGACATGTGAAAATCCGCTTTTTTGGGAAGTGCTCAAAGAGCTAGCGACGCTTCTAGCCCCAAGAAGCGATAGACGGAGGACCGTCTATCAATTCGCTGTAAAGGACACGTTAATTTCTCCAGCAGATAAAGCACGAATGCAGACACCTTTGCCCGAGAGCGTTAGGGAGAGGTCGAGTATTGAAGCAGAACGGCCGTATTTGTAAACAACCAAGAAAAAGCTGAGTTGACAGTCACAAAAAATGCTTCTCTGACTTCAGTAGAAAAGGCTGCTGAGATGCACAAAGCAGTAAGTGTGTTATTGACATAATTCTGCCAATCCTTTTTTCCCAATTTGGATGAAGCGTTATAAGTTTCATCCAGTCTTTGAAAAATTAGTGAAAGCTGTTCTGTCGTGTGATGTCCCGAATTTACCAACTCCCTCTTAGTAGCTTCGATACTCTCCGCAATCTGGGTGCGTTCGTGCTCACTGAAAGGAAGGTTGTTGGGATCACTTGCCGTCATAGCAGCTCCCAGACCAAACCCAGGTGCAACTTGGCTAACTGTAAACTTAGCAGCAGAGCCGTAAATCGCAGTGAGTCGAACTTCTAGTATCCCGTCCTGAGTCGTTTCATAAAGCATCGTATCGCCGAGTTCCATTTCGACCTTTACATTCGGTAGCCCTGGATAACCAATAGAGGTGTTGCACCGTTGGTATGCAACCAAATTCAATAGAGATACAACCAGACGGGAAAACGATGGTGAGCCGCTATCGGCTTTTGAAATATCAATTGTTGCCTGCTGCATGAGTGTTTCCAGGGTAGTGATTGAGGGATGTAAGTAATTTGCGATGCAGAATCTGATGGATATTCAGACGAATGCAAACAAACTCGCGAAAAGCGTAATTGGAAATGAACGCGATGGCTGGACGTGAGGTCGGATCAGTAGCCACAGCCACGAGCACCCATCTCGGTCTTGATAGCTCGCATGCGGTGATAGTTGGCATTCTGCTGCTCAATCGGCACCCAAATTTGCTTTTGGTCTATGTGTTCGATAGCTCGGCGTTCTTGGACCAAGGCAGCGCAGTTTTCTTGACCAGCCGCCGCCGCTTGTCTCTGGGTCTGAGGCACGGTGCTAACGCCACCGGCAGATATGGTGGGCTTTTGAGTGAATATGTCTGATGCCGATGCTGTCTGAAAAATCGACAGAAATGCAAAGGCTAAAACCGTTTTGTGCATGGCCGCTCCCAATTTTTCTGAATTGTATCGGCCGTGAGTTGGTATTCAGGACGTTGTATGCACTCAGATCTCAGCCTTTTTTCTGGATACCTTCAGCAGCCATTTGTTGGGACGGGAAGTTGCAGGAGACGGCGCGAGCCTTCTTGTCCCACTCTATGAAGCCCGTGCAATCGCTTGTGCCGGTGAATTTATAGCCAGCCTTGCGCAGCTCTGTATCTGTGATGTGATTCACGACTAGACCATTTTGGGCGAGGGTGAATGTGTAGGTTTCCTTGTCGCCCATCTTGATTCGGCCTGTCATGTGGATTGACTGGTTTTCGTAGGGTTCGGGGATTGTGGAGGTTTCGCCCTGGACAACAACCGGCAAACCAGAAGCGGCACCAGCTGGAGCAGCGGCAGCAGTTGGAGTATCAATTTTTTCCACCGTAACGGTTGTGACTGTTTTGGACTTGGGGGCAAAGATGCGATATCCGACGAAAACAGCCCCGAGCAGGATGCACACCCAAAGAATGCGGGTGTAACGCTTGAATTTGACGATAGCGGGGGTCACATCGTCGGCGCTGCTTTCGCTAACGCTGTTGCCTTGCGTGTGGCTCTTGTAGAGCTGGAAAAATTCGGGCTTGTAGGGTCGGACCTCTTCGCTGATGACAGCACCGCGAAAGCCGCCATGCACCCGCCTGATGTATTCGTTTTTCTTGCCCAGAATGTCGGCCTTACGAACCTTGATGAGCATGGCCAACAGGTCGGCAATGTCTCCATTCATGTGCCTGAAATTCTGGGTCATCAACAACACGTCAACGTTGAAATGTCGGTGCAGCTTGTACCACTCGATAACCCAAACGCTTGTACCCGTGCGAGGCATAGGAACGTGGCATTCATCGACAACAAATAAGGGGCCTTGGCCGGTCTCTGGGTGCTTCCATTCGGTGTAGTAGTCCCAGACGTTGCCAAAGACCGCGACAGGGGCAGAGAGGTTACCTCTGAAGCCGTGCGTGGTCTCTACGGCCTCTATGGAATGGCGCTTGTCTTCGTAGCCCTCTATTACCTCAAACGCTAGGCCGTTGCCCTTGTCGTCCACCCTGTTTGCGTCCCATGTGCCCAAGACCTTTGCAGGGCGGCGACGAACTTCTATCAGGTCGGCATAAGCAGGGTCGATGGCAGAGAACTGCTCTATGTTTAGAGGTAGGTTTGTAATGACCTTGCGCCCACGCTTAAGCGCTGCCAGGACGTGATAAACGGTGGCTTCGTAGCTCTTGCCAGAGCCCGGTATGCCTTGGAGTCCATTCAGCATTTAGGACCCCAGACGGGTGAACGGAATCAACTGCAAACCAAGGCGGATTGTTATGGCTGTTGCAATGATTGCGAGGGCTTGACCGAGGCCAATGGCAGAGGCGACCTCAAGGATTTTTTGAGGGATGACGAAGGCCCCTTGCAGGTTGTTTGTGAGGCCCGAAACATCGACGGCACTAACACCAGAAACGGCAACGGTTAGCACCTGTTCAAACACCCATGCAAAGAGGTCGCGGGATATGTCCCAGAGGGCCACAAACACGGCGACAAAGAGGTTTCCAAACCATGCAATGAGGGCGGCGACTTTGCCATAAATCGCGGCGATTAGACCTGCCATTTTTTAACCTCCAAAGACAAGAGCTCGGGCGAGGAAAGCAGCGCCGAGCAGAACGACAACTTTGCAAAATTCCCAGATGTAGCAAGGGGGACCAGAGAAGCCGGACCCGAACGAAAGGGGGCCGATTTTGGCGGGGATGGAGAAGACAGGGCAACCGCCTGAACTGCCAATATTGGGCATCATGGCCTGAAGGAGGGAGCCGAGACCGGAGCTTGAGAGCTGTGCCTTCTTTTCAGTCCAAACGCCGACTATCCCGCTTTCATACTTACGTTTGTAAAGCTTGGGGACATCTGAGAGCGGCACGTCCTGGACAACATCAGCGGGGGTTTCGGTGGTGGTGGTTGTGGTGGTTCCAACACCAAGATCCTTGACCTGTTCGATGGTGGTTTCGATTGCTACGCAATCAGGAGGCGTACAGGTGACAGACGTGCGTTTTGTAGTGGTCTTTGTCTTGCCGCCACCTAAATCGGTGTGTGTTGGGTTTTGAGTAACTACAGGCTTCGGAACGTCGATAGAGGTAGGGCGACTCAAGGGTACTTCGTACCCTGATTTAGCGGACTCTGTGAGAACGGTTTTCTTGGCGTCAGTTGACTGCGCGGTGTCGGGCTTAGCGCTGGCTTCAATGTCGGATGCAAGCTCCGCAGGGGTTGCGGGTAGCTTGCTAGGTGTTCCGGATTCAATGGTTCTGCGCTGGAGGTCGTTACCTGCAACACCCCACCAGCCGCCGTTATCTTGGCGCATCATGCAAGTAAGACCTTCGACGTAGTAAAACTCACGGCGAGCTAGGCCCCCGTAGGCATTCCAAGCGGAAACAAAGGCTTTGCAAGCCTTTTCGGTGGTGGTGAACCATGAGGGAGTTGGCAAGCGGCTATCAGGGGCATATGCGAACTGCGTGCACGGGTACGAGGTGCACGAGTTGGGGTCATTTCGAGTGATTACAGGGCCGGTGGGCGTGTTTTCGTAGTCGTAGCCGTAATGGGAAGCAATGACGCCGATAGCGGCAGCAGCAGCGGCAGTGCCGTAACAGGCGACGTTTGCAAGGCAGTACCGCGCGGCACCGGCAATCGCAGCAGTAGAAGGCAATGCGCGAGTAACGATCGGGAAAACGGCACCGGCAGCGGTAGCGATTTGGGTGCGGTATTCAACTGCGATGGCACCGGCCGCAGTGGTGGCAACAGCAGCGGCGGCATAGGTAGCGTTTGAATAGGTGCCTTCGCCGTAACTGGTGGTGTTGCCTGATGTGGTGGCGGGAAAGACGGGGTTAGCCTGGACAACTACCGGCAAAGACAGACACAAGGCCAACGCCAAGCGAAAAAGATTTTTTCTCATGGTGTTGACCTCATGCCGATGACAAACGCAATGCCGCCGAGGGCGCCAACGGCGACGATTAAGCCCCATAACAGGGAAACGGCGGCAGCGTCTGACATAGGTGCTTAGACCTTCTTGATAGCGCGCTTGGACACGTCCACGCCCTTGAAGGACATGGTGATGCCAACGACCAGAGCGCCGATGACGAGCACGGCAGCTGCAACGGCAGTCAGGTCGATTCCGCCCAAGAGGGTGGACACAGGATCAGTACCGGCAGCGTGTGCGGAAACACCTGCACCAGTAGCCAAAGCGATTGCAGACAGACGAGCCATTTTTTGCTTGAAGTTCATTTCAGTTTTCCTTAGAAAAGTTGGTTGATTGATGCCGGAAATCGACACCGCTAAACACTGCGCGCAGTGCTTAACGTTGCGGTTTCAAATCTTGTTAATGGCGGTTTTGATAACCCCGATGGAGTAGCCGAACAGGTAGCAGAGGACGACGGAGCCGAAGCCGAAAGCCCATGCGTAACCGACAGCTTCAGGGGTGACGCCTAACGATGCGTAGTCCATCAGTCCTCGTACTCACAAGGGTGGTCACATTCAGGGCAAACGGGGCTGCCTTCGCCGTCGTTGGATTCGTCTGGGTTGTCGCCAGTCCATCCACATTCGGGGTTTGTGCATTGGTACTCCATCAGGGGGCCTTTAAGGTTCGTTTTGCGTCTTGCCATCCCATGCGGAAGAGTTCGGCGCTGGTGGTGAATGCCTGGGCGATGTAGACCCAAGCGGCGGGGATGTTGCGGAGTGCTTTCACTGGTAGTCGTCCTGCGTTCCCAATCGGTCGAGATCGATGATTTGGGGGAGGTCGTCAACATCGCACCAGTCTTCGACGAGCTGCACAGCACGATCGATTTCAGGGACAACGCCAACGCCTGCTTTTTTGAGGTCGAGGGTCCATTCGGGTTGACCATCGTCCGACGAAGGAACGAGAAGGCGGCCCGTGCTTTTCGACTGGACGATGTATCGGGGCATGTTTAGGCCTGAGCGCCCGCAGCGCGGCGAATTTGGATACCTACCAACACGACCTTGGCGGCGTCACGGCCTTGGGCATCCTTACCGGCAACGATGTCGAATTCGACGTCAACAGGAACACCGGCAGCAGGCCATGATTTCTCAAGGTGCGCCCACTTGGAGAACTCGGAGGCGTCTCCAAACTTGTAGGGGACTGTGACGATGCCGAGTGTTTTTGAACTGGCGTTTGCTGCTAAGTCGGCTGGCAGGTAGAAGGTTGTAGAGCTGAATTTGTTGTCTTCAACTTGGCCTTCACTTGCCTTGATACCGAAGAGGGTTTGCTGTGCTTTCATACGCATGGTTTTGTCTTTCGTGGCCGGTTTTGTTAAGCGGCTAATAAGGTGTGGCCAGCACCCCCGCCGCTGTTGGTTACTGAAAATGCGCCGAGCAAATCGGACTCTGAAAACTTGCGGAGTCGCCCTGGCAATTTGTGTTTGCGCCAGTCGCACAGCTCCAAGAATTCGGACTCACTCAGGTACTTGAAAGCGGCGGCAATCGTGGGAGCAGCAGACGTGAAGGCCCAGCGGAGGTTTCTGGAAATCTCAGCCTTGACCGTCTGCAAGGGCAAAGCTTTGTGAACTGAAATCTTTTGAGGGATTGCGGGGGCTTCGTGCTTCACGAGCTGGAGCTGATGCCAGTCGGAAGCGCCTGCAAAGAAGTCGGCAGGGCGGCGGAAAATGTCGGAAGGCAAGACGCGGTTTTGATCGCCGTAACGCAGCTCAATGCGGACCCATGGGCTGTTTGCTTCACGCCCGAAAAGTTGGTCGCCTTTTTCGTAGATGTTGGTTTCTTTCCCGTTCTTACGAGAGCCAACGTAGAAGGAGCGTTCACGACCATTGACCCAATCGCCCTTGACGTCTGTTTGCGGCCTACGTCCGCGAACGTCGAAGCCACCAGAGAGATACAAGTCTTTGAGACCGTCCATATCAAGGCCACCATCGAAGAGATCTAGGGCCAAGTCAGCACGGGTAATCTTTGCTTCGTGCTTGTCGATCAGGTCAGCTATGCGGTCAGTCCAACCGGCAGAGGCAAACGTACAAGCGTGGCCTTCAATGTTGGCGTGAATGGTCTGGTTTTGCGCTTGTGCGCTGTGGCTGTTTGAACCAGCCATGAACCCCACCCAGCCGCAGGGGTGGCCCTTGCGTTCGATGATGAATGAGTACTTGTAGAAGTCTTTACCGCCCTTGATCTCTGGAGAGACTTCAAACTCTTCACCCAAGGCTTCCACGATCTCTTTTGCGAGTTCGAGAGCTTGACCGGATGCCCACTGAAAAGCGGGGGTTTGGTGTTCGGCTTCGTAGGCTTCAAGAGTGCAGCGAATAAGCCGGTGAACGCGATCTTGCTCGGACTCGCTCAGCTCGTCGTTGTAACGGGGCTTATGAACGACCATTCGACCGACCGACGCCACGGAGCGTTTAGCCAACATATCCCGAGTGGGAAGGACTGGACCGCGACGGGTCAAGAAGTCAGGGGTAACACTGCGCAGTAAGCAGGTGAAGCGGACCCAATCGACATGGATAGGGGTGTTGTGGGCTGTGCGTTCGGCCTGAAGGCGGAGCTTGATCTGATCGCCTTCGACAACTATGGGGTTTGTCTTAGACATTTGGCACGCTCCGGAATGATCCCCCCGTGTTACCAACGGGGGGCAGCTCTTGCGCTATCGCGCCGGATGCCTTCCCCGCAAGCGGGGCCCCTTCCAGCGCTTTAGCTTGGCATGAAGCAGCCAAAGGGGTGCCGATAATGCAAAGGCAGAAAGGGGAGGTAAGTGCAGATGACGGAAGAAGAAGCGCGCGGCCGCCGGCCATGGCTACCGACAGAGCCGGCTTGGTTAGCTCCACCAGCAAAGACCGTGAAAAAGAAACGGCAGACAAACTCGAAAAGGGGAATGAGCCGATACGTTTTTGCTGCGACGGTCCTTGGAATCGCTTTGTGGCTGTTGATAAGGTAAACAGACCGGAAGTGGTGGAACCCTGTTCAGATTGCGCAGGGGAAGCGGCCAAGCCAACCTGCGCAGGGGATGACTGCACAGGGTTCCGTAAATCGTTGAGGTGTTTTTGCATGGCCGCTTAAATTTCTTTTCACGTTTAGTGAAATGAAATGTAGAGGCCAGTTCACGTTTGGTGCAAGCTTTTTTTCACGTTTGGTGCGAAAATTTCCCGAACCGAAGGAGCCAGACATGCCCAAAACCATCGAATTACTGAATAAAGCGCTTGCCATCAAGAGCGCATCTGAATGGGCGCGACTGTTCAATATCGTGCCAAGCACGATCACGAACGCAAGGACGAAAGGCAAACTAAGCCCCGCCATTGCTGGAAACTTTGCTATTGAATTAGGAGAGGACCCGACGCAATGGATGATTGCGGCGATGATGGAGAACGAGCGCGAAGCGCTGTTGATAGACAGGCTTTGCGCTGCAAAGCCAGAATGGCGGAAGCTGTGAGATTCGAACTCACGGAGGGGATAAACCCTCGCCGGTTTTCAAGACCGGTGCCTTAAACCGCTCGGCCAAGCTTCCAGAGCTGCGTATTCTAGCGCGGCTTCAACATGCCTTTGGTTTCGATGAACGCAATCACCTCTTGCAGGCCGCTTTGGTCCTTGAGGTTGGTCATGGCAAACGGCTTCATGCCCTTGGGGGTGTTGCGCATGCGCTCGGTGTCGGCGCGCATGACGTCGAGGTTGGCGCCCACGTGGGGGGCCAGGTCGGTTTTGTTGATGACGAACAGGTCGCTTTTGGTGATGCCGGGGCCGCCTTTGCGAGGGATTTTTTCGCCGGCAGCCACATCGATCACGTAGATGGTCAGGTCACTCAGCTCGGGGCTGAAGGTGGCGGCCAGGTTGTCGCCGCCGCTTTCCACAAACACGATGTCAGCATCGGGAAAGTCCATCAGCATGCGGTCGATGGCTTCCAGGTTGATGGAGCAGTCTTCGCGGATGGCGGTGTGCGGGCAGCCGCCGGTTTCTACGCCCATGATGCGCTCGGCGGGCAGCGCGCCGCTCACGGTGAGCAGGCGCTGGTCTTCCTTGGTGTAAATGTCGTTGGTGATGGCGACCAGGTCGTACTGGTCGCGCATGGCCTTGCACAGCATTTCCAGCAAGGTGGTTTTGCCGGAGCCAACAGGGCCGCCTATGCCCACGCGCAAAGGGGGCAGGGTCTTGGTGCGATTGGCAATGTGGTGAAGTGCGGACATGGTGTTTACTATCAAAAAGTGAGCTGCGCGCGCAATATCAACGAGCGCTAGGAGCGGAAAAGCCTTGAATACTGCACTTCATGCTGGCTACTCAGTATGGCCAGCATGGGGCTGAAGGCTTGGCGGGTGTCGTCGCTCACGCTCAGGGCGTAATCGACAGCGGAAGGAATCTCGGCGGTCAGCGCGGACAGGATGCGTTGCCCCGCACTCTGGCCCAGCGGCACGGCCTTGATGGCGGCTTGCATCATGTTCTCGGCCCAGCCGAAGGAGAAGGCCAGCAGGCATTCGCGCACAGGCGCTTGTGTGGCGCTTGCGGCCAGCGCGAATGCGATGGGATAGGTGGGCTCCTGCGCAGCGAGCAGGGCGATTTGTGCGGGCGTGGCCGTGGTGTGGTTCTTCAACCATTCCAGCAGGCTTTTGCCCATTTGTTCGGTTTGCGCGCGCAACTCGGCGCTTTCGCGGGTTTGCAGCACCCAGGCATTGAGCTCGGCAATGCGGGGCTGGTCGTCTGCGCGCCAGGCGGCAATGGCCTGGGCCACCGCAGGCAGCTCCGAGCGGGCCAGCGTCATGTGCAGTTGATCGACCAGCCAGACGGATGCTTCACTTTCTGTAGCGGCTCGCGCAGTATCTACGGCGGCTTCCAGGCATTCGGAGTATGAAAATCCGCCAATCGGCAAGGCCGGGGAGGCCAGCCACATGAGCTGCATCAGGCTGCTGTCGAGCATGGTGTTGCTTGTCTATTGGTCGCCGTGGTGGTGATCATGGCTATGGTCGTGACCGTGCTTGCAGTCCGGGCCATGCACATGGGGTTTGGCTTGTACTGCCACCGGGATGCCGCGCAAGGTAGCCGCCGGCTTGGGCGCATGGTCATGGTTGTGGCCGGAGTGGGAATGCCCGTGGTCATGGCCATGTCCATGATCGTGATCGTGTCCATGGTGATGGCCGCCGTGGTGTCCACCGGTGGCGTAAGCGCCGTTTTCGGGCTCGAAAGCCTCGTCCACCGCATTCACGATCAGGTGCATGGCGCGCAGCATGTCGGCCAACACGTGGTCGGGCTCAATCTTCAGGTGGTCGGGCTGCAACTCGATGGGCACATGGCGGTTGCCCAGGTGGTAGGCGGCGCGGATCAGGTCGAAAGGTGTGCCGTGATTGCGGCAATGGGTGATTTTCAGCACCGCTTGCGGCGCAGCTTTGGCGACGATGAGCGAGCCGTCTTCAGCCACCAGCACATCGCCACCGCGCACCACGGTGCCACGGGGCAGAAATACGCCGATCTGGCGGCCTTGGCTGTCGGTCGCATCAAAACGGCTTTTCTGGCGCACGTCCCAGTCCAGCTCGACGGTGGCGGCGCGCTTGACGAGAACCGGTGCCAGGCCTTGGCCTTGCGGGATGCATTTGGAGACTTGGAGCATAAATATTCGGGTGAACAAGGGTTGCAGGCATTGTGGCCCAGCTGCAGAGGGCCCACTCATGTCAGTTGCTTGGTCATGAAAAAGCTGTAAGGGTCCAGCGCGTAGTCGGCAAAGGGGCCGCATTCGACAAAACCCTCGCTGGCATAGAGCTCTCTGGCCGCTGCAAACGGGGCGTGTGAGCCGGTCTCGAGGCTGATGTGGTGCATGCCGCAAGCTCGGGCATGGGCTTCAATGTGCTGCAGCATGGCCCGCGCAACGCCCTTACGCAGGTGGACGTCCGCGGTGCGCATGGACTTCAGTTCGCCGAGCGTGGGTGTCAAGGTCTTGAGGGCACCACAGCCCATCAAATCCTCGCCATTCCATGCAGCCCAGAAGCGGATGGAGGGGTGCCGCAGGGCGTCCAAATTCAGTGCGTGCACGCTGCCGGGGGGCGAGTGCGACTGGCTGGAGCGCAGGTGGGCCTCCAGTAGTGCTTGCACCTGAGGGTGCTCTAGGCCACCCGCCATGATCTGCATGGCGCTCAAAACAAAAAGTAGCGCTGTGCCATGGGCAGCTTAAGCGCCGGCTCGCAGGTCAGCAGCTGGCCGTCGGCGCGCACGCTGTAGGTTTGCGCGTCGATTTCCATGGTGGGCAGGTAGCTGTTGTGGACCATGTGCTGCTTGCGTATGCCGCGGATGTTTTTGACCGCGGCCACGTTTTTGGCGAGACCAAAGCGTTCCTTGATGCCGGCGTTCAAACCCGATTGCGACACAAAGGTCAGCGAGCCGCGATGCAGCGCGCCACCGAAGCTGCCGAACATGGGGCGGTAGTGCACCGGCTGCGGTGTGGGGATGGACGCATTCGGGTCGCCCATGGCGGCGTGGGCAATGAATCCGCCCTTCAAAATCAGCGCGGGTTTCACACCAAAGAAAGCGGGTTTGTAGATCACCAGGTCGGCCCACTTGCCGACTTCGATGCTGCCCACTTCGTGGCTGATGCCGTGCGAAATCGCAGGGTTGATGGTGTACTTGGCGACATAGCGCTTGGCGCGGAAGTTGTCGTTCCTTGACGAATCCTCTGGGAGCGAGCCCCGTTGCGACTTCATCTTGTCGGCCGTCTGCCAGGTGCGGATGATGACTTCGCCCACACGGCCCATGGCCTGGCTGTCGCTGCTCATCATGGAAATCGCGCCCATGTCGTGCAGGATGTCTTCGGCCGCAATGGTTTCCTTGCGGATGCGGCTTTCGGCAAAGGCCAGGTCTTCGGCAATGCCCGCGTCCAGGTGGTGGCAGACCATCAGCATGTCCACATGCTCGTCCAGAGTGTTCTGGGTGTAGGGCATGGTGGGGTTGGTGGAGCTGGGCAAAAAGTTCGCCTGGCCCACCACCTTCAAGATGTCGGGGGCGTGGCCGCCGCCTGCGCCTTCGGTGTGGAAGGCGCACAGGCCACGGCCCTTGGTGGCTTCGATGGTGTTTTCCACAAAGCCGGATTCGTTGAGCGTGTCCGAGTGCAGGGCCACTTGAATCTCAGTTTCGTCAGCCACATCCAGACAGTTGCTGATGGCAGCGGGCGTGCTGCCCCAGTCCTCATGCAGCTTGAGGCCAATCACACCGGCGTTGATTAGCTCATGCAGTGCGCCGGGCAGGCTGGCGTTGCCCTTACCAAAAAAGCCGAGGTTCATGGGGAAGGCGTCAGCCGCTTGCAGCATGCGCTCGATGTTCCAGGGGCCTGGCGTGCAAGTGGTGGCCAAGGTGCCGGTGGCCGGACCCGTGCCGCCACCCATCATGGTGGTCACGCCGCTGGAGAGTGCTTCTTCAATCTGCTGCGGGCAGATGAAGTGAATATGGCAGTCAATGCCGCCCGCGGTGACGATGTTGCCCTCGCAGCTGATAATTTCGGTACCCGGTCCGATGATGATGTCCACACCCGGCTGCGTGTCAGGGTTGCCTGCTTTGCCGATGGCCGCAATGCGCCCGTCTTTGAGTCCGATGTCCGCCTTGACGATGCCCCAGTGGTCCAGGATGAGGGCGTTGGTCAGCACGCAGTCCACGGCACCTTCTGTGCGGGTGCGCTGGCTTTGCGCCATGCCGTCGCGGATGGTTTTGCCGCCGCCGAACTTGACCTCTTCGCCATAGCTGCCCGCAGCCAGGGTGTAGTCTTTTTCGACCTCAATGATCAGGCCGGTATCTGCCAGGCGCACGCGGTCGCCAGTGGTGGGGCCGAAGATTTCCGCGTAGGCGCGGCGTCCGATGGTTGCCATGTTCAAAGACTCCCTTGGGTCAGGCCGCGAAAGCCATAAATCATCCGGTCGCCGGCAATCTCCACCAGCTCCACAGTGCGTTGTTGGCCGGGCTCGAATCGCACGGCTGAGCCGGATGCGATGTTCAGGCGCATGCCTTGCGCCACCGCACGGTCAAAGCCGAGCGCGCCATTGGTCTCTGCAAAGTGGTAGTGGGAACCCACCTGGATAGGCCGGTCCGACTGGTTCTGCACCACCACCGTCACGGTACGGCGGCCTGTGTTGAGCAGATGTTCGCCGTCGTCAAGAATGAGTTCGCCGGGGATCATGGTGCCGTCCTTCACGCCAATTGCATCAACAAGGCCATGCCCGAAGCCGCCACAGCAGCGCCGGTGGCGCGTGTTGCCCACACATTGGCAGCACGCAAGGACCAGCCCAGTGCCACGCCGGAAAGATGCAGCGCGATGGTGGTGACAAACATGCCGGCCACTGCCGCAACCGCGTCACCCGTAGCTGCCAACTCCGCACCGTGGGCCAGTCCGTGGAACACAGCAAAGCCACCCACCAACACCATGGAGGCTGCGGCATTCATGCCTTGGCGTGTGAGTACCAGTAGACCCAGCGCCAGCACGGACGCAGCCACCATGGGCTCCACCACGGCGCCGCCCATGCCTTGGAGGCCCAGCAGAGCGCCCAGCACCAGCATGTTGGCAAACGCCAGCGGCCCCCACAGCAAGGCGGGCCCGGCGCGACGGGCCGACACGGCGCTCCAGATGCCCACAGCCAGCATGGCCAGCAAGTGGTCCAAGCCACCCAAGGGGTGCAGCAGGCCGGTCATGAAGCTGCTGTGGTGGTGCAATTCAGTGCCAATATGGGCGCTAGCGCTGGTAGATATTGCGCTGGCAGCTATTAAAAGAAGAGCGGATTTCAGGATTTTGGACATGGCATTCTCCGGATAGGGGCTCAGACGATCGGCTGGTGCACGGTCACGAGCTTGGTGCCGTCGGGGAAGGTGGCTTCGATCTGGATGTCGGGGATCATTTCTGCAATGCCGTCCATCACATCGGCGCGGGTCAACACGGCGCGGCCTTCGCTCATCAGTTGGGCCACGGTTTTGCCGTCGCGCGCGCCTTCCATCACGGCGCAGCTGATCAGGGCGACTGCCTCGGGGTAATTGAGTTTGAGGCCACGGGCTTTGCGGCGTTCCGCCAGCAATCCGGCGGTAAACAGCATGAGCTTGTCTTTTTCACGAGGGGTCAGTTCCATGGTCGGTCCGGTATGTCTGCAGATGGTGCATCCTAAGCAAGCCCCGTGCCCTGTGGTGGTGCCATACGCCAAAGGTCGCATGCCGGTGGCATGGAAACTGCACCCTGCCAGCTGTGCCCATCGACCTCCCACCCCCACCGCCGCCCGAAGCGCCCGCCCAGCGGGTGGTCAAAATTCGCCGCGACTACAACAACTGGGTGGCCAGCGAGACCATGGAGGATTACGCCCTGCGCTTCACACCGCAGCGCTTTCGCAAGTGGTCGGAGTGGCGGGTTGCCAACACGGCCTTCGGTGCGGCCTCTTTTCTGATTCTTGAAGCGGTGGGCGCCACCCTCTTGGTGCAATACGGCTTTGTGAACGCCTTCTGGGCGATTCTGATGACGGGGCTGGTGATTTTTCTGGCCGGCTTGCCTATCAGCGTGTACGCCGCACGCTACGGGGTGGACATGGATTTGCTGACCCGCGGCGCGGGCTTTGGCTACATCGGTTCCACGCTCACTTCGTTGATCTACGCCTCGTTTACCTTTATCTTCTTCGCGCTGGAGGCGGCCGTCATGGCCTATGCGCTGGAGCTGGCCCTGGACATACCGCCCACCTGGGGCTACCTGATTTGTGCGGTGGTAGTGATTCCGCTGGTTACCCACGGGGTGTCCGCCATCAGCCGGCTGCAAATCTGGACGCAGCCTCTGTGGCTGATCATGCTGATCGTGCCGTTCGGCTTTGTTTTGGTGCGCGACCCACAGGCTTTTGCGGGCATCACGCACTACGCTGGTGAGAAAGGCCCGGCTGGCGGCTTTGACTTGCACCTGTTTGGTGCCGCGCTCACGGTGGGCATCGCCCTTATGACCCAGATGGGCGAGCAGGCCGACTACCTGCGTTTCATGCCCCAGCGCACCGCAGCCAACCGGGTCTCCTGGTGGGCTGGTGTGTTGGTAGGCGGGCCGGGCTGGGTGGTGCTCGGCGTGGTCAAAATGCTGGGCGGGGCTTTTTTGGCTTACCTGGCCATTCGAGCAAGTGTCCCGACCGATCGTGCGGTAGACCCGAACCAGATGTACCTCGCGGCCTACGAATACGTCTTCCCGACCTTGGGCTGGGCGGTCGCGGCGACGGCGGTGTTCGTGGTGATCTCACAGCTCAAAATCAATGTCACCAACGCTTATGCCGGCTCGTTGGCGTGGAGCAACTTCTTCTCCCGCCTCACGCACAGCCACCCCGGGCGGGTGGTGTGGGTGCTGTTCAACAGTGTGATCGCGTTCATGCTGATGGAGATGAATGTGTTCCAGGCGCTGGGCCAGGTGCTGGGCCTGTATTCCAACATCGCCATCGCCTGGATCATGGCCGTGGTAGCAGACCTGGTGATCAACAAGCCCCTTGGCCTCTCGCCCAAAGGCATTGAGTTCAAGCGAGCGCATCTGTACGACATCAACCCCGTGGGCGTGGGCGCCATGGCCATGGCGTCTTTGCTGTCCATTTTGGCTTACCTGGGCCTTTTCGGGGAACTGGCCAAGGCGTTTTCGGCGGTAGTGGCATTGGTCACGGCCATGGTGACTTCGCCCTTGATTGCGTGGTGGACCAAAGGCAAGTACTACCTTGCGCGCGCAAGCGACGGAAGTTTGGATGGCAACGCGCTTTGCTCTGTGTCCCCCGCCTGCTGCGCAGGCTCCTCCGTGACCTCCGCAAAACGCATTGGCACCCAAACTCCAGCGCCCGGATGGACACCCCAAGTGCAGCGTTGCGTCATTTGCGAGCGTGAGTATGAAGGCCCCGACATGGCCCATTGCCCTGCCTATCAGGGCGCGATTTGCTCGCTCTGCTGCACGCTGGATGCGCGCTGTGGCGATATGTGCAAACCACACGCCAACTTGGCGACCCAGTGGTCTGCGACTTTGCGCTGGCTGTTGCCGCGCCGTGTGTGGCCTTTTCTGGATACAGGGCTCGGGCACTTTTTGTTGTTGATGCTAGTGATCTTGCCGATCTTGGCCACTGTGTTTGCCATGTTCTACCAGCAAGAGATGGGCAACCTCGCGGTCTGGGCTGAGCACCGCGACAGCGTGGCAGTCGCGCTGCGCGCGGGTTTCAGCAAAACCTTTGCGGCGCTTTTGTTGATGTCGTGCATCGTGGCGTGGTGGCTGGTGCTGGCGCACAAGAGCCGCCAAGTGGCGCAAGAAGAGTCCAACCGCCAAAGTCATTTGTTGCTGCAAGAGATCGAGTCGCACCGCCAGACGGATATTGCCCTGCAAGAAGCCAAGCGGGTGGCCGAACAGGCGCGCCTCGCCGCGGAGGCTGCCAACCAGGCCAAGAGCCGCTATATAAGCGCCATTAGCCACGAGCTGCGCACGCCGCTCAACAGCATCCTGGGCTATGCCCAGTTGATGGGGGAGGATGCGGCCATTCCACCCCACCGCAAGCAGGCGGTGAGTGTGATCAAGCGCGGCGGTGAGCACCTGCTTTCGCTGATCGAGGGCACGCTGGATATGGCCCACATCGAGAGCGGCAAGCTCACCCTGAATGTAAAGCCGATGCAGTTTGCCAACGGAATGGCAGAGCTGGCTGGCATGTTTGAGTTACAGGCTGCCGGCAAGGGGCTGCAGTTTCACTTCGAGGTGGTGGGCAATGTGCCCGAGTGGGTGCGGGCCGACGAGAAGCGCCTGCGCCAGATCTGTATCAACCTGCTGGGCAATGCCATCAAGTTCACCGCTGCCGGCAGCGTACGCCTGGTGCTGCGCTATGCCCGCGAGATGGCGCACATAGAGATCCATGACACCGGCCCCGGGATGCGCACCGAAGAGTTGGATCGGATTTTTGAGCCCTTCACCCGGGGCTCCACCGCGGCATCCGGGGTAGCGGTTGCGTCCGGCGGCTCAGGCCTGGGGCTCACGATTGCCAAGATGCTGACCGACCTGATGGGGGGCGAGCTCACCGCCAGCAGCGTGCCCGGTCAGGGCAGTGTCTTCAAAGTGCGCTTGTTTTTGCCGGAGCTGCACATGCCAGCCAGCGCAACCCGCCCGGCAGCCCGCGCCAGCAAAACCCGGCTGGCTTATGCCGGCGCCCGGCGCAAGGTGCTGGTGGTCGACAACGAAGAGGCCGACCGCGAGCTCTTGGTGAGCCTGCTGCAGCCTTTGGGTTTTGATGTGCGTACCGCTGCCAGCGGCCACGACGGACTGGACCTTATGGCGGCCGGACTGCAGCCCGATGTGGTGTTACTCGATCTGGCCATGCCCGGCATTGATGGCTGGGAGACTTTGCGCCGCATCCGCTCCAACCCGGCGCTGGGTGGCAGCCAGCCGCAGGTGGCCATCGTGTCGGCCAATGCGTTTGATCGCGGGCTCGACAACGGCCTGGGCTTGCCGCCCGAGGATTTCATTGTGAAGCCGGTGCGCCACAGCGAGCTGTTGGATTGGCTGGAGCGGCGGCTTGAGTTGGTGTGGATCGATAAGCCCGCGCCTGCAGCCGCCACGGCGGTGATGGATGTGCCGGTGGCAGTTGCCGCTGTGGTGTCCACGCCCGCGCTGCCGGCCGAGGCTGCCCGAGCTTTGCTGGAGGTAGCCCAGCTGGGCTACTACCGCGGCGTGATGAATTTGCTGCAGTCACTGCAGACCCGCTATCCGGCGAGTGCCACCTTCCTGCAACAGCAGGAGGCCTTGGCCCGCCAGTACCAGTTTGAAATGATGTCTGACCAATTGCAAAAGGTGCTCGATGCCTGCTCCGCTGATGAACCCCGCTGACACCCTGCCGGATACAGCCCGCCTGGACGGCACGCTGGACCGTGCCAACAGCGATGTGGTCCTTATCGTGGACGATGTGCCTGACAATTTGGCCGTTTTGCACGATGCTCTTGACGAGTCGGGCTACACGGTCTTGATTGCCACCTCCGGTGAGGCTGCCCTGATGCGCGCCATACAGGCACTGCCCGACGTGATTTTGCTGGACGCCATGATGCCCGGCATGGATGGTTTTGAGGTGGCACGCCGGCTCAAGGCGGCGCCGCAAACCACGCATATCCCCATCATCTTTATGACTGGCCTCACCGAGACCGAATACTTGGTGGCTGCGTTGGAGAGTGGCGGGGTGGACTATGTGACCAAGCCGATCAAGCCCAAAGAGGTGCTGGCCCGTATGGGGGTGCATCTGGCCGGCGCGCGCGAGCGACGCCAGACCCGCAATGCGCTCGATGCCTTCGGCTACGCCACCATTACCGTGCGTGCCGCGGATGGCTGCCTGATGTGGCAAACGCCGTTGGCGCGCGAGCTGCTGGAGCGCTACTGTGGCACTCAGGCCCCGATCACACCGCCCGAAGTGCTGGCCTGGTTGCAGGCCTGCCTGCAAACTGTGGCCCGGGGTGACGAGCCGGCCAAGCTGAGTCTGGAGCGCGGTCCCAAGCGGCTGACTTTTCGTCTGCATCAGCAGATCGGCGATAGCGATGCCGGCGGCGACTGGCTCATCGTGATGCGGGAGGTGTCTGACACCGCGGTGATCGAGGCCATGAGCCTGTCTTTCAAGCTCACCGCCAAAGAGGCGGAGGTCTTGTACTGGGTGGTCAAAGGCAAAACCAACAAAGACATTGGCGACATTTTGGGCAGCAGCCCGATGACCGTCAAAAAGCACCTCGAGCGCGTGTTCGTGAAGCTCGGTGTGGAAACCCGCACCGCCGCTGCAGGCATGGCCATGAGCCGCATCCGGCAGCTGCATCCCCAGTTCGAGGGCTAACGCACTGACGATTGTTTGACCTGGCGCAATCCTGTTTGCCTTGAGGCCATCTGTCGCTTACCTCCGCTTTACGTGGGGTTTGTAAAGTGGCCTGGTTCAGATAAGCAAGGATCAAGGGATGCAAAAAATCAAGTACGTGTTGTGGGGTTTGCTGCTGGGGCTGACCGCGTGGTGGCTGTGGGCAGACCCGCTGCTGAGCACCCCGCTAGGCTTTTTTGCGGTGCGCAATTCGCTGGTCAATTACACCGGCTTGCTGGGCATGGCCATGATGAGTGTGGGCATGGTGCTGGCGGTGCGACCGGTGTGGTTTGAGCCTTACCTGGGCGGGCTGGACAAGATGTACCGCCTGCACAAATGGCTGGGTATTGGCGGCTTGGTGGTGTCCATCTTGCACTGGTTATGCTCCAACGCACCGAAGTGGTTGATCGGGTCCGGGCTCATGGCGCAGCCCACTAGTGGGCGCCCGCCACGGGTGGAGCAAACCGTGGAGCTTTTTAAACTCTTTCAGAGCTGGCGCGGTCTGGCGGAAGGCGTGGGCGAGTGGGCCTTTTATGCGACGGTGCTGATGATTGCCTTGGCCCTTATCAAACGTTTCCCTTACAAGTGGTTTTTCCAAACCCACCGGGTGTTGGCTGTCACCTACCTGGTGCTGGTGTTCCATGCGGTGGTGCTGATGAACTTCAGTTATTGGGCGCAGGGCCTGGCGCCGTTCATGGCCGTCCTCATGCTGGCGGGTGCGGTGTCGGCGGTGGTGGTGCTGTTCCGCAAAGTGGGTGAGCACCGCAAGGTGGCGGGGGTGATTGAGACGGTGGAGCGTTTTGATGCGTTGCAAGTGCTCTACGTGGCGCTGCGCTTGGACGGGCGCTGGCCCGGTCACCAAGCGGGGCAGTTTGCGTTTGTGAATTTTGATGCCAAAGAGGGCGCTCACCCCTTCACCATCAGCTCCGCGTGGCAGGGCGATGGACACATCACCTTCCTCATCAAAGAGCTGGGCGACTACACCCGCACTTTGCCGGATTATCTGGCGGTGGGGCATGCCGCAGAAATCGAAGGCCCCTACGGTCAGTTCACCTTCCAGGGCCCCAAGCGGCGCCAGATTTGGGTGGGGGCGGGCATTGGCATTACCCCGTTTGTGGCCCGCATGAAAACGCTGGCCGGTGCCCCGGACGGCAAGCAGATCGACCTGTTTCACTCCACTACCGTGCTGGACCCGCGCGCCATCGACAAGATGGAGGATGACGCAGCCTCCGCCGGCGTGCGCTTGCATGTGCTGCACGACGCGCGCGACGGCCGGCTTGACGCTGCACGCCTGTGTGCAGCCGTGCCCGACTGGCGTGAGGCCGATGTCTGGTTCTGTGGCCCGCCCGCCTTTGGCCGGGCCCTGAAAGCAGCGCTGGTGGCACAGGGATTGCCGACTGCGGACTTTCACCAGGAACTGTTCGAGATGCGGTGAGGCTGCGACAATCACCGCATGAGCACCGATGCATCTCCACCCGCCCCGCCCAAGCAAGCCAACAACCCCTTGCATGGCAAGACCCTGGAAGCCATCGTGACCGAACTGTCGGACTACTATGGCTGGGATGGGTTAGGGGAGCGCATCCCGGTACGCTGCTTTACGTTTGAGCCCAGCGTGGGCTCCAGCCTCAAGTTTTTGCGTAAAACTCCTTGGGCACGTGACAAGGTCGAAGGGCTGTACCTGTTCATGCTGCGCGAATTACGCCGTTCAGGGCGCTAAGCCGCGCCGTTTGTCGCGCCCGCCGCACCTTTTTAACGAGTGCAGGGAACTTGACTGTTCATATTTTTTGAATCAAGTCATCAATTAGATTCAAAAATCAGCAATTCATGCCCCCCTAGACTTCGGGGCATGGCATCCAACCACACTTCCTCTTTTGACGCTGGCACCAAGCGCTATAGCCTCACGGCCATCGTGTTGCATTGGGTGCTGGGCGCTGCACTTCTGGGCATTTTTGCGGTCGGTCTGTACATGACCGATTTGCCGTTTTCGCCCACCCGCTTGAAGCTCTACAACTGGCACAAATGGGCGGGTGTGACGATTCTGGTGCTGTCTGCCTTGCGTTTGCTGTGGCGCCTGACACACCGCCCGCCCGCATTGCCCGGCAATATTTCCAAAGCCATGCCCGCATGGCAGCACTGGGCCCACCACGGCACCCACCACACGCTGTACGCCTTGTTTTTCCTGGTCCCGCTGATCGGCTGGGCGTATAGCTCGGCATCCGGTTTCCCGATCGTGGTGTTCGGCGTGTTGCCTTTGCCAGACTTTGTGCCGGTCGACAAGGCCTTGGCAGAAATGATCAAGCCTTTCCATGAACTAACTGCGTTTGCCTTGATCGGACTGGCCGGTCTGCACATTGCCGCTGCACTCAAGCACCAGTGGATCGACCGCGACGGCCTGATCAACCGCATGTTGCCCGGCCGCGACTGAACTCTTTAACTGATTGGATTTGACATGATGGTTTCCCGCGTAATTCTGTCCACCGCGATTGCAGCGTCTGCACTCCTCGGCACATCTGCCTTTGCCCAGCAAAAGCTGGTGCCCGCCCAAAGCGAGATCGTGTTCGTGAGCAAGCAGATGGGTGTGCCGGTGGAAGGCCGCTTCAAGAAGTTCGATGCGCAAATCGCCTTCGACCCCGCCAAGCCTGACGCCAGCAAGATCGCGTTCACCGTCGACATCGCCAGTGCCACCCTGGGTGTGCCCGAGACCGATGCCGAGTTGCCCCGCCCCAACTGGTTCAACACCGCCAAGTTCCCGCAAGCGACCTTCCAGTCCACCGCCGTCAAAGGCTTGGGTGGTGGCAAGTTTGAAGTGAGTGGCAAGCTGGCCATCAAGGGCAATAGCCGTGATGTGGTCGTGCCCGTGGCCCTTGTTCAGAGCGGCGCCACCACCACCGTGACCGGTACCTTCCCGCTCAAGCGCCTGGCTTTCAAGATCGGCGAGAACGAGTGGGCAGACACCTCCATGGTCGCTGACGACGTGCAAGTCAAGTTCAAGCTCGCGCTGACCGGCGTGGGCAAGATGTAAGTTTTTCCAGTTCTTTTTTAACCAACCCGTAAATCAGGAGTTTTTATGCGTACTTCCCTCATCGCTGCCGCTTTGGCACTGTCCGCTTTCGCCGGTGCTGCCAGCGCCCAATCCGCGACTTACGCGATTGACTCTTCCCACACTTTCTCCAGCTTTTCGTACAACCACTTTGGTTTGTCCAACCAGCAAAGCCGTTTCAACACCACCACCGGCACCGTGACCTATGACAAGGCCGGCAAGACAGGCGCAGTGGATGTCGTGATCGACATGAAGACCGTGGAAACCGGTTCGTCCGCTTTCAACGGCCACATCCAGGGCGAAGACTTCCTGGACACCACCAAGTTCCCTACCGCGACTTTCAAGTCCACCAAAGTGGTGTTTGAAGGCGACAAGCCAGCAGCTGTCGAAGGCAACCTGACCATCAAGGGCATCACCAAGCCTGTGACCCTGAAGTTGACCAACTTCGTGTCTACCTCTCACCCGATGAACAAGAAAGACGTTATCGGCGCCAACGCCACTACCACCGTCAAGCGCAGCGAATTCGGCGCTGGCAAGTTCGCGCCTGCAGTGGGCGACGACGTGACCATCACCATCGCTATCGAAGCGATCAAGCAGTAATCTGCCACCAGACCGCGCTCCCGCGGACTGATCTGAAGGCCCGCCGCAAGGCTGGCCTTTTTTTATGCAAAATCAGCCTCTAGCGCACGAATTATCTGCGCAGTAAGCTATATTTTTCATAGCAACCAGTCATCCGCTTGTACCTCTATGTCCGCTTCTGAATCGCCCGCCTCTTCTGCCGTGTTGATCGCCCGTGCTTTGCGCTGCAGCGCAGGCCCGCACCGTTTGTGGGGCCCGCTGGATGTGCAGCTGTCGGCCGGCGTGACCTGGGTGACCGGCGGGGAAGGGCGGGGCAAATCGAGTTTGCTGCGCATGCTGGCTGGTGACCTCGTGGTGCCGGGGAGCAATCTGCAGCTGGCCGGCACCGGCCTGCAGACCGACCCTGCCAAGTACCGCAAAAAAGCCTTTTGGATGGACCCACGCACCAGTGCCTGGGACCAGTCTTCTCCCTTGCAGTTTTGGGAGCAGGGCAAGCGCCTCTGGCCCCTGTGGAGTGCGGAAATCTGCCGCGAGCTGGCGTCCGCCTTGGGGCTGGACGAGCACCTTGCGAAACCGATGTACATGCTATCCACCGGCTCCAAGCGCAAGGTTTGGATTACGGCGGCCTGCGCTAGTGGTGCGGAGCTCACCTGCTTGGATGAGCCCTTCGCCGCCTTGGACCGTGCTTCCATACGCACCATCACCGAGCTGCTGCAGGATGCGGCGGCACACAGTTCGCGCGCCTGGGTATTGGCAGACTATGAAGCGCCTGCCGGGGTGCCACTCGCCGCCACCATCGATTTGGGCGATTGAGACCATTGAATTTCGTCCTTTTGACTAGGAGAACCCTATGACTTCCCGACTGCCTACCTACTTTGTGTCCCACGGCGGTGGCCCTTGGCCTTGGATGGCAGATATGCGCGAGATGCTGGCCAGCTTGGATACGGCTCTGGCCGATATGCCGCGCCAGATCGGCCGCACACCCAAGGCTGTTCTGATCATCACTGCGCACTGGGAAGAGCGTGCTTTTACCCTGGGCTCCAGTCCGGCACCCGGCATGGTCTACGACTACGGTGGTTTCCCGGCACACACCTACTCGGTGGTGTACCCCGCACCGGGTGCCCCTGAACTGGCTACGAGGGTACAGGGTCTGCTGCAAGAGGCGGGTCTGCCCGTGGCGCTCGACTCCGAGCGTGGCTACGACCACGGCACTTTTGTGCCCTTGGCCGTGATGTACCCGGATGCACAAGTGCCGGTGTTGCAAATGTCCTTGCGCGCGGGGCTGGACCCGGCTGAGCACATCGCCTTGGGTCGTGCACTGGCACCATTGCGGGATGAAGATGTGTTGATCGTGGGCAGTGGCCTGAGCTATCACAACCTGCGCAATTTTGGTGCGGGCGGGCGGGCTCCGTCCAAGGCTTTTGACGTCTGGTTGCAAGACGTCATGGCCGCTGCACCTGCGGTGCGGGCAGAAGCACTGGTGAACTGGGAGTCCGCGCCGGCCGCCCGGATCTGCCATCCGCGTGAAGAACATTTGTTGCCGCTGATGGTGGCCGTGGGCGCTGCCTACGACGACGCTGCAGAGTGCGTGTACCACGACGAAGCGGTGTTTGGCGGCGTGACGGCGTCCAGCTTCCGCTTCGGCACAACCAGCTAAACGTAGGGGGCCTGAGGCCCGGGCGCGGTTCAGGGGCTGGCAGCCGTTTCTCGGTACGCAGGTTGCGCTGTGCGTGCGGGCAGCGCCCGGTGCTGCGGGGACACGGGTGCAGCCGGTGTCTGGGCTGAGACCATCTCGTCCAGAATATCGAGGGCATATTCGCAGACCAGAGCCGCGTGTTCGAGTTGACGGTTTTTGTCTTCCAGTGCCGGAATCTCGTCGGTCCTTCCCAGCAGCATCAGGCCGATTTTGCGCTGGTTGTTAAACACCATGTGTTTGGCATCTGACATGCGGTCTTTGATCCGCTTGCGGCAAGCGCCCAGCCAGTCCTCTTCCTCGAGCACCCATTCAGCCAAGGTGGCTGCAATCAACGTTCTCGCGGCGCGGCGAAAGGCAAGTTGGTGGGGTGATGCGGCGGTTTTGAGTGGGGCGGACATGGTTTTGTGCCCTCTGGCGGGGCTCCCTGCTTTGGATGGAGCCAACGATAAGGTTTTTCCTGGTCGTCAGGGGCCGTCAATTGTTGTCCTCTGGACAATCTGACGCAAAAAACCGCCGATATGTGAACTTTTGCGGGCATTTGCCGCTACTCCGTGGCGGCCTGCGGCAACGCACCAATCAGTAGCTGCTGTTTTCCTGGGCCTGCTTTTGCACGAATGGGGGCTGCCGGCCCACGGTTTCTTCCAGCAAGATCAACTCCGAATCGCGGTGATTGATGATGGGTGCTGGCCGCAACACAGGTTGGCTGCTGTCGTAACTGATGTACATCGGCATGTCGTGGTACCTCGTGGTCAAGCTGCGCGCGAGGCCGGGGTTTGCGAGCGGTTGGATATCTGCAGTCCCGTAGCACAGGCAGAAATAGAGTTGAGTTTCCTGCGCTTCCATGTAGCAGGCGGTACCCCGGATACCCACGGTTGCGCCCCGGGTCTCGATGCGTTTCGGACCGGGGCCAAACACCGCAAGCGCTTTGCCACTGATCAGCCGCAGCACACTCACCACCTCGTCTTGGGCGAATTGCAGGCTGCTTTTTTCACGGAGCAAGTAGGCGTTGTCCCCCATCACAAACACCGTTTCGCTCAGAGCGCCGGTGCTGATGGTGTCCCCGGGCATGATCGCTTGTTCGATACGGGCCACGCCGCCGTTGAGAAACACTTCGCCCTTGATTCGGCGTATGCCGCTTTGCAAAGGGCGCTGGCCCATCGCCAGTGCATCCACCAAACCGCCCAAGCTACTGATCGCCACACTGTTTGCGATGAATTGACGCCGATTGCTCATTAGGTGAATGTTGAAAAGTGGAAGAAGAGCGCCCCGTGGATACCCAGTTGATGGCCCAAGTACTGCAAAAGATAGCGCCATTCGGCAGGGGCGTCTAGTGCCCTCTCCGGCTGACTGCAGTGCGCGGGCTGTACGCCACTAGGCGTATTTCCGGTTCGGGCGGGCAAACCTACAGTCACTCCATCGCATCACACAACCTCTTCTGAGTTTGTTCCGCGAGAAGTGAGATGGATTTGTTTAACCCCCCGGAGAAGCCCACATGCAACGTCGTTTTACTTTGAAGGCACTCACAGCTGCCGTCGCCCTCACCACCTTGTCAGCAGTGCCCGCCATGGCTGCAGACACGATCAAGGTCGGTATCCTGCACAGCCTGTCCGGCACCATGGCCATTTCGGAAACCGTGTTGAAGGACACCGTGCTGATGGCGATTGACGAGATCAACGCCAAGGGCGGCGTGCTCGGCAAAAAGCTGGAGCCTGTCATCGTCGACCCCGCCTCCAACTGGCCCCTGTTTGCTGAAAAGACCAAGCAGCTGCTGACGCAAGACAAAGTCTCGGTCATCTTTGGTTGCTGGACTTCGGTTTCCCGCAAGTCGGTGCTGCCTGTGGTGGAAGAACTGAACGGCCTGTTGTTCTACCCTGTGCAATACGAAGGTGAAGAGCTGTCCAAAAACGTGTTCTACACCGGTGCTGCGCCCAACCAGCAAGCCATCCCCGCAGTGGACTACCTGATGAGCAAAGAAGGTGGCGGCGCCAAGCGTTGGGTGCTGTTGGGTACCGACTATGTGTCCCCCCGCACGACCAACAAGATTTTGCGTGCCTACCTGAAGTCCAAGGGCGTGAAAGAGTCTGACATCGACGAAAAATACACCCCGTTTGGCCACAGCGATTACCAGACCATCGTGGCTGACATCAAGAAATTCAGCGCTGGTGGCAAGACCGCGGTGGTATCCACCATCAACGGTGACTCCAACGTGCCCTTCTACAAAGAACTGGGCAACGCCGGCCTGAAAGCCAAAGACGTGCCCGTGGTGGCCTTCTCGGTGGGCGAAGAAGAGTTGCGCGGTGTGGACACCAAGCCATTGGTCGGCCACTTGGCGGCATGGAATTACTTCCAATCCATCAAGAACCCTGCCAACACTGAGTTCATCAAAAAATGGTCTGACTACGCCAAGGCCAAGGGCATTGCCGGTCACAAGGACAAGCCTTTGACCAACGACCCGATGGAAGCGACCTACATCGGTATCAACATGTGGAAGCAAGCCGTCGAGAAGGCTAAATCCACCGACACCGACAAAGTGATCGCCGCCATGGCGGGCCAGACTTTCAAGGCACCAAGCGGCATCGTGTCCAAGATGGATGAGAAAAACCACCACTTGCACAAGAGCGTGTTCATCGGCGAGATCAAGGCCGACGGCCAGTTCAACGTGGTCTGGAAGACTCCGGGCCCTGTGAAAGCCAAGCCATGGTCTCCCTACATCGAAGGCAACGACAAGAAGCCTGATGAGCCCGCAAAGAAATAAGGCGTCGGCAGGGAGAGGCTAGCGTTTAGCCAGAGCCGCCACAGCCTTGAAAAGGGCGTGGCGGCTTGTTGTTTTTACTCCGGAGAGATTGGCGTATGCCAAAAAAATTACTTCAATTGCTCACAATTGCTATGCTTTTGATAGCTACTCGCGCAAGCGCTCTGAGTGCTGACGAGGCAAAAGCCATTGCAATTGGCGAGAGCGATGCGCGTGTGGCGGCATTGCAGAAGGCGGTGGAGAGCGCCGATGCGCGCACCGTGCGCTTTATCCAAGCGCTGTCCGATGATGCCGTCAAGCTCGTGGGCGAGGTTCCAGTGATGGTGATCGATGGCAAAGGCCTCGACCCGGTCACGCTGGCCGAAGTCACCGTGCCGGACACGGCGGAAGACGTGATGAACAACAACCGCATGCGCGGCGAGCTCGACACCGCGCTGGCCGCGGTCAAGCTCTTGTCGCCAGAGGTGGCGATACGTCGTGCCGCCATTCAAACGCTGGGTGGCCAGGTCGATACCGGCAAGCTGCCTTTGCTGGAGAAGGCGCTCGCCACCGAGACCGAACCCGCCTTGAAAGAGGCCCTGCAGCAACTGCGCGCTGCCGCGCTGCTGGGCAGTGACAACCCGACCGAGCGTTTGGCCGCTGCCACCGAACTCGGCACCAGCGCCCAAGCCGCTACCAAAACACTGCTCGTAGAGCGCCTGCAGGCGGAGACAGATGGTGCCGTCAAAGCCGCACTCCAAAAAAGCCTGGGCGCCGTGGAGGCGCGTCTGGCTTGGGGCGACCGCCTAGGCGCTATTTTTAGCGGCGTGAGCTTGGGCTCCATCTTGCTGCTGGTGGCTTTGGGGCTGGCGATTACCTACGGCTTGATGGGCGTGATCAACATGGCCCACGGCGAACTGATGATGATCGGGGCCTACGCCACTTATGTGGTGCAGGTGCTGTTCCAAAAATACCTGCCCGGCGCATTCGACTGGTACCTGCTGGCGGCGGTACCGGTGGCTTTCATGGCATCAGCGCTGGTGGGCGCGGCCCTGGAGCGCAGCGTGATCCGTTTTCTCTATGGCCGTCCGCTCGAAACCTTGCTCGCTACCTGGGGTATCAGCCTGATGCTGATGCAGCTGGTGCGCACCCTCTTTGGCGCGCAAAACGTGGGTGTGGAGAACCCTAGCTGGATGAGCGGTGGCGTGCAATTGCTCGGCAATCTCTCACTGCCCTACAACCGCTTGGTGATTGTGGGCTTCGCAGTGGCTGTGCTGGCTGGAGTGTGGTTTTTGATTGAAAAAACACGACTCGGCCTGTTTGTCCGCGGTGTGACCCAGAACCGCCCGATTGCCAGTTGCATGGGCGTGAACACGGCCCGCATTGACACCTATGCCTTTGCACTGGGCTCCGGTATTGCCGGGCTGGCGGGCTGCGCGCTCAGCCAGGTGGGCAACGTGGGGCCGGACTTGGGCCAAGGCTACATCGTGGACTCGTTCATGGTGGTGGTGCTCGGTGGCGTGGGCCAACTGGCGGGCACGGTTTACGCCGCCATGGGCTTGGGTGTTTTGAACAAATTCCTGGAAGGCTGGACGGGCGCCGTGCTGGCCAAGATTGCGGTACTGGTCTTCATCATCATCTTTATCCAGAAGCGTCCGCAAGGCATTTTTGCCATGAAGGGCCGGAGCGCAGAAGCATGAGCAACATCACCTTACCTACTCCCCAACCCCTGTTGTCCCGCACCGGCTGGGCCGCGTGGCTGGCCGCGCTGATCGTGTTGTGCGCCTTGGTGCCGGTCTTGAACCTCATGGTGCCGGAGGGCAGCGTGCTGCACCTGAGCGACTTTGCGGTGGCACTCACCGCCAAGATCATGTGCTACTCGATTTGTGCCCTCGCGATGGGCTTGATCTGGGGTTACACAGGGATTTTGAGCCTCGGCCACGGCCTGTTCTTTGCACTCGGTGGCTATGCCATGGGCATGTACCTGATGCGCCAGATCGGGCTGGACGGCAACTACAAAAGCAACCTGCCGGACTTCATGGTGTTCCTGGATTGGAAAGAGCTGCCCTGGCACTGGGCACTGTCCGGCAGCTTCGGCGCCACGCTGTTTTTGGTGGTGGCTGTGCCGGGGCTGGTGGCCTTTGTGTTTGGCTACTTTGCCTTCCGCTCGCGCATCAAGGGCGTGTATTTCTCCATCATCACCCAGGCCATGACGTTTGCAGCCATGTTGCTGTTCTTTCGCAATGAAACCGGCTTCGGTGGCAACAACGGCTTCACCGACTTCAAGCGGATTCTGGATATTCCGATTGCGACCTCCAGCATGCGCATGACGCTGTTTGTGATGACAGCGGTCACTTTGTTGCTGTTTTTCTTGATGGCCCGCTGGCTGGTGGGCAGCAAGTTCGGACGGGTGCTGCAGGCGGTTCGGGATGCGGAGAGCCGCGTCATGTTCAGCGGCTACTCCACCCTGGGCTACAAGCTCACCATCTGGACCATCTCGGCCATGATGTGCGGCGTGGCGGGCGCACTGTATGTGCCGCAGGTCGGCATCATCAACCCCAGCGAAATGAGCCCGGCGAACTCGATCGAAATTGCCATTTGGGCCGCTGTGGGCGGCCGGGCGACGCTGATCGGGCCGATTGTCGGGGCCTTCATCGTCAACGGTGCGAAGAGCTGGCTTACCGTGACCTACCCCGAATTCTGGCTGTACTTTCTGGGGGCGCTGTTCATCGGTGTCACCCTGTTCCTGCCCGATGGCGTGGTGGGTTTGATCAAGAAACTGAAGGGAGGGAAGGCATGACTCCCGATCTGTTGGAACAAGGCGCACGCCGGGTCGAAGCGCGCCTGGCCGCACTGGCCGGGCAAACCGCACAGACAGAGTCCGGCGGCCGGACTGCTGGTTTCGGCCGCCTGGCCAGCCAAGGTGAGGTCGATGTGACCCACGGGCGCATCCTTTACCTGGAAGATGTGCACGTGAGTTTTGACGGCTTCAAGGCGATCAACGGCTTGAGCCTCGATATCGCGCCCGGAGAGCTGCGCTGCATCATCGGCCCCAACGGCGCGGGCAAGACCACGATGATGGACATCATCACCGGCAAAACCCGGCCCGACAGCGGCACCGTGTTTTTTGGCAGCACCATCGATTTGTTGCGCTACAAAGAATCCGAGATCGCGCAGCTGGGCATTGGGCGCAAGTTCCAGAAGCCCACGGTGTTTGAGCAACTCACGGTGTTCGAGAACCTGGAGCTTGCGTTGAAGACCAACAAAGGCGTCAAAGCCTCCATGTTCTTCAAGCTGGACTTTGCCCAGCGGGACCGGCTGGCGGAGATCCTGCACACCATCCACTTGGCTGACAGTGTGGGGCGGCAGGCCGGTAACCTGAGCCATGGCCAGAAGCAGTGGCTGGAGATCGGCATGTTGCTGATGCAAGACCCCAAGTTGCTGCTGCTGGATGAACCAGTAGCCGGCATGACCGACGAGGAAACCGAGCGCACCGCCGAGCTGTTTTTGACCCTCAAGGGCAAGCACTCACTGATGGTGGTGGAGCACGACATGAGCTTTATTCGCACCATCAGCGACATCGTCACTGTGCTGTGTGACGGCTCGGTGTTGGCCCAGGGCACGCTGGATCAGGTGCAGGCCGATGAGCGTGTGATCGAAGTTTATTTAGGCCGTTAAGGCGAGTTCTCCATGCTTGAAGTAAAAAACATCAACCAGTACTACGGTGGCTCCCACATCCTGCGGGACGTGAGTCTGGAGGCCGAGGTGGGCAAGGTCAAGGTCATTCTGGGCCGCAACGGCGTCGGCAAAACGACCCTGCTCAAATCGTTGATGGGGCTGGTGCCCATCAAGTCCGGCAGCATCTCTATGGATGGCAAAGAGATCCACAAGCTCACGCCTTACGAGCGCGCCCGCTTGGGGCTAGGGTTTGTGCCTCAGGGCCGCGAGATTTTTGCGCGCCTTACCGTCGAAGAAAACCTGCGCATGGGCTTGGCCTACAAGCCGGCCGGCACACCGATTCCGGCCGAGTTGTTTGAGTTGTTTCCGGTGTTGCAGCAAATGCTGCACCGCCGGGGTGGCGACTTGTCGGGCGGGCAGCAGCAGCAGTTGGCGATTGCGCGCGCGTTGGCCGCAGGCCCCAAGGTGCTGATTCTGGATGAGCCCACCGAAGGCATTCAGCCCAGCATCATCAAAGACATCGGCCGGGTCATCCGTATGCTGGCCGACCGCGGCGACATGGCTATTCTGCTCGTAGAGCAGTACTACGACTTTGCCCAGGAGCTGGCGGACAACTACATCGTGATGGAGCGCGGCGCGGTGCTGGCACGGGGCATGGGCCAGAACATGGAAGTTGACGGCGTGCGCGCCCTCGTGGCGATTTAAATGCCGGGTACCAACAGGTCCGGTGCTGCCGCTTCGGCGGGGGGCGTGATCTCTGCGGATTTCATATAGGCCGGCGCCACACGTTTGCCAGTGCGCAGCACCAGGCCACCCGCTTGGCGCTTTTGCTCGCCGGGGGAGCCCCGGTTCACAATCGAGCCGCACCGGGCCTTGAGCTGTTGCACCATGTCTATCAGTTCGGTTGCCGAGTTAACTTTGGCGCTGTGTTTTTGCAGTAGCTGATAGGCGTTGTCGATCAGGCGGGGGTTCAAGGTATCCCGGCCATGCAAGATCAGGTTTTTGACGGCATGGGTCGGGTCCCCCTTCAGGCTCAGGGCCATGGCCGTCTCGGCGTATTCGAGCACCTGGGCTTGTGCCGCACGCAATCGGTCGGCGTAAGGTGGGTAGGCTGACGCGCTGGCGGCCAGCAATTCGGTGAGCGAGCGGTTGCTGCAAAACCGCCGCCCAATCACATCAATCGTCTCTTCCAGCTCGTTGAGCTGAACCGCCTTGTGAGAGAGCTGGGCCATCAGGGCAATCAGGTTCCCTGCCGACTCGAAATCGAAAGAGGTTTCCCGCACGGTGCCCGTCATTGCGCGCACGGTGTCGACCGCCTTGGCGAACTGGTGCTGCTGGATCAGATTCAGTGCGGCCACCACATCGGCCAAACGTTGCAAACGCGGGTTGCCATCGTCACGGTCGAGCAAGCGCAGCAGGTCGTCATGGCAGCGTTGCAAACCTTTGCGGTCGCCCGTCGTAAGCCGCGTGAAAGCCAGCATGACCAAGGTTTGCGCATCGAACATTTTGGAGTCCAGCCCGAGGCGAACCGTCTTGTCCAGCAAGCCCTCTGCAGCCACGGTGTCGCCGCTGTAGTAGGTCATCATGGCCAGGTTTTGTACTCGGCTGATGGAGGCCGGCGTCAAGGAGGCCGCCATCTTGTAGGTCTCCAGCGCTTTGTCGAACCGCCCCAGCTCGAACTGGGCGCGGCCCATCACGTCGTAGGCATCTGCGTAGTTCGCATCTTCGCCCAGCAACTTTTCCAAGGCGGTGGTGGCCTGGTTGATCTGCCCGGCGTCCAGCTGGGCACGGGCAACCCCCAATTTGGCCCAAGGCAAGGTCTTGGCGGTGACAACGGCCTTGTAGAGGGTTTGCGCTTCTTGCGGGCGGGACAAGCGCAGCAGCAATTCGGCGCCTACCCGGGCGGCATAGAGCCAGAAAGGTGCGCGTGTTTCAAACCGCTCCAGGCACAGAGCGGCGGCATCTTCAAAGCGCTCTTCTTCTACCGCGGTGAAGATCTCTTGCAAGGCCGCCTTACGCGTTCGGGCCGCAGCCAGCCTTTCACTCAGGTGGGTGGCTTTGTGCGGCTTGAGCATGTAGCCATCCAGGGCGGACTCTGCTGCTTCCGCCACTTTGGAGTACGTGGCCTCTGCGGTGATCATGATGAACACCGTAGAAAAAGGCAGCAGTTGGTTGCGTCGCAAGTCGTCCAGCAGGTCCTGGCCTGACATGGCATCGGTCGGGAAGTGCTGCTCGCACAGCACGAAATCAAAGGTCCGGAACTCCAGTTGCCGCCGCGCATCGACCGCGCGCGCAGCCTGAGACACGGAGGCGACCCCAAAGTCGCGCAACTGTGAAACCAGTATGGAGCGTGAAGTGGGGTTCCCGTCAACGACTAGGGCGTTGCAGGTGGAGAGGTCATAGTCAATCGCAGCCATTGGGCACATTATGGTGGGGCCAACCGCGATTGACCAGAAAAGCTACATGGCCCAGATGCGCGGATCCTGCCCCGCCATTTGCCACGCCTGCGCGCGCCACTGTTGGCGCACCGTGCGCAAGAGCTGCATGGCGGGCTCTACCGTGGGTGCCAAGACCCGTAGCACCAGTGTGCGGGTGTTGGGGCTGGTCACGCCGCCGGTGGGGGCGAGCGGGTGTTCCCGCAAAGTGTCGCGGGCGAGGTCGATCAGAGTTTCTTTGTCCGAACGCTTCCAGGGGGTGCCACTTGCAAAAAACAAAGTTGCCAGGCAGCGGTGGCCTGCGAGGCCAGTGGGCCCGTCCATCAAGCGATGGTCGTCCGCACGCAGGCGGCCACGTTCCAGCCAAACTCCGGGTATCTCCAGGTGCTGGTCGAGCCAACCGCTCATAAAAGGCAGCTTGGCATGTGGCAGGCCGAGTGCCGTGATGTCCCAGCCTATGCACTGTGCACCGGGTGCGAGGTTCAGTTGAAGCTTATTGATCGCGTTACACGCGTCGTAGCAAATGGCCTCCAGGGGGAGCCATTCCAGGCGCGCGTTTTCCTGCAGGTGCAGGCGGGTGGTTTGGGTGGCGACTGGACCGTCCGAGCGGTAAAACCGGGTCGCACCCGGGGTGGTAACCAGCCCGTGTGCTCCCGGGCCGACCGACACATTCAGCTCCAAGGTGTCTCCACCCACCAAGCCGCCGGGCGGATGCACCAGCACGTTGTGGCAGATGGTGTCGCCCTCGGGGTAGAGGCTTTGCAAAATCCGGAGCGGCCCGCTATGGTCATAGCGGGCCACACAGCGCTGGTTCTCGACCTGGTAGTTGAGGTTTAAACGGGCATGCCAAACCATACATCAATGGTTCTGCGAGCCACGGTGCGCCCAGCCGGTAGTGCGCTTTTCAATGGCGCTGAACAGCTCGTACATCACCATGGCCATCGCCCCCACCACCACCAAACCGGCAAAGGCCAATCCCATCTGCATCGCGGAGCCTGCGCTGATGAGCAGGTAGCCAATGCCTTCATTAGCCGCTGTCATCTCGGACACCGTAGTGCCCACAAATGCCAGGGTAATGGCGACTTTGAGCGAGCCATAAAAGTAAGGCATGGAGCGGGGCAGGCCCACTTTAATGAGCACGTCCCAGCGCTTAGCGCCCAGCACCCGCAGCACATCTTCGAGCTCAGGCTCTAAGGTGGCAAGGCCGGTGGCAATGTTCACCATGATCGGGAAAAAGCTGATCAGAAAAGCCGTCAGGATGGCCGGGCCCACGCCAATGCCGAACCACACCACCAGAATCGGCACAAATGCCGCCTTGGGTAGCGCGTTAAACGCTGTCATCAGCGGGTACACCGCAGCGTAGGCTAGGCGCGAACTGCCGATTACAAAACCCAGCAACACACCCACCACGATGGCAATGCCAAAGCCCGCCATGGTCACCCAGAAGGTGCGCCATGCGTGGCCCGCGATGATGCCTTTGAACTCCCAGAATTGCGTCCAGATCCGCCAGGGGCTCGGGAACACAAACTCCGACACATCCAGCGCGCTGCATAGCACTTGCCACAGGGCAATGAAAAACACCAGCAACACCCAGGGTGCCCAAGCTTCAACTCGTTTGTTTGTCATGGGCCGCCTTATTGGGTAATGGCACCGGATGCCGCAGGCGCAGTCGAGCGCATGGCGCCGATGTGCCCGCGCAGCTCGTGCACGATGTCGGTGAACTCTTTGGTGTAGGTGATCTCTAGGTCGCGCGGGCGCGGCAGGTCGATCTCGCGTTTCACCACAAAGCGGCCGGGGCTCTTGCTCATCACGTAGACCGTGTCGGCCAGAAACACCGATTCGCGCAGGTCGTGCGTCACCAGAATCACGTTGAACTGCTGCTCGGTCCAAAGGTCACGCAAGATGCACCACAGCTCTTCGCGGGTGAATGCGTCCAGGGCGCCAAAGGGCTCGTCGAGCAACAGCATCTTGGGTTCATGGATCAGCGCGCGGCAAATACTCGCCCGCTGCTGCATGCCGCCCGAGAGCTGCCAAGGGAACTTGTCTTCATAGCCGCCCAAGCCCACTTTTTGCAGCAGCTTGCGTGCGCGCTCTTCGTATTCCTTGCGCTTGGCTTTGAAGTTGCTGCGGTAGGGCTCCACGATTTCCAGCGGTAAGAGCACGTTGTCGACCGTGGTGCGCCACGGCAGCAAAGACGGCGCCTGAAAGGCCATGCCGGAAATTTTGAGGGGCCCGGTGACAGGCTCGTTATCGATCAGGATCTTGCCCTTGGAGGGCATTTTCAAGCCGGTGGTCAGCTTCATGAAGGTGGACTTGCCGCAGCCCGATGGGCCGACGATGGCGATGAACTCGCCTTTACGCACCTTGAGGTCGATGGCTTCGACCGCAAAGTGGTTCTGCTTTAGCAGCTCATCGTTGTAGGCAAGCCAGACATCCTGAAAATCAACAAACCAGGGGGATGCTGGTGTTGTCATGCTTATTTCTTGGGAAGGATGTTGAGCTCAGCCTTGGAGGGCAGGTAGCTGGCATTCCACACCACATCGGGGTTGATGCGGGTTTTGGTGTTGAACGCGTCTGACACCTGGGACGCCATCAGCGACAGGCGCGGTCCGTTGACCTGGCCAAAGCCTTCTGCGCGGGCATTGGCGCTGTTGATGACGGTGTCGATGGCCAACTTGAGGCGGCGTGTTTCCAGGTCCGCATTGATGATGCCGTCGCGCGCCTTCACATCAGCAATCGCCGCGGAGGGGTTGGCGATCACGTCTTTGGCGCCCTTGGCAAACGCGGCCAGGAAGGCCTTCACTGCAGCGGGGTTGTCTTTGAGGATCTTGGGCGAAGCGATGATCGCGTTGCCATACAGCTTCACGCCGAATTCGGGGTAGGGCAGGATCACCACGTCTTCGGACTTGACGCCACGCGCTTCCAAGTTCAACAGCGAGGTGAAGGTGAAGCCGGTAATCGCGTCTACATCACCACGGGCGAGCATGGTTTCGCGCAGGGGTGGGTCCATCGCGGTCCACTGAACGCCGCTCACATTGTTGGCCTTGGCAAAAATAGGGAAGGCGCGGCGGCCTGCGTCAAACACGGGTGCGCCGAGCTTTTTGCCGTTCAAATCGGCCGGCGTCTTGATGCCGGACTTTTTGAGCGCCATCACCGAAGCGGGTGTGTCGTTGTAGACCATCATCACGGCGATGGGCTTGTTGGGTGCATCCGGGTTGTTGGCGTGGAACTCCATCAGCGCAGCCAGATCCGCAAATCCCATGTCATAAGCGCCAGACGCCACGCGGGTCACCGCACCGCCCGAGCCGTTGCCGGCGTCGATGGTCACGTCCAACTTGGCATCTTTGAAGTAGCCCTTGGCCGCAGGTGTCAAAAACAGGGCGGATGGACCCTCAAAGCGCCAGTCCAACTGGAACTTGATCGGCGTGCTTTGGGCCATGGCAGAACCGGCGGCCACTGTGGCAGCGGCAAATGCGATCGCGTGGAGAAACTGGCGTTTTTTCATGGAAATTCCTTCATGGTTTTCGGATGCCAACTGTCAAGCAAGAAGAATGCCCAACTTTGGGGCATTGCTCTTTCCAAGTTCATTCTGCGCGCTGGGGGTGGGTTCTAATGTTGGGGTTTATCTGGGTGTGACTCGCTCCAGAGCACTTCGATACCTGCGAACCTCCTGATAGGTGTTGATGGGGGTGCTGCGAGTGGACGCAGTCAGGCCCTCAGCCCTTCAACAAATCCAACAGCGTCCGCGCTACTACCTTGGTGGCCTTGCGCAGGTCGTCCAAACTCACCCGCTCATCCGCGCGCTTGGCGTGCGATTCCAGCACGGTGCGAGGGCCGGCGCCGTAGATGACGCCTGGAATGCCGCGCTCAGAAAACAGACGCACATCGGTGTAAAGCGGGGTGCCCATGGCGGGGATGGATTCGCCAAACAAGGCTTCGCCATGTTTTTGCAGCGCATCAACCAGTGGCTTGTTGCCTGCTAAGGGCCGCATGGAATTGGCCAGCAGCAGGCGTTTGATGTCTACCGAGATGCCGGGCACTTGGGCTGCGGCATCCGCAATCACCTTGCGGATGGAGGCTTCCACTTCGGTGGGGTTCTCCTCGGGGATCATGCGGCGGTCCAGCTTGAAAACCACTTTGCCGGGAACCACATTGGTGTTGGTACCGCCTTCAATGCGGCCCACGTTCAGATAGGGGTGGTTGATACCGTCCACATCGGAGGTGACTTGCTTGTACAGCGTGTTCTGAGCGTATAGCGCGTTCAGGATGTGTACCGCGCCTTGCAGGGCGTCCACTCCGGACTCGGGGATAGCGGCGTGCGCCATCTTGCCGTGCACCGTCACTTCCATTTGAAGGCAGCCGTTGTGTGCGGTGATGACTTGGTAAGAAAAGCCTGCCGCTAGCAGCAGGTCGGGCTTGGTGAGGCCTTTTTCCAACAACCAGCCCGGGCCGAGTTCGCCGCCGAATTCTTCGTCGTAGGTGAATAGCAACTCCACACCGCCCTTGAGCGGCAGACCCAAAGATTCGAGGGCGCGCACCGCAAAGGTGTAGCTGGAGAAATCGCTCTTACTAACCGCAGTGGCGCGGCCGTACATGTTGCCGTCGGCAATCTCACCGCCGTAGGGGTCATGCGTCCAGCCTTCGCCGGGGGGCACCACGTCGCCATGGGCATTCAGGCCGATGGTGAGTCCGCCCGCAGAGTACGGGCGACGCACCACCAGGTTGGTGATGCTTTGCATGCCGGCGGCCTGCACTTCACTGGCAGGCACACTGTGTTTCTCGGCCTGCAGGCCCATGGCGGCCAGCAGCTCGGCGGTGCGCTCGGCGTGCGGGGCGTTGTTGCCGGGCGGGGTGTCGGTGGGTATGCGCACCAGTTCTTGCAGAAAGCGCACTTGCTCGTCAAAGTGTGCGTCAATCCAGGCGTCGAGTTGTTGGTAGTGGGTGGTCATGGGGGGCAAACATTCAGGCCGCGTGGGCCAGTTGGTGCAGCAGATGGCTGAACACATCTACCGCGAGTTGCATGTCGTCGCTGGTGGTGGATTCCAGCGGGTTGTGGCTGATGCCGGAGTTCAGGCCACGCACAAAGAGCATGGCCTGGGGGAGGATGGTGTGCAGCTTCATCGCATCGTGCCCGGCGCCGCTGGGCATGCGGTGCAGGGGTACCCCCAATGCGGTGACTGCGGCTTCCCACCGCTGCTGCCATTCGGGCGCGCTGGGCGCCGCGCTGGCTTGCATGGTGCGGGTGAGGCTGTGGTGCAGGCCGCGCCGCTCGCAGATCAGGCGCAGGCCGGTGAGCACTTTGGCCTCCAGTGCATCGCGCTGTGCATCTGACGGTGCGCGCAAATCTAGCGAAAACTGGCAGCACCCGGGCACCACGTTGATGGAGCCGTTGGGCACCTGCAGTTGCCCCACCGTGCCCACCGAGTCGCCATCCTGCGTGGCGCAGTGCTCCACCAGCAAGATCAGCTCGGCCACCGCAGCGGCGGCGTCGCGGCGCTGGCCCATGGGCGTGGTGCCCGCGTGGCTGGCCATGCCGGTGATCTCGCCCACATAACGCACGCTGGCGTTGATGGAGGTGACCACACCCAGTGGAATGTCCAGCGCGTTGAGCACCGGACCTTGCTCGATGTGGACTTCGACAAAGCCTTGGTAATCGGCAGGGTTGCGGCGGATGGCGCCAATAGCATTCACGTCCAACCCAGCTATCGCCATGGCGTTGCGCATGGAAACACCATCTGCGTCCGTCTGGTCCAGCCAAGCGGGGTCAAAGTCGCCGGTGAGTGCGCCCGAGCCCAGAAAGGTGGCTTTGTAGCGCTGGCCTTCTTCTTCGGCAAAGGCCACTACTTCCAGCGCGTAGGGCAAGCGCTGGCCTCGGGCCTTGAGCGCTTGCACACAGGCCAGTGGCACGTAGATGCCCAGCCGGCCGTTGTACTTGCCACCGTTGCGCACCGTGTCATAGTGGCTGCCGGTCAGCAGGGTTTTGGATGAAATAGGGCTCTGGCGCAGGTCCGGTGTGCGCGGGTAGCTATTACTTTCATAGCGCCCCACCACATTGCCCACCGCATCGATGGTGGCGCTGTCGCAGCCGGCGGCCAGCATGTCGGCCTGGATCTGGCGGGCGCAGGCTAGGTGCGCATCCGTCAGGTAGGTCACGGTCAATTGACCGGTCCCCACGTAGGCTGCGTCAGTGTGTTGGGCCAGCGCCTCCTGCCAGTCCCACACCTGATGGCCTTGTGTGGGCGAGTAGCCAAACTTGTCGTTCAGGCGGATCTCGGCAATGCGGTGCACATTGCGCAGACACTCAGCCAGCTCAAAGTCCGGGTGACCCTGCACGCGGCGCTCCAAGGTGGCGATGATCTCTGCTTTTGAGAGGCCTGTACCGCGCGGGCCGCGTACCGCGAGGATGAAGGGGAAACCGAAGCGCGCGTTGTACTCCGCATTCAGGCGCTGAATTTTGTCGAACTCGGCGGGCGTGCAATGCGTGAGGCCGGCCTTGCTTTGCTCATTGGTGCTCTCAGTGGTGAGGCTGTTATCCACCATCGCTTTGCCGGCCAGCTCGGGGTGGGCACGCAAGAGTGCAAGCTGGGGCTCGCGTCCCGCTGCGGCGACCACTTGCACCATGCTGTGTTTGAAGGCTGACAGTGACACAAAGGGCCGTTGTTGCAAGGCCGTTTCCACAATCCAGGGAGAGTGTTCGTACAAGCCGTCAAGGCGTTGTGCAGCCTCCGGTAGTGGCAGGGTATTGAGATGTTCCAGAGTCAGTGTGCTCATGGCTCAGCCTTGGTAAGGATGCGTAGCTTTCCAGTGCCGCGCAATGTCGATGCGTCGAGCCACCCACACGTTGTCGTGCCGCCCAATGTGGTCCAGAAAGCGCTGCAGCGCCGTAATGCGACCCGGGCGCCCCAGCAGGCGGCAGTGCATGCCAATGCTCATCATCTTGGGCGCATTCAGGCCATCCGGGTCCCCTTCGGCGTAGAGCGCGTCGAAGGTGTCCTTCATGTACTGGAAGAACGGGTCTGCGTGCGAGTAACCCTGGGGCAGGGCAAAGCGCATGTCGTTGCAATCCAGCGTGTAGGGCACGATGAGTTGGGGCACCACGCTGCCGTCCGTTTTTTGCACCTTCATCCAGAAGGGCAGGTCATCGCCGTAGTAATCGCTGTCGTACTCAAAGCCGCCGTAGTCGGCCACCAGGCGGCGGGTGCGCGGGCTGTCCCGCCCGGTGTACCAGCCCAACGGTCTTTCACCGGTGAGCTTTTCGATGGCGGCCATGCCCAGCTGCATGTGCTCGCGCTCCTGCGCCTCGTCCATGTTCTGGTAGTGGATCCAGCGGTGGCCGTGGCAGGCAATCTCGTGGCCCAGTTCCACCAAGCGGCGGGTCAGCTCGGGGTAACGCTCCAGCGCCATGCCGACGCCGAACACCGTCAGCGGCAAGCCACGTTTTTCGAACTCGCGCAGGATGCGCCACACACCGGCGCGTGAGCCGTATTCGTAAATGCCTTCCATGCTGATGTGGCGGTCGGGATAGCTGGCGGGGTTGAACATTTCGGAGAGGAATTGTTCAGAGCCTGCGTCTCCGTGCAAAACGCTGTTTTCGCCGCCTTCTTCGTAGTTGAGGACAAATTGCACGGCCACGCGGGCCTGGCCGGGCCACTGGGCGTGAGGCACGTGTTCGCCGTAACCCACCAGGTCGCGGGGGTAGGCTTGGGTGGTGTCGTAGGTGTGATTCATGTCGATTCGTCAGGGGGCAAAGACAGGCCGGCTTCTACGTGCTGAAGGTGCTCGTCCATCAGCCGCAGGGCCAGGGTTTCGTCGCGGGCTTCCAAGGCATCCACCAGTGCAGCATGCTCCTCGTGCGAGTGGGCTGCCGAGTCGCTGGACTGGTACATCAGTGTGATCAGCGAACACCGCGAGAGCAGGTCCATCAGCATCAATGCCAGCACTTCATTGCCGAGCAACTGGGCCATACGCACATGGAAGTCGCCCAGCAACTCGGTGCGGTTACTGATGGTGCCGCCATGGACGGCATTTTGTTCTTCGGCAATGTGTTGACGCAGGGCATCGATGTGTTCTGGGTTAGCCGCCGCGATGAATGCACGGACCATGCCGGCCTCCAGCATCCGGCGCACCGCAAACACCTGCCTCGCCTCGGTCACAGACGGTGCTGCCACAAAGGCGCCACGCGCCGGTTCCATGTGGATCAGACGATTGCGCGAAAGCTGGAACAAGGCCTGCCGGATCAGCGTGCGGGACACGCCGAACTGGTCCGCAAGCTTTTGCTCGGCCAGTTTGGCCCCGGGGGTGAGCTGGTGGTCCACGATGGCGGCGGTAATCGCCTCCACGATGAAACCGGTAGTGGTGGTCTCCATCAAGTCATGATACCGAGAATGACTAAAAGTGTATACACTTTGATTTTTCAACAGAAAGGCAGGCGCCATGGGCTTGAGCACGCACGTACTGGACACCATGCACGGCACCCCCGCATCGGGCATGTCAGTGGCGCTCTACACCACACAGACCACCACGCAAGGCGAGGTGGCGACGCTGGTGAAAAGTTTTGTATTGAATGCGGACGGCCGCAACCCGGACGGTCCGCTTTATGACAATGCAAGCCTGCAAAAAGGCACTTACAGGCTGGTATTTGATGTGGCCGGCTATTTCAAGGCCCGCGGTGTGGCCCTGCCCGAGCCCAACTTTTTGAACCGCGTGGCGCTCGACTTCGGCGTAGCCCATGCCGACCAGCACTACCACGTGCCTTTGCTGGTCAGCCCGTGGAGCTACTCCACCTATCGCGGTTCTTGACCGGCTACATCTGGCCTTCGGTCAAGGTATCCAATTGAAAACGTCCGCTCTTGTGCCACAACCAAGTGTCTGTGTAGGTCACTCGGCCCATGCGCACCGGCGCGGGGTAAGGCGCGGCTGCACGCACCGAACGCTCGATATCGGCCATGACCTCAGGGGCATGGCTGGGCGCGCGCATCCAGCGGATGTCAGTGACGTGACCTTTGCGGTCGATATCAACCTGCAATACGCCCACGGCGTAGAGCAGGGGAGGCATTTTCCCGCTGTAAATGCGCTTGGAGTTTTTGGAGTACAGATGCCCGGCAGCGTCCCTGCGGTAATCGCGCGGCGTGACCGCTTGGGATTGCAGTGCGGGTGGCGCTTCAGGAATCACCACCGGGGGAGCAGGTTGGGGGGTTACCACTGCAACCGGGGGCTTTTCGGGTTGCGGGGCAGGTGGGGTCACGCTGCAGGCGCTGAGGATCGCCAACACAGTCACGCTAAGCGCGAGGCGGGTGCTGCTCCAACGGGGTGCAGGCACGAAATGGGTCAATCGGGGCATGGCGGATCTCCTTGTTTTTTGCGCCGTCGTACTGTGCAGCAAATTATGGAGTTGCGGAATATCGGAAGCCCTCAAAAGGTATCTGTTTGTGAGTAATTTGTCCGATTTATTGCGTGTGTTGCAGCAGCACCCGGTGGTGCTTGTCTCGGTGGTGGCGACACGGGGCTCTGTGCCGCGGGATGCTGGCGCCTGGATGGCGGTGTTGCCGACCGGGCTATTGGGCACCATCGGCGGAGGTCGACTCGAGCTCGACGCCGAGGCCGCAGCACGCGCGCTGCTGGAGGCTCACCATTCGAGCCAAACAGTGGCGCCTGTGGAGAAGCGCATGGGGTTGGGCCCCAGTTTGGGCCAATGCTGTGGCGGCGAGGTGCAGCTGCGCTATGAGTTGGTGCAAGCTGCGGATGCGCCTGCATTGCGCGATCGATTGGCCCCTGCCTTGTGGCCTGTGGGGCTGTTTGGCGGCGGCCATGTGGGGCAGGCGCTGGTACAGGTGTTGGCCCATCTGCCCTTTGAGGTGACCTGGGTGGACAGCCGCGATGGCGTGTTTCCTGAACAGGTGCCATCTAACGTGCGCTGCGAGCATTCGGAGCCAGTGCAGTCTGCCGTCGCAGACCTGCAGCCAGGCAGCCGTGTGCTGATCATGAGTTTCAGCCACGCAGAAGATCTGGACATCGTGGCCGCCTGCCTGCTGCGCCAACGGACCCGGGGCGATTTGCCTTACATCGGTCTCATTGGCAGCCGGACCAAATGGGCGGTGTTCAGCCATCGCCTGGCCGAGCGCGGCTTTAGCGCGGCTGAACTAGCGCATGTCACTTGCCCCATTGGTGTGCCGGTGGTCAAGGACAAGCGGCCCGAAATTATTGCGGTTGCTGTAGCGGCCCAACTCTTGCAAGTGGTTGACCCGGCGGAGCCTGATGCGGCCGCGGGCGCTGCCGGACGATTGGAAACCTGAGGAGAACACCGGATGGAAAGCTATTTACTCGATTGGGCCAACTTGCTGTTGCGCTGGGTGCACGTCATTACCGCGATTGCGTGGATCGGTTCCTCCTTTTATTTTGTGTTTCTCGACAGCAGCCTGACGCCGCCGGAAGACGACGACCTCAAGAAACAAGGGGTGAGCGGCGAGCTCTGGGCCGTGCACGGTGGCGGTTTCTATCACCCGGTCAAATTCGCCGGAGCGCCGCCCAAGTTGCCGGGCAACCTGCATTGGTTTTACTGGGAGAGCTACAGCACCTGGCTCACGGGCTTTGCATTGTTCACGGTGTCTTACCTGTGGAGCGCAGGCACTTATTTGATCGACAAATCGGTCATGGCCTGGCACCCGCATGCTGCGATTGCGGTGGCACTGTCATTTTTGGTGGTGTTCTGGTTGGCCTATGACGGTATTTGCCGGGTTTTCGGCAAGCGCAAACATGGCGATGCCATTGTGGGTGCGCTGGTCGCGGTGCTGGTGTGTGTGGCCTCGTACTTGGCCTGCCACTGGTTTGCTGGGCGCGCTGCCTTTTTGCTGGTGGGCGCCATGATGGCCACGGCCATGAGTGCTAACGTGTTCTTCTGGATCATTCCCGGCCAGCGCACCATGGTGAAAGACATGGCTGCCGGTCGTGCTGTAGACCCGATCCACGGTAAGCGCGGCAAGCAGCGCAGCGTGCACAACACCTATTTCACCCTGCCGGTGTTGTTCGCCATGCTGAGCAACCACTACAGCTTTACCTATAGCCATCCGCAAAACTGGCTGGTGCTGATTGTGATGATGGGGGCCGGTGCCGCTATTCGCCAGTTTTTTGTACTGCGCCATGGCTACAAGTTGGCCCGCAATCCGCACCCTTGGCCCTATGCGGCAGCCGGTGTGGTGGCGATTTTGGGTTTGCTGGTGTGGCTCAAGCCAGCGCCACCCGCTAGCGCCCCTGTTGCTACGAATTCTGTAGCTGCAGGTGCAGTCGCTGCGGGCGCTAGCGGCACTATCGGCTATCAAGATATCCAGCCTGTGTTGGAGCAGCGTTGCTACATGTGCCACGGGGCAGCGGTGCAAATGAAAAACGTGCGCGTCGATAGCCCTCAAGCCCTGAGCAGCCACGCCCAGGCGGTGTACCAGCAGGTGGTGGTAAGCAAAATCATGCCGATGAACAACTCCACCAACATCACCGATGCCGAGCGCGACATCGTGAAGCGCTGGTTCGAGGGCGGTGCAAAGACGGAGTAGCCGGGGCCCTTGTGGGCGGGCCTGCTGTTAGCGCTGTGCGGTTGCCAGACGCAAGGCCAGACCCACAAACACGACACTGGCCACCCGGTTCAGGATTCGCTGGGCCCGCAGGGAGCGCTTGAAGACCTGCCCGAAACCGGCCGCGAACCACGCGACTGCACTAAAGGTCATCAGTGCCGCTAGCATGAAGACGCCACCCAACTGCACAATTTGCAGTGCCATGGAGCCTTGGGCCGGGTCGGCGAACTGCGGCAAAAACGCCAGAAAGAAAATGGCCACCTTGGGGTTGGTGATGTTCATCATCACACCGCGCAGGTAGGTCTGGAGGGGCGACATCGCGCTCTCGGTGGCCGTATCGGCAATGCCGACCGGTGCATGCCAAGCGCCCCAGGCTAGGTACAGCAGATAGCCCGCCCCCAGCAGCTTGAGCGCGGTAAAGGCGGCCGCTGAGGCTGCGAACACAGCAGCCAAACCCAATGCCACCGCAGCGGTGTGAAACAGCAAGCCACTGCACAAGCCCAGCACCACAAGGAGGCCGGCTTTACGCCCATGCACTGCCGAGTGGAGCAAAACAAACACGTTGTCAGGCCCGGGCGACAGGGCGAGCAGCACCGAAGCCGCGAAAAAAGTCAGTGTGGTGTCGAGTGGGAGCATGGCGTCGTGCCGCTCATGCGGCGTACAGGTGAGGTACAAGTGGATCGCCTGCCATCCTAACGCGGGCACGCGGGTCTTCGCCCTGGCGTGCGTCGCTTTATTGCATCATCCCTTGGCGACTTCGTGGGCACCCATGATTTCCAAGGCGCGCACCAAGGCAGAGTGGTCTAGGCCAGCCATGTCGTTAGCGGCACACACCTGCATCAGTTGCGCGGCACCTGCGGTCTGGGGCAATGCCAAGCCCATGGCTTTGGCACCACTCAGCGCCAGGTTCAAGTCTTTCTGGTGCAGGCTGATACGGAAGCCGGGGTTGAAGGTGCGCTTGACCATGCGCTCGCCGTGCACTTCCAGAATGCGCGAGGCGGCAAAGCCACCCATCAGCGCCTGGCGAACTTTGGCAGGGTCCGCACCGGCTTTGCTGGCAAACAGCAGGGCTTCGCCCACAGCAGCAATGTTGAGCGCCACGATGATCTGGTTGGCCACCTTGGTGGTCTGGCCATCGCCGTTGCCGCCCACCAGCGTGATGTTTTTGCCCATGAGCTGCAGCAATGGCAACACGGTGTTGAAAGTGGCCTCTTCGGCGCCCACCATGATGGTCAGGCTGGCCGCCTTGGCGCCGACTTCACCGCCGGAGACCGGGGCATCCATGTACTGGCAGCCCAGTGCATTGATCTTTTGCGCAAACATCTTGGTATCGATGGGCGAGATAGAGCTCATGTCCACCACCGTCTTGCCGGCGCTGAGGCCTTCGGCTACACCGTCAGCGCCGAACAGCACCAGCTCCACATCGGGGGTGTCTGGCAGCATCAAAAAGATGATGTCGGCTTTTTGTGCCACTTCCTTGGCGCTGGCGCAGGGCTTGCCGCCGGCTTGCACCAGGGCTTCGGGCACATCGCCTTTGGTGTTCAGGTAAACGGTGTGACCTGCAGCCAGCAGGTGGCCTGCCATAGGGTTGCCCATGATGCCGAGGCCGATAAATCCGAGAGTAGTCATAGTGAGATTGCGATGGAGTGGAAAAGATTTCGTTGAGCCAAGGAGGTTGGGTGGGAGTGCGTTCTGCGAAGGTCAAGGAGGAGCCCGCAGGGCGGGGGACACGCAGCAGAACGCGCTCCCACCCAGCCTCGGTGTCCGGAGAAGAATTAGCCGAGGTAACGGTCCCGCAAAGCCTGCGTAGCGTTGCGGAACAGCCCCAAGTCGCTGCCAACCGCCACAAAGGTCGCACCCATTTCCATGTAACGGCGCGCATCGGCTTCGACCGGCGCCAGGATGCCGCTGGGCTTGCCCTGTGCCTTGGCTTGGGCGAATACGCTGGCAATGGCGTCCTGCACCTCGGGGTGGTTGGCATTGCCCAAGTGACCATAGCCGGCGGCCAGGTCTGAGGGACCCACAAAAATGCAGTCCACTCCCGGCACCGCAGCAATGTCTGCGGTCGCTGTCACCGCCTGGCGACTTTCAATCTGCACCGCCACGCACATGTGTTGGTTGGCTTCCTGAAAATAGTTGGCAATCGAGTTGTAGCGGTTGCTGCGCTGGGCGACCGACACGCCACGCATGCCCTCAGGGGGGTAGCGGGTGGCTGCCACGGCCTGGCGGGCTTCTTCGGCGGTTTCCACGAAGGGCACCAGGAAGTTATAAAAGCCGGCGTCCAGCAGGCGCTTCATCTCGATCGCGTTGTTGCTGGTCGGGCGCACAAATGGAGCGCTGACACTGTCTTTGAGTGCCATGAGTTGCGGCACAAAGGTGATCACATCGTTAGGCGAATGTTCGCCATCGAGCAGCACCCAGTCAAAGCCGGCAACGCCCAGCACTTCGGTGCTGATCGGGCTGGCCAACGAGGCCCAGCAGCCGATCAGGCGCTTGCCGGCGAGCAGGTCTTTTTTGAACTGGTTGGGGAAAGGGCGGTAAGGGGTGGGGTAGGTCATGGGATTTGCAATGGCATTCGTTGTTTGTGATGCGGCTTAAATCAATGCGGGTTCACTCAGCTTTGATGTTTGCCGCTTTGATGACCCTGGCCCATTTGTCGACCTCGGCCTTTTGGTACTCCTGCAGTTGAGCGGGCGTCATGCTGGAAGGCTCCATTCCAAAGCCTTTCAACTTGGCCTGCACCTCAGGCGTGGCCAGCACCTTCATCACTTCGGAGTGCAAGCGGTCCACCACGGGTTGCGGCGTATTGGCGGGCACAAACAAGGCCTGCCAGGACACCATGTCAAACCCCTTTTGGCCACTCTCGGCAATTGTTGGCACATTGGGGTAGCCAGGTACGCGTTGGTTACCTGTGATCGCGATAGCGCGTAGTCGGCCGCTCTGAATATGTGGGCCCACCACCAAGCTGGTGTCAAACATCATGTCGAGTTGCCCGCTAATGACATCTTGCACCGCAGGCGCCGAGCCTTTGTAGGGTGCATGCGTGAACTTCACACCCGATTGGTGGGACAACAACTCTAGGGCCATGTGTGGTGAGGTGCCGATACCGGGGGAGCCGGAGCTTAAGCCGCCATTTTTTGCACGACTGGCCTTGAGTAGCTCATCCAAAGTCCGGATCGGGCTGTTCGCAGGAACGACAAGCAACAGAGGACTGACGCCCAACATGGCCACGGGCGCAAAGGACTTGACCATGTCATAGCCGATAGGCGACGTATAGAGACTGCCGTTGATGGAGTGCGAACTAATAGTCCCGCCCAGCAGGGTGTAGCCATCCGCCTGCGCGCGCGATGCAATTGCAGAACCCACACTGCCGCCGGCGCCGCCTTTGTTGTCGATGACCACCGGGGTCCCCAGTGCGTTGGAAAGTGGTTGCCCTATGAGCCGTGCCAAGGTGTCGGTATTACCGCCCGGGGGAAAGGGCACTACGTAGGTAATGGATTTACCGCTCGGCCACGCGCCCTGGGCGTGGGCAGACAGGCTGGCGAGGCCATTGCTCAGTCCCGCAGTGAGGCCGATCACGGTGCTTTGGATAAAGGTTCTGCGTTGCATATGGTGTCTCCTTGTTGTGGTGCGGGAAGGGTGTGTGGGTGTCGGAGAGGGCACCGATCAGGTGATGGGTGCGGGGTTGAACAACACCAGGGAGTTATGCAACTTCCAGTGCTCCGCCCAGGTCTTTTTGCGGCCGCTGGCGACCTCGAGCATCAGGTGGAACAGTTCCCACCCTGTGTCTTCAATCGTGGCGTCGCCATCGGCGATGCGTCCGGCGTTCACATCCATCAGGTCGTGCCAGCGGCGGGCCAGGTCGGTGCGGGTGGCCACCTTGATCACGGGCACCTCGGCCAGTCCATAAGGGGTACCGCGTCCGGTGGTAAACACGTGCAAGTTCATGCCCGCAGCCAATTGCAGCGTGCCGCAGATAAAGTCACTGGCCGGTGTGGCGGCATAGTGCAGGCCTTTGTGCTGCAGCTTCTCGCCCGGCGACAGCACACCGCTGATGGGTGCGGTGCCAGACTTGATGATGGAGCCCATGGCCTTTTCCACGATGTTGGACAGGCCGCCGGCCTTGTTGCCCGGCGTCGTGTTGGCGCTGCGGTCTGCTTGGCCGCGGTCCAGGTAAGCGTCGTACCAGGCCATCTCACGCGCCATGGCGTCGGCAATCTCAGGGGTAGTGGCGCGGGCGGTCATTTGCTCGATGGCGTCACGCACCTCGGTGGTTTCCGAAAACATCACGGTCGCACCAGCGCGCACCAGCAAGTCGGTGCAATAGCCCACGGCGGGGTTGGCAGTTACTCCAGAGAAAGCATCGCTGCCACCGCACTGCACGCCTACCACCAGCTCACTGGCGGGCACGGTTTCGCGGCGACGCGCGTTCAGCCGCTCTAGGTGCGGCACCGCAGAGGCCAGCACCGAATCGATCATGCTCATGAAGCCCACATGCTGTTCAGCCTGCAGGCATACCACATCGAGATCTGACGCGGTTTGTGTGCCAATAGTGTCTGTGGCCCGCGTACTATCTGCGCGAGCAGCTACTATTTCTATAGCGCGCTGGGCAGGCGGAAACAGGCGCTCGGGCTGCAGCTTCTCGCAGCCCAGGCTCACCACCATCACCTCGCCACCAAAGTTGGGGTTTTTGGAGATGTTGCGTAGCGTGCGGATGGGGATGATGGCGTCGGGCGCATCGATGGCCACGCCACAGCCATAGCTGTGTTCAAGGCCAATCACATCGTCCACATTCGGGTAGCGTGGCAGCAGCTGTTCCTTGATGCGCTGCACCGCAAAGTCCACCACACCGGCTACGCATTGCACCGTGGTGGTGATGGCCAGAATGTTGCGCGTGCCCACTGAGCCATCGGCATTGCGGTAACCCTCGAAGGTGTAACCCTCCAGTGGCTCGGCATTCCAGGCGGCCGCCGTGGCACGGGGCAGGTCGGTCAGCGAACGGGCCGCAGGCATGTGCAGCAGGCGTTCATGCACCCATGCGCCTGCTGGAATGTCCTGTAGCGCATAGCCAATAGGTACGTTGTAGCGCAGCACGGCAGCGTCTTTGGCAATTCCAACTAGAGCAACCTTGTGGCCTTGCGGCACGCGGTCCACCAGCGTCAGGCCATCGGGCAGCACGGTGCCCGCAGGCAGGCCGCCATCGTTGGCCACAATGGCTACGTTGTCGGCCGTATGCATGCGGATCGTGAGCGGTGGGCGTGGATTGGGTGCAGACATGGCGTTTAAAACCGGGGTTTGACTTGCTTCCACTCAGGGCGGTAGCGCTGCATTTGGGCCACGTCGTTGCGGGTGCGGACACGGCAGACCTTGAAGGCCTCGTGCAGTTCTGCCAGCTTGTCCTGGTCCAGCTCCACGCCCAGGCCGGGCTTGTCGGTCAGGTGCACACAGCCGCCCACAATCGGCACCTTGCCGCCCACCAGCACCTCGTCGCTTTGCCAGGGGTAGTGGGTGTCGCAGGCATAACTCAGGTGTTGCACCGAAGCCGCTAGATGCGTCATGGCCATGAGGCTGATGCCCAGGTGGGAGTTGGAGTGCATGGACAGGCCCAGGCCAAAGGTCTGGCAGGTTTGTGCCAATGCCTGGGTGGCGCGCAGACCGCCCCAAAAGTGGTGGTCGCTGAGCAAAATTTGCACGGAGTTGAGCTCGATGCTGCGCTTGAGCTCGGCCCAGTTGGTGACCACCATGTTGCTGGCCAAGGGCATGCCCGTGGCCTTGTGTAGCTCTGCCATGCCTTCCAGCGTGGGCGTAGGGTCCTCGTAGTACTCCAGGCTGCCGCGCAGCTTGTCGGCCACCTTCAGGCTGGTGGCCATGCTCCAGTTGCTGTTGGGGTCAATGCGCAGGGGCTGATTGGGGAAGGCCGCCTTGAGCGCCAAAATGGCATCGGCTTCTTCCATGGGGTCGAACACACCGGCCTTGAGCTTGATGCTCTCGAACCCGTATTGCCCAATCATCTGGCGCGCCTGTTGAACTATTTGTTCGGCATTGACCGCTTCGCCATACGGGTCGGGCGCGTACTCGGGGTCTACTGAGGCGTCCCACTTGTAGAACAGGTAGGCCGAGTAAGACACTTTGTCGCGCACGGCGCCACCCAGCAGTTCCACCAAGGGAATGCCCAGGGTGCGCGCCTGCAGGTCCATAAAGGCCACCTCAAATGCCGAGAACGCGCTGGTGACCAGGTTGCTGGCGAGCGAGCCGGGTGCCAGCTCCATTTCCACATGGCCGGTGGAGATTTTGGGGGTCAGCGCCTTGAGCCGTGCCAGCATGCCGTTGACATCAAACGCCGACAAACCCACCAGGCTGGGTGCCGCGCGCGTCAGCAGGCCCAGCACCGGTGCGTCGCCATAGGTCTCGCCTAGGCCCACCATGCCGTTGGCACCTACCACCTCAATAATGGAGCGCAGGCCATAGGGTTCATGAACCCCCGCTGCGTTGAGCAAAGCGGGGTCTTTGATGGCGATCGGGGTGACCCGAACTGCAGTGATCTTCATGGTGGATTACTTCAGCAACAGGCCAGGCAGCCACAGGGACAGCGCGGGGATGTAGGTCACGGCCATGAGCACCAGTAGCAAGGCGCCGAAGAAGGGGAACAGGGCCTTCACCACTTTTTCAATTGGCAGCTTGGCGACCGCTGCACCAACGAATAGCACGCCGCCCACGGGTGGGGTGATCAGGCCCATGCCCAAGTTCACCATCATGATCATGCCGAAGTGCACAGGGTCCACGCCCATGGTCTTGACGATGGGCAGCAGGATGGGCGTCATGATCAGGATCAGCGGCGCCATGTCCATCAGCGTGCCCAAGACCAACAACAAGATGTTGATCATCAGCAGCACCGTGTACTTGTTGTCCGAGATGCTGGTGAACAGACCCGTGATCATGGTGGGGATCTGCATCAGCGTCATGATGTAGCCGAAGCTGGCGGCAAAGCCGATCAGGATCATCACAATCGCCAGCGTCTTGACGGTGCGGTGCACCAGCTTGGGCAGCTCACTCCATTTGTAGTCGCGGTAGATGAACATGGTGACGAAGAAGGCCCAGAGCACGGCAATGGCTGCTGACTCCGTGGCGGTGAAAACGCCCGACAAAATGCCACCCAGAATGATCACCATGGTCATCAAACCCCACAGCGCATCCACGCAAATGCGCAGCGCCTCTTTCATGGGAATGCTGCGGCCTTTGGGGAAGTCGCGCTTCTTGGCGATGAACAGGCACATGATTGCCAATGTCAGGCCCAGCAAAAGTCCCGGCAACACGCCCGCGAGGAACAAGGCCGCAATCGAGACCGAGCCGCCGGCGGCCAAGGAATAAATCACCGCGTTATGACTGGGCGGGATCAGGATGGCTTGGACCGAACCGCTCACTGTCACCGCCGTGGCGAAGTCACGTGGGTAGCCTTTTTTCTCCATCTCTGGAATCAGCACCGAGCCGATGGAGGCTGTGTCGGCCATGGAAGAGCCTGAGATGGCACCAAAGAAGGTGGAGGCCAAGATGTTGACCAGCGATAGACCGCCACGCACAAAGCCCACCAGCACTTCGGCAAACGCCACCAAGCGGCGCGACATGCCGCCCTCGGCCATGATGGCGCCGGCCAGCACGAAGAAGGGAATGGCCAACAAGGAGAATTTGTTCACGCCGCCCGCGATGGCGATCATCACCGCGTCGTAGGGCAGCTCAATCCACCAGGCACCAATCAGGGCCGACAGGCCCAGGGCATATGCCACGGGCATGCCAATAATCATGAGCACCAGGAAGGAGCCCAACAATACAAACGCGTCCATCAGATGGCCTCCGGTTCAGTTGCAGCGTGGTCAAAGGTCACGATGGCACGGGCGTGCTGGGAGCCGAACACCAGGTGCTCGACGATAAAAATCAGTGTCAGAAATCCACCCAATGGCACTGGCAGGTAGGTGGCGCCCACTGGCATCCACGGGATTTCGCCGATGTTCTGGCCCCAAGTCTCCATGCACAGCTTGGAGCCGTAAAACGCCATGAACAAGGCCACCACGACCATCAAGGCGTGCACGACATAGGCAGTCACTTGGCGCACTGAACGCGGCAGGCGGTCTGTCACCATGGCCACGGCGATGTGGGCGCCCGCCCGATATGCGGCGGCTGCTCCTAAAAAGGTGAACACCACCATCAGCAAAATAGAAATCGGCTCAGGCCACTGTGAGCCCGTGCCGAGCACGTAGCGGGCAAAGATGCCCCAGGGAATGATCAGGGACATCAGGAAGATAGAACCTCCGGACAGCCAGATACAGGCGGAGTAGAGCGCATCGCTCCAGCGCAATAGTGTGTTTTTCATGGGATTCCAGAAGGCAGGGCCAAGGGTGCCCGGCATGGCGGGCACCCCATCCAAAGCGTTTGGATTTACTTGGTAGCGGCGATGCGTTGCATCAGGTCGGTGAACTTGGTGCCGTACTTGGCGCGCACAGGGGCGGTAGCGTCAAAAAATAGTTTTTGATCCACAGGCACAAATTCCACGCCGGCAGCCTTGAGCTTGGCGGAGTAGTCTTCCACGCTCTTGTCCCACAACGCGCGTTGTTCCATCTGGGCTTCGCGGGCCAGCTTTTTCACCAAGGACTTGTCGTCGGCCGACAGCTTGTCCCATGCCACTTTGGACATCACCAGCAGCTCGGGGATGATCAGGTGGTTCGTCTGTGCGTAGTACTTGGTGCCGGTGGTGTAGTGGTTGCTGGTGAACATGCTGGGCGGGTTGTTTTCCGCACCGTCAATCACGCCTGTCTGCAAAGCGCTGAACACTTCGCCATAGGCCATGGAGATGCCGTTGCCGCCCATGGCGTTCATGGTGTCCACAAACAGGGGGTTGCCCATCATGCGCACCTTGATGCCCTTGAGGTCCGCCGGAGTCTTGACCAACTTCTTGGTGTACAAGCTGCGGGCACCGCCATCCATCCAGCCCAAGCCTACCAAGCGTGCAGGGCTGGCAGTGACTTTGTCCAGCAACTCAGCACCAATAGGGCCGTCAATCACAGCGCGCATGTGGGGGATGTCACGGAACACAAAGGGCATGTTGAACACGTCCACATCGGGCACCACGGGGCCAACTACACCCAGCGAGATACGCACGATCTGGATAGCGCCAATCTGGGCTTGCTCTACCGCTTCTTTTTCCTGGCCCAACACGGCGCCAGGGAACATTTGCATCTTGATGCGCCCATTGGTCGCGGATTCCAATTTTTTGCCCATGCTTTCCACGGCCACCACGGTGGGGTAACCGGCAGGGTGGGTGTCAGTGGCCTTGAGCACCATGTTCTGGGCTTGCGCGCCCAGACTCGTGCACAGCGCGATGGCGGCTACGGCGGACGCTACAAAAGTTCTACGGAAAGTCATGTTGTCTCCTCTATGGGGATTGGTTTGGGGTTAACGGACGGGAAAACGGGAAAACAAGGGTTCGGGCAGGCCCTGCACGCCGAGCTCCAAGACCAGCAAGGCGCCGTCCAGCGTGGCATCGAAGCCGGGTGCTGGGCTGGCAGGGCGGATGGAAGTAACAAACAAGTGGCGCAGCTCAGGCCCGCCAAAGGCGCACATGGCCGGCTTGCTCACCGGCACGGCGACCGAGTGCAACAACGTGCCCTCTGGGCTGAAGCGGTGGATCTGGGCTGCGTCGTTGCCGCAAATCCAGTAGCAGCCTTCTGCATCCACCGCTGCGCCATCGGGCCGGCCGGGCAGGGCTTGCATGTCGACCCAGGTGGCTTGCGGGCCCCAGGTGCCGGTGGCGGTGTCGAAAGAGTGCTTCCAGATCTGTTGGCGGCTGGGGTGCGAATCCGATAGATAAGCGGTTGTGCCGTCTGGGCTGAAACCCATGCCGTTGGGGGTGATGTAACCCTCGAGCACCGGGCCGCGCAGTCCGCTCTCGTCCAGGCCGTAGATACCGCCGGCGGGGCTGGCAAGCCCCATGTCGCGGACCATGGTGCCTGCCCAGAAGCGGCCTTGGTGGTCGCAGCGACCGTCATTGAAGCGCATGCTCGGGTGCGGATGGATCACGCTGGCCAACAGGCTGAGGTGCGCGACGGGTGGGTCACTCAAGGTGACTTCAAAAATGCCCGTCTCCATCGCGGCAATCAGGGTGCCGCGTTCAGTCATGGCGATACAGCCCACGCGCTCCGGCAGTGTCCAGGTGCTTTGGTGGCGATTGCCCCAGTTCAACCGGTGAATGAACGGGCCTTCGATGTCTACCCAGTACAGGCACTGGTTGGCCACGGACCAGACAGGGCTCTCGCCCACTTTGTCGCGGCTGATGCTGACAGCCTCTACGGCAGGGGTGTGAACAGACACAGACACCTCAGGCAGTTTTCTTGGGTGGCAGGTGCGCCGTCATGGGCTCGCCCTGGAACAAGAAGCCGCCGCCTTGGTAAATCACGGCCGGATCGGTCACATCAGGTTCGGGGGTGCGGGCGTAGACCGCCTCGCGGAACGGGTCGGAACTGTCCTGCGGCACATAGCCCACATGGCGTGCGGCGCTGTTGTCATACCAAGTGACTGCGTTATCCGACATGCCGAAAATCGCGGTGTGCCCCAGAACCGGCGTGGTCAGGCAAGCAGTCACCAAGCGGTGTAGGTCATCAAAGCTCAGCCAGCTGGCCAACATGCGGCGGTCGCGCGGCTCGGCAAACGAGGAGCCGATGCGCACGCAGGCCGTCTCAATCCCGTAGCGGTCGAAATACATGCGGGACAGGTCTTCGCCAAAAGCCTTGCTCACGCCATACAGGCTGTCGGGGCGGGCAGGGTGGTTCAGGGTGATGGTTTCGCTCTGCTTGTAAAAGCCTGTGACATGGTTGGAGCTGGCAAACACCACCCGCTTCACGCCATGTTTGCGTGCGGCTTCGTACAAGTTGTAGACGCCCAGGATGTTGGCTTGCAGGATGGGCTCGAACGGGCCCTCCAGCGAGATGCCGCCGAAATGGACGATGGCGTTCACGCCTTTGACCATCGCATCTACCGCTGCGGCATCGGCCAAGTCAGCTAGCACCACCTCTTCGCCGGCACGGGCAGCACCGAAATCGCTGCGATCAGAGAGGCGCAAGACCTCGCAGTTGGCCTTCAAACGGTCGCGCATGGCAGTGCCCAAGCCGCCTGCAGCGCCGGTCATCAGCAAAGTGTGGTGTACTTTAATGGTCATGAAATAGAGAGCTGAATTGTCAGTTGTATGTTGTCTGATGTGTTAAATTGTGGTCATCGTCTCAGACCGCGTCAAGGACTTTTCCATGGACCTAGTGCAAACCCCTAGAACAATTGCAGCGTCTGGTGCAACACCGGAGGCGACCGACGTTTTGCGCCCGCGCCGCGCCAAAGGCTTGGTAAATGAAGTGGTCGAAAGTCTGGCCGCGAGCATCCGCGAAGGCGCGATCCAACCCGGCGACAAACTGCCCACCGAGTCAGAAATCATGGGCCGTTTTGATGTCAGCCGCACGGTAGTGCGCGAAGCCATTTCGCGCCTGCAAGCCAACCGCTTGGTAGAGACCCGCCACGGTGTGGGCACCTTCGCACTGGCACCGCAGAGCAGTGGCAACTTTCAGATCGCTGATGTGGATTTCGCCACTGTCGCAGATGTGATTGCCCTGCTAGAGCTAAGGATTTCGCTGGAAACCGAGGCTGCGGGCCTGGCGGCACAGCGCCGCACGGAGGCCAATTTGCAAGCCATGCAGGCGATGCTGGATGCGTTCCAAAAGTCGATCGAAGAAGACTCGGATGCCGTGCCTTCTGACTTCAGTTTCCATATGGAGGTCGCCAAGTCCACGGGTAACCGTCACTTTGCGGACCTGATGACGTACCTGGGCACCATGATCATTCCGCGCACCCGCATCAACACCGCGAGCAGTGCGCCGGAAGGGCGCTTGGCGTACCTGCGGCGGGTGCATGGTGAGCACGAATACATCTTCAACGCCATCCGCAATCAGGACGCGGATGCGGCCCGCGCCGCCATGCGCACCCATCTGGCCAACAGCAAAGACCGTTTGAGAAAGTCGCAGGTCGACGCGGTTTAGTTGTATGATGTCCTATATGTAGGGGCGCCACCCATCCTTTTATATCGAGCGCCCCGCTAAGGAGATTGACCATGACCCCGTCTGAAAAACCCTCTGTGCGCGGCACCCCTGTGGTGACTGCGCTGCGCGTCATCCCGGTTGCCGGCCATGACGGCATGTTGATGAACCTGAGCGGTGCCCACGCGCCGTTTTTTACCCGCAACATCGTCATCCTGACTGACAGCAGCGGCAACACCGGTGTGGGCGAAGTGCCCGGCGGCGAGAAGATCCGCCAGACGCTGGAAGATGCTGCCTCCTTGGTAGTGGGTCAATCCATCGGAAACTACAACGCCATCCTCAACCGCATGCGCGAAGCCTTTGCCGCCCGCGATAGCGAGGGTCGTGGCCTGCAGACCTTTGACCTCCGCGTGGCGATTCACGCAGTGACCGCCGTGGAAAGTGCCTTGCTCGATTTGCTGGGCAAATTCTTGGGTGTGCCGGTGGCGGCCTTGCTGGGCGATGGCCAACAACGCAGCAGCGTGGCGGTGCTGGGTTACCTGTTTTATGTGGGCGACCGCCACCAGACTGACTTGCCCTACATCAGCGAGCCGGATCAGGCCGACGACTGGAAGCGCCTGCGCCACGAGAAAGCCATGGACGCCAACGGCGTGGTGCGCTTGGCCGAAGCTGCCTATGCGCGCTATGGCTTTCAGGATTTCAAGCTCAAGGGCGGTGTGCTGCGCGGCGAAGAAGAAGTGGAGGCCATTCGCGCCCTGCATGCCCGCTTCCCGCAAGCCCGCATCACCCTAGATCCGAACGGCGGTTGGCTGTTGAATGACGCGGTCCGCCTGTGCCGTGACCTGCATGGCGTGATGGCCTATGCCGAAGACCCCTGCGGGGCAGAAGGCGTGTTCTCCGGCCGTGAAGTGGTAGCCGAGTTCCGCCGCGCCACCGGCCTGCCCACTGCCACCAACATGATCGCCACCGACTGGCGCGAGCTAGCGCATTCGCTGGCCTTGCAGTCGGTGGACATTCCCTTGGCTGACCCGCATTTCTGGACCATGCAGGGTTCCGTGCGGGTGGCGCAGGTCTGCCAGACCTGGGGGCTTACCTGGGGTTCGCATTCCAACAACCACTTTGATGTGTCGCTGGCGATGTTCACCCATGTGGCGGCCGCTGCACCGGGCAAGGTAACGGCCATTGATACCCATTGGATCTGGCAAGACGGCCAGCGCCTGACCACAGACCCGCTGCAAATTGTGGGCGGGCAGATTGCGGTGCCCACCACGCCCGGTTTGGGTGTGGAGCTGGACATGGTCGAAGTGGAAAAAGCGCACCAGATCTACTTGCAGCACGGCTTGGGCGCGCGCAATGACGCGATGGCCATGCAGTACCTGATCCCCGGCTGGAAGTTCGACCCCAAGCGCCCCTGCCTCGTGCGTTGAGGCTTGAATTGGCCTCTAGTGCCCGTAGATATTGCGCGAGTAGCTCCTATTTCAGGAGCAAATTCGCGCTATTGCCTTTAGCTACTGAGCAGGTGAGGTCAGTGGTCTGCAGCCGCAGCCAGCTGCAGCGCCAGCCGGTTGTGGCGCTCCATCAGCGGGCCGAGGTCTACCGTTTCCAAGTGGCCCTCGCGCACCACCACTTTGCCGTTGACGACCGTGTAGTCCGCCTGCGGGCTGGCACACAGCAGCAGGCTGCCGACAGGGTCGTGCACCGCGCCACCGGCAAAACCCAGCGTGTCCAGGTCAAACAGCACCAGGTCCGCACACATGCCCACCGCCAGGTGTCCGATGTCCTTGCGGCCCAGCACCTGCGCGCCACCGCGGGTGGCTACGCTCAGGGCATCCCGCGCGGTCATTTCGGCCGGGCCCAAATCGCAGCCGAAGAAGGTGCGGCGCTCGCCAGTGGGCAGCACACGCTCCTCGGGTGGCTGCATGGCGCGGCCCACGCGGGCCAGCAGCAAGGCCTGGCGAGCCTCGTTCACCATGTGGGCCGCGTCATTGCTGGCGCTACCGTCCACACCCAGGCCTACCGGCACGCCGGCGTTCAGCATTTTGCGGATGGGCGCAATGCCGCTGGCCAGGCGCATATTGCTGCAGGGGCAGTGGGCCACGCCGGTGCGGCTGGCTGCGAACAGGCTGATGCCCTCGTCGTCCAGCTTCACGCAGTGTGCGTGCCACACGTCCTCACCCAGCCAGCCCAGGTCCTGGGCGTATTGGGTGGGGGTGCAGCCGAACTTTTCGCGGCTGTAGGCGAGGTCGTGGTCGTTCTCCGCCAGGTGGGTGTGCAGGCGCACGCCCTGGCCCTTGAAGCTGCGGGCCAGCAGGGCGGCTTCGCGCATCAGGTCGCGGCTCACGCTGAACGGGGAGCAGGGCGCCAGCGCCACATTCAGCATAGAGCCCCAGCTTGCATCGTGGTGCTGCTCGATCAGCCGTTGGCTTTCTTTGAGAATGAAGTCTTCTTGTTCTACCACCCGGTCCGGCGGCAGGCCGCCCTGGCTCTGGCCCACGCTCATGCTGCCGCGGGTGGCCACAAAGCGCATGCCGATCTCGGCAGCCGCGCCAATGCTGTCGTCCAGCCGAACGCCATTGGGGTAGATGTACAGGTGGTCGCTGCTGGTGGTGCAGCCGCTCATCAGCATTTCGGCCATGGCGATCTGGGTGCTCACTTGCACCATCTCGGGGGTCAGCCCGGCCCAAATGGGGTACAGCCCGCGCAGCCAGCCGAACAGCTCAGCGTTTTGCACGCCAGGTATGGCCCGCGTGAGGCTCTGGTACATGTGGTGGTGGGTGTTCACCAGACCGGGGGTGACCAGATGGCGCTGCGCGTCAATCACCTCGTCGGCCTCCAGCGCGTGTGGCGGCAGGTCGGCCGTAGCGCCCATGAAAGCGATGCGGTTACCCTCGATGTAAATCGAAGCGTTGCGCAGCTCGGTGGAGTGTGCCGGGTCAGCGTGGTCGAAAGCGGCCGAATCGAATGTGGCGATGGCGCGCGCGTTGTGGATCAGCAAAGTGCCCATGAATGTGTTTCTCCGTCAAACAAGTCTCCCACCGGCATAGGTGGCTCCTGTCGAGGCCGAATCCCGCTGGCAGGCCAGATTGGCTGCCAGAGGCGAGCACCACGTTGCCGCGCATCCCGGGCTGTGCTGTTGCGCAGTGCGCCCCTGAATTTTGCCCCATTTACTTTTGCATCAAGCGATGAATATGCCAAGTACTGAAACCCACTCCGAAGCCCCTGCGCATTTCTCTGACGTTACCCCGCGCGAGTTGCTGAGCCGGCTGTACTGGGCCGCAGTGCGCCAGGCGCTACCCGCCCATACGCTCAAGCACTACCTGCCTGAGCCGCCCAAAGGGCGCACCCTGGTGCTGGGTGCCGGCAAAGCCGGTGGCGCCATGGCCCATGCGCTGGACGCGCTATGGCCCCAAGACTTGCCAATGTCGGGCTTGGTCGTTACCCGTTATGGCCATACACCACCTCTGCCCGCAGACGCCGTGTCAGCCCGCATTGAAGTGGTGGAGGCCGCGCACCCTGTGCCTGACGCTGCTGGCTTGGCCGCAGCCCAACGCATCCTGGCCTTGACCGAAGGGCTCACCGAAGACGACGTGGTGATCTGCCTCATCTCCGGTGGAGGATCTTCCTTGCTGACGCTGCCCGCGCAGTGGGAGGTGGACGGCGTGCAGGGCGGCATCAGCCTGGAGCTCAAGCAGCGCATCAACAAGCTCTTGCTGGAAAGTGGCGCCAGCATTCAGGAGATGAACTGTGTGCGCAAGCACCTGTCCGCTATCAAGGGCGGGCGCTTGGCCGCAGCCTGCTATCCCGCCAAGGTGGTGACGCTGCTGATCAGCGATGTGCCGGGTGACGACCCCAGCGTCATTGCCAGTGGCCCGACGGTGCCGGATCCCACTACCTGTGCAGATGCGCTATCAATTTTGAAGCGGCTCACGCAGGATGCGTCTGGGCTAGATGCCGATTTCATGCTGAAAGCACTTGAATCCGGCGTGCTGGAAACCCCCAAGCCCGGCGATGCCGTGTTTGCCAACAACACGGTGCATCTGATTGCTGCGCCCCAGCAATCCCTGAAGGCTGCTGCCAACTTGGCCCGCAGCATGGGCCTGAATGCCTACATCCTGAGCGATGAGCTCGAAGGCGAGTCCCGCGAAGTCGGCAAGGTGCATGCCGCCTTGGCGCGTACCGCGGCGCTCAAACCGGCTTCAGCCGTGCAACCCTTTGCCAAGCCTTGTGTGATTCTGAGCGGCGGCGAAACGACGGTCACCGTTCGCCCGCGTCGAGAAGGAGCAGCAAAAGGCCGCGGTGGACGTGCCGGGGAGTTCTGCATGGGGCTCGCCCTTGGCCTGCAAGCGCAGGCAGGCGTCTGGGCGCTGGCCGCCGACACCGATGGCATAGACGGGGTAGAAGACAACGCCGGTGCTCTGGTCACCCCGGAGACCCTGGCGCGTGCAGCGGCAGCCGGCGTGTCCCTGAGCGACTGCCTGGACCGGAACGACGCGGTAGGTTTCTTCCAGCCGCTGGGCGACTTGTTCACCACCGGCCCTACCCACACCAATGTGAACGACTTCCGGGCGCTGTTGGTGTTGTGAGCGCCGCCGGATTCAGCGGCAGCGTCATCAAAGGCAAGTAAAGTTCGGGTGTTACTGACACACACGACTTTTGAGGGAGCCCATAAAAATGACATCACCGACGACTATTTTGCTGACCGGCGGGGCCGGCTACATCGGCAGCCACACCTATGTGGCCTTGGTGGAGGCCGGTTACCAGCCGCTGATTCTGGATGACTTTTCTAACAGCGACCCGGAGGTTTTGCAGCGCCTGCAGCAAATCACCGGGCGCGAAGTGCTGTGCCAGCGCGGCAATGCCCGCGACCGTGCGACCCTGGAAGCTTTGCTGACGCAGCACCAGGTCCAGGCGGTGATCCATTTCGCAGGCTTCAAAGCAGTCGGCGAAAGCGTGGCCCAGCCGCTTAAGTATTTTGAAAACAACCTCGGCAGCACGATTGCGCTGTTGCAGGCCATGGCCACCACCGGGTGCCAGAAGCTGGTGTTTTCCAGCAGTGCCACGGTCTACGGCGACCCCGCATCGGTGCCGATCACCGAGTCGTTTCCGCGCAGCCACACCAATCCCTATGGCCACACCAAGCTGGTGTGTGAGGACATGATCGCCGCCCAGTGCGCCGCGCTGCCTGCCCTTCGTGCGGGGGTGCTGCGTTATTTCAACCCGGTGGGTGCCCACCCGAGCGGCTTGATTGGGGAAGACCCGTCCGGTATTCCGAATAACCTGATGCCTTTTGTGACCCAGGTCGCGGTGGGCAAGCGCCCCCGCCTGCAAGTCTTTGGCGGCGACTACGCCACACCCGACGGTACCGGCGTGCGCGACTACATCCACGTGCAAGACTTGGCCCAAGCCCATGTGGCGGCGGTGCGCAAACTCCTGGCGGGGGCTGACACCTTCACCGTGAATGTGGGCACCGGCCAGGGCTACAGCGTTCTGGATGTGGTGCGCGCTTTTGAGCAAGCCAGTGGCAAACCTGTGCCTTACGACGTGGTGGCGCGCCGCCCCGGCGATGTGGCCCAGTGTTATGCCGATGCCGCCATGGCCAAAGCCGTGCTGGACTGGCAGGCCGCGCAAAACCTGCAGTCGATGTGCGAAGACTCCTGGCGCTGGCAGAGCCGCAACCCCGACGGCTATCGCAAGGCCTGAAACCCTCAGGCGGAAGGCGGGCGACAGCCCTTACTGGAGCATGAAGGTCTCGTACTCCAGAACCTCGAGCTTGCGGCTGAGAATCCAGATGCCGGTCAGCACGGTGACCAGCATCGCCAGCGCAAAGCCATAGCCAAACCATGCCGCGCCCAAGTGCAAGGTGATGCCGGTAAACACCGCATTGCACAGGGGCAGCATGGCGGTCAGCAAAACCACCGCGCGGCGCTGGTCGAGGTAAAACAGAATATTCAATATCCCCAGCAGCACCACCTGCAGCGCGGCACCGACCACATCCACATACAGCAGCGGCAGGTACAAGGTGGAAATGCCCAGCGCTTGGAGCACCACGCCGCCAGCCGCAAAGGTAGAGAGGACGGCGATACCCTGGATTTTGGCGATGTCAAACAAACCACGGCGCACGTGGTAGACCATGTGGTTGCGCATGCGCTCGATGTAGTCCAGCGTGGCGCCCTCGCGGACTGCGTTGTAAAACTTGACGTAGTACTCCACAAAGTCGGTTTCGATCCGCACCAGAAAAATGGCCATTCCGGGGATGACAGACAGGTACGACAAAAAGATCGGGAAGTCGTAAATCACAGAAGCATGCAGAGGCCCGATAACTTGCTGCCCGGTACTGGGGAAATACCAGAACATCAGCTTGTCGATCCACGCGCCCAGGTTGAAGAGGAAGCCGGTGGCCATCAGGCTGGTGTACATGGCGCCGCGCTTCCAGATGTCAAACGCGACAAAGCGGTCGGACTGGTAGTGCCGGTAAACCAGATAGACCATGCCCATCAGGAGCAGGTAGTGCCCCAGAACAAAACCGAGCAACAAGCCCTCTAGGCCTAAGGGCCTCCGCAGCAACAATGCCAGGCCCAGGGTGGCGCTGTAGCCCAGAAAAAACATGAGCACAATCGCGCGGTAGTGCTTCATGCCGGTGAGGAACACGGTCGCAATCCAGATCGCGGACATGACTCCCAAGCCCATCACAAACAGCAAGCGGTAGAGCACCGATTGCTCGGGGAAAAAGATCGCCACGCAGGGCAGGGCTACCAGCATGCTGACGCCCATCACCACCAGAATCAGCCCGTTGAAGTTGGGCAGGATGGAGGCCTCGTCTTTGGCAAACGTGCGGTCCGCCACAAAGCGGGTGAACGACAGTTGAACCAGACCGGTGCTGATCAGTGAGATCAGAAACAGGTAGGTCACCGTGACCTGAAACTGCGACACACTGACCCGGGGCGACGCCACCCCCGCGCCCGCGCTCAGCAGGCCAATCAGCATGATGCCCACGATGGAAAGCACCCAAGGCCCGGAGCTGATGATGCCGGCGAAAGCATAGGCCTGCAGCAAACCTGCATAGGTCTGCTTTCGCAGGAGTTTGCGGAGTTCGAAGCCTATGCCTGCCATGCGAAGTTCTTGTCGTAAAGCGACCGGTAGCGGTCAAACATGATGTGCTGTGCGTAGTATTTTTCGACGCGCCGGATACCTGATTCGCGGGCCCGCTGCCATTCGGCCGGATCACCCAGCAGCTCCAGAGTGGCTTCTGCCATGGCCTGGGGGTCTGCAATCCGTACCACCCGCCCGGATGCCCCCAAGGCCTCATCCTCGCCCGGCAAGCCATACACGAGTTGGCGGCAAGAGCCCACATCGGTACTGACGGTGGGCACGCCCGCGGCATAGCCCTCCAGAATGACCAGGGGAAGGGCTTCGCTGATGGAAGTGAGAACCACCAGCCCGACTTGGGGCAGCAGCTCAGTGAGCTTTTGGAAACCTAGGAATTTGACGGTGTTTTCGAGTCCGAGTTGGGCTACCAAGTCGCGGCACTCTTGCGCGTATTCGGGCGACTCGTCCTCGGGCCGGCGATCCAGGCCTCCACCCCGGGCATGCGGTTGGCGATGATGCGCGCAGCGCGGATGTAGGTCTTGATGTCTTTGATCGGCACCACACGGCCAATCAGGCACAAGACCTGCGGCGGGCCATCCGGCCAGTCTTTGCGCAGGGCACCGAACTTCACCACGTCGATCCCGTTGGCGATGTTGGAGGTGCGCTCCTCGGGCGCGCCGTCGAGCAACTGCCGTTGCCGGTTCGCTTCGTACAGCGCCACGATGTCGTTCGCCGCGTGGTACGTTACGTAGCCGAGATGCTCGAAAAACCGGATCCACAACTGCCGGAAGTAGCTGACACGCGAGGGGTCGTGTTCAAACACGCTACGGTTGTCCTTAATCCACTGAGCTTGGTAGAGGTCGATCTTGCGCTCTTTGACGTAGATGCCATGTTCACTGAGCATGAAGGGACGCTTGTTCCGGTGCTTGAGCAGGACGCCCAGAATGCCGGCATATCCGGTGGACACCGCATGGTAGATGCGCGCCTTGGGCGCGCGGACCGCGACCTCCCGTAGTCCCCAGAACGGACGGTGGATGGTGCGCACAGTCCAAAAGTAATCGACAAACGACGGGTCGGTGCTCCGGCTCCGGTAGGTTTTTTTGATGTAGTCCCAGGATCCTTCGCTGTAGAGGAACATATCTTGGCTAAGCATGCCGCCGGGGCCTGCTTCGTCCATCATGCTGGCAAAGAGGTGCGGGCACTCGGGGTGGCGCAGATCGTTCTCAAACATGTCGTGCATTCGCTCGACCAGTTCCATGCTTTTGGCCGGTGCCTTGACACGTGCGATTGGCGGTGGCGCCTCGTCTTCATTTAGATAGGCCGTTTCCAGATGGACCAGATTGGGCGGCAAGGCGTAGCGCATGTGCCCGTAGTCCTGTTTGCGGCTACCCAGAAAAATGGCACCGAAGCGGATGTCCGGAAAGCCCAGAATGATTTGCTGGACCCAGCTGGACACTCCCCCGGACACAAACGGGAAGGTGCCCTCTAGGAGAAGCATGACGTCGACCTGCTCTGCCTTGGGCAGGACGGGTTCAGATGTGGGGGAAGTAGTTGCGGTCACTGCGATGTGGAAAGTTGTCTCGTCCGGTCCAAATGTCTACAACGGCCCGGGTACGGGAGGCGACGTTGAGTTTCTCCAGGCGGAGCAGGGATTGTTTGACTTGCGCGAAATCACGGCGTTGGTAGGCCAGCTCGGCCACGTAGGGCACGGCAGATACCAAAGGGTGGCCGAGCGTAATTGCGTGTTCAATGGCGGCTTGGGCTGGAGCGTATTCGCCGATGGCCAGCAAAATCCGCCCCTTGAGGAACAGCATGGCGGCGTCCGGCTCGGGCTCCAGGGCCAGTGTGGCGTCGACATATTGCAGTGTCTGGCTGAGGATGTGTTTTTTGAGTTCGCCTTGGGCCAGCGAGGCGTAAATCAGTTCCCAGTGCAGTTCTGCCAGGTGTCGCAAGCAGGTGTGGCGCTGGGCGTCGTTCTCCGCCTGGTCGAGTTGGCGACGTTCGCGCTGGATGTCTGCGTTGATTTTCTTTTCCTCGGCATCGAGCATGCCAAACGCCACGAGGCGCACATCGTCAGAGTTGTCGCTCAGTAGTTCGTCCAGGATGGGGTTGGCAACCCGGGTAGGGATCGCTTGAAGTGTCATCAGGGATTGAAGCCGGATGGCGCTAGGCACATGTGAGTTCAGGCGTGAGCGAATGGAGCCTTGCCCGCTGCGGCTGACATCTTTGGTTTGCATGTCAAATTCGGGCAGGGGCACTGTCACCGGTTCCGGCGGGTATTCGTCTGGCGACTCTTTCTGGAAGGTCGTCCAGATGATGGCCAGCATTCCGACCGCACCGATCAGGGGGGCGACAAATGCAAAAAGAAACAACAGCAACCACACGGTCACACGGGGTCGCATGTACTTGTGGGGCAGCAGCACATAACTGCCCGATGCCACGATCGCGCTCGCCAAGGCGTGCAGCGCCAGCATGGCCAGCAACGCCCCCAGCGTGGACTGGTGCAACAGCGGGCTTAAGAAGACGCCTACTTCAATGGCGATGGCCGCCCAGGCCCACTTCAATGTGAACATGCGGGCTTTCTCACGGGGCGAACTGGGTGGTCAGGGCTTGCACCGGGTCTTCTAGGGCGAAGTCGATGGTGTGCAGGCGGACTTGCAGGCTTTCGATGTCGCCATGAAATCGCAGTTGCAGCCAGTCATCAATCCGCTGGATAAAACCTTCCTTAGCAGAGTCTGATGCAAACGGCATCAGCACCACGACTGCAGGCTGCCCGCGGATATGCGTTTGCCAGTACAAATCCAGTCCGCGCTTCACGCGCACAAACTCGGCTGTGATTTCGGCCCCCAGTGCACCTTCAAAGGTCATGATTACCAAATGGCTGGACAGGCCTACCGAGTGATTCAGCCGGCTCATGCGCACCAGCTCTTCTGCGAACAAGGCCGGGATGCCCGGAAGCGCCTGCTGGACTTTGTGGGTATCTGGGCCGATCCGGATGTTGTCTGCGTAATAGGCCAGGATCACCGACATCATTTGCAGGTTCTCGACCGTCAGTGAGAAAAACGGGATACGGGTCACGACCAGCACGCCCAATATGGTGTCGTTACCAGCCACCAGCGGGGCCACCACCAAGGGGCTGTCGGGGTCAGAGCTGCTGATGTCTTCGCCGGCGATGTGCACCAGTGCCCGTGTTTCCATTGCTTTCTGGAACAGCACATTTCCCGGCAGGAGCGGTAGCGGGTCCCCGATGACTGCCAGAGCCGGGCCCAATTGCGGGTCAGTGTCCGGGTTCTTGATGGCATACAGCGTGGCGGATTCCAGATTGACATACTGCGACAGCAACTGCAGCAAGCTGTTGGCCGCCGGCATGGGCTCGTCTTGCGGGGTGGGTTGCATGGCCATGCCCCGCAGGCGGGCCAGGGCATCGCGCAGAGAGCCCGGGCGGATCAGCATCTCTTGTTCAAGCCGATCGTGGGAGAGGTTGAGCAGCAAGTGCCTCTTGGTGAGCCGCGAAAGACGCTCGGTCACATACAGGTAGGTCTCTTCCATGCGGGCATTGCGATCACGCCACACATCGCTGAACTCGCCGCAGACCATGACCAGCACACCCGCACCGAAGAAAAAGCGGAAGGCGAAGGCATCTTCAACCCGGCCCATGGCATTGGCGATCAACCAATTGATGATCAGCGGAATGCTACTCAGCAAGCCCGGCGAAACGCCGTAGCGCAACGCAATCAAGACCGGTGCAAACCAGAGCCAGGGAAAGTGGCTTTGCGCGAGCATCGGGTCGTCGGCGCTGATCCACCAGCCCACAGCAATGCCGAGCAGGGGGATCAAAAATATTTCGAGCCACTGGTCACGGGCCAGCACCGGATCGGGTGCCAGCCGATGCGGGCTGATGAGCTTTTTGAGCCAACTGGTCGAGGAGGGAGCTCCCATAAGCGACTTACTTTGCAGGGGCCACGGCGGGCAGTGGCAAGCTGGTCAGGGCGTCGCGCATGACGGCCTGCGCCACGCCGGACAGGGCTTGCCGACTCCATCCACTGCTGGCTGCTGTGGTGCTCCAGACGATTTGCCCTGAGCTCAGGTCTGTCACTTTGACGGTAATGCCGACAGCGGGCTCGCCGTCGAGGCCGACTTTGTAGCGCCACTCTTCAACGCTGCCACTCACTGCATAGCGAACGCCTTGTTCGCGGGCCCACTTCTGGGCTTCTTCGCTGACTTTCCGCTCCGAGGGTTCAAACAAGCTATCCCGTGACAGGGCTGCGGGGTAGATCTTGAGCTCCGGCACACCACGGCGACGCAGCAGGTGTTCCAGCATGGACTCTGCGCTGAGCGCAGCCTGCGGCGTGTCGGTATTGTTGGACAAGGGGAGTAACGCCCAGGAGGCGCCTGCTTCCAGCGTGCCGCGGCCGGTATTGGATTCGATGGAGGTGGCGCAGCCGGTCAGGGCCAGCGCAGCGGTGCACAAGAGAGTGTGGAGTTTCATCAGGGTGCTCGTGGTTAAAAGTAATTGCGGTAACGCAAGGTCAAGGTTCTGCCCGGGCCGTTGCTGCTGGCAAGGCCATCGCTGTGTTGGAGTTCGATACGCATCAAGTCCCGCCCGAATACCGAGCCCGCCAGACCGACTTGCGAGGAGTAGCCCTCGCCGGCTTGGGAGTCATGGCGCAAACAGGCATCGACAAAAGGGCGCCAGCCTCGGCTGAATCCGTTTTGCAAGCTCTGCCCGCCCAAGTTCTCGCCCATGCCGAGGCACAGGCCCCAGCTGGTGCTGCTTTCCGGCAAGAAATAGTTGGCGGTGCTGAGCGTGCCTGCACTCACGGCTTGCTGAAACGCTTCCGGGTAGCGCTGCAGCGATCCGGCACTCGGCCCGTCTTCGCGGTCAAAGACTTGTCTGCGCAAGTTGACGCGGAGCCGCCAGTCCGGATAGTCCACCCGCAGGCGGTATCCGGCCTCGAGGTCGAGAGACTGACCACGTCCGAGACCGTCACCGAGTTGGCTGTAATAGCGCTTTACGGCCGGGGTGGCTTGCAGGTTGAGGCGTTTGTCCAGCTGGGCACCGAGGGTGGTGCTCAGGCTGTCTTCTGCGCCTGCAATTTGCATGGTGGGGCTTGCTTGGCTGGCATTGCCGATGTCCAGGCGGGTGCTCCACAGGAGCCCATATGGCAGACGGAGTGACTGGCTCAGTTGCGCCCCATTCATGGTGCCCAGCTCCCGGCGCTGGAACAGGGTGAGCGCCCCGTTTTGCCCGGGGCTGGCCCATTGGAGGCCCAGGTTGTTGAGTTGCTCGGTATCGGTGAGCAGCGTTTGCAGTCCTGCATCGCCTGAGGTTTGCCGGGCTCTGGTCCAGCCCAGGGTTGCGACCAGCCCTTGTTTCACCGGCCACTGGGCATGCTGCCCGACCGAGAAGTTGCTGAAGCTGCCTGCGTTTTCACTCTTCAGCGCGCTTTCCAGATAGGCTGCCTGGGCAGGCGCGTGCTGGCGCCAACGGTCGTACAAGGCCTCGTCATCCGGGCTGCGCGTGAGTCCATTGAATGCTGTGGTCAGCGCCTCTGCGTGCAGACCCATGGCGCGTTCGATGTCGTAGCGGTTGTAGATCGGCAGTGTCTCGCGTTGGGTCTGCAGCAAGTCGTCCATGTCCCGGGTGTCTCCGGTTTGCAGGGCTACTTGGGCCCGCCCCCACACGGGCGCTTGGGCTTGCTCACGGAAGCGGCGGGCCATCCACGTCCGCGCATTGACAAATTGTTCCGTGCTGATGGCCCAGGCCAAGATCAGTTCGGTCGTCTCCGGGGCGGAAGCGTCGGCGGGCAGTGCCTTGAGGCTGCGGGCCCAGTCGCGGGCTTGTTGCAGTGCAGGATCACCAGGCCGGTTCAAGAGCGAAAGTCTCAAGAGCGTGCGCCATTCGGCGCTGGACGTATCGGCCTCTGTGCGCGCTGTGTCTGCTGGAAGCTGTGCCCGCAAGATCAGCCAAGCATGGCGGCGCACTCGTGCGGCCATGCCTGCTTGTTGGTTGCGTTCCAGCGCATCGGCATAGTTCAGGAGGGTGAAGGCATCCTGCGGCGCCTTGGCCACGATACGTTGGTACCAGCTGAGTGCCTGCCGTTGTTGGTTAAGCACCTGGTGGCCTGCAGCAAAGGCAGGCCAATAGTCCGCATCCCCGCCATGACTCTGGTAGTGCTTGAGGGCCACGGCTAGCTCCGCGGTGCGTTGCTGGTCTATCAAAAACCACAAGCTGCTGAGACCCACGATTTTGGACACCGGCTCCATCACCATGGCCCGGCGCAGATCGGCCCACGCGTTATCCCCTTGTTTGAGGCCTTGCGCATACCGGGCGCGCAGCAGCAAAAACTGGCTCGACGACTCGGCATCAGTGAGTGCCGCCCCTTGCAATAGCGCTAGCGCCTCGCCCATGCGGGTCCATTGGGCCTGGTTGGCAAACATCTCCAGCGCTTGTGTCAGCAGGGCAAAGGTACCAAAGCGGCGGTACCCTTCCAGCGCAAGGTTCGCGGCCTGGTCTGTTTGTTGGACGCCGGCCAATGCCACGAGGCGGCCCCAATCGTCACTGGTAGCTGACTCACTTTTGACGTAGTTGGCATAGGCCCCGCGTGCAATGTCCACGCGCTGCAGGTCCCAAGCCACTTCACCCAGCAGACGCCAGAACTCCGAGGCCTCGGCGGGCACACGCGCTTCGTGGCTCTGCATAAATGCAAGGGCTTCCGGCAGCCGGTTGCTGCGGACGTAGACCATCACCACATCGAGCACCGCGCCCAGCGAAAAGGGGTTTGCCTGGCTGCGCAAAATTTGTAGCTGCAGCGTGCGTGCGTCATTTCCGTAGTTGCCTGCAAGGCGCGCGGCGTATTCCAGCAGTTGCAGATCACCCCGCTGCAGGTACTGGGCTTCAAAGAACAGGGAGCCTTCTGCAGGCTGTGCGGACTCTTCAAAGAGCTTCAGCACTTCCACCATTTCCGCAGCGCTGAGCGGGCGGCGTTTGGCCAGCGTTTGCCATGCGCTTAAGGGGACTTGGAGGTCTTCCATCTGCCAGGCGAGTCGGGTCACATTGGCCAGAGTCTCTGCGTCCCGGGCGCCTTGTTGAAAGATGTATGCCCACTGCTGCGCGGCAATCAGCGGCTGTTGGGTCCACTCCGCAACTTTCGCCAAGCGGAGTCGCCATTCCCGGTTCGCGGGAGCCATTTGTACCGCTGCACGGGCAATCTGCAGGGCCGGTTGCAAGTCCCCGGTGCTGAGCAGCACGCCATAAGACAGGGCTATGTCTTCGAGGTTCAGGTTGCGCAGGGTCAGGCCCGTCGCTTTGCCGTCGTCAGGTCTATTGGCCTTGGGTGTGATGATCTCTGGCGCCCTGACAGGAGCCGACTGGGCAGGCTGGACAGGAGGCGAGGGAGATGGGGACGAAGGGGGCGCGGGTGCCTCGGGTCTAGGCTGCAGGGGCTCTGCGGCCTGGGGGCGCGCATCTTGCGCGAGCGGGGCATTCGAGGTCCAGTTGGTCTGCAGCAGCAACTCGGGGCGCAGCACCGCGATGCGAAGCTGGGCACCCGGGATGGCGCGGCCCGAGAGTGCGCGCCGCGCCTCTTCGGTGCTACGCCAAAAGCCTGCCCGCAGGGTGAATTGATTTCCGCGCTTCTCCAAGCGGAGAAAGGGCAAGTTCCGGTGCTGCTCGTAGAGGCTTTGCAAACCTTTGAGCTCAGTGCTACTGGCGATTTGCAGTGATTGGTAATCCTGGCCCGGTGTCGGGTTTTCTTGGGCCCAAGCAGCGCCCCAAGCAGGGTAAAGCGCAAGGATCCAGGCATGGCGCAGGCTCAAGGTTGCGCTCCTTGCGGCTGGAAAATCAGGGCTCTGGCATAGGCGTTGGCCTCGTTCGGATAACCCGCCGCCAGGGCAACACGTGCCAGGTAGCGCAGCGTGACCCTGTCTTGCGCCAGTGCGCCCAGGTGTGTGTTCGCAGCGCTCATGGCGCGGGCGTACAAGCCGCCTGCCATCAGGGTGTCAACCCCGGCCATGAACAGCCGCCGCTTGTCGGTGTAAGGCTCTGTGTGCTGCTGTGCCATGAAGTAATACCTTGCCGCTTGCTCATAGTTGCCACGTGCCAAGCCGCGCACGGCATAACGCTCCAAGGCATCCGGGCCACTGGATTTTTGGTTTTTTGCGATGAACTGAAGACCCGCATCTGGGTTGTCGAGCGTGAAGGCCAGATCTGCAAACTGCTGGGCCATGCTTTCAGTCATCGGGTCTGTGAGCGCCGGATCCAGAAACGCGGGCAGTCCTTGGCGGAGTTCAGCCAGTTGCTCGGCGTTGGTGCTTTTTTGCAAGCGGCGGTCATAAGCGCTCAGCAAAATCGTGCGGGCAGCGGTGCGTTGACGCAGATCGCCCTCTGCTGCGGCTGAGAGCAGCATCAGTCTCAGGGTCGGCAGGTCCAGTTTCTGTTGCTGCACGCGTGCGAGCAGCAAGGCAACATCGAGGTTGCCGGCACTGGCCCGGTACAGGTTTTGGATGTAGGACAGCGTGAGCTCATCGAGCGTTTCTTGCTCGTAGAGCTTGGCTACCAGTTCCTTGCGCGGAAACACGACAGCCAGAAGAGTCACCACCATGAAGCCGATGAGTAGCAGTTGCCAACCCGTCGCCAGCTTCAGGCGTGGAATCTCTCCATCAATTCCTGCATAGCGCTTCGAGCGATGGGGCAACATGTTCAATGAGTTCAAAGTGAGAGAAGGAGCCCTCCTGGCGGAGCGGCGTTAATTTGCGGTTGCCCAGGCGCACATCGCAGTCCTGAACATTCTTCAGGGTGAATTGCAGGGGCACATGGCCGCTCAAACTCCAGCGCACGCCAGTGGAGGCGTGTTGCACGTCGGTCACCCGGGCATTGGCAGACACCAACAGCGGCCTGCTGGTTAGTGCGCCGGGCGACGCTACCCAGGACACCGAATCTGTATGCAAGTGGACATACCGGTCGCCACTATCCGCGGTGTAGCCAGCAATTCCCCGGCTGGATTCGAGGTCCGGCAGTGGCACCGCGGCAGGGAGCCTGAGGCTGCGCAGTGCACTCGCACCCCGGATTTGCCATCCTTGAGGGGTTCTGGCGATCGACAAGTCCTGAAAATCCATCACCTTGCGCGCATAGTCGGCAATGTGCACCGGCGTGACGGGCTGGCTCAGCGCGTACTGGAAAATTTTGTCCAGGGTTTGCACACCGGCACGCTTGGTCGCCAGATAAGTGTGAAAGTAAATGTTGATGGGCTTGAGTCTGCGCGGGGACTCTGTGAGTTGGAAGGTTTCAATCACCCGCTCAAACTCGTAATACGGACCCAGCCAGTTGTTGGTGTAAACGTTTTCGTTCTGGTTGGGTGCAAAAACCTGAAAGCCACCGGCCCGCTGCAGGCCCAGACCCTCAACGTAAGTGAGGCTCGGGTTCGAGCGTGTGGCCACGGTGTCGCCGCCATTCATGTTGACAATGCCCGCGGCCGCTACCGCGCGCAGTGCTTCGCTGGTCGGGATGCAGTCGCCGGTCCAGAGGAATACTTCCACCTTTTTTCCGCGCGGAGCCAAGCGGCGCTCAATGTAGGCGATGGACCCATCGACCTCGCGTTTCACATCGAAGCGGTAACCGGGGATGCGCAGGTTGTAGCTGTCCGAGCCTTCACCCGCGCTGGCCCTGTACCAGAAGAAGGGGTGGGAGTAGCTGTGGGATGCGATGGCCACATGGGGCGCTGCAAAGATTTCTTTGGCCACTTTTTCGGCAAGCGGCGAGAGACCGGGGTACAGGCCATCCGGTGCAATTTCAGCTTCGATGACCGAGATGGTCATCGGCAGCGCGTATTTGCGCACCACACGGTCACGGACCATTTCACCGGCGATGGGGTTGCCGGGCGTCTCGGAGCGGCTGATAAAGCCATCGCCGTCCATGTGGATCATGAGCATGCGTTTGCCGGATTCGGTGGTGGTGTCCGGGATGGGCATCTTTGGCAGGCGCAGCGCCTGGCTCAAGAAGTCAAACGGGTTCACCACCCAGCGGCTGCCTAGTTCGCCGGGCAGAACCGAGGTCACAAACGGCGAGCTCACAAACCCACCCCATGGGGTGATGGCCGCTGCATGCTGGGTGCGATCGGCCTGCATCAGCACCAGCAGAGGCCGTGCGCCCTCGACGGTCATCCCCGCAAAGCTGTCAAGCGCAGGCGTTGGCGCTCGCTCAAACCCCATGATCCCGCTTTGTTGCACCACGGTGATCGGGGCAATAGCACCGGAGGTGGGCGTGAGGGTGATGCCCAAGGTACTGCGCAAATTGCTATCGAGCAAGGTGCCGGGCATGTTGAGCCATGCCACCGGTACCGTGTCTTGCACTTGCTTACGCAGCCAGCCTGACAAGCGCTGCTGCTCCGCGGTGGTGGCCGGAACCGTTTGCCAAATCACAATGCCCGCATAACGCCCTTTCAAGGGGTGATCGGGTAGCTGGCTGGCGTCGACAAACTCCGGCACATAGCCCAGATAGTTCAGTGGCAGCGACAGCATGCGCACGGGATCGAGGTAGCGCAACGAAGCCTCATTGACCGGTGTGCTGTGTACGACCAGTACCTTGCGCGGCATGGCCTCGACGCTGCCAACCCCTATGCTGGTGAGGTCGGGCGTAGTCACCCAAGGGGTAAAGCCGAGCTCGCGGATCTGCTCCGCGGTGGTGCGGGCCAATGCCCTGTCGTGGGCCGGCACGTAGTCAATCGCGAGGACCGGCAAACCGTAGGTGTTTTTGACGGTTGAGAGTTGCCCCAGTAACCATTCGCGGTCTGCCCCGGGCACCGGTCGGAAACGGCTTTTTCCGGCATCAAACCCTTGGAACAGGGACTCTGCCGCCACCATGTCCACGAGTGAATGGGTCTTGCCGAGGATTTCAAAGCCGCGGTTGAAAATCAGCTTGGCTTGGGGATACCGTCGTTTGACCTCGCGCACCAGTTCAACCATGCCCGCTTCTTGTGCCGATCGGCTTTCGGGCGTTTTGGAAAACAGGTGGTAGGAGTCCAGCGTATCGAAAAAGAAACTCCGGTAGCCGGCGGTCCACAAAGGCTGGATCACGCGTTCTGCAAAGAAAACAGGCCACCCGGGCTGGGCTTGGTCAATCAGCTGGCTGCCCCAGTCTTTGTTTTTACCTTTGATCCAGGCCGCAGGAATGGCGGCTGCATAGGGTCGGCTGGGCTGTACTTCGCCCACCGCCACATAAGCTGCCAATTCGGGCGGACCATTTTTTATGGAGCGAGGCTCCGGCACATGGCCGGGATCTACCACCACCCGGTCAAACGCGCGCAGGAGTTCCCACGGTGGCGAGGCACCGTAATAAAGAGCCACGGAAGGACTTGCAGCGCTGGCTTGAGCCGCACAGGCGAAAGCAGCCAGCAAGCGGAAGAAGAGCTTTTTCATTTTTTAGTGTGGCCTTATCGAAAACGTAGGCCATCAGGCTGGGGTAACGCACAGACCGCTTGAGCGAATTTGTAGGCGTAAACCCCTAGATGTGTGACGCGCGCAATCTTACGTGTCGTTACAGACTGTTTCCAGGTTTTTTAGGGTCGCAGAGTGCGGTTTTTCACAAAGTTGCGGTTTTTTGCGCGGCAGCGTGCGCCAAACCCTTGATCTGTCTCAAAGCGCAGCCCGGCGTCGGCGGGCATAGTGGTGCCATGCTGTCACCCTCAACTACTCAACCCCCTTCGTTTCTGGCCAGTGCACGCCTTGAACGCTGTGCGGCGGGCACCGTCCTGTTAAGTCGCGGTGACCCGACGGTGGCGGCTTGGTATCTGGAAAGCGGTCTGGTGCTCACGGGAATCAGCGGTGAGCCGGGTAGCCGCGACGAGCTGCTGGAGCATCAGCTCGGTCAGATGCAGGGCCCCTGTTGGCTCAATCCGACAGCTGCGGTGCTATCGCTGCCCGCCGTCGTGGACGTAGTCGCCCAGACGGAGGTGGTGTTGCGCAAGATGCCGATGGCTGAATTCCAAGCGGCCTTGGCCGCCAACCGCCAACTCAGCACTACCATGCTGACCGGCTTGGCCCAGGCGCACCGCGAACAAACCGAACTGGCGGTGAGTCGCCTGGCCAAAGGCGCCGAGGCGCGTTGCGCCGAATGGCTGCTGCAACATGCGGAATCGAATGACAAGGGTGGTTGCGCCGTGCAGCTGCAACAGCGCAAACGCCTGATCGCGGCCCAGCTGGGCATTGCACCCGAGACGCTCTCCCGCGTGCTGCGCCACCTGCGGGAACGCAGCCTCATCAGCGGCTCAGGCCGCACGGTGAATCTGGTGGATCCCAGCGGTTTGCGAACGCTTGCCGGGGTTTAGTGCCACCCTTTAGGCGCGCAGTCCTTGAGCGCCTTCAACACGTTTTCCGCGGTAGCAGGCGCCGTGAGTTGCACGGTGGCACCCGGGCCTTTGGCCTGGGCTACCGCATCGCGCAAGGCTTCAAACACACTGATGCCCAGCATGAAAGGCGGCTCGCCCACCGCCTTGCTGCCGAACACGTTGTCTTCACGGTTGGGTTCGTGCCAGAGGTCCACCTTGAAGTGTTCCGGCACATCCGCTGCGGTGGGGATCTTGTAGGTGCTGGGGGCGTGGGTACTGAGGTAGCCCTTGTCGTTCCAGACCAGTTGCTCCGTGGTGAGCCAGCCCATGCCCTGCACAAAGGCGCCCTCAATTTGCCCCACGTCGATAGCGGGGTTGATGCTGCGGCCCACGTCGTGGAGGATGTCCACTTTGAGCACCTTGCTCTCGCCGGTGAGGGTGTCGATCACCACTTCGGTGCACGCTGCACCATAAGCGAAATAGTAGAAGGGCCGGCCGGTCAGCGTCGTCTTGTCGTAGTGGATCTTGGGCGTGCGGTAAAAGCCGTCGCTCCAGAGCTGGATGCGGTTGGCATAGGCCATTTTCACCACGTCGTCGAAGCTGCGGGTGGTGGTGGGCGAGAACACTTCACCATGCTTGAAGCGCACGGCACCTGCGCCGCAGCCATCAAGCCCAGCCACAAAGGCGGCTAGGTTGTCGCGCACATTGCGGGCGGCAAACTGGGCCGCGCGGCCGTTCAGGTCGGTACCCGCACTGGCCGCAGTGGCAGAAGCATTAGGCACTTTGCTGGTGTCGCTGGCGGTGCTGAGCACGCGGGTGAAGGGAATGCCCAGTTCGTCCGCCACGATCTGGGCGACCTTGGTGTTCAGGCCCTGGCCCATCTCGGCGCCGCCATGGTTGACCTGCACGCTGCCGTCGGTGTACACATGCACCAGCGCACCGGCCTGGTTAAACAGCGTGGCAGTGAAACTGATGCCGAACTTGACCGGCGTGATGGCGATGCCGCGTTTGAGTACGGGGCTGGTCTGGTTGCATGCCGAAATGGCCTCTACCCGCCGTCGGTACTGCGCAGACAGCTCCAATTTTGATAGCAGGGGCTGGAGGATGTTGTCTTCCACCTTCATCTGGTAGTGGGTGGTGTCGCGCCGGATGGGATTGGCGATGTCAGTGCCGGGGATGGCCTCATCGCTGTACAGGTTGCGCATGCGCACGTCCAGCGGGTCCAGCTTGAGCGCACGGGCGATGTCGCCCATCACCGCCTCAATCAGCACCACGCCCTGCGGACCACCGAAGCCGCGGAAGGCGGTGTGGCTTTGGGTGTTGGTTTTGCAGCGGTAGGAGGTGATATCCACATCCTGCAGGTAGTAGGCGTTGTCGGTGTGGAAGATGGCGCGGTCTGCCACCGGGCCTGACAGGTCGGCGCTGAAGCCGCAGTTGACGGCCATTTGCAGTTTGAGGGCGGTCAGGCGGCCGGTATCATCAAAGCCCACGCTGTATTCATACGCAAAGGGGTGGCGCTTGCCGGTGACCATGAAGTCGTCGTCCCGGTCCAGCCGCAGCTTCACGGCGCAGCGGTTTTTGGCCGCCGCAATGGCCGCCCACACGGCCAGATGGCCGGCCTGCGTTTCCTTGCCGCCGAAGCCGCCGCCCATGCGCCTGCATTCCACCTTGACGGCGTGGTTGTCGATTCCCAATGCGTGGCTCACCCAGTGCTGCACTTCGCCGGGGTGCTGGGTGCTGCTGTAGACCACCCACTGGTTCTGCTCCTGCGGCAGCACATAGGCAATCTGACCTTCCAGGTAAAAGTGCTCCTGCCCGCCCACCTCCAGGGTGCCGTGCAGGGTGTGGGGCGCGCTCTTCAAGGCCGCATCCGCATCACCGCGCCGAACGTGGACCGGTGGCAGCACAAAGCTTTGGGCGCGGATGGACTCTTGCACCGACAGGATGGCCGGCAAGGGCTCGATCTTGAGTTGCACTTTGCGGGCGGCATGGCGGGCCTGCATCACCGTTTTGGCAAGCACCACGCCCACCACCTGGCCCACGAACTGCACGGTGTCCAGGGCAAACACCGGCTCGTCGCCGGCAAAGGCGGCCAGCATGGGGTCGCCCGGAATGTCCTCCGCCAGCACCACGTCCACCACGCCGGGCATGGCGCGCGCTGCCGTGCTGTCCACGCCCAGCAGCTTGCCGTGCGCATGGGTGGAAAGGATGGGCGCGGCATACAGGGTGCCGCGCACCTCAGGCAGGTCGTCGATGTAGTGCACCGCGCCGGCCACCTGGGCCACGGCGCTCTCATGAAACTGGTTGACGCCGGCAGCCGGGCCGCGGGGGCTGGGCACGGCGGCGGCCACCTCGGGGGAGAGGGTGGGAGTCAAAGACGGGTTGAAGGGTGTGGCGCTCATGCAGCTTCTCCTGTCTGCACATAGCTCTCTAGATTGATGGCCGTGAGGCCCTGGCTTTCCAGCCAGTAGCGCTGTAGCAGGTTGCCCAGCACCTCCACCCGGTAGGCGCTGCTGGCGCGCATGTCCGAAATCGGGCTGAACTCGCCTCGCAAAGTGGCCTGCGCAGCTTTCACGGTCGCGAGGTTCCAGGGTTTGCCCAGCAAAGCAGCTTGTGTCTTGAGCGCACGCACAGGCGTGGCCGCCACACCACCCACCCCGATGCTGGCGTGGGTGACTATGCCGCCTTCGATATGCAGGTTCAGCGCGAGGCAGACGGCAGAAATGTCGTCTTCAAAGCGTTTGGAAATTTTGTAAACACGAAGAAATTCGGCCCCCACGCTTGCCACTGCGTGTGCTGCGCTGCCCCCCGAGGGGGCGCCCGCTTGCTTGGGGCGGCCCGGCGCGGCGCTCGTGCTCGTGCTCGTGGTCGTGGTCGTGGTCGTGGTCGTGGTCTCTCCTGCCTTGGGCACTTTGATCCACGCCAGCACTTCGTCCGGCGCCATGACGTTCTGGCGGTAGCCTGTGTAGAGGTCTTCTAGGCGCAGTTCGCGGTGCACCGCTTTGGCCTTGATGCCTTTGCCGCGCCAAGCCATCAGCACCACGCTGGCGCCCAGCGCAATCAGCAGCGGCATGGAGTCGCCAATCGGCGAGCCATTGGCCACGTTGCCGCCCAGCGTTCCCGCATTGCGCACCGGCAGGCCGGCAAAGCGGCTGGCAAAGGTGGCCAACTGCGGCCGGTCCGCCACCAGGGCGGCAAACGCATCAGTCAGGGTGACGGCGGCGCCTATGGCGATATGGTGCGGGTACTGCTCCACGCGCCGCAGTTCGGCCACTTGGGTCACATCCAGCACGCGGGAGAAATCCTTGTGCATTTTGGTGACCCACAGGCCCACGTCGGTGCAGCCGGCGACGATTTGCGCTTGCGGGTACTGCGCCCGCGCTGCCAGGAAGGCGGGTAGGGTGGTGGGCAAAATATAAGAAGAATCGGTATCTAGACCTCGTCCTTCTTGCGCAAGCTGCTCCAATTTTGATAGCGTTTCCGCCTCCTGCATATCTACGGCCGGCTGGCCCAACATGGTTTGGGCGGCATCCAGAATCGGGCGGTAGCCGGTGCAGCGGCACAAATTGCCGCTCAGGGCGTGCAACGCGTCGTCCCGCGTAATGGGGGCGCCGGCATGAGCGTGTTGGCGGTACAGGTCAAACAGGCTCATCACAAAGCCGGGGGTGCAAAAGCCGCATTGCGAGCCGTGGCACTGCACCATGGCCTCTTGGGCGGGGTGCAAGCGGCCATCGTCAGTGGCAATGTCTTCTACCGTCCACAGGGCCTTGCCGTTCAGGCTGTGGGCCATTTTGATGCAGCTGTTGACCGCCTTGGTCTGCAGTTCGCCGTTGACGGATTCGCCCACGACGACGGTGCAGGCACCGCAGTCCCCTTCGTTACAGCCCTCTTTGGTACCGGTGCAGTGCAGGTCTTCGCGCAGCACCTCGAGCAGGGTGCGGGTGGGGGGAACGCCATCCAGCGTGACGATTTCGCCGCGGCGTACAAACTTCAATGGGGTGGTGGTCATGCGTGTTTCCTCGTGCGGGAGGGTAATCCGGGTGTTGTTCCGTTTCCATACGCATTAGCATATGGGTCCAATTGAACGCTGTGTATGAGAGACCAATCCCTTTTCGACAAGATAGACCTTCATTTGATCAGGGTCCTTCATACTGTGTTAACCGAGCGCAGCGTTTCGAAAGCCGCCATCCGTCTGGGCATGCACCAGCCGGCGGTCAGCGCATCGCTCAAGCGGCTGCGAGACTTTGCCGGCGACCCCTTGTTGGTGCGTTCCGGCTCCGGCATGGTGCCCACCGAGACGGCGCTGCGCATGCTCGAGCCCAGTGCCAGTATTTTGCGTGCCGCCGAGATGTTGTTCTCGGATGCGCGAGGGTTCGAGCCCGATGCCGCTCGTAATACCTTCCGGCTGGCCGCCAGCGATTATTTGGACCCCCTGTTTCTCCCGCGCTTGGTCGCACAAATCAAGGAGCAGGCGCCTTTTGCAGAAATAGAAATCCACCCGCTGAGCGGTGCCTCTGACTACCGCACCCAGCTGGCGCAGGGTGATATTGATGTGGTCATCGGCAACTGGCCCCAACCGCCGGACGACCTCCATCTGGGCCGCCTTTTCGGGGACGAAGTGGTGTGCCTGGTGTCCAACAAGCACCCCGCCGTGCGCCGTGGCTGGGATCAGACCCAGTGGTTGGAGGCCGAGCACATTGCGCCCGGCGCCACCCACCCGGGTGCCAAGGGGGTGATTGACGAGCACCTGAGCGGCCTCGGTTTGCAGCGGCACATTGTGGCCCGTTGCCCCCATTTCAGCCTGATTCCGGGCATGGTGGCATCAACCTTGCTCGTGTTAACTACCGGCCGCCAGTACTGTGAACGTTTTGTGGACACCCTACCGGTGACAATAATGCCTTGCCCTGTGCAGTTCCCCCGCATGATGTACTACCAGCTCTGGCACGCCCGCACGCACACGAGTGCGTCCAATAAGTGGCTGCGCGAGCGCATCAAGTCGGTGGCGGCCGAGCTTCGCAAAGAATAATTAATACAACCCGTTCGTATGGAATCTTCTCCTCCCATGCCTGTCGTCCCTCGGCTGCAATTGACAGGCATCACCAAAGCCTACCCGGGCGTGATCGCCAATAGCGAGGTGTCGCTCACCGTGCTGCCCGGCCAGACCCATGCCGTGCTGGGCGAAAACGGTGCCGGTAAGTCCACCTTGATGAAGATCATTTACGGCTCCATCAAGCCCGATGCCGGCCAGGTGCTGTTCAACGGCAAGCCTGTCAATATTCGCAACCCCAAAGAAGCGCGGGCTCTGGGCATCAGCATGGTGTTCCAGCACTTCAATCTGTTTGACACCATCACCGTGGCGGAAAACGTGTGGTTGGGCCTGGACAAGGCGCAAAGCCTGGAGCAGGTGACGGCCAGCATCACCGCCAAGGCGGCCGAATACGGCCTAGACATCGACCCCAGCCGCCCGGTGCACACCCTGAGCGTGGGTGAGATGCAGCGGGTGGAAATCATTCGGGCCTTGCTGACCAACCCGCAGTTGCTGATTCTGGACGAGCCCACCTCGGTGCTGACCCCGCAAGCGGTGGAGAAGCTGTTTGTGGTGCTCAAAAAGTTGGCCTCAGAGGGCTGCAGTATTTTGTATATCTCGCACAAATTGCACGAGATCCGTGAGTTGTGCAACGCCTGCACCGTGCTGCGCGGCGGTAAGGTCACCGGTGTGTGCAACCCGGCAGAAGAGTCCAACGCATCCTTGTCCCGCCTGATGATCGGCGCAGAACCGCCACAGCTGGAGCATCGCCCGCAGCAAGCCGGCTCGCCGGTACTCACCGTTAAAAACCTGAGCCTCGCCCGCGAAGACCAGTTCGGCGTGGACCTGAATGGCATTTCGCTCACGGTCCATGCGGGTGAGGTGGTGGGCATTGCGGGTGTATCCGGCAATGGCCAGAAAGAGCTGCTTTACGCCCTGTCGGGTGAAGACGTGCGCGCGCCCAAGGGAAGCGTCACCATGGGCAAGGCCGATGTGTCGTCTTTGCACCCCGGCGGCCGGCGCAAGCTGGGCCTGCACTTTGTGCCTGAGGAACGTTTGGGGCGCGGCGCGGTACCCACCCTGAGTCTGGCCCAGAACATGTTGCTGACCCGCACCGAGTCCATTTCTGCGCCCAAGTTCGCCGGCGGCTGGATCCGGGTGCGCCAGTTGGAAGACCATGCCGCGCGCATCATCAAGGCCTTCAACGTCAAGGCCAATGGCCCGACAGCGGCTGCGCGCTCGCTCTCTGGCGGTAATTTGCAGAAGTTCATTGTGGGCCGCGAGATCGACGCGGCACCCAAGCTGTTCATCGTGTCCCAGCCCACCTGGGGGGTGGACGTGGGGGCTGCGGCCCAGATCCGCGGCGAGATTCTGGCCCTGCGGGATGCCGGCTGCGCGGTGCTGGTGGTGAGCGAAGAGCTCGACGAATTGTTTGAGGTGAGCGACCGCCTGCACGTGATTGCACATGGTCGGCTGTCGCCATCGGTGCCGGTGGCGGAGGCCACGGTGGAAAAGATTGGGGAATGGATGAGTGGATTGTGGGAAGGCTCCGGCGCAGCCGCTGCTGTGGAGGTGGCCCATGGCTAAAGCCGGATTGAAACTCGAAGCCCGCCCCCAGCCGTCCAAAGCTTGGGGCTACGGTTCCCCGGTGCTGGCGCTGCTGGTGACGGTGCTCATCGGTATCGTGCTGTTCATGGCACTGGGCAAAGACCCGGTGCGGGGTCTGTTGGTGTTTTTCTGGGAGCCCATCAAGAGCGGTTACGCCCTAGGTGAGCTGGTGGTCAAGGCGACCCCATTGCTGCTGATTGCGCTGGGGCTGGCGGTCTGCTTCCGCTCGAATGTGTGGAATATCGGAGCCGAGGGGCAGTACATCATTGGTGCTGTGGCGGCCAGTGGTGTGGCCTTGCTGGCCGAAAAAACAACTGGGGGCTGGATTGTGGTGCCCGTGGTGATAGCGGGCATTGCCGGGGGCATGGCCTGGGCCGGGCTCACCGCCTTCTTGCGCGACAAATTCAACGCCAATGAGATCTTGGTCAGCTTGATGCTGGTGTACGTGGCGGTGCAGGTACTGGGCTATCTGGTCTACGGCCCCTGGAAAGATCCTTTGGGCTACAACTTCCCGCAAACCAAAACCTTTGAGGCGGCCACCCGTATTCCACGGCTGTTTCAGGGCTCCCGCATGACGATCGGCGTGGTGTTTGCGGTGGTGGCCGTGGCGGGTATTTGGATTTTTCTGTTCCGCACACGTGCCGGGTTTGCCCAGCAGGTCGGCGGGTTGGCGCCTGCCGCTGCCCGATATGCCGGTTTCTCATCACGCAAAGCGCTGTGGACCGCCTTGCTGGTATCCGGCGGCATGGCGGGCTTGGCTGGCGCACTGGAAGTGGCAGGCCCCATCGGCCAGCTCACCCCCTATGTGCCGGCCGGTTACGGCTTTGCGGCCATCATCGTGGCCTATGTGGGGCGTTTGCATCCGGTGGGGATGGTGTTTTCGGCGCTGCTGATGAGCATGTTTTATATCGGTGGTGAGCTCGCCCAGTCCCGTTTGGGGCTGCCCAAGTCGCTGACAGGTGTGTTCCAGGGCTTGCTGTTGTTCAGCCTCTTGGCTTGCGATACGTTGGTGAATTACCGCCTTAAATGGGTCTCCGCTGCAGGAGGTAAAAAATAATGGATGCGTATGCACTGCTGATCGCAGCAACTCTGAATGCCGGCACCGTGCTGGCCATCGCTTCGCTCGGCCTGTTGATCAATGAAAAAGCCGGCATCGTGAACCTGGGAGCCGAGGGCATGATGCTGTGCGCCGCTATTGCCGGCTTTGCGGCGGTGGTGCACACCGGCAGCGATGTGGCCGGCTTCATGGCCGGTATTGCCGCCGGTGCGGTCATGGCGGCCATCTTTGGTGTGCTAGTGATCTGGCTCAATACCAACCAATACGCCACTGGCTTGGCCCTGAGCCTCTTCGGCGCGGGGTTCTCTGCGTTTGCAGGGATCTCGTATGTTCAGGAAAAAATGCCCGATCGGCCCAGCTTCGCGATTCCCGGCCTCTCGGACATCCCCTTTGTGGGCCCCGCCTTGTTCAAACACCACCCGATGGTGTACCTGACGGTATTGTTTGCACTGGGGTTGATCTGGTTTTTGTACCGCACCCGTGCCGGTTTGATTTTGCGCAGCGTGGGTGAGAGCCCTGAGTCTGCGCATGCACTCGGCTACCCGGTGCGCGCCATTCGCTTAGGCGCCGTGGTGTGCGGCGGCGCACTGTGCGGTTTGGCGGGTGCGTATATATCTGTGATCTACACCCCCTTGTGGGTCGAGGGCATGGTGGCCGGCAAAGGCTGGATCGCGTTGGCCTTGACCACTTTTGCCACCTGGCGCCCGGCACGGGTGTTGCTTGGAGCCTATTTGTTCGGCGGCGTGACCATGTTGCAGTTCCATTTGCAGGGTATCGGCGTCGAAGTGCCCAGCCAGTTCTTGACCATGTTGCCGTATCTTGCGACCATCGTGGTCTTGGCTCTTATTTCGCGCAATCCGCGTTGGATACGGATTAACATGCCCGCCTCTATTGGCAAGCCGTTTTATCCGGGTTCCTGACGCACGAAAGTTTTGGTTGGATCTCTCGTTTTTTTATAAGGAAGTGACATGACAGATTTGCAAAAACGCTCCTTGCTCAAGGTAGCGGCCCTTACCGCCGTTGCTGGCGCTGCCTTGGTTGGCTGCGGCAAGAAGGAAGAGCCGGCTCCTGCGCCGGCACCGGCTCCAGTTGCCTCCGCACCTGCGCCTAAGCCAGAGCCTTTGAAAATTGCGTTCGCCTACGTCGGCCCTGTGGGCGACGGCGGTTGGACATTCGCACACGACAATGCCCGCAAGGCGCTCGAAGCCGAGTTCGGCGACAAGATCGTCACTTCTTTCGTGGAAAACGTGCCTGAGTCTGCGGACGCTGAACGCGTGATCCGCGAAATGGCCAGCAGCGGCAACAAGCTGATTTTCGGCACTACCTTCGGCTACATGGAGCCCATGCTCAAAGTCGCGCCCGAATTCAAGGACGTGAAGTTCGAGCACGCTACCGGCTACAAGCAAGCCGACAACATGCGCACCTACGACAGCCGCACCTACGAAGGCGCGTACATGGCGGGTGTGATCGCCGGCAAAATGACCAAGACCAACACCTTGGGTGTGGTGGCCTCGATCCCAATTCCTGAAGTGATCCGCAACATCAACAGCTTTACCTTGGGCGCTCAAAGCAGCAACCCCAAGATCAAGACCAAAGTGGTGTGGGTGAATGGCTGGTTTGATCCACCCAAAGAAACTGAAGCTGCGACATCCTTGATCAACGGCGGTGCCGACGTTCTGTTCCAGAACACCGACTCTGCCGCTGTCTTGAAAACCGCGGAAGCCAAGGGCAAGCGCGCTTTCGGCTGGGACTCTGACATGACTGCCTACGGCCCCAAGGCCCACTTGGCATCTGCAGTGATCAACTGGGGTCCTTACTACATCAAGGCCACCAAAGACGCCCTGGAAGGCACCTGGACTGGTAACACCGGTGTCTGGTGGGGTGTGAAAGAAGGCGCGATCGATATCGTTTCCGTGGCGGAAGACGTGCCAGCTGAAACCAAAACCAAGGTCGAAGAGATCAAAAAGGGCTTGGCCGACGGTAGCTTTGCTATCTGGAAAGGTCCTCTGAAGGACAACGCTGGCAAGGAAATCTTGAAAGACGGCGAAACCGCTGACGACAAGTTCCTGTCCGGCGTGAACTTCTACGTCAAGGGCGTGGAAGGCAAGGTTCCCGGCGCCAAATAATGGTGACCCGGTAAGTGAAAGGGCCGCCCTGTGCGGCCCTTTTTTGTTAATGGCTCCCACGTAGTTGCACCTGAGAAAGCATGGAATCTTTGATAGAAGCCCGTATGTGGCATCCGGTTGCGCAAAGCACCGCTTTGCAAGCAGCCCCTCTGGGCGTGCAGTTGCTCGGTCAATCGGTAGTGCTCTGGCGCGATGACGCAGGCACCGCCCACGCTTGGGCGGATCAATGCCCCCATCGCGGTGCCAAGCTGTCGTTGGGGCGGGTGTGCGCGGGGCACTTGGAGTGCCCGTATCACGGCTGGCAATTTGCGGCGGAAGGCGCCTGTGTCAAGGTGCCGGCGCTTCCCGAATTTGTTCCGCCTGCCGGCCATGCCGCTCGCGTGTTTGGCATCGAAGAGCACTACGGGCTCCTCTGGGTGCAGTTGGAGGCGGACCCGACCCGCGCGGTGCCGCCGTTTGCGGCGGAGTCCGATGGCGGTTTGCGCAAAGTGCTGTGCGGCCCCTACGACGTGGCCACCAGCGCGCCGCGGATTGTGGAAAATTTTCTGGACATGGCGCACTTCGGTTTTGTGCACGAAGGTTGGCTCGGCATGCGCGAAGCCACCGCGATTGACGACTACACCGTAGAGCCCACCCCCACGGGTTTGCGTGCCACCCAATGCAAAGCCTGGCAGCCCCAAAGCAATGTGCACTCCACCGCCCCTGCACAGGTCGAGTACACCTATGAGGTGGTCGCCCCTTATACGGCAAACCTCATCAAAGTACCGGATGCCGCCAGTGTGGCGGTGCAGGGCTTCAGGGAGTCGATTGGTTTGTTTATCAGCCCCCTCACACCCACCAGTAGCAGGGTCTGGTTCAGGTTGGCAATGGCCGACTTTGAGTCGCCCGATGCCAAGCTCCAAGACTTCCAGCACACCATCTTCATGCAAGACAAACCGGTGCTGGAATCGCAAACCCCCCAATGCCTGCCCCTGGATGTGCGCGCCGAAGTGCACACCGTGGCCGACAAAGCCTCATCGGCATACCGCCGGTTTCTCAAACAAGAACGTATTACTTTTGGAGTCTGCTGATGACCAATTTTCCTGCCGTCAAGAGCGTATCTGCTGACCGCATGCCCGCCCTCTTGCGCGCCATGCCCAAGGCGGAGTTGCACATGCACATCGAAGGCTCGCTGGAGCCGGAGCTTATGTTTGCACTGGCCAAGCGCAACAGCGTGCCCCTGCGCTTCCCCAGTGAACAGGCGCTTCGCGACGCCTATGTGTTCAACAACCTGCAAGAGTTTCTGGACATCTACCACGAGGGCACCATGGTGCTGAAGACCGAGCAGGACTTCTATGACATGACCTGCGCGTATCTGGCCAAAGCCCAGGCCGACAACGTGCTGCACACAGAAATCTTCTTCGACACCCAAACGCACACCGGCCACGGCCTGAGCGCCGAGACGGTGATCAACGGCCTGTACCGCGCGTGTGCGGATGCGCCTGCCAAGTTCGGCATGACCGCCTCGCTCATTTTGTGCTTCCTGCGGCATCTGAGCGAAGAAGAAGCCTTTGAATGCCTGGAGCAGGCGCTGCCCTTGCGCGACAAGATTGTCGGTATCGGCTTGGCATCCAGCGAAGTAGGGCACCCACCCGAAAAGTTTGCCAAGGTCTATGCCCGCGCCCGCGAGTTGGGCTTTCGCTTGGTGGCGCACGCAGGTGAAGAGGCGCCCCCCGCCTACATCTGGAGCGCGCTGGATGTGCTGAAAGTCGAGCGCATCGACCACGGTGTGCAAGCGATCCACGACGCGGCCCTGATGCAGCGTCTGGCGGCCGACAAGATGCCGCTCACCGTGTGCCCGCTGTCCAACCTGAAGCTGCGCGTGTTCCCCACACTGGCACAGCACAACATCGGCACCATGCTGGACGCAGGCATCATGGCCACCGTCAATTCCGACGACCCGGCGTACTTCGGCGGCTACCTGAACGAAAACTTCACCCAGACCTTTGCCGCGTTGGGCCTGAGCGCCCAGCACGCGTATGCACTGGCGCGCAATAGCTTTGATGCCAGCTTCATCGATGCATCTCTGCGCCAGAAGTATGCGCAGCGCTTGGATGAGATGTTTGAAACGTTTCGCTGAACACCGGCCAAGCGCTCTCGCCTGCTCCCGGGCACCATTTGAGTGCTAAATAGGCCTCTAGCCCACGCAGAATCTGTGCGAGCAGCTATCAAATAGATAGTATCTGTGGCGCTGTATACCGTTGGCAGAGCCGCACGGTAAAATCCACCCCAAGGCCCGCTGCTCCGGCGGGCCTTGTCTTTTGTGTTCCGGAGCCATGTAGAGGACTACCATGTACAAAAACCTCGCTGCCACACCTGTGGCCGCTTGTTGTTTCTCTCTTTCTTTCGCTGTGGTTGCGTAACGGCCATGGCATACCAAGTCAAAGAAATTTTCTACACCCTGCAGGGCGAAGGCTCACACGCAGGGCGCCCCGCCGTGTTTTGCCGTTTTGCGGGCTGCAACCTGTGGTCTGGCCGGGAGCAAGACCGCGCGACCGCCGTCTGCAAGTTTTGCGATACCGACTTTGTGGGTACCGACGGCACGCTGGGTGGCAAGTTCAGCACCGCGCAGGCGCTGGCCGAGCGCATTGCAGCACAGTGGCCGGCTGGCGATACAGCGCATCGCTTTGTGGTGATGACCGGCGGGGAGCCCCTCCTGCAAGTCGACACCGCGCTGATCAACGCGCTGCACGCGTTAGGCTTCCAGATCGCGGTGGAAACCAACGGCACGGTGCTCGCGCCCGAAGGCATCGACTGGATTTGCGTGAGCCCCAAAGCCGGCTCGCAGTGGATCCAGCGCCAGGGCCACGAACTCAAACTGGTGTGGCCGCAGGCTGGCATCACCCTGGAGGAGTGCGAAGCGGCCAGCTTCACCCACCGCTACCTGCAGCCCATGGACAACCCGCAGCGCGCGGCCAACACTGAGACCTGCATCACCCAGTGTATGCAGCGTCCGGCCTGGCGCCTCTCGTTGCAAACCCACAAGATCACAGGCATCCGATGACCCAAGCACCCGCCATCCCGCTCCCCCGCAGCTGCGAGGTCAGCCAGAAGTTTTTCTTCGATGCCGCCCATACCTTGAAGCGCACGGTGGATGACGCCGAAGAGATCGCCGGTAGCCGCCGCATCCACGGCCACACCTACCACTCCGAAGTGACGGTGACCGGCAGCGCCGATGCCGACACCGGCATGGTGGTGGATCTGGGCCACTTGCGTAACGCCATTCAGGTGCTGCGCCCCCAGCTGGACCACCATTTGTTGGACGAAGTCGAAGGCCTTGGCCCAGCCACGCTGGAGAATTTGGCCGCATTCATCTGGCGCGCCATGGCGGCTGAATTTCCGGGCTTGTCGCAAGTGCGGGTCTGGCGTGACGGCATCGGTGACAGCTGCACGTTGCGCGCCCACTAAACACAGCACCATGAACGCTTACCGCGCCTCTCTTCTCTGGTTTGCCACCCGCAGCGAGGGCGTGGCCCGCGCCCTGTTTGAGCAGGACGGCCTGCTGGTCGTCGGTCCTGATGCGCAGGGGCGGCAAGTGGTGCAGGCCATCGGTGCGTACAGCAACGTATCAAGGCAGTATCCGCAAGTGCCGGTGCAGCATTTTCCCGGGCGCATCATTGCACCGGGGTTTATTGACCTGCACATTCACTACCCGCAGATCGACGTCATCGGGTCGCCCGCCAGTGGCTTGCTGCCTTGGCTGGAGAACTACACCTTTCCAGAAGAAAATCGCTTCTCAGCCCAAGACCACAGTGCGCAAGCAGCTACGTTTTTTGTAGCGGAGCTGCTGCGCAACGGCGTCACTACGGCGCTCACCTTTGCTACTTCGCACCCCGAGTCGGTGAACGCTTTGTTCACCGAGGCTCAAGCACGACACATGCGCCTGATCACCGGGCTGGTGCTGATGGACCGCCATGCCCCGGACTACTTGGTGAACCAGGGGCAGGGCAACGTGAGCGGCACCGAGCAAAGCCTGCGCGACACCGAGTCACTGATTCAGCGCTGGCATGGCGTGGACCGCCTCGGCTACGCCATCACTCCACGCTTTGCGCCCACCAGTACCGATGCCCAGTTGCGCGGCGCGGGCGAGTTGGCCAAGCAATACGGCGATGTATGGATCCAAAGCCATGTGGCTGAGAACAAAGACGAAATTACGTGGGCGCGTGAGCTGTTCCCGGCGTCCCGCTCCTACCTCGCCACCTACGACGATTTCGGCTTGATGCGCGAACGCGCCATCTACGCCCACTGCATCCACTTCGATGACGACGACCGCGCCTTGATGCGCGACACCGGTGCAGCCGCGGCCATTAGCCCGACCAGCAACCTGTTCTTGGGCAGCGGCTTCTTCGATTACGAAGGCGCTGACCGCGTGGGTTACCAATACGGCCTGGCCAGCGATGTGGGAGGCGGCACGTCGTTCAGCCCCTTCCAAACCATGCTCGCGGCCTACTACGTGGGCCGCGAAGGCCAGACCAAGCCCGGCCTCTCGCTCTCCCCCCAACACCTGTGGTGGCAGCACACTGCCGGTGCCGCAGGCGCTTTGGGGCTGGACGGAGCAAACGGTGGGCCATCGGTAGGCAACCTGCTGCCCGGTTGCGAGGCCGACTTTGTGGTCCTCAACCCCCAAGCCACACCGCTGCTGGCCCGCAAAACGGCGTTGGCTTCCAACCTCGACGAGCTGCTCTTTAGCCTGATCGTGTTGGGCGACGACCGTCTGGTCGAGAAAACGGTGATCTCCCAGGAGTTGAGTGATGGCTCGGCGCGCTAGCGGAGTTTTGTTGATGGCTGCAAGCTTGCTCGCCGGTTGCAGTACCGGGGGCTTTCTTGCGCGAGCCCAAGAGCTGTGCAACAAATACCCCACACCTGATGCGCGGGCGGAATGCGAGCGCCGCGACAAACAAGTGCAAGCCGCAGTTCAACAGCAACAGGCCCAAGAGGCCTCGAAAAAGCAGCGTCCGGAAAGCGAGCGCCGCAATCCGGACGAAGACTTGTGCTTCGTCAGAAAAGCAACTGGAGAGCGCGTCTGCCCCAATTGACGCAGCACTCGCGGTTTCATGTCGAGGTGCACTGTACCACCCCCCAAGGAATTCATGCATTCAAAAGAAGATGCTACCCCGTTGACACGGTTTCAGGTGGTTTTGGTCATCCTCGCACTGGCGTGCGGGGGCTTCGGTATTGGCACCGGCGAGTTCGCCATCATGGGCCTGCTGCCGGATGTGGCTGCCACGTTTCAGGTCACCACGCCGCAGGCGGGTTACGTCATCAGCGCCTATGCCATGGGTGTCGTGGTAGGTGCGCCGCTGATTGCGATTGCCGGGGCCAAGGCGTCCCGCCGTTCGTTATTGCTGATCTTGATGTCCGTGTTTACCGTGGGAAACCTCGCCAGTGCGCTGGCGCCTGATTTCTTGAGCTTTACGGTGCTGCGGTTTTTGACGGGTCTGCCACACGGTGCCTATTTCGGCGTTTCTGCCTTGGTGGCGGCATCGCTGGTGCCGGTGCAGATGCGGGCCCAGGCGGTCGGCTACGTGATGATGGGCCTCACGGTCGCGACTTTGCTGGGGACACCGGTCATGGCCTATTTCGGGCAGTCGTTGAACTGGCGGGTGCTGTTTCTGTCGGTGGGGGTGATCGGGGCAATCACGGTCACGCTTATTTGGCTCTACCTGCCACGCGACAAGCCTAGCGAGGGTGCTACCGTCATGCGCGAGCTGGTGGCCTTCACCCACCCGCAAGTGTTGCTGACGCTCACCCTGGCCGCGACCGGTTTTGGCGGCATGTTCTCGATCTTTTCTTACATTGCGGGCACTGCCACCGAGCTCGCGAACATGCCCGCTGGGATGGTGCCAGTCATCATGGCTCTGTTTGGTGTTGGCATGAATATGGGCAATGTCGTGGGGTCCAAACTGGCAGATATCGCCTTGATGGGCACCATCGGCGGCATGCTGATCTTCAATATTGTGGTGATGACGCTGTTCAGCGTGACCGCAGCGTCCCCTTGGATGCTGTGCTTGTGTACCTTTTTGATTGGCTGCACTTTTGCTGCCGGCCCGGCTATCCAGACCCGGTTGATGGATGTTGCCGCAGACGGGCAGACCCTGGCCGCTGCCTCGATGCATTCCGCCTTCAACATTGCCAACGCCTTGGGCGCATGGTTGGGTGGCTTGGTGATCACCTTGGGCTACGGCTATGCCGCTACCGGCTATGTGGGCGCGGCGCTGTCGTTCGTTGGCCTGTTGGTGTTTACGGCGTCTGTCATGCTGGAACGGCGCGGCATTTGCGGCCTGCGTCCGGCCTGAGCGGCCACGCTAACCTCCCCGAAGCGATTTCAAACCATGCGGTGCTAGACTGGACCAAACCACTGCATGCTATGAAAAACGATTCTCTGATCCACTGGCATTCCATGTTCATGGGTGTGGCGCTCTTGGCCGCCGCCCGTTCCAAAGATTCCCGCAAGCGCAATGGCGCGTGCATCGTCGGCCCGGACAACAAGATTTCCGGCGTGGGCTACAACGGGTTGCCGCGTGGCTGCGACGACCACGACGAGCATTACTGGCAGGACGACGACAACGACCCACTGAACTCGCGCCACAGCTACATCGTGCACGCCGAGCAGAATGCGATCCTGAATTGCACTTCCTTGCCGTTGCATGGCTCCACCATCTACGCTACCCAATACCCGTGCCCGCGCTGTGTTCAGTCCATCATCCAGGTCGGTATCAAGCGCGTGGTGTACCTTGAAAAGAAAGCGCACCAAGAGCGGGTGAACGCGGCTTCCGAAAAAATGCTCGGCGATGCGGGTGTGGAAATCGAGTCTTTGCAAACCTTGCAGCCGGAGTCGGCCGATTGGTCGGCCCAACTGGCGCAATTTATTGAAACCACCACCTCTTCCCGCTGAACAGGGCGGGCGAAAGACACAGCTATGAAATGGGAAGGCAACCGCGAGTCCGACAACGTGGAAGACCGCCGCAGTGGCGGTGGGGGCAGCTTCAGGGGCGGCGGTGGCGGAGGGCTCGGGCCCTTGGGCGCGCTGCTGAGCGGGCGCTTGGGGGTAGGCACCATCGTGATTGCCTTGCTGGGCGGATGGGTGCTGGGGATCAATCCTTTGACGATTCTGAGTGCCTTGAGCGGTGGTGGGGCGCCCACGGCGCAGGTGCAGCAAGCACCTGCTCAACGCCCGCCGGCCGATGACAAGATGGCTAAGTTTGTGTCCACCGTGTTGGCGGATACTGAAGATGTATGGGGCGAGGTCTTCGCTAAAGGGGGCGGCACCTACCGTAACCCCAAGCTGGTGCTGTTCCGCGGCGCTACTCCGACCGCGTGCGGCCAAGGTCAGGGCGCCATGGGACCCTTCTATTGCCCGGCCGACCAAAAGGTCTATATCGACCTCGGTTTTTACGAGACCCTGCAAAAACAACTGGGCGCGCCGGGCGACTTTGCGCAGGCTTATGTGATTGCCCACGAGGTCGGCCACCACGTGCAAAACCTGTTGGGTATCAGCGCCAAGGTACAAGAGGCACGCAGCCGCGTCAGCGAGGCCGAAGGAAATGCCCTGAGTGTGCGCCTGGAGCTGCAGGCTGACTGCTTTGCCGGCGTCTGGGCGCACCATGCCAACAACGCCCGCCAGTTGCTGGAGGACGGCGATGTGGCCGAAGCCATGAATGCCGCCGCCAAAATCGGTGACGACGCTTTGCAACGCGGTTCCGGGCGCGCGGTGGTGCCGGAAAGCTTTACCCATGGCAGCAGCGCACAGCGCCAGCGCTGGTTCGACAAGGGCCTGAAAACCGGCAGCGTCAAGGGCTGTGACACGTTTTCTAACCGCTCCATTTAGGACTAGGGGATAATCGGGGTTTGCCCTGACTTCCTTTGGGCGACCCGCTATCGGATGGATAGCACTCTTTATGGCTATGCCTTACCGATTTGATTACTGAATTGACTCCCACTCCCGTGACCTCCAACGAGCTCACCGCGGACACGCCCACCATGGCTTTTGCCCAGCTGCAGCTGGCCAACCCGCTTGCCCGCGCCGTAGCGGAAATGGGCTACACCACCATGACGCCGATTCAGGCGCAGGCCATCCCCGTCGTGCTGACCGGGAAAGACGTCATGGGCGCCGCCCAGACAGGCACCGGCAAAACCGCTGCATTCGCACTGCCTTTGCTGCAGCGCCTGATGAAGCACGAAAACGCTTCCACTTCCCCCGCCCGCCACCCCGTTCGGGCGTTGGTGCTGTTGCCAACCCGCGAGCTGGCTGACCAAGTGGCTCAGCAGGTCAAGCTGTACGCCAAGTACACCAACCTGCGCAGCGCCGTGGTGTTTGGTGGCATGGACATGAAGCCCCAGACCCTGGAACTCAAAGCCGGTGTCGAAGTGTTGGTGGCGACGCCCGGCCGTTTGCTGGATCACATTGAAGCCAAGAACGCGGTGTTGAATCAAGTCGAGTACGTGGTACTGGACGAAGCTGACCGCATGCTGGACATCGGCTTCCTGCCGGACCTGCAGCGCATCCTGAGCTACCTGCCCAAGACCCGTACCACCTTGCTGTTTTCGGCGACCTTCTCGCCCGAAATCAAACGCCTGGCGAACAGCTACCTGCAAAACCCGATCACGATTGAAGTGGCCCGCTCCAATGCGACGGCTTCCACCGTGGAGCAGCACTTCTACCGGGCGACGACAAGCGCCATGCTTTGTTGCAGATCGTGCGCAGCAAACAAATCAAGCAAGCCTTTGTGTTTGTGAACAGCAAGCTCGGTTGCGCCCGCCTGACCCGCGCCCTGGAGCGCGATGGCCTGCGCGCTGCGGCCTTGCACGGCGACAAGACCCAGGACGAGCGCCTGAAAGCGCTGGAAGCCTTCAAAAAAGGCGAAGTGGACTTGCTGGTCTGTACCGATGTGGCTGCCCGCGGTTTGGACATCAAGGACGTGCCCGCCGTGTTCAACATGGACATTCCGTTCAACGCAGAAGACTATGTGCACCGCATCGGCCGTACGGGCCGCGCCGGCGCTTCCGGTCTGGCGGTGAGCTTTGTCGGTGGCGGCAACGATGCGCGCCTGGTGGCTGACATCGAGAAGCTGATCAAGACCAAGATCGAGCTCGAGGCCGTGGAGTTCGACGAAGACCGTCCGGACATCCGCAGCCAGGGTCGCATCAATGACGGCCGCCGTATGTATGCCGAAAACGGCGAGCACGCCCGGGGCCCGCGTAGCGAAGGTCGTGGAGACAGTCGCGGTGAGGGCCGTGGTCGCAGCCATAGTAATGAGCGCGATGACGCCTACCGCACCCGCGCCCCCCGCGAATACGGTCGTCCGGCTCCTGCACCCCGTGATCCGTTCTTTGACAAGCCCTACGAGCCCAGCGCACCTGCGGCTGAAGCACCTTCCCCATCGTGGGAGTCGGCGGCCAAGCCGGCCAGCCGTGGCATCTCTGCCAATATCAAGCCCAAGCGCAAGGTCGCGGCACTGTTCAAGTCGGCCTGACCGTTCGGGTGGCTCTCAGTCCCCGGGTTCCTGGGACTGGGGGCATTTCACCTGAATCAGCTCGGTCGCAAGACCGCCTGCGGGTGCAGCAGCAACTCGCAACGCGCTCAAGCACCCGCCCCACACGCAACCACTGTCCAGGGCCCATACATCCGGCCGGTGGAGCCAGCCCAGTGTGGACCAGTGGCCAAACGCCATGATCTCACCGGTGGTCTGGCGGTCGGGGGCATTAAACCAGGGCACATAGCCTGCAGGTGTTGCCTCCAGGCCGCCTGAGTGTTTGAATTCCATGACGCCTTCCGGCGTGCAGTAACGAAGCCGGGTCAGCGCATTCACGATCACCCGCAACCGGTCGGCACCGGTGAGGGCGTCGCTCCAAGCGTCCGGGCCATTGCCATACATCTGCTGGAAGAAAAGGTGCGCATCCGGTGCCTGAAGGGCGGCTTCTACCTCTCGGGCTAATGCTATTGTTTTGATAGCTGTCCACGCAGGTAATACGCCGGCATGGACCATTAATAGGCCTGAATCGCCGACGTTTTCGTACAGGACCAGTTTTTGGTGCCGTAGCCAGTACAAGAGCCCGGGGGCATCGTCGGCCTCCAGCAAGGGGGCGAGGGTATCGCGTTTGCCGGGTTTGCGGACCCCATAACTCACCGCGAGCAAATGTAGGTCGTGGTTGCCCAGCAAACAGCGGGCTGAGTTGCCGTAGCCCATCAAGCGGCGCAGTACCGCCGCAGATTCGGGGCCACGGTTCACCAGGTCGCCCAAAAGATAGAGCGTGTCGCGGCTGGGAGAAAAGTCGATGGCTTGGGTGAGCCGTTCCAGAGCGGTGTCGCAGCCCTGAACATCCCCGATAAGGTACATTGCCATGGTCTCGATTCTCGCTTGCATCCATGGATTTCTTACTCATTCTGGTTCTCACCTTGCTCAACGGCGTATTCGCCATGTCGGAACTGGCGCTCACAGCCAGCCGCAAAGTCCGTTTGCAAACCATGGTGGAGGCTGGAGACAAAGGGGCCAAGGCGGCCTTGGCCTTGTTGGACAACCCGACCCAGTTTTTGTCTGTGGTGCAGGTGGGTATTACCTCGATCGGCATGCTCAATGGCATTGTGGGTGAAGCGGCCTTCAGCGACGGCGTGGCGCATTGGTTGGAAACCCAGTTCTCTCTCTCTACCCGGGTAGCCGAGATTTCGGCCACTGCGCTGGTGGTGACCGGCATTACGTTCATCACGATTCTGTTCGGCGAGTTGGTGCCCAAGCGCATCGGGCAGCTCTATCCCGAAACCGTGGCACGGGCTCTGGCGATTCCCATGACCTGGGTGGCTACGGGGGCCAAACCTTTTGTGAAACTGCTGTCTTACGCGACCCACGCCACCTTGCGCCTGCTGCGCCTGAACGCCACCGACAACCGCGCGGTGACCGAAGAAGAAATATCCGCCAGCCTTGAAGAAGGGGTGGATGCCGGCATCATCGAGGAGCACGAGCACCAGATGGTGCGCAATGTGTTCCACCTGGACGACCGGCCGCTCACCAGCATGATGCTGCCGCGGGTCGATATTGCGTGGATAGAGGCCGGTTTGAGCGTTCCCCAGGCGCTGGCCTTGGCGGGTGATACCCGCGAAGGTAACGGTCACTCCTGGTATCCGGTGTGCCGCGGCTCTTTGGACAATGTGGTGGGCTTGGTCAGCGTGTCCCGCTTGCTGGCCATGGGCGACTCCTACACCGGCACCGTGGACTCATTGGCCGAGCAGGCGGTGTTTGTGCCTGAGACGCTCACTGGCATGGAGCTGATCGAGCAATTCCGGGTGCGCTCGGCCCGGATGGTGTTTGTGGTGGATGAGTATGGCGTGGTGCAGGGCCTGATGACCCCGCACGATCTGCTCGAGGCCATCACCGGTGAACTGCAACCAGACGCCAAGGAAGAGGCCTGGGCTACGCTGCAAGAGAATGGCCAGTGGTTGTTGGATGGGCTCATGCCGGTGGGCGAGCTCAAAGCCCGCCTGGACATTGAGGACGAGCTCCCCGATGAAGAGCGTGGCCGCTACAACACGCTGGCAGGGTTGCTCATGGCGGTGACGGGTCAACTCCCCCAGCCTGGTGCCCGCATTACCGTGGGCGAGTGGGTGTTTGAAGTCCAGACCCTCGAAGGCCGGCGCATCGACCAGGTGCGCGCGTTCAAAGAGCCCCAGGCCTAAGCTGGATATCCCGGGCGCTCAGAGCCGCCCGGTGAGCCGGTAGGCCACCCAGCCCACGTATTCATTGAGCACCATTTGCCAGTCGGACACTCCGGCTTGCATCGAGTAGCGTGTCCACCGCGGGCTAATCTCGGCGCGGAAATCGACCGGGTAGGCTGTCACATTCCACCCCGCTTTCTCAAAGGTGGCCTTGGCCCGTTGCATGTGCCAGGCAGAGGTCAGCAGCAGCCAGCGGTTTTGCGGGTTGATGCCCGGTAGCTCGGCCGTCAGCACCGCGTTCTCATACGTGTTCCGCGAGACCGACTCGTAACGCACTTGCCCGTCCGGGACCCCCAGGCTGTCATAGAACCTGAGTGCCCGTTCAGCCTCGCTGGGTCCACCCCCGTTAGGGTCGCCTTCGCCTCCGGTGTAGATCACCGTCATTCCCGGATTTTTGAGCGCCAGCGCTGCAGAGACAGACAGGCGTTCGCCTGCGTCATTGGTCAACGGGTGGCGGTAGTCGGCCTGCAGGTGCCCCCGGGCCGTGCCACCGCCCAAGACCACGATGCCGGCATACCCGGAGATGTCGGTTTCCGGGGTGATCTCGGCATAAGGCGCTTCCAGCGTCCGGATCAAGAGCTCCGGCAATGGCATCCAGCCGATCAATGTCACTAGCACCGCGCTCCAGCCCAGGGCCGGTCGCGCCAGCGCCGGGCTTCGCCTGGCGAGCACCCACGCACTGATCAACACCAGCAGAACCCAAAACAAGGGCTGGGTGATCCACGCCACGATCTTCGAAAAAATAAACATGAAAACTATCGCGAGAAGGAAGTGATAGAAAAGTTTGAGAAAAAATTTAAATCAAAATCAACACTAAAAGTGGAATTTTCGGTAAATTCACCACAAAGATTTTCAGGTGCAAAAAAACATGAAAAAAACAATTTTGACAGTTGAGGACGGCGACGGCATTCGCCGGCTGATTCGCATGACGCTCGAATATATGGGCTTTCTGGTGCTGGAGGCCAATGGCGGTGAGCAGGGCCTCGAAATGGCGCGTGAACACAAGCCCGACCTCGTGCTGATGGATGTCCGGATGCCCGGTGTTTCCGGGCTGACGGCTTGCGAAGTCATGCGCGCAGACCCCCAGCTTCGCAACGTGCCGGTAGTCATGTTGTCAGCTGCGGATTCGGAGGACGATATTTCAGCCGGTCTGGCTAGCGGCGCCAAGGCTTATCTTGTGAAGCCCTTTCAGCCTGTGGAGCTGATTGAGCTGGTCACCCGCCTGATTGACGAGGCGGCCCAGCCAGAGTCTGCGTCCGCCGGCGTGGTCCACCGCTAACTCACAGGTTCTCGCATGTTTTCCCTAGCAGCGCAATGGAATATGGCCGGGCCCCGGCGCTGCCCTTTCGTTCTCGTCAACCCTGCGCCCAGCTGCCTGCAACTCTCCCCCGAAAGGACTCACTCCCATGGCACTCGTTAAAAAAGCCGTTAGCGCACCTCATGGCGTCGCTGCAGACACCAATTCCGTTCGCGCATCCGCCGCTGTCACCCGTGAGGCTGAGGCCCAACGCAAGCGCGCCCGCACCTTGGCTAAGCAACAGCAAGCGGCAGAGCGCATTGCAGCGGCCACTACTCAGATGTCGTCCGGCATCACCGAAGCGGCCTCGGCTGCCGAAGAGCTCAAGCGCGCATCCGACCAGATCGCCACCGGTGCCGAAGAGGCAACAGGCGCAGCCCAAGAGTCGCTGGCCGCATTCAAGCAGGTGGAAGGTGCAGTGACCCGCCAGTTGCACAACGCTAAGGCCAGTGCGGCACGGGTGGAGTCGTCGCAAGCACTGATTGCCCGCACAGGCACTGAAGTGACCAGCCTGGTGGCCAATGTGGGTGTGTCGGCACAGCGGCAAGCGGCATCGGTCGGTATGGTGGCAGAGCTGGAAAAGCAGGCCGCCAATATCGGGGACATCGTCAAAGCGGTTGCCCGGATTGCAGACCAGACCAATCTGCTGGCACTCAATGCTGCGATTGAAGCCGCCCGCGCCGGGCAGCACGGCAAAGGCTTTGCAGTGGTGGCGGACGAAGTCCGCACCTTGGCCGAAACCTCGGAGAAGAGCGCCAAACAAATTCAGGATCTCGTGGGTCAGATTCAGGGCGAGGTCAAGGTGATCGCCGAAGGCATTGGCAAATCGGCCAAAGCGGTAGAAGAGGAAGTTCAAAACGGCAAAGTGATCACCAGCCAGCTGGAACAGATCCGCAAAGACACAGTGGAAATCGTGGGCGCCATCGGTGAGATTGCCACCGGTGCCCAGCAGTCTGCGACTGCCACTGTGCAGGCGCTCAAGGGTTCTGAAGATATTGCAGCAGCCGCCGAAGAGCAGTCCGCTGCTGCAGAAGAAGCCGCCAAAACCGTGGCCGAGCAGGCGCAGGCCTTGTCGCAATGCGAGCAAACCGCGCAAGGTCTGTCGGAATTGGCCGAGGACCTGAAGAACTCGACCGATGTTGCCAAGAGCGCCGAGGAAGTGGCCTCTGCCGCCGAAGAGTTGTCGTCCGCGGTGCAGGAAATCAGCCGCTCGGGCTCCCAGATCATGGCCGCCATCGACCAGATCCGCAAAGGTGCCGAGGTTCAATCCGCCGGAACCGAAGAGGCCTCTGCTGCTGTGACCCAGATCGAAAAGAGCGCCCAGTTGGCAGTGGAGCGCGGCACCGCCGGAACGGCCAAAGTGAAAGCGATTCGTGAACTGCTTGCCACCAACAAGACTTCGGTGGACGCCTTGATTGCCAATGTGTTGGCCAGTGCAGACTCCAGCCGCCAAAGCATTCGCCAGGTGAAAGAGTTGGAACTCGTGTCCCGCCGTATCGACAAGATTGTGGATGCGATCACCACGGTGTCGATCCAAACCAATATGTTGGCTGTGAACGGCTCGATCGAAGCGGCCCGCGCCGGTGAATTCGGCAAAGGCTTTGTGGTGGTTGCCACGGATATTCGCAACCTCGCCCAAGACTCTGCGGAGAACGCAGACCGCATCAAAGACCTGGTCAAGGCGGTGCAGGACCAGATCGGCGTTGTAGGCCGTGACCTCGAAGAAATCGTGTCGACTGCGGTTAACGAGGTTGAAAAGGCCAAGGCCACCACCGTCAATTTGCTCACCATCGAAACCGATATTGCCGAGGTGGGCGACAACGTCGGTGAGATTCTGGCCGCTGCTACAGAAATCGGAGCAGCAGTCGCACAGGTGAAGCGGGGTGTGGAGCAAATTGCCGGTGCTGCGCAAGAAGCGGCCAAAGCCTCGGAAGAGGCGGCCTCGGCGGCCAAGCAACAAGCCCAAGGCGCCGAAGAACTGGCGGCTGCTATCGAAGAGATTTCTTCACTCGCTGACGAACTCCAAAGCGCTTGAACCGGAGTAACGCGTTATGAGCACTCCCAACAGTTCCATGCAGCCGTCCGGTGCGGCTGTGCCGGACGAAGGCGATAACGCCTCCGGGATCCGGCAGTACGTCACTTTCATGGCGGGGGACGAGGTCTTCGCGGTGGAAATGGCGCCGGTGCAAGAAATCATCCGTGTGCCTGAGGTTGTGCGGGTACCTATGGCACCTCACACCCTGGAGGGCTTGGCCAACCTGCGGGGCCATGTGTTGCCGATCGTGTCCCTGCGCCGCGCGCTGGGATTTGCAGAGCGAGTGTCCGACGACTCCTCGCGGGCTGTGGTCATCAATTACGGCGAGCCCCTGGGCTTTGTGGTGGACCGGGTATCCAGCGTGGTGGGGGTAGACCCCAGCAAAATGGAAGGCCTGGACGGCGTCGGATGCACCGTCGATGCCGACCTGCTGTCAGGCATCATCAAAGACGTGGGTGGCCACGCGATGGTGATGGTTCTGAACTTTCAGAAACTGATCGACCAGGAGTTTGCCCACATCGCCCGCATGCAGCGCGACCAGCAAGCCGCTGGCATCAGCAGCATGGGCTCTGGCACCACGGCTACTGCGCAGCATCTGGTCAGCGAAGACGAGTTGCACCTCGTAAGCTTTGATGTGGCTGCTCAGGAGTACGCGATTGCGATCTCGGATGTGCAAGAAATTGTGCAGATCCCAGAGACCATCATCAAAGTGCCGCGCTCTCAGAGCCATGTGTTAGGGGTGATGACCTTGCGCAACCGCCTGCTACCGCTGGTCTCCTTGCGCAGCATGTTTGCACTGGACCGTCGCGCGTCGGATGAGTCCAGCCGCATCGTGGTGGTGTCGGTGCAGGGCGCCTCGGTCGGTGTGGTGGTAGACAACGTGAACGAGGTGCTACGGGTCCCGCAAAAGCTGGTGGAGCCGATGCCGCCCTTGTTGGCCCGCGAAGGCGACATGGCCGATATCACCGAAATCTGCAGCATCGACGGCGGCAAGCGCTTGGTGTCCATCATCTCCACCGACAACCTGTTTCGCCACTCTGCCATTAAGGACGCCCTGGCCAACCTCGATGCCGAGGGCCAGCGCCTGACAGATCGGCACCAGAACACGGGCCCCGACGACGAGCAGGTCGTGGTCTTCCGCCTCGGTACCGAAGAGTTCGGTGTGCCCATCGACAGCGTGCAGGAAATCGTGCGCGTGCCTGCAGAGCTGACACATGTGCCCAAAGCACCTGCTGCGGTGGAGGGGGTCATTAACTTGCGTGGACAGGTCTTGCCGGTGATGGATTTGCGCCGGCGGCTGGGGCTGAACGGGGTAGCCCGCAATGATGGCCAACGCATTGTGGTCTTCATGATCCAAAACGTGCGCACCGGCTTCATTGTGGATTCGGTGGCCGAAGTCCTCAAGGTGCCGCTGCACGCGATCGAGCCGGCACCCCGCATGTCTGATGCGCAAAGCAGCCTGTTGGCCCGCATGGCCAACCTCGAGAAGCAGAAACGCATGCTCCAGCTGCTGGAACCCTCCCACTTGCTCGCCGACGCCGATTTGAACCAGGTTGCGGCGATCAGCGCCTGAAGAAAGAGAGAGATACAGCCATGATCAAACTGCTCATCGTTGACGACTCCGCACTGATGCGGCGCCAATTGACGCAGTTGTTTCAAAACGAAGGTGACTTCGACATCCGCCAGGCCCGCAACGGCCAGGATGCGGTGGAACAAAACCTGAGCTTTGAGCCTGACGTCGTGACCTTGGACATCAACATGCCTGAGATGGACGGTATTACCGCCCTCTCCTTGATGATGGCCCAGCGGCCGGTGCCGGTGATCATGGTCTCGTCTCTCACCGAGAAAGGCGCACTGGCCACCTTTGAGGCCCTCAACCTCGGGGCGGTGGACTATGTGGCCAAGCCCGGTGGCACGATTTCGCTCACGCTGGACGACATCCGCAAGGACATGCTGGCCAAGGTGCGGGCGGCAGCCCGCTCCAAACTGCGGAGCAAAGCGACCTCGGGCGCAGAGCGCGGCTCGCTGCGCGAGCGCATGGCAACCGACCGGCAGGCAGTGGCTGAGCGCGCGAGCCAGTTGGCGGCCAGCAAGCAAGACGGTGTAGTGCTGGTGGGTGTCTCTACCGGTGGCCCCCGCTCACTGGAAGAGGTGTTGCCTTTCTTTTCGGAAGACTTTCCTCTGCCGGTGCTGGTGGCGCAGCACATGCCGGCCAGTTTTACCGCCCCCTTCGCGGGCCGACTGAACGCCATGTGCCCCCTGGAGGTGCTGGAAGCCGATCGCCCCATGCCGGTGGAGGTAGGCAAGATTTACATCGGCAAGGGTGGTGCAGACATGGTGCTCAGCAAACGTGGCAACACCCTGACCGTGGCACCCAAACCGGAGTCGCCTGAGCACATGTGGCATCCGTCGGTGGAGTTGCTGGCGCGCAGTGCGCTTGAGCATGTGGCGCCTTCCAAGATCATCGCAGTGATGCTCACCGGTATGGGCTACGACGGTGCCGAGGGGTTCGCAGAAATCAAACGGCGCGGTGGCAGCACGATTGCCGAGTCAGAAGAAACCGCCGTGGTGTACGGCATGCCCAAAGAACTGGTTCAGCGTAAAGGCGCAAGCCTGGTTCTCCCTTTAAACAAAATTGCAGCACAGGTCAAAACCTGGGTTGCACGCACCTGAGGTACACACGATGGGACTGATCAAACAAACTCCAGCGGAGGGCGTCCGCGGGGACACCCGGACCTCCGCGCGTGACTGCCCCAGCTTGTGCAAGCAATTGCTCGCCGCTGAACCCGAAGTGCGCCGCTGGGCTGCGCGGGACCTGGTGGATTGCCCCGACTGCTCGGAGGCCCTGGTGGAGGCATTGCAAGTCGAGCCTGATGCCTCGGTGCGTGAGGTCATGCTGACAAGCATCACCCGCATTGGCGACGGCACCGCTGTCAACGGCCTGGTGGCGTGCTTGCGCTCCGAGGACGCGGGCTTGCGGAACGAAGCCATCGAAGCCATGAAGCAACTGCCCGATGCAGTGGCACCCATCATGCTGGGCCTGTTAATGGATGAAGACAGTGATGTGCGTATCTTCGCGGTGAACATCTTGGAGTCCCTGCGCCACCCCTTGGTGGAGAACTGGCTGCTGCAGGTGATCGATGTGGACGACCATGTCAACGTTTGCGGCACCGCGGTGGATTTGCTTGGTGAGGTCGGTGGCGCAGCCTCACTCGAATCGCTGTTGCGCCTCAAAGTCCGGTTCGCTGATGAGCCCTACATCCAATATGCCGCTGATCTCGCGATCAAACGCATTCAAGAGAACTGAGCACCGTATGGCAGACGCCTCTATCTCCGAAGACGACTTCCAGAAATTCCGGGAGTTCTTCTATCGCAAAACCGGCATCCAGTTCGACATGTCCAAGCGTTACTTTGTGGACAAGCGGCTTCTGGAGCGAATGGCGGACACCGGCAACGCCACCTTTCGCAGCTACTTCACCATGCTGCGCTTTCAGGCCAGTGGGGTCGAGCTGCAGACGCTCACCAACTCCATGACGGTAAACGAGACCTACTTTTTCCGCGAGGAGTACCAGTTCAAGTGCCTGGTGAACTCCTTGTTGCCGGACTTGGTGTCGCGCAAGAAAGACGATGGTCCGCTGCGGATCTGGGTATTGCCTTCCTCCAGCGGTGAGGAGCCCTATTCGATCGCGATCTACCTGCTGGAGCGCTGGGCCGGCATCCATAATTTTGATGTCGAAATCGTAGCGTCGGATATCGACACCCGGATCCTCGAGCAGGCCCGCCGTGGTTTGTATTCGCCCCGTTCGGTGGGGCAGCTGCCCACGGCATACCGGCAAAAGTACTTCCGGCAGGTGGGGGAAGACTTTCAGATTTGCGACGACTTGCGTGGCGCCGTGGAGTACACCCGAGTCAACTTGTCGGACCGGGCGGACACGCGTGCCTACCGCAATTTTAATGTGGTGTTCTGCCGCAACCTGCTGATTTATTTTGACGATGTGTCCCGCAAGGCGGCTGCGGAAACCTTTTACGACGCCCTTAAGCCGGGGGGATTTATCTGCCTTGGACATTCCGAATCCATGAGCCGGATTTCTTCGCTCTACAAGGTGCGCAAGTTCCCCGAAGCGATTGTTTACCAGAAGCCAACGGAGTAAACCCCATGAAAAAAATACTGGTAATTGATGATGCCGCTACAGTGCGCATGTACCACCGCAATATCCTGGAGAGTGCCGGCTACGAAGTGCAAGAGGCGATCAACGGAATTGAGGCCCTTGAAAAAGCCATGCAAACCGCGTTTGACCTGTACCTGGTCGACGTCAATATGCCCAAGCTGGACGGCTACGGCTTTTTGCGCGAACTTCGCCGCCAGGACATGCCCCAGGTGCCCGCCATCATGGTGTCGACCGAGTCCGCCTCTGCCGACCGGCGCCGGGCCTACGCAGCGGGCGCCAACCTGTACCTGGTTAAGCCCACACGGCCTGATCAGTTGGTGGCACACGTGGCCTTGCTGCAAGGGGATGCGCTATGAATGAGTTGCTTGCACAGTTTTTGTCCGAAGCGCGCGATGCGTTGGAAGGCATCGGCGGCAAGCTCATGGAGCTGGAGCGGGCACCCGACGACGAAGAGTTGATGACCCAGCTCTTCCGGGTGGTGCACACCCTCAAGGGCAACAGCGGCTTGTTTGACTTTCCGGAGATGAGCCGGGTGCTCCATGCCGGCGAAGACCTGATGGACGCGGTGCGCCACGGAGAGGTGCGCTACTCGCAAACGCTGGCAGACCGCCTGCTGGACGCGATGGACTTTGTAGGCTTGTTGTGTGATGGCATTGAAGCCGACAAGCCGGTCTCTGCCGACATGGCCGCCGAGGCCGTGCGCCAAGCCAAAGCCCTGCGCGCACTCATCAGCCCGGATGCAGAAACATCCGCGCAGGCAGTGAGCGAGGCGGGCGCTGTGCAAAGCGGCAGCGTGGCGCCCACCTTCCCCCTGGCCGAGCAATTGGCCCGGGTGCCTGAGGTCGTCCGGATGCAGGCGTGGGCCCAAGCGCGGGATGGTGCGCCCCTGTTGTGGGTGCGCTACGTGCCGTCCGAAGAGTGCTTTTATCAAGGCGATGACCCGCTGCACCAGGCCAACCAAACCCCCGGCTGGCTGTGGACCGGCATGTCGGCCCGGGCTGCGTGGCCCGCATTGGCGGAGTTGGATGCCTACCGGTGCATGCTCGATTTTGATGTGCTGGTAGCCGCTGATCGTGGCGAAGTCGAGGCGCACTATCGCTATGTGCCGGACCAGGTGCACATCGTGGAGGTGCCTGCGCTGTGTTTGCTGATACCGCAAGGCGACTCCAACGGCGGGCCGGTGTACGAAGATTTTGTGGAAGACGCGCTCGCGCTGATCGACCACCAGGACCTGACAGGCTTCAAGCGCGCGGTGGACACCATGATCCAGCTGTCGAGCAGCAGCCTGTGGTTGTCTTCGGCGTTGCGCTGGATGCAGCTTTTGTTGACCGCCGCTCAGCCGGATACCGCCGCGTTGCGCCGCCTGGTCTCGGCCGTGAACACCTTCGAGAACCCGGACTGGACCGAGCCAGCTGCCGCATCGGTGGCACCCGCCAAACCCGCGGCGCCTGCGCAATCGCCGATTCACAACAATGTGCATGCGATGGCGCTGAAAAACGTGATCGATGTGCAGCGCGAGGTGTTGGCGCTGCCCGACGATGCTGCTTGGCTGCCCGGACGCATCAAGGCTGCCGTGGCGTCCCTCAGCGGTTGCTTGAAAGCCTTTGGCCGGCAGAGCGAAGTGCCGGCGCTGGAGGCCTTGGCTGCCACTGCACTGGCAACACAAACCGCAGCCCCCTTGGCCGCTTGGCTGGACCAAGCTTTTCCGGAAGAAGCCGCTGTGGCCGACGTGCCTGCAGCTCCTGTGGCCCCTGTAGCGGTAGCAACTGCTACGGTCGCTCCCGCCGTGAAAGTCAGCGCAACAGTGCCGGCTGCTCCTGCTCCTGCGCCTGTGGTGGCTGCCGTGGTCGCACCTGCGATGGAGTCGGAGCCCGCAGAGCCCGAATTGCAAGAGGCGGATGTGCGGGTGGGGCGTCGCCCCGAGGAGGCCAGCCCGAAGAGCCTCAAGGTGGACCAGGTCAAGATCGATCGCCTGATGAATCTGATCGGCGAGATGGTGGTGGCTAAAAATGCCATGCCCTACCTGGCCAATCGCGCAGAAACCGTGTTCGGTGTGCGCGAGCTGGCCCGGGAAATCAAGGGACAGTACGCCACGATCAACCGCATTTCGGAAGAAATGCAAGACGCCATCATGCAGATCCGCATGATGCCGGTGTCTTTTGTGTTCCAGCGCTTTCCGCGCCTGGTGCGGGACATCTCGCGCCGCTTGGGCAAGCAAGTGAATTTGGAGCTTGAGGGCCAGGAAACAGCGGCTGACAAAAATATCATCGAGTCTTTGGGCGACCCCTTGGTCCATATCGTGCGTAACAGCCTGGACCACGGCTTTGAAATGCCCGAGGTGCGCACCGCAGCAGGCAAGCCGGCGGCCGGTACCTTGCGTATTGCCGCCCGCCAGGAGGCTGACCGCGTGGTGATTGAAATCACCGACGACGGCAAAGGCATCGACGCCCAGGCCATCAAGCTCAAGGCCTACCAAAAAGGGCTGATTGACGAAGCCACGATGGACCGCATCAGCGACCAGGAAGCAGTCAACCTGGTGTTCATTCCCGGCTTTTCGACCAGCGAGGTGATCTCGGACTTGTCAGGCCGCGGCGTCGGCATGGACGTGGTGCGCACTGCCATCGAGCAAGTGCACGGCAATATCGTGCTGGAGAGCACCAAAGGGCAGGGCACCCGCATCCGCCTGTCGCTGCCGCTGTCGATGGCCGTGACGAATGTGATGACCGTCGAGTCGAACCAGCAGATGTTCGGTATTCCGATGGATGCGGTCGTGGAGACTGTGCGGGTGCCGCGCGCTTCAGTGCGCACCATCAAGCAACGCAAGGCAACGCTCTTGCGTGGGCGGGTGGTCCCCTTGCGTGACCTGAACGCCGTATTGGGCCTGGCCGCACCGCCGGTGACGAACGACAGCGACGAATATGCCGTGCTGGTTGTCCGCGTAGGCGACGAGTCGCTGGGGCTGGTGGTCGATGACTTCCATGAGACGGCCGACATCATCCTCAAGCCGCTCTCCGGGGTGCTGAGCGGGTTGCGGGCGTACTCCGGCTCGGCCTTGATGGGGGATGGCTCCGTCCTGATGGTGCTCAACACCAAGGAGATGCTCTGATGACTATCGAATACCGTGACACCGAGGTGGTGTTTGCCGAGATCGTCGGTGTGGAAGACGCCGAAGTGCTTCTGGCCTGGCTGCAAGAGCGCAGCCCGGTGCAAGCCGATTTTTCTGCGTGCACACACATGCACCCCGCCAATATTCAAGTGCTGATGGCCGCCGGTGTGCAGGTGGCCGTTTGGCCTGTCGCTGCGCCACTGGAGTGTGCTTTGCGCAGCGTGTTTTCAGCCGGTTCGTAAGGAGAGAGTGATGGCAAAAACTATTTTGATCGTGGACGATTCGCTCACAATGACCATGAGTGTCAAAAGCAGTCTGGAGATGAACGGTTTTGTGGTGCAGACCGCCTCCGACGGTGTGCAGGCGCTGACCAAGCTGAAGGGCGGGTTGAAGCCGGACCTGATCATCACTGACATCAACATGCCGAACATGGGTGGCTTGGAGCTGATCCGCCAAGTCAAAATCCTGCCGGGCTACCGTTTCATCCCCATCCTGACGCTCACCACCGAGAGCGACGCCAGCAAGCGCGATGAAGGCAAGAAACTGGGGGCCACCGGCTGGTTGGTCAAGCCGGTGTCCGGCCCTGATCTGGTCCGCGTGGTCAAGCAGGTCGTGCCCGGCGCCTGAGCCCGATTGCTCGTGCAGGAGACACCATGTCGCATGCTATTGATATACCTTGGCTTCACCGCCTGTGGATGACCGGCCTCGTGTGGGGCAGTGTCAGTGTGGCCATGTACTGGCTGGCCCCTTGGGGCCTTGCCCACACTGCAACGGTTTTGGGTGGCTCCAAACCTTGGGAGTACTTGGCCGTTTCGCTGCTGGCCATTGCCTTGGCCGGTGGCCTGAACCTGGTGGTGCAACGGGCATGGCAGCACGCCCGCAGTACCAGCCGGGGCGTCGGAGGCCACGCCCGGATGCCGCCCGACATGGCCGCTGCCGAGTTGCGCCACGTGGCGCCCTACCTGGAGGTACTGGCCCAGCAGCTCGATGGCTCGGTGAGTGACACCGAGGAAGGCGTCATGAACGTCATCAAAATTGTGGATTCGGTGTACCAGGTCTCGGGCCAACAGCTGGAGCGCATACAGGCGTCTGAAGCCAATGGGGCCGAGCTGTCAGAGGTGGTGCGCGAAAAGATTCAGGTTGACCAGCAACTCGGTGCGATTCTGGAAATGTTCGTTCAAGATCAGCAGCGCGACATTGAAACCAACCTCGGACGGCTCAAGCGCCTGCAAGAGGTGAAGGCCTTGACGCCTTTGGTGGATGTGATTTCCAACGTCGCTCGGCAAACCAACTTCCTGGCCATCAACGCTGCCATCGAGGCCGCCCGTGCCGGCGAAAGCGGCCGTGGTTTTGCGGTGGTGGCAGCCGAAATCCGGGTGCTATCCAACCGGACTGCCGAGGTTGCGGTGGACATTGCACGCCGCATCAGCTCTGCCACCGACGGGATCGATCAAGAGCTGGAAAGCGTGGAGAGCCATACAGATCGGCACTCCTCAGCCGGCAACATGCGCAAGGTGCTGGACGACATCAACGCGATGCAAGCGCGCTTTGCGGAGGGCTCGGCGAGTTTGCTGGAAATCGTGGAGGGTGTGCGCAGCGGCCATATGGAGATCGTGCACAAGCTCTCGGAGGCGCTGGGTCAGATCCAGTTCCACGATGTGATCCGCCAGCGTATCGAGCAAGTACAGGGCGCCATGCATGAGCTCAACAGCCATTTGCAGAGCGTGGCCGATCAGATGCACGACAAGCCTTGGGACCGCGAGGGCATGGTGTCCCTCACCCAGCAGCTGGAGCAACAGGTGTCCCGCTATGTGATGGCCAGCCAGCACCTGGCCCACAAAACCGCCACCGGTGGTGAAGCGCAGGTCAGTAACGACGGTTTGCCCAAGATCGAGCTCTTCTAAATGCCACAAGCCCGCGTACTCGTGATCACCAACCGCAAAGGCGGTACCGGCAAGACCTCGATGGCGGTCAACCTGGCCAGCGAATATGCCGCCCGCGGCCGCCGGGTCTTGCTCATCGACCTCGATAGCCAGAGCCACTGTGCGATAGGCCTCGGGGTTCCGCAAGTGCGGGGTGCCGCTTCCGCTCAGGGGTTTCTGGCGGGGCACAACACCTTGCGGCAGGCGCTGCGCCCTTGTGCGGTGCCGGGCCTGGATCTGGTCCCGGCAGACCCTTTGTTCAACCACGGGGGGTCGGGGGATACCTCGAACGCGCTGGGTTTGGCGCTGGCCGCCGAGGGTTTGCTGGCGGACTACGACATGATTGTGCTGGACACACCGCCTTCGCTGGACGGCTTGTTGCTCAACGCCTTGTGCGCTGCCGACCGGGTGTTGGTTCCCTTTGTGCCCCATTTTTTGTCGGGAGAGGGGGTCCGGCAGTTGGCGCGTGTGATCTTCCGGGTCGCCAGCCGCGGCATGAACGACAACTTGAAGGTGCTGGGTTTTGTGCCGGTGATGCTCGATGCGCGCATTGGCTTGCACCGCGAGGTCTGCGAGGACTTGGGCCAGCAATTCGGGCGGAATCGTCTGCTGCCCGGCATCCGGGTGGATATCCGGGTGGCCGAGGCGTTCGGCCGTGGCAAACCGGTGCGGCAGCATGCCGCGCACAGCCGGGCGGCTCAAGACTATGCCGTTGTGGCCGATGCGATTGAGCGTTTGTGGATTCCTGTTTAATTTTGCTTGTTTTTCATTAATTGATTAAATTTAAATTGTTTTATATGCTTGTTTGCGTAATAATGATTTAGTTAAATTTAACTCTTATTCCTTCTGATATTTGTGCGAATTGCCTGTGGGTCATGAAAAATGCAACCGGAGAAAGTTGATATGAACGCTGAACGCGACGTTTTAACCACCCAACAGGCGGCGAAGTTGTTGGGGCTCTCCACCACCTCGGTGCAAAAAATGGTGATCAACGGGGAGTTGGATGCCTGGATCACCCCTGGAGGGCACCGCCGGATATTTCGCAGCAGCGTGGAGCAACTGCTCAACGCGCGCAATGTCGGCCTTGCCGGGGTGACCAGTGCGCGGCCATTGCGGATCCTGCTTGTCGAGGATGACGCGGTGCAAATCGCGTTCTTCAAGTCGCTGCTGGCACGCATCGGGCATACGGTCCAACTGACCATCGTCAACGAAGCCAACCAGGCTCTGACCCATGTGCGCGCCATGATTCCGGATCTTGTGGTCACCGATCTGGTGATGGAGCCGATGGACGGCTTTACCTTGATCCAGACATTGGCCCAAGAGCCGGACCTGAAGGGGCTCAACATCATCGCGCTGTCTGCCATGTCTCCGCAGGAGATGGAGGGGGACACCCGGCTACCGCAACAGGTGGTGCGCTACCAGAAACCTTTGAGCGCGGACCGGTTGTGCGGCTATCTGGACGCACTCACGGTGCACCTGCTCGGTCGCACAGCCGTGGATGGTCGCTAGATGCTATAAAAATAAGAGCATGGTGCGCAATATCTACTTGGGTAGCAGCCATTTATGATGAAAAACTACCATCTGCAATGTGGCGCCGAGTCGGGTGCGATGTGGATCGACCCGGACGCTCTGTTGTGCGCACAGCCGGAGGTGCACGCCGAGGCCCACAGTTTGCGCCGCCAACTGCAAGAGATGCAAAGCGCTCTAGAGGGTTCGGAAGAGGCGGTTTTCATCTGGCACCCAAGTACAGAGCCCGAGCCACTGAACGCGCGTGCCACGCAGTGGTGGGACCAGGCGGACATGGCAGAGCGCGCCGGCTTGACGGCATGGTTCATGGACCTGCCACATTCGCCGGGCAGCGTGGCCGAGTGCCGCGTGGAGTGGCATGCCGGCGGCCGCAAGGTGCTGCAGGTCCGGTGTGTAGCTCTAGGCAGCGGCGTAGTAAGCGGGCACCGACTCTACCTGCGCGACGTGACCGAGGCCCACGATATTGACCGGATGAAATCAGAGTTTCTCTCGGCAGCCGCCCATGAGTTGCGCACACCCTTGGCGAGCATTTTCGGTTTCACCGAATTGATGCTGGTCCGGCAGCTTCACCCTGACAAACAACAGGAGCTGCTGGGCACGATTCACCGGCAATCCCGCTCGTTGATCGACCTGATCAATGAGTTGCTCGACCTTTCGCGCATCGAGGCCCGACGGGGTAAAGACCTGCGGATCGCGTCCTGCAGTGTGGCTGCGCTGGTCGACGGAACCCTTGCCGGCTGGCATTACAAGGCGGATCAGCATGCCCTGGTGTGCGAGCTCCCCCACGGTTGCTGCATGGTGCAGGCCGACCTTGAAAAGACCCGGCAGGCGCTACTCAATGTGCTCTCCAACGCCGTGAAATATTCCCCCAAAGGTGGCCGCGTGCTGTTGGACTCCTGCCTGCGCCGCGTGGGCGAGCAGCAGCAGGTGGGCGTGCGCGTCACGGACCAAGGCATCGGTATGACGCCCGCGCAATCCGCACGGGCCTTTGAGCGGTTTTACCGCGCCCACCCGCTAGGGGATATTCCGGGTACCGGCTTAGGTTTGAGCCTAGTCAAAGAAATCATGCAGCTCCAAGGCGGCGATGCCGAGTTGGACAGCGTAGAGGGTGTGGGCACCGAAGTCACTTTGTGGCTGCCCTTGCAAGAACCCTCCGGAATGCACTGAACGCCATGCGCAAGATCGACAGCAACAGCGAACTCATGACCACCCGCGAGGTGGGCGAAGTGCTGGGCGTGGCGGTGCGTACGGTGCAGCTGTGGGTGGAGTCGGGCGTATTGCCGGCATGGCGCACAGCCGGTGGGCACCGTCGTATTGCCCGCAGTGCGGTCGAGCGCCTGACCCGTGAGCGCTCGGACATGCTGGTTCCGGTGGTGCACGGCCAGCCTGCTGCCGGCGACCGCCCTTTGCGGCTGTTGGTGGTGGAGGACGATGCCGATCTGCGACAGCTCTTCTCCATGGTGGTGGAGGGCTGGTCCTTCCCGGTGGAGCTCAGTACCGCGAGTGATGGATTCCAGGGCCTGGTTCGTATCGGGCAGTGGATGCCAGACATGGTGGTCACCGACCTCAACATGCCGGGCATGAATGGTTTTGAAATGGTGCGCTCCCTGCGCGCCGGTGGCGTCAGCTTCGCTGGGCTCCAGGTGGTGGCGGTTACGGCCTTAAGCCCGGGTGACGTGGCGGACCGCGGTGGTCTGCCCGAAGGCACCGCACTGTTCCAAAAACCGGTTGATTTTGCGGCGATCGAGCGGCTCGCCCGCAACCGTCAGCTGTCCCTCTAAGCCTTTTCAGGGCATTCGCCAGAAGCCTTTCTAGGGCATCTGCTGGCGCACTTGCCGAGGCAGGTGCTGCAATTTACCCCAGTGTTTACAGATCCACCGCCAAAGGTATCCAAAGGCTCGCTGTGGTTCCGTGTCCCAACGCGCTTTGCAACACGGCGCGGCCTTTGTGCAGCTCGGCGATTTCTTTGACCAAGCTGAGTCCCAGCCCGGTGCCCGGAATGTTGCCCGAGGCATCAGCGCGGTAGAAGCGCTCAAAAGCCCGCTCCAACTGGTCGGAGCTCATGCCGATGCCCTGGTCCCGCACGTTGATGACGGCGTACTCCACACCCTGTGCCACTTCGGTGCGCACGTCGAGGGTGACGTCGCCGCCTTGTGGTGAGTATTTGAATGCGTTGGCCAACAGATTGGTCAGGGCCTGCTGCATCTTTTCCGGGTCCATCAACACTTGCAGCGCCGGCAGGGGCGCCAGCAGGACAGGTCGGTCCGTGTCCTTGAGCATCAGCCCCTGAATGCAGCCTTGCACCATATCGGCCAGGGGATGGGGCGTGATTTGCATGTCCAAGCCACCGCGCGATTCGATCCGGGCCAGGTCCAGCAGCTCGTTGAGCATTTTTACCAGCAGACCCGATTGCTTGTGGATGGTGCGCAGCATGTCGTTCTGGCGCTCTTCGTTGAACTTGCGCCGGGTCAGCAACTCGGAAAAGCCAAAAATGCTGACCATCGGTGTCCGCAACTCGTGCGCGGCAGCGGTCAAGAACTCGCTCTTCATGCGGTCCACCTCGTCTTCATGGGTGACATCGCGGAAGTAGAGAATCGTTTCGCGGCGCCCGGCCTCGTTGCGCCGGGAGCGGGCTTGCACCACGCGCCGCTGGGGGCGTGCGAGTTGGAGTTTTTCTTCCCACGACGCATCGGGCTGGTCGCCCCGCATGGCGGGCAATGGCTTGTTTTCATCACACAAGGCCAGCAGCTGATGCTCGAACTGCGAGAGGCTGACTGGTGCAGAGCCATGCTTGCCCAAGCCGGTCATGCGCTCGAACGCAGGGTTGGCAAACACCAACTGATCTTGCGCGTCAAACATCACAAAACCATCCGGGCTCAGGCTGAAGATCGCATCCAGTTGGGCGCGTCGTTCGGCCATCGCTTCTTCGGCTCGCACACGCGCCGTGATGTCCGACACGATGCCGACAAAGTGCGTCAAGGTGCCTTTGTCCGACATCACCGGCGACAAGGATACTTCAGCAATCTGGATCTCGCCGTTTTCGAGTTCGCGGTGGATGGTGACATTCGCGTTGCGGTGTTCGCGCACCGCCTCGGTGAGCTCCCGCACGCCCGGATCGTCGGCATTCTTGCCACGCAGCAGTGCGAGGCTCTCACCCAGAATGTCCCAGCGTGGCAAGTTCACGAATTTCTGGAACGCATTGTTGATGTACACAATCGGCTGGTGCTCCATCTTGCCGTTGGTGATGAAGACGGCGTTGTGGCTACTGGCCAATGCGCGTTCATACAGCTCGGAGGTCTCTTGCGCGGCGCGCTCGTCGGTCAGATCCCGCACGATGCAGGCATAGCGCAGGGTCTTGTCGTTTTTGACTTCGCCCAAGCAAATTTCTACCGGGAAGGGCGTGCCGTCCGCCCGGGTACCCATGAAGTCATGGCGGGTCACGCGGCTGATGCTTAGCACATGCTCCATGCCCTGGCCGAACATTTCGTGCAGCGCATCGGCATTGAGGCCGGGCACACAACACTCGATAGAGCTACCCAGAATTTCTTCCTCCGAGCGGCCGAAAATACTGGTCGCTGCCGGGTTGGTGGTGGTGACTCTTCCGTATTCGTCCAGCCCGATGATGGCCTCTGCCGCGGTGTTCACAATCGCCTGCACCCGGTTGACCTGCGCTGCCATACCGCGGCTGGCCTGGTTGATGGCGGATTGCAGTTGGCTGACCTCGACGCTGGAGCGCTCGAGTGCGATTTCTTCCCCCATGCGCAGCGGAATCTGGGCTGCAAATTCGGTGAGCTCGCGCACCGGTGCCAGTGCCCGGGCAATGATCACCCGCAGGCACAGCATCACCAAACCCATCAAGCCCAAGGCCACCCACACTGACTGCAGCCACAGGCGTTGCAGTTCCTGGGTGCGCTCGTGCAAGCTGTAGTCCACACGTACCCACACATTGTTGAAGGTGTTGTCTTTGTCGACCTGCTGCCAGGCGGTGTAGTAGTCGCCTGCAGGGCCGCTCGCGGGCAGCACTTGGGTGAGTTGCGAGCCGGTTAACGGTTTGCCGGTGTTGACATGTACGCCGTCCGGCGAACGCGTGGCCTCCATCAGATTGACGCCGTCAGGGCGGTACACGCTGATGCGCTCAATGCCGGGCAGCTTGATCGCATCAATGGCGTTGGCTTGCAAATTTTGCTGCCGGTCCGTCACCAGCGCTGCCGAGCTGCTGCTTGCCACCATGCGGGCTACTGATGTGGCATGGGTGTGGGCAAGTCGCAGTGTTTCAGCGCCGATGCGTTGGTAGGCATACACGCCATACAGTGCTGACAGGATCAGCATGACGGCGAGTGTTCCACCCATGATCAGGCTGCCGATCCGGTAGGGCGGAGCCCACCGGCGGCTGACGAACGTGAGGCCTTGCAGGGATTGCATAGCAGCAGCGGGTGTGGTTCAGGGGACCAAGCGGTCGACGGTATCCAGTAGCTCGATCGGGCTGAAGGGCTTGACCAGATAGGCATCGCAACCGGCTTCATGGCCGCGCTCCACATCGGCTTTTTGGCCTCTGGCGGTCAGCAAGATCACCTTGGTCATGGAGCCGAGCATCGGGTCTGCCTTGACCTTCTCGCAGACCTGGTAGCCGTCCAGCGAGCCCGGCATCATCACGTCGAGCAAGATGAGTTGGGGACGCAACTTTTGGGCAACGAGCCAGGCGTCTTCCCCGTTGTCGGCCTCGTGGAGGTCAAAGTCTTCACATTCCATGGTCATCATGATCAGCTTGCGGATGTCCGGCTGGTCGTCGACGATGAGTGCTTTGCGTTTCATGATGCGTCTTCCTTCTTGCGACGTTGCATTAACTGGGCCAGATCCGCGGCATAGCGCTGGGCCTGTTCCATATCCAAATTGGCTTGGCCGCGCTGTGGCGCGCCGGTGGGAAATTCAATCATCACGCGGGTGTCTTCACCGTCCACGATAGACATCCGCATGTTGCCGCCATGCAAACCGATGATGCGGTTTACCAAGGGCAAACCAAGGCGACCGTTCGCCTGGTTGGGGCTGCGCGCAGCGAACAAATCGCGCGTTTCAATGCCTTTGTCTTCCGGGGCCACGGCCCCTTGGTTCCGCACACTCACCAAGATATGTTCGCCAGTCAGCGTGTAACTGATTTGCACCGCACAGTCCACGCCGCCTTTGACCTCCCGGCGCGAATGCGTGAGTGCATTGTCAAAACACTCCATCAAAGCGCGCTTGATCAAACGGGCATTGCCATAAATGGGGGGAAGCGTGTTGTTGGGCGGGCGGACTTCGAACCGGACTTTGGATTGCACGGCTTTCGGGCGGAGGTCTTCCAGGGTTTGGGTGACCAGGGCCCCTAGGTCCATGCGATCGTCCATTTGCATCGCCTCTTCGCCAAAGACTGCGAGCAAGTCTGCCAGCCGGCGCAGCCGCTCTTTAAGCTCGTCTGCCGCCATTTCGATGCGGTTGCCGGCTTCGCTCTCAGGCAGGGAGCCCAGCATGCTGGTTAGCTTGCGCATGGGGGGGCCGACTTCGTCTTGCAGTAGTTCAATGATCTGGTCGAGGCCCATGCGGCTCTGGATGCCGGGGCCGGCCGTAGTTGACTCTTTTTCTTCAGGCAAGGCGACAAACGCAATGTCTAAGCCAGAAGGGCCGGCCATGAACATGCCTTTGAGCTTCTTACCGTCTGCGACCCCGACCTCGGCAGGGTAGGGCAGTTTGACCTTACCCAAGGCGATGGCTTGCGCGAGGTTCTTGATCACGATCCGGCCACTCATGGCTTCAACCGGTTTGTCCGGGTGGAGGCGCGCAGCGCGGTTGGCGTAGGTTGCAACTCCGTTGACACCGAAAGTGATCAACGCAGTGGGCATTGCGTCGAAGAGCGCATGAACCGAAGGTTGATGGAAGTTGGTTGCCATGGTGTGGTTTCCGAAAAAGCGTCTTGTTTTTTGTCAATGTATCAAATTTATCAAAAAAAGCAAGAAAAGCATTCGTTATTACTTTTCTGACGATTTGGTGCGACGAGTCTTTGGTGTTGATTTTGACTGAATTGAATATTTACAACAAATAAAAGATATTTGGCGTATTATTGGGGTGATGTGATTTCAAGGAGTGATCTCATGCGTTGTGCGATGCCCTGTGATGTGGAGTTTTCAGCGGAGTCAGCTGCAGGTCAAATCATTTCCTCCATCATGGTTGGTGCTGCGCAAACGCGCAAGCTCGCAGCAAGGGGCACTGCGTCGCCCGGCGCCTTGCAGGATCGCGAGCTCTTCTAGAGAAACCGTATGTTCCACCTGACCCCCACACTGTTACGACGATTGCTGCTCTGGCTGGCGACCGTGGTGTGCGTGTCGATCGTGGGGGTGCTCATGCAGCAGGCCTATGCCGAGTTGCGTGAGGCGCAGCGCAGGCAGGTCGCATTCAGCCAGTCCTCCTCCTATTCCGCCTATCAGCTGGAGCGGGAATACCTCCAGCTCTCGCAACAACTCGACGCCAGCATTCACAGCGGCAAGGCCTTGGATCCCGCGCAGTCGAAACGCGCGTTGAACAGTTTGCGCGCTCAGCACCAAGGTGTGAGTACCGCTGCAGTGGCTGCGAACCTGCGTCAAACCGACGAGTTCAAGCGCGTGGATACCTTGTTGGTGCTGCTGCTCCCGCGACTGGAGGCCACATTGGCGCAAGCGGCCGCGTCCCCTGTCGATCAAGTGGCCTTGTGGCGGGAGTTGCAAAACATGGCCCCGGCGATGAGTGCCATGACCATGCGGGCATCGACTCTCATAACCGAAGAGCAGCAGGGCTTGCTGAATCACCAGGTTGAGGATGCGTTGGCCAAACTGGGCTGGATGGGCGCTTTGATGGTTTTGCTCTTGGCTTCATCCTTCGCGATCGGTGCACGCCAAACGCAAGTGGAGCGGGAGCGCATGCGGCAAGAGCTTGAGCACGATCGCATGCTGGAGGCCCACGCCAAGGCCGATGCGGCCAACGCGGGTAAAACGCAGTTCTTGGCCAATATGAGCCACGAATTGCGCACGCCTTTAAACGGCATGCTGGGAATGTTGAGTTTGCTCGAAGCCACACCGGTGAACGCTCAGCAGGACGACTACATTCAAACTGCGAATCGCTCTGCCAAGCATTTGCTGAGCTTGCTCAACGACATTCTGGATGCCTCGGCCTTAGAGGCCGGCAAGATGACGCTCAAACCCGAGAGCACCTTTCTTCCAGCCCTGGTGACGGATGTCCACGCACTCATGCGCCCGGTCGCGCTCGAGAAGCGATTGGTGCTCAATGTCCGCCAAGACCCGGCGTTGCCCCGCTGGGTGATGGCTGACGGTACTCGGGTCAAGCAAATCATGCTCAACCTGGTGTCGAACGCGCTCAAGTTCAGTGAGCAAGGCACGGTGCTGCTCGAGGTGTGGCCCATGGAGCTAGAGCCGGGTGCGCCGGATACCGCGGCACGGATTGGAATCCGGGTGACGGACGAGGGCATGGGCATGTCGGCAGCCGTCCTGGCGAAGTTGTTTCAGCGCTTTGAGCAAGGCGACGCCAGCAGTGTGCGTCGGCATGGCGGGAGCGGACTGGGGCTCGAGATTTCGCGCAATCTTGCGCGTCGCATGGACGGCGACATTGAGGCCAGCAGCGTCGAAGGCAAAGGCAGTGTTTTCACTGCAACCCTGTGCCTGCCCCTGAGCACTCCGCCCACTGAGCAAACTTCGGATGCCATGGTCGCACGACGCGAAGCGGGCAGCCCCGGCCTAAATCTGGTGGTCGCCGAAGACAACGCCATTAACCGCAAATACATGGAGGCCTTGCTGCGCAATATGGGCCACACCGTCCGGTTCGCAGAGCATGGCGGCCTGGCGATTCAAGAGGTGCAAAAAGAGTTGCCGGACTTGGTGTTGATGGATCTCCACATGCCCGAGGTCGATGGCTTGCAGGCCACCGAGGCGATCCGCCGCTTGCCGGCACCGTATGGCAGTCTGCCCATCATTGCGCTCACCGCAGATGTGTTTGAAGAGTCCAAAGACCGGGTACACGCTGCCGGTATGGATGGCTTTTTGTCCAAACCCGTCAATGTGCATGAGCTGGAAAAGATGCTGGTGCGCAAGTTTGGTTTGCGTGGTGCCTCACAAGCGGCACCCGTTGCGCCAGCGCCTGCCAAGGTGGCTGCCCCGACGCCAGAAGCACCCCCGGCCCGGCAACCGCGGCGCCGCTTCCGCCCCGGCGATGTCGCCGAGCACTTGAACATGGCCATGATCGGGGACTTGTGTGTCGGCGTGACGCTGCAGGGCTACCAGTCTTTGCTGGATGGCGCGATGCGCACAGACGCGCACTGCTACGCTGAGGTCTTGGCCGCCCTGGAGGCCGGGGAGACCGACAAGCTTTTGGAGCTGGGCCACTCATTCAAAGGGGTGGCGGCGAGCTTGGGTTTGGCCGCCTTGTCGCGCATGGCGCTGACGATTGAAAAACAAGGCCACAGTTTTTCCGCCGATGAATGCCATCGGCAGGCCGAGAGCCTGCGTGAATGCTGGAACACCACCTATGCGATTTGTGCCCGCATGGGGCTGATTGTTTCGTCCTGAAAGTGCGGTCCCGGTGAGTACAGTTCTTTCAGGCGCGCGCGCCCCGACGATTCTGGTAGTGGATGACAGCCTGGCCGTGCGCCAGCTCACTGTCAGTGTGCTGCGTCGCCAAGGCTATGACGTGCTGGAGGCTGGAGACGGCCGCGAAGGGCTGGATACCGCCTTGCGCGAGCAACCTGATGTGATCTTGTGCGATATCCATATGCCGATCCTGGATGGATGGGACGTGGTGCGCGAGGCACGCTCGAGTGAGTCGCTGGGTACCACCCCGATTTTGATGCTCACTTCGGACAACGACCGCGTCAGCGTGCGCCGAGCCATGGCCGCCGGTGCCGATGACTATCTCACCAAGCCGTGGACGCAACACGAACTGATTTCTGCTGTCGTCTCGCTGCTCGAAAAAGCCAGTCGCCACAGAGCCGATGCAGAGCGGGCGCAAGAGCAGCTGCGCTCTGCGGTATTGGCCACTATTCCTCACGAGCTGCGCACTCCCATGGTCAGCATCCTCGGGTCGACGGAGCTGTTACTCACACGGCGTGAGCGCTATACGCCAGAGCGGGTGCAGGGCATGCTGGAGGATGTGCACCGCAGTGCCTTGGCACTGGGGCGAACCATCAGCCGGATGATGGACTGGGCGGAGCTCAGTGCCGCGCAGGTCCACCGCGAAACCCGCTCCATGGCCTACCGGCTGGATGTGGCCCAGGCCATGGTTGAGGTGTTAGGCAGCACCGCTTTTGCGAAAGAAGTGCAGGCGGTCCTGAAGGTACCGCCGGAGACGGTGTCAGGCGTGTTTGCCGGCCATCCGGTGCAGGTCCGTGTGGAGCCGTGTCACTTGCAGTGCTGGAGCCCGGATTTCCACAAAATCATGACCGAGTTGCTGGTCAATGCCCTGCGCTTCTCCAAGCCGGGCCGGCCGGTGGGCGTGACCGGCAAGGCCTTGTTGCATGGCAGGTACCAGCTCGAAATCGCCAATCTTGGCGTGGCCATGCCGGAAAAGTTCATTTCTCAAATCGGTGCCCTGTCCCAGGCGGACCGCGAGGTACATGAGCAGCAAGGCATGGGGTTGGGCTTGGCTATCGGCCAACTCGCAGCGCGGCGCAATGGCGCGACGCTGCATGTCACCCGCTTTGACGGCTTGCCCACGGTGGTGCGCCTGACATTCCTGCAGCACAGCGCCGAGCCCGAGCAAAGCGCCCTGCTTTAGCAGGGCTGCTAGCCCGGGAGTTCAGCCCTGGTGCTCTGCGTGGTATCGCATTACGCGTTCCACTTCGTTCTTCGAGCCCAGCACCACGCTCACGCGCTGGTGCAACTGGGTGGGCTGGATGTCCAGAATGCGCTCGGTGCCGGTGGATGCAGCGCCGCCAGCCTGTTCGATCAACCAGCCCATGGGGTTGGCTTCGTACATCAGGCGCAGCTTGCCCGGCTTGCCGGGTTCACGCTTGTCCCACGGGTACATGAAGATGCCGCCGCGGGTCAGGATGCGGTGCACATCGGCCACCATGCTGGCAATCCAGCGCATGTTGAAGTCTTTGCCGCGCGGGCCGTCTTTGCCCTCCAGGCACTCGGCGATGTAGCGCTTGACCGGCGCCGCCCAGTGGCGCATGTTGCTCATGTTGACGGCGAATTCCTGGGTGTCTTCCGGCACGCGCACGTTTTCCTGGGTCAGCACAAACGAGCCTTGCTCGCGGTCCAGGGTGAACATGGCGACGCCTTCGCCCACGGTCAGTACCAGTGTGGTCTGCGGGCCGTAAATGCAATCAGCCGGCAGCGACTTGCTGGTGGCCGGCTTGCAAAAAGTCTTGCTCGCTCACGCCAGGGCCTTCGGGCTGTTTGACCAGCACGCTGAAAATGGTGCCGATGCTCACGTTCACATCGATGTTGCTCGAGCCATCCAGAGGGTCGAACATCAACAGGTATTCGCCCTGCGGGTAGCGGTTGGGCACCACGTAGATGCCTTCCATTTCCTCGCTGGCCATGGCCGCCAAATGGCCGCCCCATTCGTTGGCTTCGATCAGCACTTCGTTGGCGATGATGTCGAGCTTCTTCTGGATTTCGCCTTGCACGTTTTCGCTCTCGGCAGCGCCCAGCACACCACCCAAGGCACCCTTGGTCACCGCCAGGCTGATGCTCTTGCAAGCCCGTGCCACCACCTCCAGCAGCAAGCGCAGCTGGGGCGGAATCGTGCCCTGGCCGCCGGCGTCTTGGCTGCCGCGCTGTTTCTCGATGAGGTAGCGCGTGAGCGAAATGCGTTGTGTCATGTGAAGTCCCTAAGTTTAAAAAATCAATCAGCCAGCGCGCGGTCCACGACTTCGCGCACATCGTTGCTCAAGTCGGTCTTGGCAGCGACGCGGGCCAGTGCCTCGCGGGCTGCAGAGCGGTAGGGCTCGGCCAGCTTCTTCCAGCGGTCCAGCGCGCGCGCCAGGCGGGCAGCGACCTGCGGGTTGATGGCGTCCAGCTCGATCACACGGTCGGCCCAGAACACGTAGCCGGCCGCATCCGCACGGTGGAAGCCACCGGGGTTGGCACTGCAGAAGCTGAAAATCACGCTGCGGGCGCGGTTGGGGTTTTTGAGGTTGAAGTCGGGGTGGGCCATCAGCTGGCGCACAGCCGGCAGCACCTGGCCGCCACGGTCGCTCGTGCCGGCCTGCAGGGCAAACCATTTGTCCAGCACCAGTGCTTCGTCCTTGAACAGGGCGTGGAAGCGGGCCAGGGCTTGGCCCGCCAGGGCGTGACCGCTGTTGACCAGGGCTTGCAGGGCGTTGAAGCGGTCGGTCATATTGCCGGCGTCTTTGAAACGCTGCAGCGTCTTGCCGGGCCAGACACTGTCGCCGTTCTGGGTCGCCGCGAGGCACAAGAAATTGAGCGCCATGCCGGCCAGAGCCCGGCGGCCGCTGGAGACGGGGTCGGGGCGGTAGCCGCCGTTGTTTTCGTGCACCGCAAAGGCCCATTCCCAGTCGGCGTGCAGGGCGGTGGCCAGTTGCAGGCGCATGGCTTCGCGCACCGCATGGATGCGCTGCGGATCCACCACATCCAGCTGCTCGGCGATGTAGGTCTCGGACGGCAGTGTCAGCACCAGCTCTTTGAATGCAGCATCCAGCGTGGGGTGACGCAGCACCGCGCGCATGGCGGCAATATAGGCATCATTTAGCGGGGTAGCGCTGGTGGAATTTGCGGAAGAAGCTATGGAATTGATAGCGCTTCGCAGGGCCAGGCGTTGACCGGCTTCCCAGCGGTTGAAGGCGTCGGTGTCGTTCGCCAGCAGGGCGAGCAGCTGCGCATCGCTGTAGTCAAAGTCCAGCACCACCGGTGCGGAGAAGCCGCGCAGGATCGAGGGCACAGGCGCTTCTGCCACGTTCTGGAAGGTGATGCTCTGCTGGGCGTCGGTAAGCACCAGCAAGTGGCTGCCACCCACGGCTTGGCCGTCCACGGAGAGCGGCAAGGCGGCTCCGCTGGCGGCGCCGATCAGGCCCAGGCTCACCGGAATCACAAACGGCTCTTTCACCGGCTGGCCCGGCGTCGCCGCGCAGCTCTGGCTGAAATGCAGGGTGTAGGTCTGGGCCGCAGCGTCGTACTCGCCGCGGGCCGCCACGCGTGGGGTGCCTGCCTGGCTGTACCAGCGCTTGAACTGGGGCAGCAGGGCCGCCAGTGCAGAGCCGGGGTTGGCGTCGGCAATCGCTTGGGCGAAGTCGTCACAGGTGACCGCCTGGCCGTCAAAGCGCTCGAAGTACAGCGTCATGCCCTTGGCGAAACCGGCCCGGCTGGTGAGCGTTTGCATCATGCGCACCAGCTCGGCACCTTTTTCGTAAATGGTGACGGTGTAGAAGTTGTTGATTTCCAGGTAGCTGTCAGGCCGCACCGGGTGGGCCATGGGGCCCGCATCCTCGGGGAACTGGGCGGTGCGCAGCACGCGCACGTCTTCAATGCGCTTGACCGCACGGGCGCTGGGCTCGGCGCACAAGTCTTGGCTGAATTCCTGGTCGCGGAAAACGGTCAGGCCTTCCTTCAGGCTCAGCTGGAACCAGTCGCGGCAGGTGATGCGGTTACCGGTCCAGTTGTGGAAGTACTCATGCCCGACCACGCTCTCGATATTGGCGTAGTCCACATCGGTGGCAGTGGCCTGGTTCGCCAACACGTATTTGGTGTTGAAGATGTTCAGGCCCTTGTTCTCCATGGCGCCCATGTTGAAGTCGGAGGTCGCCACAATCATGAAGCGCTCCAGGTCCAGCGGCAGGCCGAAGCGTGCTTCGTCCCAAGCCACGGATGCCATCAGGCTGTTCATGGCGTGTTCGGTCTTGTCGAGGTCGCCAGGGCGCACAAACACTTGCAGCAAGTGGTCTTTGCCTGCGCGGCTGGTGATGCGCTGCTCGCGCGCCACCAGCTGGCCGGCCACCAGCGCAAACAAATATGAAGGCTTTTTGTGCGGGTCGACCCACTTGGCGAAATGGCGGCCGTCCTCCAGGTCGCCACTGTCCACCAAGTTGCCGTTGGAGAGCAGCACCGGGAACTTGGCCTTGTCGGCACGCAATGTCACGGTGTACATGGCCATCACATCGGGGCGGTCGAGGAAATAGGTGATGCGGCGGAAACCCTCCGCTTCACACTGGGTGAAGAAGGAGTCGTTGCTCACATACAAGCCCATGAGCTTGGTGTTTTTTACCGGCACGCAGGTGGTGAAAATCTCCAGCGCGAAAGGCTCAGTGCCTTCGGGCAGGTTTTCCAGCACCAGCTGGTTACCGTCCATCTTGAAGCTGGTGCCTTGGCCGTTGACCAGCACCCGCGCCAGGTTCAGCTCCTCGCCGTCCAGACGCAGCGGCTGGGCCTGCACGTCGGGGTTGCGGCGCAGGGTCATCTTGTTGAGCACCCGCGTTTTGGAAGGGTCCAGGTCAAAGCTGAGGTCGACGGTATCGATCCAAAATGCAGGGGCGGTGTAGTCGCCGCGGTGAATCACGGCGGCAGGGCCCGAGGCCTCACGAAGATACGACATGGTGTGTCTCCAAAAAACGGGATGCGATCAAAGCGTGGTAATCGGGAACGACGGCCAGCACGTGCGGGCCCGTCAGTTCATCAGGATGGTGGCTGCTGGCAATGCCCACGGCGCGCATGCCAGCGCGGCGGGCGGCTTCGATGCCGAGGGGGGCATCTTCAAACACGATACAGCGCTCGGGCTCCACACCCATGCGGCGCGCAGCCTCCAGAAAGATGGCGGGTTCGGGCTTGCCCGGCAAACCCTCGTCGCCGCCCACGGTGGTGAGCGGTGCTACTTTCATTTGCAGGTGCTGGTAGGCAAAGGCCTGGTTCTGGCGGTCGCCCGCCGTGCCGACACCCAGCTTAAGGCCGCAGGCATGGGCGTGGTCAAAAAAGGCCTTGAAGCCTGCGACCTCGGCAAATATCGGCGAGAACAATTCACGGTACACCGCTTCTTTGACATGCACATGGGCCATGGCTTCGTCTTCGCCCATCTCGGGCAGGCCAAACAGAATGCGCATGCATTCGATGCCGGTGCGTCCGGTAGTGCGGCGCATGACGTCGCTGATGTCGACCTCCAGGCCCTGGCGCTGAGCGAACTCCGCCCAGCTGCGTTTGTGCGAGGGCATGGAGTCGATCATGGTGCCGTCCATGTCAAAGATGAGCGCGTGCACCATGGATCAGATCCCTTGTTTCAACGAAGCCTGGATGAACACATCCAAGTCACCATCCAGCACCTTTTGGGTGGCAGACACTTCGACGTTGGTGCGCAAGTCCTTGATGCGGCTGTTGTCCAGCACGTAAGAGCGGATCTGGTGGCCCCAGCCCACGTCGGTCTTGGTGTCTTCCAGCTTTTGCTGGGCTTCTTGTTGCTTGCGCAACTCAAAGTCATACAAACGGCTGCGCAGGCGCTTCCAGGCCACGTCACGGTTGCTGTGCTGGCTGCGACCGTCCTGGCACTGCACCACGATCCCGGTGGGGATGTGGGTCAAACGCACCGCAGAGTCGGTCTTGTTGATGTGCTGACCACCGGCGCCGGAGGCACGGAAGGTGTCGGTGCGCACATCGCTCGGGTTGATTTCGATCTCGATCGAGTCATCAATCTCAGGGTACACAAACACCGATGCGAAGGATGTGTGGCGGCCGCCCGAACTGTCGAACGGCGATTTGCGTACCAACCGGTGCACACCAGTTTCGGTGCGCAGGTGGCCAAAAGCGTATTCACCTTCGATCTTGATGGTGGCGCCCTTGATACCGGCGGTATCGCCGTCGGTGATGTCTTCCACCGTGGCGGTGAAGCCTTTGCGTTCCGCGTATTTCAGGTACTGGCGCAGCAACATGCTGGCCCAGTCGCAGGCCTCAGTACCACCGGCACCGGCCTGGATGTCCAGGAAGCAGGGCAGGGGATCGGCCGGGTTGTTAAACATACGGCGGAATTCCAAGCCTTCGATGGTTTCTGCCAACTTGGTGGTTTCGGCCTCGATCGTGAGTAGGCCGGCCTCATCACCGTCCTCTTTGCTCATCTCGAACAATTCGGTGTTGTCGGAGAGGTTGCCACTCAAATCATCCAGCGTAACAACTACGCCGTCGAGCAGCTTCTTCTCTTTGCCCAATTCTTGGGCTTTTTTGGGGTCATTCCAGACCGCTGGGTCCTCTAGCGAGGCATTGACAGTGCGCAGGCGCTCGGCTTTGGCATCGTAGTCAAAGATACCCCCTGAGTTCCTGGGTCCTGCTTGTCAGGTCTGCCAGTGTGGTGCCGATGAGGTTGATGCGTTCTGCTTCCATGATGCGGGTCCTGCTTGCTGTGTATATGGTTAACCCGCTATTTTAGTTGCCATCACCCCTTAGGAGTTTCGCTGGCGAAGGTGACCACGTGGTCGACCTCCGGGCGGATGCCGATCCACTCGCCGATCCGGTGATCATGGTGGCTGGGCACATGGGCCATGACCGTCTCGCCAGTGCGCAATTCGAGGGTGTAGAGGAACTCGTTGCCCCGGAACGCCTTGTTCACAATCCGGGCCTGCACCTCGGAGGCATCGTCGTGCACGATGTCGTCCGCCCGCAGCAGGATGTCGCAAGGGCCCAAGCTCAAGCGGTCCTGTTCGTGCTGATGGATACCGTGCAGTTCACCCAACGGGGTCACCACATGTTTGTGCGTTACACCGTTTTCGTCGTGCAGCTCCACGCGGGCCGCCGTAAACACTCCGTGCCCAATGAAGTCGGCCACAAAGCGCGTGGCGGGCCGGTGGTAGAGGGTGTAGGCGTCGGCCCATTGGTGGAGTTGACCTTGGTGCATCACCCCGATCAGGTCGCCGATGGCAAAGGCCTCGAGCTGGTCATGGGTCACAAACAGGGCGGTGGCGCCGGCGGCTTTCAAGATCGTGCGGAGTTCCTGGGCCAGGCGCTCGCGCAAATCGACGTCCAGGTTGGAAAACGGCTCATCCAGCAGCAGCAACTTGGGTTGCGGTGCCAGTGCGCGTGCCAGCGCCACTCGCTGTTGCTGCCCGCCGGAGAGCTCATGCGGGTAGCGGTGGGCGTGCTCGGCCAGCCCGACCAGGCGTAACACGTCTTGCACCCGCGCTTGGCGTTCGCCTGCAGGCAGGCTGTGGATGCCAAAAGCGATGTTTTTGCTCACATCCATGTGGGGAAAGAGCGCGTAGTCTTGAAACACCATGCCCATTTGCCGGTGTTCAGGGGGGAGAGCATTGCCCTCGCCGCTCACGGTCACGCCCCCGAGCGAAATCTTGCCCGCATGGGTAGCCTCCAGTCCCGCAATCGCCCGCAGCAGGGTGGTCTTGCCGCAGCCCGAAGGGCCGATCAACACGCCGATTTCACCGGCGCGCAAGCCGAAGCTCACACTGTCCACCGCCAGGGGGCGGGAGGCTAGATAGCGGACGCTGAGGTCTTGGAGTTCAAGGTACATACGCAAAATTGTAGATACTTACAATTCTCATTTCGCGCTACGGGGTCCCCCGGAGCGCCTTAACCCGACCCAATTGCCTGTGCCTCCCCGCTTTTTGCCCTCTTTCGCGTCCGGTATCCGTGCATTGCCTGCCCATCTGGCGCTGTGGTTGATCGGGGGGCTGGTGTCCTTGCCGATACTGGCTTTGGTGGTCGCCGTGCTGCAGTGGGATGCCCAGAGCGCGGCGCTGCTGCGCGAAATGGCGGGCTCGGTGCTTGGCGGATATGCGTTCACCACGGTAGTGCTGAGCGTGGTGGTGTCGCTGGGGGTGGCCGTGGTGGGCACCGCCTGCGCCTGCGCCGTGACCCTGTTTGACTTCCGGGGGCGCAAGCAGTGGGAGTGGGCCTTGCTCCTGCCCCTGGCAATGCCCGCCTATGTGGTTGCCTATGCCTATACCGACTATCTACAGTTCAGCGGGCCTGCGCAAACCTGGCTGCGCTCTGCGTTCGGGCTGGAGGGGCGGGTGTTGCCAGAGGTGCGCAGCCTCGGTGGGGCCGCGCTGGTGTTTGTGTGCACCCTCTACCCCTATGTGTATTTGCTGGTGCGGGTGGCTTTGCTGGAGCGTGCCGCGCATTTGATGGATGCAGCCCGGTTGATGGGCGCCTCGCTGGGGCGTCGGGTGGCTACGATTGCGGTGCCGTTGGCGCGGCCCTCCATCATGGCCGGTGTGGCGCTGGCGCTGATGGAGACGCTGGCGGACTACGGGGTGTCGAGCTACTTTGGCATCCAAACCTTCACGGCTGGTATTTACAAGGCATGGTTGGTGCTGGACAGCCGGATTGCCGCTGCCCAGCTGGCGACTGCGTTGCTGGTATTGATGGCGCTGCTGTTGCGCCTGGAGCTCCACGCCCGGCAACGCATGCGCTACGCGAGTGTCAAAGGCCGGCGCGCTGCGGCCCAGCCGGTGGCGCTGACCGGTGTGCGCGCGTTGTTGGCCACGGGGGTATGTGCGCTGCCGGTATTGCTGGGCTTTGTGCTGCCAGTGCTGTTCATGTTGCGACCGCTCTGGCAGGCTTGGGGCGCCGAAGATACCCCGCTGCCGTGGGGTAGCTTCATAGGCTGGAGCCTGAACAGTTTCAAGCTGGCGGCGTGCACTGCGGTGCTGGCCGCCGCGATTGCCCTGGCGCTGGCATTTGCTGCACGCCGCACACCCACGCGACTCACCCGCACTGTGGTCAGTCTGGCTGGCATGGGCTACGCAGTGCCCGGCGCGGTAATTGTGGTGGGCTTGCTGATTCCGGTGGGCTGGCTCCAAGCAGCGCGCCCGGATTGGCAGGTGGGCTTCTGGATCAGCACCACCGTGTTGGGCGTTGTGTGGGCCTATCTTGTGCGCTTTACCGCGGTGGCCCTGCACACCGTGCAAAGCGGCTACAACCAAGTGCCAGCGTCGTTGGACGAAACCGCCCGCATGCTGGGTGTAAGCGGCTGGGGCCTGTGGTGGCGGGTGCACCGGCCACTGCTGGTGCGCAGCAGTCTGGTTGCTGGCTTGCTGGTGTTCGTGGATGTGATGAAAGAGCTGCCCGCCACCCTCGTTTTACGCCCTTTCGACCACGATACTTTGGCGGTGGTGGCCTTCCAGCTCGCCAAAGACGAGCGCTTGGGCGAGGCGGCCTTGCCGGCCCTGGTCTTGGTGCTGGTGGGCTTGGTTCCTGTGATTCTTTTGAGCCGCACCCTGAATAAAAAAACGGCCTGACTGCATTACGCAGCCAAGCCGTTGGTTGGTGGCGCTGAGCGCTTATTTGTAGCCGACGCGGTCCAGCATCTGCTGCACCTTCACTTGGTTCATGCCCACAACGCTGACAGGAATCGTCTCAGCCTTGAAGCTGCCGCCGCTCATGCTCTCCAAGGCAGGGTTGCTGATTTTGATGCCTTTGGCCACTGGCCACTCGTTGTTGCCATTGGCAAAGTAGTCCTGCGCCTGTGCGCTGGCCAGAAACTCGAGGAACTGCTGGGCAAACGCCATGTTCTTGGAGTTTTTCGCAACCGCGCCGCCGGCAATGTTGACGTGCGTGCCCCAGCTGCTTTGGTTGGGGAACACTACGCCAACCTTCTCCATGACCGCGCGGTCTTCAGGCTTGTCGCTGCGCATCAGGCGGGCCAGGTAATAGGTGTTGGTGAGCGCCACGCCGCATTCGCCGGAGGCGGTCGCCTTGATCTGGTCGGTATCGCCACCCACGGGGTTGCGGGCCATGTTGCTCACCAGGCCCTTGAGCCAGACTTCCGTGTTGGCGCTGCCCAAGTGCTCGTTCATCGCGCCGAACAGGCTCAGGTTGTAAGGGTGTGAGCCACTGCGGGTGCACAGCAGACCTTTGTTTTTCGGGTCGGCCAACTCTTCGTAAGTGTCCACGTTGTCTTTGGACACGCGGGCCTTGTTGTAGACCACCACCCGTGCGCGGGTGCTGAAGCCAAACCACGAAGTGCCTTCGGCGCTGGTCTTGCCGCGCAACTGGGCGGGGATTGCATCGTCCAGCACTTTGGATTTGACCGGCGCGAACAAGCCATCCACCTCGGCACGCCAGAGGCGTGAGGCGTCCACCAACAAAATCACATCGGCAGGGGAGGCTGTGCCCTCCGCCTTGAGGCGCTGCAGGATGCCGGCATCGTCCGCATCTACCCGCTTGATCTGGATGCCGGTGGCCTGGGTGAAGGCAGAGTACAGCTGCGCATCACCGGGGTAATGGCGGGCAGAGTACACATTCAGCACCTTGTCCTGCGCCTGAACAGCAGGCAGGCAGGCACCCATCAGGGCGACGGTCAGGGCAACATGGCGGGGAGTCAGATTCTTCATAGAGGGCGAGGATGGTTGCAAATCAAAATGAGATACGTTCTCATTCTATATGCCGTATTCCGGCCCTGTAAAGTCAACGGATAAAGCGCTCAATCCGCTCCGCCAGCACGCCGGGCTGGTCGTGGTGCATCATGTGGCCGGCATCTTCAATGCGGGCAACTTCCACTTGCGGGACCACTTTCAGGCGCTCGTGGTACTCGGCCAGGGTGTACTGGCCTTTCCACCACATATCGAGGCTGTTGTCTGAGGCCTCCACGGCCAGCACCGGCATGGTCAGCCGCTGGTAAATGGCCATGACTTCTTCGACCCGGTAGAGCTGGGCGTTGGTCACCTTGTGGGCGGGCTCGCCCAGGATAGACCAGCTGCCATCGGCGTTTTCAGCGGCCCAATGGCGGGCCAGCCAATCGGCTTTTTCCTGGCTCAGGCGCGGGTTGGTTTTCATGAGGCGGCGGGCTACGCCGTCGGCGCTGTCATAGGCCTTGAGGTCCATCTCACCGGCGTGGAGTTTTTTGAGTTCGTCCATCCAGGTGGCAAAGCGGCCGGGCGCCTGGGCCGGAATCGTGGCGGGCATACCGAACCCTTCCAGATTCACCAGCCGGCGGATGCGCTCGGGCCGCACTCCGCCATACAGCATGACCACATTGCCACCCATGCTGTGGCCCACCAGGTTGACCTGCTGTCCGGGGGCATAGTGGTCCAGCAGAAAGTCGAGGTCTGCCAGGTAGTCCGGGAACCAGTAGTTGTCGGCCAGCGGGGCCCGGGTCCGGCCGTAACCGCGCCAGTCGGGGGCAATGATGTAGTGGTCTTCGCTGAACGCATCCACCACAAACTGGTAGCTCGCAGCCACATCCATCCAGCCGTGCACCATGACCAGGGGCACCTTGCCCGGGCCGGGCTCGCCCCAGACTTGCACGTGGTAATCGAGGTTGCGGATAGAAACGAATTGGCTTTGGTGGGGGCGTCTGACTTGGTACATTGTGCAAATCATAAGGACAGATCAGGAGACAAGGCATGGCCACCAGTCAAGGCAGAGACACATCTGGCACGAGCACACTTCCCCCGGGCTATGCAGCCCTGCACAGCAGCTTCCGCTGGCAGGTGCCCCAGCATTTCAACATGGCCCAGGCGTGTAGCCGCCGCTGGGCAGAGGCGCCGGGTGCTACTAAAAGAATAGTTATATGCGCATATTCCACCAGCGCTGAGAGCATTTTTTACTCCTACTCGCAGCTGCAGGAGCAGGCCAACCGCCTCTCCCATGTGTTGGCCGCGCGGGGCGTGCAGCGGGGCGACCGCGTCGGCATTGTGCTGCCCCAGCGCTTTGAGACCGCTGTGGCCTACATGGCTGTGATGCAAATGGGGGCGGTGGCCATGCCCCTGTCGATGTTGTTCGGCCCCGAGGCGCTGGAGTTCCGGCTGCAAGACAGTGAAGCGGTGGTCGCCATTTGCGATGCCGGCTCGCTGCCTGCGCTGGCCGGCGTGCGCCACACCTGCCCGCAGCTGCGGGCGGTGGTGGGTGTCGGCCTGGCGGGGGCGGACGCAGCCTTGCTGAGCGGCCCGCTGGACGCCGCCTGGGAGGCCGCCTTGCGCGCGAGCCCTGACACTTTTGAGCCCGTGAACACCCTGGCCGAAGAGCCCGCCGTGCTGATTTACACCAGTGGCACCACCGGCAACCCCAAAGGCGCGCTGATCCCGCACCGGGCGCTGATTGGCAACCTGAGCGGCTTTGTGGCCAGCCAGAACTGGTTCGGGTTTGACGGCAAAACCAACCAACGCTCTAACGCGGTGTTTTGGTCTCCCGCAGACTGGGCTTGGACCGGCGGGCTCATGGACGCACTGCTGCCCACGCTGTATTTCGGCCGCCCCATCGTGGCCTACCACGGCCGCTTCAGCCCGCAAACCGCGCTGGAGCTGATGCGCGACTGCGGGGTAACCCACACGTTTTTGTTCCCCACGGCGCTGAAGGCGATGATGAAGGCCTATCCCGGCGCGGGCGGTGCAAAGGGCAAGACCGTGCGCCAGCAGTTCAAGCTCAAGCTGGACGCCATCATGAGTGCGGGCGAGGCCGTGGGCGACGCCGTCTTCGGGTACTGCGAAAAGCAGCTGGGCGTTAAGCCTAACGAAATGTTCGGCCAGACCGAGATGAACTACATCGTGGGTAACTGCAATTTGCGCTACCCGTCCAAGCCCGGCAGCATGGGCATGGGCTACCCCGGCCACCGGGTGGCGGTGATTGACGAGGCTGGCAACGAATGTCCGGTGGGCGTGCCCGGCGATGTAGCGCTGAACCGCTTAGATGTGCACGGCCAGCCCGACCCGATTTTCTTTTTGGGCTACTGGAAGAACCCAAAAGCCACAGACGCCAAGTTCACCGGCGACTGGTGCCGCACCGGCGACCTCGCGGTGCGCGATGCCGATGGCTACCTCTGGTACCAGGGCCGCAGCGACGATGTGTTCAAGGCCGCGGGCTACCGCATCGGCCCCGGCGAAATCGAGAACTGCCTGGTCAAACACCCCGCAGTTATCAACGCCGCGGTGGTGCCCAAGCCCGACGCCGAGCGCGGCGCATTGGTCAAGGCCTACGTGGTGATTGCTCCCGATTTTGTAGCGGCTTGCGCAGGTAATTCGAGCGCTACAGCGCAATTTCATGCCCAACTCACGGTAGAACTGCAAGCCCATGTGAAAGGCCAGCTGGCCCCTTATGAGTACCCCAAAGAAATCGAGTTTGTAGACGCCTTGCCCATGACCACCACCGGCAAAGTGCAACGCCGGGTGCTTCGTTTGCAAGAGGAGGCGCGTTATGCAGCTACCCGCGCTTAGCAGCGCGTTTCGGCCTACGCTGCTTCGGCGTATTGGGTGGTTGAGCTGGAGCAAGTGGCTGGCGGTGCCCTTGTTCACTCTCATCCAGTACGTCGCCAGCCCTTGGCGCAGCATGTTTTTTATGACCCTGGTGCTCAGTGCGGCGCTGTCCGTGTTTCTCTTTTTGTCTCTGCGGGCCTGGGAGCTTAGCCTGCGCCGTCAGTTTGTTCGGGAGGCACCGCTGCCGCGCTTTTTGGGCGCAAAGCTCATGGCGCTGTACCCGCAGCTCAGTGCGCGCGACACCGAGCTGGTCCTGCACGGCCTGCGCCAGTTTTTCATGTCGCACTTGCGCAGCAATCGCCAGTTTGTTGCGATGCCATCCAAGGTAGTGGATGCGGCCTGGCACGAGTTCATTCTGCACACGCGGGGCTACCAGCATTGGTGCCATGCGGCATTTGGCAACATGCTGCACCACAGCCCGGCCGAAGTGCTGGGGCGTGATGCGCGGCGCAACGACGGCTTGCGCCGGGTGTGGTTTTGGGCCTGCAAAGAGGAAAGCATTGACCCCCGCCAGCCCAGCCGCTTGCCGCTGTTGTTTGCCTTAGATAAAAAGTTCGCCATTGCGGGTGGCTTTACCTATGTGGCGGACTGTGGCGCAATGAACCGGCAAAACGCGGATGCGCATTGCGGCACCAGCTTTGGTGACGGCGGCAGCGATTGCGGTGCGCCCGGTGATGCTGGCAGCTTCGGTGGGGCTGATAGCAGCAGTTCGGGAGGGGACGGCGGTGGCGATAGCGGCTGCGGTGGTGGGTGCGGCGGGGGCGGCGACTAGGTCTTTGCGATCACGCTAACATCCTTTACAAGCTCCCGTTTCCAACACTTTTCTTCTCTGACCCCATGAACACCATCCAACTCGGCCGCAGCGATCTGCGCGTTACCCCCATCTGCCTCGGCACCATGACCTTCGGTGAGCAGGTGGACGAACCCACCTCCCACGCCATCCTGAGCCGCTCGCTGGAGCGGGGGGTGAACTTCATCGACACGGCCGAGATGTACTCGGTGCCCCCCCGCGCCGAGACCTTTAACTTGACCGAAAAAATCATCGGCAACTGGATCAAGGCCAATCCCGGCGCCCGCGAAAAACTGGTCATTGCGACCAAAGTGGCCGGCCCCTCGCGCGGCATGCCTTGGGTGCGCAATGGCAGCAGCAACCTGACCGCCGAAGACATCATTGCCGCAGCAGAAGGCAGCCTGCAGCGGATGAATATCGACGTCATCGACCTCTACCAGATTCATTGGCCAGTGCGCCATGTACCCATGTTCGGCGGCATGTACTACAACCCCGCCAATGAAAACGTGGGGGGCAGCGCCATCGAAGAGCAGCTGCGCGCCATGGACACGCTGGTCAAGGCCGGCAAGGTGCGCGCCATCGGTTTGTCGAATGAAACGTCTTACGGCGTGCACGAGTTTGTACGTTTAGCCGAGCAGCATGGCCTGCCCCGTATTGCCACCGTGCAAAACAACTACGGCCTCCTGGCCCGCACGGTAGAAAACGGCCTCGACGAAACCATGCACCGCCTGGGCGTGTCGCTGCTGCCGTATTCGCCCTTGGCCTTTGGCCTGCTGACCGGCAAATACGACGACGAAGGCCTGCTGGGCGAGAACGTGTCGCCCGATGTGCGACTGCGCAAGTTCGAGTCCACCCGCAAGCAGCGCTGGGGCCGCCCCGATGCCCTGAAAGCCGCGCGCAAGTACAACGCCTTGGCCCGCGAATACGGCTTCACACCCAGCCAGATGGCCTTGGCCTTCTGCTACACCAAGTGGCAAGTGGCCAGCACCATCATCGGTGTGCGCACCCTGGAGCAACTCGATGAAAACATCGACGCTTGGGGCACCGTGCTGCCCGAAGAGCTACTCAAAAAGATCGACGAAGTCCGCTGGGAAATCCGCGATCCGGCGGTGTAACGAAATCAGAGGCGCAAGGCGTATGAAAATACGCCCTTATGGCCAAAAAAGACCACGTCTCTGAAACCCCTGCCACCCAGCTGCTCAAAGCAAGCAAGGTGGCGTTCACCGAACACCCTTACGAGTACCTGGAGCATGGCGGCGCGCAGCACAGCGCAGCGGTGCTCGGGTTTGACCCGTTCACCGTGGTCAAGACTCTGATCATGCAAGACCAAGACGCCAAGCCCCTGGTGGTGTTGATGCACGGCAACCGCAAGGTGTCTACCAAGAATCTGGCGCGGCAGATCGGCGTCAAATCGGTCGAGCCCTGTGCCCCGGAAGTTGCCAACAAGCACAGCGGCTACATGGTCGGCGGTACCTCCCCTTTCGGCACCCGCAAAACCATGCCGGTGTTCATCGAGTCCAGCATTCTGGAGTTGCCCCGCATCTGCATCAACGGTGGCCGGCGTGGGTACCTCGTAGGGATTGATCCCCAGGTTTGTGTGGAGTTATTGGGCGCCAAGCCTGTACAGTGCGCGCTGGAAGAGTGATTGGAGAACCTGTTTTGAATTCTGTGTTGCACCCCTTGCTGGCCACCGTAGCCGCTTACCTGATCGGGTCTTTGTCGTTTGCCGTCATCGTGAGCCGCGTCATGGGCCTGAACGATCCGCGCACTTACGGTAGCAAAAACCCTGGCGCCACCAATGTGCTGCGCTCGGGCTCCAAGGCTGCTGCAGTCGTTACGCTGCTGCTCGATGCGGTCAAAGGCTGGCTGCCGGTGGCTGCCATTCAGTGGTGGGGCCAGCCTTATGGTCTGGGCGAGGGCACTATGGCGCTGGCCGGTTTTGCCGCCTTCATCGGCCACCTGTACCCGGTGTTCTTCAAGTTTGTGGGCGGCAAGGGCGTGGCCACCGCGATGGGCGTGTTGGTCGCGACCAGCGGCTGGTTGGCGCTGGCCACGGGCCTCACCTGGCTGATCGTGGCGTATGCCTTCCGCTACTCGTCTTTGGCGTCTTTGGTGGCGGCCTTGTTCGCACCGGCGTATTACGCCTTCGGCGACAGTGTCGCCTGGATCACCGATCGCAACTTGCTGCTGTCAACGGCGGTGATGTCCATGTTCCTGATCTGGCGCCATTCTGAGAACATCTCCCGCTTGGTCAAGGGCACAGAGTCCAAACTGGGCAAGAAAAAAGAAGGCGGCAAGTAAATCGAAAGGCGGCTGCCGAGGGCAGCCTCACGCCAAGCTGAGGGCTTGGCTGCCGAGCTGCAACAAATAGAAGTGGTTGAGCGGTGTGCGCACCGCCACCGAGGGCAGGGCAGAGCGGATTTTCGGCGGCGCATTGCCTGTAGCGTGCAGTCGCGGGACCGAATGAAATTCGCCACTGGGTTTGCCAATGACCACCACAAAAGGCTCATTGGTTTTACCGCTGCGCCGCACCACTACCGCAAGTTCATCGTTCTCGAGGCGCACATAGGTGCCGGGCGGGCACAGGCCCACCGAGCGCACCAGCGCCTGCCCGATTTCGTCAACCCCCGCCGTTGCCCGTGCCATCACCGAGCGGGCCGATTCAATCGCGCTGCGCCCGGTACGGGACGCGCGCGGGCTGATCATGGCCGCATACCGGTCCACGACCTTCAAAATCCGGGTCAAGAGCAGGGTGCGGTGGGTTTCGTCGCCGGTATTGCGGTCTACTGCATCGTCATGGTGGCTGGACACGATTTCCAGCCACGCGTCGTCCGACACCCCCAAGTTCGCCAGCATCATGGCGCCCTTGATCGGGTGCGCGCGAATGGCGTCTTGCTGGGCCTGGTTAGGCCGCTCGGTTTGGGTAGCCAACTGGTCTTGCAAGGCAGTCATGGCCACATTCATGGTGAGCGCCGCGTGGACCAGGCTGTTGCGTTCAGCAGGCGGCAGCTTCAGCTCGGTGCCCACCATGTGGCACAAAACCGCACACACCAGCGCGTGCGAGGCGCTGTACCCGACCGGCGAATTGCTGGCCAATTGAAACAGCAGGTAAAGGCCCACATCCGGGTCGCGCTGCAGCAGGCCTTGCATCCACCGGTCGTATTGCACCACCCGGTAGGCAAACTGCTGTGTAGTTGCGGGGCTGCCCAAAATGACGCCCAAGCCGGATTCTAGGTCAGACCATTGGCCCAACAAGTCTTCGTAAGCGTTTTCGTCTCGCACGACTGCCATCCGGTTCAAAAACGCCTGTCTAAAATCATCTGATCGTTGGTCCGGTTCATCTGGAAACGGCCCAAAAAGCTATTGCCTAGCAGCACATAGGGCATCGAAGCCGGTGTGATGACGGCATCTACGCCGCTGACTGACACATCGCCCAAGCGGACGTTGTTTAGTGTCATGCGCCATCCGGGCACTACGCCGTTGGCAGTGTTCATTTGCACACGGTCACCGTTTTGGTACTTGAGCCCGATACGGTCGGCTTCGGCCGCGCTGATAGACACAGCGGTAGCGCCGGTATCCACCATGAACCGCACGATACGTCCATTGATCTGGCCATCCGACATAAAGTGACCACCCGGCCCCGCCGCCAGCACAACCCGGTTGCCGCTCGCCGGCTGGCCTGCCCCGGTGCCCACATTCGCAGGCGCATCGCCAACCCGGAGGGACATTTTTTTGCCGGCAACTTCGACCACGACCGTGTCGCCCTGCATGGACACTACCTTGACACCCATGTGGGTGGCCCCTAGGGCCACACTTTTGGGAAAGCCGCCATCCACAATCAGCAGCGCCTTGTCGCCCAGCGTTCCGTTAATGGCGACCGTCTGGCCCCAGACAGCGGGGGCCAGCAACAGGGCAAACAGAAAGCGGGCGGCGGTGCGCATCAGTCGCGGAAGTTGTCGAAGGTCAGGGGGATGTCGGTCACATCTTTGCGGATCAGCGCCATGGCGGCCTGCAGGTCGTCGCGCTTGGCGCCGGTAATGCGCACTTTTTCTTCCTGAATCGCAGCCTGCACCTTCAGTTTGCTGTCCTTCATCAGGCGCTGGATCTTCTTGGCCAGTTCGGATTCGATGCCGTTACGCACCTTGATCACCACCTTGACCTTGTCGCCGCCCATTTTCTGGACATCGCCACGGTCCAGGAAGCGCACATCGACTTCCTGCTTGGTGAGTTTGTTGCGCAACACGTCTTCAATTTGGTCGAGCTGGAACTCGGCATCCCCGATCAGGGTGATTTCCTTGTCCTTGATCTCGATCTTGGCGGCTGTGCCTTTGAAGTCAAAGCGGGTGCCGATTTCTTTGGCAGTGTTTTCTACGCCGTTCTTGACCTTGACCAAGTCGGCTTCGCATACGGTATCAAATGAGGGCATGGGGCTCGCTCTAAAAAATGCAATGAGACAATCTGAGGATGTTAGTCGAGAAAAACATTCCCCTGCAGGCGTTCAACACCTTCCGCATTGTGGCCAAGGCCCAGGCGCTGGCCCGAATCACCAGTGAAGCCGACGTCCACCAACTGTTGGCCGATCCTGAGTGGGCCGCCAGCCCGAAGTTTGTGCTGGGGGGCGGCAGCAATATTGTGCTGACTGGCGACGTCAAACCCCTGGTGCTGAAGGTCGAGGTCCGCGGGCTCAAGGTCGTGGGCGAAACGGCCAAGTCCGTCATTGTGGAAGCCGGCGCTGGCGAAAACTGGCACGACTTTGTGACCTGGACGCTGGACCAGAACCTGCCGGGCATGGAAAACATGGCCTTGATCCCCGGCACCGTGGGCGCCTCGCCAGTGCAAAACGTGGGCGCTTATGGCGTGGAGCTGCAAGACCGCTTTGACTCGCTGGACGCCATCGACCTGCTGACCGGCCAAGTATTCACCCTGAACGCCGCGCAATGCGCTTTTGGCTACCGCGACTCGGTGTTCAAACACGCCAGCAGCGGCGAGGCCGACATGCACCTACCCTTGGGCCTGAAAGACCGGGCCTTGATTTTGCGGGTGCGCTTTGCTCTGCCCAAGGTGTGGAAGCCGGTGCTGGGCTATGCCGACATCGAGCGCAAGATGGCCGAGCACGGCGTAACCGAGCCCACTGCCCGCCAGATCTACGACTGGGTGTGCGAGGTGCGCCGCGCCAAGCTGCCAGACCCTGCCGTCATCGGCAACGCCGGCAGTTTCTTCAAAAACCCCACGGTCACTGCCGAGCAGTGCGAAGACATCATCGCCCGCGACCCCAAGGTCGTGCACTACCGGCTGGACAACGGCTCGGTCAAGCTGGCTGCCGGCTGGCTGATCGACTCGTGCGGCTGGAAGGGCAAATCGGTAGGCCAAGCCGGTGTGTATGAAAAGCAAGCGCTGGTACTGGTAAACCGCGGCGCCGGGGTGGACGGTAACGGCGCCACTGGCGGCGAAGTCATGACGCTCGCCAAAGCCATTCAGACCAGTGTGTACGAGCGTTTCGGCATTCTGCTGGAGCCGGAGCCGGTAGTGATCTAAACCCCTGTCTTGCAGTCAGGTGCCCGAAGGGGCTACCCTGTCTGCATGAAAAATATATTTGTTCTCGGTGGCACCGGCTTTGTCGGGCGCCACGTGGTCCAGAAACTGGTCAAACAGGGCTACACCGTCACGGTGGCCACACGGCGCGCCGCCAACGCGCGCGAGCTGCAAACCCTGCCAACCGTCACGGTGGCAGAGCTCAATGTGCACAACCCGGCAGCCTTGCAGCAGGCGCTGGCCGGGCACGATGCGGTGGTGAACCTGGTGGCCATCCTCCATGGTACCGAGGCAGCTTTCCAAAGGGTGCATGTGGATTTGCCCGCCAACTTGGCCCGTGCCGCGGTGGCGGCTGGTGTACCGCGCCTGGTGCACATCAGCGCGCTGGGCGCCAACCCGCAGCAGCCGGATGCTGCGCCTTCGCGCTACCTGCGCAGCAAGTCGCGGGGCGAGTTGGCCTTGAGCCACCCGGCCTTGGCCGTGTCGGTGCTGCGCCCCAGCGTCATTTTTGGTGCGGAAGACAAGTTTTTGAACATGTTTGCCAAGCTGCAACAAGTGTTCCCCTTTATGCCGCTGGCGGGCGCGCACGCGCGCTTTCAGCCGGTGTGGGTGGAAGACGTCGCCACCGCCGTGGTGCGGCTGATACAAGCCCGTGCAGCTGCAGGGGCGACCGGCGTGTGGGAGGCTTGCGGCCCACAGGTCTACACCCTGGGCGCGCTGGTGAAGGGCGCTGGCATGTGGGCCGGCATTGCGGAGGGGCGTAGCCGCCCGGTGATTCCGCTGCCCGAATGGGCGGGGCGCCTGCAAGCCGCCATGATGCAGCTCGCCCCCGGCGAGCCGCTCATGAGTGGCGACAACCTTGATTCGATGAAGGTGGACAACGTGGCCAGCGGCCTGGAGGCGGGTTTGTCCGATCTGGGTATTCAAGCCGCTGCGCTCGAGCCCATTGCTATGGACTACCTGCAGCGCGGCCTGCCGGGCCACGGCTTGCTAGGCCTGCGCCGCAGGGTCTGAGGCGGCTGGCAGGGCTGCTGGGGCGGCAGCGAGGCATTTCTGCATCGCCGCTTGCAGCTGGCCGATTTGCACCGGCTTGGTCACAAAGTCGTTCACGCCGGCGGCCATGGCTTGCTCTTTGGCGTCGTTCATCACGTCTGCTGTTAGCACAATGATGGGCACCTGCCCCATCGGGCCCGGCATCCCGCGGATGATGCGGGCGGCGGTCAGCCCGTCCATCACGGGCATGTGCACATCCATCAGCACCAGGTCAAAGACCTCGCGCTGCGCGGCGTCTACGGCAACCTGGCCGTTCTCGCAAAAGGTGGCCTTGCAACCCATTTTGTCGAGCAAGATGCCTACAAACTTGCGGTTCACCGGGTGGTCTTCGGCTACCAGCACCCGCAGCGCTTCGAGGGGTGCAGCAATGCCCGACGCACCTGCCGGTGCGCCAGTGTCCGGCGCATGGGTAGCTGTAGTGGCAGGCAAGGGCTTGAAAAGCGTCTGAATAGCCACTGACATGCCCGCGTTGGGCGGAGCCGGGCAGGTGGTGAATGGCAGGTGCAAGGTGAACACCGAGCCTTTGCCCGGGGTGCTCTCTACCTCAATGGCGCCGCCCATCATGCGGGCCAGCGTCTGTGATATCTCTAGCCCCAGGCCCGTACCCCCGAACTTGCGGGCCAGCCCGCCGTCCACCTGGTAAAAGCGCTGAAACAGGCGTGAGAGCACATGGTCGTCCATGCCGATGCCCGTGTCTTCCACCAGAAAGGCCAAGCCCGTGTTGCCGTCGGTGCGCGGGCGGGGCACGATGGTCAGCGTCACACCCCCATGCTCGGTGAACTTGAGTGCGTTGCTGACTAGGTTGAACAAAATCTGTTTCAGGCGGGTGGCATCGGCCAGCACCCAGGGAGGCAGGTCTGCTTGCACCACGATAGAAAACTTCAGCTGCTTTTCCACCGCCAGCGGGTTCATGAGTGCATTCACCTCGCTCAACAGCGCGGCCAGGTGCACAGGCTCGGGGTTCACCGTCATCTTGCCGGCTTCCAGCGCCGAGACATCCAAAATATCGTTCAGCAGCGTCAGCAAGTGGTTGGCGGACCCCTTGGCGGTCTTGATGTAATCCACCTGCACCGGGGTGAGTGGGGTGCTTTCCAGCAAGCTCATCATGCCCAGCATCCCGTTAAAGGGGGTGCGCAACTCGTGGCTCATGTTGGCCAGGAACTGGCTCTTGCCGCGGTTGGCGGCTTCCGCGCGGAAATGGGCTTCGCGCAGCTCGTGGGTCAGGTCTTCCAGAGCTTGGCGCTCTTGCTCCTGGCGGCGTTGGCGCAAGGCCAGCGCGCCTGCGGCTACCAGCAAAAACAGCAGCTGGGCCAACGTGAGCCGGATGATCTCGTCGTTTTGCTGCAGCATCGTCTTGTCCTGGCTCTCCAGCAAGGCCGCCACTTCAGAGTTGGCTGCAAGGCTCAAAGCCTGTACGTCCACCCCAATGGTGTTGAACGCTACCAGCAGGGTCGCCAGGTCTTTTTTGTTCAGTGGGTTGGCTGCCATCACCTTGTCTGCCTCGGCGATCAGGTCGTCGAGGTGAGGCATGGCGGCCTGGTATTCGGCCCGGTGGGTGATCAGTTCGGTCGTCGGGTTTTCGCGCAGCAGGCTCAGGCGGCTCAAAAACAGGTCATAGCGCAGGGTCAGGTTGTCGGCATCCGGGGCGCCGGGGCGGATCACGCTGGCCTCTAGCGTCTGGCGGAAGCGCAAAAACTCCCGCTCAAACTGGAATACCAGCGCGGTCACCGAATCTGCCCGCAGGTCGTTGGCCCGCTCAATCGCCCGCTTCTGGGTGATCTGCAGACCCAGCAAAACAGCCATGGCCACCGCCAGCACACCCGTGCCGACAGCAAGCCACAACAGGTAGCGCTTGTTTTTGCCGGAGCCGTTCAAAGGACGCCCTTAATCCACTGCAATCGACTTCAATTGCCAAGCCGAGCGCTCGTAATACACGTTGGAGCGCAGCTCAGCCTTGGTATCAAACGGGTAGACGATGAACAGCGGCCCCTTCGTGCGCACCGGGATGGCCTGGTCGTTCATTTGGTGGGCCACGATCACGTCAAACTTGGCGGCGTCGTCAAATGGAATACTGGTCTGGTAGTCGTTCAGAGCCGCGGCTTTGAGTGTGGTGCCGCTGGCTTTGGCCGCCGCCAGCACGTCGCGCAGCAAAGGGCCCTTGAATTTGATCGGGTTTTTGTCCCAAGGCGTTTTGGTGCTGAAGGTCTGCTGGGGCAGCTTTTCCAGCATGGCCAGGTCGAAGGCGGCGCCTTCAGCACTGTTCTTGTCAGCCACTTTGCCGGTGATGGTCAAGATCACCTTGCCCTTGGCGGGCTCCAAGGCGTGCGCAGCCGGCAGGGCTGCCATCCATACCAAAGCTGCGGCAATGAGGGGGCGTCTGGCAATAGTCATCCTGAAACTCCTTGTATGAACGGGTGGACGAAGTGTAATCCACTAGTTGTATGTTTTTCAATCAAATCGGCAACTTTGGTGGATTTGCAACTAATGGTGCGGCTGACTGGGGCAAAGCTCGATTTATTTCTCCGCTCTAAGAGCAGGTGCTCTCTGTATTTGCTATGTTTTTGATAGCTGCTCCCGCATATTCCGCGAGCGCTACAGGCTGATTTGGTATGGAGATTCTGTAACCAAACTTCCGCCCGGATGCGTGCCTGTGAAAGTCACCTTTTGTTATTGCCTGCTCTGTTAAAGAATGCTTTAATTTGCGCCGACTCAATTAAAGAAATTTTTCATATCATGCGCGCAACTGGTACCTACCTACCTACCTTCCACCACCATGGGCGAGTTGGTGCAGGCCTTTGTGCCGCACCCGTTGCCGCCAGTCCAACCCGTGCTGGCCCCCGCGAGCTACACAGAAGCCAACCGGGCTGCGGAGCTGGCGCTGGCCCGCCTGTCTGGTGTGGCCGGCTTGGTACCCTCGGTGGACTGGCTGCTCTACAGCGCTATCCGCAAAGAGGCGCTGTTGACTTCGCAGATCGAAGGCACCCAGGCCACGCTGGATGACCTGTTTGACGAGGAAGCCGGCTTCGCGGTGAGCAACACCGACGATGTGGAAGAGGTCACCAACTACCTGCGCGCCTTCCGCTTGGTGCAGTCGCAGCTGCGCGATCCCGCGGGCCTGCCCCTCAGCGTGCGCCTGCTATGCGACGCCCACCGGCTGCTGCTGGATGGTGCGCGTGGCAATGGCAAGCAACCGGGCGAGCTGCGTCGTTCGCAAAATTGGATTGGCGGCACCCGCCCCGGCAACGCGGTGTTTGTGCCACCACCACCCGAGCATGTGCCCTCGCTGCTGGCTGATCTGGAGTGCTTCATCCACGACGAAACGCAAGCCTTGCCACCGCTGGTGAAGGTTGCACTTATCCACCAACAGTTTGAGACTATCCACCCTTATCTGGATGGCAACGGCCGCATTGGCCGCCTGCTGATTGCAGCGCTGCTGGAACATTGGCGCTTGCTGTCCGAGCCCTTGATGTACCTCAGCGGCTACCTCAAGCATCATCAAGCCGAGTACTACCGCCGCCTGTCCAACGTGCGCACCGAGGGCGACTGGGAAGGCTGGGTGGCGTTTTTTCTGGAAGGCGTGGCTTTGGCCGCGCAAGATGCCGAGCGCAACATCGTGGCCATTGCCACGCTACTGGCTGCCGACCGCCGCGCCTTGCTGGCTGCGCCCAAGGCTGGCCCCAGCAGCTACCGCTTGTTTGAAATGCTGCCCATGATGCCGCGCTTCACCATCGACCAAGTGCGCCAGAAGCTGGCCACCACTTTCCCCACTGCTACAGCGGCGGTGAAGGTGCTGGAAGACTTGGGCGTCGTGATCGAGGTAACCGGGCAGAAGAAAAATCGCAGCTACAGTTACGCTGCGTACATTGCTTTGCTGGCTGAATAAGAAATTCGAGGGTATCGGACGGGAGTCCGATGCGTTACGTAAAAAGTCTCGCGACGATTCCAGCTATCACTCCGTTGGAACGGCCAGGACCATAAGCATTTCCGCAACGACAGAGAAGTCCTCGTCGTGATCCGGCACTTCGAGGACAAGCGGCTGGAAGCCAGGTTGGCTTGAGTCTGGCCGCAGTGTGATCCGGCTGTGCCTCCACCCTTCATCTGGCGACTCAACCTTCTCACTTGAATACAGTTTGATGGTGTAACGACCACCGGTCTCAGGGTCTGAAATGCTTCGGTGTTGTACCACCACGACTTTTCCTTCGCGCGTGCCCGTTGGATTCGCCCGAAACAGGCACCATGCCCCATTGGGAATTCGGCGATTCATTGATTCGCCAATTACTTGGGCAACAAAGAGTCCCGGCTGCTGATTGACCCAGTCTGGTAACTTCACCCATTCGTCTGAACCATCAGCTAGGGCCTGTGGATCGGAGAAATTTCCTGCGGCAAAGCGCAGGTCTATAAAAGGTGCTGCATTGACACCAGCGTCGCGTTCAGCTTTCGATGCGAACTGTAGCTGCAACACGTTCGAAGGCTTTGTAGCGGCTTCCGAGTCAACAACTCCTGTGCGAACTGCTTGGAGCCGACTACGGAAGAATGCTCGCAACTCGGGATCCGTGCAGTAGACATAGCAGCCCTTCATGCCCCTTGTCATCAGGGTCCGGTAGGTGTTTTTTACGATCTCATCGGCAATAGCAAGCGCCTTTTCAGGGTCACTCTTGAGCCAAGCCTTCAGGCCATGAACAGATTTGTCGGAGGATGCACGTTTGGTTGCATCACTCACGATGTGGCCGCCCTTGTAGGTGAGGTCCGGTCCAATAATCACGCCAACGTAGTCAAGCTCCAGACCCTGACATGTGTGTATGCATCCGACTTGCTCGACCGAACCCGGAGTGATGATCCACAGACTACCGTCTTTATCCAGATTCCAGCGGCGGCGGTAATCGAATTCTGGCAACTGGATGTCCCAAGCCGCGGGGTCCTTCTTGCTGGGCCACTTCCAGCAATAGCCTGCTACGACACGAGACCGGTTGTTTGTTCGATTTTTCAGAGCAATCAGTGCATGCAGCTCTTCTGGATTGTCGAAAACACGGAAGTCATATTCGCCGGTGTCTAGTGTTGGATTCTCTGTGCGCCGTATGTCGAGGGTGTTATCCAGCCATTCCAGATACCCATCCGATCCGTTGCAGCGGAACTGGGATGTCAGTTGTAACTCCGTCACCTCAGCGCCGGCTTTACCGGCACGAAACCGAAGTTCATCAGAACTGCCGATGTCTTTAAGAGTTACACGTTGGTTGTCGTCAACGAAGAAGACCGTACAACGAGACGAAGAGATAACTTCCTTGACTTGGTTTTCCCCTAGGTGTGAAAACAGGCCACTTTTTTCATTGAGTCGATGGGCTTCATCAACGATCAACACGTCGTAGGTGTCGGGCTCTTTGTCCACGAAGGTGCCTGACCCACCGAAGAGGTTGCTGATGCGCGTCCTTGTGAAAGCTCCTGTCAACTTGGCCTCGTAAACTGCGCGTGGCGCGGCATTTTTGGAGACATACCGCGCATTGCGTTTGCGGCTCAGCATAGCGCCCAACAAGTTGATGGCGATGACAGATTTGCCTGTTCCGGGCCCACCCTGAACGATCACAACCTGCTTTTGCTGCTCTGCCTTCGCCTCGACCTGAAGAATAGTCTCGAAGACTAGTTTTTGATCGTCAAGAAGAATGAATTCGCTTTTCCCCTGAAGCAATGAGACAACGCTGTCAGCCAGCATCTTCGATGGCTTGATGCGTCCGTTTTCTATGGTGTAGAGAATCCCCTTACGATCACCGTAGACCACATGTTGTCGAATGAACTTCTGCAGCTTTCCCCATTCATGCGCCAAAAACAAAGGTGCTCGCTTGATGTGCTCCTGGTAATGGGGGTGATCGATTTCCCCGTTTCGCGGATGGTTGTGCAAGTAGGCACAAGGCTGAAGCTTGATATCCCCTTCTTGCACAGCACTGTTGAAGTCTTCCAGGTATGCAGCGTAGGACCATGCTTGGTAGGAGGGATGCGGACCCTCTGTTTCACCTGCTCGCCCGCCTCGATGTGCCCAGACGATCGCATCTTTTTCGCTGCGACGTGACGCAGACCATTGCTTCAATTCGACGATGACCACTTTGGATCTGGCACTGGCATCTTCGCCAGTGATGACAAAGTCCATGCGCTTGTTCTGGAGTGGAAGCTGATATTCGATCGCTACCCCAACATCCGATGGGATTTCATCATCGTTCAATACTTTGGCCATCTCCATGAGTGAGTATTTCCATGATCGAACTTCCGACGGGCCAACACCGTGCCCGGTAGCTTTGTGGAAATGCCGTGACATGACATCTTCAATATCGTCGCGTAGCGTGTCATGAAGAAAAACGCTCTTGGTAGCCTGGTAAATGATCATTGGCGCACTAGGCTCAAAGCTCGTCGTATTTTTTACTGTTGCCCCGCGACTTTTCAACGGGGTATTTGATCGCATTTGCCTTCAGCTTGGTCTGCGCTGCTGCGATGGGGTCAATGCCGAGTGATGTTGAAAGTTGCACCAGATACAAGAGGACATCTGCAATTTCGTTCCCGATGGCCTCGCGTTTTTCTGCAGAAACCTCTCGACTCTGAATCTCGGTAAGCCATTGAAAATGTTCAAGCAATTCGCCGGCCTCCACGACCAACGCTGAAGCGAGGTTCTTTGGCGAATGAAATTGCTGCCAATCACGCTCTTGAGCAAAGCTTTGAAGTTCGAGAGCAAGGTCACGTAGTGAGTCAGTCATTGCGCGATAAACAGGTTTGAGGGATTCGATCTGACTTTAACTTGAACTACATCTGATTCCCAATGCCCCAATCCAGTATGTTTGCGCCACCACGTCCTAAACGCAAAAGCCCGCCAAGTGACAGCTTGGCGGGCTTTTATTTTGGGGCTTGAGCCGGATTACTTACCCAACTTCAAGAAGTCATCCCCCTTGCCCAGCTCCAGCAAACCGGCATTGCTGTAAATGCCCAGCTTCGCGCGGGTGTCGGTGATGTCAAGGTTGCGCATGGTCAGTTGGCCAATGCGGTCCAGCGGGCTGAAGGGCGCGTCTTCCACTTTTTCCATGCTCAGGCGCTCGGGCGCGTAAGTCAGGTTGGGGGACTCGGTGTTCAGCAGGCTGTAGTCGTTGCCGCGGCGCAGTTCCAGGGTCACGGTGCCGGTGATGGCCTTGGCGACCCAGCGCTGGGCGGTTTCGCGCAGCATGATGGCCTGGCTGTCGAACCAGCGGCCTTGGTACAGCAGGCGGCCCAGCTTGCGGCCGTTTTCGCGGTACTGCTCGATGGTGTCTTCGTTGTGGATGCCGGTGACCAAACGCTCGTAGGCGATGAACAGCAGCGCGAGGCCGGGGGCTTCGTAAATGCCGCGGCTCTTGGCTTCGATGATGCGGTTTTCGATCTGGTCGCTCATGCCCAGGCCGTGGCGGCCACCGATTTCGTTGGCCTTGAGGATCAGGCTCACCAGATCGTCAAAACGCTGGCCATTCAGGGCGACGGGGCGGCCTTCTTCAAAGGTGACGCTCACTTCTTCGGCCTTGACCACGCAGTCGTCGCGCCAGAAGGGCACGCCCATGATGGGGTTGACGATCTTGATGCCGGAATTCAAAAATTCCAGGTCTTTGGCTTCGTGGGTGGCGCCCAGCATGTTGCTGTCGGTGCTGTAGGCCTTTTCGGCGCTCATCTTGTAGCCAAAGCCGTTGGCGGTGATGAAGGCGCTCATCTCGGAGCGGCCGCCCAGTTCGTCAATGAACTGCTGGTCCAGCCAGGGCTTGTAGATTTTGAGGGACGGGTTGGTCAACAGGCCGTAGCGGTAGAAGCGCTCGATGTCGTTGCCCTTGAAGGTGGAGCCGTCGCCCCAGATGTTGACGTCGTCCTGCTTCATGGCGGTCACCAGCATGGTGCCGGTTACGGCGCGGCCCAGGGGCGTAGTGTTGAAGTAGGTTTGGCCGGCGGTGGTGATGTGGAAGGCGCCGGCCTGCAGCGCGGCAATGCCTTCAGCAGCCAGCTGGGGGCGGCAGTCGATCAAACGGGCCTTGATGGCGCCGTATTCCATCGCCTTGCGGGGGATTTCGTCGTAGTCCGCTTCGTCGGGCTGGCCGAGGTTGGCGGTGTAGGCGTAGGGCTGGGCGCCCTTTTGCTTCATCCACAAGAGGGCAGCGCTGGTGTCCAGGCCGCCGGAGAAAGCGATGCCGACCTTTTGGCCGACGGGGATGTTTTGCAGAATGGTGTTAGACATGTTTTAGGCCTTAATCGGGCTGTAGCGCCCGCAAAATGTGCGCGAGCAGCTATGAAATTAGGAGTAAATCGCTCTGCGGTTGAACCGCTGAGTAAGCCGCTAATCAACCAAAGTGGCAGATGTAGTGGTAAGCCTCAAAGCCCTCGGTCACGCGGATCTGGAACTTGGCGTTGCCGGGCACGTTGAACTTGCTGCCTTCGCCGCTGGTAACCCACACGTCAGAGCCGTCGAGCTTGTAATCGCAGCTGCCGCCCACGCATTCCATGATTTCAGGAGCGCCGGTGTTGAAGGTCAGGGTGGCGGGCAGGATGACGCCGACCGACTTTTTGGTGCCGTCAGCCAGGGTGAAGCCGTGGCTCACGCACTTGCCGTCGAAGTACACATTGGCTTTGGTGGTGACGGAAACGTTGTCAAAGTGGGTCGTGGTCATGGTCAAACGTGGAAAAGTAAAGAGAAGAGGGCGGCGCCCCGCGCGCCACAGCGCAGCAGGGCAAAGGCGAGATTTTAGGCCACCCGGGTTTGGAAGGCCGTGTCCGAGAAGCCCACGGTCACGGTGCCGTCGGCCCACACCACCACCGGGCGCTTGATGACGCTGGCATTGGCCAGCATGAGCTGGGCGGCCGAGGTGGCGTCCACCACGGCGGCTTGGGTGGCCTCGTCCAGCTTGCGCCAGGTGGTGCCTTTGCGGTTCACCAGCGTTTCCCAGCCCACGGCGCGTATCCAGCCGGGTAGCAGGTCGGCGGGTACGCCCTGCTTTTTGAAATCATGAAACTCGTGGGTAACATGGTGTTCGGTCAGCCAGGTGCGGGCCTTTTTTACCGTGTCGCAGTTGGGGATGCCGTAAAGAATGGTCATCCCTCTATTGTGGCAGTGCATTGCCGGTGGGCGACAATGGCGCCCGCTATGGAACACACACCCGCAACCTCCTCCCTGAACGCGCAATCTTCTCTGGCCTGCTGGCTGGCCTACATCGAGTCCATGCACCCCAAGGGCATTAACGGCATAGAGCTGGGGCTGGGCAAGGTGCAAGAGGTCGCCAAGCGCCTGGGGCTGCGGTTTGACTGCCCGGTGTTCACCGTGGCGGGCACCAACGGCAAGGGTTCCACCTGCGCCATGCTGGAAAGCATTCTCGGGCAGGCCGGGTACAAGACGGGCGTTTACACCTCGCCCCACCTGGTGCACTTTGAGGAGCGCATGCGTTTGCTGGGCGAGGCGGCGCCTGCTACTAAATTTGTAGCTGCTTTCGCAGAGGTGGAGGGGGCTCGGTGCCAAAACGGCCCTGAAATCGCGCTGACCTACTTTGAGTTCACTACGCTGGCGATTTTGTGGGCGCTGTCCCAGGAGGGGCTGGACGCCGTCATTCTGGAAGTGGGCTTGGGCGGGCGACTGGATGCGGTCAACATCATCGACACCGACTGCGGCATCATCACCAGCATCGACTTGGACCACATGGAGCTGCTGGGCCCGGACCGCGAGACCATTGGCCGCGAGAAGGCCGGCATCATGCGCACCGGTCGCCCCGTCATCGTCAGCGACCCGGTGCCCCCACAAAGCGTGCTGGACCGCGCGCTGGAGATCGGTGCAGACCTTTGGCAGGTGGGAACGGATTTCAATGTCTCCGGCGACAAGCAGCAGTGGGGCTGGGCCGGACGCGGGCGCCGCTACAGCGGGCTGGCTTACCCGGCGCTTCGCGGCGCCAATCAGTTGGTCAACGCCTCGGGCGTGCTGGCGGCACTGACGGCCATGCGCGAGCGCCTGCCGGTCACCGCGCAGGCGGTTCGCAACGGAATGGCTTTTGTGGAGCTGCCCGGGCGCTTTCAGATCATTCCTGGCCAGCCCAGCCTGGTGTTGGACGTGGCGCACAACCCGCACTCGGTGGCGGCGCTGGCGGCCAATCTGGATGCCATGGGCTTTTTCCCCACCACCCACGCCATTTTTGGCGCCATGGCCGACAAGGATTTGGCGCCCATGCTGGCCAAGGTCGGCCCCATGATTGACCGCTGGTATTTCACCGACCTGCCCAGCCCGCGCGCCGCCAGCGGTGCCAGCCTGCAGGCCCAGTGGCAGGCCCAAAACACCCGCAAAGATGCCTCGGCCACCGTCCACGCCGACCCCATGCAGGCGCTAGAGGCTGCCATCGCCGCGGCAGACCCCGCTGATAGAATCGTGGTCTTTGGGTCGTTCTACACCGTGGGCGGCGTTCTGCAACAGGGCACACCACGCCTGCAAGCCAAACATCTGAACCCTTAAGTCTTCCGCTCATGGCCTTTTTCAAGTTTCGCAAAGGTGGCGACGAACAGCCCACCCCACCCACCGCGTCAGAGAGCGTAGAGGCCATGCGCAAGCGCGCACGCCATCGCCTGGTGGGTGCTGCCGTGTTGGTGCTGATTGGCGTAGTCGGTTTCCCGCTGCTGTTTGATAGCCAACCGCGCCCGATTGCCGTAGATATTCCGATCGAGATTCCAGACAAAGGCAAAGTCCGCCCACTCGGTGCTCCGCCCGTACCCGCTGCGACCCAGTCCAGCGGTGTGGTGATCGAGGAGCGCGAGGAGCCCGCAGCGCCAGCAGCCAGCACACCGGCCCCCAAGGCGGCCGAGACCAAGGTGGCCGAGACCAAGGTAGCCGTCGCCAAACCGGAGCCCAAACCCGAGCCCAAGCCACCTGCTGTGAAGCCAGAGCCCAAGCCGGAGCCCAAGGCTGAGGCGAAACCAGAGCCTAAGCCCGAGCCTAAAGCCGAACCCAAGCCACCGGCCAAACCCGCCGATAAAGCAGCGGACAAGCCCGCTGACAAAGCTGCCGCCGAGGCTGCCAAGGCCCAAGCCTTGTTGGATGGCAAGGCGCCAAGCGATGTGAAAGCAACCGAAAAACCGAGCGACAAGAAGCTCGCTGCGGACTCCGGCCGTTTTGTGGTGCAAGTGGGCGCCTATAACGAGACCGCCAAGTTGCAGGAAGCTCGTTCCAAGGTCGAAAAAGCCGGCTTTAAAACCTATACCCAGGTGGTGGGCGCCAAAGAGAGCCAGCGCACCCGTGTGCGCATTGGCCCGTTTGCCAGCAAGGCAGATGCGCAAAAAGCCGCCGACAAGCTCAAAAAGTTGAACCTGCCTGCAGCCATTCTGGAGCTGTAAAGCGAGCCCGCCATGCCCACTGTGGACTGGATTTTTCTGGCTGTGTTGTTGGTCTCGCTGGTCGTTGGCGCTTGGCGGGGCCTGGTGTTTGAGGTGCTGTCGGTCCTGAGCTGGGCTGCTGCGTTTGTGTTGGCGCAGTGGTTTGCGCCCGATGTGGCGGCGCACCTGTCGATGTCCGGAGCCGGCGAGCCGATCCGCTATGCCGCCGGTTTTGTGATTGTTTTTGTGGCGTCTATTTTTGCGGGAGGCTTGGTGGCCTTTCTGCTCAAGAAATTGGTGGCAGCGGTGGGTTTGCGCCCGGCAGACCGCATGCTGGGGGCGGGTTTTGGACTGGTGCGCGGCGTGCTGCTGCTGTTGGCGGTGACCGTGGTGGTGGGCATGACGCCGCTGCACACCAGTGTCTGGTGGACAGAAGCCACCGGCCCCCAACTGACCGGCATGGTCCTCAAAGGCTTGAAGCCTTTGCTACCGCAAGATTTTGGCAAGTATTTACCTGAGTGAGTGAAACCCTATGTGTGGAATTGTTGGCGTTGTTAGCAACGCACCCGTTAACCAGTTGATCTATGACGCGCTGTTGCTCTTGCAGCACCGCGGCCAGGACGCAGCCGGCATCGTCACCCAGCAGGACCGCAAGTTCTTCATGCACAAGGCCAAGGGCATGGTGAAGGACGTGTTCCGCACCCGCAACATGCGTTCTCTGGCAGGCAACTCCGGCTTGGGCCAGGTGCGCTACCCCACAGCGGGCAATGCGTTCAGCGAAGAGGAGGCCCAGCCTTTTTATGTGAACGCGCCTTTCGGCATCGTGCTGGTGCACAACGGCAACCTCACCAATGCCAAGGCCCTGAAGGCTGAGTTGTTCAATCTGGACCACCGCCACATCAACACCGAGAGCGACTCCGAGGTCTTGCTCAACGTGCTGGCCCACGAAATCGAAGTCTCCACCCGTGGTCTGCCACTGCAGCCCCAAGACTTGTTTACCGCCGTATCGCGAGTGCACAAGCGCATCAAAGGTTCGTATGCGGTGATCTGCCACATCGCCGGGCACGGCTTGCTGGCCTTCCGCGACCCGTTTGGCATTCGCCCCTTGTGCTTGGGTAAGGGTGCGGATGGCACCCACATGGTGGCCAGCGAGTCGGTGGTGCTGGAAGGCACCAGCCACCAGTTTGTGCGTGATGTGCAGCCCGGAGAAGCCGTGTTTATCGCGCTGGACGGCACGGTACACAGCCAGCAGTGCGCGGCGAATCCGCAGCTGATGCCTTGTATTTTTGAGTTTGTGTACCTGGCCCGCCCGGATTCGGTGATGGACGGTATCTCGGTGTACCAGGCGCGTTTGAACCTGGGCGAGACCTTGGCTAAGCGGGTGATCTCTACCGTGCCGCCGAACGAAATCGATGTGGTCATCCCGATCCCCGAATCCAGCCGCCCCAGCGCTGCGCAGTTGGCCCAGTTGCTGGGCTTGCCGTACCGCGAAGGGTTCGTGAAAAACCGTTACGTGGGGCGCACCTTCATCATGCCAGGGCAGGGCGTGCGCAAAAAGTCAGTGCGCCAAAAGCTCAACGTGATCGCCAGCGAATTTAAGGGGCGCAATGTGCTGTTGGTGGATGATTCCATTGTCCGCGGCACCACTTCCAAAGAAATCGTGCAGATGGCGCGTGACGCCGGTGCCCGTAATGTTTACCTGGCCAGCGCTGCACCACCTGTCCGTTACCCCAACGTGTATGGCATCGATATGCCCACCAGCAGTGAGTTGGTGGCCTACAACCGTACCGTCGAAGAAGTGCGTGAAATCATCGGTTGCGACGCGCTGATTTACCAGGACGTGGATGGTATGAAAAAAGCCATCGGCTCCTTGAGCAAAAACTTGGCAGGTTTTGATGCGTCCTGCTTTGATGGCGTGTACGTGACTGGCGACATTTCGTCGGACGACATTGCCCGCCTGAACGAAAACCGTGTAGGCGCTGAAGAAGGCCAGGAAGACACTTCCCGCCTGGCGCTGCCCAACCACGCTGACTGACACCATGAAGCAAATTCCCTTACCCGAAGGCCTGCACAACGACACCCTGGCGGTGCGTGCGGCCCTGGAGCGCAGCCAATACGGCGAAAACTCGGAAGCTCTTTACCTCACCAGCGGCTATGTGCAACACAGCGCGGCCTCCAGCGCCGCGCGGTTTGCGATGGAAGAAGAGGGTTTCACGTATTCCCGCGTAAGCAACCCGACCGTCACCAGCATGGAAATCCGGCTGGCGGCGCTCGAGGGCACCGAAGCAGCCATTGCTACTTCGTCCGGCATGTCGGCGATTTTGTTGCTGGGCATGGCGCTGCTGAAGGCAGGCGACCATGTAATTTGCTCGCAATCGGTGTTCGGCTCGGTGATTCCGATGTTCAGCCGTGAGTTTGCGAAGTTCGGTGTGGAAACCACTTTCGTGTCGCAAACTGACATTGGAGCTTGGAAGGCGGCTGTGCGTCCCACCACCAAGCTGCTGTTTGCCGAGACGCCGACCAACCCGCTCACCGAGGTGTGCGACATCCAAGCCTTGGCCGACATTGCACATAGCGTAGGCGCCTTCTTGGCCGTGGACAACTGTTTTGCCACGCCGGTGTTGCAGCGTCCAGCGAGCATGGGCGCCGATTTCATCATCCACTCTGGCACCAAGTTTTTGGACGGCCAGGGCCGTGTGATGGCGGGTGCTATTTGCTGCACTCAGAAGCAACGCGACGAAGTGTTTTTGCCCGTGATCCGCACCTGCGGCATGGTGCTGGCGCCTTTTAATGCGTGGGTGCTGCTCAAGGGCATGGAAACCTTGGCCCTGCGCGTGAAGGCGCAGTCGGAGACGACCCTGGCGCTGGCCCGTTGGCTGGAAGCGCAGCCGCAAGTGGCACGTGTGTTTTACCCCGGCTTGAGCAGTCACCCACAGCATGAATTGGCCATGCGCCAGCAGTCCGGCTATGGTGGCGCGGTGTTGTCCTTTGAAGTGAAAGCACCGGACGTGGATGCCGCGCGCAAAAACGCATTCCATGTGCTCGACAGCATGCAGGTGCTCTCGCTGTGCACCAATCTCGGCGACACCAAAACGCTGGCGGCGCACCCTGCCAGTACCTCGCACGGCCGCTTGTCGGAAGTGCAACGTCAGGCGGCCGGCATTGGCCAAGGCCTGATTCGCGTGGCCGTGGGCCTCGACCATATCAATGACATCACCGCCGATCTGGCGCGTGGTTTGCAAACTATCTGACATGAGCAAAATTCGCACCCGTATTGCCCCTTCTCCTACCGGCTTTCTGCACCTGGGCACTGCCCGCACCGCGCTGTATTCCTGGGCTTATGCCCGCCACTTCGGTGGTGAATTTGTGCTGCGCATTGAAGACACCGACGTAGCCCGCTCCACCCAGGACTCGGTGGACCAGATTCTGGAATCCATGCGCTGGCTGGGGCTGGAGTACGACGAAGGCCCGGTGTATCAAATGCAACGCCTGGAGCGCTACAAGGCCGTGGTGGAACAGCTGATTGCAGAAGGCAAGGCTTACTACTGCTACAGCACCCCCGAAGAGCTCGACGCGGTGCGCGAGGCCAAAAAGGCCCGTGGTGAAAAAGCGCTGTACGACGGCACTTGGCGCCCCGAACCCGGCAAAACCTTGCCGGCCATTCCCGAAGGTGTCAAACCGGTGGTGCGCTTCTGCAACCCACCGGACGGCGATGTGACCTGGAACGACCTGGTCAAAGGCCCCATCACCATCAGCAACCGCGAGATTGATGACCTGATCATCGTGCGCACGGATGGCATCCCGACCTACAACTTTGCAGTGGTGGTGGACGATTGGGATATGCAGATCAGCCACGTGTTCCGTGGCGATGAGCACATCAACAACACGCCTTGGCAGATCAACATCTTTAATGCGCTCGGCGCGCCTTTGCCCGAGTTCGGCCACTGCCCGGTCATTCTGGGTGACGATGGGCAGAAGCTGTCCAAGCGCCGTGGTGCGGTGAGTGTCACTGCCTACGAGGAAGGCGGCTATCTGCCCGAAGCCATGTTGAACTACTTGGCCCGCCTGGGTTGGAGCCATGGCGACGAAGAGCTGTTCAGCCGTGAGCAGCTGGTGAGTTGGTTCGACGGCACCCACCTGAATAAGAGCCCCGCGCAGTGGGACCCCGCCAAGTTGCTGTGGGTCAACGCGCACTACATCAAGCAAGCCGATAACGCACGCTTGGCGCCACTGGTGGCCGTGCAGTTGGCCAAGCAGGGCGTTCAGCTGGCAGACGATGTCATTGCCAACCATTTGCCTTTGGTGTGCGGTTTGCTCAAAGACCGTTGTGACACCACCGTGTCGCTCGCGACCTGGGCTGCCAAGTTTTATGCGGATTTGCAGGTGGACCCGGCAGAGCTGGCCCAGCACGTGACCGATGCGGTTAAGCCCGCCATTGCGGCCCTGGCGGCCAAGCTGGCCGATTGCGCGTGGGAGAAGGCTGCGATCGCCGCGGTGATTAAAGAAGTCTTGGCCGCACACAGCCTCAAGATGCCCCAGTTGGCGATGCCGGTCCGCGTACTGGTCATGGGCACTGCGCAAACGCCTTCGCTGGATGCCGTATTGGAACTCAGCGGTAAAACAAAAGTTTTGGAGCGACTTGCTAAAGCCTGAAAAACTTGTATATAATTTGAGGCTCGGAAGTTGATAACAAAGCTAACCAAAAATTAGTGATGTGATCAGGAAATTGGGGGTATAGCTCAGCTGGGAGAGCGCTTGCATGGCATGCAAGAGGTCAGCGGTTCGATCCCGCTTACCTCCACCAATTCTTCTGAAACGGATTAGTTCCAAGGTTTTGACCCTATCGTCTAGAGGCCTAGGACATCACCCTTTCACGGTGAGTACCGGGGTTCGAATCCCCGTAGGGTCGCCAAGTTTTACCGCAAGGTAAACGGCAACAAGTCGGTAACAGCTTCTGCAAGGAGGCGACTTGGCTCCGAGTCGAAAGACACAGAGTGAATAGTTATCGCTACCAGGAGTGGTAGTTCAGTTGGTTAGAATACCGGCCTGTCACGCCGGGGGTCGCGGGTTCGAGTCCCGTCCACTCCGCCAAATTTTGGAAAAGCCGTTGTTAAATCAACGGCTTTTTTCTTGAAGAGTTTTCTAGGTTTTGACCCTATCGTCTAGAGGCCTAGGACATCACCCTTTCACGGTGAGTACCGGGGTTCGAATCCCCGTAGGGTCGCCAAGTTTTACCGCAAGGTAAGCGGCAACAAGTCGGTAACAGCTTCTGCAAGGAAGCGACTTGGCTCAGAGTCGAAAGACACAGAGCGAATGGTTACCGCTACCAGGAGTGGTAGTTCAGTTGGTTAGAATACCGGCCTGTCACGCCGGGGGTCGCGGGTTCGAGTCCCGTCCACTCCGCCAAATTCAATAAGCCGTTGCATGTATTTGCAACGGCTTTTTTGTTTTCTCACCAACGCGGAGAGCACCCGGTCCCGCGCGCAATCGCAGGATCAGCCCAGTGTGATCTGGTTCAGCCTTTTGCTTTTGTCTGCATTCGCGAGTGTGGCGGCCATTGCGATGCTCTTGTCCAATAGCCGCGACATGGCATTGATGACCCGAGTGGGCCATGTTTTGGTGTCGCTATTGGCGCTGATGAGCTCGTGGCTGCTGATGCAGTGCATTTTTGCCTTTCGCTACGCGCATCTGTACTACCAGACCGAGCTCAAAGGTCACCCCGCGGGCGGTGGCCTGCAGTTTCCGGGCGTTCTGCCGCCCGACTATTTCGACTTTTTGTACTACGCCCATGTGGTGGGCATGACATCGCAAGTGTCGGATGTGGTGGTCACCTCGCGGCCCATGCGCCACCTGACTTTGCTGCACAGTCTCGCGGCCTTTGCCTTCAATATGATGGTGTTGGCCTTGAGTGTGAATGTGATGGCCGGGTTGCTTTAGTCACCCGGTGGCAAAGGCGCCTTGCCCCAGGACAGCAAGCCCGTGGAGAGCGAGGTGCCCAACATAATGACTGCGCCGCACAAGCCCATCCACAGGGTGACCGACTCCCCGAGCAGCACCACGCCATACAAAATGGCGAACACCGGAATAGCGTAGGTGACGGACAAGGCGCGCGACGGGCCTGTGCGCTCGATCAGGCGGAAGAAAATCACATAGGCCAAGCCGGTACACACCACGCCAAGAGCAATCACCGCGCCCCAAGCCTGCAAAGGCGCGGGTTCGGCGGGCCACGTCCAGATGGCTAGTGGCAACAGGACTAAAGAGGCGCCCAATTGGCTGCCGGTGGCGAGCACCAAAGACGGGACGCCCGGCAAAAAGCGCCGTGTGAAGCTCGCTGAAATGCCATAGAACAGGCACGCTGTTAAACAAGCGATCACGGCCAGCGTACTGGAGCCTGCCCCCGGAGCGCCGCCAGCGTCACGGTTCAGTGCCAACATGGCCACGCCCAAAAATCCAACCACCAGCCCGAGGACGCGTGAACCCTGCAACTTGTCACCCAGCCACCACCAGGCAATAGCCGCACCAAAGAGTGGCACGGTGGCGTTGAGCAGGGCTGACAGACCAGTGGAAATCGACAACAACGCCCACGACAGGCAGGCAAATGGAATCGCTGAATTCAGCACGCCCACGGTAAAGCACAATTTCCAGTGCTGGCGCAGGGCAGGGATCTGGCCGCGCAAAGCGAGCAAAGGCAGTAAAAACAGGCTGGCAATGCAGACCCGCAAACCCGCGGTGGGCAGTGCACCAAACGCCTTGCCGCTGGTGCGCATGAACAAAAACGAGGCCCCCCAGATCGCGGCTAACAACACGAAGTCAAAGACCCGCGCTGGTGCTGCGGGCGAGGATGGGGAGGTAGAGGGGGCGCTCACTCAGGGCTTTCGTTGTTCGAGGTTCAGTAATGCTGCTTTGCGGTCCACGCCACCGGCGTACCCAGTCAGGCTGCCGTTGCTGCCAAGCACGCGGTGGCAAGGCACTACGATGCTCAAGGGGTTGCGCCCGACTGCTGCCGCTACTGCCCGCACTGCGGAGGGCCTGCCGATCTGCTGGCTCAAGGTGGAGTAGCTGATGGTAACGCCGCAAGGAATGTCCAAAAGAGCTCGCCAGACCGATTGCTGAAAGGCGGTGCCGCTGCTGGCGTCCAACGTCATTGAAAAGTGGGTGCGCTCACCGGCAAAGTAGGCGGCCAGTTGCGCTTGTGCCTCGGTGACAGCGGGGTGATCGCCGAATGCCAGCCCTGCGACATCAGGATAGTGTTTTTGCTGTTCAAACCAGACCCCGAGCAGGCCGGCATCATGGCCGGCGAGCAGCATGGGGCCCAAGGGGCTGGTCCAGCGGGATAGGCGTGCGGTGGTGGGAATTTTCATAAAATAGGCCTCTAGCGCTCATGGAATATGCGCGAATAGCTATGTTTTTGATAGTGACTGCCAAGCGCGAACGGTGGCGTAGCCCCGCCAGGGCCGCCAGCGGTGTGACAGAGCCTCAGCTGCCGCAGCGGGGTTATTGGCCTCACGCACGCCGAGTGCAGATTGCAACGCGACATCGCCCGATGGAAACGCATCCGGCCAGCGCAGCGCGCGCAAGGCGATGTAGTGCGCGGTCCATGTGCCTATGCCGGGCAAGGTCTGCAGTTGGGCCATGGTGGCAGCTACATCACCGCCGGGTTGCAGGTGCAGTGCGCCGGATTGCACCGCGTGTGCCAGCGACAGAATCGCTTGTTGCCGCTGTTTGACGATGCCCAGGCTGACTAATGCATCAGGCGACAGCGCAGCGAGCGTGGCGGCGTCCGGAAAGCAACGCGCCAAACCTTCAGGCGCTCGGGCGAGTGGAATGCCGCAATGGTTCACCAGCCGTTCGGTCAGGGTGCGGGCGGCCTTTACGGTAATTTGCTGGCCCAAGATGGCGCGCACAGCCAGCTCCAGCCCGTCTAGGGTGCCAGGCACCCGTATGCCTTCACTCCCCGAAAAGTCGGGGCACAACATCGGGTCCATCGCAGCCGGGTCTGCATCCAGGTCCAGCCAGGCGCGTATGCGGGTCAGCACTACGGGCAGAGCGCTTGCCAGGGACTCGCTGATGCGCAGCTGCACACGGTGTTGATCCACGGCCCATTGCGCCTCGACCCACCCGCGCAGCATGGTGCCTATGTGGGGCAAGCTGATAGAGCGCCGGATCAGTCCCTTAACTGGGTCCACCGATTCGAGTCCGGCAATGGCGCGGTTGGCAAAGAAATCCAGCAGGTGCTGGACGTTGTAGGGCGGGCGGTAAGCGCCTTGGAAACGGAAAGCTGCGGCCTCAGGTGCCAGATCGCGCACTGGATCGCTGACCTTTGCCAGTGAAGCTGGCGACGAGTGTGAGGGGGAGCTTGTCGACTTGCGCAGCGCCGTAGGTTGTAGCCGGTAATGCTGCACAAATACGGCGTTGAAGCGGCGCACGCTGGCAAAGCCGCTGAGCAGGGCTACGTCCGCCACGGGCAACCGCGTATCGGTGAGGAGCTGCTTGGCGGTCAGCAAGCGGCGGGTCTGCAAGTAGCGCAGTGGCGTAATGCCCCAGTGCGCCTCAAAGATGCGGCGCAAATGCCGTTCGCTGATACCCAGCCGGGCCGCGATGGCTGCGATGCCCGGAGCGTCATCGGCCTGTGCGGGGTGCTCCATCAGGTCTGCTGCTTGCAATGCGAGCATGGCGCTGGCGTCTTGGGTGCTCCAGTGCATTGCCGCGTTCTGCGCGGGTGCCAGCTCCGGGCGGCAGCGCAGGCAGGGGCGAAAGCCGGCGGCTTCCGCCTGGGCCGCCCGCTCAAAAAAGCGGCAGTTTTCTGCCTTGGGCGTGCGCACCCGGCAGACCGGCCGGCAGTAAATGCCGGTGCTGGTCACCCCAGTAAAAAAGCGGCCGTCAAACCGAGCATCCCGCGCCTGCAGTGCCAGATAGCGGCCAGCGTCATCTGCTGGCGGCTCTGGCGCAAGGTTGACAGGGGGCTGGGTGGAGGGCATGCGGCTGATGATACGCAGCGCCGCCCGCCGGAGTAGCCGTTTCCGGACATGTGCCTGCCGCCTACAATCCAGCCCACCCGCCAGAAGGCGGTTTTGGCCCTCTCTGAACCCTTGCGCTGCATGCTCCTGTCCCCCCGAATTTTCAAAGCCTACGACATCCGCGGTACCGTGCCCTCCACGCTGACGCCCGAGGTGGCACACCTACTGGGCCGTGCCTTTGGTGCGCTGGTGCGCGAGCAGGGCGGCGAGGCGGTGGCGGTGGGCCGCGATGGACGCTTGAGCAGCCCTGCGTTGGCAGAGGCGCTGATCTCTGGCCTGTCAGCGGCAGGCGCGCAGGTGATTGACATCGGCCAGAGCACTACGCCGCAGCTGTACTTCGCAACCCACACCCTGTGCCCGCACGGTATTCAGGTCACCGGCAGCCATAACCCCAAAAACGACAACGGCTTCAAGATGGTGCTGCACCGCCAAGCTTTGTATGGCGATGCGGTGCAGGACCTCCGCCAGCGCATGGAAGGGCTGTTGGCGAGCTCGGGTGCTGACGTAGCGCCCGTGCCTGCCACGCCTCTGCAAAAGGCTGATGTGCTGCCCGCCTACCGCGCGCGCATCGTCCAAGACATTCAGCTGGCCCGCCGCATGAAGGTGGTGGTGGACAGCGGCAATGGCGTAGCCGGTGCCAGCGCGCCTGATTTGTTGCGCGCCATCGGCTGCGAGGTGCAGGAACTGCACAGCGTGGTGGATGGCAACTTTCCGAACCATCACCCCGACCCCAGCCGCCCTGAAAACTTGGTGGACCTGGTGCGCGCCTTGCGTGATGGCGATGCCGAAGTGGGCTTGGCCTTCGATGGCGATGGCGACCGCGTGGCGGTGATCACCCGCGATGGAAAAACCATCCATACCGACCGGCAACTGATGTTGCTGGCCCCTGATGTGCTGACCCGACACCCCGGTGGGGCAGTAGTGTTCGATGCGAAATGCAGCCAAGGCTTGGCACCGGTGATTGAGGCCGCCGGCGGCGTGCCGGTGATGGACCGCACCGGCCACTCGCTGATCAAAGCCAAGATGCGCGAGTTAAATGCGCCCCTGGGCGGCGAGGTCAGCGGCCACTTGTTTTTCGGCGACCGCTGGTTCGGCTTTGACGACGGCACCTATGCCGCCTGTCGCCTGCTGGAAGTGCTGAGCCGCAGTGCGGACGCCAACGCCGTGCTGCACGCGCTACCCGATAGCTACATTACTCCTGAACTGCACATTTCCTGCCAAGAGGGCGAAGCCCACGCGCTGGTAGAGCAGTTGTTGGCCACACTCACATTGAATGCAGATGCCCGCCTCAATACTGTAGACGGCCTGCGCGTGGACTGGCCCGATGGCTTTGGCCTGCTGCGTGCCTCCAACACCACCCCGGTGCTGGTGATGCGCTGCGAGGGCCGCACGCCCGAAGCGCTGGCCCGCATTCAGGCCTTGCTAATGGAATGGGTGCGCCGCATCCAGCCAAATGCCGTGCTCGTGGAGGCTTCCCATTGAAAGCGCCGCAAAAGATTTTGATCGTCAAACTCTCGTCCTTGGGCGATGTGGTGCACGCGATGCCGGCAGTGCAAGACCTGCGCGCCGCGTTTCCCCGCGCCCGCATTGACTGGGTGGTGGAGCGCGGCTTTGCGCCGCTGGTGGCGCGCTGCGAAGGCGTGACGCGTGTGATTCCGTGTGACATCCGCGCCTGGAGCAAAAAGCCATTTGCCGCAGCGACCCGCGCCGCTTGGCGCAGCTTCAAGGCCGACCTTAAGCAAGACGCCTATGACGCGGTGATTGACCTGCAGGGCCTGAGCAAATCCGCACTCGTGGCTTGGCTGGCCCGCACCACGCCGGAAGGGCGCCGCTACGCGATGGCCAACCAGACCGAAGGCTCGGGCTACGAGGCGCCCACGCGCTGGGTGGCAGACACGGCCATCACGCTGGAGCCCCATGTGCATGCGGTGCAGCGCGGTCGCTTGCTGTGTGCCAAGGCAATGGGCTACACCCCTGCGGAGGCGCTGCGCTTTGGGCTGGTGGGCAAGGATTGCGCCTTGAGTGCGCCGCTGCCCAAACACCTGGGCCATGCTGAAAACCCCTTTGTGCCCCGCAAGCCGCTGGTGGCGTTGGTGCACGGCACCTCGCGGGCCGACAAAGAATGGCCGCTGGACCATTGGGTGGCCTTAGGCCGCCGGTTGAACAACGCCGGCTTTTGCGTGGCCTTGCCCCATGCCGGCGCCCGCGAGCTGGAAACCAGCCGGGCGATCGCCACCGGGCTGGAGTCTGCGTGGGTATTGCCCGCCGTGGGGCTGGATGTGCTGACTGACACCTTGGCCCACTGCGCAGGCGTGGTCGGGGTGGACAGCGGCGTGAGCCATATTGCGGTCGCACTCGACTTGCCGCATGTGCAGATCTACAACTTCGACACCGCCTGGCGCACCGGCCCGGCAGCGCTGGATGCGCGGGGCAAACCCGCGCGTCAATGCAGCGTTTTTGAAGAGCCGTACCCGGACGTAGAGTCCGTGTGGTCCGCTTGGGAGTCGCTGGCGACCCCCGTGCTGAGCCGCTGAATCTGCGCCCACCCACCATGATGATGCGTGCCCTTTATTCCCTGCTGACTTATGCCGCCCAGCCCTGGGTGCGCCGCAAACTGGCCCGCCGCGCCAAAGTAGAGCCGCTATATGGCGAATGGGTGGAGCAGCGTTTCGGCCATTACGACGATGCAGTTCACTTCGCCCCAGGGCCTGCCGCTGCAGCGGGTGGTGCACCGGTGGTCTGGTTGCACGCGGTGTCACTGGGTGAAACCCGTGCCGCTGTCGCTTTGCTGGCGCGCTTGCGCGAGAGCCTGCCCGGCATGCGCTTGGTGCTGACCCACGGCACGGCGACGGGCCGTGAGGCCGGCAAGGCTTTGCTGCAGCCGGGCGATGTGCAGGTCTGGCAGCCATGGGACACGCCTTCGGCGGTGGGTCGCTTTTTGGCGCATTTCCGGCCTGACGTGGGCCTGCTGATGGAGACCGAGGTCTGGCCCAACCTGGTGGCCGGCTGCGCACAGCGCGGCGTGCCCCTGTGCCTGGTCAACGCCCGCTTGAGCGACAAGACCTACCAGCAATCCCGGCGCCTGCGCTGGCTCGCCGGTCCGGCCTATCGTGGCCTGCATGCGGTGTGGGCCCAGAGCGAAGCGGATGCCCAGCGCCTGCGCGCCTTGGGTGCGCCGGTGCAAGCTGTCTTGGGTAACTTCAAATTCGACGCTACGCCGGATGCAACGCTGCTGGCCCGGGGCCGCGCCTGGCGTGCAGGTGCGGGTCGCCCGGTGCTGATGTTTGCAAGCTCGCGGGAAGGCGAAGAGCAGATGCTGCTCGACGTTTTGAAACAAAAGTGGACCTTGGCGCCCGTGGATATTGCGCGAGCAGCTCCTGAATCGATAGCAAATGGCGCGCAGACCGGCTTACGAATGCCCTTCCAGCTGCTGGTGGTGCCACGCCATCCGCAGCGCTTTGCCGAAGTCGCGCAGTTGTTTGTCGATGCCGGCTACTCCGTGTCCCGCCGCAGCCAATGGGGCGAAGCGCCAGAGACTGCGGACGTGTGGGTGGGCGACTCGCTGGGCGAAATGGCGCTCTACTTCGGCTTGGCTCATATTGCTTTGTTGGGTGGCAGCTTTGCACCCTTGGGCGGGCAGAACCTGATCGAGGCAGCGGCCTGCGGTGTGCCGGTTTTCATGGGCCCGCACCTTTTCAATTTCACCGAAGCCTCCACGCTGGCGGCAGATGCAGGCGCCGCGCTGAGGTGCGAAAACATCGACCACGCGGTGGCTGAAGCGGCTGCAACGGCGGGTGATACCGCGCGCTTGCAAGGCATGCAGGACGCGGCCTTGGGCTTGGGTGCTGCGCACCGGGGCGCAGCATTGAAAACGGCCACCGAAGTGGCCGCTGTCGTGCGCCGAGGCGCTATTACGGCACCAGCTGGCTGTTGATGGGTGCCAGGTCGTCGGCCTTCAGAGTGCCGGCGGCCTGCTTGAGCTTCAGGCCGCCTACCAACACGTCATAACGCGCCTTGGACAAACTGGCCTTGGTGCTGAACAACTGGCTCTGGCTGTTGAGTACATCGATGTTGATGCGCACACCCACCTGGTAGCCCAGCTTGTTGGCCTCCAACGCGCTCTGGCTGGAGGCCTCGGCAGCTTCCAGCGCCTTGACCTGTGCCTGCCCGCTTTGCACCCCGAAGAATGCGGTGCGGGTGGCCTGCGCGATGGTGCGACGGCTGGCTTCAAGGTCGGTGCGGGCCTTGTCTTCGAGCGCCAGGGTTTCCTTGATGCGGTTTTGGGTGGCAAAGCCGGCAAACAAAGGCAGGTTGAAGCTCAAGCCCACGGTCGCTACGTTGCTTCGGGTATCAAAAGCGGCTGGTCCACTGGAGCCGCCGTTTTGTGCGTTGGACGCTGTGTACTTGCCGCTGACGTCAAGTGTTGGCTTGTGCCCTGCCTCGGCAATGGCGGTGTCGAGCTGGGCAACTTCTAACGCGATCTTGAGCTGTGCCAGCGCAGGGTGCTGTCCTTCGGACTGCTGCACCCAGGCTTCGGGGTTGGCTGGCTCCAGCGGTGCCAAAACGACCGGCGCTGCCAAAGGCTTGGGGCTGGCATTGCTCATGCCCACCAGCTGGTTGAGGGCGATGGTTTTGACCCGCAGATCGTTCTCCGCCGCGAGTTCCTGGGCGACCACCAGGTCAAAGCGGGCCTGGGCTTCGCGAGTGTCTGTGATGGTGGAGGTGCCCACCTCGAAATTGCGCTTGGCAGAGGCCAGTTGCTCGGCCACGGCCGCTTTTTGGGCTTTGACGAAGGTCAGGCTGTCGGTGGAGGCCAGCACATCAAAATAGGCTTGGCTAACTCGCACGATTAGGTCTTGTTCAGAGGCTAGCAATTGGGCTTTGGCAGCCTCAGCGCCTCGCATGCCCTTTTCGTAGTTCGCCTTGTTGGCAGGACGGTACAAAGGCTGAGTAACGCTTATTTCGGCGCTTTGTCCTTTGTAGCCCCAATCGGTGCTTCTAGCTGGCGAGTTGACGTCTTGACTGCTGCCGCTTGCGCCGAGGGCAAAGTTGGCACTGGGCAGCAATAAAGCTTTGGCTTGCTCGGCTTTGGCCAGGTTGGCCTCAAACAAGCTCTTGGCAGACTGGTAGCTGGCGTCATAACCGCGCGCAGCGGTGTAGAGGTCTTGCAGGCTTTGGGCCGATGCCGGCACGGCGGCGCCAAAACCGGCGACGGCCAGCGCCATGGTCAACACAGGCAGGCGGGGGGTGAAAAGGCGGTGCATGAGGGGCTTTCTCAGTCGGAAGGTCAAAAAACAGGGTCTCGGGGCGGTGCGGTCAATAGCGTGGCACAGTGCTGTCGCGCTCGGCCGACCAAGCCTCAATTCCGCCGGCGATATTGGCCAGCTCTGCAAAGCCGCGGCTTTGCAGAAACATGGCAACTTGCATGCTGCGCGCACCGTGGTGGCACAAGCAGGCAATCGGCCGGTCGGTGGGCAGCTCGGTCAGGCGCACCGGTATCACCCCCATGGGAATCCCTATGACTTCGAATCCGTCCGGCACCACACTGGCCAGGGCCAGCTCGTGGGGCTCGCGCACATCCAGCACCAAGGGCTGGCCGCTGCCTTCGACGCTGGTGTACCAGGCCTCGAGGTCGGTGGGACGGATTTGACTGATCATGCGATTCGTTTTGGGTTTAGAACTGGAAGCGTGCAGGTTCTGCAAAGCCTTGTAGGCGCTGGACCATGGTTTCCCAGGTGACCGAGCTGCGGAAGTCGGTTTCGCTGGTGCGGGTCACGATGGTGCATTGCATGACCGGGTCATCGCCCACGATCACGCCCAAGCGACCGCCGATGGTCAGGTGTTGCAGCAGGTCTTGCGGAACCTGACCGACCGAGCCGCTGAGCACGATCACATCAAACTTGCCTTCGGACGCACCCAGTTTGGAGCCATCGGCTTCACGCACGGTGACGTTGCCCAGCCCGGCTTTGGCCAGGTTGCTGCGGGCCATGGCGGCGAGTTCCGGCACGATTTCCAGGGTCAACACCTGGCGTGCGCGGTGGGCCAGCAACGCGGCCATGAAGCCGGAGCCTGCGCCGACTTCCAACACGGTTTCGTGGGGCTGCACCATCAGGTCTTGCAGCATGCGGGCTTCCAGGCGGGGTGCCAGCATGCATTGGCCTGCGGGGAGCGGGATCTCGGTGTCGGCAAAGGCCAGGGCGCGGTGGGCTTCCGGCACAAAGTCTTCGCGGTGGATGGTGCCCAGCAACTCCAGCACCTGGAGGTCGAGCACATTCCAGGGGCGGATTTGTTGCTCGATCATGTTGAAGCGGGCTTGGTTCGAATGCATGGCGAAGTTTCCTTGGGTCACGTTAAACAGGTGTGACAAATTTTACCGGCCGGGGGCGGGGGCTTTGCGCCACAGGCGCAGGGCCCAGGCCGCAAGGTCGTCCATGTAGCAATACACCACCGGCACCACCACCAGCGTCAAGAGCGAGGAAGTGATCACCCCGCCGATCACCGCCTGGCCCATGGGGGCGCGCATTTCGGCACCTTCACTCAGGGCAAAGGCCAGCGGCACCATGCCGAAGATCATGGCCAGGGTGGTCATCAAAATAGGGCGCAAGCGCACTTTGGCGGCCAGTAGCAGGGCCTCCGAGCGGGGCAGGCCCGGTACCGTGCGGCCCTGCGCGTCGGTGCTGTCTTCCCGGGCGCGGATCGCAAAGTCGACCAGCAAAATTGCATTTTTGGTGACCAAGCCCATCAGCATCACCACCCCGATGATGGAGAACATGGAGAGCGTCGAGTTGAACATCATCAGCGCCAGCACCACGCCGATCAGCGTGAGCGGCAAAGAGGTCATGAGCGCCAGCGGCTGCAAAAAGCTCTTGAATTGGCTGGCCAGGATCATGTAGATGAACACAATGGCCAGCACCAGCGCCGAGATGGCGTAACCAAACGCCTCTGCCATGTCCTTGGTGGAGCCGCTGAATTTGTAGCTGTAGCCGGGCGGCAGGCTGATGCTATCCATGGCAGCGCGGATGTCGGCCGACACTTCGCCCGCCGAGCGGCCCGACACGTTGCCGCTGATAGAGACTTCACGGGTCAGGTCGCGCCGGTTGATCTGGTTGGGGCCGGTGGAATCACGCACATTCGCCACCTGGTTGAGCCGGACGATGCGTGCACTGCCATCGGCATTGCTGCCGACAGTGAAGGGCAGTCGCTCCAGGTCTGCCGCGGCATTGCGCGCATCGGGCGCGAGCCGCACGTTCACGTCGTAGGTCTGGTCATCCGGTGCGCGCCAGTTGCCGACGGTTTTGCCGGCAATCAAGGTGCGCAGGCTGCTACCGATCTGGGTGACGTTCAGCCCGAGGTCCGAGGCGGCTTCGCGTTTGACTTGCACCTCCAGCGTCGGCTTGTTGGGCTTCATGCTGGAGTCGAGGTCCACCAGGCCGGGCACATCGCGCACCTTCTCAAGAGCCAGGGTCGTCAGGCGTTCCAGCTCCCGGGTGTCCGGTCCTTGGATGGAGAACAGAATCTGTTTCTGGCCCCCCACCGAGTCCAGCAGACCCACGTGGGTAACGGTAATGCCCGCCACATTGCGCAGGCGTTGACGCAGCGTCACCGACATCTGATCCACGCTCTGGTTACGGTCTTTGCGGTCTACCAGCCGGATGTAGATGTTGGCGTAAATCTTTCCTTGGGCGTTGCCGGTGTTGATGGTGGTGAGGGTGTAACGCACCTCCGGAAACTCGCGGATGATGGCTTCGACCTGCTTGGCCCGGGCTTCAGTGACCTCGAGCGAGGAGCCTACCGGGGTATTGAAGGTCAGCGAGGTTTCAGAGAAGTCGGACTTGGGCACAAACTCCGTCCCCAGCAAAGGCACCATGAAGACACTGCCGACAAAAATGGCCACCGCTATCAACACCGTGGCCAGCTTGTGCAGCAGCGCCCAGCGCAGGATGCTCTGGTACCCCTCTGCCAAGGCCTCGGTACCGCGGTCGAACCAACCGGTCACCCGGCCAATGGTCTTGTCGTAAAGGCCCAAGGGGCCTTGGCTGCCATCCCGCGCTTTGCCGTGGTGTTCAATACTCGGGTCGTGCCAGATGCTGGAGAGCATCGGGTCGAGGGTAAAGCTCACAAACATCGAGATCAGCACCGCCGCCACGATGGTGATGCCGAATTCGTGAAAAAACTTGCCGATGATGCCGCCCATAAACCCGATGGGCAAAAACACCGCCACGATGGACAGCGTGGTCGCCAGCACCGCGAGACCAATCTCCTGGGTACCGTCCAGAGACGCTTGAAAGGCGTTTTTGCCCATCTGCACATGGCGCACGATGTTTTCGCGCACCACGATCGCATCGTCAATCAACAGACCCACGCAGAGCGACAGGGCCATCAGGGTGATCATGTTGATGGTGAAGCCGAAGGCATCCATGAACAGAAAAGTGCCAATCAGTGCAATCGGCAGCGTGAGGCCGGTGATGACGGTGGAGCGCCACGAGTTCAGGAACAAGAACACGATGAGCACGGTCAGCACCGCGCCCTCAATCAGCGTTTGGCGCACGTTGTTCACCGACACCCGGATCTGGCGCGAGCCATCGGTAATCTGCTCCAGCCGCACGCCCGGGGGCAGCTGTTTTTGCATCTCTGCCAGTGCTTTGACCAGACCGTCCACCACCACGATCGTGTTTTCGTCTTGCGACTTCTGCACATTCATCAGCAGGGTGCGCTGGCCGTTGTAGAGGGCCAGGGTTTCGGCCTCCTGGGCGCCATCGGCTACACGGGCCACTTGGTCCAGCCGCACAGGAGTACCGTTCTTTCGGGCAACGATGATGCGGCCGAAATCTTCGGGGCGCTGCATGCGCGCTTGGATCTGGATCACCCGTTCCTGGGTGTCGGATTGCAGGGTGCCCAAGGGCAGGTCCTGGTTCTCCGCGGCGACCGCATTCACTACTTGGTCGGGCGTGATGCCGAACGACTCGAGCGCTTGCGGGTTGAGGTAGAGGTTGATTTCGCGCTTGGTGCCCCCCACCAGGGTGACCGAGCCCACGCCGCGCACGTTCTCCAGCCGCTTTTTGAAATTCTGTTCTGCCCAGTTGGTCAGCTCTACCGCGCTCAGGGCGGTGCCGCTTTGGGTGTCGGGCAATACGGCCACCGACCAGACGGCCCGGGACGAGGGGTCAAACCGCAGGACACGGGGTTCTTTGACTTCGCTGCGCAGCAGGGGTTTGACGGTGGCAATTTTCTCGCGCACGTCTTCTGCCGCTTTGCGGCCGTCCACATGTAGCCCGAACTCGATGATCACCAGGCTTTGGCCTTCGTAGCTGCGCGAGGTGAGTGCGTTGATGCCGGCAATCGCGTTCACGCCTTCTTCCACCTTTTTGGAGACTTCGCTCTCCACAATTTCAGGGGATGCGCCGGGGTAGTCGGTAATCACCACCACTACTGGAAAGTCGATGCTGGGGAACTGGTCCACCTGCAGACGCTGCAGGGAGAACATGCCCAACACCACCAGGGCCAGCATGACCATGGTGGCAAACACCGGGTTTTGCAGGCTAACGCGTGTGAACCACATCAGTTGCTACCTGCTACGGTTTTGATAGCGGTACCCGCCCGCAGTGCGCCCACGGCGCCCGAAAGCACTTGGCTGCCTTCAGCCAGCCCGGTCACCGCGACCATGGGCACGCCATCGGCTTCGCCGCGCTCACCCAAGGTTACGGTCTGGTGGGCGACCTTGTTGTCTTGTACCCATTGCACATAGGGCAGCGGTTTGTCGGTGCGAATGGTGGAGACCGGCACCGCCAGGGCGCGACTGACCCCGACCGCAATGCTGCCCTGGGCAAACAGCCCCTGGCGCAGCCCTTCGGTCGTGTCCAGGTTCAGGTAGGCCAGCACGGACCGGCTGCCGGCGACGGCGCTGGGGTTGATGCGGGCTACTTTGCCGGTCAGGCTGCGGTTGGACCCTTCGACATTCAGGCGCACGGCTTGGCCGACCTGCACCCCGATAGAGTCGGCCGCAGCGAGGCTGGCTTCCACTTCCAGGCGGTTCAGGTCCACCACTTCCAGCACCCGTGCGTCAATGGCCACGCGCTCGCCGGGCTGTGCCAGGCGCTGCGCCACTTGGCCGGTGATCGGGGCCCGCAGGACGGTGTCGTCGAGCGATTTCCGGGCGATGTCAGCTGCAGCCATGGCTGCGCGGTACGAGGCCTCCGCAGCGGCGAGGCTGGCGCTGGAGGATTCCAGCGCGGTTTGTGAAATAAAGCCCTGGTCCACCAGTTTGCGGTTGTTGTCGAAGCTGCGGCGCGCAATGTCGACTTGGGCTTTGGCCGATTCCGCCTGTTGTTGGGCTTGGCGTGTGCGGGCTTGGTACTCGGTGGCGTCCACCCTTGCCAGAACCTGGCCGGCTTGCACCCGGTCACCTTCGCGCACCGTGAGGCCCTGCAATTCGCCGGCCACTCGGGCTTTGACGAAGGCGGAGTTGACGGCCTTGATCGGGCCGGAGACCGGCAGGTTGCGGGTGAGGTCCAGTGTCCGCGCCTGGATCAGGTCGCCCGGTGCCAGCTCCAGCCGCACCGGTACCTGCAGGGCGGCTTGTTGTGCCTCCAGGGTGGTTTTTTTGGCTTTATTACTTGCAGCCAAGCGCAGGCCCACGCCCGCGAGTACCGCCACAGCGAGTGCTGCCGATGTCCATTTGATCCAGGGTTTCATTTTCAGTGCCGAAAAAATTAGGATCCCGCTTCCGGCCGCACGCGCAGGCCCAACAGCAGGTTGTCAATATGGGTGTTGAGGTAGGCCACCGGGTCGAGCGTGGCGTCGTGCGCGGTACACAAGCCGATCGAGTGACGCCACAGCGCCAAAAACATCATGGGGGCGAGCAATAGATACACACCGTATTCCACATCAAGCTGGCGGAACTCACCGCTGTCTACCCCACGTTGGAGCACCCGCCGGATCAGATCGTTGCCCGGAAGCACCACTTCTTCCTGGTAAAACGCCGCCAGCTCGGGAAAGTTGCCCGCTTCGCTCATCATCAGTTTGGAGATGCCGGAGGCCTTGGTCGAGCCCACACGCTCCCACCAAGCCGTCATGCAGTGGCGCAGCAGCTCGGTGCTGTTGCCCTCGAAAGCCTCCAGTTCGGCGCTCCACTCGGTGAAGCGACCCGAAATGTTTTCACGCACCACCGCCTTGAACAGCTCTTCTTTGCTCGAAAAGTACAAAAACAGAGTGCCCTTGGAGACGCCAGCGAGCTTGGCTACTTCTTCTGCGCGGGTGGCGGCAAAGCCTTTTTCTACAAACAGCTCCAAAGCCGCTTCAAGCAGTTCGCCGGGGCGCGCATCTTTGCGGCGCTCGCGCTTGGCGCGGGCTTGGGCGGTGATTTCACAGAGGCTGGGAAGACTGGGCATAAATTACTGACTGATTGGTTATTAATGTAGCGGAGCCCCTAGGGAGTGTCAATCCAAGCTGCCCCCGGGGTGCGATGGCCTTGGCAAAGTTGTGCAAAGTTCAGGTGCTTTGCAGGGGCCGTAGCCGCGCTGCCCTGCGCCTCCGTAAGATGCAGGCCGGCTCGCCGACTGAACTGCATGGGTCGCGGGCGCGGCCTTGTCTTTCAACTCCGGAGTAACTGATGAACCACACATTCCAAACTATCACCCTGGGCGGCGGCTGCTTTTGGTGCACAGAGGCGGTGTTTGTAGAGGTGCAAGGGATCGTAGATGTGGAGTCCGGCTACAGCAACGGCCATGTGCATCAACCCAGCTATGAAGCCGTGTGCACCGGCACCACCGGCCATAACGAGGTCGTGAAGCTGGTCTACGATCCGGCGGTCATCAGCACCCGCGAGATTCTGGAAATCTTCTTTGTCATCCACGATCCGACCACCCTGAACCGCCAGGGCAACGACACAGGCACCCAGTACCGCAGTGGCATTTATTTCTCAACGCCCGAGCAAGAGGCAGTGGCGCGCGAGCTATTGGCCGAGTTGACAGCTAGCAAGCACTATGACCGGCCCATCGTGACCGAGGTGTTGGCGCTGCAGAACTACTGGCCCGCTGAGGCCTACCACCAGGATTTTTTCGCACGTAACCCGAATCAGGGCTATTGCATGGCAGTGGCAGCACCCAAGGTGGCAAAGTTTCGCAAGACGTTTGCCCGCCTGCAAAAACCGTGAGCCCGGGCTGCGGGTGGAGGCCGGCCAGTAGCAGGCCTTAGCGGCGGCTCGGGATCGGCGAGTCGTTGGCTATACCCCAGTCCATCTTGGACCTGCTGGTGGGTGCGGGGGAAGTGTCCTCAGAGTAGCCGTCCAAAAACGTCAAAAAAAGCCAAAACGCGGTGACCAGTACCGCAGCACCGGCTACTAGCTTGAGGATCGTCAGCCAGAGCTTGGGTTCTTTTTTATCAGGCATAGCAGTCTTGGGGATAACAAGGTCAGGCGCTGTGAGAGCCCGTTGAATCTACAGGTGGGGCTCCTGAATGTATAGCAAAAACAGCCGCTGAGCTGCGATGGCACCCCTGCGTGCCATCGCAGGGTGCTCAGGCTGGAGTGGCCGCGGCCTGCATCGTCAGGTCCGCCATTTGCACATGGCGGTGGCTGCTGTGGCGGGCAAGGTGGGCATCGTGGCTGACCAGTAGCACCGCACAGCCTTGTTGGGCGGCGCTGTCGCAGATGACCCGCATGGTGTCCCGCTGGGTGATCGGGTCCAGGCGCGAGGTCGGCTCGTCCGCAAAAATAAAGGCCGGCTGCAATTGCATCAGCCGCAACAGCGCAAAACGCTGAAGCTCCCCGCCTGACACCTCATGCGGCTTGCGCGCCAACAGCGCGTCGGAGAGGCCCAAGGCTTGCATCCACCGCGATTGCCCGCTCTCAGGCGACTGCGGGGCGCGGCGCGAAGAGCCGGAATAGTGCAGGTGGCGCGCATCGTCTAAAGCCTGTCCGAGGGTGCGGAATGGCGAGAAGGCGGCTGGTGGGTCTTGGTACAGCTTTTGGTATTTCCAGGGGGCTGCTGGCCCGGGGCGCCGCACGCTTCCCGCGTCTGCCGGGCTCAGGCCGAGCAGCATATTGCCCAAGGTGGTCTTGCCGCAGCCGCTGGGGCCACTGATGGCAACCACCTCGCCGGCGTGGAGCGTCAAGTCGAGGTTCTCGAACAGGGTGCGCGCGCCATACCGCTTGGTAAGACCTTGGGCCTCTAACACCGGTGCTGCGCTTGCAGCCGCTGCAAACGGGTAAGGCTGCCAGTGTTGCGGCCGGGCTGCCATCAGCTCGCGGGTGTAAGGGTGGCGGGGGGCTTGTAGCACCTCGGTGGCAGGGCCTTGCTCGACGATACAGCCATGGCGCAATACCGCGATCCGCCCGCCCAAGTGGGCTGCCAGTTCCAGGTCATGGGTGATGGTGAGCAGGCCTTGGCCTTGCGTTTGGGCGGCCATCAGCAAGGCTGCGACCTGGGCGCAGGCCTCGGGGTCCAGGCCCTTGGTCGGCTCGTCGGCAATCAGCAGGCGGGCACCGGCAGCACTGGCGCAGGCCACCCCCACGCGCTGCGCCATGCCGCCTGATATCTGGTGCAGGTACAGGCGTGCGGCGGCACCGAGCCCCAGCGACTGGAGTTGCTGCTCCGCGTCCTGCCGGGCGTGCTGCCACTGCAAGCCGCGTGCGTACCGGCCGGCCTCTGCGACCTGGCTGTGCACCTGCATCAACGGGTTGAGTGCGGTGCCCGGCTCTTGCGGCAGCATCATCACTGTGCGGCCCCACAGAGGCTGCGTGCGCTCGCGTTGGCCGTGGGTGGCCACACCGTCGATGGCGATCGACCCGCTGGCCTGCAAAGCGGGGGGCAGGGTACCCATGATGGCCTGTGCCAACAAAGACTTGCCCGCGCCGGACTCGCCGACCAGCGTCAGTCGTTCACCGGCGAGCAGGCTGAAGCTGCAGGCCTCCAGCAAGGCGCGTCCTTGGGACCCGGGCAATGCGCTTGCCAGGTGAATACGCAGGTCATCGACCTGTAACAAGGGGGCGCTCATACGCTGTCTTTCAAAGCTTGCCGGGTGGCGGATTGCAGGGCGCTGACCACCAGCACCAGCACAACGACCGGTGCGGCTAGCAGCCAGGGCGCTGCGTCGTAGTAGGGCAGGGCTTCGGTCATCATCAAACCCAGTTCGGCGGTCGGTGGGCGCAAGCCCACACCCACAAAGCCCAGCGCTGCCACGGCCAGAACTGCATTGGCAATGGCGTAGCTCCACAGGCGCAGCAAATCGCCCACCATGGGGGGCAGCACATACCAGCGCAGCAAGTAGGGCGCGCCAAAGCCCAGCAAGCGCCCGGCCTGCACGCCATCACCGGCCAGTGTGGCAAGGGCTTGGCTGCGCACCAGGCGGAAGAACTCCACCCACGCTGTCAGCACCAGCCCGCTGTAGAGCGCCCACTTCTGGCCGGGTGCCAGTGCGGCTACCAGCAGCACCCACAGCAGGCCGGGTATTGCCGCCACACCGTCCGCACACAGGCACAGCAGCCGGTCGGTGAGGCCGCGTCGCCACGCGGCGCACAGGCCCAGCAGGGTGCCCAAGGTGACTGCTAAAAAGGCCGAGCCCAGCGCCAGCCAGAGTGAAACGCGGATCGCCTCGCCCAAGCGCGCCATCAGGTCCCGGCCCAAATGGTCGGTACCCAGCCAATGGGCGGGGCCGGGCGCAGTCAAGGTGTTGCTCAGGTTTTGGTGGGCCGGGTTCTGCCCCAGCCAGACACTGAGGAGGCCGAGCAACAAAACCGCCATCAGCACCGGTAGGCCCCAGCTCCAAGAGTGTCGGGCGGCGGGCAGCGGTGTCGCCATGTGAGTCATGGAGCTCATGCGGCACTCCTTCCTGCGGGCTCGCGCAGGCGCGGGTCCAGCCATTGCACGGCGGCATCCATCACGCCGTTGAGCAGCACAAAGAGCAGCCCCATGGCCAGTGCAGTGCCTTGGATCATGGGCACGTCGCGCGAAATGACAGCGTGCACCAGCGCGTGCCCGATACCGGGCCATGCGACCAGGCTCTCTATCACCACCACGCCTTCGACCAGTAACACCAGTTGCATGCCTGCATAGGCCAGGGTGCCGAGCGCCAGCGGTGCTGCCGCATGGCGCCACAGGGCCGCCGGGAGGGGCAAGCCTTTGGTCTGGGCGAATTCAAAAGCGTCTGAGCGCAACACCTGTTGCAGCCGGGTGCGCACCACCTGGGTCATGCCGGGTAGCAGCGTCAAGGCCAGTGCCAGACCGGGCAACACCAGATGAACCGGCTCGCCGTGGCCGGCCACCGGTAGCCAGTCCAGGTGCACTCCCAAGCCCAGCATCAGCACCACGCCCAGCAAAAAAGCCGGGCTGGCCCGCAGCACGGTGCAGGCCGGGTCTATCCAGCGGGTGCTCCAGTGCGTGCCCCGCAGGGCGGCCCAGGTGCCCAGCAGCAAGCCCAGCACCATGGCGGCCAACCACGCGACCACCGAGAGTTGCAGGGTGTGCCCGAGCTGGTGGGCAATTTCTTCCAGCACCGGGTCGCCCGACACCATCGACTGCCCCAAGCGCAGTTGGGCCAGATCGCCCAGCCAGGCCAGCAGTTGCTCGGCGGCGCTGCGGTCCAGGCCCAGTTCGCTGCGCACCGCGTCGGCGGCTGCGGTGTCGACCATGTCATAGCCATAGCGGCCGGCGGCGATGCGGTAAGCCGCGTCGCCCGGCAGCGCCCGGGTCATGGCAAAACTCAGCACCCCGACAGCGCCGGCGACCAAAGCGCTTTGGCCGAGCAGGCGTGCTCCCTGTCGGGCAGCCAGTGTCCAACCCATGTTCATAGCCCCCAGGTGATTTGGCTGATGCGGTAGCTGCGCTCGAGCGGGTCGATGCTCACATTGCCCACCCGTTTGCTGTGGGTGGCAGTGTGCTGGTACCAGGCCACCGGAATCAGCGGTAGCTCTGCCTGCAATACGGTGGACAGTGCGCCGCGCAAGCGGGAGCGGCGGGCCGGGTCGTTGGTGGTGCTCAGGCTCTCCAGGGCGCTGGTGACCTGCGCGCTCTGCCAGCCCATGGCGCCCCAGTCACCGCCTTGGGGGCTGAAGTCTTGCAGCAAGCTGCCGATCGGGTCGGGCACCAGCGCGTAGTTGCGGGCGACCAGGGCCAGCTCTAGCGAGCCGTCTTGATGCCCGGCGGGAATGTCACTGGCGTTCATGATGGCTACCGCCACGTCCAGCCCGACCTCCCGCAGTTGCGCCTGGATAGCAGTGGCCATGGGCGGCTGCTCGGGGCGGTCTGAAAAGGTGCGCAAGGTCAGCTTGAAAGGGCGGCCGTCTTTGCGCAGCAGGCCGTCTGCGCCGGCAACCCAGCCGGCTTCTTGCAGCAGCTGGCGGGCACGGCCAGGGTCGCGCACCAGCGGCTGCAAACCCGGCACATGCCACTCGGCCATGCCGGGGCTGAAAAGCTGGGTGGCTGCAGCTTTGGGCTCCCGCAGAATGGCCTGTGCGATGCCGGGCCGGTCAATCGCCAGGCTGATGGCCTGGCGCACTTTGATGTCCTTGAGCAGCGGGTGCGCGGCATTGACCTTGAGGTACAGGGTGCGCGGAATCGGCAGGGTGTGGAACTGCAGCCGGGGGTTGCGTTTGAGGCGCTCAATGGCGACGGCATCATGGGTGAATACCAGGTCCGCCTGACCGCTCTCGGCCAACATGCCCCGGGTTTCGCCCCGGCCGGTGGCCAGGTATTCCACGCGCTGCACTGCGGGGCGTTTGCCGGTCCAGCCCTCAAAGGCCGCGGTCTCCAGCTTCTGCGGGGCATTGACCCGCACGACCTTGTAAGGGCCTGAGCCCACGACTGCCTGCACGCTGTTGTCTGCGGCAAACGAAGCGGGGGCCAGCACCTGGGTGCTGTTGTGAGCCAGAAAAGCCGGCAGGGCGGTGAAGGCTTGTTTTAGCTCGATCTGCACTTCACCATTGACCGCGGCAATCCGTTGAACCGGGGTGTTTTTCAGAATACCCGGTTGCGCCAGTGCCCGCTGCAGGCTGCGCACCACTGCCTCCGGGGTGACCGGGCTGCCGTCATGAAACACCGCGCCCGGGCGCAGGGCAAAGCGCCAGGTTTTCTGGTCAGGCGATACCGCCCAGCGCACAGCCAAGCCGGGCGCAAGTTGGCCGCTGGCATCCACATCGACCAGGGTTTCGGTGACTTCGAGGCGGGTGAAGATGTAGCCGGTTTTAGAAGGGTCCAGGCTGCCGATTTCCCAGGGGGCGGCGACTTTGAGTACACGGGCGTTGGTCGTGGGGCCGGTCTGGGCCATGGCCGTGGAGACGGATACGGCCGCGCTCAAGAGCAGGGCGCGACGCAGGGCGGATGGAGGGGGTGCAAGTGTCATGGTGCAGAGGTTTTTAGGTCAAATCAGGCCCTGGCGCCCATCAAGAGTGCGCAGGTAGCTATTAAATTGATAGCAATGGGTATCAGTTGCGCTTCATGCCGGCCACCAGCTGCGTCACGTTGTGGCGCATCATTTGCAAGTAGGTGGCGCCGGGCTGGTCGGCGGTGGACAGGGCGTCGGCATACAGGCTGGCGCCTAAGGTGGCGCCGGCGTCTTTGCTGAGCTGGGCGATCAGCTTGGGGTTGCTCATGTTTTCTACAAACACAGCGCGGATTTTTTCGCGCTGGATTTGCTTGATCAGTTGCGCCACTTGCTTGGCGCTGGGCTCGGCCTCGGTGTTCACGCCTTGCGGGGCTAGAAACTTCACGCCGTATTGCGCGGCAAAGTAGCCAAACGCATCGTGCGAGGTAATCACCTTGCGTTTATCAGCGGGGATGGTGGCAATTTGCGCTTGGGCCCAGGCGTCCAGCGCCTGCAGCTCTTTGACATAGGCCTCGGCGTTGGCCTGGTAGGTGGCAGCACCTGCGGCGTCCACTTTGGCCAAACCGGCTGCAATGTTGCGCACGTACAGCGCCACGTTGTTGGGGTTTTGCCAAGCGTGGGGATCCATTTCTTCATGCGCGTGGCCGGCGTGGGCGCCATGGCCTTTTTCTTCTTGCATGGCGCGGGCTTTCACGCCCTTGGCGGCGGTTACTGTCTCGCCTTTGTAGCCCGAAGACTTGAGCAGCTTGCCCGCCCACGGCTCAAAACCCAGACCGTTGAGCACTACCAGCTTGGAGGCGAGCAGCGTTTTTGCGTCCGAGGGCTTGGCTTCAAAGACATGGGCGTCTTCATTGGCGCCCACCAGCGTGGTCACTGCCACCCGGTCGCCGCCCACCACCCGCACCAGATCGCCCAGGATGCTGAAGCTTGCGGTCACCGGCAGCTTCTCGGCGGCATGCGCGTGGCTGCCCAGCAAAGCGAAAGCAGTGACGCTGGCCAATAGAAAGCGGCGCGGCAGGGCGGTCAATGGGAAGGTGTCGAGCAGGGTCATGGCGGTAGTCCGTGGAAGGTGGAAAAACAGGGGAGAGTGGAGGGCAGGCTGGTCAGGCCACGCGGTGGGTGGTGACCCACCAGCGCGGCAGCCAGCCGCCGGGCGCGAGCAACAGGGAGGCGGCGTAGAGCGCCCCCGCGCAGCCGATGATGGTGGGGCCCGACGGCGTGTCAAAGTGGTACGACAGCAGCAGCCCGGCTACGCCGGCCAGCGCCGCTTGCAGGCTGGCATTGAGCAGTTGCGCGGGCAGGGTGTCGTGCCAGAGGCGGGCGCTCACGGCGGGCAGCATCATCAAACCCACGGCCATGAGCGTGCCCAGGGTCTGAAAGCCGGCCACCAGATTGAGCACCACCAGCATCAAAAAGCCCTGTTGCCAGACCCAGGGCGGCACTCCGCTGCGGTGGGCCGCCATGAACACCGGGTCAAAGGTCTCCAGCACCAGCCCGCGGTACATCAGCGCCAAGGCCAGCACACTGACAGTGGCCACACCCGTCACCAGCAGCAGGCCACTGTTGTCCACGCCCAGTGCACTGCCAAACAAAATGTGTAGCAAGTCGAGCTGGGTGCCATGGCCCGCAATCAGCGTCACCCCGAGTGCCAGTGCCACCAGATAGATGGCGGCGAGGCTGGCGTCTTCTTTCAAGGTGGTAAAGCGGCTGACCGCACCGGCCAGCCCTGCCACCACCATGCCGGCCAGCACGCCACCCAGCGCCATGGCGGTGAGCGACAAGCCGCTGACCATGAAGCCGATGGCCACTCCGGGCAGCACCGCATGGCTGAGCGCGTCGCCCAAGAGGCTCATGCGCCGCAGCGTCAAAAATACGCCCAAGGGTGCGGCACTCAGCGACAGTGCCAGCGTGGCCACCAGCGCGCGGCGCATGAAGGCAAATTCTGAAAAAGGGGAAATCAAGGCCTCCCACACCGGGCCCAGCAACAAGTCCATGGGCATCCTTAAGGGGTGGTGGGAGTGGTGGCGAGTCGCCGGGCCAGAAGGGTGTCGAAGTCCAGGCCGTTGACCTCGCCGTCGATGGCGCAGATGGCGGCCGTCTCGTCCCAGGCCTCAGCCATGGCGCGGGCGCGCTGCAGGTTGGCGTCTGTCAGCACCTCGGCGGTTGCACCCCAGGCGATGCACTCGCGTGCCAGCAACAGGGTTTGGGGAAAGTGCTCCCGCACCTGCGCGTCGTCATGCAGCACGGCCACCACGGTGCGGCCTTGGCGGTGCCACTGTTTCACCAATGTCAGCAGACCGGCGGTGGTTTTGCTATCCACCGCGTTGAAAGGTTCGTCCAGCAGAATCAGGTCGGCGTCCTGCACCAGCAGGCGCGCAAACAGGGTGCGCTGCAACTGCCCGCTGGAGAGCGTGCCCACCGGGCGGCGCTCAAAGCCTTGCAGGCCCACCGCTTCCAGCGCCGCATCCACCCGCGCCAGCATGGCCGGTGTGGCGCTACCGAAGGCACCGGTTTGCGGCCACAGGCCCATGAGCACGCAGTCGCGCACATTCAGCGGGAAGCTGCGGTCCAGCTCGCTGTGCTGGGGCAGGTAGGCCATGCGCAAGCCCGGTGCGCGGGTGATGTGCCCGTGTGGCTCGGTCTTGACCAGCCCGGCCAGGCTTTTGAGCAGGGTGCTTTTGCCGGCACCGTTGGGCCCGATCACGGCGGTCAGGGAGCCGCGCGCAAAGTGACCACTCACATGGTGCAGTGCCGGGTGGCGGCGGTAGCTCACGGTGAGGTTGTGCAGCTCGATGGCCGCAGCGCCGGCCAACCGCGTGTTGTCAGGCGCGTAGTCAGGCGCTCTCATAGCGGGGCGGCCTCCAGGCAAGCCCACCACACGCCCAGCCACAACAGGGCCAGTGCCGGCAGGATCCACAGCACACGCTGCCAAGCGGGTAGGGCCAGGACACTGGTGCGCTGGCGGCGGGGTTCAGGCAGGTTCACGAAAATGACTCATAATGCAACTCGATTGCGATATAGTCTAACGCAATTCAGTTGCATTTATTAATTAATGCAACTGAATTGCATTTTTAGGATGGTTCCATGGCTTCAGTCCAACCCCCTGTGACCCCGGTGCTCGAGGGTGACAACCCGATCGACGCACTGCTCTCCGCCCACGGCCTGCGCCGTACGGCGGCTGCGCGCCGCGTCCTGGGCTGGTTGTTGGCCCACCCCGAGACCAGTTACACCCACGCGCAGTTGCAGGAGTCTTTGGCGGGCGACCACGCTGAGCCGCTGGACCGCGTCACCCTCTACCGCCTGATCGACCGCTTGACCCAAGTGGGCCTGCTCTTGTGCCGGGTGGACAGCCAGCGGGTCCGCCGCTACCAGGCCATGCCCGCCAGCGTGCACGCCACCCCCCACTTTGAGTGCCAGACCTGCCACCGCGACAGCCCGTTGGCCGGCGCCTTGCACGCGGTGGACCTGGAAAAGGCGGCGCAAACTGCCATCGAATCCTTGCGCGCACTGGGTTACACCGACATGCACCTCGACTTCGCGGTGCGCGGCGTCTGCGCAGATTGCGCCACAGGCACCGTGCCCGGCGGCATGGCCAACGCAGGTCCGGCGGCATGATCCAGACGCGGGGCCTCTGCTACCGCTACCCCGGTGGCAGTGAGTTGCGTTTTCCGGATGTAGAGGTGCCCCACGGCGCGGTGCTGCTGCTCAGCGGCCCGTCGGGTAGCGGCAAGTCCACCTGGTTGGCCCTGGTAGCTGCGCTGGTAGCGCCTTCGGCAGGCACGCTGCATGTGGCAGACCAAGCCATGGGCGACTTGCGCGGTGCCACGGCAGATGCCTGGCGGGCGGCCCACATCGGCTTTTTGCCGCAAAAGCTGCATTTGAGCGCAGCGCTCACGGTGCAGCAAAACCTGGCCATGGCCCAATGGGCGGCCGGTCGGGCGGAGGACAAAGCCCGCATCCACGCGACCCTGCAAGCCTTGGGCGTGGCCGAGTTGGCTGGCCGCTTGCCCCACCAGCTGTCTGGCGGGCAAGCGCAGCGGGTCGCCCTGGCCCGCGCGGTGCTGCTCAAACCCCGGGTGGTGCTGGCCGACGAGCCCACTGCCAGCCTCGATGACGAAGCTGCCGCCCAAGCGGTGCGGCTCTTGCACACCACGGCGCAGCAGCACGGCGCCACCCTGGTGATTGCCACCCACGATGCGCGGGTGGCCAGTTTACTCACAGCGCAGGAGGGCGATGGTTTAGGTCAAATTGGCTTCTCGCGCTTGTCTTTGGCGCGCGAGCAGCTATCAAAATAATAGCGACATGACGACACTTTTCTTTGCGTGGCGCTACCTGTGGTCCCGGCCTTTGGGGGCGGCGCTCAATCTCTTGCTGCTCAGTCTGGGGCTGGCATCCATCACGTTTTTGCTGCTGGTAGGGGCGCAACTCAGTAAAGCCTTTGAGCGTGATTTGGCGGGTATCGATGTGGTGGTGGGCGCCAAGGGCAGCCCGATGCAGCTCATCCTCTCCGGGGTCTTGCACCTCGATGTACCACCGGGCAATGTGCCGATTAAGGCGGTGCAGGAGTTGGCCCGCAACCCGCTGGTGGAACAAGTGATCCCGATCAGCTTGGGCGACAACTACGGCGGCTACCGGATCGTGGGCACCTCGCTTGACTATCCGGCCCACTATGACGCCCAGCTCACGCAAGGTCGCTTGTGGACCGCGCCCATGGAGGCGGTGCTGGGTGCTACCGCTGCCAAGGCCATGGGCATCCAGGTGGGGCAGACCTTTGTGGGCACCCACGGTCTCGGTGCCGGCGGGCACCCGCATGGCGACAGTGTCTACACCGTAGTCGGTATTCTGGCGCCCGGTGGCAGCGTGCTGGACCGGCTGATCCTGACCGATACCGCCTCTGTCTGGAAGGTGCATGAGGACTACACCGCCGTGGACGACGACGACCGCCGCGTCATGGAAGACGAGCGCGAAATCACCATGGCCCTGATCCGCTACAGCACACCCATGGCGGCAGTGAGCTTTCCGCGCTTTGTGAACAGCACTACCGATATGCAGGCCGCTGCCCCGGCGCTGGAGATCACGCGCTTGCTCAGCATGTTGGGCTTGGGTACCGATGTGTTGCGCGCCTTTGCCGGGGTGCTGCTGCTGACCGCGGGCCTGAGCGTGTTTATTGCGCTGTGGAGTGCGGTGCGCGAGCGGCGCACCGACCTCGCCTTGCTGCGCATGTTGGGCGCGCCACCTGCCAAAGTGGCTGCCTTGCTGCTGTGCGAGGCCTTGTGGCTGGGCTTGCTCGCAGCGGTGCTGGGTGTGTTGCTGGGCCAAGGTTTTGCGCAGGCGCTGGCTTTGTTTTTGAGTCTGGACCATTCGCTGCTGATCGGCGGCATGGTGTGGCCGGCCGGTTTGTGGGTGGTGCCCGCACTGGCCTTGGTGGTGTCTTTGGCCTCGGCCTTGCTACCCACGGTGGCAGCCTACCGGGTGAGCGTGTTGCGCTTGCTGCAGAGCCACTGACCCTTGTATTGATTTTTACTACTCTCTATCGATGAAATTTATGAAAAAAAGCCTTCTAGCCGCCGTATTGCTTGCGCAAGCAGCTATGTTTTCTGTAGCGGCCGAATCCGACAAAGAAACCCGCGAGGACATCGCCAAGCACCGTGCCATGGCCGCTGCCCACGAGTCTGCTGCCAAGTGCCGCGAGGCCGGCAAAGGCGAAGCAGTGTGCAACAAGGAGCTGCAAACCGCCTGCAAGGGCATTGCCATCGGCAAGTTCTGCGGCATGAAGCACGAGCACTGAGCGAGCCCACGCCATGGCCCCCGGCGGTGGGGGCTTTTTGTAGGCCCACTAAACTGTAGGCCTCTCCCGAGGTGTTTTATGCGCGTTGACTCTGTTTTCTCTGGCCACCGTCGTTTGGCACTGGTGTGTGCCGCTGTCGTGTGGGCGGCTCCGGCCTTGGCCCAGCTCAGTTCCCCGATGCCGGGTGTGCCGGGCGTGCCTGCCGGTACTGGCGCGGGCGTGCATGGTGCCAACAGCCCGTTTGCACCGCTCAAAGAGCGGGCCGATGTGTTGCCCTGGTCAGTGCTGACAGCCGTCAAAACCAAAACCGAGAAGAACCGCTTGTTGCCGGTGTTCACGGCAGACATTCAGGCGCTTCATAAAAAAACCCAGCGGATTCAGGGTTTCATGATGCCGCTGGAGCCCGGTGAAAAGCAAAAACACTTTCTCATCAGCTCGGTGCCCTTGACCTGCTCGTTTTGCGTGGCAGGTGGCCCTGAGAGCATGATCGAGGTCAAGACCAAAACCGCTGTCAAATATTCGATGGAAGCTGTCGTGGTGGAGGGCCAGTTCGCGGTGCTCAACGACGACCCCTATGGCCTGTACTACCGCATGACAGACGCTGTGGCTGTGAAGTAGCCGCAGCAGGATGCCACTCGACAACCCCGTACTCTCTTCCCTGCTACCGGTCGTCCTGCTGATTTTGGTGGGCTACCTGAGTGGCAGATTCAATGTCATCCGCCAGGAGGCGGTGCGCGACCTTAGCAATCTGGTCTTCTTGGTACTGATCCAGGCGCTGCTGTTTCGCACCATGTGCGCTGTGGATGTGGCGCATCTCGACTTCAGTGCCCTGTCGATCTACCTGGCTACAGCGGCTGGTTTGTTCTTTGTACTGCTGGTGGCGCAGGGTGGCAGTAGCCGCGCGGCGGTGCTGGCGCTCTCCGGCATTTTCAGCAATACCGCCACGATTGGTATTCCGCTCATTGGCCTGGCCTATGGCAAAGAGGCGCTGGTGGTGCTGTTCACCCTGATCTCGATGCACTCGCTGGTGCTGCTGACCATGACCACCGTGGTGCTGGAGCTGTGCAGCGCCCGCGAGCAAGCCCATGCCGGGCACACCCGGAGCGGCCACTTGCGCACCATCGGCCTGGCGGTGCGCAACGCCATCTTTCACCCGGTGCCCATGCCCATCATTGCCGGCTTGTTGTTTGCGCAAACCGGCTGGGTGCTGCCCGGGGTAGTAGACCGCCCGCTGCAACTGCTGGCCAATGCATTCAGCCCGGTGGCGCTGGTGCTGATGGGGGTGACACTGGCCAAAACGTCCATTGGGCAGCACCTGCGGGCTTCGCTCGTGATCTCCAGCATCAAGAACCTGCTGCACCCCTTGCTGATGACCTTGTTGGGTTATGCCGCCGGCTTGCGCGGTATCACTTTGACAGTGCTGGTGATGGCCGCCGCCTTGCCGATCGGCGCCAACGTGTTTTTGTTTGCCCAGCGCTACCAGAAGGCGGAAGAGCTGGTCACCGCCAGCGTGGTGGTGTCCACCGTGATGGCGCTATTTACCGTGTCACTGGTGATGTACCTGCTGCCCTTGTGGGTTGGCTGAGCCGTATGAAGGGGTGTTTGTGACGTTGAATCGGGTCCGTGTATTCTGGAAAGTCGCCTTCTGGGCCCTGGTGGTCTTGACGACTGTCATGTCCCTGATGCCCAACGAGCAGGTGCCCTCCAGCCTGGTGTTTTGGGACAAGGCGCAGCACACCCTGGGCTTTGCGGCACTCGCAGTGCTGGGTTTGCTGGCCTACCCTTTGGCTGTGCCGCGTGTGCTGGCAGGTGTGTTGCTGTTCGGTGCCAGCATTGAATGCGCACAGGCTTTGACCGGTTGGCGCCAAGGCGACTGGATGGACTGGCTTGCCGATGCTGTTGGCGTTGCCTTGGGGACCGCCGCCGTGGCGGTATGGGCGCGCTTGCGCGGCCGGTCACTTTTTGCAGGAAATTCCGAGACATGAACCTCAAGCTGAAACACCCCCTGCGCACCCTGCTCACCGGGGCGCTGGCGCTCTTGCCTTTGGCCGCAACCTTGCTCTTGCTGTCGTGGTTGTTGAGCCTGCTCGCGGTGTGGCTCGGGCCGGGGAGCGCGTTCGGGCAAATGCTCACCGGCATTGGCCTGGGGCTGACCGAGTCCGAGATCATTGGCTACCTGCTGGGCTTGTTGCTGGTGGTGGTGCTGGTCTACGCGTTTGGCTTGATGGTGGAGCGCGGTTTGGAGCAGGGCGCTGCCAGACTGCTGGAAACGCTTTTGCAACGCATTCCCGTGGTCCGCACCGTGTACGACGTGGTGCAAAAGCTGGTCGGTCTGCTGGGTCGCAAAGAGGGGGCGGAACTGCAGTCGCTGTCCCCGGTGTGGCTGTATTTCGGCGGCAAGCCTCAGCCGGACACTGCTAGTGCCGCTACCGTTGGTGGAGCTGGCAAACAAGGAACCGCGGTGCTCGGTTTCCTGTCAACGCCGCAGGCGGTCATGATTGGCGGCTTGCCTTATCTGGGGGTACTGGTGCCTACGGCACCGGTTCCGGTGGGGGGCGGCTTGCTGTATGTGCCACCCGACTGGGTGGAACCGGCGGAGATTGGCATGGAGGCCGTCACCAGCATTTATGTCTCCATGGGCGTGACCTCTGACCAGTACCTACCCAAATCGGCACCTTGAGGAGCAGGGGGTCTAAGCCCCGTGCACGCTAGGGCGCCAGTCGCTCGCGCAACCAGGCGCCGTCGGTACCTTGGCTGTAACGCAGCCGGTCATGCAAACGGCTTTTGCGGCCCTGCCAGAACTCCCACTGGTCCGGCTTGAGGCGGTAGCCGCCCCAGTGTGGCGGGCGCGGCGGCTGCAGCAGAAACTGGGCGGCGTATTTGGCCGCGTTGGTTACCAGCAACGTGCGGCCAGGGATCACTTCGCTCTGCGGGGAGGCCCATGCGCCGATGCGCGAGTCCAGCGGGCGGCTGTGGAAATAGGCGTCGCTCTCTTCGTCACTCACTTTTTCGACCACGCCTTCGATCCGGACCACCCGCTCCAGCTCTACCCAATGGAACTGCAGCGCGGCATACGGGTTGCCCGCCAGGGCCTTGCCTTTGCGGCTTTCGTAGTTGGTAAACCAAACAATGCCGCGGGCATCAAAGCCTTTGATCAACACCACCCGGGTGCTGGGGCGCAGGTCGCTGCCCACGGTGGCCAGCGTCATGGCGTTGGGCTCAGGCACCTCGCTCTGGATGGCTTCTTGCAGCCAGCGGTCAAACTGCAGCATGGGGTCGGCATGCGAAGCCTGCTCATCGAGTTCGGCACGTTCGTAACTTTTGCGTAAGGAGGCAATGGATGTCATAGCCGGAGTATAGGAATTACAGGCTTTCCGTGAATTGCGTTGGGTCATGGGCAGGAGAAGCCCATGCTGCGACAACCTACAATACGCTCCATTTTTAAGGGAGTGTTTGACATGTCTGAGCAGGAAGATACCGGTACCAAAGTCGTTGCCATCGTCGTGAGCACCATCATCGTCGCCATTCTGGCTTCTGTGATTGGTTTTGCCGTCAGCCGGTCTGGCGCTAAGCCTGCACCTGCGGCAGCGGTTGTTGAAGTGGCAGACGCGGCCAGTGTGCGGGTTGAAGACGGTGTGGTGAAGTTCTTTTTTGCCACAGGCAAAGCAGACGTTGCCATGGGTGCTAACGAAGCCCTTGCCAACGCAGTGACCGCCGTATCTGCCGGTCAGCAAGCGGTGATCAGTGGTTTTCATGACGCGAGCGGCGACCCCGTTCAGAACGCCGAATTGGCCAAGCAACGTGCCATCGCGGTGCGCGACGCTCTGGTGGCCCTGGGTGTTCCCCAAGACAAAGTCGAGTTGAAAAAGCCTGAGGAAGCAATGGCTACAGGCCCCGCCAATGAAGCACGCCGCGTGGAAGTGGTTGTGAAATAAATCAGATCGTTTCGACCTCATGCAAAAGGCCCGATTCAGTCGGGCCTTTTGCATGGTGCGGGGTCTTACTACGCTGTTGGCCCAACGATTCCTTTCAAACCCAATAGGCATGCGGGTTTCCAAAGGGTAGCGCCCAAGAAATTGACTATTTTTGGACTTTTACATCTTTGCCGACAATTGGCGTGATGCACATCACGTTAATGCTCTGTCTGGGTTGCTTATGCGTGATGTCCATCACGCATAATGAGGCATGTCAAAAGCACCTATGCCCTTAAAACACGAATCAGTACCAGCTGTACTCGCATATCTCAAGAGAGCAGTAATGCGAGGTTCGGACATCTTCAAGCAGGCCAAAGTCGACCCGAAAAATCGAGTCGAAATGCTTGAAGAGAGGTTGTCTAAGTCGAAAGAGGACCTTCGAGGGCTAGCTTGCCATGAATGGCTCAGCGCGAATGTGACGCCGGCGGGTCGAGTCAAACTGCTGAATGCACTACGTCGTCAAAAAGCAAACAAGAGTCCAACCAGCCAAAAGTACGGAGTTATCAGAGTTGCCATATCTGAGCGCGAAGCCTTAACCAAACTGAGCTCAAAAACGGGTATTCCCCTCGGACTGCTTCTGAAAACAATGACGTTCGCAGTTGATACCGACCCCGAACTCAGAGGAAAAATCGTCCGGCTGGCGGTTGCAATCAATCTTTAAATTCTGGCCATGCCAACATAGGTATGCATTTAAATGGACCTTGACCATTCGGGCATATCCCGGATATGGGCCACGTAGCCAGATAATGCTTTATCCACTTGGGATGGGCTGTGGAGAAATGAAACTCGACACCACTTCAAATTCCGCAAAGGCCTCATCAATTTCGAAGGCCTTTTTTTCTCTTGGAGGGGGAGTTATCCAGCAGGTGGCCATTTCCCTTTGAAATCAACAACTTACGTGAACGTTGATGCCGGGAAAAAGTAAATTAGAAGCCCACACGTAGAACGCCTTCTGGGGCCAATTCCAGCCCGTAAAAAGCACCAAAAACCAGAGGAAATCGTGTATTGGCCCAGATGGGTCGGTACCTTTTTCTAGCCTTTTGACTCTTTTCACCAGGCTCACTGGATGCAAGCTGGTTCAACCAAGACGCGACCGATACCAAGTCTCCCTGGAGTCTCCTGTTGCTTGAGGCCGCCGTGTCACGCGCAGTATGAAAATGACACGAGAACGCGGTGAGGAATTGATACACCTCGACTAACGTGCCAAGCCATCCGAACCATGGATGGGACTGGCAATGATTACGAACGAGGAGTACATGGAACTCAAGGTATTAAGGAAACACAGGCTGAGCTTGCGCGAGATATCGGTGCAAACTGGTATGGCAGTCAACACGGTGCGTAAGTATTTGGAGGGTGGTCCGCCGGCCATGAAGAAACTGCCGGCATGTAAGAGCAAGCTCGATCCATTCAAGGACTACCTGGCTGGACGTATTCAGGCGGCCAAGCCTGATTGGATTCCAGCAACGGTGCTGCAGCGTGAGATTGCCGCACAGGGGTATACGGGCTCCGTGCGCATCCTGCAGGAGTACCTCAAGGAGTTGCGTCCACAGGCGCGCCCGGATCCGGTTGTGCGGTTCGAGACCCAGCCCGGTGAGCAAATGCAGATGGACTGGATCGAGTTCCGCAAGGCTGGGCATAAAGACGGCATGTTGGCGGCGTTTGTGGCAACGCTGGGCCACAGCCGGGCGACCTTCGCGGAGTTCGTCACAGACATGAAGCTGGAGACACTACTGGCGTGCCATGTCAGGGCGTTCGAGAGCTTTGGTGGAGTCACCCGTGAAGTGCTGTACGACAACATGAAGACCGTCATCCTCAAGCGTGACGCCTACGGCAAGAACCTGCACCAGTTCCAGGGTGCCTTTGCTGACTTTGCGCACCACCATGGCTTTGTGCCGCGGGTGTGCAAGCCCTATCGGGCCAAGACCAAGGGCAAAGTCGAACGCATGAATGGCTACATCCGGCGCAGCTTCTGGGTGCCATTGGTGGCGAGTATGAAGCAGCAAGGCTTGGTGGTGGACGCGGACACAGCCAATCGGGAAATGCGCACCTGGCTGCGTGACGTTGCCAATGTGCGGATCCACGGAACCACTGGGTGTGTGCCGGCACTGGCTTTGCAAACTGAGCGCGCACATCTGCTGGCCATCCCCAGCGCCTACAGTGGGCGAACAGTGCGTCAATTACAAAAAGTCACCGGTAGCGGCGCAGCAGTCCGGCCAATTCCAGCCGCGGCATGGCGAGGCCTGCAGCATCCTCTGGCGATGTATGACACGCTGGTGCACAACCAAGCCTCAGCAGGAGGACGACCATGAGCCTGCAAATGGAAAGACTGCGTGAACTGTGTGATCAGCTGCGCCTGCTCAACTTACCCGATCAGCTTGCCCACTTGGGGCAAATGGCGGCCAAGAAAGAGCTGGGGTACCTGGAGTTCCTGGAGCAAGCCTTGCGTGGCGAGGCTCTGGCCAGGGTGGAGAGAACGCGCGCCATGCTCACGCGCATAGCGGGCTTCCCCGCCATCAAGACGCTCGATGAGTTTGACTTCCAGTTTGCCAGCGGTGTGCCCAAAACTCTGGTGCAGGAGCTTGGCAGTCTGGCCTTCGTGGAGCGCAGCGAGAACGTGGTCTTGCTGGGCGCCAGTGGGGTGGGCAAAACCCACTTGGCCATCGCCTTGGGCTACAGGGCAACCCAGGCTGGAATCAAGACGCGTTTCATCACGGCGGCAGATCTGCTGATGACACTGAGCACGGCACTACGGCAGAACACCCTGGAAGAGGCTATCAAACGCATCGTGCGTCCCTACCGGCTGTTGATCATTGACGAAGTCGGGTACCTACCCATGAATCGGGAACAGGCGAATCTTCTGTTCCAAGTCATTGCCAAACGCTATGAAGTGGGAAGTCTCATCCTGACCTCCAATCTGCCGTTTGGGCAATGGGACCAGACATTTGCAGACGATGCAACGCTGACAGCGGCGCTACTTGACCGACTGCTCCACCACGCCCATGTGGTCCCGATCTCAGGAGACTCCTATCGCCTGAAAGATAAGCGGCGTGCCGGTGTGATTGCCGCCAGCAGCAATGCCCTACTCAAACGAAAACGCAGTCACCTTGATACACAGGAGGAGCAAGCAGCCTAGAGGCGCCAAGCAAAGACAAAACAACCAATCACCCCACATAACGGTGTATCAAATCCACGCCGCGTTTGCGTTCCACAGTTGTATCAAATCGAGACTGCGTTTGACAGCCGGGAAACCTCAAAAACACGAGCTTCCGACAAGACTTGGCGCCAGCTGCCAAATCTGTGTGTTTTTAGTGTCACATCGGGTGCCGTGCCTTTTGCGAATTCAATTGCAGCACTCAAGGGGGTCCATCCATCAATGGCAACCTCGCCTTCAGCCTGGCGAAGGACCTCCACGAATTTAGGTAGAGCACCTTCACGCTCAGAGCTGGACGGTTTCATGCCTGCCAGCAAGAACTCTTGAAATTCAGGGCTTATCACAAATGCCGCCATCGACAGCTTCGATTCATTCGATGACTTAGCCCATTCCCGAAGAGAGGCGAGGTGCCGGTCAATTTCTGAGTAACAGTCTTGTAGGTACATGTCCGCCGCAATACAACCCTGCTCTGAGAGAAGGTCTTGGCCTTCTAAAAAGTGATGGACGAGGTCATTGCGCAGGTCTACGAGTTCTTGTAGCTCTTTAACCATCTTGGCGTGCGCTTCTGGGGCAATCGAAACGCTGAAACTTAGGTGGAATGAACCCGGGGGCTGCTCTTTCTCGTCTGTTGATTTGTCGGGTAGGGGTGTTTCTGCATCTGTGAGGGTGGGCTGAAAATACTCGTCAGTCAGCTCCCCTGCCAATTGACCCAGGGTCTTGAAATTTGACTCAGAGTCTTCCGGAACCAAACCCTTGCGACCTGTCTGTAACGAGACTTCACGCTTTGCGAGCATCTCTTTCAACAGAAGTTCGTATTGTTGAATTCGAATCAAGCACCGGCCAAGCTTTCTTTGAACTTCACGCTGAAGCTCTGCGTAAAGGGGCTCTTCCATTTTTTTCTCTCCCTGAATAGAGCTGAAGTTTGGTCCTCGCTGCGGTAGCGGAACATGCAAAATAGAGACGCGTAGCCTACGACGGGAGCAACCGTCTAACTGTCAGGAGCCCTGCAATAGAAACTTGTAGGCTGCGTTGACTTGCTTACATTCCTCTTGAATGGACTGCCGTACATCCGGTGCCATACCCGCCAACTTGTCTGGTTGACCACTGGCTACAAGTTCTCTCCGCGATTTCTCAAGTTGCTCCCAACTGGCTGTTGGCGATACTTTCAAAATCTTGAAGGCTTGTTCTTTTGACATTGCCAATACAGGTTTGGCATTAGTCATTTTTTGTGGGGTGGGCGTAGGAATTGACGCGGGCGATGAGGGGCGATTAACCAATTGAACGCTAGGGTTAGCTGCACTGGAAGACAACTCAAAGCCATCGACCGACGGGAGCTCGAGTTGGACCAGCTGCTTCTCAGCAATCCTCTTTCCTGCACTGGCAATCGCCTGTTTATAACGACCGCCGCTGCGAATTTCCGAAAGTAGCTTTTCAGCTTTCGCAGTTGACCGATATGTGAGCTCTGTCTCCAATGCCTTGATTTCGTCAGCAGTAGCGTTCGGCTTCTTGAAAAGCTCTTCCAACTCTGCAATTCCAAGTCGTCCCAGCGGCCTAGTCATGGCAGTGCAACCTCCACGACGGGTTCGGACACAGTAACGTCGACCCCAAATGGGTCCACGTCCCTTGTTTCAACCCATGCGGTGTTGTCAACAAAATCTGCTCCAAGTGGCTCAATCCCTAGCCCCGCTAGCGTCGACCACAAGTCATCTAGGACCTCTGAGCGACGTCTGGCAAAACTAGACGCAAAGCAACGCCAGAATGTCCAGCCAGCGCGTTCCAAAACCCTTTGACGAGCCATGTCGTCGGACCATTGACCGGGGCCATGGAACCTGTCCCCATCACACTCCACGGCCAGTCGACGACCCTCGCTACCCTCAATTACAAAATCGATTCGGTAGGAACCACAGGGCACTTGCGGTTGGATGCGATACCCCCTCTTGGTGATTTCATCGAACATGTCCCGCTCGAACGCAGACTCACATAGGTCTCTCAGCCGTTCAACTTGCCGTGCATCCTGATTGAAAGGTTGGCGGAAGTGCCGCATCACCTTGCCGCTAAGGGAGTCCTCTGAAAATGCGTTATCCGCAACTGACCGGAATAAGTACATACGGTCGCGTGCCCTTGATAGGGCCACGTTAAACCGTTGTTGTTGGCCAGCCACTGCCGATGCGGTACGGTCACCCGGTGCGAGCACCATCGACACCATCATGATGTCGCGTTCGCGCCCTTGAAACACAGGGGGTGGCCCAACCGCAATCTTGCGAGAGACGATATCCCCCGGCGACACTCTTTCATTAATCAAGTCATTGATTAACTTTGCCTGTTCAGTACCAAGCAAAGTGACGATTCCGATAGAACGGCCATCCATTTCTGGGGTCGTGAGGATTTTTTCAATCTCTTGAACGATTGCCTGTGCTTCGGCGGGGTTGGTATCCCCTTTGCGATAACCACCCTTAACCCGCACATCGATAAGTGGTGGGTCCAGACGCTCGTTGGCCTTTGGAACTCTTAGCGGCTTAATATCCCCGCTGTAAAACTCTCGGTTTGAGAACTCAATGATTGCCGGCACACATCGAAAGTGCTCTTTCAGCATTACAGAGTTGCCTGCAAAGACGACGCGAGCCAGGTCATAAACCGACTTGTCCGGAGTCATTTGCGCGCCATGGAACTGCGACCTTAAGAAACGCTGTTCCAAGTCAATGATTCTTTGCTCAGCGAGACCTACTGCCCCGGGGGATACTTGCTTGTGGTCCCCGACGACAAGCAACTTCTTGCCACGAAGTAAGGCTGGCAAAGCCCAGATATCGGATTGTGACGCCTCGTCAATGATGACAAGGTCGAATAGACCTATCTCAGGGGGTAACGTCTCGGAAACTCGCCACTGTGGAAGTACCCAGCAAGGCACCGCCATGTATGCCTTTAGCATAGCTTCACGTGCGTGCCGGCGATGACGAACCGCGCGTATGCCTGTGCCGGAACCCATTGCCTGGATAGAGTTCAGGTAAGCCTGCAGCGCTTGGCGAATGCTTTGTGGAGAGTTGTTGAAAACGCCCAGCCAGGTCTTCTCTGCGACGAGGTCTTGGTAAGTACGTGAAAGCGATGCCGTCAGTGTGCGCCGCTCGCCAAATAGGTCCCGAATTTTTTGATGAACGTCTATCTTTTCGAGAAACAGATAGGCAATACGCCATGACCAAGCCTCGCGCCAACGAACTGGCAGCACCGCATCGGAGTCTCCGGATACAGCAACCGTGCGCAACCTACTTGCCCAGTTCTCAGCCCCCGCAGAGAAAATGAGATTGGTCACCCGGTCAATCTCATCAAACGAACTACGCAGACCGTTGAGCCGTGACAAATCTCTCTGAATCGCAAGCCAATTTGCTTGTAGGTCACTTTCAACTGAAACCGGCGAGCCGAGTTCTCGGGTTAAGAATTCGCGCAGCTGGTCAACTACTAAACCACTTCTATCTCTCAACTTATCCAAAACATCGCCCGCGCGCTTGATTGCATAGCCAAGCTGCCCTCGCTCCAAATGGGCATTCAGGCTTGCTCGTACTTCAACTAGATAGCCGTCACCCTGTTCTGTCACCGCGTCGGCAACTTGCTTGCCGCAGACTGCTTGAACACGGCCATGCATTTGCCGGTCCATTTCGAAAACAAACCGTTTTGCATCGTCAACCCAAGCCTGTTGTTGGACAACGGAACGGACCGTTGTCTCAATCTCAGCGATTTGGCAGCTAAGTCCAAATTCTGTACTGATTGCTGCCCATCGAGCCACCTCCCGATGTGCATTTAGCCGCCACTGCACATAAGTGTTGACCTCTTGCCAGTCTTCTGTACGTTGGGGGGCTCCGCCCAACAACGTGACAGACGCGACCAATTGGCGAGCCTCGCCTTTTCCAAATGGGAGCAAAAACGCGCCCTTGCCATTCATCAATCGCGTCAACGCTTCTATGAAATCTGGATTGCGCTCGGCCAAATCTGGGACGCTGATAGCTTTTGCAACAAACTCTTTCCTCTTGGCCTCAATGTCTCGAAATGACCCGCAAACGCCAAGCAAACCAGTCAGAACAGGGTCGTGTTCTTGCAATTCAGCGAGCCTGGTAGCTAGAGTGCGTCCGATAGCATCGCCGAGCAGCCTTCCCTTGAGCGCTAAATATTCATCGAGGAATGTCAGTAACTCTTGGGCACGATTGAAGGTTTCATACTTCGAATCAACCAAAGAGATGATGGCGCCAGCCTCTACTTTTGATTCAATGGATTTAGCCTTAACGATGTCCTTGTGCAGCCCAATAAGGTCAGACCAGCTGGGCAGGTCATCGTTTGGCGGCAAGGATGCTGTGAGATACGCGATATCTGCGCCAACTTTTGCCCGAGCCTGCCGCAATCCAGTGATGTCGGCATCTGTGAATGACAAAGCCTCGCCTTTTTGGTCTGAAACATTGTCGTCAAACCACTGATGCTCATCTGCTTGCTCAATCACCAACTTCGCGATTTCTTCGGGGGAGATTTCTCGCCCTTGGAATTTATATTGGCGCATGTGACTCGCTGCATGCGCGGCAATTGACCGGTCAACATGCGAAATCTTGGCATGAAGCTGATTGAGTTCCGCGTCAAGGCTCACTATGTGTGCCTCAATCCGATGGGGCTGAAGTCCCTCCACTCCCGTTGCAATGGTCTGAATGGCGTGTTCAAACTGCTTCATGCCCTCTCGCTCTTCAGAGAGCAGTGCCACACTCAGTGGGCGGATACGCTCGGGGAGCTTTTCCTGCAAAACTGATAGAGCGGTTTCACCTTTTGAAGTAACAAGCACCCGCTTGCCCATGGCCAAGTAATGGCATATGACGTTAGCAATCGTGTGGGTCTTTCCAGTCCCCGGCGGGCCTTGCACTACAACCCCATCATTCGCCTCAAGCTTCTGGATTATCGAGACCTGCTCGTCGTTATAGGCCATCGGGAAATACAACTCTTTGGCCGCGTTAGAACCGTCGCTAGTCGACAACCCCCGGAACTGCACTTCTGGACGTACCCGAACCGAAGCATCTCCTTCTTCGACAAAGCTCCTAATGACGTTTGGCAAGGTTTCCGTGGCCTCAACAGTCTTCTTGAGTCGACGGATGTCTTCAAGAAAAATATCGCCACTACGCTTTCGTCCAAAGAGAACCCAAGTGTTGGTGGCCAACAATTTGTCTCCGACAGCTGGCAGCGTCACGTCATCTGTGCGGACCTCGTACTTGCCGGAGGGGTCCAAATGGCCAACAGCTGCCTTCAGGACCCCTTCAAAGGTTGAGTCTTCAAATGGATTGACTCTATTTTGGCTAGTAGCCTGGAAGCTTTTCCAGAACTCCTCAATCGGTTTGACGCCTGGAACGTCCATCTCGGCATAGCAGTCCACCTCAAGACGTGTGTCCACATCACGAGGTCTAACCTCAAGGTCGAAAGTCCGCGGATTTAGAGTTATTTCGCAGGACTGCACCAAAAGCGGGTACTTGACCGAATTCGCCTGCCCCTCCTTCTTCCAAGTTGAATATCCAAGACCCCATGCAAGCTCAAGCGGGGTTTCGGCACCTTCAGATGAGATGGTCTGCTGCAGTGCGAAAAGCTTGTTGTAGAGGGATATTGATTTACGGCGTGGCTTTTCAGCGGCAGCCCATGGCTCCCATTGGTTTTCCACATACCAGTCGAAGAGCTCTTTGACATCGGGGCGGTCTTGCAGTTGCTCACGAGAAACCTCCCGCTTTCCCTCGAAAAGTACGCACTCAGCTTTTAGCTCTGGGACCTTTTCCGGAGTTTTGGGCAGCGTTACCCATTGCCTCAAGGCTTCACCGGGGTCGGGGGCGCCAATTTCTTGAAGACGAGGTACTTTTAACCAAACGTCGTCACCTTCAACTTGCACGTTGAAGCGGATTTCGGGGAGCCCTTTGAGGTCCTGCTGAAAGGCAACAAAAAACTCTGTTGGCACTGTGAAGGCCGGTTTTGTTTTGAGTTTTTCGACCTCTTCGATATAAGTCAGCAGGTCGATTACGAACGTTGATGCCTCAGCCAAACCATAGCTCCCTTGGGCCTTTTTGACCCTTCGTCGTAATTCTAGTCAAGAAGGCTCAGGCAAAGAGCTCCAGGGAGCGCAGAAAAGTCGCATCATGATTTCGCAAAAACTTCGCTCTATTAGGCTCAACCTATCAGGCTTCCAGTCACTGTTTCGCGCTCCGCAGCTGAATCTATCGCCATTGGTCTGACCAGCGTCCGCGAAGCACTCCTCGGTTCTGCGCTCCCTCTGCTTGTAGAGCAGCTCGGAGCTGGGGTGCTTGTCTTCAAGACCCATTGAGTGCGCGACGCCACCGACTTGTTGCAGGGCAATGTTGCGAGCCCGTTCCTGGACCATGTCTGTGAGCGGGCGACGGGGAACTAGGGCGTAGACCAACTCGTAATCCAGCACATTAGCAAGCTTGCGCAGTTGCCCGAGAGTGATGCGGTCCTCCGATTCGGACTGTTCGCACTTGTGAAGCGTTGGCCCAGAAATGTCCAGTCGCTTAGCTTGCTGACGCTCCGTTTGCCCCAATGCCTGACGGATGAGCTTAAGCCATCCTCTGGGTGGAGCCTGCCACTTCAACAAATCCTCAAAGCGAAGCAGGGCATCATTACCAAAAAGTGCTGCCAACTACAGTCCAACCAAAGATGAAAACACTGTAAGTCATTGATTTCAAAAGATTCACCTGTTCATTTGCGATTTTGAAAAAGAACAGGTGAATTTAGTTTTCGCAGCGCTATACCGGTTCTTTTATTGCCCAAGAACCGGCACCTTCCACGGGCCGTCGTATCAGCTCATCGCCGAAAAATCGACCTTTATGCCGGTCAAAAGCGCCTCCTCATGGCTAAGCATTGGTAGAGCGCACACCTTGGCGCTACCGGCGCCTATACTGAAAATGGCATATCGTTTTCAAATTTCTGCCCAGCACCTTAGCTGGCCTCCCTATTGCGCATGTTGCGGCACTGCGAAAGAACGCTATGTCTCTGTCTGCTCCCATAGAAATAAGGGCCGGAGAGTTGTATGGCAGACGACAAGAAAATGGAAGGTCCCATACTGCAATAATTGCGCGCTGCACCGGCAGAAAACCGAGATTGCCGCCCCGCTGCTTAAAGTTGGGCTATTCCTGACTTTGGTATGGGTGGCTTTTGGGATGTACGGATTAGTTGTTGCAACACTTCCTCTTGTACTCATAGGGGCAGTCCTGCAAGGCCTAGCTAAGTCCAGTAGAAAAAGCACTTGTTGCTCAACCGGGTCAGCTGTCCGGTATGAGTGGTGGCACGGGGCTACCCACTCATTCGTGTTTTCTAACCATGCGTACCTTGAGGCGTTTCTGGAAAGTAACTCAAGAAAGGCTCGCTCTGAGGTGGACAGGACTATTGTATAAACCGTGGCGGCCTGCTGCTGCCATGGCTATCCGATAAACTTCTCAGGCGTATTGTTGAGCGTCGAGAAGCTCGAAAAAGGCCACCAACGTCCTCAAAGGGAATAAGCGCATTAGCCGACCCAGGCCTAATTGCAGGGGTCTGGCCTTCGGAACCCGACAAGCAAAGAATGAAGCTGTTGTCCAGCGTCAATCCGCCCTAATGCCCTCACATCAAAACCATCACTATGTACCAGCTTTCTTGCTACGCGAGTGGCAACAAGCCGACAATAAGTTGACCCAATTCACTTGGGAAAACAACCGGTTCATTACTTCGAGGCGGCAGGCAAAAAGCGTTGCCAAAGAAAAGCACCTCTACTCCACCAACCGCAGCACTGGCAATCCAGACGTTGGGATAGAGGTGGACGTAATGGGGCCCAAAGTCGACGACCCGGCAGCCTTAGTGCATCAGAAGCTACTTGCAGGAGGCGTAGGTCGATTAAGCAACGCCGAGCAAGAGACATGGGCTAAATTTCTCCTGTCATTGCTCTTCCGGGGTCCCAAAGCCATAGCGGACCTGCGATACCGAGGGCGCCTTAAATTGCTCGAGGTGATTGGTGACGCCACAGAAGCAGGCGTTTCCCCGTATGGCCGCCCAGACATTAGCCTCATAGAGTGGGCGCAACTAGAAGACCCCGACTCCTTCGAGGACCTAGGGGTTCAGACACTCGAACCACTTATCAATTCAGAAGTTCTCAATCCAAAACTGCTGGCCGCCACGTGGGAAACGCTAAATCGAGGGCGCGCAGCATACGATTTCCTCATTTCGGATAACCCGCTAATTCTTGTTGGTGAGGGGTTGGGGGGAAAGTTTCTGATGACCCTTCCTCTGTCCCCTGAGCAGGCTTTTGTCGCTTACAGCGCTCCCGAGATTGGTAGAACATTAGACGAGCGCACTACAACAAGTTTTGTTAAGGCGGCAAATTTAGACACGGTACTTAAGGCCAAATCTTGCGTATACGCCACTTCGGCGACGCAGGCTCCCTTTGTGGAGCGCTACTTAGGCAAGTCCACGACAGGGTAGCTGCCTTGAATGCATATGTGAGCATTTTTCACAATCGAGAGCACCCATATGCATGAGACAACCTCTTCAGGCACCAGTAACGAATCTCCGCCTGTCCTTTCAACCCACACACCGTGTAAACCCAGCTCCACACTCAGAATTGGCTGAACGCCTTAAGGGGTCTCTCTGATTTATCTTGCTCTCAATGCTGTATGCACATACAGTTAATGCGAACAGACATTCGAAGGAGAGAGTCAGTGAACGACGAAAAGTACCTTGCAGCCCTGCGAACCTACTGGAAGACGCATCGCGCATTCCCTGCCTTGGCCAAGCTTTGCGACGTGCTCGGATTGAGCTCCACATCGAGTGTGTTTGCTCTGGTGGGCCGGCTCGCCGATGCCGGGTACCTTGAGCGGAAAGACGGGCGTGTTGCCCCCACGAAGAAGTTCTTTGCTCGCCCTCTCCTCGGGCCCGTCCGGGCAGGCTTACCGCAGCCGGCGACGCAGGAAGAGGCAGAGCTTTTGACCCTTGATGACTATCTCATCGATGAGCCAAACCGGACGTCATTGCATCGTGTGCGCGGCGACAGCATGAAGGACTTGGGCATCTTTGATGGCGACTTGGTTGCAGTCGAGCAGAACAGCCCAACCAAGCCAGGCGACGTAGTCGTTGCCTATGCAGACAACGAGCTGACGGTCAAAACCCTGCGCCTGGATAACGAAGGCAAGTTCTATCTGGAGGCAGCCAATCCAGCCTACGCCTCCATCTATCCCAAGGCCTCCTTGGAAATCCTGGGCGTAGTCGTCAGCGTCGTAAGACGCCTCAGGAGGTAGCCACTGAACACTACCTCCACTCCCTAGCCCTTCAGGGCAATCCACATCTCTCGAATCAGTCACTGGATGGCTGAGGGAGAACCTTTGTCATCAGTTTTTGAAACCTCTTTATGCAAGACACCCCAAACCCCGCACCTGTTGTTCACGTCATCGAGCAGTGGTCCGTATTCGAAGTCCCACCCCCGGAGGGGCAAACCAAGTGGTTCCGGCATTTCACAGGCATTTGCTCTGACCAGCCGTTTATCAGCGATGCCGTTGTCGGCTTTGATGCCGCCGGCGCAAGCGCTCATACGGCCAGAGGGCATATCGTTCAGCTGCTAGAGGAGCCCGATGTCACTTTGCGGCATATAGGAGCCAGTGATTTTCGGCATATAGAGACCAGCCGGAGGGTGTCTGACGGACATCACTCGGGTATGGATTTTGCCTTTATTTGACGTCTTTTTGTTGCGTTGAATTCTTTGTTTTTGTCGGCATGGTGGTCGGCATCTGGCGTGGCGCCCGATACGACTGGCCATCAAGCACCAGGCAGTATGCGTTGTGACGTAAGCGGTCCAAGGTTGCGGATGCCAAGAGCGGGTTGACTGGGAATGCCTGATCCCATTCAGTAAAGTCCAGATTGCTGGTGACGATGGTGGCAGTGCGCTCGTAGCGCTCGGCAATGAGTTCATGCAGGTCTTCGTCGGCCGGCGCACGCAGAGGCTTGAGTCCGAAGTCATCAATGATGAGTACCGGAATGCGACTCAAGGTCTGCAGCTTGCGCTCGTAGGCGTTGGTGGCGCGCGCGGCGTGCAGTGACTGCGTGAGTGCCGAGCAGTTGGTAAACAGCACATCCACGCCCTGACGGATCGCACAATGGCCCAAGGCCTGCGCAAGATGACTCTTGCCGGTTCCACTAGGGCCAACAATCAATACCGGAGAACACTCCCGCACGTAGCGCCCGGTGGCCAGGTCATGCACCAGCGCGCGGTTGAGTTGGGGTAGCCGCTCGAAGTCAAACTGCTCCAGCGTTTTGGTGGAGCGGAACTGGGCCCGGCGCAGGCGGGTACTGAAACTGTTCTGCTCCCGGCGGGCCACTTCATCGCCCATCAGGATGGCCAGGAACTCCGTATAGGCCAACTTCGATTCAATCGCCTGGCGGTTTCTGGCGTCCAGCGAATCCAGAATACCGGACAAGCGCAACTGCTTGAGATGTGGAACGAGTTCGGGGATGGGTGTCATTTGGGATGGTCTCCTGGATAGTTAATGCAGCAAATCCTGCTGCGGGTTGTGGGTATCGGGGGTGAAGAGGCTTGCGGCGTCGCGGACAAACCGGGCCTTTGCATAGGTAGGCACGATGCTGTGATCAGGCATCGGTAGCCGGTCGGAATTACTGCTCAGGATGGTCTTGACAGTGCGGTAATACGGACTGTTGTGGGCCATGGCACGTCGGCAGGCGAGCTCAACACGCTGGGCGCTGTAGGTCTTTGCCAGACCAATCACACCCTGAGCTGCGCGCAATCGCTCCAGAATCCGGTCACTCAGTAGCCAGTCAATAACCTGCTGACAGTACGGTCCGATTTGCAGCGCTTGGGTACCCAGCCACTCGCGGTCACGGGCAAAGAAGAGTTGTGCCTCGGGTGGCAAGTGGTCTTTGGTCGTGAGGCGTTCACCGGGACGCTGTCCCCGCGCATGGGTTGCCACCAATCGGTAGTCATCAAACAAAGTCACGCAGTTATCGGTGGCACGTAGCCACAGCTCTTTGCCCACCAGCGCAAAGGGGGCGGAATACAGCTTGTAGTCAAACTTGACGTGGCAGTCGCGGTGCAGCGTCACGCACTGCCAAACGCCCAAGTCCGGCGCCTGCGGTGGAAGCGGCTTGAGCAAGGCCCGCTCCAGCGCAAACAAATCCATGGGCTGCTGGCGGGTGGTGCCGTGAATGCGCACACCGGCTTCCTGCAATACCCACGCCTGCGCCTGTGCATTAAGGTCCGCCAGATCACGGAATTCGCGGGTAGACAGGAAGTTACGCTTGACGTATTTGACGCCCGACTCCACGATACCCTTCTTCTGCGGATCGTGCGGCGGGCACGGGTCAATCTTGAATTCATAACCTTCAGCGCACTCGGCATAGGAGCGCTGCACCTGCGGGTCAAATCGGCAAGCCTTGATGATGGCGCACTTGGCGTTGTCGATGATCACGCGCTCGGGCACACCGCCAAACCACTCAAAGGCACGGCGGTGGCAGCCCAGCCATGTGGCCACCGTTTGGTCCCAGACGAATTCCACATACTGATGGCGGCTGTGACACAAGGTCATAACAAAGGCCCAGGTGCGCCTACGCTGTCCATCCGGATGCACCAAAAATGGCCCCGCGCCAAAGTCAACCTGAGCGGCTTCGCCGGGCTTGAAGCTCAGTCTCACAGTGAGATCGGTACGCGGCTGTGCCTTGGCAATGTCACGCATGATGCGATAGACAGAGGAGTAGCTGCCGCAGAACTGGTGCTCGCGCACCAACGCGGCATGAATGGCTACGCCCTCAACCCCGGCAGCCATCCAGCGCGCCACTTGTTCGCGCCATGGGTGGGCTTTGGAGACCGTGCTGGATGGGCGCTTGGCCGCTGCGCACAGACTCAGGGCAATAACTTCGGGTTCGGGCAGCGGCAGCTCAGCCTCCAACCAGCCCAAGCTGCGGGCGTGTTCGCGAAAGCTCGCCACCTTGACCCGGCCCATAAGGCCCAGACGCGCGATCTCGCGATCGCCGTCACCGGCGCGTAGTCTGATTAAAACGTTTCTGTATTCATGCATCTCGATCTTTCTGCGACCCATCCGTTACTCCTGAACAAAAAATTCAGAAGGTAACGACAGTTACGTCGCGTTCGAGATGCCCGTCCAATCCCCCGGCTGGCTCCTATATGACGAAAACCAAATGGCCTATATGTGCCGAAAACGCTCTGGCTCCTATGTGCCGAAAACCAATTGGCCTGTATGTGGTGAAAAGTGACACCCGATTTGCCGAAAGAAGTCCGCCGGCTCTGGTCTGCGTGGAAGACGCTGCATCACATCACTTACGAGCGGGACGTCACCCGGGAATTCCACTCGGGCCTTATCTTGGTGCGTGCTGGGAGCCCCCTATGAGAAAGCTCCTAGGCCACGGTGAACTGCTGCTGTACCTCGACTTTGATGGCGTACTCCATCACGAAAATGTCCTTTGGCACCCACGGATTGGAGCCTACTTGTCGGCGCCAGAGCAGTACAAACTTTTCCAGCACATTGGCTTGCTCGAAACCTTGCTTGAGCCATACCCACAGGTACGCATCGTCCTCAGTACCGCTTGGGTCTGCCGCTATGGGTGCGCCAAGTCTGCGAAGCAGCTGGGGCCGCGGCTGCGCCAACGCGTTATCGGGGCAACCTTTCACAGCCGAATGGACCAAGACATGTTCACGGCCTTGCCGCGAGGCAAGCAGGTGTGGGAGGACGTGCGGCGCCGTAAGCCCTCGGGCTGGATTGCTCTGGACGATGACGGTGTCAAACGCAGTCTCGATTTGATACAACTGTGGAACGCAAACGCGGCGTGGATTTGATACACCGTTATGTGGGGTGATTGGTTGTTTTGTCTTTGCTTGGCGCCTCTAGGCTGCTTGCTCCTCCTGTGTATCAAGGTGACTGCGTTTTCGTTTGAGTAGGGCATTGCTGCTGGCGGCAATCACACCGGCACGCCGCTTATCTTTCAGGCGATAGGAGTCTCCTGAGATCGGGACCACATGGGCGTGGTGGAGCAGTCGGTCAAGTAGCGCCGCTGTCAGCGTTGCATCGTCTGCAAATGTCTGGTCCCATTGCCCAAACGGCAGATTGGAGGTCAGGATGAGACTTCCCACTTCATAGCGTTTGGCAATGACTTGGAACAGAAGATTCGCCTGTTCCCGATTCATGGGTAGGTACCCGACTTCGTCAATGATCAACAGCCGGTAGGGACGCACGATGCGTTTGATAGCCTCTTCCAGGGTGTTCTGCCGTAGTGCCGTGCTCAGTGTCATCAGCAGATCTGCCGCCGTGATGAAACGCGTCTTGATTCCAGCCTGGGTTGCCCTGTAGCCCAAGGCGATGGCCAAGTGGGTTTTGCCCACCCCACTGGCGCCCAGCAAGACCACGTTCTCGCTGCGCTCCACGAAGGCCAGACTGCCAAGCTCCTGCACCAGAGTTTTGGGCACACCGCTGGCAAACTGGAAGTCAAACTCATCGAGCGTCTTGATGGCGGGGAAGCCCGCTATGCGCGTGAGCATGGCGCGCGTTCTCTCCACCCTGGCCAGAGCCTCGCCACGCAAGGCTTGCTCCAGGAACTCCAGGTACCCCAGCTCTTTCTTGGCCGCCATTTGCCCCAAGTGGGCAAGCTGATCGGGTAAGTTGAGCAGGCGCAGCTGATCACACAGTTCACGCAGTCTTTCCATTTGCAGGCTCATGGTCGTCCTCCTGCTGAGGCTTGGTTGTGCACCAGCGTGTCATACATCGCCAGAGGATGCTGCAGGCCTCGCCATGCCGCGGCTGGAATTGGCCGGACTGCTGCGCCGCTACCGGTGACTTTTTGCAATTGACGCACTGTTCGCCCACTGTAGGCGCTGGGGATGGCCAGCAGATGTGCGCGCTCAGTTTGCAAAGCCAGTGCCGGCACACACCCAGTGGTTCCGTGGATCCGCACATTGGCAACGTCACGCAGCCAGGTGCGCATTTCCCGATTGGCTGTGTCCGCGTCCACCACCAAGCCTTGCTGCTTCATACTCGCCACCAATGGCACCCAGAAGCTGCGCCGGATGTAGCCATTCATGCGTTCGACTTTGCCCTTGGTCTTGGCCCGATAGGGCTTGCACACCCGCGGCACAAAGCCATGGTGGTGCGCAAAGTCAGCAAAGGCACCCTGGAACTGGTGCAGGTTCTTGCCGTAGGCGTCACGCTTGAGGATGACGGTCTTCATGTTGTCGTACAGCACTTCACGGGTGACTCCACCAAAGCTCTCGAACGCCCTGACATGGCACGCCAGTAGTGTCTCCAGCTTCATGTCTGTGACGAACTCCGCGAAGGTCGCCCGGCTGTGGCCCAGCGTTGCCACAAACGCCGCCAACATGCCGTCTTTATGCCCAGCCTTGCGGAACTCGATCCAGTCCATCTGCATTTGCTCACCGGGCTGGGTCTCGAACCGCACAACCGGATCCGGGCGCGCCTGTGGACGCAACTCCTTGAGGTACTCCTGCAGGATGCGCACGGAGCCCGTATACCCCTGTGCGGCAATCTCACGCTGCAGCACCGTTGCTGGAATCCAATCAGGCTTGGCCGCCTGAATACGTCCAGCCAGGTAGTCCTTGAATGGATCGAGCTTGCTCTTACATGCCGGCAGTTTCTTCATGGCCGGCGGACCACCCTCCAAATACTTACGCACCGTGTTGACTGCCATACCAGTTTGCACCGATATCTCGCGCAAGCTCAGCCTGTGTTTCCTTAATACCTTGAGTTCCATGTACTCCTCGTTCGTAATCATTGCCAGTCCCATCCATGGTTCGGATGGCTTGGCACGTTAGTCGAGGTGTATCAATTCCTCACCGCGTTCTCGTGTCATTTTCATACTGCGCGTGACAACGGCGAGGGTTGGCCACAGGAATGCGCCAGCAATTTCATCCAAACCCACGAAAAAGACGGCATCAGCCATCCGGAAGTTCATCAAAAAATCAAAGCAGCACTGGAGCAACTATGCAATCAATGACACGCGATTCGGCGCTCGCCACGTCACGTAATGGTTTAGGGGACCTCATGCTCCAAGCTGCACAAAATGCCGAGAACAGTCTTGCTACACGGTACAGCTGTGCGTTTGATGCGCTGTATCTCTATGCGCTTGCCATCCTGGGAGCCCCCAAGGACCTGCAGTCACATCCTTATCCAGAGATGCTGTCTGAGGGTGCAGCACGTCTTGGTATCAGTCCGCAAGCCATTGAGCCGGTGCTTGAACGTATGAACCAGTCATACGGGCCGCTGGAGGCGCCCGAGGAAGAGGTCATTGCGTTGATTGCGCTGGCTCAAAAAGCGCGTAGCAATTCAGGCTGATTAGGTCGGGAGTGGTTTTAAATGAAGACGAAACAAAACCAAACGCTGGAGGCGATAGTCCGCGATTACGAAGCCAGACCGGCGCAGGGCAACAGCGTAGCCGACATGGTGCGCCGTACAGAGTATCTGTTGGCTAAGAAGATGCTGGAGCAACCTCAAACGCCAAGGACAGAAGCGGAGGCACCATGCAAAAACTAAGGCTTAGGCCGCTTTTGCGGAGGCACGGGAATGTCGATGCTCTTGACGCCGAGTGCTGCGAGCAACTCAAGTGCAAAAGCAAAGCTGAATTTGCCTTTGTTAACTCTGTTGATAAGCATCTGCACGTCTACGTCGCCGTCATGTGCGTTCTCGGGCTCGAGCTTGCGTGCCAGTTCTTTGTACGACACCTCTTTTTGTTCGCGAATGTCCTTTACCAAGGCCTTGGCATGCTTGGCATAAAAGTCGGAATCGCGGGTTCTCACAGACGAGGCGTATAAACGTTTTTAGATTTATACGAATCCTACCGAGCCCCAGTATGTTTTATCTCTAATAAATCTTAAAAGGTTTATGTATAAGAAAAAGTGAGCACGCGACCTAGACGCTGAATAGGTCAAAGGAGTTTTTATGAAAGCCGCTGTTCAATTAATCAACCAACGAGGAAGCGCTGTTCCTGCTCGGCAACGCGCGGCAATGCCTGTCTACAAGGGCGTCTTGCACATCCGAGAAGCACGCGTCCCTGCACTCGGTCGAATCGTTGCAACGGCTGAGCTTTACTCCTCGACAGAGCCTGTACCGCAGCCGCTGATTCCCATGCTGCTGGATGCCGATGTCCTGTTTTTAAAAGATAGCCAGATGCGCATTCGCGGGTTTGAGTACGTAGACGGCATCCAATACGGCCAAACTTGGGATATCAGGGTGCTCTGATGCTCAAAGTATCCCTTCACGCCTGCAAGCCGGGCAAAGAGACATCCATGAATGTGCTTGGACGCATGGATATCGCTTACGAGGTTCTTCAAGCAGAAGCCAGTTACAAGTCAGCCACGTATGTTGCGGGAGTCGGCGAACTCCCAATGGGCTTCATCACCAACTACCCACGGTGGTCTGCAAGTGTCTGGGACCTGGTCGCGCGGCTGGTGTGTCTCACGTTTAATCAGGTGGAAGCCCTGGAGCCCGAAGAAATCGCCCCTTCCAAGCGGCCAGCGTTCATCGAGAACATGAGTGCCGTCATCGCGCATTGGCCAGACGGTCTCAACAAGAATGTTGCACAAATTGCGACCGCGACCATCACCATGAACAAGCGCAAAGGTCATTACAGCGCTGTGTTTTCTTCTGACTTAGAGTCAGATTTCGGAACCCCACTCTTCGTACACAAGCCTGCCGGCATCCAGGCGTGGGACCTACTCGCGAGAGCCTATGCACACGCATCCAATGGGCGTTTTGCTTTGCCGCCAAGACCGGACCTGTGCCTGCCCATACCTATTGAAGAAAATGAGAAAAGCTATGTTGCCGTCGACACGCTACCTGCCGTCACGCGCAATGGCCTCGCGAGATGGATGACTCGAACACAGCGTCCTTTTTCTAAAGTGAGCATCGTGAGCTCGGAGTGCGTCAGCGAGGAAGAGTTTGTGGACTTTTTGAGTACCGCCGTATGAGTGACGCAGCAACTACGCCGGCAGCAAAGAAGGAGCGCAGGTAAAGTGTCTACCGTCCGAGCTCACCATCGAGCTTGCATCACATGTCATCAGGGGCCGTCGACGTCTCGGTATCGACTTACGCAAGCATGACTGACCTTCAGTGTGTCCGCCACTTAGCAAAAGCGAGGTGGGGATGCTTCAAGGTCGTCACATGCCCCCATTGCAGTTCGAGCGCCACGCACTACTGGTCAACGAAAGAACTCCGTTGGAAGTGCAAGGGCTGCGGTAAGCGATTTAGCGTCACTTCAAACACAGTATTTGCGAATCGTCGGATGCCGCTTCAAACATTGTTGGCTGCTGTTCATTTGTGGGTCTGCGGAGCCTCAGGAAAGCCTGCTCTAGAGGTGCGACGCATTCTGAACATGAAGGGCTACAACACAGCTTTTACATTGCTCACGAAAGCAAGAGAAGCCATTGCCCGTGGCTACAACATTGGATTCATCTCTGGTGTCATCGAGATGGACGGTGCACATACATCTGGGCGGCGTGCCAGTGAGAAGCGCGGTATCCCACTTGGTCAGCGCCTTATCGATGAGTCTGAAGCTCTGGATGATGCAATGCTCACGCAAGCGGCAAGGCAGAAGAAAAAGCGTGATGCCAAAGCGAAAGCACTGGCTGAAGGAGGAGTGCTTGACCCGGCCTATGGAAACGTTCTTCCTCCGTTGCGGCGCATCACGCTGAATGCTCGCATGCGAGGCGGTGCTTCGGGCAAGGGCGCATTGCAAACGCGCTCGGCCATTTGCCTTGCTGAAAACCCTGCGGCTGCAGAGGAGCTCGCACGTCGGTTTGTTGCCATACCAGAGTCCATTTTGGCCACTGATACCGGCAATGCGTTTAGCAAGCTAGGAAAGCGATTTATGGGGCACGTGCAAGTGAATCACAGCCAGCACTTGGTAGGTCCAGGGGGCGAGCACTCCAACAACTCAGAAAGCTTTACTGCACGCATGGACCGCGCAGAAAAAGGTATCTATCTGAACCTGGAGCCTAAGTACTTGCACGAGTACGCGGTCGAGACGGCGTTTCGGGAAGACCATAACCGGATGCCTCCGGGTGCAATCACACAACGCTTGATGCACTATGCGACGAACGTGGGCCTCTCAAGGGACTTCAGGGGCTACACGCATGGACGACACCGAAACCACGAGGTGCTGGTCACTGGCAATCAGTGGGCGACATCCAGTGGGCCGGCCAAGGGTCGTTCACCGATTTCGTCTGTGAATGGGCGCCCACCACGGTAAGTTTGTAGTGCCGCCCTTATAGGTCCGAGCCGCTCTGAGAAGGGCGTCTACCTGAATATCGAGCCAAAGTACATGCATGACTGTGCGGTGGAGACGAGCTTTCGCGAAGACCAAAATCGCGAGGCACCAGGCGCAGCTTCAAAACGTGTTCTGCCCCATGCCCTGAACGTTGGGCTGGTAATCCCCCCGATAAACCAAAGGACCGAGAAGTAGAATTTTCTAAGAAGGAAGTTCTACGTGAAGAAGTCGAGATTTACGGATAGCCAGATCATGGCTGCATTGAAGCGTGTTGAAGCCGGTTTGCCGGTTCCTGATATCTGTCGTGAGTTGGGGATCAGCACCGCCACGTTCTACAAGTGGCGTGCCAAGTTTGGTGGCATGGACACATCCATGATGGCCCGCATGAAGGAACTCGAAGACGAGAACCGGCGGCTTAAGAAGATGTATCTGGAAGAGAAACTCAAGGCCGAGATCGCCAACGAGTACCTCGCAAAAAAGTAAGCCGGCCGTCTCGCCGGCGCGAGATGGCCAAAGAAGTCGTGCAGCAGCGTGGGCTTGCCATACGGGTCGCCTGTTCCGTGTTCTCAATCAGCGAATCCTGCTACCGCTACGAGTCCAAGCAAAACGCTGAGAATGAACTCATCGCTGATTGGTTGATGCGGCTGACGGACAACCACCGCAACTGGGGCTTTGGCCTGTGCTACCTGTATCTGCGCAATGTGAAGAGTTTCGGGTGGAACCATAAACGCGTGTACCGCATCTATCGTGAGCTGGAGTTGAACCTACGTATCAAGCCTAGGAAGCGCTTGGTGCGTGAGAAGCCCGAGCCTTTGGCTGTGCCAGAGGCCATCAATCAGGTCTGGTCGATGGACTTCATGCACGACAAGCTGGAGGACGGCCGTAACCTGCGCTTGTTCAATGTCATCGACGACTTCAACCGTGAGGCGCTGGGCATTGAGGTGGACTTCTCGCTGCCGTCGGAGCGGGTGATCCGAGCATTGAAGCAGATCATTTCCTGGCGTGGCAAGCCGCAAGTGATTCGATGTGACAACGGGCCCGAGAACATCAGTGGCACCATCCAGAACTGGGCCGAGGAATGGGGCATCCGGTTTGAATATATCCAGCCGGGCAAGCCACAGCAGAATGCCTATGTCGAACGGTTTAACAGGACTGTTCGATACGAATGGCTATCCCAGTATTACTGGTCCAGTATTGAAGAAGTTCAGGACTTCGCCACGCAGTGGATGTGGTCCTACAATCACGACCGCCCGAATATGGCCCTGGGCGGTTTCACCCCAATGCAGCACTTGGCCATGGCTGCATAACCGTTCTACTTTTAGGTCCGGTGGAAATTGGGGGGATTACCGGCTCTCCCATCACTTCCGAGGCTTTACGCATGGAAGGCATCGGAACTTTGAAATGCTGTTGACCGGAAATCGGTTCGCTAAGGCCAGTGGTCCTGATAAAGGAAGGTCACCTGTTTCAATGGCCAACGGAAGACCTCCCCGATGATTGTTTGTGTTGTTGATAGCGGGCTAAAATCGGTAGGTATAGGATGTAAGGATGTCAAAAGTTGTCAGAGCCTCTTTTTGTACAAGTCTTTGACATTCAGAGCGCGGAGGTTGTATACTTCCCTCCACAGGAGATACGCTGCCTTTAAGTGCGAACTTGAAAATCAGGTGATACGCTACCTTGAGTGCGAGCTTGAAATCAGGTTCTCGACACCTTAAGTCGGGATAAAAAGTGGCTTCGGCCACTTTTTTTTTGCTATCTGGGAGATAAATTCAATGCGCTTCTATACGGTGACCGACGAATACGTGAAGTTTCTGCAGCAATTCGATTCGAAGGTCCCGAATAACGGGGGCGTGAACTACAAGGGTTCAAAGGTCTACGTCGGAGTCTTACTGGAAATAGGCAGCCACAAATTTCTGGCACCTCTTTCCTCCTATAAGCCTCAGCAGGACCGAATTGACTCATCGGCCCCCACCGCGTTCAAGCTCCATGAGCGTCTGAATCCCGCAAATAAGCTGGGAATGATTGCCCTCAATTACATGATACCGGTGCTTGACAGCGAGATTGCTGAATTGGATGTTGACGCACAAAGCGATAAGTACAAGCGCATGTTGCAGAAACAATATGAGTTCATCAAGGCCCATCGTGCGGAAATTATTGAACGCGCAGCAAAACTCTACGAGCATGTAGTGGTCAAACGAAGTCAATTCTTTGTGCGCATTTCGTGCGACATACCGAAGCTCGTGGACGAACACAAGAACTTCAAGAAGCCCGCTGCTATCTGAACTGCACTTGAGTGGAAGGCTAGGTCTCCGGTTACAAGTCAGCCAGCGTCTTAGGCTTTTGCTGCTTTGGGCGCCATGAGGTTGCTCCTGAAATGTCGTCCTGACGGGCTTCCAATACATCTCGGTCTGAAAGTACACGGAGCGCGCGACGTAGTGTGTTGTGGCACCACTCTCGTAGTTCATTGTTGGTGCTGAACGCCAAGGAAAACTCTGCAATTGTTGCCAAGGCAAAGTCGCTCAGCGATAGATAGGCCGGCGCGTTGCTCTCCGCAAAGGTCTGCAAGTATTTCCGTAATGCTCCTCGCTCGCCATAGCGTCCCGGTAATCCCCCCAATTTCCACCGGACCTAAAAGTAGAACGGTTATGCAGCCATGGCCAAGTGCTGCATTGGGGTGAAACCGCCCAGGGCCATATTCGGGCGGTCGTGATTGTAGGACCACATCCACTGCGTGGCGAAGTCCTGAACTTCTTCAATACTGGACCAGTAATACTGGGATAGCCATTCGTATCGAACAGTCCTGTTAAACCGTTCGACATAGGCATTCTGCTGTGGCTTGCCCGGCTGGATATATTCAAACCGGATGCCCCATTCCTCGGCCCAGTTCTGGATGGTGCCACTGATGTTCTCGGGCCCGTTGTCACATCGAATCACTTGCGGCTTGCCACGCCAGGAAATGATCTGCTTCAATGCTCGGATCACCCGCTCCGACGGCAGCGAGAAGTCCACCTCAATGCCCAGCGCCTCACGGTTGAAGTCGTCGATGACATTGAACAAGCGCAGGTTACGGCCGTCCTCCAGCTTGTCGTGCATGAAGTCCATCGACCAGACCTGATTGATGGCCTCTGGCACAGCCAAAGGCTCGGGCTTCTCACGCACCAAGCGCTTCCTAGGCTTGATACGTAGGTTCAACTCCAGCTCACGATAGATGCGGTACACGCGTTTATGGTTCCACCCGAAACTCTTCACATTGCGCAGATACAGGTAGCACAGGCCAAAGCCCCAGTTGCGGTGGTTGTCCGTCAGCCGCATCAACCAATCAGCGATGAGTTCATTCTCAGCGTTTTGCTTGGACTCGTAGCGGTAGCAGGATTCGCTGATTGAGAACACGGAACAGGCGACCCGTATGGCAAGCCCACGCTGCTGCACGACTTCTTTGGCCATCTCGCGCCGGCGAGACGGCCGGCTTACTTTTTTGCGAGGTACTCGTTGGCGATCTCGGCCTTGAGTTTCTCTTCCAGATACATCTTCTTAAGCCGCCGGTTCTCGTCTTCGAGTTCCTTCATGCGGGCCATCATGGATGTGTCCATGCCACCAAACTTGGCACGCCACTTGTAGAACGTGGCGGTGCTGATCCCCAACTCACGACAGATATCAGGAACCGGCAAACCGGCTTCAACACGCTTCAATGCAGCCATGATCTGGCTATCCGTAAATCTCGACTTCTTCACGTAGAACTTCCTTCTTAGAAAATTCTACTTCTCGGTCCTTTGGTTTATCGGGGGGATTACCTCCCTGCCAACCTCGAATCGATTCGATTTTGGTGGGGTCAAGCCTCTCATCGAATATTTGAACTGTTTGGTCTAAGGCTTTCAACTCGGAGTCGAGCTTGAGTTGATTCTCTTTGGCGTTCGATAGCATCAACTCGGCAATACGAAGCTCGGAACTCAACGTAGTTACCTTAGCTTCCAGCAACAGGATGACAGAGGCGTTGGCGCTGTGTTTATGGGCGATTCTTCCTCTGCTTTCTGCTAGCCACTTCAACGCAGACGGGGTTTTCTTCATTTTTTGGAACTTTCAAAACAAAAAGGGTAGCCTCGTAAAGCTACCCTTTTTGGAGAAAAGTCAGCGGATTTTCCGCATCCTGAAAGTTACAAATGTTGGGCCAACAGCGTAGTAAGACCCATGGTGCGGCTACTTTGCCTCGCCTCGCCGAGCTGAGTTGGTACCCTTCTGGTAACTAGGGGTTGGCACAAAGGTTTGATTCCAAGTTACCATCAGAGGTGTAATTTAGTTACAGAAACTCTATGCCAGACACCACCTCTACCCCCGTCGCTTTGCACCCTGTTGTGGAGGCGGTAACCCGCCGCATCGTGGAGCGCAGCGCCGCCACCCGCAGCGCTTATCTGGCCCAAGTCGCGCACATGGCCGACCGCAAGCCCGGTGTCGACCGCATGGGTTGCGCTAACGTGGCCCACGCTTTTGCTGCAATGCCCGACGCCGACAAGACCCGCGTCACCGGCTTGGATAAATTCAAAATTGTGGAAGAGAAGGGTGCCAACATCGGCATCGTCAACGCCTACAACGACCTGCTCTCCGCCCACGCGCCTCTGCAGCACTACCCTGATCTGGTCAAGGCCGAAGCCCGCAAGCACGGCGCGACAGCCCAAGTGGCGGGCGGTGTACCAGCCATGTGCGACGGTGTGACGCAGGGCACGGCCGGCATGGAGCTGAGCTTGTTCAGCCGCGACGCCATCGCCATGGCCACTGCCGTGTCGCTGAGCCACGATGTGTTTGACGCTGCCCTGATGCTGGGCGTGTGCGACAAGATCGTGCCCGGCCTATTGATCGGCGCACTGCACTTCGGCCACCTGCCCACCGTGTTTGTGCCGGCTGGCCCCATGACTTCGGGTCTGCCCAACAACGAAAAAGCCAAGGTCCGCGAAAAAGCCGCCCAAGGCTTGGTCGGCCGCCCTGAACTGCTGGCCGCCGAAAGCGCTGCGTACCATGGCGAAGGCACTTGCACCTTTTACGGCACCGCCAACAGCAACCAGATGCTGCTCGAAGCCATGGGCCTGCATGTGCCCGGCACCGCCTTCATCAACCCCGGCGACGGTGTGCGCCAGGAGCTGACCCGCGAAGCCGTGCGCACCGTGCTGGGCATTACCAAAGCCAAGCGCTTTGCGCCCATTGGCGAGGTGGTGGACGAGCGCTGCATCGTCAACGCCATGGTCGCCTTATTGGCTACCGGCGGCTCCACCAACCATTTGATTCACTGGGTGGCGGTGGCCCGCGCGGCCGGCATCGTGATCGACTGGAACGATTTCTCATCCCTGTCGGACGTGGTGCCTTTGCTGACCCGTGTGTACCCCAACGGTAGCGCTGACGTGAACCAGTTCCAGGCGGCAGGCGGCCCCGGCTACGTGATCCGTGAGCTGTTAGATGCTGGCTTCATGCACGCTGATGTGTTGACCGTGCGCAGCGGTGGCTTGCGTGAATTCACCGCGATTCCTTCGGCCAAAGCCGATGGCAGCTTGCAGTGGGCTGATGCGGGCGCCAGCAAGGACGAAACCGTGGTGCGCCCCGCCAGCAGCCCCTTCAGCGCCAGCGGTGGCCTCAAGTTGCTCAAGGGTAACCTGGGTCGCAGCGTGATCAAGGTGTCTGCGGTGCCTGAGGATCGCCACATCATCGAAGCCCCTTGCCGCGTGTTTGACTCGCAAGAAGCCTTACACCAAGCGTTTAGCGCGGACGAGCTCAACCGCGATCTGATCTGTGTGGTGCGCTGGCAAGGCCCCCAGGCCAACGGCATGCCTGAGTTGCACAAGCTCACGCCTCCGCTGGCCGTGTTGCAAGGCAAAGGCTACCGCGTGGCACTGGTGACCGATGGCCGCATGAGTGGCGCGTCGGGCAAAGTGCCTGCCGCCATCCACGTGTCGCCCGAAGCGGCGGCAGGCGGCCCCTTGGCCAAGGTGCGCGATGGCGACATCATTCGTCTGGATGCTGCTGCCGAAACCCTGGAGGTGCTGGTGAGCGCTGCCGAGTGGGATGCGCGCCCGCTCGCTACCATGCCCCAAGAATTGCGGGTGGCCAACGGCATCGGTATGGGCCGTGAGTTGTTTGCCAACTTCCGCCGCAATGCACTGGCCGCTGAAGAAGGTGCTTGTACCTGGTTCTGAACCCACAACCCATAACGTCGATCTGGAACTTTTCAATGTCTAACGCTCCCGCTTTTACCGCCCTGCAAGTCATGCAGGACGCGCCCGTCATTCCCGTCATCGTGCTCAATGATGTGGCCCACGCCGTGCCCATGGCCCGCGCCCTGGTGGCCGGTGGCGTGCGCATGCTGGAAGTGACTCTGCGCACCCCCCAGGCCCTGGCCTGCATGGAAGCCATCGCCCGTGATGTGCCCGAAGCCGTGGTCGGTGCCGGTACCGTGCGCAGCAAGGCCGATGCGCAAGCCGCTGCCAATGCGGGCGCCCGCTTTGCCGTGAGCCCCGGCTACACCAGCGCCGTGGGCCAGGCTTGCCGTGACTTGGGCCTGTCCTTGTTGCCCGGTGTGGCCACCGGCAGCGAAATCATGATGGCTCAGGAAGACGGTTACACCGAACTCAAATTTTTTCCCGCCATGCAAGCCGGCGGCCCGGCCATGCTCAAGGCCTGGAGCGGCCCGTTCTTCGATGTGAAGTTCTGCCCCACTGGTGGCGTGACGCTGCAAAACGCACCTGAGTTCTTGGCACTGCCCAATGTGGTGTGCGTAGGCGGCTCGTGGATCGTGCCGGCCGATGCGATGGCCAAGGGCGAGTGGGACAAGATCACCCAACTGGCGAAGGACACGCAGGCGCTGCGCAAGTAAGCAGAAAGAGAGATTCCAGGAAAAAGAGGGCCGCGGCCCTCTTTTTTATTGCGTATTCTGCTATTAAATTGGAAGCAAATAAGTTTTCAACCAAGGCGATCCATCGCGTCTTTAGTTTTACGGCACATGGCTGGCGCTCCTTGGGGCCCAAACTCCACTAACGAACCAGGCGCGGTGGGCGATAACAGCCCTTAATCGGCGGATAGTTACGTCTGCACTTCGTCTACGATCTAAACCTATAGGGCTCTTAACGGTTAGCCGAAAGCAAAAATGCCGGCTGAGCCTTGAGTGTTTGTCGATGTACAGAGGATTGGAGCTATGAGCATTTCCCAACTGAATGGAGCGGAAGGGCCGCCAGATTCAGCGGTTCAAAATCGACTGACCGCAGCAGGACTGGTGTTGGCAACATTATTTTTTGCAGGCTCGTTTGCCATGCAGTTGCATGCCCAGTCCAAATCTGGACGCACCTTTGCCGAAACATTTGCCTACTTGGAGGTCGCGCTGGTGGTCGGCGCACTGATGGCGATCGCTTCCATCACCGGTTTATTGGCCTGCCAGCAGTGCTTAGCAAGCGACCGGGCCTGGTACAAGTCCAAACGTGTTTGGTTCATCGTGGCCACTGTCGCCCAGTATTTGTCAATTTCTCAAGCCATGAGTGCAGGGCTTACAGAGTTGGTCTTTGGCATCAAACATACTTTTGAAGCCGCATTCTTGGCACATATGCTGGCGGTGGCAGCGTCCATCTTTTGGGTTTTGTTGTTGTGGGTTGCGCCGATCCATGCATTACGCAGTTGGTGGCCTCACCTTTGGCGAGGTGAGCGCGTAATTGTGGCTTTGCTGTATATCGTGTTGCTGATGTTTGTACTGTTGAGCAACGCCATGATTTACGCCATGCAGGACGGTGTGTCAGATACCTGGGCCTCGTTGCTGTGGGCTTTACTGCAGCAGTTTCTCCAGCCTATGATGTGGTTGCGGCCTTGGGCTGGATCGTTGGCAGTTTAAAGATTCAAGCGTGGAATAAGCAACATGAAAAGATCTTGGCGCTTATTGATTGCTAGTGTTCTGGTAGCTCTTCTTGCAGCATGTGGTGACAGAGGTAAAGGTGCACCACCTGCTGAAAAGAAAGTAGTTATTGGCAATGCCGCTCAAATCAAGGCAAAGCGGCTCAGCACACATCATCGGGCGAAACCCTTGCCTTTTGGGGTCACCCATAAAAGGTTTAAAGACGGGAAGCTTTTGGCTGACGATGCGCCGCATCCGTATATTCCCTTAAGCGGTATCGTTCATATAGACCCGCGAAAAAGCAAATCACTACAGATCGCTTATCACGAAGATAAGCTAGGCACGCTTTCTCAGGAAATGCCCGCTAGTTTTCATATTAGCGACATATCCATCGTGGATGAGGTTAAGGTTCGCCCGGGTACAAACCAACCACTAGTGAGCCTTACGGGCAAGAAAGGCAATAGTTACATCACTGCTTTGGATGCGCGCGGCGATGCGATTTCCAAGTTCATGGTGCTGTCTGCGGAGCCCCAAGAGGACGTCTTGGTAGTCGATGATCCGGATATTCGTCCTATGCTTTGCCTCAGCAGAAGCGAATCTCGCTTCGGTACAGTGTGTGATTACACCACTTCCACTAGCTTTGATTGGGGGGAATCAGGTAATTCTTTTTCTATAGATAACTTTTTAAAGAATGCAAGTACGGGTAAGAAGTATCTTATGTTTGATACTGGTTCGATAGAAAAGTTGAGAAAATTAAATAACAGCTCTTCTGACTTTAAGAAAAAAGCAATTTACTTCGAGAATCTTGATGTTCTGGTTGTAATGGAAGACGGGACTTCGACTGTAGAACGGATGGCAGTAATTGGGCGTAACCCACTTGATCCTGCCGAGAAAGACCCAGCCAACGATTCACTTTTCCTTAACGCTTTGGTCGTAGGTTATTTGGCAACTCAGGAAGAGTTCAATACTTATATTGATTTTGGTGGGAAACTAACGTCCAGTCCACTTCGCGATCCAGAGGAGATCTCTGAACTGGTACACGAGATTCCACCAGATGCATCCGTCAAAGCCCACCTAGTTGGCATGGTATTCTCAGATGGATCCGAGTACACCAGTTCCAAAAATATGGCTGCTGAGCAAGTGGGCTACGGTCGATATTCTGTGAATTACTACAAGTACGAGTTGCGCCAATCTAATGGTGAACGCCTCGGAGTTGATGCCCCAGAATGCCGTTTTAAGGGAGCGATTGCCCCAGGTACGATCAACTTAAGATCCTTCAAAACGCAGGTGTCGACCGGTTTTGGAGGTTCATTCAGCTGGAATAGTGGCAAGCCCGACATTGAGCTCGCAATCAAACCATTTGTGAATGTTGGTGGGCAAATAGAACTGGACGTGGGGGCTGAGGCCGTGCTTGGATGTGGAATAGTGCTGAAAGAATTTACGGGCTTTGAGGTTGGCGTCCCGTTGCTGGGCAGTTTGCAAGTAGTTATACCTTTGGAGGCAAGGGCTGAATTTGGGGTAAGTACCGCTGGAACCTATCCTTTGGTGGGGCCGCGGTTTTCAATGGGTTCCAAGTCTGATATCGAAAAGCCGGGCACAGTGGGTGTGAAATACTCTTCAAGTGGAGGTCTTAAAACCGAATTTGATGCGCAATCGAAGACATCCAGAAATCATTTGGGATTTGCTGAAGGCGCATCTGCGGGAGGAAAACCATTTGAGGGGAGCTATGCTTTTGGTGTTGGAGTGGGGTTAGTGATGCGTGGTGAGGTCGGCTTTTGGATCGCTAAAGCTCGAATCGACGTTGAACTTATGGATGCATTACTTGGCGTTAAACAATCTAGTGAGTATTCCGTTGATGAGAAGAATAAAACTTTTAAAAAATACAAGTGGGATTCAGAGGGAGGGATTGGATTTTTCACCACATTTAAACCGACTATTTCTCTCAATACGAAATGGGTCAGCGTTAGCATCCCTGTATTCGATCTAGGCTCCCCCAAAGTATTTTTTGTAGAGTTCCCGCTCGAGGAGGAGGAAACCAAAGATCTTGAGCCTGCGGAGGTAAGTAATAAAATAAAATTTAAAAAATGTTATCCAAAAGCTCCACCAGCCTGTTCCATTCAGAATGAAGAGGTTTTTTACGGCCAGGAGGTTGATTACGTCAATAGTAGTCAGAAATTTAGCGTGGGCGTGCCGCCGCTGCCGTTTTATGACAGTAACCCCGGATTTTTTACTTATGCCTACATAGTGAAGGACAAGGCTACTGGTGAGCCGGTGGTGAATGAAATTCCGATGGTCTTCCCTGATGGTGTATTTGTAGGAAAGCAGGGTTATGCGAATAAGTACGGTGTGATAGACGTGCTTGCTGAGGCAGTGTATTCCAGGACAACAGGCGTGGGTGATGGAAAATACTGTGCGTTTACCGCGTGGGGTGATAAAAAATATGCGCTGATGTTTACGTGTCCGAATATAAACCACTCAGCTCTCGAGGCTTTATGAAATAGATCATGGCTCTTACTGCATGTTGTCTCACTAGGATTAAAGAACGGTCGTCGCTGCTTACTGAAGTAAGGTTTTTGATTTCACTGTATTGCTATGGCCAGGAGGGCTCTGCTCGATGGGTAATCCCCCCGATAAACCAAAGGACCGAGAAGTAGAATTTTCTAAGAAGGAAGTTCTACGTGAAGAAGTCGAGATTTACGGATAGCCAGATCATGGCTGCATTGAAGCGTGTTGAAGCCGGTTTGCCGGTTCCTGATATCTGTCGTGAGTTGGGGATCAGCACCGCCACGTTCTACAAGTGGCGTGCCAAGTTTGGTGGCATGGACACATCCATGATGGCCCGCATGAAGGAACTCGAAGACGAGAACCGGCGGCTTAAGAAGATGTATCTGGAAGAGAAACTCAAGGCCGAGATCGCCAACGAGTACCTCGCAAAAAAGTAAGCCGGCCGTCTCGCCGGCGCGAGATGGCCAAAGAAGTCGTGCAGCAGCGTGGGCTTGCCATACGGGTCGCCTGTTCCGTGTTCTCAATCAGCGAATCCTGCTACCGCTACGAGTCCAAGCAAAACGCTGAGAATGAACTCATCGCTGATTGGTTGATGCGGCTGACGGACAACCACCGCAACTGGGGCTTTGGCCTGTGCTACCTGTATCTGCGCAATGTGAAGAGTTTCGGGTGGAACCATAAACGCGTGTACCGCATCTATCGTGAGCTGGAGTTGAACCTACGTATCAAGCCTAGGAAGCGCTTGGTGCGTGAGAAGCCCGAGCCTTTGGCTGTGCCAGAGGCCATCAATCAGGTCTGGTCGATGGACTTCATGCACGACAAGCTGGAGGACGGCCGTAACCTGCGCTTGTTCAATGTCATCGACGACTTCAACCGTGAGGCGCTGGGCATTGAGGTGGACTTCTCGCTGCCGTCGGAGCGGGTGATCCGAGCATTGAAGCAGATCATTTCCTGGCGTGGCAAGCCGCAAGTGATTCGATGTGACAACGGGCCCGAGAACATCAGTGGCACCATCCAGAACTGGGCCGAGGAATGGGGCATCCGGTTTGAATATATCCAGCCGGGCAAGCCACAGCAGAATGCCTATGTCGAACGGTTTAACAGGACTGTTCGATACGAATGGCTATCCCAGTATTACTGGTCCAGTATTGAAGAAGTTCAGGACTTCGCCACGCAGTGGATGTGGTCCTACAATCACGACCGCCCGAATATGGCCCTGGGCGGTTTCACCCCAATGCAGCACTTGGCCATGGCTGCATAACCGTTCTACTTTTAGGTCCGGTGGAAATTGGGGGGATTACCGATGCTCTATGTCTTTGAATAGAAGAGCTTACTGAAAATCGGTGATTTTTGAGAAGATATTAAACTGCGATATTTTTCGCTTTGAGGTTCTTGATTCTTGGTTTCGATGGGTTATCTTTTTGCAGGAGTTGGTTATGAAATTCTCAATCAATCAATCAATCAATCAATTGTTTGGCAATATTATTGAGTGGTTTCACTCTCGCATCATGCACGGTCTATAAAGATGAACTGGTGCCGCCAACCAGTCCATCCGGTATGGCTTGTGTGTCGCAGTGCAACACCAGCAAACAGTCGTGCCAAATATCGCAACAAGCGTTGGCCCAGCAATGCGAGGCGAATCACAACCTTGCGATGAACGACTATCAGGTTTGTAAGGCAAAGAACCCGGCTACGAGCTTTTGCAAAAGCTACACAACAAAAACTGTAACGATTAACGGCAAAACCGAGACTCGCCAAGAATGCAGCGTTACCAGTTATGAATCACCCTGCAAAGAGCCGGTAAAAGGCTGCAAGAGTTCGGCAGACTTGAGCTCTTGTGATGCCGGATTTAAGTCCTGTTTTGCATCGTGTGGCGGAGTTTTTAACCGGATTGAGGTCAAATAGTGGCAGCTTGCCCTCGCAGTGTTCCACTTTTTGATATTTGTTGGAGTTGATTCCAAACGATGGTCTGTACACAACACCTCTTATCAGGCCCTGTGTTTGAGCCCAAGAGGTGTTTGTGTACAGGAAGCAGCTAGCCCGGCGTGGTGTTAGCGTAAACCGAGACCTTGTGCCTGTAGAGACTTTTGGATCAGCTCGATCTTGTAGCCGTCCGGGTCCGTCACAAAGGCAATCACGGTGCTGCCGCCTTTGACGGGGCCGGCCTCGCGGGTCACGTTGCCCCCGGCGGCCTTAATCTTCTCCACGGCGGCATACGCGTCCGGCACACCCAGAGCTATGTGGCCGTAGGCGGTGCCCAGTTCGTAGCTTTCCACGCCCCAGTTGTAGGTGAGTTCGATCTCGGCTTGGGCGGGATTGCCTCCTGCAAAGCCCAGGAAGGCGAGGCTGTATTTGTATTCCGGGTTTTCCGAGGTGCGCAGCAATTGCATGCCCAGCACTTGGGTATAGAAATCGATGGAGCGTTGAAGGTTGCCAACGCGCAGCATGGTGTGAAGAAATTGCATGCAGCAAATTGTGCACGAGGGCCATTGCCCTGTCTGTGCTTGGTGAATAATCCCGCCAACTTTCAAAGGCCCGCCATGAGCACATTCACCCAAGTCATTCTCTATACCGACACCGATGGTTTCGCGAAATTCCGTGAAGAGGCCATTCCTCTGGACGGCGGCACACCGCAGTCCATGCTCTCGGAGGTGTTTGCGTCGGGTGGCTACCAGTTGCGCACCAGCCCGGTGGGCTTTCGCAGCCAGTTCCATTGCTCGGGGCACACGCAGTGGTGCTTTATTCTGCAAGGGCAGATGGAGATCGGGGTGCACGGCAGCTCACGCGTATTCGGGCCCGGCCAGCACTTTTACTCGGCAGATTTGCTGCCCGAAGGTGCCACGTTTGATCCGGCCATCCATGGCCACTGGAGCCGCCAGGTGGGTGACCAGCCCTTGGTCACCCTGTTTGTCCGAGGCTAAACCGCGTTAGCGCGCGCCGTTGCGCCTTGCAATGCACCCGACAAGATGCGCTGCACACCCGGCTTGCCCGCTTTGACAGCTTGAATCAAGCCAGCGGCCACGTCCTCAGCTTGCACGGGCAGGTAATTCGCAGGAATGATTGGCTTGAGCAGTTTGCTGACCATCAGGCCGATGCGCTCGCCGGGGCGTTCGGGTTGGTTCAGTGGGCCGCGGTCACCCACCAAGAGGGAAGGGCGAACGATGCTGACGCTGGCATAGCCCAGCTGGGTAATCGCATCTTCCACTTCGCCTTTGACGCGGTTGTAGAACACGCCGGATTTGGCATCTGCGCCCATGGCGCTGGCTACTCCTAATTTCGTAGCGCCCCGTGCACGTCCCGCCTGGGCTACAGCCAAAACGGCGTCATAGTCCACTGCGCGGAACGCGGCCTGGCTGCCGGCCACCTTGATGGTGGTGCCCAGACAAATAAAAACATCGTCGATCTGCGGCAGCTCAGGGAGCGCCGCAAAGTCGACGATGTGTTGGGTCAGCTTAGGGTGGGTCAAGGGCAGCGTGCGCCGCCCCAGACTGTGTACCGCGCTGGTGTGTTTATCGGCTAGAAGAGCCGCCAGGACCGCGCGGCCCACGAGGCCCGTTGCCCCCGCGACCACCGCCACCCGGGCGTCCACCGCCGCCGAAGCCGCCTCCGCCACCACCACCGTATCCGCCGCCATTTCCACCTCCATTGCGACCACCGCCGCCAAAGCCACCGCCACCACCGCGGCGGGCGCCACGGCCAGCCATCATATCGACGCTGGTGCGCATGGGGTCAGGTTGGGCCGTAGAAGGGCGCGGTGCGCGACCTTCGTGGGTGAAGCCTGCGGGCGGCTGGAACTCGGCGCTGCCGCCATCACGACGCGGGCCGCGGTTTTGCGCGGGGCGTGGCCCCTGTGCGCGTGGTTGCTGGAAGTCGCCACCACGATCGGGGCTACGGCCGCCGCCGCCATTGCTGCCACCGTTACCGCGTGGGGCTTGTCCACCACGGCCGCCGCCATTGCCACCGGCGCCTGGGCCGCTGGCTGCACGACCGCCGCCTTGTGCGGCTTTGTTGTCACGCACGCGTTGCAACATTTCGGTGCGGGCGGCCTTGGCGGCTGCCTGCATGACGTCACGGCTTGGGGGCTTGCCTGCGCCGCCCCAGATGGTCTGGCGACCCATGGCAATCGGCTCGCCCTTCTCGCCGGGCTCGGGGCCGAAGCCTTCGATGACCTTCACTTCAATTTTTTGTTTGGTGAAGCGCTCGATGTCCTGCATGAAGCCTTCTTCGTCCAAGCACACCAGGTTTACCGCGGCGCCATCGGCACCTGCGCGGCCCGTGCGGCCGATGCGGTGCACATAGTCTTCGCTCACGTTCGGGATTTCGTAGTTCACCACGTGCGGCAGGTCGTCGATGTCGATACCGCGGGCGGCAATGTCGGTGGCTACCAAGGCGCGAACATCGCCGCTCTTGAAGCCGGACAGGGCTTGCGTGCGGGCTGCCTGGCTCTTGTTGCCGTGCAGCGCCATGGCCGTGATGCCGTTCTTTTCCAGAAACTCGGCCACGTTGTTGGCACCGAACTTGGTGCGGGTGAACACCAGCACCTGGCTCCAGTTTTGCTCGTTGATGATGTGGGCGAGCAGGGCCTTTTTCTTGCCGCGGCCCACGGGGTGGATCACCTGGGTGATGCGCTGCACCGTGGTGTTGCGCGGTGTGACCTGCACGCTTTGTGGGTTCTTGAGCAGGCCGTTGGCCAGCTCGCGGATTTCGTCGCTGAAGGTCGCAGAGAACAGCAGGCTTTGCTTTTCTTTGGGCACCAGTGCCAGCACTTTTTTCACGTCATGGATGAAGCCCATGTCCAACATGCGGTCGGCTTCGTCCAGCACCAGCATTTGCACCTGGCCCAGGTCCAACATGCCTTGTTGGGCCAGGTCCAGCAGACGGCCGGGGGTGGCCACCAGAATGTCCACGCCTTTTTTGACCTTGGAGATTTGCGGGTTCATGCCCACGCCGCCGAACACGACGGTGGAGCTGAGTTGCAGGTATTTGCCGTACTGGCGAACGGACTCTTCCACCTGGGCGGCGAGTTCGCGGGTGGGAGTCAGCACCAGGGCGCGGATGCCGGTGCCACCGAATTTGTTCTCCGCGCTGCGGCTCATCGAGAGGCGGTGCAGCAGGGGCAGGGTGAAGGCAGCGGTCTTGCCGGTACCGGTCTGGGCGCCGCCCAGCAGGTCGTGGCCTTCGAGCACCAGGGGAATAGCCTGTGCCTGAATGGCGGTGGGCGTTTCGTAACCTTGCTCGCGCACGGCCTTCACGATGGCAGGTGCCAGCTTCAATTCTTCAAAGTTCATTGGATAGATGCGTCCGTCCGGGACGCTTGGGAATCAGCCGTTCTGCGGACACTCGGTGCGCAGTCAGTCAAAGGCAGATGGATTCAAAAGTGGGATGCCCTGTCACGTAGCGATCCCCAGCAAGTTGCTGATATTGCAGGCAACTGAATAGCTGCAATGGCCCGTATTGTCGCACGGCTTGGCCTGGTGTCGGTTTGTCGACACGGAATCAGGCGTACGGTGTTGGCGCGGGTAACAATCTGTCAATACACTGGCGAAGCCCATTCGCGGCGTTGAGAATACGGTCACCATGAAGAAATACTTGTTGCGGCGCCTGGGAGTTGCCCACGAAATCGGCAACACCAAGCCCACGCTGTCTGCTTGTATCGATGCAGTGCTGGAGCAGTGCGACCCGCTGTTGGATGATGTGCTCGAAGGCCTGAAGTCCATGCTCAAAGTGGGCGGGGGCAAAACCCTGCATGCCAAGCTGCATCCCGTCCGGCAGGTCACCGTTGAGCGACTGTTGGCCCGTTCTGCGGAGTTGAAAGCGGTGTTTCGTGTGGAGTTGCGCAGCGCGGTGTACGGGGGCGGCTCTTTCCGCAAGCCCAGCATCAGCCCTGTGCGATTTGACGATTTCCAGTTTCTGGAAGAAGAGCAGATCGATGCCAACATTGAGTTGGCCGTCAATGAGCAGGAAGTCACCCGGTCTGTGGAGGCGGTTCTGCCGAATCTGAACGCCTTTATCAGCAATTTGATGGGCTGGTCCAGCGTGCAGGCCCATTTGAATCCGCTCAAACCGGAAGCTTTTGCCCACGCCTTGCGCGAGGCGTTTGTCCAAGTGGTGCCCGAGGATGAGGCGCGCTTGTCGGTGATGGCGCCTGCCGCTGGTTTGTTGGGTAGCGCGCTGGACCAGATGTACCGCGAGTTGATCGAGTGGCTGAAATCTCAGGGCGTAGAACCGGTGCCGATGTATGGCCCCACGACACATCCTTTCGGCCTGACTTCCAGCGCCCCGGCGTCCTCCGTGTCACGCAGCTTGCTCACGCTGGATAAATTGCGTCGTTTGCTCTCTGGTGAGCTCGATCCGCGGCCTGCAGCTGCAGGAAATGCAGATTTCACCCACACCGTGCCCGCGTCTTTCTTGGCCCTAGAGGATATGAAGCTGGTCGAGCCGATGCTCAAGCGCCTCTCTGAGCGCGCAGTCGTGGCCGATGCGGGCGCCGGGCAGCCACGGTCTCGCGCCAGGGCGTCAGCGCGGGAGGCGCTGCAAGGCAAGGCTTTGGGCGAGGAGTTGGGTCAGGAAGTCGTGCGCCTGATGCTGGAAAATTTGATGCAAGACCGCCGCCTGTTACCCGGTGTGCGGCAATTGGTGCTGAGTATGGAGCCTCTGCTGCAGCGGATGTCTCAGCAAGACTCCCGCTTTTTTGCAGACCGCAAGCACCCTGCGCGTGTTTTTCTGGACCGCATGACGCACCGGAGTCTGGCGTTTCAGAGCGAAGAGGCCTCGGGCTACGCGCGTTTCCGGCAAAACATGGAAAACGCTATCTCCGCGCTTTTGGGGAGCGAGGGAAGTGCCGCCACTTTTGAGCGAGTGTTGCAAAAGTTGGACGAAGCGTGGGGGCAGGAAGACCATCTGCACAAGCAGGCTGCCGCCGAGGCTGCCCGTGGCCTCATGCACGTGGAGCAGCGGAACATGCTGGCCCAGCGCCTGGCCCAGGAGTTTGTGCAGCGCATGACCTTTAAAAATGCACCGGACATCGTGGTGGCATTTTTGCGGGGGCCGTGGGCGCAGGTGGTGGCCGAGTACCAGTTGCGGAGCGCCGGTGGTTCGGACGATGCAGAAGGCTATCTCGCACTGGTGGATGACCTGATTTGGAGTGTGCAGCCCCGCCTGGTGCGTAAAAACAGGGCGCGTCTGGTCGAATTGGTGCCGCTGATGCTGGTGAAAATCCGGCAAGGGCTGGCTTTGGTGGATCACCCCGAAGACCGGATCCCGCCGTTTTTTGATGCCCTGATCGATATCCATGAGCAGGCCTTTGACAACGCCAAATATGTGTCCCACCGGGATGCACAGAGCGCAACACCTGCCGGAGGCCCACAGGCTATTACCGGGCCAGAGACACTTGAAGACGATCCCTGGCTCGCCGAGATGGAGGCTGAGGACTCCGGCTTTTTCAACGGCCAGCAGGTGTCCCGCAAGGGCAATGCAGAGCCCTCCGAAGTCGCAGACCAAGCGCTGCACGATGCTTGGAGTGCAGAGAGCCTGCGCACCGGGTCTTGGGTCGATATGGCCCTGGGTAGCGAATGGGTGCGCGCCCAGCTCTCGTGGGCGAGCCCGCACCGGACCCTGTTCATGTTTTTGTCGGCTAGCGGCATGACGCATTCCATGTCGCGCAGCACCATGGACCGCTTGCGGGGGCTGGGCTTGATCCGGCTGGTGTCTGATGGCCATGTCATGGACAACGCCCTCGATGCCGTGGCCCGCGAGGCCCTGCGAAACGATGTAAAAAACGCGTTTGAAACCCCATCAGACCGCAACCCTTGATCGCTTGGTTGCCGCGCAGTCGATAATATGGCTTTACCGCTGAATAACCAGAATCGCAATGGCCCAATACGTTTTCTCTATGAACCGCGTCGGCAAGATCGTGCCCCCCAAGCGGCACATTCTTAAAGACATCTCCCTTTCCTTCTTCCCCGGTGCCAAGATCGGTGTCTTGGGTACCAACGGTTCCGGCAAATCCACCCTGCTTAAGATCATGGCCGGTGTGGACAAGGAAATTGAGGGCGAAGCCATTCCTATGGCCGGCCTGAACATCGGTTACCTGCCCCAGGAACCCCAACTCGACCCGACCCACACCGTGCGTGAAGCCGTGGAAAGCGGTATGGGCAAAGTGTTCACTGCCAAGGCCCGCTTGGAAGAGGTGTACACCGCCTACGGCGCTGAAGACGCCGACTTTGACGCACTGGCTGCTGAGCAGGCTGAACTGGAAGCCATCATCGCCACCGCCGGCACGGATTCCGAGCACCAGCTCGAAATTGCCGCTGACGCCCTGCGCCTGCCCCCATGGGATGCCAACATCGGCGTGCTGTCCGGCGGTGAGAAGCGCCGCGTGGCCTTGTGCCGTTTGCTGCTCTCCAAGCCCGACATGCTGCTGCTCGATGAGCCGACCAACCACTTGGACGCTGAATCAGTGGATTGGCTGGAGCAATTCCTGCAGCGCTACTCCGGCACCGTGGTAGCTATCACCCACGATCGCTACTTCCTGGATAACGCTGCTGAGTGGATTCTGGAACTGGACCGCGGCTCCGGTATTCCGTACAAGGGCAACTACTCTGACTGGCTGACCCAGAAGGGCGCCCGTTTGGAAGCCGAACAAAAGGGCGAAGAAGCCCGTGCCAAGGCCTTGAAGAAGGAATTGGAATGGTCCCGCCAGAACCCCAAGGCCCGCCAAGCCAAGAGCAAGGCCCGTCTGGCCCGCTTTGAAGAATTGAGCGACTTCGAATACCAGAAGCGTAACGAAACCAACGAAATCTTTATCCCGGTGGCAGACCGTTTGGGTAGCCAGGTGATCGAATTCAAGGGCGTGAGCAAGTCCTTTGGCGACCGCGTGTTGATCGACAACCTGAGTTTCAACATCCCTGCCGGCGCGATTGTCGGCATCATCGGCCCGAATGGTGCCGGTAAATCGACCTTGTTCAAGCTGATCGCCGGTCGCGAGAAGCCGGATTCGGGTGAAGTCGTCATTGGGTCCACCGTCAAGATGGCGTTTGTGGACCAGCACCGCGATGCGCTGTCGGATGAAAAAACCGTTTGGGAAGACGTGTCCGGTGGACTCGACATCCTGAACGTGGGCAAGTTCCAAATGGCCAGCCGCGCCTATTGCGGTCGCTTCAACTTCAACGGTGGCGACCAGCAGAAGAAGGTGGGCATGTTGTCCGGTGGTGAGCGGGGTCGTTTGCACTTGGCAAAGACACTGATCGCAGGCGGCAACGTGTTGATGCTGGATGAGCCGTCCAACGACTTGGATGTGGAAACCTTGCGTGCCCTAGAAGATGCGCTGCTCGAATTCGCCGGCACCATGCTGGTGATTTCCCACGATCGCTGGTTCCTCGATCGTATTGCCACCCACATCCTGGCTGCCGAAGGCGACAGCCAGTGGACCTTCTTTGACGGCAACTACCAAGAGTACGAAGCCGATAAGAAGAAGCGTCTGGGCGAAGAGGGTGCCAAGCCCAAGCGCGTGCGCTACAAGGCTTTGAAGTAAGCCTCTTTGGTACTGAGAGAGTCCACGCTGCTGCATGCAAAATCGACACTCGCCCCCGCCGCCCTTGTTCCAAGCGACCGTCAAGGAAGCCGCGGCGGCCGGTCCTGCTCTGATGGCCAAACTGGTCGCTGCACTGCGCCGCGACTTGCATTTGCGCGAAGGCGCAGCGCGTGACTTCAGGGAGCGGGAAGTTCACGCGGATTCCTTGCGGCAGCTGTTTGCTCATGAGGCTATTCTGGAAAAGGGCTTCGAAGCAGCATTGATGGAGCAGTTCACCAAGCCGGTGGATACGCCTCGCACGTCGATGCCCAGCATCGCTGATGTGCAGTTTGATCAACTGGAGCTGATGGACGAGCTTCAGGTGCAAGAGAGCGTCAATATGGCGCGGGCGCAGCAAATGGTCATGCTGGCTGCGGAGGCAAGCCTGTCTGAACTCAATGCCTTGATGTGTGCAGCTTTGGGCTTGCCTACGGTTCGCCCGGAGCGCAACCCCTTGCGCCCGGAGGCCTATATCCAAGCATTGCGCAATACCGTGGAGCGCACCCCCGCTCCTTCCTCGATGCGCTTGGACTGGCTCACCGTGATGGGAACTGCTTTAGGCAGTGAGCTTCAAGTGTTGTACCGTGATCTCGTGGTCCGGTTACGCGCGCAAGGTGTGGTGGCCGCAAGTTATGCGGTCTCGCAAAGTGCCACGCCCGGCGTGGGGGCCGCTGGCTTTAAACGCGCTGAAGGCGCTGGCTCCGCGCTGATGGAGACCACCCGCTATGGCGCACCGGGCAGTGCGGAGCGGGAGGCCTTGATAGCCCGAGAGTTGAGCCGCCCTAAGCCTGTCGTTGATCCTGGTTTGCTCACCCTGGACAGGCTGCGCCTGCTGCTGGCGGGTGAACTGGATTCTGCAGGCACGACGCACAGAGTCGCTGCATTTGCAAAACAGTTCGAGCGAGACTTTGAATCGCCGCAGGCGGGGTATCGGGCACACGAAGCTGAGCCTACCGACTTTGCGGCGACCGTTCCTGCGGCCTTTGAGGCCCTGGCCGAAATGCGGCAAGTCGATCGTGTGGTCCAGCGGCTCGAGCAGCGCCGCAGTGCCACGCCCGAAATTCGCGCGGGGGTGGACGGCGATGTGCGTGAAAAAATCCGTCGCACGGCCAATGGGGTTGCGCAGGCTTTGAGTTTGGAAGTGGTGAGCCTGATGGTGGACAACATAGCGCGCGATCCGCGTTTGTTGGAACCAGTGCAGGGCTTGGTGCGCGGGCTGGAGCCCGCTCTGATGCGTTTGGCTTTGGCCGATCCGCGCTTTTTTACCGATAAAGGGCACGCTGCCAGGATGCTGGTCCAAGAGTTGACGCATCGCAGCTTGGCGTTCGCGAAGGTCGGGAGTCCCGGCTTTTTGGCGTATCTGGACGAAGCGCGGGAGGCCATCGCTCCCTTGATGGACGAGCACGCGGGCCCGGAAAGTTTTGAGCGTGTTCTGAGTCATTTGCAGTCACTCTGGGACGACGAGGCTTCCAAGCAAGCCGCCTTGAGGGCTCAGGCTGTCAGGGCCTTGGAGAAGGCCGAGCAGCGCAACTTGCTGGCTGAAAAGATTGCCCGGGAAATCGACGGGCACCGGGATGCCAACAAAGTACCCGAAGTAGTCTTGCATTTTTTGTGCGGCCCGTGGGCGCAAGTGGTTGCGCAAGCGCGACTCGCAGGCGGCAGTCGCTCTGCGGCGGCAGACCGGTACCAAGCACTGATCGCGGCGCTGTTGTGGAGCACCCATCCGGATCTGGCGCCCAAGAATATTCCCAAACTCACCAAGCTGGTTCCGCTCTTGCTGGGAACCTTGCGTGACGGGCTGGAGACCATCCAATACCCCGCCACCAAGGTGGGTGCATTTTTTGAAGCACTGATGGGCTTGCACCAAGCGGCCTTCCGGGCAGTTCACCGGGATCCCTGGACCCGCTCCAAGGAGGCGCCCGAGACACCCGCGCGCGCTGTCGCTTTGGCAGTGCCTCATCGCCCGGTGGAAGATGGCGACCCTTGGGTTGCACCTTCCGAAGCCAGCGAGTCGAATCTGCTGGAGCTCGACGACGCGCCCTCTGCCAGCAGCACTGCACCAGAGTCATCGACGTCCACGGCGCAGGAAGCGGAAGTGCCCGTCGCGGGCAGCGGCGCAGGCAGTTTGCCACTCGGCTCTTGGGTGGAGCTGCAGTCCAATGACGATTGGGTCCGCACGCAGCTCACCTGGGCGAGTCCGCATGGAACCCTGTTTTTGTTCACGAGCGCATCAGGCTCTACACAGTCCATGACCCGCCGCACGCATGACAAGTTGGTGGCCGCCGGTCAATTGCGGGTGATATCGGCGCAGACCGTGCTGGATGCTGCGCTGGACGCGGTGGCCCAGCAGGCCATGAAAAACAGCGTGATTGCTAAGCTGTAGTTAAGCGCTGTCTCACGAGGCCGATGTTGTTGCGTAGTGCATAGAGTTCATCCGCGTAGGACAGGGGCAGAATGACTTTTTCCACCTTGGCTTCAATCGCGTTCAGCTCTTCCAACAATTTTTCTTTGTCTTCGGGGTGTGCTTCGAGTCGGCTTTCAATATCCCGGAGTTCGCCATACCAACGGAAAACGCGAGACCGCACGCGGTAGGCGTACAGCGGAGGCGCTATTTTTCCCAACGGGAGCAGCACGGCAATGATGATGCCCAGTGCCAGCCACATGCGCTCTACAAGATTGGCCAAGGTAAACGGGATGTAGCGCTGCAGGCTGGGGATGCCATTTTTCAAAGTGCGCTCGGCTTCGGGTGCCAACGGAAACTCGCTGTTGGATGCGTTGGGAAACTCTCGGGTGCGTTGGAACCAGCCGGATTGCCCGTGGGTCTGTACCGTTGCCTGAGACAACAATTGACGCAAGCCCGGGTGCAGGCTCTCACGCACCAGCATGCTGGTGGTCGTGGCAATCAGGTGTACATCTTGCGCTGGAATGTTGCGCGCCAGATCGACCACGCCGCGCGGCAGTGTGACCGGGGTGATAAACGGCAGGCGGCGTGCATAGGCCTCGTTCTGAGGAAAATCCATGAGCCGGATACCGGGTGTTTGCAGCAGCATTTGCACCATAGGGGCCTGCGGGGCCGAGGCGAACACCACCGCATCCAGCTTGCCTTGCAACATCTGCACCGTGGCGGGCGTTTGCTCCAGGTGCGAAATTTTGATTTTCTTGGGGTCCATGCGGTGCATGTCCAGCAGCGTGTCCATCAACGGCGGGACGCCGCTACCGGCGGTTCCCGCGTTGATTCGCAAGGTACTCAACTGGTTCAAGGACTGCAGCCGGCCCGTTTCTGAGATGTCTGCCGCAGATTGAGCGCGATAGAACAGCCAGACCGGTTCCACAAACAAGTTGCCTAGCGTGAGGAGTTCTTCCGTGTCGTCATCGGTCGGCGCCGTTGCAGACCCCCCCTGCACAAAACCGGCATCCGCCTCGCCGGCCTGCAGTCGGCGCAAGTTGTCAGCGGAACCCTCTGTGGGCACCAGTCGGACCGTGATTCCGTGCTGGCGCAGCAGCTTTGCGTACTGATCGCCCATTTCGGCGTAAGCGCTTTGCTCCGGGCCCGTCAACAGGGTCAGCTGTTTGGGTGGCATCGGATTCAGCCACCAATAGGCAAGCCAGATCAGGCCCGCACCCGCGAACAGCAAGGGGCTGGCCGACGTGAATAAATCCCAGAATCCAAGGAGTGCTGCTTTGACCGGCCGGGGCAGGTGGAGTGACATGCGATTCAGAGCGGGTGCTCGGTGTAGAACTTCCCGCCATGGTAGAGAAGGGGGGCTGCACCTGCGCGGTGGCTACAGCGCTCCACTTCGCCCACAAAAATCACATGGTCGCCTTCCTCGTACTGGCTGCGGTTGAAGCACTCAAAGTGCGCCACCGCACCGGCCAGGAGTGGTGCGCCGTGGGCGCCACGGCTGAAGTTGACGCCTGCATAGCGGTCGATGTCTTTGCTGGCGAACTGCATGGCCAAAGCCTGCTGGTCAGCAGCCAGGATGTTGATCGCGTAGTGTGCGCCGCGGCTGAATGCTTCCATGGATCCGGCCTTTTGGGCCAGGCTCCAGAGTACCAGCGGAGGCGCGAGCGATACCGAGTTGAAAGAGTTGGCGGTTAGGCCCACCAGGGTGCCATCGTGGGCTTGGGCCGTAACCACGGTCACACCGGTGGCAAACATCCCCAAGGCTTGCCGGAATTCTTGGCTGGAAAAATCAGGGGGGATAGCAGATCGTGCTCGAGCAGGGGGCGTCATCTCTGGAATTTAACGCGCTTTCACCGCATTGCCATAACGGCCCACCCAAAACCATGGGCGACGGGCGACCTTTACAATTCCCGATATGCACAAGGAAATCATTGCCAGTTTTGTTTTTGCTATTTTTTCTGTAGCAGCTCATGCAGATATCAAGAGGGCTTGCGGCGACTATTCTTCAAAAATACCCAGCGTGAGCCCCGCCATGTGCGAAGCGGCTTCGCTGCAGGATTTGAAGGCCCGCTCTAATAAAGGGCGCGTCATTTGGGGCCGCGATGTGACGGCGGTGGACGCTAATTTCCGTGTGCTGGTGGTGGGGGGTATTCACGGGGATGAAATGTCGTCCGTGTCGCTGGTCTACCACTGGTTAGGGCTGGCACAGACCCCTCCATCCGACACTGCGCTGAATATCCACTGGCGCTTCATCCCAAGTCTCAACCCCGATGGCTTGTTTGCCAAACCGGCTCGGCGCACCAATGCGGATGGCGTGGACCTCAATCGCAACTTCCCCACGCCTAACTGGGCTCGGGACGCTAAAGTGTATTGGGAGCAACGCACCAAGCGCGACCCGCGTCGCTGGCCGGGTGACAAACCGGCGTCTGAGCCGGAATCCCGGTTTTTGCTGGAGCAAATGGGCAGCTTCAAGCCTAACTTGATCGTGAGCGTGCATGCACCGTATGGGGTGCTGGACTTTGACGGCCCCTCGGTGCCGCCCAGCAAGCTCGGGCGCCTTTACCTGGATCAGGTGGGTATCTTTCCGGGGTCGCTAGGGAACTATGCCGGCGTCCACCAGCGGATTCCGGTGGTCACGATTGAGCTGCCCAGCGCGAGCCGCTTGCCCCAAGATGCAGAAGTGCGCCAGATGTGGATGGATTTACTGCGTTGGACCCACGACCGCTTGGCCCCCGTTGCGGCTGCCAAGCAATAGGCTGGGCCTCTAGCTTTGAGTGAGGCGCTGGGTCGCTTTGTCGATCCAGAGCTGAAGGCTGTCAATCAAGTCACGTTGACTGAATGAGCAGCTCTCTTCGCTGAACAGGGCGCTAGACTCCAGGCGATCCATCAGCTGGTGCAGTACGACGGTGAACTTTTCAGGCAACGCGGTCAGCAATACTGTCTGGCCGCGCGCCATCTCTGACAAGGCGTGCGCCGCCAACCCCCCTGACTGAAACTGCTTCAAGCCTGATTGAAAGGCTTGAAGCTGTTCTTCGGCAATGTGGAGGTCAGCAGAGGTTGGCATGTACTTAGTGCCCCAGAATCTTGGACAAGAAGTCGCGGCTGCGCTCGTTCTGCGGGTTGTTGAAGAACTCGTGCGGCGTGTTCTGCTCCACGATCTGGCCTTGGTCCATGAAGATCACACGGTCAGCCACAGCCTTGGCAAAGCCCATTTCGTGGGTGACGCAGATCATGGTTATGCCTTGGCTGGCCATCTCAATCATCACGTCCAGCACTTCCTTGATCATTTCCGGGTCGAGGGCCGAGGTAGGCTCGTCGAACAGCATGATCTTGGGTTTCAGACACAGGGCGCGGGCAATCGCCACGCGCTGCTGCTGACCGCCGGAGAGCTGCAGCGGGTACTTGTTGGCCTGGTTGGCAATGCGCACACGCTCCAGCTGGATCATGGCCTTTTCTTCAGCTTCTTTTTTCGGCATTTTGCCGACCCACATGGGGGAGAGCGTCAGGTTTTCCAGCACGGTGAGGTGCGGAAACAGGTTGAACTGTTGGAACACCATGCCGACTTTTTTGCGCACATCGTCGATGGCTTTGACGTCGTCGGTCAGCTCCACGCCGTCCACGATCAGGTTGCCCTGCTGGTGCTCTTCGAGGCGGTTGATGCAGCGGATCATGGTGGACTTGCCGGAGCCCGACGGGCCGCAAACCACGATGCGTTCGCCTTTGGTGACGGTCAGGTCAATATCGCGCAGTACGTGGAAGTTGTTACCGTACCACTTGTTGACTTTGTTGAAGGTGATGATGGGTTCAGACATATTCGTTCCTTAGCGGAGTTTGCTTTTGTTCACTTGCTTTTCGATCCAGAGGCTGTAGCGCGACATGGAGAAGCAAAACACAAAGTAGATGAGTGCGATGAAGATGTAGCCTTCAATCTTGAAGGGGCGCCAGTCAGAGTCCGAGTTCAGGGCCAGGCTCATGGCACCGGTCAGCTCGTACAAGCTCACGATGGTTACCAACGACGTGTCCTTGAAGGTGGAGATGAAGTTGTTCATGATGCCGGGCACGACCATGGCCAGGGCTTGGGGCAAGACGATCTTGCGCTGGGTTTGCCAGTAGCTCAGGCCTAGGGTGGCGGCCGCTTCAATCTGGCCCTTGGGCACTGCTTGCAGGCCACCGCGGATTACTTCGGCCATGTAGGCCGCAGCAAACAGCGTGATACCGGCCAGCACCCGCACCAACACGTCGATGTTGAAGCCCTGTGGCATCAGCAGCGGGAACATGAAGGACGCCATGAACAGCACCGAGATCAAGGGCACGCCACGGATCAGCTCCACGTAAATGGTGCAGAAGGTCTTGATCGCCGGCAGTTTGGAACGGCGACCCAAGGCAATCATCAAGGCCAGCGGGAAAGCCATGGCCATCGACAGCGAGGACAGCAGCAGCGTCAGTGTCAGGCCACCCCAGCGGTCGGTTTCGACCAGGGACAAGCCCATGACATCGCCGTGCATCAGCACAAAGAAGGTGCCCAAGACCAGCACCCAGGCTGCGCCCAGCCATGCCTTCCAGAACATGCGCATGCAGCTGGCAACCAGCAAGCTGCAGAGCAGCAGTGTGGCTACCAGAGGGCGCCACTGCTCTTCAAAGGGGTAACGGCCAAAAATGATGATGCGGAATTTTTCCGTCACCACGCCCCAGCAGGCGCCTGCACGGTCTGCGCTGCAGGCATCGGCGTTGGCGGCCCACTTGGCGTCGATCAATGCCCAGCCAAACAGGGGCGGCAAAATGTAGAGCAGGATCGCCCCCATGATGAGGGTGCCGATGGTGGTCTGCCAGCTGCCAAAAAGGTTGCTGCGGATCCAGGCAACCGCACCTTCGGTCTTGACCGGGGCGGGACGTGCGGGAATAGGTTCAAAAGTAGTTGCGCTCATAACTAGGCCTTAGCGTTCTTTGATCGCAGAGCGGGTGTTGTACCAATTCATGGTGATGGACGTGAACAGCGACGTGCTCAGGTACACCAGCATGATGATGGCAATGCACTCCACCGCGCGGCCGGTTTGGTTGATGGCGGTGTTCGCGATAGACACCACATCCGGGTAGCCGATGGCCACCGCCAAGGATGAGTTTTTGGTCAGGTTCAGGTACTGGTTGGTCACTGGCGGAATGATCACGCGCAGTGCCTGCGGCAGCATCACCAAGCGCATGGTGTGGCCACGGCTCAAGCCCAAAGCGGCAGCCGCCTCCGATTGGCCCAAGGCGACAGACTGGATGCCGCCCCGCACCACTTCGGATACGAAAGCCGCGGTGTAGATCGTCAGGCCCAGCAGCACAGACAGGTACTCAGGTGTCAAAGCTCCGCCGTTTTCAATAGCGAATTCACCTTGGATCGGCATATTGAGCGCAGTAGGCGCACCGCCCAACAACCAGCCGAGCACACCGACCGCCAGCACAATGCCGATCGGAGCCAGCACCATGCTCTTGGCCTTGCCGGTCTGCTCAAACGACTTTTGCGCATACACGCGGTAAGCCCAAGCGGCAGCCACGCCCAAAAGCAGGCCCCAGGCGCCCCAAACATGTCCGTGCGCCCACTGAGGAATCGGGAAGTTAATCCCCCCCTTGCTCAGAAAGAAGGGTCCCAGTACCCAGGGCTCGTTGGATGCGGGCAGCACCTCGGTGAACATCAGGTACCACATCAGCAACTGCAGCAGCACCGGAATGTTGCGGAAGAATTCCACATACGCGGCGCAAATGCCCCGGACCAGTGCGTTGCGCGAAAAGCGTCCGACACCGATCAAGGTGCCCAGAATGGTGGTCAGGATGATGCCCACCACGGCAACGCGCAGCGTGTTCACAAATCCGACGAGGTAAGCCCGCCAGTACGACTCACCGGAGTCGAAGGCGAAAAGGCTCTCGCCGATGTCGAACCCGGCAGGGTTGGACAAAAAGTCAAAACCACTTTGAATGCCACGCAACTTCATGTTGGTGGTGGTGTTGTGGGCAAGATAAAGCACCGTAGCCAGCACCACCACGATGGCGATAGCTTGGTACATCAGTCCACGGAATGCCTGGCTGCGCCAGGACCAGGACTTTTTGGGAGGGGAGGAGGGTGTGGACATGTCAGCCCTTTGGTTCACTGGAAAAACACTCATCAAGTGAAAAGGGCAGCGCAAGGTGAATGCGACTGCCCTTTTCGGTCACGGAACGCCGGTTTACAGCCTTCCGTTTACTCTCATTAACGCACTGGAGGGGCGTACTGCACGCCGCCCTTGTTCCACAGGTTGTTCAAACCACGTGGCAACTGCAGGGCAGACTTGGGGCCCACGTTGCGTTCAAACATTTCGCCGTAGTTACCAGTGGTCTTCACAGCACGTGCCAGCCACTCTTTGTCCAAGCCCAGCAACTTGCCAGTGTCTTCCTTGGAGCCCAACAAGCGGCCGACCACGGGGTCTTGGCTGCTGGTCTTCAGGTCGTCGACGTTAGCGGCGGTGATGCCGGCTTCTTCAGCTTCCAACAGGCCGTACACGGTCCACTTCACAATGGCGGTCCACTCGTCGTCACCGCGGCGAACCATGGGGCCCAAAGGCTCTTTGGAGATCAGCTCGGGGAGGATCATGTGGTCAGCAGGGTTCTTGGCAACCTTGTTACGGGTAGAGGCCAGGCCGGATGCGTCGGTGGTGTAAGCCACGCAACGGCCGGAGAAGTAAGCGCCTTCAGCGGCTTCGAGCTTTTCAAACACGATAGGCTTGATGTTCAGCGCGTTGGCCTTGGAGAAGTCAGTCAGGTTCTTTTCAGTGGTGGTGCCGGACTGCACGCACACGGTCTGGCCCTTGAGCTGCTTGGCGCTCTTGAGCTTGCTCTTCACGGGAACCATGAAGCCTTGGCCGTCGTAATAGGTCACGGCAGTTTGGGACAGACCCAAAGATGCGTCACGTGTCAGAGTGAAAGTCGTGTTGCGGGAGAGCACGTCAACTTCGCCGGATTGCAAAGCAGTGAAACGGGCTTGTGCGTTCAGGGGAACGTACTTCACCTTTTCGCCGTCGCCCAACACAGCAGCGGCTACTGCGCGGCACACGTCCACATCGAGACCGGTCCACTTGCCGTTGGAATCAGCAGCACTGAAACCAGCCAAACCTGTGTTCACACCGCAAACCACTTGGCCACGGGCCTTGACGGCATCCAATGTCTTGCCAGCGTGGGCGGGTGCTGCAACGACGGCACCCAAAGCGGCAACCACGGTTGCCAGTGTTTTCAGTTTCTTCATGCTCATAAATCATTACTCCAAAGAATTGAATCAGCAGGGTGCACCAGATTGGTGTCTGCGCCCCGATTCTGACGCTGAACTGTAGCTTTGTGGGCCCGCGCCCTCATCGGGGTTTACCATCGAAAGGTATGCGGAAAAGTAATAACCTAATTCGCCGCAATCCTCCCAATAGCTGACAGCAGCAAGCAGAAAGCGTGCCACTCAGCGGCTTTGCGCAGTGGCACAGTAGAGCCCCCACACGCATCGCCACTTGCCATTGTTTCATGACCACGCCCACAGAAACCTCTTCCTACCTCGGTAAACCGCTAGACGGCTGGCGCTTAAAGCTGTTCACCATCATTTTTGAAGCCGATACCCGTGCCGGGCGGCTGTTCGACCAGTGCCTCATTTTTGCCATTCTGGTCAGTGTGGCAGTGGTGGCCATGGGGAGCGTGGGCGCGGTGGCTGACCGGGTTGGCATCTGGTTCGAGGTGCTGGAGTGGGTGTTCACGCTCCTGTTTACTGCTGAGTACGTCGCCCGCCTCCTGTGTGTGCGGCACCCGATGCGCTATGCCCTGAGCTTTTACGGGGTGATCGATCTGCTGGCTTTGCTGCCCACTTACGTGGCACTCTTGGTGCCTGAGGTCTCCGCCCTGATTGATGTGCGGGTGCTACGCTTGTTACGCGTCTTCCGGGTGTTCAAGCTCACTGCCTATGTGCAGGAATACCAGGCATTGGCCCGCGCATTGGCCGCCAGCCGGCGCAAGATTTCGGTGTTTTTGTCAGCGGTGCTGATGATTGTGCTGGTCATGGGGACGTTGATGTACGTCGTCGAAGGCCCGGTCAACGGGTTTACGAGCATCCCGACCTCGGTGTACTGGGCGGTGACCACCATGACCACAGTGGGGTTTGGCGACATCACGCCCAAAACCGATTTGGGCCGCTTTATCGCCTCTTGCATGATGTTGCTGGGCTGGGGCACTCTGGCGGTGCCCACCGGCATCGTGACGTCCGAGATGGCCTCTTTGCGCGGAGCCCCAGCGCCCGCCACCACCCGCACCTGCCACGAATGCCTGACGGAGGGGCATTTGCCCGAGGCGCGCTATTGCCTGCACTGTGGGGCACACTTGTCACCGTATTTCCGCGACATTCCCTGAGCCCCCCATAACAAGGAGACACCATGTTCGAAACCGCGATTGCCGGCAGCCTGCCCAAACCCTCTTGGTTGTCAGAGACCGAGAAACTTTGGCCCCAATGGAAACTGGCCGGCCCCGACCTGCAACAAGCCAAGGCAGATGCCACCTTGCTATGGATCAAAGCCCAAGAGGACGCGGGCCTTGATGTTGTAGGCGATGGTGAGCAGAGCCGCCAGCACTTTGTGCATGGCTTTCTGGAGCAGGTAGAAGGGATCGACTTCGACAACAAAGTCACCATGGGCATCCGTAACAACCGCTACGACGCCCAGGTCCCCCAGGTCATCGCAGCGCTGCGCCTCAAAGGCCGGGTGCACGCGTTTGAAGCCCAATTGGCCCGCGCCCACACCAAGAAAAAACTCAAATTCACTCTGCCCGGCCCGCTGACCATTGTGGACACCGTGGCCGACCGTTTTTACGGCGACAAGAAAACCATGGCGTTTGCGTTTGCCGAGCTGCTGAACCAGGAAGCCCTCGCCCTGCAGGCCGATGGGGTGGACATCATCCAGTTCGACGAGCCGGGTTTCAATGTCTACATGCAAGACGCGGTGGACTGGGGTGTGCAGGCCCTCGAGATTGCGGCCCGCGGCCTGACCTGCACCACGGCGGTTCACATTTGCTATGGCTACGGCATCAAAGCCAACAACGACTGGAAAGAAACCCTTGGCCAGGAGTGGCGCCAATACGCGCAGGTCTTTCCCGCGCTGGCGGCCAGCAGTATCCAACAAGTGAGCCTGGAGTGCTACCAGTCGCATGTGCCGCCGGACCTGATGGCTTTGCTCAAAGACAAGGACGTCATGGTGGGCGTGATCGATGTCGCCAGCGATGTGATTGAAACCCCCGAGCAGGTGGCAGACACCATCGGCGTCGCGCTACAGCATGTGCCGCGCCATCGCATCTTCCCTTGCACCAACTGCGGTCTCGCTCCCATGAGCCGCGAGGTGGCCACCAAAAAGCTAGAGGCCCTCGCCCAAGGTGCCGCATTGGCGCGCCAACGCTACGGAGCCTGACGGTGGCCGCCACGCCCGATACCGGGTTTGACGCGCCCGCCTTGGAGGCGCTCGGTCGGGTGCTGCAAGCCGAGGTAGACAAAGGCCGCTTGCCCGGTGCGGTAGCCCTGATTGCCCGGCGGGGTCAGACCGTGTTGCACCGTGCCTGGGGCCAGCAAAATCCGGCGGATGGCACGCCCATGGCTGCGGACAGTATTTTTCGCATCTACTCCATGACTAAGCCGCTGGTGTCGGTGGCGATCATGCAATTGGTCGAGCGCGGGCAACTGCTGCTCAGCGACCCTGTGGGCCAGCACTTGAGCGAGTTTGCGGCGGTGCGGGTGGACGACGGCCACACCCCGGCGCCACGCGCACCTGCCCGGGAGCCCACGGTGCAAGACCTGTTGCGCCACACCTCCGGCTTGACCTACGAGATATTGGGCGACGACGCCATTCAGCAGCGTTATGCGGCTGCCGGGCTAGGCACCCGCCAGCTCAGCAACGCCGGTTTTTCGCACGCCTTGGCGGCCATACCCTATCGCTACGAACCCGGCAGCATCTGGCAATACAGCCGGGCCACCGACCTGCTGGGCGCTTTGCTGGAGCGGGTTACCGGCCAGCCGCTGGGCGACTATTTGCAGGCCCACATCCTGGGGCCCCTGGGGATGGTGGATACCGCGTTTGTGGTTCCGCCCGACAAGCACCACCGCATTGCCGAGCCCTTCGCCCACGATCCCGATGGCGGCCAGCCAATGCCCTTGATGGATCTGCGCAGAACCACGCCCATGCAGGCGGGTGGTGCCGGGTTGGGCTCCACCGCGGCAGATTACGCGCGCTTTTTGCAGTGCATGTTGGGGGGCGGCACCTTGGACGGTGCGCGCATCCTGAGTCCGGCTTCGGTGCGCTTGATGACCTCTGACCACTTGGGCGATATTTCGGTCAACCGCAGCGGCCGCGCTGCGGAGCTGCTGCCACCGGGCCACGGCTTTGGCCTGGGTTTTGCCGTGCGGCTGCAAGAGGGCTTGGGCAGCCAGCTGGGCAGCAAGGGCATGTACTACTGGAGCGGCATCTCCGGTACTGTGTTTTTTGTGGATCCTGCCAAAGACTTCTTCGCGATCCTGCTCACCCAGGCGCCCAATCAGCGCAGCTGGTACCGGCCGCTGTTCCGCAACCTGGTGTACGCCGCGTTGAACGATTGAACTCCAGCGTCAGGGGGCTAGAGTCACCTATAAAAAGTGCCTCTAGCCCTCTATTTGATTGCGCAGATAGCTATAAAAACAATAGCAATTCGCTTTTGCTGCCAAGGACGTGATCAGCCCTTGGCGACTTCCAGCACCAGCTTGCCGAAGTTCTCTCCGTTGAAGAGCTTGAGCAGCGTCTCTGGGAAAGTTTGCAGGCCCACCACCACGTCTTCCTTGCTCTTCATGCGGCCGTCTTTGAGGTAGCCGGCCATCTCGGCCACGGCCAGGTGGTAGCGGTCGGCGTAGTCGAAGACCACAATGCCTTCCATGCGCGCGCGGTTCACCAGCAGGCTCAGGTAGTTCTTGGGGCCTTGCACGGCGGTCGTGTTGTTGTACTGGCTGATGGCGCCGCAAATGATGATGCGGGCCTTGCGGTTGATGCGGGCCAGCACGTCGTCCAGAATTTCGCCGCCCACGTTGTCGAAGTAAATGTCGACGCCGGCGGCGCAGTGCTCTTTCAGGCCTGCACGCACGGCGCCGGGGCCAGCCTTGTAGTCGATGCAAGCATCAAAGCCCAGTTCCTTCACCACCCACTCGCACTTGGCGGGGCCGCCCGCAATGCCGACCACGCGCAGGCCCAAGATTTTGGCGACCTGGCCTACGGTCTGACCCACGGCACCGGCGGCACCGGAGATCACGATGGTTTCGCCTGCTTTGGGCTGGCCCACATCCATCAGGCCGAAATAGCCGGTCATACCGGGCATGCCCAGCACATTGAGCCACTGGGTCAGGGTGCCGGCGCGCAGGTCGATCTTGACCAAGCCGTTGCGCTTCATCTCGTCTTTGGCAATCGTGATGTATTCCTGTACACCAAAGCCTGCGCTCACATAGTCGCCCACGGCGAACTTGTCGCTCTTGCTGGCCACCACTACGCCCACGCCACCAGCGCGCATGACTTCGCCAATGCCCACCGGCGGGATATAGCTCTTGCCTTCGTTCATCCAGCCGCGCATCGCGGGGTCCAGGCTCAGCGCCAAGGTTTTGAGGGTGACACCACCTTCAGCGGGCTCGGCCACCGGCTCGGAGGTGTGGCTCCAGTCGCTGGCTTTGGGCATGCCCACGGGGCGCGCGGCCAAGCGGATCTGGTGGTTGGTCAGGGTGGACAGGGCTTGGGTCATAGGGGCTCCGGGGAAAGGGGGTCAACAATGGTCGCGGATGGTAGCGCCGTACCTTGCGTAGCTTGGTAGCCTAGGTGACAAGCGGGGGGCCTGCCGCGCAGCTCGGCGAGCTGGCTCGACAGTTCTTTGACGGCCTGTGTCAGCAGCAAGAGCTCCTTGTCTTTGAGCAGGTCGATTTTTTCGTGCAGCAGCTCAATCTCGAGCTCTGCCTTGACGTTGACCTCGTAGTCGCTCTCGGCATGTTTGCGGTCCAGCTCCGACTGGCGGTTCTGGCTCATCATGATGGCCGGTGCGGTGTAGGCCGCCTGGAAAGACAGCAGCAGGTTGAGCAGGATGAAAGGGTAGGGGTCCCAGGCGTGCGACCCGGTCAGCACATTGCCGGTGATCCACACCACGATCAAGCCACTCTGAATCAGGATGAAGCGCCAAGACCCCACGGTGCGGGCCACCCCGTCTGCCATGCGCTGCCCGCGGGTGGCGGGTGGCAGGTCAAAGTGCTCTGGCGCGGCGGTGACTTTGGGCGGGTGCTTGTGGCGGTGTTTGCGCCGGTGTTCACGCAACAGGCCGAGCTGGTGTTGGTCTACCGTTGCCGGTTTGTGGGTGGTGTTGTCAGTGGGCATGCGGGCCTCCGGTGGTGTGCGTTGCGGTGCCGGTGGCCTGAGCGTGCGCTCAGTGGGCCATGTAGCGGCCGGCGCGGTGGTTGGTCGCTAGGGTCTGGTTCAGGGTGATGGCGCCCAGCACACTGAGCAGCACATGCTGCCAATCAGTCACCCCGAAAGCCAGCAGCACGATGGTGCAGTCCAGCGCCATTTGCAGGCGCCCGGCACGCCAGCCGAATTTCTCTTGCAAGTAAAGCACCAGCACATTGAAACCACCCAGGCTGGCTTTGTGCCGGAACAAAATCAACATGCCTGTGCCCATGAGCAAGCCACCAATGACAGCAGTGGCCGCCGGGTGCAGGTGCTCAAAGCCCACCCACTGCGGCATCAGGTTGGTCAGGCCAGCCAGCAGGGCCACTGCCATAAAGGTCTTGACGGTAAACACCCGCCCCATGCGCTGGTAGGCCAGGGCGTAAAACGGCAGGTTGATCGCGAAAAAGATCAGCCCGAAATTCCAGCCCGTGGCGTAGTGCAGCCAGAAGGCCACCCCTGCGGTGCCACCGGTCAGCAGGCCGACCTGCTTGAACATCAAGACCCCCAGCGCCACAAAAATGGTGCCGGTGAGCAGGGCTTGCAGGTCTTCAGTGGGGCGGTGGCGTAAGTCGGTGGTGCTGTCAGGGGTTTGGGGCATTGGGCGATGTGTAGTCAGGCGGTGGCGGTGTCCGAGCAGGTAGCGCCGCCGCAGCCATGAATCTCCGTTGGTGGCAAACGGTCAGGTTGGGCGAGCGCCCCGGTAGCCGGGTCGTAGCCTGCCGAACGCAAGTGCAATGCCAGGGATGCATCCATGCTCTGCGCATGTTGCGGGAACCAGATGCCCAGCTCATCAGCCATCTGCCGCACCACCGCGAGGTCACCGCCGTGCCCTCGGGCTTCGCCTTCGCGCATCACCTGCAGCACCACTTTGTGCTGGGTGGCGTGGCAGTTACCGGCGGCAAAGCCGGTGGCGCGCATCCACTCGTCTTCGCGGTTGAAGTGCTCCTGGGTGTGGGCAATCAGCGCCGACCACAAGGGCAGGAGCATGTCATCGTCAGCCAGCACCACGCGCGCTAGCAGGTCTACAAACTCTTGATGCACTTCGTCCATCACGGGCATGTCAAGTACCAGGGCATCGGTCCAGGCGAGAGTGGTAGGGACGGTAAGGGTTTCGGTCATCGGGCTTCTCCTTGATCGGGCCCAGCATAGGCGGCGCAGGCCTTGGACGTATTGACCCACATCAGGCGGCGGCATCACAGGGCGGTTGATAATCTTCCGCTATGACCATCTCCTTCCAGCCTCCCCTGATTGCCCGCCCCGCCGACCTGGGCGCCACCCTGTTTCGTCAGGGCTATGCGGTCGTAGGAGCGTCACAAGTCGCAGGCTTGTCCGGCGTACCCCTGGATGCCATGCTGGGCTGGTGCGACGGCTGGAATGACCTGCCGCCTGACAACTACCTCAAGGATGGTGGCCGCTACCGCCGCCGCCGCCACTCTTGCTTTGTGCTTGACAGCCATGGCGTGACCCAGGCACCGCACCGGCCGCACTGGCAGCCCCTGTCTTACAACGCGCTGCACGGCGGCATGCAGCGCCACTTTGAGCCGATGGACAGCAGCGTCACAGCGCAAGCGCCTTGGCAGCAGTTATTGGCCTGGCTGGGCCGGGTGGCAGACGATTTGAAAGGCCCCCACACCTGGTTTGCCGAGGCGCACCAGTTCCGCATCGACACCACCGACGGCATTGGCCGCCCTACGCCTGAAGGCGCACACCGCGATGGTGTGGACTTGGTGGCGGTGTTCATGGTGGCCCGTGATCGTGTGAAGGGGGGCGAGACACGCGTGTTTGAGGCCGATGGCCCCAACGGCCAGCGCTTTACGCTGAGTGAGCCCTGGTCACTGCTGCTCTTGGATGATGAGCGTGTCATCCACGAGTCCACACCGATCCAGCCTTTGGCCGAGGGCGGCTACCGCGACACCTTGGTGGTGACCCTGCGCGCCGGTGGGTTCCAGGGCGAGGCTTAAAGGTTTTTTGCCCTGGAGCGCTTGCCGAATAAGCGCGAGCTGCTCCTGAATTGATAGCGTAATCGCTGCTTATGTCGCTGCTTATGCTGCCGCGCCTGCCATGCCGGGCGTCAGCAAGCGCTGCATGAGCTCGCGCACCGTTTTGATCTGGTCGCCAAAGGGCAGGCGGCCGGCACCCCGGAAGAACAGGCCTTTTTTCACATCGCCACGCAGCGCAGCCGCCAGTTGGTTGTCGATGCAAAACTGGCCCCAGCCCGGCAAACCATCGCGCAGGCCGCATTGGCCCAGGCAGTCAAAGCTTTTGGTGCAGCGGCTCTTGGCGTGAGCCACAGCCTGTAACTTGGGCTCGATCTTCATGTACGCGCGCAGCCAGGGTGTGCCCACCGCGCGGGCGGGCAAGCCGGCTGACGCTGGTGAACTCGACCATGTCTTCCTCGCGCGCTTCGGCCAGCACCCGTTTGAATTCGGCGTGGGCGTCGCTCTCTTCGGTCACCGCAAACGCGCTGCCCAGTTGCACCGCGTCGGCGCCCAGAGCCTGCAGGCGTGCAATGTCTTCATGGCTGCGGATGCCGCCGGCAGCAATCAGCGGAATGTGTTGTTCGTAGCCCGCGTCTTTGAAAAACTGGCGCACTTGGGGAATCACGTTCTCAAAGTCAAACCGGGTGTCCTGCAAGTCTGCAATCTTGGCAGCGCCCAAGTGGCCACCGGCCAGGCGCGGGTGCTCGATCACGATGGCGTCCGGCAGGCGCTTTTTGCGCTCCCATTTTTTGACGAGCAGTTGCACACCCCGCGCGTCGGAGAGGATGGGAATCAGCGCTGCCTTGGGGTGGTCTTTGGCGAGGTCGGGCAAGTCCAGCGGCAAGCCGGCACCCACCACGACGGCGTCTATGCCGGCTTCGAGAGCGCGGGTCACGTTGGCGGCGTATTCGCTCACCGCCCGCATCACGTTGATGGCGAGCAGGCCCTTGCCGCCGGTGCGCTCGCGGGCGGCCTTTATCTCGCGGTCAATGGCCTCCAAGTTGGCGGCGTTGATGCCGGCTTTGGCTTCTTCACCGGGCGCCAGCTCGCGGGTACGGTCCATCAGGTCGGGGTGGTGGCGGCGCAAATCCACGCTGGAGAGCGTGCCCACCCCGCCTGCGGCCGCCACGCTGCCAGCCAAGCGGTTGCCGGAGATCCCGATGCCCATGCCGCCCTGCACTACGGGTAACAGCGTCCGCCCTGCAATCTGCAAAGCCTTCAGGCCGCTTTGGTGCAGCAGGTGGAGGGCTTCTGGGGGCATATCAGGGCTTTGCTGCTTGGTGTTGCTCATGGGCTGGTCTAAGATGGTGGTGGTTCTGCAAACGCGCAGCTTAGGTTCTGGGCGTTGAAGCAGGTTTGCGCTGGGTCAAACTGCAGTGCGATCGGGTGTTGGAACCGGACAACTACAAAAATTGGGTTGAAACCTCATGAATGCTTTGGTGCAAGGTCTCGCTGCTTTGGGCGGTTTGCGGGATCGCGATACGTTAGACACTGAGCTGGTGCGCTTGGTGGTGCGGCATGCCGGTTTGGGTGTGACGCGCGCAGAGTTGATTCGCGTGTTGGGCGACGGCGATGAGCAACGTTACCTGGCGCTGGCCACCATGCGACATGACCAGGATCAACCGACCCATGATGTGTTGTGGTCGGACTGGACCCAATTGCCCCATTTGATGGACTTCCCCCTGCGTGTGCGCGCCTTCGAAAAAGGCCGTGCGGTGCAAGAAGACCAGCCCGCGCCCGTGGCTGTGCTGCCGATGGGGACCCGGGATGGATTGCGCATTTTGCTTGAGGTCACCTCCGCCAAACCCCTGTCCCCCAGACGCGTGGACTTGCTGCAAAGCGTGCTGCTGGCCTATCAAAATTTGCTGGGCTTGTTGGACTACGGCGAGCGCGACTCACTCACCGAGCTGTTGAACCGCAAGACCTTTGATGGCGCTTTTTTCAAAGCCACGGCCGATAACAGCAGCACCCCGCCTGAGGGCGTGGATGAGCGGCGCGAGTCGGGCCGGATTGCAGGTGGCGTCTGGCTGGCAGTGCTTGATATTGATCACTTCAAGCGGGTTAACGATACCTATGGCCACTTGATCGGGGATGAAGTGTTGTTGCTGCTGGCCCGCCTGATGCGCAACAACTTCCGGTTTTACGACCAGCTCTACCGATTCGGTGGCGAAGAGTTTGTGGTGCTAATGCGCTGCGACGATGCCAGCCACGCCGAGATCGCCCTGGAGCGACTGCGCCGAAGGGTGAGCGATTTCGCGTTCCCGCAGGTGGGCTCGATCACGGTGAGTATCGGGGTCTCGCAGTTGCTGCCTAACGATACGCCCAGCAGCGCGTTCGGCCGGGCCGACAAGGCGGTGTACTACGCCAAAGAGCATGGCCGTAACCGCTTGTGCAACTACCAGCTCTTAGTGGCTGAGGGCCACCTCACCGAGCAAGCCGCCGACGAGATGGATGTGGACCTCTTCTAAGCGGCCCACACCTTGGGTGCCCGCTTAGCGGTCGCGCTCAAAAATAGCGGCAATGCCCTGGCCGCCACCAATGCACATGGTCACCAGCGCATAGCGGCCATTGATGCGCTCCAGCTCATACAAAGCCTTCACGGTAATCAAGGCGCCAGTCGCACCGATAGGGTGACCCAGCGAGATACCCGAGCCATTGGGGTTGACCTTGGCAGGGTCCAGGCCCAAATCTTTGGTGACGGCGCAGGCCTGGGCTGCAAAGGCTTCGTTGGCTTCAATCACATCGAGGTCATTCACCGTCAAGCCGGCTTTTGCAATGCCAGTTTGGTGGCAGGTACCGGGCCGATGCCCATGTACTTCGGGTCCACGCCGGCGTGGGCGTAGGCCACGAGGCGGGCCAGGGGCTTGAGGCCGCGGGCCTGGGCCACGCTCTTTTCCATGAGCACCACGGCAGCGGCAGCGTCATTGATGCCCGAGGCGTTGCCAGCGGTCACGGTGCCGTTTTCCTTGATGAAAACGGGCTTGAGCTTGGTCATGTCTTCGAGTTTGCAGTCGGGGCGGAAGTGCTCGTCGGTGGCGTAGGCCACTTCGCCTTTTTTGCTCTTGAGCATGACGGGGGTGATCTGGCTGGTGAAGTCGCCGGCAGCGGTGGCCTTCTGGGCGCGCTGATGGCTCTCGACCGCCAAAGCGTCCTGCGTTTCGCGGCTGATGCCCCATTTAGCGGCAATGTTTTCCGCGGTCACACCCATGTGGATGGTGTGGAAGGGGTCGTGCAACGCGCCAATCATCATGTCGACCATCTTGGTGTCCCCCATGCGGGCACCCCAGCGCATGTTGAGGCTGGCAAAGGGCGCGCGGCTCATGTTTTCAGCGCCACCGCCGATGGCGATATCGGCGTCTCCCAGCAAAATGCTTTGGCTGGCGTTCACGATGGCTTGCAGGCCCGAGCCGCACAGGCGGTTCACGTTGTAAGCCGGCGTCTCTTGTGCGCAGCCACCGTTGATGGCGGCCACACGGCTGAGGTACATATCCTTGGGCTCGGTGTTCACCACATGGCCAAATACGACGTGGCCCACGTCTTTTCCTTCCACGTTGGCACGGGCCAGGGATTCGCGCACCACCTGGGCGGCCAGATCAGTGGGGGGAATGTCTTTGAGGCTGCCACCAAAGGTACCAATGGCGGTGCGCACAGCGCTGACGACGACGACTTCACGGGACATACAAGACTCCTCTCAAATTAAAAATGGGTGCAGCAGCCAGTGTGCGCCGCTTGCAATACAGCCATCTTACGGCCGGAGGTGGTCATGGTTTTGTCATGAAATTGACATTAGAGGGACCTACCCTCAGAGTGTCAAAAATCTGCCCGTTCAGGAGTTGCTCGTGAGTTCCAGTGAAGAAGAAATGATCCGTCGCATTCGCAGCGACATGTTGGACAGCTATGACGAAGAGCTGGAAATGGAGCTCGACGACCACAACCAGGACGAGCTGGCCGATGGCCTGAGTCCCGAGCTGAGTGCCCAACAAAAACAGGACCGCCGCACCTATTTCCGCGAGCTTTTCCGCATGCAGGGCGAGCTGGTCAAGCTGCAGGACTGGGTGGTCGCCACCGGCCACAAGGTGGTGGTGATTTTTGAAGGCCGCGATGCGGCCGGCAAGGGTGGTGCGATCAAGCGCATTACCCAGCGCCTCAACCCCCGTGTGTGCCGCGTGGCAGCACTGCCTGCGCCCAACGACCGGGAGCGCACCCAGTGGTATTTCCAGCGCTATGTGAGCCACTTGCCGGCAGCGGGCGAAATCGTGCTGTTTGACCGCAGCTGGTACAACCGCGCGGGTGTGGAGCGCGTCATGGGCTTTTGCAATGACGAGCAGCTCGAAGAGTTTTTCCGCACCGTGCCCGAGTTTGAAAAGATGCTGGTGCGCTCAGGCATCCAGGTCATCAAATACTGGTTCTCCATCTCCGACGAAGAGCAGCACACCCGCTTTTTGGGCCGCATTCACGACCCGCTCAAGCAATGGAAGCTCAGCCCCATGGACCTGCAGTCCCGCGTGCGCTGGGAGGCCTACACCCACGCCAAAGAAGCCATGCTGGAACGCACCCACATTCCTGAGGCGCCCTGGTGGGTGGTGCAGGCCGTCGATAAAAAGAAGGCCCGCTTGAACTGCATTCACCATCTGCTGAGCCAGATGCCCTACGAAGAAATCCCTCACCCCCCGGTGGAGCTGCCAGAGCGGGTCCGCCACCAGGATTACGAGCGTCACCCCGTACCCGCCGAGATGTACGTGCCGGCGATTTACTAGCCCCGCACATCCGCCACGGGTTGTTCGCCGAAATCCGGGCGGGCCAGATAGGCCAGCACGCGGCGTGCAGCCTCTTCGGGGCTGGTGAGCTGGCCATGGGTCTTCAGGCCTTCAAAGCTGCCCCGGTCGGGAAAGTTCGCCGCATCCGCGCCGCGCAGCTGGACTTGCATGTCGGTGTCTATCACCCCCGGCGCAAGTGAGCAGACTTTCGCGCCGTTGGACATCAGCGCTTCGTCCATGGCCACGCAGCGGGTGAAGTGGTCCATGCCCGCTTTGGCCGCGCAGTAGCCGGCTTGCGAGGCCATGGCCCGGCGGCCCAAGCCAGACGACACATTCAGCACTTTGCGAGTCGCCTCCCAGTGGCGGGTGGCCCCGAGAAATGCCGCGCACAGCTGCATCGGCGCTTCCAGACCCACCCGCAACGCATGGGCCAGGTCTGCAGGGCTGCTGTCCCGCAGCGGCACCAGCGCGGGGATGACGCCTGCGTTGTTAATCAGGGTTGCGCTGGCAAAGAGCGTGGGGTCTTGGCTGTCCAGCCAGTCTTGCAAACGCTGCGCAGCCGCTGCGCCATCCGCCAGATCTGCCGACCATTGGGTCAGTGCTGCACCAGCTTGCTCGGCTTCGGCCTGCAAGGCGGGCTGGGTGTTGCGCGACAGGCACAGCAAATGGTGACCCGGCTGCAGCAGTTGCTGCGCCATGGCCAAACCCATGCCACGGGAGGCGCCGGTCAGGATGTAAAGGTGTTGCACTGGGGTCGACATCAGTTTTGGATTTGCTATCTAATTAGTAGCGCTTAGTCCAATAAATAAAAGGACTAGAGCATTATTTAACGATTGAAATACTTCAGCAGCTTATTGGCTCAGACGTGAGGAGTAGCGGCACACCGAAGGGTCAAACCAAGTTTGTGAAAACTCCGCAATGGTGTTGGCCGCTGTCCAAGAAGTACGTTCGATAAAGCCGGCGTACTCGTCAGCTAGGCGTCCGTAAGGGGGCAGGGACCATGTTGGTGACGGTGCTGCACTCACGTGGTCTTCAACACGGGAAATCCATGTGCCAAAACGTTCTTGGTAGAACAGATACATTGAGTCCCCTAAATCTGCTGCGGTAAGCACCGGGCAGTCGCTCGCATCGAACCAAATTTCTTCAAGTGCTGCAGGCACCTGACTCAAAAAACGCAAACGACGGACGCGCCACACTTTGCTTGTCGGGTTGCTCCCGAATGCGGGGACGTAGGTTGGGCGGGCTAATTTGCAGACATCCAAAATGTGTGCCGTCGGCAGACCAGGGCCTGTGTGCAATTCCAGTCGGAAGAGTTCATAAATTTGTTGGGTGCCCGCCACCTGCTTGACATAGGTGCCTGAGCCTTGTTTGCGTTCCAGCACGCCTTGATCTGACAGAAGCGCCAACGATTTGCGTAGGGTGCCGACAGCCACATTCAAGGTCTCTGACAGCTCTGCCTCGGTGGGTAAGCGTTCGCCCTCGCGCCAATAGCCCGCTTTGATCTGGCGGGCCAAAAGCTCAGCGATTTGCAGATAGATAGGTAGCGGCTTAGCAGGTATGGATTCGGGCATGCCGCGCAGTATGACAAATGCGGCTTGCGTCGGTGGAAACCCTCATTGGTAATTTATTCAAGTCATATACTATTCATTCATGTTTAAAGCGAGGTGATTCATGAGTGTTGTTCCCGTCAAAGGCGCAGACATTGAGGGCGCAGAGGTAGCATGGTTTGCGCCACTGTGCTCGGACGACTTCCGGGTATTGGGCGTTCCAGACGGTCAGTTGCGAAGCAGCTGGAGCAACACCCGTGATATCGCGTTGCGAGCTGACCAACTGGGCTTTCGCAACATCTTGTGCCCGTCGTCATACCAGGTAGGACAAGACACCCTGAGCTTTGTCGCAGCGATGGCGCCGCAAATCAAGAACATGAATATGTTGGGAGCCATTCGTTGCGGCGAAATGCAGCCTGCCATGCTGGCGCGCACGGTGGCAACACTGGATCACATGCTGGAAGGGCGCCTGACGCTGAATGTGATTTCCTCCGACTTTCCGGGCGAAACCGCTGACAGTGCTTATCGCTACCGCCGTAGCTGGGAGGTCGTGGAGATTCTCAAGCAGGCGTGGACGCAGGACACCATCAATTACGAAGGCCAGATTTACAACATCAAAGGGCTATCCACAGACCCGGTGCGTCCTTATCAAACAGGCGGCCCTTTGTTGTATTTCGGTGGCTATAGCCCTGATGCCTTGGCCCTGTGCGGTGCCCACTGTGACACTTATTTGATGTGGCCTGAACCCAAAGAGGTGTTGGCCCAACGCATGCGGGACGTGCATGCTCAAGCGGCCCAGCATGGGCGTGTGCTCGACTACGGCCTACGCGTACACATGATCGTGCGCGACACCGAAGCTGAAGCCCGCGAATATGCGCGAGAGCTGGTGTCGCAGCTCGACGACGATAAGGGGCGCGAGATCCGCCAGCGCGCTCTGGATGCCAAAAGTCTGGGCGTCTCATTGCAAAGTGCCAACCGCGAGATTGCCGACGAAGAAGGCTACATCGAACCTCACCTGTGGACAGGGGTGGGCCGTGCCCGTAGTGGCTGTGGTGCGGCCCTGGTGGGTAGCGTAGACCAGGTGCTGAGCGAGATCCACGATTACATGAAGATGGGCATCCGCGCGTTCATTTTCTCGGGTTATCCCCATTTGCAGGAGTGCGAAATGTTCGGCACCAAAGTGCTGCCACATTTACGCACTGTGTCGCTGGCACAGGAGTACGGTCGTGTGCCGGCGCAGACACCTGCGACTCCCTTGGGCAACGGCGTACGCCGTTGACCTGAATTTCCCAGCTTTTTTCAACGACTGATTTCTTGTTTCCATGAACCGTATTACTTTGCAAAACTCCCGCACCCTTAGCCAGATGGCTTACGGCGTGTGGCGCCTCTCTGAGGCCGAAGACACCAGCATCAGTGCCAATCTGCAGCGCATTGATGCCTGCCTGGAGCAGGGCATCACGACCTTTGACCATGCAGACATTTACGGCGACTACCGCTGCGAGGCCTTGTTCGGTGAGGCGGTGAAAGCCCGTCCTTCCCTGCGTGACCAGATTGAGGTGGTCACCAAGACCGACATCATGTTGCTCTCTGAGCAGTGGCCAAGCACCCGAGTGAAGCACTACGACACGTCATCTGCCCATGTGTTGGCGAGTGTTGACCGATCGTTGCAACGAATCGGAGTGGATGTGATTGACCTCCTTTTGATCCACCGCCCAGATCCCTTGTGCGACGCAGATGCATTGGGCGCCTGCTTGGATGGCCTGGTCGATTGCGGCAAAGTTCGGGGTATCGGTGTGTCCAATTACATGCCCTGGGATCTTGACTTGTTGCAGTCACGGATGAAGCACCGGCTGCAAACTAACCAGGTTGAAGTGAGCCTGCTTGCCACCACTCCTTTCATAAACGGACAGATAGCCCACGCACAACAACATCGACTGCCCGTGATGGCGTGGTCACCTTTGGGCGGTGGTCGTCTTCATTCGCAAGCGCATCAGGCAGGGTCAGCTGCAGCCCGTTTGGCTCCTCGATTGGAGCAACTGGCGAAGGCCAGTGGAACGGACACCACGGCGGTCGCCATGGCGTGGTTAATGCATCACCCTGTGGGGGTTATGCCGGTCATGGGTAGCAACCAGCTTGCGCGTATCAAGTCGTTTGATCAGGCGTTTTCCGTTCCTATGGATCGTCAAACCTGGTACGAACTGTATGAGTTGGCCAACGGGCATGAGGTGCCCTGAGCAAATTACCAGAGGAAACATCCTATGCGCCACCTTCCAGAATCCATGCCCGCGTGCTCCAAGGCCGTGCCTCTTTCAGACCCGGCTGACTTCCGGAAGGCGCTATCGTGCTTTGCGACCGGCGTTACCGTTGTGACTGCGCGTTGGGAAAGCGGTGATTGGGGAATGACCTGCAACTCCTTCGCTTCGGTGTCTTTGGAGCCGCGGCTGGTGCTATGGAGTATCCGAAAGGCGGCCAGCAGTTTGGAGGCGTTCACCCGCTCGGGCGGCTTTACCGTGAACGTTCTTTCACATGAGCAAGAAGCAACAGCCCGACAGTTTGCAACGGGAGATATGAACTCCCGTTTTGCGGGTGTTCCTGTAGAGCGCCAAAGCAGCGAGCGCCTGTGCCTTACAGACGCCATGGCTTGGTTTGATTGCTCGCTCCACCAGTTGGTGGACGCCGGGGATCACTACATTCTCATCGGGCAAGTACAGGAATTCGGGTGGCGCGATACCGCAGCCCTCGGCTTCTGGCGCAGCCAATTCGGTCAGTTTCAGACCAACACCCCATGATTCCACTTTGGTTGCTTTTCCTGCTGGTGGGCGCAGCGGGAGGCTTCACTGCGGGCCTATTCGGCGTGGGTGGTGGTCTTGTCATAGTGCCCACTCTGTATTGGCTGTGGCGAGAGGATCCGCTGCTGGGATCGCATGTGATGCATTTTGCCGTTGCCACCTCGCTGGCCTGCATCGTAGTGACTTCGGTGACCAGCAGTTGGACCCACTGGCGTGCAGGTCGTATGCAGTTTGACCGCGCGCCTTGGCTACTGGGGGCAGTGAGTGCCGGAGCTGTTTCCGCAGTCGTACTGGCCCGATGGATGCCCACTGAGTGGCTCAAGATGGCGTTCGGGCTTTTTGCGTTGGCGACGTGCTGCATCATGTGGAAGCAGTCTGCGCAGCCTGCACAGGGGCCACGTCCGTCGTCCGCAGAGTTATTGGGGGTAGCGGCCTTAATTGGTAATGTCTCTACCTTGCTCGGCGTGAGCGGCGGAGCTTTGACAGTGCCTTACTTCGTTCTTCGGGGGACGGATGTCCGCAAAGCGGTGGTCATTAGCTCTGCGTTGGCGATCCCGATTGCGACGATTGGAGCGATTGGCATGGGCGTAACCGGTGTCAACACATCTGTTTCCTGGGGCTTTGTACACGGCCCGGCTTTTGTCGGCATCAGCCTCGTGAGTATGTTTTTTGCGAACTGGGGTGCCCGCATATCTCAGCGCATGGACAAACGGCGCCTGCAGCAGGCTTTCGCCGGCTTCCTGGCGCTGGTTGCAGCTCACATGCTGTTTTTCTAAATGCGCTGAGCTTCACAGCTTTTACTCGGCCGGCGGAGAGGCTGTGTCAGCCTTTCAAACCACCTTGTGTCAATCCACCTACGACACGCTCCTGGAACGCCGCAATCAACAGCGCGATCGGCACGATAGCCACAATAAGGGCCGCGGAAATGATGGGCCATGGGAAGGTGAATTCACCTTGATACAGAGAAATGCCGACAGGCAAAGTCCGCACTGCGGGGCTGGAGTTCAGGGACAACGCCAACAAAAATTCATCCCATGCATTGACAAAGGCCAGGATGCCCGCAGTGAACACTCCAGGTGCAGCTAGGGGTACGACGACTCTCCAAAGTGCACCCATACGGGTGCAACCGTCGATCATGGCGGCGTTTTCCAGATCTCGCGGAATGCTTTGAAAAAAACTCACCAGAACGAGGGTGCACACCGGTAAGTTCAGCACCACATAAGGAAGAATAAGCGCGGCATAGGTGTTGAGCCATCCCAATGCCCGCATCGTCTCAAATATCGGCACCAGTAAAGTGACCAACGGAAACATGCTGGACGCCACGATGCAAGTGAGGATGAGCTGTCGGTGTTTCAGATTCAGTCGCGCGATGGCGTAAGCGGCAAAAGCCGCAACAACAAGCGATAGCGCCGTAGCGCCTGTAGCCACAATGACACTGTTTTTCAAATAGTGCAGAAGAGGCTGGTCTTCAAAAGCCTTGATGTAGTTCTCCAGGGTGGGAGCGTCGGGCCACCAGGTGATGGGCTTTTGCACCAGTTCTGTTTCTGTTTTGAGCGAAGTGAACAGAATCCACACGGCTGGAAAAAAACCATTGATAACCACAATGCCCGCAGCCGCCCACCGCAATGCAGCAGATGTCCAAATCACCGGTGTCGCTTTGCTCATGACGCGTTCTTTCCGATATGGTGTAAGTAAAAGCCGGACACAGCCAGCGAAATCAAAAACATGAACACTGCTAGGGTCGATCCGTAGCCGATGTCAGAGTAATCAATCGTGTATTTGTGAATCAACATCGCCAGTGTTTCTGTAGATTCCCCTGGCCCACCTCGTGTCATGGTGTAGGGGATATCAAAGGTCTGGAGTGCGGTGATGGTGCGAAAGATCAGTGCCACTACGATGCTGGGCATCAACATTGGTATCGTGATTTGCCAAAACTGTTGCCATCTGCTCGCCCCGTCGACCTCTGCAGCTTCATAAAGTGAGCGGGGGATCATTTGCAAACCTGCGAGCAGGATCAACGCCATGAATGACGATGTTTTCCAAATGATCGTCAGACAAATGGCAGCAAAGGCCCAGTTTGGCTTTAATAGCCAGCTTACAGACTCCGGGATCAGGCCCAGCCGCAAAAACACGTCATTCACAACGCCGTAGTCCGTGTTGAAGAACCAGGCGAATATCAGACCGGCGAAAGAGAGCGGAAGTGCCCAAGGCAACAACAGCGAAAGGCGCACGGGCCATTTACGCTTGAATGGCAGATTCGCCAGCAAAGCGAGGCCGAGTCCTGCAACCAGTGCCCCTGGCACTGTGATGACTGTGATAAGTAAGGTGTTTTTGGTGGCATTCCAGAACAGGGGGTCGCGCCAAACGTCTGTGTAGTTCAAAAAACCGATGTAAGCCCCGGTTTTGTTGATGTCAAACAAGCTGTTGTAAACGAGCTTGCCGATCGGGTAGACCACGATCATCGCCAGTAATAGAAAGGCGGGTGTCAAGAGCAGGATCGCGAGCGTTTTTTCGCTCGGGTCCTTGAGTTTGGAGAGCATGGCGTGCGCTTCGGGTGAGATTGCGAGAGATGCTATTTCTCTAAAGAGCCCCAAGCCATATGGCATGACCTGGGGCTGGGGCGGCACCCTCAATATGAGGTCGTTTTGCGTTCCGCGTTTCAGCGCATCAATCGACCTACACGAGCCGCAATTTCGTCTACTCCTGCTTCCGGCGTTTTGGTTCGGGCCAGTACTGCGCTGGTTGTCGTCCGGATGATGTCAGATACCTGTCCATAGTCTTCCACCATGGGGCGGCTTTGGGCGCCTAACACCACAGGGAGTGCGTCTTTGAACCACGGAACCGCCTTGTTGACGGCAGCGTCACTGTAGAGGCTTTGGTACACCGGCAAGATGGAGCCTTCACGGGCTACAAATGCGCTGGCCTCCTTGGAGGATAAGAACTTGATCAAGTTACCCGCAGCGTCTTTGTTCTTGCCATAGGCATTCATGGCCCATTGCCAACCACCCATACAAGTCGCCGATTTGCCGCCGTTCATGGCAGGTAGGGGAATGACCCCCACGTTGTTTTTCACTTTGGAGTCTGCATCGTCTTTGAAGCGGTCGAATGCAAAGCCCCAGTTGATGGCAAACACCACGTTACCCGCTTTGAACTCATTCACTGTCACTGGTGTGGTGACTTCGGCAATGTTCTTTTTGACCACGCCGTCATCCATCATTTTCAGCCACATTTTCAAGCCGTTGACTGCCGCGGACTTGTCTAAGGTGAGCTTGCCGGCCGCGTCATTGAATTGCTTGCCCTGGCCCCAGTACGGCAACAAAAAGGTGCACACAGCGCCTTCAATCGGCGCGCCCTGCAAGGACAGGCCCTGCAAATTCGGATTATTCTCAGCCGCGGTGATTTTCTTCGCAGCAGCGCTGAGCTCATCCCACGTTTTGGGTTCGGCAATACCGTGTTTGGCAAGCAAATCCTTGCGGTAATACATGAACATGGAGTCACCCTGGCTGGGTAATGCCATGACCTTGCCGTCCACGATGTTGGACTGCTGGTACACCGGCAGATAGTCGTTGCGCAAGCTGGCGGCCCCGCCCACGTATTTATCCAAAGGTTCAATCCAACCTTTGCCTGCGTACTGTGCCGGGTTCACGATATCGATCATGAAAAGGTCAATGGCGGCATCTTTGGCATTGAGAACGGTGCTCAGGTACTGTCGTTGCAGTTCAGAGGTTGCACCACCGGTTTCAATCTCCACCTTCACGCTCGGATTGGCTTTGGTGTACTGCTCAAACAGCTTGGCTTGCAGGTCGGGCCGCTGGTTGGGTCCAACAAAAACCCTTAGTGTGGTTTGTTGAGCCCAACTCGCCCCAGCGAGCAGAGGGGCAGTCAGAGCGGCGGCGGCGATTTTTAGAACCCAATTTTTATTCATCGTTGTCTCCTAGCACGGTTGAAAATCACTCAAGCAGGTTGAGCGGTCGCAAAAGACTCAGAGTGCTTTCCCTGAGTCACCATCAAACAAATGCATCGCTTGCGGATCCAGATACAGCGTTTGCTGCGATCCCGCAGGCATTTTGTAACTTGCAGCGCAGCGTGCGACGAGTTCCACCTGTCCAACTTGAAAGGTAACCAACGTCTCTGCACCCAGCGGCTCACTGATCACAACGGTAGACTGCACATTCAGTTCGCCTGTCACGTTTCTTGGCAAAGGAGAAATGTTTTCCGGGCGAATGCCAAATACATGCTTCTTTGCGATTTCGGCTCGTGTTGCCAGAGTAGGAGGCAGTTGCACACGGGCTCCGCCGAGATCGACCGCCCCTCCAGAAAGTGCGCACGGCACCAAGTTCATCGGTGGGCTACCGGTGAAGCCTGCAACGAACTGAGCAGCCGGCTGGTTGTAGATTTCATCCGGTGTGGCGTATTGCATTTTGTGGCCACCACTCATGACCACAATCCTGTCGGCCAAGGTCATGGCTTCCACTTGGTCGTGTGTCACATAAATGATGGTTGCGCCCAAGCGTTGGTGCAGCTTTTTGATTTCGCTGCGCATTTCGTTGCGCAGTTGTGCGTCCAGATTCGAAAGTGGTTCGTCGAACAAGAAAACCTTAGGCTGGCGGACGATCGCGCGCCCGATAGCCACCCGCTGCCGCTGTCCACCCGAGAGCGCGGCGGGTCTGCGGTCCAGCATATGGTCTATGCGAAGCAAACGCGCAGCATCCATCACGCGCCGTTTGATTTCGTCTTCCGGTGTTTTGCGCAATCGCAGTCCGAAGGCCATGTTGTCAAACAGCGTTTTATGGGGGTACAAGGCATAGTCTTGAAAGACCATGGCGATATCCCGATGTCGGGGTGGTGCATCGTTGACGCGTACCCCATCAATCAATACATCGCCGCCGCTGATGTCTTCCAAGCCCGCAATCATGCGCAGCAAGGTGGACTTTCCACATCCCGAAGGGCCTACAAATACGACAAACTCCCCATGGCGGATTTCAAGCTCCATTCCATGAATGACTGTCGTTTTACCGTCGTAGTTTTTTTGAACGTTGTGTAGCTGGACTGAGGCCATGAGAAAACTGTTACGACCTCTGATCTGGATCAAAGATCGCGTTGGTGAGTGTGTGTAGGAATAATAGAGGACTTGTTGCCTCGAACGTCTTGGGGTTAATGCTTAGAGGGCAGCCCCTTCAGTGAATATTCCCCTTCGACAAGACTGATCGCTTGCCCTGTCCGCGCAGATTCCTGAGCTGCAAGCCCCATGAGCACTGCAGCTAAGCCATCTTCCAGGTTGACTTCAATGTGTCCTTTTCCGCGAACAACCGCGTTGAACCGCTGGTGTTGATAGAGCGTTGATCCATTGTGATCACCTGCGGCCAATGCGATGGGATCGACGGGTACATCAAGCTCTCGCGGGCCCTTTGGATGGCGGGGGCTGATGACTACTTTGGGAACGGGTGGCTCCCCCAAGTCAGCAGGCCAAAAGCGGCCCGGCCCGGGGACGAAACATTCCGCCTTTCCGAGCGGGCCAACCACGGTGATTTCCTCTTGATAGCGCGAGCCCTCTGCGAACATGCAGAGTTCCAAGAGCGCGCGCTGCCCGCCGGCAAAGTCCACGATCACATAGGCGTTGTCCAGGATGTCGGGCGTGCCATCCGGGTAGCGTTCGTCAAGGTGATTGTGATCAACGCCTGCGGAAGCATAAATTCGTATCGGCTCACTACGCACCAAGTGGCGCATCAAGTCAAAAAAGTGACAGCACTTTTCGACCAAGGTGCCACCGGTGTAGCGATTGAAGCGGTTCCAGTCACCTACTTTCACCAGAAAGGGGAAACGATGTTCCCGGATACTCAACATCGTCAGTGCTCCGATATGGGCCCCGCTGCGAACCTCTTCAGTGAGTCGGGTAACGGGCGGCATGTAACGGTACTCCATCGCTACCCATATTGGCGCCGGGTAACTCGCACTCAGTGCTGCAAGATCACGCACATCCGAAAGCCGGGTGCATGCCGGCTTTTCTAGGAGCACGGGCAAGGGGCGTATCGAGGCAATTTCCCGGAGCTGGTCTGCATGGCAGAAGTTGGGGCTAGCAATCAGTAAGCAATCTACATCTGCCGATGAGACAACCTCGGCGAGACTGGTCGCTCGCACCGCACCTTGAGCCAATGCCAAGCTGCTGGCCGCCATGGCTTCATCAGGCTCAAAAATTCGGGTGACCCGGGCACCGGGCAGCAATGCAATATTGCGCAAATGTTCCTGGCCCATCATGCCGCAGCCGATGATGCCGTAACGGACTTGGAGTGGTTCGTTGTTCACAGAGGTGCTTTCTAAGGAAATGGGGGCGTCAACAGCAGTGCATGGTGATGGCCTGCTGCGTTCTAAGTGTGGCGTGGTCGTTGTATTTCCATCCACACAACACCAGTTAAAAGTGTGTAGGAATAATAGATGAATTGACCCGATTGCCACTCGGGGTAAATGCGGATGTAAGTCCGCAATGAAGCGGCGTTCGCTAGTCGCGGTGTCTGCGGATCGCGATGTAGCCGGCAATCACGGTGAAGGTCACCACAATCGCCACCACCCACCAGAAGCCGTGGGGGTGTTCGGCCAGCGGGATGCCGCCCACATTCATGCCCAGCAAGCCGGTGATGATGTTGATGGGCAGGGCCAGCACTGTCACGATGGTCAGCACAAACAGGCTGCGGTTGTTGGCTTCAGCCACGCGGCCGGCAATTTCTTCCTGCAGCAGCTTGATGCGTTCTTGCAGCGCAGCCATGTCGCTCAGGGCCACGTTGAATTCTTCGGTGCTCTGGCGCAGGTCGCCCAAATCGTCTTCGCTGATCCAACCCGGTGGCTTGCGCAACAGGCGGAACAGGGCAGCCGGCTCCGGTGCCAGCAGGCGCTGTAAGCGCACCAACAAGCGCCGCAGGGCTCCCAGGTTGGCGCGCTTGGTCTCCAGCCGCCCGGCGAGCAACTTGTCTTCGATGTCGTCCACCCGGGCCGTGGTGTTGCGCACAATCTGGATCAGTACATCGCCCTGGTCATGCATCAGGTGCACCAGCAGCGCCACCGACGACATCAGCTTCTCGCCCCGGCGCACGGCATCGCGCAAGCGGTCGATCGAGCGCAAGGGCTGCAAGCGGGCCGTGACCACCAGCTGCGGGCCGACCGAGAGCCACAAAGTAGCAATGTCGCTGGGCTCAAAGGCAAAGTCGTAGTGCACATCGTTCACCACGGCGACCAGGGTGTCGTCATCGAGCTCGACGCGGGTGGAGCGCGATCCGTCGGTCAGGGACTCGTGAAACAGGTCCGAGAGCTGCAGTTGCTCTTTGATCCACTTGGCGCAGGCGGTGTGCGAGAGGTTGAAGTGCAGCCACACAAAGCCACCGGCCTGCGGGGGCGTCTGGCGCAACCACTGCAAGGCTTCGCTGGTGCCGATGGGGCGGCCGGAGCCATCCGCATCGAACGCAAATCCGTAAATCAGGCCGCTGGGGTCTGCACCGTAATTCTGGGCGGGTGGGGTCATCGGTGGGCGGGGCGTAGAGGCTGCTCGGGGCGAGCGCACATGGTAGCGCGTGTATGTGTCACAACAGGCCCAGGCCTTGCGCCAACGAGGCGACGGCGTCTTGTGTGAAGGCACCTGCCTGAATCTGCTCCAGCGTTTGCGCAGCACTCAGGCACACAAAGCCGGCGACCTCGCCGTCCTGATTGAGGGGCGCCCAGCCGTCCGCACAGGCCAGGTTGTAGACCAGCAGGGTTTCGTCGTGCCAGCCACCGGTGTCCCAGCGGGCCGTGCGCACCAGCCCGGCTTCTTGCAGGGTTCGGGTGTCCTGCAATACTGCGCCGGCTTCCTCTTGCAGCTCGCGCAGGGCGCAGCCCAAGGGCGACTCGCCGGCAGGCAAACCGCCTGCGGTTACGTTGTCGAGCAGGCCGGGGTCAGTGGCTTTGGACAGCGAGCGCCGCCCGCACCACAGGCGCCCATCCGGGGTGAATCCATTGATGTGCACCGCATGGCTGCGCATGCCCAGAAAGCGAAAGCCTGCGCGCTCCACCGCCAGCAGCGGGGGCTGCCCATCGTCCGGCGGCTCCAGGCAGTCGTGGTGCCAGAAGGCAAAGGCCTCGTTGCGCCAACCGTGCACCAGGCCGCGCGCACGGCACTGTGCCAGTGCAGTTTGTAAACGGGCGCTGCGCTCATGGGCGGGTAAGGTCAGCGCGGGCCAGTGCAGGCCGGCAGTAGCCCCATGGGCTTGGAAGTAACAGTCCGGCAACAGGCTGGCCAACAGGGCGGCGCGCTCAGGCTCCATGCGGCCGAGTTGCAAGGGCTCTGCATGACCAGGTTCACTGAGCCAAAAGGTCTGCAGGTCAGGCGGTGGTGCAGCGCTGGCTTGACGGGCCGCGTCTGCCAGGGTGCGCCTTTGCACCGGCGTCAGGGCGGCGGCAAATGCAGCACCAAACGCCCGCGCGCCGGGCAGGCTCACACCTGAGCGCCTTCCACCAGAAAGCGCACACGGCGCACGCCGTTCCACTCGTCGGCATCGAGCCGGAAGGCCAGCGTGACCTTGGGCGGCAGGGGCTCGGTGTGGCCGAACCAAATGCCGTCCACCGGCTGGCCCTGGTGTTTGAGCTTGAGCGAGAGGTGTTTTTCACCCACCAAGCGTTGGGACACGACCTCGACCTCTTCGCTAAAGGTGGGGGCGGCAAAGCCTTGGCCCCACACCTCTTTGTGCAGCGCATCTACCAGGTCCACACGGCGGTATTCGGCGGCCAGCGGGCCGTCGGTTTCCATGCGGCGGGTCAATGTGGCGGCGTCCAGCCATTCCTGGGCGACCTCGTTCATGCCGTTCTCGAAGTCGTCAAAAAACTCTTCGGCCACGGTGCAGCCGGCCGCCATGGCGTGACCGCCGAACTTCAAGATGACACCGGGGTAGCGCTTGGCCACCAGGTCCAGCGCGTCGCGCAAGTGAAAGCCGGGAATGCTGCGACCCGAGCCCTTGAGCTCGTGCTCTTTGCCTTCGGCAGCGCTGGCCGCAAACACAAAGGTGGGGCGGTGTAGCTTGTCTTTGATCCGGCTGGCCACGATACCGACCACGCCTTCGTGGAAGTCAGGGTCGAAGACGCAAATCGCCGGGGGCGGCTCGTCGCCTTCGTCAAACAGGCTCTCGGCAATCGCAAAGGCCTGCTCGCGCATGTCGCCCTCAATTTCGCGGCGCTCGCGGTTGATGCCGTCCAGCATCTTGGCCAGCTCGTCGCCACGGGCGGGGTCGTCGGTTAGCAGGCATTCGATGCCCAGCGTCATGTCACTCAAACGACCGGCGGCGTTGATGCGTGGCCCGAGGGCAAAGCCAAAATCGAAGGTGGTAGCCACCTCCGCTTTGCGACCTGCTGCTATAAAAAGGCTAGCTAGTCCCGCAGGCATGGCGTGGGCGCGCACCCGTTTTAAGCCTTGGGCCACAAGGCGGCGGTTGTTGGCGTCGAGCTTGACCACATCGGCCACGGTGCCCAGGGCTACCAAGGGCAGCAGGGTGTCGAGCTTGGGTTGGGTCGCGGCATCAAACACGCCGCGCTTGCGCAGTTCTGAGCGCAGGGCCAGCAGGGTGTAAAACATCACACCCACCCCGGCCATGGACTTGCTCTCAAAGGTGCAGCCCGGCTGGTTGGGGTTGACGATCACATCCGCATCGGGCAACTGGCTGCCAGGCAAATGATGGTCGGTGACCAGCACTTGCAGGCCCAACGCCTTGGCACGGGCCACACCGTCTACGCTGGCGATGCCGTTGTCCACGGTGATGAGTACATCGGCGCCGGATTGCTTAACGCGCTCGCTGATCGGCGCGGTCAGGCCATAGCCATCAACCACACGGTCGGGCACCAAATATTCGACATGGCGGCCGCCCAAGAGCCGCAGGCCGCGCACGGCGACCGCACAGGCGGTGGCTCCATCGCAGTCGTAGTCGGCGACCACACAGAGTTTGAGGTTGTTGGCAAACGCATCGGCAAGCAGGGTGGCGGCCCGGGCAACGCCCAACATGCCCGATGGGGGCAGCAGCTTGCCCAAGGCGTCATCGAGCTCGTCTTTGCCGGTGACACCGCGGGCGGCATAAAGGCGGGCCAGCAGCGGGTGCAGTCCGGCCTGCTCCAGCGCCCACGCCGCGCGGGGGGGATGTCTCGGGGAACAATTTTCATGGGCTTACAGGGTCCGCAGCAATTCAGCAGGTGAAGGGGTGGTGAAGCGGCGTTGGATGCGGTTCCACCAGGCCGTATTTTGCAACTCAAAGCCTGCGGCCATGCGCTCGCCGCACAGCGTCAGCTCCAGGGCCTGGCCCGCTTTGGCTTGGCGCAGCAGCAGGGCGATCAGGCTGCTGTCGAGCTGCTGCCATGCTTGCACCCAGGCGTGGGCGTCGTCGCGCAGCGCCGCCGCCTCCAGGCTGTGTTGCACCGACATGGTGTCTGACTTGTCGACCGCGCCCGAAGGCAGGGTTCCGGTCCCGCTGATCCAGAAGGAGTTGACGGTGAGCCGGCGCTGGGCGGCCCGTGCGTCATTCACCGGGTGGCGGTACAGCAGCATCTGCATCTCGTTTTGGAGGCGGCGCAGGCTGCGGGCCTGGGCCACGCGCGGCATCCAGCGGTCTACTTTGGCGCCACAGGCCCGCGCCAGCGAGGCGGTGGGCAGGTCGCACAAGATTTCGCCATGGGCCAGCCAGGTGCTGTGGTTCAGCGAGTGCAGGGTGATGCCGTCTTCGGCAAAGTAGGGCTGCATGGCTTCGCGCAGCGCATCGATTTCGTGGGCATCCAGGGCCAGCGTATCGGGGTGGTCCATAGCCACATGGTCCGCGTTGATTTGCCAGTGGCATGGGGTGATCCAGGCCCAACCGGTGTCGCCATGGTTGCGGGTCAGGCCGAGTTGGCGGGCATCCAGCGCAGCCCAGGGCAGCAAGCCGTCTACCCCCGGCAAATTCAGGCTTTTCGCGTGCACCCGTTCATGCAGGGGCGAGAGCGAGTCGTCGTTGCCCAGCACTGGAGGCGTGGGGGTCAACAGCCCCAGCAGTTCTGCCAGATAGGGAAGTTCGAGCCGGGGCATTGCGTCCTGGCATTGGGGTCCTGCCGGTGCTGCAAAAGGGATAAGGGTGTGCATGGGCAGGATTGTCCCGCATGGATGCCACAATCCGCCGGTTGAAGCACTTTGTAACCTTCCATGCAACTCCCCTTTGAGCTGACGATCGGCTGGCGCTATACCCGCGCCGGCCGCGCCACGCGGCGTAACGGCTTTATCTCCTTTATCTCGGGCGTGTCCATGCTGGGCATTGCTTTGGGCGTGGCCGCGCTCATCATCGTGCTGAGCGTGATGAACGGCTTTCAGAAAGAAGTGCGCGATCGCATGCTCGGTGTGGTGTCCCACATCGAGGTGTATGCCGCAGACGGCCAGGCCTTGCCCAATGTGGCGACCACCCTGGCCCAGGCCAAAGAGAACCCGCAAGTCATTGGAGCCGCCCCCTTCATTGCGGCGCAGGCCCTGATTGCGCGGGGTGAAGACATGAAGGGCGCCATCGTGCGCGGGATCGACCCCGCCCTGGAGCCCGAGGTGAGCGACTTTGCCGCCGGCGCGCAGCAGCAGGCTTTGAACCAGCTGGTGCCGGGCGAATTCGGCGTGGTGTTGGGCGGCGAGTTGGCCCGCAGCTTGGGTGTGCGGGTAGGCGACAAGGTCACGCTGGTTGCGCCCAGCGGGCAAGTCACCCGGCCGGCGTTGTGCCGCGCCTCAAGCAAATGAACGTGGTGGGCACCTTTGATTCCGGCCACTATGAGTACGACTCTGCACTGGTGCTGGTGCATTGGGAAGACGCGGCCCGCATTTTCCGGCTCGAAGGCCCGAGCGGTGTGCGCCTTAAACTCAAAGACTTGCACCAGGCGCGCGAGGTGGCTGACCAACTCGCCCGCAGCCTGAGCGGCGACTTGGTGTTGCGCGACTGGACTCGCCAGAACCGCAGCTGGTTTGCAGCGGTACAGGTCGAGAAGCGGATGATGTTCATCATCCTGACCCTCATCGTGGCGGTGGCTGCCTTCAATCTGGTGTCCACCCTGGTGATGACAGTGACCGACAAGCGGGCTGACATTGCCATCCTGCGCACCTTGGGCGCGAGCCCGGGCAGCATCATGGGCATTTTTGTGGTGCAGGGAGCGATGGTGGGAGTTATAGGCACCCTGGCCGGCTTGCTGCTGGGGCTGGGCGTGGCGTTCAATATTGATGTGATCGTGCCCGCGCTGGAGCAGGCGCTGGGCGCCAGCTTTTTGCCCAAAGATATTTACCTGATTAGCCGCATGCCGAGCGAGCCGCAACAGAGCGACATCCTGCCGATCACGGTGATCTCGCTCCTGATGGCGTTTGTGGCCACCCTCTACCCGAGCTGGCGCGCCAGCCGGGTGAACCCTGCGGAGGCCTTGCGCTATGAGTAACCCGATGTCATCCGTAGAACAGGCGCTCGCCGCCGCGCAATACCAGCAGGTGGCCGATTTGGCAGGCTCGCCTATGCCAGCCGCTCCATTGGGCGAGCTGGTGCTGCAAGCACGCGGCCTAACCAAGCGGTTTCAGGAAGGGCGGCTGGATGTCACCGTGTTGCACGGGGTTGACCTGCAGGTGCACCGGGGCGAGACGCTGGCGATTGTGGGGGCATCCGGCTCCGGCAAGAGCACCTTGCTGCACCTCATGGGCGGGCTCGATGCGCCCACCAGTGGCAGCGTTCATTTGCTGGGGCAAAGCCTGGCCGATCTCACTGCGGCCGCGCAGGGCCGCTTGCGCAATCGGCACCTCGGGTTTGTGTACCAGTTTCACCACCTCTTGCCCGAGTTCAGCGCGCTGGATAACGTGGCCATGCCCCTGACAATTCGGCGTGTAGCGCCCGCAGAAGCTGCGCAAGCTGCTACCAAAATGCTAGCGCTTGTCGGCTTGGAGCACCGCTTGAACCACCGGCCTGCCGAGCTCTCGGGCGGCGAGCGACAGCGGGTGGCGATTGCGCGGGCGCTGGTCACCCGGCCTGATTGCGTGCTGGCCGACGAGCCCACCGGCAACCTCGACCGCAGCACCGCTGACGGCGTGTTTGAGCTGATGCTCCAGCTCGCGCGGGAGCAGGGTACCGCCTTCGTGCTGGTCACCCACGACGCCACGCTGGCCGCGCGCTGCAGCCGCCAGTTGCGTTTGGTATCGGGCCGCTTGGTCGACTGACACCCACGCTTGCAGTTTCCTGACGGATGGGGCGTTGTGCGGCGGTGCCAAGGGTAGACGCCGATTGGCGTTTGCCGGCCCGCCCCCTAAGCTGCCGCCACCTTAGTCGGGGAACACCATGAAACAACGTTGGAAACTGCAGGCACTGATTTGCCTTGGCGTGATCGCACTGGCCTGTTTGCCGGGCGCCCACGCGCAAACGCCCAAGCCTTTGCGCATCGGCTTGATTGGCCCCTTCAGCGGGCCGTCCTCAGATTTTGGAAATCCGATGCTCAACGGGGCCAAGCTGGCGCTGGATGAAATCAATGCCGCCGGCGGCTACCTCGGGCGACCGATTGAGTTTGTGATCAAAGACGACACCGCCAACCCCGATGTGGGCTTACAGCACTCCCAGGAGCTGGTGCAAGACGGTGTGGTTGGCACCATCGGCTTTTGCAATACCGGTGTGGCCATGAAGTCGCTGGACGTGTTTCAACAAGCCCGCTCCCCGCTGATCGTGCCCTGCGCAACAGGCACTCCGATTACGGCCAAGTACCCCGCAGCAGAGAGCTATATCTTCCGCACTTCCGCGCGGGATGCCATCCAGGCCCCGTTTGTGGTGAACGACATCGTGGCGCGGGGCTGGACCAAGGTGGCCATCCTGGCCGACAAAACCGCTTACGGCGAGGGCGGTCTCGCAGACGTCACCAAGGCGCTGGCCACTAAACAACTGCAGCCGGTGTACGTGGGGCGCTTTGACACCGGTGTGAAAGACCTGCAACCCGAGCTCAAGGCCGCCCAGGCCGCCGGTGCCAATGTGGTGTTCAGCTACACGGTCGGCCCTGAGAATGCAGTCATTGCCAAAGGCCGCCAAGCCCTGAAGTGGAATGTGCCGCAGGTGGGTGCATGGCCTTTGTCTTTTCCGTTCTTTTTGGACGGCGCAAAAGACGCTGCCGAAGGCGCACTCATGGCCCAGACCTTTATTGCCGAGCCCAGCAACGAGCGTCGCATCTCTTTTCTAACCGCCTACAACCGCAAATACGGCACCCGCAAGATTGCCGTGCCCATGGCTGCGGCGCAGGCCTATGACACGGTGTATTTGCTGACCTACGCCATCCTCTCGATCCGCAATGGTGATTTGTCGGGCCCCTCGGTGAAAAACGCGCTGGAAAATCCGCCCCGGGTCTACTACGGGGTGACAGCGACCCACGAGCGCCCTTTTAGTAAGGACGACAAAGACGCCATCACCAGCAATATGCTGGTGATGGGCTTGGTCAAAAATGGGGCGGTCACTTTCGCTTACCCTGAAGACCGCACCCGCAACCTTTTTGTGCAACGCAAGCAATGAGCCGTTCGATACCACCATGCGCTGGGTAGACACCCATCTCCACCTCGATGCGCCCGAGTTCGATGCGGACCGCAGCGCCGTGCGCGAGAGTGCCCGCCAAGCGGGTGTCGCGCATTGTGTGATTCCGGCGGTAGAGCGCAGCAACTTTGACACGGTGCGCCTGCTGGCGCACCACGGTGGCGACAGCTATTGTTTGGGCATCCACCCTTTGTATGTGGCGAGTGCCAGCGATGCCGATCTGGTAGCCCTGGACGCGGCGCTCAGCGCCAACGCTGATGACCCGCGACTGGTGGCCGTGGGTGAAATCGGGCTCGACTACTTTGTCCCCGCCCTGTGCAAAAGCCCCTTGCGTGAGCGGCAAGAGGTGGTCTACCGCCAACAGCTCAAGCTGGCCCGCGCACACGGCTTGCCCGTGGTGCTGCATGTGCGCAAGTCCTCAGACAGGCTGCTCAAGCACCTGCGCGAGGTGGCCGGCCCGCAAGGGCGGTGGCAGGGCATTGCGCATGCGTTCAATGGCAGCGAAGTGCAGGCGGCGGAGTTCATCAAGCTGGGTTTCAAGCTCGGGTTTGGGGGCGCGGTCACCTATGAGCGGGCTTTGCAGTTGCGCCACCTGGCCCGCACCTTGGCCCTGGATGCGCTGGTGCTCGAGACCGATGCCCCCGACATCCAGCCGCACTGGCTCTACACCACCGCCGAGCAGCGCGCAGCCGGTGTGCCGCAGGGGCGCAATGCGCCCGCCGAGTTGCCGCGCATCGCGCAGTGCATTGCCGAGCTGCGTGGCATTCCCCTTGAAACACTGGCGCAGGCCGCGTTAAGTAACAGTCTGATGGCCCTGCCGAAGCTGGGGGCGCTGCTGGTATAAATCCCCATGGCACGAAAAGCACCGATCACATTCCCCGAAGTTAATTTCTCCGAAGAAGGCCCCATCCGTCACCTGCACCTGGGCAGCGAATGGATACAAGGCTCCATGCTGGTAGACGCACCCACCGTATTGGTGCACGAGTACATCCAGCGCATGATGGCGTGGCTGCTCTTTGTAGACCCCCAGACCGTTAAAAAGCGCCAGGCACTGCAGCTCGGGCTGGGTGCCGGCTCACTCACCAAGTTCTGCCACAAAGAACTCAAGATGAAGACCACCGCCATCGAGCTCAACCCCCAGGTGCTGCACGCCTGCCGCGGCTGGTTCAAGCTGCCCGCAGACAACAGCCGTATGCAAGTGGTGCTGGCTGACGCCGCTGAAGAAATCAAACAAGAAAAATGGCTGAGTGCGGTCGATGCGCTGCAGGTCGATTTGTATGACGAGGAGGCAGCCGCCCCGGTGCTCGACAGCGCCGCGTTTTATGCCGACTGCCGCGCCACGCTCACCGAAGAGGGTTGCATGACGGTCAACCTGTTCGGCCGCTCGTCGAGCTTTGACAACAGCGTCGACAAAATTGCGGAGGCCTTTGGCGAAGATGCCATCTGGGCCTTCAAGTCCACCCGCGAGGGCAACACCGTGGTGATGGCTCAGCGCACCCCCAGCCGCCCCAAGCGCGCCCTGATGCAAGAGCGCGCCGAGTTCATCCAAAGCGAGTGGGGCCTGCCTGCTGACAAGTGGGTCCGCGTGTTCAAGCCGGTGAAGACATGAGCCCTAGTCCCAAAAAAGCCAGTTCCTCCGCGGTTTCTTACAACGGTCCCTTGGACTGGCGCTTGCTGGTGGAGTGGCTCAAGCAAGACAAAGTGATCGCAGAAGAAGAGGCAGTGCGCACGATTGCCCGTTGCTCGCAGGCCGAGAGTTCGCAGCATCCGATGGTCCGGCTCGCCGCCGTATCGATGCGCCGGGCGGCAGACCAAAAGCCTCTCGATATTGAGATGCTCACCCAATGGTTGTCGCTGCGCGCGGCACTGGATTACCTGCGCATTGACCCGCTCAAGGTCGATGTGGGCAAGGTGGCCGATGCCATGGGTGCCGCTTATGCTGAGCGACACAAAATCTTGCCCGTTGTGGTCACCCTCAGCGAGATCACGGTGGCCACGTCGGAGCCGTTCATTACCGATTGGGTGGCTGAAGTGGAGCGCCAGAGCCGCCGCAGCGTCAAGCGCGTGGTCGCCAGCCCGCAGGAAATTACCCGCTACACCGCCGAGTTTTATGCATTGGCCAAAAGCGTGCGGGCTGCGAACAAAACCGGCTCCAACAACGGCGCAAGTTTCGAGCAGCTGGTGGAGCTGGGCAAGAGCAACAAGCAACTCGACGCCAACGACCAGGGCGTGGTGCAGGTGGTCGACTGGCTCTGGCAATACGCCTTCGACCAGCGCGCCAGCGACATCCACCTCGAGCCACGGCGAGAGCAGGGCGTGATCCGCTTCCGGATCGATGGCGTGTTGCACCCGGTCTACCAGATGCCCATGGGCGTGCTCAACGCCATGACCGCCCGCATCAAACTGCTGGGCCGCATGGACGTGATTGAAAAGCGCCGCCCGCAAGATGGCCGCATCAAAACCCGCAACCCGCGCGGTGATGAAATTGAAATGCGTATCTCCACCTTGCCCACCGCGTTTGGCGAGAAGATGGTGATGCGGATTTTTGACCCCGACAACGCGGTCAAAGATCTGGACGCCCTGGGCTTCAGCAGCCACGACGCGACCCGCTGGGAGCAGTTGGTCAAGCGCCCGCACGGCATCATTCTGGTGACTGGCCCTACGGGCTCGGGCAAAACCACCACGCTGTACTCCACCCTCAAGCGGGTGGCTACTGAAGAGGTGAACGTCAGCACAGTGGAAGACCCGATCGAAATGATCGAGCCGTCTTTCAACCAAACCCAGGTGCAGCCGCAGCTGGACTTCGGCTTTCCGCAAGGTCTGCGTGCCCTCATGCGGCAGGACCCGGACATCATCATGGTGGGCGAAATCCGCGACCTGGAGACCGCCGAAATGGCGGTGCAAGCAGCCCTCACCGGCCACTTGGTGTTTTCCACCCTCCACACCAACGATGCGCCCTCCGCGGTCACGCGGCTGATGGAGCTGGGCATTCCCGCCTACCTGATCAACGCCACTTTGCTGGGGGTGTTGGCCCAGCGCCTGGTTCGCATTTTGTGCAAGCAATGCAAGGTGCGTGATGAAGAAGCCACGCGCGAGGCCTTGGGCGAAATGGTCAAGCCCTGGCAAATCAACGGGGGCTACAAGCCTTATAAAGCTGTGGGTTGCGTGGACTGCCGGATGACGGGCTACATGGGGCGCATGGGTTTGTACGAATTGCTTGTGGTCACAGACGGGTTCAAATCGCGGGTCAGCGGCGAACCGGGCGTTGATGCTCTGCGCCGACAAGCCATTGTGGATGGCATGCGGCCACTGCGCTTAGCAGGGGCACTGCGTGTTTCGGAGGGCGTCACCGTCATGGAGGAGGTGATGTCTGCCACCCCACCGCTCACGGGCTAACATTGCTGATTTTGATGCAAAATAGTTACAACTTATAACTAGGAGAGAGACAGTGAATATCAAAAGTCAAAAAGACTTTTTCTCGGGACTTATGTTCATCGTAGTGGGCGCGGCGTTTGCCTTAGGCGCCAGCACCTACAGCATTGGTACCGGTGCCCGCATGGGCCCCGGCTACTTCCCCCTGGTACTCGGAGTGCTCCTCGCCATCATTGGCATCGCAGTCACCTTCACCTCGCTGGTCGTGGAAACCGAAGACGGCGACAAGGTCGGCAAATTCGCCTGGAAGCCCCTGTTCTTCATCATCAGCGCCAACCTGGTGTTCGGTGCCTGCATCGGCGGCCTGCCCATGATCGGTTTGAAACCTCTGGGCCTGATCGTCGGTATCTACCTGCTCACCTACATCGCCAGCCACGCCGGTGATGAACACAAGTTCAAGGAAGTCGCTGTGTTGGCCACTGTCTTGGCTATCTTGAGCTACGTCGCCTTCATCGTTCTCCTCAAACTGCAGTTCCCGGTCTGGCCTGCTTACTTCACGGCCTAAGCCACGACTGAACCATCGACAGGAACTGCACACCATGGAACTCTTTGACAACCTCGCCCTCGGCTTTGGCGTGGCCTTCACCGGCCAGAACCTGATTTATGCCTTCATCGGCTGTTTGCTCGGTACTTTGATCGGGGTACTCCCCGGCATCGGCCCCTTGGCGACTATCGCCATGCTCTTGCCTGCTACCTATGCCTTGCCTCCTGTATCGGCCTTGATCATGCTGGCCGGTATTTACTACGGAGCCCAGTACGGCGGATCAACGACAGCCATCTTGGTGAACCTGCCCGGCGAGTCTTCGTCGGTGGTGACCGTGATTGACGGTTACCAGATGGCCCGTAATGGACGCGCAGGCCCTGCACTCGCTGCAGCGGGCTTGGGTTCTTTCTTTGCCGGTTGCGTCGGTACCTTGATCCTGGCGGCCTTTGCAGGCCCCTTGACTGAGCTGGCCTTCAAGTTCGGCCCTGCCGAATACTTCAGCCTGATGATTCTGGGCTTGATCGGTGCGGTGGTGCTGGCCTCGGGCTCTTTGCTCAAGGCGATTGCCATGATTCTCTTGGGTCTCTTGCTGGGGATGGTGGGCACCGACGTGAACTCCGGTGTCGCCCGTTACAGCTTTGATATCCCTGAGCTGACTGACGGTATCGGCTTCATCGTGATTGCCATGGGTGTCTTCGGCTACGGCGAGATCATCAGCAACCTGTCCAAGAGTGCGGGTGAGCGGGAGATCTTTACGGCCTCTGTCTCAGGCCTCTTGCCGACCAAACAAGACTTCCAGCGCATGGTGCCGGCTGTTCTGCGTGGTACTGCCTTGGGCTCACTGTTGGGTATCTTGCCCGGTGGTGGTGCGGTGATGGCAGCCTTTGCGGCTTACACGATTGAGAAGAAGACCCAACTCCAGCCCGGTGAAGTGCCGTTCGGTAAGGGCAACATCCGCGGGGTGGCGGCTCCTGAAGCAGCGAACAACGCTGGAAGCCAGACTTCTTTCATTCCTCTGCTGACCCTGGGTATCCCACCTAACGCGGTGATGGCGTTGATGGTGGGTGCGATGACGATCCACAACATCCAGCCCGGACCACAGGTGATGACGGCCAACCCGGAACTCTTCTGGGGTCTGATTGCTTCGATGTGGATCGGCAACCTGATGCTGGTGATCTTGAACCTGCCTTTGATCGGTATCTGGATCAAGCTCTTGTCCGTGCCTTACCGCTGGTTGTTCCCTTCTATCGTGCTGTTCTGTGCGATCGGGGTGTATTCGACCAACAACAACACCTTCGATATCTGGATGGTGGCGATCTTCGGGGTGATCGGGTATCTCTTCATTAAGCTGGGTACGGAGCCTGCACCACTGCTTCTGGGTTTCATTCTGGGGCCGATGATGGAGGAGTACTTGCGCCGGGCGCTGCTGCTTAGCCGTGGGGACTGGAGTGTGTTCATCACCCGTCCGCTCTCAGCCAGCCTGTTAGTAGCGGCGCTCGCACTCTTGGTGGTGGTGATGCTGCCGTCCATCAAGGCTAAGCGGGAGGAGGCTTTTGTGGAGGATTGATTTCCTGCGGCGCTATCCAACAAAAGGCACCTTCGGGTGCCTTTTTTGTGCACGTGTTTCGGAGTGGCTGTGTCTGGTGCGGCGAGATCCTTAACGTTTCACTGGGGTAAGCGGTTAGGGTAGCCGCATGGGTACAGGGGCTTGGCATAGACTGGTTGCACCGATTTCCGGCATCCTTCTTGTCAGGGGGTTCTATGGTCTCCAGCGTTACCCGGTTCTGTCAGTCTGTGTTTCGCGCTGCGGCCCTGATGGGGCTTTTTGCAGCGTGCGCCGCCGGCCCGGCTCAGGCGCAGAGCGCCAAAAGTGAAGCCGCGGTGATTGCCGTGATCCAAAAGCAGTTCGACGCTTTTGCAGCCGACGACGCCGAGCAGGCTTTCCGGCTGGCATCCCCAGGCATCAAAGCGATGTCCGGCAATGCGCAGAACTTTTTGGTGCTGGTGAAGGTGCAATACGGAGTGGTCTACCGCCACGCCAGTGCAGCGTTCCTGAAGCCCACCATCATCGGCAAAGAAGCGCTGGTGAAAGTGCGCCTGACCGACGAAAACGGCGTGAGCTGGATGGTGGCTTACACCCTAGAGCTCCAGAAAAACAAAGAGTGGCTGATCAGCGGTTGCCATATCCAGGGCGAGCAAGGCACGTTTGTGTAAATTTATGTGGGGGGCAGTGCCTCCTCTGGGCCTCTATGATCCGGTAACGCTGCAATGCAGCATGCCTTCATCGAAGCCGCCATGACACAGCTACCTCCCCAGCACCGACTGCGCCTTTCGCTGCACAACGAAGTGCATGCCCGCCCACCCGAACCCATGGGTAGCCCCATGGCACTTTCGCATGTCGTCATGGCCTGTAACTCCGAGCAGCGCGATGCCAGCCGCTCGCACATGGCCGCTCTGGCCCGTGACCACCACCTGCCGGCGCCTGAGGATGGCTCCATCCACATGCGCATGGATTTCGGTCCCTTCAAGGTGCGCTGGGAACTACACACCGAGTTTGTAACCTGGACCTTCATGCGCAGCATTACCGCTCAGGGCGGCACGGAGCGGGACCCTGAAGTCGCGCTGGACGCTGTACCCCAGCAGTGGTTTGCTGAGCTGCCCGGCGAGTGCTTGGCGTGCCTGCACTTGTGGGTGTTACCCGCCAAGGAAGAAACCGTAATGCCCTGGTTGCGCCATGTGCTGCACGAAGAAACGTTGGTGGCCTCCACGGTGGCTGATGGATTGGGCGAGGTGTACACCGACTTTTCGGTGCATGCCGATGGCTTCTCCCGCATGGTGCTGCTGGCCGGTGGCATGACGCCACGCCGCTTGGGCCGCCTGGTGCAATGCCTGCTGGAAATCGAGACATATCGCATGGCCGCCTTGCTGGGCCTGCCCGCAGCGCGCGAAGCCTCGCACGTGCTGGCCAGCGCAGAGCGTGAACTTGCGGAACTCGCTGAAGCCATACGCTCCGCCACCCGCAATGACGAACCCATGTTGCTCGACCGGCTGACCCGTCTGGCCGGGCAGGTAGAGAGCCAGCACGCAGCCACCCATTCGCGCTTCTCGGCCAGTGCGGCCTACTTTGAATTGGTGGATAAGCGCATTGAAGACATTGCCGAATCTCGCTTGGCGGGCATGCAAACCATCCGTGAATTTATGGACCGCCGCCTCACCCCCGCGCGGAGCACGTGTGCGTGGTCCAGCCGTCGGCAGGATGCCCTGTCCCAGCGCGTATCCCGCATCAGCAACCTGCTGCGCACCCGGGTAGAGATCGAGCAGCAGCAAAGCAGCCAGGCGCTGCTGGCTACCATGAACACTCGCCAAGGCCTGCAGCTGCAGTTGCAGTCCACCGTGGAAGGTCTGTCGGTAGCGGCTATCACCTATTACATCGTGGGTTTGGTGAGCTACATGGCCAAGGCGGCCTCTCACCACGGTTGGCCCTTGAGCCCCGAGGTCACCGCGGCCGCCGCCATTCCGGTGGTGGCAGGCAGCGTGTGGTGGTCTTTGCGGCGCTTGCACCACCGGCTGTTCACATCGGTGTCATAAGCCCATGGAAGATTCCTATGGGGTGTAGGGCGGGCTTATAGGTTTTTCCAATCTGCTTGATTGGATCAATCAACCCTAAACATCGCAAACAGGCCCTAAGATTCAACCCGTTCACTTATCGAACAACCAATTCAAGAGGAAATCACCATGTCTTTGATTAACACCACCATCGCTCCCTTCAAGAACGAAGCGTTCCACAACGGCAAGTTCGTGACCGTGTCCAACGAGTCCATCAAGGGCAAGTGGAATGTGTTCATTTTCATGCCCGCAGCTTTCACCTTCAACTGCCCCACCGAAGTGGAAGACGCAGCTGACAACTACGCTGAATTCCAGAAGGCCGGCGCTGAAGTGTTCATCGTGACCACCGACACCCACTTCGCACACAAGGTGTGGCACGAAACTTCTCCCGCAGTGGGCAAGGCCAAGTTCCCCCTGATCGGCGACCCTACACACGCCCTGACACGCGCTTTTGACGTGCATATCGAAGAAGAAGGCTTGGCACTGCGCGGCACCTTCATCATCAACCCTGAAGGCGTCATCAAGACTGCTGAAGTGCACTCCAACGAAATCGCTCGCGACGTCAAGGAAACCGTGCGCAAGTTGAAGGCTGCCCAGTACACCGCCGCTAACCCCGGTCAAGTGTGCCCAGCCAAGTGGAACGAAGGCTCCAAGACCATCGCTCCTTCCATCGACCTGGTCGGCAAGATCTAAATCACCGGCACCCGTCGGTAGAGCGGCGCTAGCCGCTCACCAGCCGGACAGCGTCCTGCGGCATATGCAGCAGGCCGTCCGGCTTTTTTTTACCCGAAATATGGCTGTAGCCCACACACGATGTGCGCTGATAGCTACCAAATAGATAGCAAACAAGGAATCACCATGTTAGACGACACCCTCAAATCCCAACTCGGCGCTTACCTGGAGCGCGTCACGCTGCCGATCGAGATGGTGGCGTCCTTGGGTGATGACGACAACTCCGCGCAAATGCGCGACCTGCTGCAAACCATCCAGAGTTTGCGCAGCGACAAGATCACCGTGGCATTCGACGGCACCGATGCCCGCAAGCCATCCTTTAGCCTCAAGCGCGGTGGCACTGACACCAGCCTGCGCTTTGCCGGCTTGCCCCTCGGCCATGAATTCACCTCGCTGGTGCTGGCCCTGCTGTGGACCGGCGGCCACCCGCCCAAGGTCGAGCAAGACGTGATCGACCAGATCAAAGGCCTGGACGGCGACTTCAACTTCGAGGTCTACATGTCCTTGACCTGCCACAACTGCCCGGACGTGGTGCAAGCCCTGAGCCTCATGGCTATCCTGAACCCCAAGGTCAAAACCACGGTGATCGAAGGCGGCGCCTTCCAAGACGAAATCAACGCCCGCGAAATCATGGCAGTGCCCAGCGTCTACCTGAACGGCGCTTTGTTTGGCAACGGCCGCATGTTGGTGGAAGAAATTGTGGCCAAGCTCGACACCGGCGCGGCCGACAAAGACGCTGCCAAGTTGAGTGCTAAAGAGGCGTTTGACGTGCTCATCGTCGGCGGTGGCCCCGCAGGTGCGGCTGCTGCGGTGTACGCCGCCCGCAAAGGCATCCGCGTGGGTGTAGCGGCCGAGCGCTTTGGCGGCCAGACCAACGACACCATGGCCATTGAGAACTACCCCTCGGTGCAAGAAACCGATGGCCCCAACTTCGCCGCCGCCCTGGAAGCCCAGACCCGCTCGTATGGCGTGGACATCATGAACCTGCAGCGCGCCGACAAAATCGTGCCCGCCGCAGAAGCCGGTGGTTTGACCGAAGTGGTGCTGGCCAATGGCGGCACGCTCAAAGCCAAGACCGTGATCTTGTCCACCGGCGCCCGCTGGCGCAATGTGAACGTGCCCGGCGAAGCCGAGTACAAAAACAAAGGCGTGGCCTACTGCCCGCACTGCGACGGCCCCCTGTTCAAGGGCAAAGACGTGGCGGTGATCGGCGGTGGCAACTCCGGCATCGAAGCCGCTATCGACCTCGCCGGTGTGGTGAAGTTTGTTACCGTGATTGAGTTTGCAGACCAACTGAAGGCCGACGCCGTGCTAGTCAAAAAGCTGCACAGCCTGCCCAATGTGACCGTGCACACCAACGCCCAAACCACCGAAATCACCGGTGCCGACGGCAAGGTCAACGGCCTAAAGTACAAAGACCGCGCCACCGGCGTGGAGCACCACGTGGCGCTGGAAGGCGTGTTCGTGCAAATCGGCCTAGTGCCCAACACCGAGTTCCTGAAGGGCGTGGTGGACCTGAGCAAGTTCGGCGAAATCGTGGTGGACGCCAAAGGCCACACCAACGTGCCCGGCGTGTTTGCCGCAGGCGACTGCACCACCGTGCCCTACAAGCAAATCGTGATTGCCGCCAGCGAAGGCTCCAAGGCAGCGCTGAGCGCGTTTGACCACTTGATCCGGCACTGATTTTATTTAGCCGGTGCTTTGAATGAAAAGGGCGCTGCGGCGCCCTTTTCTATTGCGCAAGTAGCTATGAAAAAGATAGTGAATGGCTAGTGCACAGGCAGCAACGTATCCAGTGGGCTGGCAGTGCCACCCGCCGCCACCTTGAGCACGTGGGTGTAAATCATGGTGGTGGACACATCGCTGTGGCCTAGCAGCTCTTGTACCGTGCGAATGTCGGTGCCTGCTTGTAGAAGGTGCGTGGCAAAGGAGTGGCGTAGGGTGTGCACAGATACGGGTTTGTGTATACCGGCCCGCACAACCGCTTGCTTGAGCGCTCGCTGCAGGCGCTGCTCGTAAAGGTGGTGCCTTCGTTCCACGCCAGAGCGCGGGTCTATTGCCAGGGTGGGAGAGGGAAACACCCAATGCCATGCCCAAGACTGCCCGGCACGCGGGTACTTGCGCTCCAGTGCGTGCGGAAGGTACACGCCAGGGCGCTGTGCGGCACGGTCTGCACTCCACAACGCCTGTGACACAGCAAGTTGTTCGCGTAGCGGCTGCTCCAGTGAGCGGGGCAACATGACTACCCGGTCTTTACTGCCCTTGCCATCGCGCACGATGAGTACATGGCGATCAAAGTCCAGATCTTTGACGCGAAGGCTAAGTCCTTCCATGAGGCGCATCCCTGTGCCATACATCAAGCGAGCCAGCAGCCCCTCAACGGAAGGTGTCAGCGCCAACATTCGCTGAACTTCTTCTCGCGTCAAGACACTTGGAATCCGTTTCGCCGTCGTCGGCCTGCCTATTTCCTGTAGCCATGGCAGCTCCTGTGCCAGAACTTCTCTGTACAAATAGAGCAAGGCGCTAAGTGCCTGCCGATGGGTAGATGCAGCGACCTTGCGCTCCGTTGCCAGCATGGTCAGAAACGCCTCAACTTCTGGGCGCCCCATGTCTTTGGGATGGCGAAGACCGCTGTAGCGGATAAACCAGCGTATCCAGTAGACATAGGTTTGCTCGGTGCGCAGGCTGTAGTGCATGTAGCGCAGTCGCTCACGCACTTGGTCAAGCAGGCGGGTAGCGCGCAGGGGCGGATGATGCTGCGGTGACGTCTTTGCCGGACTTTTAATACTGTTCATATAAACAGTATTGATTTCTACGCCAATAAAATCAAGCCTTGTAGAGCATTAGCCGAAACTTGTTCAACAGCAAAGTCCATTGTTCATAAGCAAGCTTGCAGGGTCTGTCGGCATTTTCGTTGGTGGGCATTCGCTGCCTAGGTCTTGAAGTCAGTTATAAATCAAGCACTTAAACAAAGAGCTGGGAGGCGGTCATGTTGGGTTGCAAAGTTGTTCATAAGACCTGTTTGACGTCCATAACACGTTAGGCCACCCCAAACACACCATGAGCACTTCCACGGTTTGGATCTTTAACGGGCACAAAGCAGCATTCCCATCCGGCGTCTTCGCTCACAGAGAGCAAGCTACCAACTGGATCGCTCAGCACAAACTTTCCGGAGTACTAACTGAGTACCCGGTGGACACGGGAACGCTCGACTGGGCTATTACCAATCAGTTCTTCCTCCCCAAGAAACCGGAACACAGCCAAGCCAAATTTATTCAGTCATTCACTAGCTCCAGGCAGCGCCATGAGCACTACGAGGAAGGAACACTCGTTGCATGAGCCCAAAAAAATGCGAAGCCCGTGCTGCCTAACTGGGCGGTCAAGCGGACGCCAACACAGGCCATGCCTTCGGCATTTTCATGGCCTGTGTTGGTGCCCTACGCACCTGCGGTGCTCCGGCGCCGCTTACCTTGGGCGTTAGACAGTGCAATGACGCTCTCGCCCGCAGAAAAACAAACACTGATTGGCCCACTAGTGGTTGGATGTCTTCTGGGCGCTTTCTGCGCATACGCCGTATTCGCGTTCGCGAGTGAATACAAGCTCCAAAACGGAGATTTCATTGACGGGTGGCAAACTGCGGCCGAGGCAGTCGTTGCATTTTTGGTGGCCGTTGTTTCCACTGTCGGCCTGCTTGGGGTCCTGCCAATTGCGGTTCACAGATGGCGGGCTAAGAGCGATGGCAATGTCTAACAGGTTCGTCGATTGGACCCACAACGGCGGGACGCGCTCCTGCCGTTCTTTACAACTGAGTGCGCCGTTGCGGTCCACTCACGGCCGACGTTAGACCTCATGAACGCGGAATCTTCATACTCGACTACCGATTGCAACGGCTTTCCTGTTGCAACAGGGACTCGCGTGCGTGTGGTGTGTATTTCTTCGTCGATTCTGGATCACCTTGAAACACCGGAGCGCGAACGAGTCCTATCAATGGTCGGTGAAATTTTTGAGGTGTATGAAGTAGACGAGTGGGGCGGTGCCTGGGTGGAGAAGTGGTGGCATGAATCGGACGACGAAGCTTCTTCACACTCGCTTTGCCTCAGCCCTTCGGAGATGGAGGTCAGTGCCAATGACGTCTAACAGGTTCGTCGATTGGACCCACAACGGCGGGACGCGCTCCTGCTGTTCTTCACAACAGAGTGCGCCGTTGTGGTCCACTCACGGCCAACGTTAGGCCTCGCGACTCCGACCCATGTACGTTCTTCTACCTTTGCTTAGCGCGATCGCTGGCGCATTGCTTGCGGGTGTCGTCACAGCAGAGTACGTGCCGCACGTCATCCTCGGACTCTTCGCAGTTTGTATCGCTCTATCGTGGTTCGTGGTCGCAGAGAATCGTGCATTCTCGAAAGGACCCGGTGTACTGCTAGGCAAGTTCAATCCGTTAGTCAAAGCCCGTCGCACCAAGGTTCGTAGCGCATTTTTCTGTAGCGCAGCAGCTGTCGCAGGCGCATGCATAGGCCTGCTACTCAGAATCACCGGTACTCATTGAGCGTGCAACTTGGGTGGCAGCCATGGGCGCACCGCAACTGGGTGCAAAGAGCGGAGGCGCCGGCAGTCACTCGCTACAAGCGGTGAGCCGAAATCTCTGCGAGCCAGTTCCTCACCCAGCGAGCGAGGCCTAACCCTTCGCTGGAGCGGGACCTCCACCGGCATGGCTCTTGGCCCGCGAAGCGCTCGCTGTCATCATCCGCTTCGCGGGCCAAGCGCCATCCCGGTTCCGGCCCCTCAGCTCAAACGTTAGACGTGCGAATGTATACATCCAGACTTTTCCTGTCAGTCTGCAGCGCCCTCGCCTTAGCAGTCTTAGCAGGCGCGTGGCTGAACGCGGCAGAAGTAATTAAGGTTCGAGCCCTTGAGGAAGTACCGCTGTTTGACCCAGAAACGCTGGCCGGGAGTATCGGCAATGCACCTAAACAGGTCGGAGAGATGACGGTAGGTGAAGAGTTACTAGTTTTGGCTTGCGTTGACAGAAAGTCCGATATCAACGTCCACGCTGCATATCAGGGCAAGGTGGTCGCAGTCGGAGAATGGAAGGCAAAGGTCCAACTGATTCGGGCTTACGGGTTCCCTTGGGAGCGGGGTGCTACAACCTCCTGTCTGGGCTTCTTCGATAGCGTTTCTTCGCATGTCTAACATTTCGACCCACACGGACAAGCAGCATCAGGTTGCCGCTTCGCGACGTGTGTTGCTTGACGGTGGCATCCAACGTTCATGACTCGACATTTTGCGGGCGCATTGGTACTGCTGCTGCCGGCCCTCAGCACCGCAGCACCCACCCATTGCACATCCGCCGAAGAGGTGGTGTTCAGCTGCCCACTGCAGCGCACGGCCAAGGTGGTGTCGGTGTGTGCGTCGCCGCGGTTGCTGGCCAGCCCAAGCAAGGGCTATCTGGTCTACCGCTTTGGCAAGCTGGTGGCTGTGGAGCTGGAATTTCCCAAAGACAAATCGGGCTCGCCCGCCAAGTTTGTGCACTCGCATTACTTTCGCGCCCAGACGGACCGCACGCAACTGCGGTTCACCTCGGGCGATTTCACCTATGAGCTGTTTGACGAATACGAGCAGGGCGCCAAGCCGCCTAGCGCGGTAGGTGTCCGTGTCATCCAAGAGCGCACGGGGCAGGTCACCCAGCTGGCCTGCGGCAAGGGCGTGATCGCGCATTGGAATCTGATTGACGGCGCTGTGCCCGCCAATGGCGACTAGCGCCACGCGTAGGCCCGAAATTGGAATGCGGTGACAATGCGCCCCTGATTCCCCCAGAGCCGCATCTCCCTATTCCCGTGCCCGTACGTATCTACCTCGCCCCCATGGAGGGGCTTCTCGACTTTGTGTTGCGCGACATCCTGACCCGTGTGGGCGGGGTGGAGAAGTGCGTGTCGGAGTTCATTCGCATCACGCACTCGCTGATGTCTGAGAAGGCGCTCCTTCGCACCGTGCCCGAGCTGGAGTTCGGTGCGCGCACATTTGCAGGTGTGCCGGTGTGGCCGCAGCTGCTGGGCTCAGACGCGCCCTGCATGGCCGAGAACGCAGCACGCCTGGCCGAGATGGGTTCGCCCGGCATTGACCTGAACTTCGGCTGCCCGGCCAAGGTGGTCAACCGCCATGGCGGTGGCGCCACGCTGCTGCAAGACCCCGAGATTCTTCACACCATCGTGGCCGCCGTGCGTGCGGCGGTGCCGGCCCATATTCCGGTGACGGCCAAGATGCGGCTGGGCTACAACGACGACAGCTTGGCCCTGGACTGCGCCCGAGCGCTGGAGGCTGGGGGCGCTGCCGAAATCGTGGTGCACGCCCGCACTAAAGCCCAGGGCTACCGCCCGCCCGCCTACTGGGACCGCGTGGCCGATGTGCGGGGTGCGGTACAGGTGCCGGTGGTAGTGAATGGCGAAATCTGGAACGTGCAAGACGCCCAAGCCGCGGTGGCGCAAAGCGGCTGCCACACGCTGATGCTGGGCCGCGGCATCGTGGCCCGCCCTGCGCTGGCCCGCAGTATTTTGGCGGCCATGGGCACCGCGCCTGACAGCATTGCTCAGCCGGGGGACGACTGGACGTGGCAAGACTTGGGCCCGCTCATGCACGCCTTCTGGCAAGTGGCCAGCACCCGCCTAGAGCAAAAGCAGCAGGCCGGTCGTGTGAAGCAGTGGCTCAACCTGCTGCGCCGCCACTACCCCGAAGCGCAGGTCGCGTTTGACGAAATGCGCACGCTGGTCAAGCCCAGCGATGTGGATGCGTGGATACGCCGGTCTATCCCGGTTTAAGAGTCAAATCGGCCTTTAGCCCAGACGGAATATGCGCGGGTAGCTATTTATTTAATAGCAGATAGCGCTGTACTTATTGCCACAAACTCTCCAGTGGGCCCTCGGGCACAAAGCGCTTGTTGCGCACCAGCATACGGGTAGGGCCGGGGAGGGCGCGCGCGGGCACCGAGTGGCGCGGGTCGCCGGGGTAGCTCAGCACGGTGGTGCCGTTTTCTTCAAAATTCTCAGGCAGCACGCAGGGGGGCAGCTGCGCCTGTGCCGCCCGGATGGCTTCGGCTGCGGTGGCGTAGCGGGCCAAGTGCCCCAGGCTCATGATCTGGGGCGGCGCCATTTCAATCTCCTGGCGGTAGTAGCGTTGCAGGGCCTCTACAGGCTTCAGCCAAATGCTGGCGGTGGTCTCGTGGTTGTCGTGGCTGGCGATCTGGTCGCCGGGTGCCATGGCCAAAAAGAAGCGGGTGTCGAAGCGCTTTTTGCTAAGGGCCGCCATGCGGGGGGTGATCCAGCGGCTCCAGGGCACCAGGGCGGTGGCATCCAGGCTGGCAGCGGGTGCGGCCAGCCATGCCTGCCAATCGGCGGGCGACACGCCGGCAGGCCGGTGGGCGGCTGCGCTCAAGAGCACGCCGGCTTCTTCAAACAACTCGCGCAGGGCGGCCACATACAGGGCGGCGGCAGTGTCGTGGTGCAACTCGGGTTCGCCTAGGCGGTGGGCCAGTGCGGTGGCCGGTTCATTCAGGGCGGCGAGGGCGGCGGGGCTGCTGTCGTGCGCGTCCAGCTTGCCGCCGGGGAACACATAGGCCTCGCCAAAGGTGTCTGAGAGGCCACTGCGCTTCATCAAAAAAACTTCAAGGCCAGCGGGCGTGTCGCGCAGCAGCACCACAGTGGATGCGTCGCGCGCAGCGCCGGAGGTGGGTTCGAGCATGTCTTGCATGGGACTGTCTTTTCTCTTTTGTTTTTTAGTGAGCAACTGCTTGAATTAAAGTACCAGCAGCTGACTACGGGCCTACGGACTTGCCCTTAGCCTGATCCAACCATTTGAGGAGACACAGCATGGCATTAGATTTCACAGGCCGCGTGGCCATCGTAACGGGCGCAGGCGGCGGCTTGGGTCGCCAACATGCGCTGGCCCTGGCCGCACGCGGCGCCAAAGTGGTGGTGAACGACCTGGGCGGCGCGCGCGATGGCTCCGGTGGCTCGCTCTCCGCGGCTGAGTCGGTCGTGGCCGAGATCCGCGCGGCGGGTGGTGAGGCAATCGCTAACGGCGCATCGGTCACAGACTTCGAGGCCGTGCAGGCCATGGTGCAGCAGGCCATAGACGCTTGGGGCCGGGTGGATATTCTGGTGAACAACGCCGGCATCCTGCGCGACAAGAGCTTTGCCAAGATGGAGATTGCCGACTTCCGCACCGTGGTGGATGTGCACCTGATGGGCGCAGTGCATTGCTGCAAGGCCGTGTGGCCGCACATGACCGAGCAAAAGTACGGCCGCATTCTCATGACGACCTCCAGCTCCGGCCTGTATGGCAACTTCGGCCAAAGTAACTATGGCGCGGCCAAGTTGGCGCTGGTGGGCCTGATGCAAACGCTGGCGCTGGAAGGCGCCAAAAACAACATCCACGTCAACAGCCTGGCGCCCACGGCTGCCACCCGCATGACCGAAGGCCTGATGCCGCCGCAAGTGCTGGCCGCCCTCAAGCCCGAAGCGGTGGTGCCCGCCATGCTGGTACTGGTGTCCGAAGACGCGCCCACCCGCACCACGCTGTGCGCCGGTGCCGGCAGTGTGGAAGCTGCACACATCACCCTCACGCAAGGCGCGTGGATCGGGCTGGATGCGCAAGCGCCTGAAACACTGGCCGCTAACCTGCGCCAAGTGCTGGCCCGCGCGGGCGACATGGTGCCGGAGAGTGGCGCTGCGCAAGGCAGCCAAGAGGTGACCCGCGCTCTGTCTCACCTGGCCGGTTAACAGCCGGCCGGTCCGCGGGCATTAGCTCAGCGGGCTGGCGGCGGTCAGGGTTGCAGAGGCGGTGGACGCGGCCTCGCGCGGCGACTCCGATTGCACCTGGGCCAAGGCGCGCTGCTCGGTGTCGTCGAGCACTTGCTGTGCGGACGAGCTGCCAGGCACCCAGTGCGAAACGCCCAAGCCAAACACCGGCTGAAAGTGGTGCCCGCCCGCTTGCGGATCGCTCAGGAGCAGGCGGCTTGACACCAGTGCCTTGAGCCTGAACATCATGCGGTCTACCTCTTGGGGCCGGTTGGCATGGGTAATCACCATCACAAAGCAGCGCGGGTGGTACAGGCCCACCACATAGCGGAAGCCCACCGCCCTGCGCACGCGGGCTGCCACGGCGGTCAGTATCTGCTGGTCAATGGCGTGTCCGGCCGACTCGCTCATGGAATACAAATTCCGCAAATGCAGCGCCACCACCGCACAGCCCACGCCCGCGCGCTCAGCCCGCCACAGGGCATCGTCTACCTTAGTGAGCAACACCGAGCCGGTGGGCAGGCCTGTGGCCCGGTCAAAACCCACGGTGTCGCTGGCACGCCGCTTAAGCCGGCTGTTGGCTTGGTTGCGCCGCATGGACAAGCGGATGCCCATCAAGAAGTGCACCAGCGCGCACAGTGCAATCACGGCTTTGCCACCGACCGGAATCGCCGTAGGCCACAGCGCGCAGGTGTAGAGGCCGACCACCATCACTGCCAGAAAGCCGCAAGCCACCGCCATCCAGCGGGCCAGGTCGTCGCCCAGCCGGTAGGCCCGCACACTGGCATGCAGTGCAAACAAGACACCGGTGGTGCTCACCACCGCAGAAATCCACAGGGGGTTGAGGCTGCCGGTGCTGATAAACCCCAGGCCAATAAGCGATTGCAAGGCGGCCACACCCACCATGGCAGCAGCGCCCCAGTTGATAGTGACGTACAGCATCCGGTCGACCAGCGCCACGCCAAGCCAGACGCCGAGGTACCACAGCACCAGCGCACCGCTGAGGGGGGCAATGATGCTCTGCACCGTTTGCAGTGTCTGGGGGGAGAGGTCGGGGAACAAGGCCAAGGGCAGCCCGCTGCCGACTACGCCGGAGCCACCGAGCACGAGCACATAAGACAAGGCGCGCCAAGCGCCCGGGTTGTTGTCGCTCAAAATTTCACCCACGGCCCCGCAGCTCAGGGTCAGCAGGCCCCCGAGCAAGCATGACCAGATGATGATTTCGGTGACACCCATGGCGCCATTATTCATGTTTGTGCCAAAGCGCAAAGCCTTGAAATGGCGGGAAACAACGTTATCTGGGCCGTAACACCCGGGGGAAACCGCTGCTCTGCACGTTTCATGCGCCTGTGGTACCTTTGCCCCCCGTTTGATTTCTGAAGGGCCTTTGGTCATGGATAACACACAAGAGGCCTTCAGCGCCCTGACTCCCGAACGGCTCCGCGGGATCCGACGCGGGCTGGAAAAAGAAAGCCTGCGCGCACTCCCCAGCGGCAGTCTGGCGATGACGCCGCACCCCTCGGCCATGGGCTCTGCCCTGACGCATCCGCACATCACGACCGACTTCAGTGAGTCGCAGGTCGAGCTCATTACCGGTGTACACGCCCAGCCTGAAGACTGCCTGCAAGAGCTCACCGATGTGCAGCGCTTTACCCTGCAGAGCATGGGCGAAGAGCGGCTGTGGGTGTCGAGCATGCCGTGTTGTTTGCCGGATGACGATGCGATTCCGCTAGGCCAATATGGCACCTCGAATGTGGGTCGCTCCAAAACCGTGTACCGCATGGGCTTGGGTAACCGCTATGGCCGGCGCATGCAAACCATCTCGGGCATTCACTACAACTGGTCGATGCCGGATGTGTCCAGCGAAGCGTATTTCGGGTTGATCCGCAATTTCCGGCGCCATGCGTTTTTGTTGTTGTATTTGTTTGGCGCCTCGCCTGCGGTGTGTTCTACCTTCGTGGCCGGCCGCCAGCACCAGCTGCAGCCCTTGAGCGAAGGCACCATGTATTTGCCCTATGCCACTTCGCTGCGCATGGGGCGGCTGGGGTACCAGAGCGACGCGCAATCGTCGCTCGCGGTGAGCTACAACAGCCTGGAGGGCTACGGCCACTCATTGCAAGGCGCGTTGACCCAGGCTTACCCGGCCTACGAGGCCATTGGCGTGCAAGGCCCTGACGGGGCCTACCGCCAGCTCGGGACCAGCCTGCTGCAAATCGAGAACGAGTTTTACGGCACCATCCGCCCCAAGCGGGTCACTTTCCCTGGCGAGCGGCCGCTGCACGCGCTGCGCGAGCGCGGTGTCGAATATGTGGAAGTGCGGCTGATGGACCTCGATCCCTTTGAGCTGGTGGGTATCAACAGCAGCACCATGCGCTTTATTGATGTGTTTTTGCTGCACAGTCTGGGCACCACCAGCCCGGACGATTCGCCTGCCGAGATCACAGCGCTGGCGCGCAACCAACAAGACGTCGCTGAGCGAGGCCGCCAACCCGGTTTGCTATTGCAGCGCGACGGACAGCCGGTGACGCTGGTCGATTGGGGGCGCGATCTCTTGGCCCAGATGCAGCCTTTTGCACAGGCGCTGGATGCGGCCCATGGCAACACGCTGTACACCGCTGCATTGCAAGCGGCCACAGTAGGGTTGGATCAGCCGGATACCTTGCCATCCGCCCGGGTACTGCAGGCAATGCAAAAAGACCATGGGGGTTCGTTCGCGGCCTTCGTGTTGGCGCAGAGCAACCGCACACGGGATGCCATGCTGGCGCAGGCCTTGCCTGCTGCGCAGCAGGCCCTCTTTGAGCAAGAGTCCGCGGTGTCGTGGAGCGACCAGCGCGCCATCGAGGCGGCAGACACCATGCCGTTTGATGTCTACCTCAAAGAGTTTTTGGCACCCCACCGCTTGTTGGCAGGGCGCCGCAGCACAGCAGCGGCTTAAACCGCGACTGCTGCTTCCATAGCAGCGGCGGCTTTGCGCACGCGGGGAGCGGCCTTGCGCACTGCCTTTTTCACCACACGCTTGGCGCCTGCAGCCTTGGCTTTGACTTTTGAGCCTGCCAGGCGGATCGCCAGGTCGCTGCTCTTGGCTTCCAGCTTGGCGGCCACTTTGTTCGCAGCCACCACAGCAGGCACTGCGGCGTTGGCGACGGTGCCCAGTGTGCTCAGGCCGGTGGTTTGTTCAAAACGGGTGGCGTTCACTGCCACTTGTTCCAGGCTCTTGCCGGCCAGCTCGACGGCTTTGTCTACGGCAGCGTCTGCACCGTCAGTAGTAAACGTCACGCCTTGCACGTAGTAGCCGGTGAGCTTTTTCTGGGCGTTGAGGGCGTTGCGGCGAACTTCGCCGCTGATGCGTTTGCCGGCTTTTTGCACAGAGGCAGACCAGGTTTTTTCAACGTAGCTGGCGGCGCGGGCATTGCCGACGCGGTAGGCATTGATCACGTTTTTGGCGGTGTTGCCGTAGGTGGTGATCAGGTCGTTGGTGGCGAGGGTAAGGGTGGTCGTGCGCATGTGCAGCTCCTGCAAAGTGAAATCGTGAGGGAATACTTGGATTCTCAAGATCCCCCCTAGTGAAGGCACCTTAAATACCGTCTGTTTCCTAGGGGCGGCTGTCTAAGCGGCGCGCGGCGGCCACATACGGGACAATGCAGGGTTTAGCGACAGGCAGAAAGACACACGGCATGGCAATTCAGTGGTTCCCGGGGCATATGCACCTGACCCGCAAGGCGATTCAAGAGCGCATCAAAGAGATCGATGTGGTGATTGAACTGCTGGACTCCCGCTTGCCCGGCTCCAGCGCCAACCCCATGCTCGCCGAGCTCACCGCAGGCAAGCCCGCGCTCAAAGTGCTCAACAAACAAGACCTGGCCGACCCCGAGCGCACCGCACTCTGGCTGGCGCATTACAACGCCATGCCTGGCGTGCGCGCCCTCCCGCTCGATGCGAGCATGACCACCCCCGCCAAAGCGCTGGTGGCTGCCTGCCACGAGCTGGCCCCTAATCGGGGCGGCATGGCCAAGCCGATGCGAGTGCTGATTTGCGGCATTCCCAACGTGGGCAAGTCCACGCTGATCAACACTCTTAAGGGCAAGCGCGCCGCCAAAACTGGCGACGAGGCCGGCGTCACCAAGATCGAGCAGCGCATCACGATTGCGGACGACTTTTACCTCTATGACACGCCGGGTGTGCTGTGGCCCCGCATCATCGTGGCCAAGAGCGGCTACAACCTCGCGGCCAGCGGCGCCATCGGCAAAAACGCATTCGATGAAGAAGAAGTGGCCCTCGAGCTGCTGGACTACCTTCGCCAGCACTATCCCGCCACACTGGAGGCGCGCTACAAGCTCACTGGTGTGGCCGGGCAAACCGACGAGCAGTTGCTGGACGCCATTGGGCGCAAGCGTGGTGCTTTGCAGTCGGGCGGGCGCATCAACCTCAACAAAGCCGCCGAGATCGTGATCCACGACTTCCGCAGCGCGGTGCTAGGCCGTATCACCCTGGAGACGCCGGAGCAATTTGCCCAGTGGCTGGCCGAGGGCAAGCAGATCGACGCCGAGCGCCAGATGAAGAAGGACGCCATCGAAATGGCCCGTCTTATCCGCCTCAAGAAGGTCAAGCGCCCGGCGCAGCCCCGCCATAGCGACGAGCGGGAGGCCGCTGCCGGCCAAGGTGCTGCACCAGAGCCTGAGGCCGAATAAGAGTCAAATAAGCATGTAGCGCACGATATACCTGCGCTAGTAGCTATGATTTTTATAGCATTCGCCTGATGTGCACCAACTTCATTCCCTCGGCCCGGACTGACTTTTTAGACAAGCGCCTGGGCACAGTGGCCCCGGCCGCACCCGGCTGGCCGGCAGAAACCTACCCGGGCTATAACGCCCCAGTGGTGGTGCGCAGCTCCGGTGGGGCCGCGGTGCAGCTGGCGCAGTTCGGGATGGTGCCGCCCTGGAGCAAAGATGCCCGCCACGCCCGTGAGTTGGCCCGCGGCACTTACAACGCCCGCAGCGAGACGGTGGCTATCAAGCCCAGTTTTCGCCATGCCTGGGCGGCCCGCCAGTGGGCGCTGGTGCCGATGGAATGCTTTTTTGAACCCTGCTGGGAGGATGCGGCCACCCAAGGCGGCCGGGCAACCCGCTGGCGGATTGCCATGCACGACCAAGAGCCGTTTGCGGTAGCCGGCCTGTGGGAGCGTTGGACCGACAAAGCCAGTGGCGAGCAGGCCGACAGCTTTACCTTGCTCACAGTCAATGCCGATGGCCACCCGGTGATGGGGCGGATGCACCGCCCCGGGGATGAAAAGCGCATGCCGGTGATCGTACCCGCTGCGCATTACGCCGATTGGCTGCATGCCAGCCCGCAGCAGGCGATGGCGTTCATGACGCGTTTTCCCGCTGAGCAAATGCATGCTGAGCCGGCCCCGGTGCCGCGTGCGGCGCCTACGGCTGCGCGCAACGCCAAACCCCAGACCCCTCCGCCAGAAAACTTGTCATTGTTTTAGGCGGTGGTGGCTGTGGCCGGGCTCAGCGGAGCTCGGTCTCCAGGGTGTCCCACAACTCTTTGTCTGCCAAAGGCGTTTCGGGCGAGAGCGTGGGGTTGGAGATGCGGATCACCCGCCGGCCTGAGAGACTCAGGTCCGCGAGGATGCTTTTCTTGAAGACCAGATAGCGCTTTTGGAACTTGCCATTGCGCATCAACAGCTTCAAGCCTTCCTCGACCCGCTGGGCCAGCTTTTCACCTTCAGGCGAGCGGGCGAAGAAAAAGTAGCGGGGCAGGGGGTAGTAGAGCAGCAGTTTTCTTTCCACCGCGAGGTCGGGATAGCTGCCGATGTTGGAAGCCAGCTCCGCGCTGATTTCGTTCACTCCGCGCGAGAACAGGTCATACCGCCCCGCGCTCAGCATGGGGAACAGGCTCTCATAGGTCGGGGCGGTAACCACCTCCAGGCCGGCGTTGCGCAGGATGTCCACATCGATCCAGTTCGCAGCCTGCCCGATGGTGAACTGCCGCAACTCGCTGGTGCTGCGAATGCCGCTGAAGGCGGGTTGATTGACTTCCTTGATCAAAAACAGGCGGTAGCCTGTCAGGCCCTTGTCCAGGGGCAAGCGGATGGGCAAGAGCTTGCGCTCACGTTCCTGGCTGGTGGTGCGCGCCATAACGGAAATATCTTGGCTGTTGCTCAGCTGCATTTCCGCGCGCGCAGGCGTCATCACTTTGGGGGCTGGCTGCATCTGGAACGGTCCCCACTTGGGGCGTGTTTCTTCCAGGGCGAGCTGCAATACATCCCAGTAAAACTGCATGCGCACATCCGAGCCGCTCTCGGGGGGCGGATAGGTGTATTGCATGGGCGATGTTGCCCCAGCTGCAGGCTGCAGCCACACGGTGAGTGATATGCCAACGACGGCTAGTGCTTTGAAGAGTCGCAGCATTTCTACGCTCCTTGTATTTGAAGAACAGTGTAGCGCGCCCATGTGACAGACCATGTAAGCCGGGCCAGCGCCTCTGTGTGACGCAGATCAAGACCGGCCGCGCCGCCTTCCCGCACAGTAAGGGCATCGATTCACAGGAGGCTCCCATGTTCAAACACATTCTTTTGGCAACCGACGGCTCTGCGTCTTCAGAGCATGCGTCCCGCTTGGCGGTGGATTTGGCCCGCACCCACGGCGCCAAGCTCACCGCTTTGTATGTGGCGGACCCGTACCCCTATATCGGTATTGGCGAGCTCAATCCGGCTGGCCTGCAAGCCTATGCGGCGGCCGGCCAGCAGCTCGCCGCCCAAGCCCATGCGCATGTGGATGCCCTGTGCCGTGAGGGGTCTGTGGTGGCGCTCGATGTCCGCTTAGTGGAAGATGTCACCGCCGTGAGCGGTATCGTGCAAACGGCAGAGACGCTGGGCGTCGACCTGATCGTGATCGGCTCCAACGGGCGCTCGGGTATTGAACGCCTGGTGCTTGGCAGTGTGGCGGCCAAAGTGGTCGCCCAGAGTCCGGTGCCGGTACTGGTAGCGCGCTAACCCTGACCCCACGGCACCCCCGCATGGACGGGCGTGCTTGAAAAAGGCCGCAGGGGCTCCAGTTAACCAGCCAGTGCAACGCTGCTGACGGAGAGCTTGTGGCCTTTTTGATTTTTTGCCTTGCAGCGTTGTTGCTGCTGATCGGGCTGCTGGGGTATCCGCGTTGGATGCGCTGGCGGCGCGAGCGACTGCAACAGCAACCGTTCCCGCCCGGGTGGCGCAAACACCTGCGCAAGCGCGTTCCCATGTTTGCCCGTTTGCCGGCAGACCTGCAGCTGCAGCTCAAAAAGCACATCCAGGTTTTTGTGGCCGAAAAAACCTTTATCGGTTGCGATGGTTTGCAGGTGACTGAAGAAATGCGGGTCGTGGTCGCCGCCAATGCCTGCCTGCTGCTGCTCAACCGCACCCGCGGGCTGCCGGCGGACTACTTTGCCGGAGTGCGCCAGATACTGCTGTACCCCGCTGCCTTTGTCGTGCAGCGCAAGCACACCGATGCGGCGGGTGTGCACCACGCCGAGCAACGCTCTTTGGCGGGCGAAAGCTGGTCGGAAGGGCAGGTCATCCTGTCGTGGCAAGACGTGCTCCAAGGCGCTGCCGATGCGCACGATGGCCGCAACGTCGTGATCCATGAATTCGCCCATCAGCTGGACCAGGAAAACGGCCAGGCGATCGGCGCACCAATGCCACTGCCCGGTGATGCGGATCACCATCCCGCCCGCTGGAAGGCGGTGTTTACTGCCGCCTACGAGCGCCTGCAAGGCGAGGCCTTCATGCACGAGCAAGTGCTGCTGGACCACTATGGCGCGCAAGACCCGGCGGAGTTTTTCTCGGTCGCCACCGAAGCTTTTTTTGAGCAAGGTGCGGCCTTGCGCAGCTACGACGCTGCGCTCTATCGCGAGTTGCAGGGTTACTTCAAGGTGGACCCTTCCAGCTGGTGAGCGGGTGGCCCGGTAAGCAGCGTGTCAACATACCATGGGCAGGCACGGCACAATGCTTGCTCCGTAAGGCTTATGTCGACCTCCATACCCCCCAACCCCCCAGAAAAGCCCCTGCGCGGGCCGGTTGAGCTGCCCTCCGCATTGCAGGGGGCGGTGCAGCAGCACACCTGGTTTGAGGATGCTCAGGCCATCTTTACCGGCACCTTGTTCGTGAGCCTTGCGCTGATTTTGTTCGGCCAGGCGGGGTTGCTGACCGGCGGCACTGCGGGTGCGGCATTTGTGCTGCACTACGCGACCGGTGTCAGCCTGGGCAAGCTGTTCTTTTTGATCAACCTGCCGTTTTACTGGTTTGCCTGGCAGCGCATGGGCCGCGAGTTCACCATCAAAACCTTTGTGGCCATCAGCTTTTTGTCTGCCATGGCTGAATGGTCGCCGCGCTTGTTTGCCATCGAGCGGCTGCACCCGGCCTATGCCGCGGTGTTGGGCGGGCTGCTGCTGGGCTCGGGGTGCTTGTTTCTGGCGCGGCACCGGGCCAGTTTGGGGGGCGCTACCATTGTGTCGTTGTACCTGCAACGTTCACGGGGCTGGCGCGCTGGCATGGTGCAGATGGGCATGGACTGCACCATCGTGCTACTGGCACTCACTGTGGTCGACCCGGTGCGGGTCGCCTATTCGGTGTTGGCGGCGGTGGTCATGAACCTGTTCATCGCGGTCAACCACCGCCCGGGCCGCTACGCGGTGCTGTAGCGCTTAGTTCACACCCAAAAACTCAGCCAATGCTGCCGTTTGCATGGCACCCGCATTGGCCACCACTTGGCCGGTTTTGACATTCTTGGCCACCATGTAGGGCACCGATTCGGCAGCCAGGTCATTGAACAGCACCGTGTTGGCCTTGATGATGGCTTCCACCTCCGGCGGTACTGACGCGGGCAACGGGGTACCACCACTGCCGGCGAGCAGCGAGGCCTCGTGCGCGGCCATGAACTCGGCGGGGTTGGCGGCGGTCAATATTGCAGCGCCCTGCGGAGCGCTTTTGCCGTTGATAAACGACACCGGGATCCAGACAAACTTGGCCTTGGGCAGCAACGCCTGCGACGCTGTCCACAAATGGCCGCAATGCGGGCACTGGGGGTCAAACAGCACATAAGCGGGGTTGGCCGCCATGAGTGCGCCCACGGTGAAGCCTTTGCCCTCGGCTGCAATCTTGTCGTAGGCCTGTGCAGGGCTCAGCGCCGTGGATTTGGCAGCGGGCGCTGCCGTCTCGTCTTTCTTGTCGCCGCAACCGGCCAGACCGCCCAAGCCCAGCAAGGCGGGCAGTGCCAGCAGGTGCAGGCGGCTGCGCTGGGGCGGTGTGGGCGAAGCGAGGGCGGAAGACGAGGGGGACTTGATGGTCATGTTGTTGCAGCGTGTAAAAGTTTTAGCGCGGGTAGAGTCGTGAAAAGCGGCATTGGTTCCCGCAGTGACTACTTTACAGGCAACGGTGCCAAAGCCCCTGTTTGTGCGGGTTTTGTCGGTTGTAAACAAAGTTATCCACAGAGTGGCGCACAGTTTTGAGGGGTAATTCGGGCCTACGGGGCGTCGCTTTTCACGTCTACACCGATTCACCGCAAGTGCTAACACAAAACTTTCCCTCATTGACAAAACGCCGTTTTTCTTATTCGCGAAATTTGAAATTGCCTAAAAAATAGGCATCGTGTTGCAGCCCAATGCTGGCGCGGATTTGGCGGCTTGTGCCTAGGGTTATCCACAGCGTGGCCCACACGGGAATGGGGTAAGTTTTTTTCTTGGTAGTTGTTCCGATAAGCATCCTCTGCCATAGTGCAGACAGAGGAAAACGATTAACTACAACGCGGGACGGCCATCACATGCCAAACCGGATACGTGTGCGGCGCAGTGTGTCATTGCGGCGCGCGCTGCGGATGCTGGTCATCTTCAGTGTGCTGCCTACGGTGCTGATTTGCGCTTGGCTGGCTTACAGCAACTACCGATTGCAACGGGAGGGCTTTGAGCAACAGACTGTGCTCTTAGCGCGTGCGATTCAGGCAGAGATCGAGCGGGAGCTCGCTGCCATCGAGTCCGGCCTCAAGGTCATGGCTACAGCCCCTGAGTTGGCGCGTGGCGATCTCAAGGCCTTTCATCAGCACGCTACCAACAACGTCTTGGCACCTGACATGGCGCTCAACTATGTGTTGACGGACGCCAAAGGCCTGCAAGTGCTCAACACCTTGTTCCCCTTTGGTGCAGCCTTGCCCAAAGCTGGCACACCCGCTCAGCTCCAGCAGGTGTTTGCCCAGCGCGAGACGGTGCTCACCGATCTTTTCAAGGGCGTAACGACCCAAGCGCACATCATGGCGGTCGGGGTGCCGGTCGTGGTCAATGACAAGGTCGTTTACAGCCTGAACATGGGCCTGACGCCCGATTACATCAACCGCCTTATTGCCCAGCGCCCGCTGCCAGACGGCTGGCTCATCGCGGTGCTGGACCGGAGCCGCACGATCGTGGGCCGTTCGCGCGACCCCTTGAAATTCATTGGCCAGCTGGTCGGGCTCCGAGTGCAGCAGGCTATGGACGGCAATTCATCCGGCTTTTTGGAGTCGGTGACCAAAGACAATGTGCCGGTATTCACGGGGTTCAGCACCTCAGACCGCTGGGGCTGGACAGTGGTGGCTGCAGCACCGCAGCGCAGCCTGTATGACCACCTGTTTGCCCAGCTCGCCCAGGTGCTGCTTGGCTTGGTGCTGGCCTTGGGGCTGGGGTTTTGGCTGGCGCGGCGGGCAGGGGCCAAGGTCATGTCATCGGTTCAGCAGCTCAATGACACGGCGCTCGCACTCGGGCGAGGGGAGGATGTGAGCCCGCCCAGCCTGGAGTTGCAAGAGGCCCAAGCCGTGGGCACCGCCATGCTGCAGGCGGCAGATGCCATGCGCAAGGTCAAGTTTTTCGCCCAGCACGATGCACTGACCGAGCTGCCCAACCGCTTGCTGTTTGACGAGTTGGCGCAGCGCAGCATTTTGAGCGCCATGCGGCACCACGGCGAGTTGGCGCTTTTGGCCATGGACCTCGATGGTTTCAAAAAGGTCAACGACACCCTGGGTCACTCGATTGGCGACGAGGTGCTCAAAACCGTGGCGCAGCGCATCGGCTACACCATCCGGGCGTCCGATGTCGCGGCCCGCATCGGTGGGGATGAGTTCATTGTGTTGCTCGACGGGGTGAGCCAATCAGATGCCCTGCAAACGGCCGAGCGCTTGGTGCATGCCCTGTGCCAGCCGTATTACGGTGTGAGTGTGCCCTTGGGTGTAAGCATTGGCCTTGCCATGTACCCCCACCACGGGTCGGATTTGAAATCTCTCATGCTGGGGGCGGACAGCGCCATGTACGCCGCCAAGTCTGCGGGCAAGGGGCAAACCCACACCGCTAAGCCGCAGTAACGCTCTAGCATAAAAAAACCCCGTAAAAAACGGGGTTGTCAGGCTGCCTATTTTTTAGGCGTCGTGTTGAAAGCTAAGCCTGGCGCGGATTTCGCGGCTTGTGAACACGCTTATCCACACAGCAACCCACAGGTGACTGGGGTAAGTTTTTTTCAACTTTATTTGCCCCACGCGCGGTGAATGGGCTCGCTGAGTGTGCTAGCCCCGCCCTTACTCTTCCAAAAAGTTGGCAATCGTGGCGCCTGCCGACGGGTCGCGCGGCTTGCGCACCCCGTGCTTGGCCAGAATTTCAATATAGAACTGGGTGCCGCCCTCTTTGGCAGCGGCGTCGATCAGGCCGATCAACTCGGCCGGGTGTGCTACTACGGCGGTTTGCTCGGTAGCGCCGAAGCGGCAATCAAAGTCCCAAAAATCCACGCCCACGGGCAGCGCGCGGTTGCGTTCGCGCTTCATGTATTTGCGGATTTCGTGTTTGGTGGCGTCCAACAGGCGATCGGGGTGCTTGCCTTCAACGTGGAGGGGGAATGTCTTTTTCATGGGGAAATCCTTGTGCGCCGCGCCGCTCTGTGGGCTGCGGGCAAAACTGTGAGGCCAACCAGTGGCAGGTGGGCGATGATACGCCCCATGCAACAAAACCCCCGCGAACAGCACTCCACCCCCCACAAAGATGCCATTGCCTTGCTGCCTGAATTTACCCGGCTGGGCCTGGACCGCATCACTCTTGTGAACGAGGGCGCGCAAGCCCATGCTGCCTTGGCCAATCTGCGCCAAGCCCGCGCCTGGGGCTTTGATACCGAGTCCAAACCCACCTTCAAAGTGGGCGAAGTCTCCGACGGACCCCATGTGTTGCAACTCTCCACGCCTGAGCGGGCCTGGGTGTTTCAGCTGCACGACCCCGAGTGCCGAGCGGTGGCTGCCGAGCTCATGGCGCTGCCCGGTATTGCCAAGGCCGGTTTTGGCCTGGGGGATGACCGCAAGCGCATTCTTCACAAACTGGGGGTGGAGCCGGTGGGCGTGTTGGAGCTCAATGTGGTGTTCCGCGAACGCGGCTACCGCAAAGACATGGGGGTCAAAGGTGCCGTGGCAGTGTTGTTTGGGCAGCGCTTCATCAAGAGCAAAAAGGCGGCCACCAGCAATTGGGCGGCGCCCCGGCTCACAGAGTCCCAGCTGGTCTACGCAGCCAACGACGCTTACGCCGCCATCCGGGTGTTTAACGCGCTCGGGCTTTAGGCCGCAGGGTTCGCGGGGCGGCCCCACACCAGCAACAGGTTGTTGGCGGGCAGGGCGTGGCGGGCTTGTAGCTGCAGGCCGGCTTGTGCCGCAACGGCTGCCACATCGGCCAATTGGCGTATGCCAAAACTCGGGTCATGCGCTCGCAGGCTGGCATCGAATTCGAGGTTGCTCTGGGTAGGCGGCACGCCGGCCTCAAAGTAAGGCCCGTAGGTCACCAGCACCCCGCCGGGCGCCAGGCAGGCGGCGGCACCCCGCATCAGGGCTGCGCACGCGGCCCACGGCGCAATGTGCAGCATGTTGATGCACAAAACCAGGTCATACGGTCCCGCCCAAGTGGCGCCCTCGGTAAACCACGGCTCACGGCAGACATCGAGCTGCTGGGCCACTTCGATATTGGTCAAATCCGCTTCGGTGGCGCGCACCTCGATGTTGTAGAGCGCGCCGCGGTGCACCTCGGTGGGCTGCCAGGCCCACTGCGGCAGGTGCTGCGCAAACCACACCACATGCTGCCCGGTGCCCGAGGCAATCTCCAGCGCCCGGCCACTGGCAGGCAGCAGGGTTTGCAGCACTTCCAGAATCGGGTGCTTGTTGCGTTCGGCAGATGGGCTGTGGTCGGGTTGCGCCATGGAGCGTGGCTTAGTGGGTCACAAACTCGTAGCTGACTTCTTCGCTCTCGACCATGTCGAGAATGTCGTTGAGTTCGTCTTCGCTCTCCGTGCTGCTCCAGGTGTCTTCGGGGTCTGCTGCGAACAAAGGCTCGATGGCGATGTCCAGGAACTGGCCATTTGGCAGGCTCAGCACCGGGGTGCCTTCAGAGGTTTCTACCAGTGCCCAGTCATCGGGTACCGACATTTCCAGCTTGATAGTGACGTTGAGTTTTTTCATGGAAAAGTCCTTGTGTTTGTCGTTCAGTGAGGCGGCGAGGTTACCTCATCGGGGGTTCTGGCGCCGTGGGGACCGGACAGCCGGTTCCCCCATACCACAGCTTTTTGCCTTTAAAAACAATGCTCTACGCGCTGCCTTATTTTTGGGCAGGCTTGTCAAACCCAATGCTGGCGCGGATTTCGCGGCTTGTGAACACGCTTATCCACACAACAGCCCACAGGCGCTTGGGGTAAGTTTTTTTATTAATTAATTGTTCACAATGTCCGCGGCGACCACTTCTATCGGGTAGTACTTTTCAAAAACAGCGCGTAAGTTGCCCTCGCGCGCGCTTTTCACCATCGCGTTGCTCAACAGATCCATATCGGTCTGGCTCAGCGTCTGGCGCGAAAGGTAGGCCCCCACGCGGGATTTGGGCAGTCCGATGACCGCGCTGAAACGAAATTCGCCACTCTGCGCCACGTCGGCTGTAGTTTGCAGTGCCGAGTGCAGCAGCGTGGGTGGCAATATCGTGAAGTCCACCCGCCCTGCACGCAGCATGCGGCCCACGGTGCCTAAATCATTGACAAAGTCCACCCGGTTGTCGTCGGTCAGCTTTTGTACCAGCGCATCGTATTCATCGCCCCAGCTGTAGCTGCGCACCAAGGCGCCGCGCAGTTTGGACCGCTCTACCAGCGAGCGGAGGTCTTTGGGCGGCAAGGGCGCAGTGCTGAGCGTGATCAGGTTGGGCGTGAGGTTGACGAGGTGTACAAATTGCGCCTTTTGGTCGCGATCTTGGTTCTGGGAGGCCGGAATCAAAATGTCGGCCTGGTGGGAGACAAAGGTCATCGAATCCGCCCGGGCGCGCGGCACCACCGGAAACTGGAGCTGGCAACCCGCTTTGCGACTGACCTCGCGCAGCCAGTCCGGGTAGACGCCGGAGACTCCCTCATCAGTCACCTTGACATTGAAGCCCGTCGGTGCCGCCGGCACCACGATGGTCCGCGAGCACATCGCGTGGCTCAGGCTTGTACCCAAGGTCAAAGCCGCGCTCACTGCAATGCGCAGCCAACAAGTTCTTCCGCCGGGAAAAAGTGTAGAGCCCATAACGGCCACTATACACAGCCTTGCCGGCGTGGCGGGCTATTTCACCGGCAAGTGCATTTGCACCCAACGCAGGATATCGGCCTGCCCCATGGCTCCGGGTTGGCGGGCGACTTCGCGGCCGTTCACAAACAGCGCAAGGGTGGGAATGCTGCGGATCTGGAATCGGGCGCCCAGCGCCTGCTCGGCCTCGGTATCCACTTTGGCCACCCGGATGTGCGGCTCCAGCTGGCGGGTAGCAGCGGCATAGGCGGGCGCCATCTGCCGGCAAGGCCCGCACCACGGCGCCCAAAAGTCCACCAACAGTGGGATATGGCTGCGGTGCAAATGCTTGTCAAAAGAGGCTGTGGTCAAGTCGACCGGCTTGCCGGTAAACAGCGGGGCCTTGCAGCTGCCGCAGTCGGGCGCACTGGACATGTGGTCTGCCTTCACCCGGTTGGTGGTGTGGCAGTGGGGGCAAACGATATGGAGTGCTTCGGTCATGCAGGTTAGCTGGCGGCGCGGGGCCAAAACTCAAGCGCCCGAGGTGCAGGGCTTAGGCGTTTCACCCTAAGAAACAACGACCATTAGGGTTAACCCTTGCATTATGTCTAGGGTTAACCCTATACTGCAGTGCAACATCACTTGTTTTTACTTAAAGGAGCCCACCATGGCCAGCACGACTCTTCACAGCATTTCTCTGCCCCGCGACGCACAACCCACTGTGGGCGCTTCCTTGCAGGCGCTGTGGGTAGCCGGTAAAAACCTGGTGGTGGCTTTGAGCCAAGCCGCTTTCGGCCGCGCATCCGGTGCCGGCCAGACCCGCCTGGAGCAGGCGGAAGAGTTGCGCACTTTTGCGGCCAGTATCCAGAAGTCGGACCCCGACTTTGCCCTGGACCTGTTTGCCGCTGCAGACCGCCACGAAGGCCTGTAAGCCTTCGCGGCCCAAGCGCCCACCCCGGCTGTGCTGGCCGGGTGGAGCGCAGGGTTCCCCTTACATCGTGGGGTAATCGGTGTAGCCCTTGGCACCGGGCGTGTAATAGGTGCTGCTGTCAGGCGTGTTCAACGCCGCACCCGCTTTCACGCGTTCCGGCAGGTCCGGGTTGGCAATGTAGGCATTGCCGAAAGCCACCGCATCCAGCTTCCCGTCTTTGATCGCTTGCTCAGCCTCTTCCGCGCTGTAGCCCATATTGCCGATCAGCACGCCCTTGTAGTTCGCGCGCGCCACCGACATGACGTCGGCCTTTTGCACGCCGAAGAAATCCGCACGCATCATGTGCAGGTAAGCCAGCTTGAAGCTGTTGAGCTTGTCCGCCAAGAAGGTAGTCAGGCCCACAGGGTCGCTGTCGATCATGCTGTTGAAGCTGTTCAGGGGCGACAGGCGCACGCCCACGCGGTCGGAGCCGATGGCATCGCTCACCGCAGTCAGCACTTCAAACAAGAAACGCGCACGGTTTTCTACCGAGCCGCCATACGCGTCGGTGCGCTGGTTGCAGCCGTCGCGCAAGAACTGGTCTATCAGGTAGCCGTTGGCGCCGTGCACTTCCACACCGTCAAAACCGGCGGCCATTGCGTTTTTGGCGCCTTGGGCAAAAGCGGCCACGATCTCTTTGATTTCTTCCACAGTCAGCGCGTGGGGCGCTACGTGGGGCACTTTGCCTTCAGGGGTGTGGATCTCACCTTCAATGGCCAGCGCGCTGCTGGAGACGGTGCGAGCACCGCCATTGATGCTGGGGTGGGCAGCGCGACCTGCGTGCCAGATTTGCATGAAGATGCGGCCGCCCTTGGCGTGGACTGCGTCGGTGGTTTTCTTCCAGCCGGCGATTTGTTCTGCGGAGTACACACCGGGTTCGGCCACAAAGGCAGAGGTGCCTTCAGTCACCATGGTGCACTCGGTGATCAGCAGGCCGCCGCTGGCGCGCTGGGCGTAATACTCAGCCATCAAATCATTGGGCAGGTGCTCCATGCCCGCGCGGGTGCGGGTCAGTGGCGCGAGGACGAAACGGTTGGGCAGTGTCAGCGCGCCGACTTGGAGGGGAGAGAAAAGCATGTTCAAAAACCTGTAAACGTAACAACGAGGGGCGCGAGTGTGGCACCGGGGCAATAAGCCCGATGCGGTGGGGTTACTCGGTTTCGGGGTAGCGGTAGGTTTAATGCTGGGCCAGAGCCGCATCGCGCACGCGGGCGAGCAGGCGGTGCCGGATCAAGCCGCTCACTGGCCGTATCAGGTACCAATAGGGGGTGAACCGCAGCAGGGCTGCTCGGTCGGTGCACCACACCCGCGTCTCGGTCAGCAGCCAGGTGCCGCCGCCGGCCTCGGCTTGGGTGCTGAAGTTCAGCAGCAGCTTGGCGCAGCCGGGCTTGGCAAATGCCGCAAACCCGTCGGCCCCCGCCACTGGCAACTGGCCGTAGTCTGCCTGCCAAAACCGGCCTGTCAGGCCCAGGGCCACCTCAGTATCGCCATCACGCCCGAGCAGCGTGAAGTTGTCGATCCCGAAAGGGGGCTGGTTTTGCAGGCGACTACTGCCACCCAAGGCGCCCCGCAGCCGGTCGGGCAGCTCGCGCAGCTGGATGAATCGGCGCGCCCACGGGTCTTCACTCACGCCGGGCTGCAGCACCGCGTCCATCAGGGCGGCCGGGCTGGCCTGGGTGAGCAAGCGGTGTTTCTCGCTGAACTGGTAGTGCGGCATGAGCCGCTCCATCAACTGCATCCGACGCTTACTTGGCTGCAAACTGCGCGTAATAGGCCTTGATGGCCGGTGTCTCGCCAATGCGCTGCATGTGGGCGTTTAGGGCCGGGGCCACGCGTTCCACCAAATCGGTGGGGACATGGTCAAAGCGGCCGGAGTTGAGGGCGCGCACATCCACCCACACCTTCAGGTCTGCCACGGTGAGGCGGCCATCAGCAAAAAACTCGCCGCCTTGGGCTTGCAGGCGCTGCTGCAACCAGCCCAGGTACACCGGCATGGAGCCGTTGACCAGAGCCAGGCGCGCCGCCTTTTGCTCTTCACCGCTCATTCGGAAGGTGGGGCCCATTTTGGCTCCGGCTTCTTCCACCACGTAGGTCACTTCGTCGCAGTACAGCGCCTGCAGCGGGTCGGTGGGGTACAGGCCCGAGAGCTTGCCCGCAAAACGCAAGAGCGCATCGCTTTGGGTGAACTGGGTGCCATCCACATCCAGCGTGGGCACTTGGCCGAACGGGGTGGCTTTGCGGACCTCTGCAAACTCAGGGAAGGTAAAGCGATGGTCGTCAAACGCCACACCACCGATGTGCAGGGCCAGGCGCACTGGTTCGGCGCGGCCACCGTGCATATCAAAGTAGCTGAGTTTCAGTTGGGGCATGGTGTTGTCCTTATAAGGGGTAAAAATCGGGGGGCTGCACATCGGCAGTGCAGCGCACGGGGCATTCTATGCAGGCCGCACTGCCACGCTTCGTTAGGGCATCAAAAAGCCCTCTGGCGCTCTGATAACCTGCGCTAGTAGCTATTAAAATCGTAGCAAACAAGTTTTACAGTCAAAGCATTTTCATGACCCTCTCCCGTTTCTATCCCTTGGGTACTCCTGGCCAGCCTTGGGGGCCTGCCGAGGTGCAACAGTGGCGCGCCCGCCAGGTGCGCCAGCGCAGCTATGCCGATGACGTGTTGGCTGCGATAGAGCAGTTGCGCGCGCAGTGGGATGTGGAGTGCTATGGCGAAGTGGTGTATGCCGATGCCGCGCAAGTTGAAGAGCGTTTCCCGCTCATGGCCCTCCGCAGCCGAAGTTGGAGCAGTGCTTTGCCCACCGTGCTGGTCACCGGCGGGGTGCACGGTTACGAGACCAGTGGTGTGCATGGCGCGTTGCGCTTTGCAGCAGACCACGCAGCAGCCTTTGCCGGCCGGGTGAACCTGCTGGTCGCGCCCTGCGTGAGCCCTTGGGCCTATGAGCGCATTCAGCGCTGGAACTTTGATGCGCTGGACCCCAACCGCAGCTTCCGTGCAGACAGCCCCGCCCCAGAGAGTGCGGCTCTGATGCGCCTGGTTGCGCCGCTGCTGGGGCAGTTTGCCGCCCATATCGACCTGCACGAAACCACCGACACCGACGAGAGCGAGTACCGCCCCGCCGTGGCCGCGCGGGATGGCAAAGCCTTTGAACCGTGCGTGATTCCCGATGGGTTTTACTTGGTGGACGACACCGCCAACCCCCAGCCCGCATTCCAGCAGGCCATCCTGCGCGCTGTGGAGCAGGTCACGCACATTGCGCCTGCCGACGCCGAGGGCAGCCTGATCGGCACCCCGCTAGAGGCACCCGGTGTGATTGCCTATGACGTGAAAGGCTGGGGTCTGTGCACCGGCATCACCGGGGCGCGCTACACCAGCATCACCGAGGTCTACCCCGACAGCCCCCGCGCCAACCCCGAGCAGTGCATTGCCGCGCAAGTGACTGCCGTCAACGCGGCCTTGCGCTTTGTGTTGGCAGTGGTCTGAGGGCCCCAGGTCGCTTGTTTGTTATGGAACCAGTGCTGGCTGGGCTCGATACATCGCGGGCAGCAAGGCGTGTAGGTTGTCTATCTTGGGACGGTCAAACCGCGCGATGTAGTTCGACTCTGGGTGCAGAGTGGCGTAATTCTGGTGATATGCCTCTGCCGGGTAAAACGCTTGTAGCGGCTCCAGCTGGGTGACGATCGGCGCCTCAAATGATTTGGCCTCAATGAGTTGTGCGATGTAGCGCTCCGCCGCCAGCTTGTGGTTCGACGAGGCGTAAAAAATGGCCGAGCGGTACTGCGTGCCTACATCCGGGTACTGCGCATTGAGCTGCGTCGGGTTGTGGGCCACGGAAAAAAAAATCTGCAGTAACTGCGCATAACTGACCTGCCGAGGGTCAAACTGCACTTGCACGACCTCAGCGTGCTGAGTGCGGCCGCTACTCACTTTGTCGTAGGTGACATCTTGAGCGCTGCCTCCGGCATAGCCAGACACCGCGTTCAGCACCCCTTGAGTGTGCTGAAACACAGCCTGTATTCCCCAAAAGCATCCCCCGGCAAACACCGCTGTTTCTGTAGGAAGAGCTGTGTCACCTACCGCTGCTACCACTTCAGCAGAGGGCGGCGGCAAAACCACCCCTTTGTCCGCTTTGGAAGGTGACGTGGCGTACACCAAGCCCAATATGAGCACCACTGCAAGCAACAAGAGTGCATCTTTGCCCACCGACGAGAAAAACGGTGGCCGTTGTTGTGGGCGTGCGTGTTTGTGTTTCATGATGTAAGGCGCGTAGTAGATAGGACAGTCCTTACACCAGAGGATAGAGATTAGCCCCGATCCAAATCCCGGATCAGGGTTTTGACCTTGGTGGTGATGATGTCTACCGCAGGGTCGTTGGCGCCGTGGGGCAGGATGACGTGGGCGTGCCGCTTGGTGGGCTCGATGAACTGCTTGTGCATCGGGCGCACGGTTTCCAAGTACTGGGCGATCACGCTCTCGGTGCTGCGGCCGCGCTCAGTAATGTCGCGCTGCAGGCGGCGGATAAATCGCACATCGGCCGCGGTGTCCACAAAAATCTTCAGCGACATCATCTTGCGCAGCTCAGGGTCAAACAGCGCAAACAGCCCCTCAATCACGATCACCGGTGCCGGGTTCACCACCACAGTGCTGGGTGCGCGGTTGTGGGTCACAAAATCGTAGGTGGGCATGTCGATGGCCTCACCGCGGCGCAGTGCCTGCATGTGCTGCACCATCAGCGGCCAGTCGAAGGCGTCGGGGTGGTCGTAATTGGTTTTGACGCGCTCTTCAGGCGCCAAGTGGGTCTGGTCGCAGTAATAGTCGTCCTGGTAGACCACAGATGCCATGCCCGGCCCGATGGAGGCCAGCACCTCGCGGGTCACGGTAGATTTGCCGCTGCCACTGCCCCCGGCAACGCCGATCACGAAAGGTTTGTTATTGGATTTTTGGGGCATGATTTTTAGGGGTTCCGGACGACAAAGCGCACTATTTTACGAGCCCGGCCCAGTTTGACCCAACAGGCCCTTGCCGTCATCGGTTACATCCAAAAAGGATGGTTGTTTTGCAAACGTCTCCTTAGAATGGAATCCAGAAGCTGCACCCCGAATAGCCGCAAACCCACACCCACCCTGCCCATGCAGCCCCTTCCCGATCTATCGGTCAGCGACCGTTTGGTGGTTAACCAGACGGGCTTTACCTTGTGGGTGGCGTCGTTTCGCCAAACCTTGCACACCACACCAGCCGGTTGGTTTGTGGCTGCCTGGATGGCATGGGGGCGTGTGCCCGACAAAAACCTGCTGCTTTGGCTGGTCCTGTTCTTTGCGGTGTGGATGATGGGCTTGCTTTCGATCGACCGCGCCCTCAAAGACGGATGCGACCAGCAGACCCACGGCCCGCGCCTGCGGGTCATGGCGGCGCTGGACGGTATGGCGTGGGGCTTGCTGGGCTGGTTGCTGGCGGGGCACGATGTGCTGTTGGACGCCATCATGGTGGCGCTGCTGTGCGGGGTGAGTGCCGTCAACGCGCAGGTGTATGTGTCTTACATCCGCGGCTACTACCTGCAAAGCGGGCTGATGTGGAGCATCTCGGTGCTGGGGCTGGCGAGCCACGCCAACCAGCAATACACCGTGGACCTGATCGTGGCGTTTAGCGTGTTTCAGGTGCTCATGTTCTATCACTCCAGCCGCATTGCCAACCGTGTGCGGGAGGGCATTGCTCTGCAACTGTCCAATGCGGCGCTGGCCCAGCAACTGCGCGGCTTGCTCACCAAAGTGCGCATCGATGCCGCCACCGACGCGCTCACCGGGCAGGGCAACCGCCGCGCGCTCGATGCATTGCTCAAACAACAATTGGAGTTCTCGGTCAGCACCGGCCAGCCTTTCTCTATCTTGATGCTGGACATCGATTTCTTCAAAAAAATCAACGACGTCCACGGCCACCTGGTCGGTGACGAAGCGCTGCGCTCCTTTGCACAGCGCGTCCGCGAGGGCCTGCGCCAGGGCGATGTGTGCACCCGCTACGGGGGGGAAGAGTTTTTGATCGTGCTGCCCCTGACCCCCTTGCAGATTGCGCTGGAGGTGGCCGAGCGCCTGCGCCTCGCTGTAGAGGCCGAGCCGCTGCCCACCACCCCGCCGCTGGCCATAACGGTGTCTATTGGTGCCGCCACCTACAAGACCGGCCAAACTGTTGATGCACTCATGGCCGCCGCCGACTCCGCCCTGTACAAGTCCAAACGCAGCGGGCGAAACCAGGTCCAGAGCTAAGCCCCAGCTGCCGCGCGGGCTAGCCGGCCAGCAAGCGCGCGCTCACCTCAGCTGCATCGGGTGTCTGGAACTGCATGTTGTGCTGGTCAGTCAGCGGGCCACCACCGGGCTCCATGGCACCAGCTTCGTCGTAGCCCATGGACTTGAACTTCCAGACCGCGCCAATCTTTTTTAGCGACCCCACATGCGCGCCATCGGCCGTGTGGACGGCCAGCACATCGGCGTTTACAGGTAGCAACTGCAAGGGGCCGGACAAGGGGCCGGGCGGCACCACGGCAAAGGTGGGCGTGAAATCGGGCGGCGGTGTGGGCGTGTGGGGCATGGCGCTATTTGTATCGCAAAACGCGCAGCCATTGTGGCTAGGCCGGCAGCGCCTCGCCCCAGTAATGAAAAGTGAAAGGCCGTGGGCCTGTGAGGTAGCGGGTTTGCAGGTCCGGCAGGGCAAAGCCCGTGGCTTGCAGCAAGGCGGGCACATCGCGCCCCAAATGGCAGCCACCCGCCACTTTGCCCCACAGCGGCTGCAAACGCTCTTGCCAGCGCTGTACAGAGGCATCGGGCGCGCGCCCATGCTCGCAATACAGCAGCTTTCCTGTGGGTGCCAGCACGCGGCGCATCTCCAGCAGAGCGGCGTGCGGGTCGGGAATGGTGCACAGCGTGTAGGTGATGAGCACAGTGTCAAAACTGGCATCGGGCAGCGGAATCTGCTCGGCAGATAGGCCGATCAAGTCCACCTGCAAGCCAGCACTGTGAATGCGCTCTTGCGCCAGCGGGTGCATCTGCAAGGCCGGGTCCAGGCCGGTGATGTGGGTGACACGGGCCTTGTCGTAGTAGCGCATGTTCAGCCCCGTGCCAATGCCCACCTCCAGCACGCGCCCTTGCGCGCGCGGCACCACCTGCTGCCGCATGCGCCCGATCATGGGCATGCCACAGGCCATGTCCAGCGCCGTGGGCAAGATGTGCCGCTCATACCAGTTGCGTTGCATGGCTTGCAGTGTAGCGGGGAGGGTGCGGTTAGGCCTCAAATTGGCCTCTAGCGCACATGGAATATGCGCGTGCAGCTACTAAAAACATAGCAATTGAACGATGGAATCTCAGGCCTGCCAAACCCCGAACCCGGCCGATTGCAGGTCTATGGCGACTTCTATTTCTTTGTCTACCGCGTCGTCGTAGCTCATGGGGTTGAAGCCTTCAAACAGGTCGGGCAGCAGGCGCAGGCCGTATTGCTGGGCGAAGCGGTTGGCCTGAATGCCGGCTTTGTGTTTGTCGAAGCGCACATCCGGGTCCAGCCCGGTCATGCCCACGTACACGCAGGGCTTGCCGTCCACATAGCCCGGGTTGTTTTTGCGAAAGCGGGGCTCCAGCATCACGTCTTTGTGCAGCTCAATTACATACACGTGGTGTTGCTTGCGGCGGGCCATGGGGCGGGTTGCTTGTGCGTGGTTACAGCACCCAGTGCGTTTGCAGCATCTGTGCGGGGGAGCGGGGCTCGTCGGGGTCGGTCACCAGGGTGATCTGCCAGCCACCGTCCGCGGCTTGGGCGGCAATGCCTTCCACCTTGGGGGCGCCTGCCAGTAGCTGCAGCTTTACTTGCCCATCAGGCGTGACGATGCCAATGGCGGAGCCCACGCAGGCGCCGTCGTGGTAGCTGTCGTCGGTGCTTTCGGCCACCGCGCAAAAGGCCCAGGCGCCGCCGTGTAGGGGCGTGCCATCGGTCAGGCTCAGGGGCACACCGTCCACCTCGCCCAAGTCCATGGTCTGCACGTCGTAGGGGGCGGGTGGCTGGGACTGCTGGCCTGCCAGCCACGGGGCAATGTGGTTCCACTCGTAGCGAATGCACGCGCTCAAGGCGTTGCCCTTGTTGCCCCGCTGCAGCAACAGCAATTCGTTGCCCAGCAGGAAAGCGCCTTCGATGTTCAGGTCTGCAAACCGCTCGCGCAGCGGCGCATACAGCGGCGCTAGATCGACGGTGCCCACCTGCCCAAGCGGAACGCCCTGTGCATCCAGCGGTAGCAGCACAGCAGTTTCGCGCTTGGGCTTAGAGCCGGACCCCAAGGCCCACAAAGCCCCGTGGGCGTGGCCGGGCAGGGGCGGCAGCTGGGCCAGGGTTTCGAGGTCGGGTTTGGCTTTTTTGCGCGCGCCCTTGTCGTGCGGCAAGTCGCCCTCCAGCAGGCGCAGCAGCGCGCCGGGTGCATGCATGGCGCTGCTGTCAAACACGCCCTGGTGCACCTCGTCGTCGGCCACCACATACAGGCGCTCGCCCACGCGCACCAGGCCGCTGGCCGCGCTCAAGTGCGCCACACCGCGGGGGTGGTCAGCGGGGTTGAGCGTTAGCTGGCGCAGCAGCTGAGGGGTGAGGGTAGGGTGGGCTTGAGGCATGCGGCAGTATAGAGTGCGCGTTCGCCGGATATATGCGAAATCAGCCTGTAGCGCTTGTGGAATATGCGCAGGCTGCTACTAAAAGCGTAGCAAGCAAAAAGCCGTAAACCGTGGATCAAGGCAAGTCTTTGCTTTGCAATGCTTGTACGGCGGCCAGAAAATTATTGGCCTGCTCCAAAGCCCACGCTGCGTTTTCCAGAGTCACGGGGTCTCCCCGGTAATCGGCAATGAGGCGCAAATCTTCAACCTTATTGAGTGAGCGACCATGCTCAATGGCAACTTTTCCGGGTTTGACCAAGTGCAAACTAAAAGCGGCAATCAGACCGCTGTGGGTTCGCGCCACTTCTGCTGGAACAGGCGCTTTAATGGATAGCAGTGCAGCTCTAGCGGCGTCAAACATCGCGTAATAGGCTCGGTTGCAAGCGCCATCCACATCACCGCTGTCCAACAAAAGCTTGGCGGAGGCCATCGCGCGGTTTGCCTTTGCCATCAAGTCTTGGGGTGTCAAAGCGCCAACCCTTCACGCGCAATGTTTTCCAACAAGCGCGGATTGCTGTACTGCTCAGGATGTGCCCATTCGCCTTCCCAAATCGGCAGCGGCTGAATGCGGATGCCAGAGTCCAACAACACGTCGTAGGCCACATCGTCCAACGCCAGCTTGGTCGCAACAAAGTCTCCCGGTGCGCCACGCAGTAGGACGGCCACATCGGTGTCGCTGCCAATGCGCGAGTTTCCGCGTGCCTGACTACCAAACAACATGGCGCTCTGCATGGGCCATGTCAAAGCTACCCGGCGAGCAAAGTCGCGGGCGGCGCTCAAAACGGCTGGAGACTGGAGTGCTTGTACGGGCATGTGGTGGAGTTTACCGGAGCAAGCCCTTTATGTGCCAAATATGCCGTTGGCGCCTGTGGAATATAGGCGAGCAGCTACAAAAAGCGTAGCAAATCAACTGCCCTAAGCGCTGAAGTGCACACTGATGGTTTCGCCCAGCCAAAGTGTTTGGCGAGGTGCTTGGGTAGCACGCTCACCGCCCACGCCGATTCACCGCTTGGCGGCCAGTATTTCCTGCCACGCTTTGTCCGCCTGTTGACGATAGGCTTTCCAATCGCCATTGAGCCAGCGCTGGCGGCCGCGCTCGGCGTAAAACAAGTGCAGCTTGTTGTCAAAAAACTCCCACACCGAGCCGCTGGTGGGTATCAAGCCTTCGCCCAGGGACAGCCCGTTAGAGCAATGCCCGTTGTACTGCGGCGCATAGGCTGCCGGGTTGGCTGCAAACTTGTCGGCGCTGGCCTTGGATGCAAAGCGCCAAGGCACACCCAGGTACTGCACGGTAAACGTGCTGCTGCCTTCCACCACCTGGTGGCTGGCTTTGGCTTCGGGTGAGTGATACGACACCGCATCTTTGCCACCAATGGCGGCCCCACTCATCCAGCCGGTGCTCACAGGCTCGGCTGCGTGGACCATGGTGGCAAGAGCGGCCAGCAGCAATGCGGCGCAGCGGATAAGCAAGGTTTTCATGGTGAGTTAGCAGTGCGGGGTAAAGACTATTGGTCCGGCCAACCCAAAAAATCTTACAAACCGGTGTGCAAAGCAGCACCGGTGGTTGCCACGCGCCCGCCCTGGCTGCGCGCTCGACCCAGCGCCCGCGACAGTGCAGACGCATCTTTGTAGCCAGTGGCGCGGGCAGCACCCTTAAGCCCTTTGCCCGATTGCACCGCGCGCTCAGCGATCAGCAAGCGGAGTTGCGTCAGGTATTTGCCCGGCGAGGTGCCCATGGCGTCTTTAAATCGGGTGGCAAAGGCGGTGCGCGACATACCAGCCCGCTCGGCCAAAGACTCCAGCACCCAGCCGGTGTGCGGCTGCTCGTGCATGGCCACCAGCGCAACGGCAATGCGCGGATCGCTCAATCCCGCAAACAAGCCCTGGCGTGTTTGCGGCTGGGCTACCAAGTGGCGCAGTAGCCCAATGAACAGCATGTTGCCCGCGCTCGCCAACATGGCAGATTGCCCGCAGCGCGGTGCTACCAGCTCGCGGTACAACAGTTGCACGGCCAATGCCAAGGCGTCGTCCGCACCACGGAGTGGAACCACCATAGCTTGTGCAAACTCGCGCAACAGCATGGGTGCGCCAGGCCCGTCCAGATGAACTTGCAAAGCCACAGTGGGTGTGCCTATGTTTGTGCTGCAGTGGGCTTGTGCAACCACCAGGCTGTGGGGAGTGTTGGAGCCTTCCGAAGCCAACAGACCCATCGACAAACAGTTGGGCTGCCCTTGGCATTGCGCGTGGGGCGCACCCAACTCAACGCGCGGTGCGGCTGCCTGCAACAGGGCAGAGAGTCGGTCCAGCCGGGCGTTGGTGGGTAAGCGGGTTGTGGGCATATCTGAACGAATTGCAATCAATAGTGAACCAATGTTTGCTTAGAGTACTACACAATGGTTGCTTTAATCGATCCCTCAGAAGGAAGCCCCATGCGCTCACAGTCCCTCATGCCCCGTTTTCCCGTGCCTGCCCTCAATGTGGCGCTGACCACTGGCGGCCGCTTTGTGCTGGGCGCCAACCCCGGCGACACGTTTGACCTGCTGGTGTTTTACCGCGGGCTGCACTGCCCCTTGTGCGCCAAATACTTGCTCGAACTGGAGCGCCTGACGCCCGAGTTTGCGAGCCGGGGTGTGCAGGTGGTGGCTATCAGCAGCGACGATGCAGACCGCGCCCAGCAAATGGCCACCAAGGTCAATGCTCAAGGGCTCAAGTTCGGCTACGGGCTGAGCCTCAAGGCCGCCCGCGAGTGGGGCCTGTACATCAGCACCTCGCGTGGCAAAACATCCATCGGCATAGAAGAGCCCGCCCTGTTCTCAGAACCCGGTGTGTTTATCGTGCGCCCTGACGGCACGTTGTATTACGGTGCAGTGCAAACCATGCCTTTTGCGCGCCCACAGTTTCAAGACCTGATCGGTGCCATCGACTTCGCGGTGAGCAAAGACTACCCAGCGCGCGGGGAGTTCACTGGCCCGGTGTAAGCAGCACTGGTGGTGGCGGGCGCTTAGGCCTTCTTCCAAATCACAAAGCCAATGCCGCCCAAGATGGCGCAGCCCGACAGCGCCATCGGCCAGGTAGCGGCCTCGCCCAACAGCACCACGCCGCCCACAGCCGCAATCACCGGCACGCTGAGCTGCACCGTGGCGGCGTGGGTCGCTTGCAGGGTAGGCAACACCCGGTACCACACGGCATAGCCCACGCCCGATGTCAGCGCGCCCGAGGCAAAAGCAAACACCAAGCCGCTGCTGGTGACGTGAAGCTGCGGCAGCGCCACCGCACTGAGCACCAGCGCCATGGGTACGGTGCGAATGAAGTTGCCCGCCGTTACCGCCGTGGGGTCAGCGCCACCGTGGGCGGGCTGGCGCCGGCCCAGCAGTGAATAAGCGCCCCAGGCCACCCCGGCACCCAGCATGGCCGCAGAGCCTGCCAAGCCCGGCGCCGCTACGCCCGGCAACATCAGCACCACAAGCCCCGCAACCGCCAGCGCAAAACCGCCCAGCTGCTGCGGGCTCAAGCGCTCGCCTCGGTAAAGGCCCCAGGCAATCATGGTGGCCTGCACCGCACCAAACAGCAGCAGCGCCCCCGTGGCCGCCGACATGCTGAGGTAGGCAAACGAGAACCCAGCCGCATACACAAACAAAGCCAGCGCCGACCAGCCATCACCCGGCAGTGCTGCGGTGTGCGCGCCCTGCGGGCTTGGTTTGCGCTGCAGCCACACCAAGGCGGCCAGCGTGATTGCGCCAGACACCAGCCGCACAGTGGTGAAACTGGCCGCATCCATGGCGCCGCCCTTGAGCGCCACGCGGCACAACAGCGAGTTGCCCGCAAAGGCCAGCATGGCCAGCGCCAGCAGAGACAGATTGAACAAAGAGCCCATGGCGGAGCAGTGTACGCGTGGGGGCTTTTATGTATGAAATTGGCCTCTAGCGCCCGTGGAATATGAGCGAGCAGCTACTAAAAGCGTAGCGGATGATCTTCACTGCTGAGCACGGACGTAGCTTCGCAAAGCCGATGCCATTGCTTTCACTTCATCCAACGAATGACGAACTGGTTCGTTCTCGATGAACTTGGTCAGCGCTTTTGTCTCAACTACCCAGACACCCTCTGCAACGTTGTCAAAGGACTCGACATACCAGCCAGGGAAGACAACTGCCGGCCAAACGAAGGGCTGAAACTGGCTCTCTCGCAAGAAGTTACCTAACCAACGCGCCTGCGCCTTGGCTTGAATCACCGGATTTCGGTCAATTCGCTGTCCATTTGCAAACACTTCGCCCCCAGCTACGGAGATCTTGCAATCGCCGCGTAGTGGTTTGGAGTGCGTTTTGGTTTCGATGGTGAACACGCCCTGAGGGCCAATCAATACATGGTCCACATTGGCATCGCCACTTGGCACATCATGGAAGACAACAAAGTCTTTTCTCCGTAACCACTCCAGATGTTCTGCTACTGCGCGCTCTCCATCTCGGCCCAGTTTGAGTTGGGACAGGCGCTTCTGAGCTCGACTTATCTTGATTGCAGCGTAGACCACTGCGATTACAGCAATAGCCGTGTAAATGATCGGATTAGGCTTGGCAGCGGTCAGATACCTGAACCACTCTAGGCCTGCCATGATTGCCAACATTAGGGCGAGCAAAGCAGGTGCCAAGATGTGGTCATAGGCTTCGTCTTGAAGTTGCTCAGTTAAGGATTGCCCAGCTGCTCGTAAAGGCTTGTTTCTGTCTAAGGGCGAGCGTTTTGGTTTGGATTTCATACAGGAATATCTTATTAGTGCTTCGAGGATTTACGTTGAATTGGCCTCTAGCCCTCGTGGAATATGCGCTAGCAGCTACTAAAAGCGTAGCAAATTCCAGATGAAACCTAGAACGAAGACCCCGGTTCGCTCAAGAAAGCCAGCTCCTCGGGCGTGGAGGTGCGGCCCAGGATGGCGTTGCGGTGGGGGTAGCGGCCGAAGCGGTCGATGATCTCTTTGTGGCGCAGCTCAAAGCGCAGGGTGTCTTCCATGCCCGGCTGCGAAAACAGGGCCACGGCTTGCGCGTGCACCAGCGCGGACTCGCTGTGCATGTAGGGCATGTAGGCAAAGCTGCGCTGCGCCAGGGGCAGGCTGCGGTCCTGCCCACTGACCACCAGCTCTTGCGCCAGCACCAGGGCCAGCGCGTCCTGCGCAAAGGCGCGGGCGGTGTCGCGGTACACATTGCGCGAGAACTGGTCCAGCACCAACACCTCCGCCAGCCGCCCCTCGGCCGTGGCGCGCCAGGCAAATAGCTCACACCTCGCCGCAGCCTCCAGCGTGGCGCCGAAGCGGGTGCGGATGGCTTCGTCCACAGCAGCGTCTTTGGCGAAGTGCTGCTTGGGGGTTAGCTCGGTGAACCAGAAGTGGAGGATGGTTTGGGGTTGCATCTCAACACTGTTGGATATTGCGATCAAATAAAAAAGTCAAATTCGAATTCAGCTTGTGCTCATGGTGGGCCTGCTGAGCAGTGCTATCAATCCGGCGCTCTTTCTTATTTGTCTATCTTTCATAGCATTCATGCGCCTTTCAAGCTTTTCACAATACCTTTGAACTGCCAAGACTGCATTCTGAGCAAGACGTAAATCACTTTTGAGTAAATCAGCCAGTTTAATGATCTCGAGTGTGTCCGACATTGAATCCACCCTCGAGGACTTTGATGCACTTGACATTACTTCGTGCACTATTGCAGACATTAGTTCAGCATAGTATCTGTTGGTTGGGCTTGACTTGTGATGATAGCTCCAGCTTGCAGTCCTTATTTCTTTTGTTTCCTTTGATCTTCCAATTGAGATATCAAAGCCTCTTAGGAATCTAATCAACTTTTGGCCTGAAACGGTTCTTTGCTTTTTCTTTAAGCATAGCTCGTCTAACAAACTAGCAGCGTGCGGTATTCCAATAACATTTTCGAAGGACTTGTCTTTAAAATCTTCAAGAAACTGTAGTTCGCTCGACCATTCAAAAATGCTGCCAGTTCCAATTGACTCCAGTATCTCTCGTGCTTTCTCTTTATCTTCAAGAGTGTGAATAAATCGAGCAGCATAGTATTCTTGGATACTTTTATGAATGAATGCTGTGTCGAGCCCATCTCTAACCATTAGACAAATGGTCTCTGTGACATCTGTTTTAAATCCTTCTATTGAACATCGAACATCAGAAATTCGAGTTGCATTCGTGAAGGATTCTTCAAGCTGTCTCTGTGATAAAGAATTTTTCTTAAAAAGCTCTTTTGAAGCAAAGGAGAATGCGCAAAATAGCATCTCAAGGTCGGTGTTTCCCAATTCCGTCGCTTTTTGCCGCACATAACCAGGTTTTGTACCATCATGGGTACTGGCAAGGACATTAAACAGCGAGTCATAAAACTCGGGCAATGTATCTGGTAAATCTTGTTGAGCACCGCAAGTTTTTACCAACAAAGTAAGCATCAAGGGCGTAGACAACAGAATTTTTATCTCAGCCCTGCTCCGGCCAATCGCTCCAAGAAGGCGTTGTTTTGTTTCTAACGGGACGCCGATGCGCTGAAAGAACTCGTCATGCTCGTTTGGGGAGATAGGAGCAACTTCACATTGATGAATTTCAAACGAATCCCCGAGATGCTGAGAGATTGCTCCTGGGCGAGATGTAATCAGAATGTTTACTTTGTCGTAGTTTCTAATCAGTCGAGTAATTTCTGCCTTTGTTCGAAGGCTATATTCACGACTAATTTCATCATAACCATCCAGAAATATCTTTGCTTTTCCTGATTTTAGTAATGCTTTAAGTACTTCCTCAGGGTCCTCCTCGCCGATTCCAAGTGAAACCAGGTGTTCATGAAGAAGACTATTTAGAGTCTTGTTTTCATCAATCTTTCGGAGCTCAACAAAAAGTGGAAGATTGCCTTGTACATCGAGATCTCTTAAACATAAGTAACGAAGAAATACAGATTTTCCTTGACCGGCCGTACCAATTATTAGAGTTACTCTGGAGTTCCCAGTAACTAACTCCGAGGCAAAAGCAATTACCCTACTGCCTGACTTCCCGAGCTTTATCCGAGAGGGATAATAAATTTCGTCAATTGTTGACGCTTCGCGGCTCGCAATTGTTGTAATTTTCCCTATCTGCCTAATGTTCTCCTGCAACTTTTCAGCTAAATCGGGGGCTTTCCATTTCAATAGTTGCTCTTTAACTTTTGGCTTCGCTTTATCAGCAATTATTCCTAAAGTACTTTTCAGCGTTTCAAACGCAGCTAATGCTGTTTCCGGATCAATCTGCACTGCTACTCCCTTTTTTATAATTTATTCATCCAAGGGTATTTACTTCCCCCAAGAATCCTTCAACCCCACCGCCAAGTTAAACACTGGCTTGTCCGCTTTGTGGTCCACGCGGTCGGCCACAAAGTAGCCGTGGCGTTCAAACTGGAACTTCTGGTCGGGCTGTGCGTTGGCCAGTGACGGCTCCACGATGGCGGTCACCACCTTCAGGCTGTTGGGGTTCAGGCTTTCCAGGAAGTCTTTGCCGCCCGCGTCGGGCTGGGCGTCGCTGAACAGGCGGTCATACATGCGCACTTCAGCGTGCACGCCGTCGGCCACGCCCACCCAGGTGATGGCGGCTTTCACCTTCACCAGGTCGGCGCCGGGGGTGCCGCTCTTGGTGTCGGGCACCACGGTGGCCAGCACTTCGGTAATCACGCCATTGGCGTCTTTGGTGCAGCCGGTGCACTCGATCACGTGGCCGCCCTTCAGGCGCACCTTGTTGCCTGGGAACAGGCGCTTGTAGCCCTTGGGGGGCACTTCTTCAAAGTCTTCGCGCTCGATCCACACCTCTTTACCGATGGTGAAGTGGCGCACCGGTGATTCGGTTCCCTCGGGTGGGTGGGGCAAGGCGGGCATGCTGCACGCGTCCAGATAGGCGTCGCCGCCTTGCTCTGCAAACACCTCGCCCCAGTTGGTCAGCACCAGCTTCACGGGGTTCAGCACGGCCATGCCGCGGTGGGCTACAGACTCCAGGTCTTCGCGCAGGCAGCCTTCCAGGGTGCTGTAGTCGATCCAGCTGTCGCTCTTGGTCACGCCAATGCGTTCGGCAAACAGTTGGATGGCGGCAGGCGTGTAGCCACGGCGGCGCAGGCCGACGATGGTGGGCATGCGCGGGTCGTCCCAGCCGCTGACCTTGCCTTCATTCACCAGCGCGGCCAGCTTGCGTTTGCTGGTAATCACATAGGTGAGGTTCAGGCGGGCAAATTCATATTGCTTGGGCGCGGGGGCTGCCAGCAGGCCGCTCTCGCACAGGCGGTCCATCAGCCAGTCGTAAAACGGGCGCTGGTCTTCAAACTCCAGCGTGCAGATGCTGTGGGTGATTTGCTCCAGTGCGTCCTCAATCGGGTGCGCAAAGGTGTACATGGGGTAGATGCACCAGGTGTCGCCCGTGTTGTGGTGCGTGGCGCGGCGGATGCGGTAGATGGCCGGGTCGCGCATGTTGATGTTGGGGCTGGCCATGTCGATCTTGGCGCGCAGCACCATGGAGCCGTCGGCGTGTTTGCCGTCGCGCATTTCGCGGAAGCGGGCCAGGTTCTCGGCAGGCGTGCGGGTGCGGAAAGGGCTGTCCACACCGGGCTTGCCGAAGTCGCCACGGTTCACGCGCATTTGCTCAGGCGTTTGCTCGTCCACATAGGCGTGGCCGGCTTCAATCAGCGCCTCGGCGGCGCGGTACATAAAGTCGAAGTAGTCGCTGGCCTGGTAGGGGGCCACGCTGTAGTCGCCCTGGCTGCCGTTCCAGTCAAAGCCCAGCCACTTCACCGCGTCGATGATGCTGTTCACATACTCGGTGTCTTCTTTTTCGGGGTTGGTGTCGTCAAAACGCAGGTGGCACACGCCACCGTAGTCGCGCGCCAGCCCGAAGTTGATGCAGATGCTCTTGGCGTGGCCTACGTGCAGGTAGCCATTGGGCTCGGGCGGAAAGCGGGTGCGGATTTTGGCGGGGTCTGGCTGGCCGGCAGCGTGGTGCGCGGCGTCGCCAGGGGTGCCGGCCCAGCGGCGTTGGGCGTAAGTGCCTTTTTCGAGGTCAGATTCGATGATCTGGCGCAAAAAGTTGCTGGGCTTGACGGAATCAGTAGCTGTGTTCGCGGGGGTGGGGGTGCTCATTCGCAGATTTTAGACGCCGCATCTTGCGTCTCGCCCCGCGGAGGTGCCCGAAGGGCTTGTGTAAGCGGAGTTCGTTACTATGTGCTTGTTACATTTTTAACAATTTATAGGATCTGATGGCTGACTCCAAAGGCATTGCTGTGAGCTCGTATTTCGCGGAAGACCTGGCTCGCCTGTACGAGCAGTCGCCCCTGCATGTGGTGTTGTATGACCCGCAAGACATGGTGCGCTACGCGAACCCGTCGCACTGCATTGACTTTGCCATGGCGCGGGATGTGCCGATTTCGTGGTCCGACATGATGCGCCACAGCTTTGCCAACAAGGTGGGCGCCGCTATCCAGACCGACGACATAGAGGCGTGGCTGATCTCTGCCAAGGCGCGGCGGGGCAAGCTGCCGTTTCGCTGTTTTGAGACCGACCTGCGCAATGGCCGCTGGATGTACATCACCGAGACCATGGACGAGCAGGGCTGGATGTTGAGCGTGGGCTTTGACATTACGGCCCTGCGCACCAACGACCGCTCGTTGCGCCAAGCGCGCGATGGCGCTTTGCGTGCCGCGCAGGTAGACACACTCACGGGTGTGAGCAGCCGCGCCCATGTGCTGGAGCAGCTCGATTTGCGCCTCAACCAATTGCGCAGTAACCAGCAGCCTTGCGGTTTGGTGCTGCTGGACCTGGATTACTTTAAAAAGATCAACGACACCTATGGCCACAACGCGGGGGACGAGGTCTTGCAGCGTTTTGCCCGCCTGGTGGTGAGCTCGCTGGGGCGCAACGACGGGTTTGGCCGTATCGGGGGCGAGGAGTTTTTGCTGCTCTTCCCCCAAGCCACCCCCGCCGAGACTGAGGCCAAGGTGCAAGCCATCCTGGAGCTGGTGCGCGAGTCTTCGCCCCTGCCCGAGGTGCCGCGCTTTCACCACACCTGCTCTGCTGGCCTGACCATGTTGGACCCTGCCCTGAGCAGCATTGAAAACATGCGCAATGCCGACCGCGCGCTCTACGCCGCCAAGGGCGCAGGCCGTGACCGGCTGATGTGGGCCTGAGCCGGGCCCGGCTGCCGGCCGCTCAGGGGGCGGGCGGCACTATCTCACGCACCGAGGGCAGCGCAAAGTCGATGCTGCGGTAGCCATCCATGCGCAGGGTGGTTTGCCAGCCGCCCCAGTCGGCCAGCGTGTCGTAATGGCGGCCGGTGCGTTTGCCTTGCACATCGGTGTATTCGCTCAGCAGCTGCCAGCCGTTCGCAGGGCGGCCTGCGGCGTCAAAGGGTGCGGTGTCTATATAAAGCTGGTTCAGCACCTCGCCGGGCACGCCAGGGCGGCTGTAGCTGATGAGCTTAAGGCCGTACCAATGCCCGGGCTGCAGGGCCACGTTTAGCAAGGGGCGCAGCACCACATAGTCGTACAGCGGGTGGGTTAGCTCTTTGGCAAAACGGGTAATGCCGCTGGGCCCGCCGGGGCCAAAGGTCATCATGGTGCTGGAGGCGGCGTCGCCATCTTTCTCGCTGTGGCGCCCGCCGCGGATCTTGAGGGTGACTTGTGCGTTCAGCGGCGTGAGTGGCTCGTGCACCCGCACATAGACCGTGAACTCTTGGTTGCGCACATCGTGCGGGCTGCTGAGGTAGCCGCGCTGGGTCTTCCAGGTGAACTGCTGCTGGCCGCCGCTGGCAAACAGGTGCAGGCGCGCGGTGTAGCCATTACCGCCGCTGCTGTAGGTGAGCGGGGTGGCAGGCAGGCTCCAGTAGCGCAGCTCACCCTCTTGCGCGGCAGTGGCGGCGGCTTTGTAGTCGAAGCCAAAGCGCTTGTCGGTGTTGGGGTTGCCGCTGCCCAGCGCCAGTGCGCTGCCGCCGGGCTGAGCGGGCAGCAGGGCTTGCACACCATCCGCATCGACCGCGCCACTATGGGCTGCGCAGCTCACACCCAACACCCCAGTGAGCAACAGCGCTGCAAATCCGCGGTGGTGCCGCATGTCAGGTGTGGTTCCAACCGGTGAGCTTCACAAGGCGTTCCAGGGCAAAGGCGCCCAGCACCGAGTTGCCTTTGGCGTCCAGCTCGGGCGCCCACACCGCCACCGTGCCCACGCCGGGGGCAATCGCCACAATGCCGCCGCCCACGCCGGTTTTGACCGGCAGGCCGATGCGGTAGGCGAAGTCGCCAGCGGCGTCATAGGCGCCGCAGGTGAGCAGCAGCGCGTTGACGCGGCGGGCCTCGTCGGGGCTTAAAAACTGCTCGTCCGGGCAGCCATCGCGGCCGAGGTCGCGACCCGCATTGGCCAAAAACATGGTGGCTTGGGCGAGCTGGGCGCAGTTCATCTCGGTGGCGCACTGGCGGCAGTAGTTGTCGAGCACCAGTTCGGGCGCGTTGGCAAAGTTGCCATGGCTTTTCATGAAATAGGCCATGGCCATGTTGCGGTGGGCGGTGTCGCGCTCGCTTTTGGCGACGGCCGCGTTCCAGCTCAGGTCGGGGTCGTCGGTCAGGCGGCGCAGGGCACCCAAGAGTGCGTAGTCGAGGTGGGCGTAGCGGGTGGTGAGGATGTCGGTAATCACCAAAGCGCCGGCATTGATAAACGGGTTACGCGGAATGCCGTGTTCGGTTTCCAGCTGCACCATCGAGTTAAACGCCGCGCCCGAAGGCTCGCGGCCCACGCGCTTCCACAGGTCTTCGCCGATGGCCTTGAGCGCCAGTACAAAGGTAAACAGCTTGGTAATGCTCTGTAGCGAGAACGGGGTGTGCGCGTCGCCCACATGAAATGTGCTGCCGTCTACCAGCGCCACCGCCATACCAAACTGCCGTGGCGGCACTTGGGCCAACGCGGGAATGTAGTCGGCCACCTTGCCTTGCCCGAACAGGGCGCGGGCTTCGGTGTTGATTTGGGCCAGGGCGGTGGTGAGGGTGTGCATGGTTTCATTCTAGGAGTGGCCTTGTGGTACATATGCAGGCCAACCATAGGGGGGATGCGCAATGCACATCAAAGACGACACAGGCGCGGCAGATTTGTCGGTTGCGCTGCGCTTGCAAGACTTGACCGACGCTGCCCGCGATGGCGTGATCACCGAGTCGCAGGCGCAGGCCTTGTGGCAGCGCTGGCACTATCGCGTGCAGCCGCACAGCGCTGCGCAGCGCGAGCCGGGCAATGGGCTGCAGCCGGTGGCTGCGGGGCCGGGGTTCAGCTTTGTGAATGTGCTGTATTACTTTGGCGGTTTGCTGGCCATCGGGGCGATGTCGCTGTTCATGACCTTGGGTTTCCAGCAAATGGGCCCCATGGCCTTGCTGCTACTGGGCGTGGCCTACTTGTGGGCGGCGCTCAAGGTGGCAGACCATTTCAAAGGCCGGGGCCTGATGGTGCCGGCAGGCCTGCTGGCCACGCTGGCAGTGTTTTTGGTGCCCTTGATTGTGTGGAGCGGGCAGCACCTGATGGGCTGGTGGCCGCCTGGGGGCTCGGACTCGCTGGCTAGCTACCACACGCGGATTGACTGGCGCTGGCTGACCCTGGAGTTGGCTACCCTGGCAGCCGGTGTGGTGATGCTGTGGCGCTACCGCTTGCCCTTTATGGTGATGCCGTTGGCACTCACGCTGTGGTACCTGAGCATGGATGTGGCCAACATGCTGCTTCTGGACCATCGCTGGGAGTGGGAGTTCATGCGCGACATGTCGCTGGTGTTTGGCATTGGCACAGTGGCAGTAGCCCTGTGGGTGGATGTGCGGACCCGGCTCTCGCAGTCGGTCGAGTGGCGGCAGGATTTTGCGTTTTGGCTCTATATCTTTGGCACCACTATGTTCTGGTGCGGCCTGAGCCTCAACGACTCGGGCTCCGAGCTGGCCAAGCTGGGCTACTGCGCGCTGAATGTGGCCTTGGTGCTGCTGGGGGCGGCCATCGGGCGGCGCGTGTTCACGGTGTACGGTGCCTTTGGGGTGCTGCTGTATCTGGGGCACCTGTCGCACAAGGTGTTTCAGGATAGTTTTATGTTTCCGTTTGCACTCACGGTGCTGGGCTTGGGCCTGGTGGCCTTGGGCGTTTGGTGGCAGCGCCACGAGGCTGCGATTGCGGCCCGGCTGAGTGCCTTTGTGCCACGTGGTTTGCAACCCCGGCCTTGAGTGAACGTCTGCCTTGCTGGCGGGGCAGATTAGCGGGCACACATAAAAAAAGCGCACTGCAAGCAGTGCGCTTTTTGCTGTGCATGGCAACTTGCGTTGCCATGGGACAGGTCCGTGATTAGCGGATCACAGCGATTTCAGACAGCTTGCCGCCCTTGACGGTCTTCAGTGTCAAAGCGCCGTTCAGGATGTCGCCCTTGTTGTCAAAGGAGATGTTGCCTGTCACGCCCTTGTAGTCCTTGGTAGCTGCCAACACGGGCAGGTACTTGGCTGGGTCGGAAGAACCGGCCTTGACCATGGCGGCAACCATCAGGTTCACGCCGTCGTACACGTAGGGTGCGTACACCTGCACGTCTGTACCGAACTTGGCCTTGAACTTGGTCTTGAATGCGTCCATGCCGACCTTTTGCTGGCCTTCCACGCCACCGGCTTCCGCGCAGTAGACTTGGTTGTCAGCAATCGCGTCGCCACCCAACTTCACCAATTCGGTGGAGCAGATGCCGTCGCCGCCCATGAACTTGGCGTTGATGCCCAAGGACTTCATTTGACGCAGCATGGGGCCTGCAACAGCGTCCATACCGCCGAAGAACACGACGTCAGCTTTCTTGCCCTTGATGGTGGTCAGGATAGCGGAGAAGTCAGTGGCCTTGTCGGTCGTGAATTCTTTAGCAACCACGGTGCCGCCAGCAGCTTCAACAGCCTTGCTGAACTCTTGTGCAACGCCTTGGCCGTAAGCAGTACGGTCGTCGATCACGGCGATGGACTTGCCCTTCAGTTCTTTCACAGCGTAACGGCCCAGTGTGCCGCCCAGTTGTGCGTCGTCAGCCACCAAACGGAAAGCTGTCTTGAAGCCTTGGCGTGTGTACTTGGGGTTGGTAGCGGAAGGAGAAACTTGGGGGATGCCAGCGTCAGAGTAGATGCTGGAAGCAGGGATGGTGGTGCCGGAGTTCAAGTGACCGATCACGCCGGAAACCTTGGCATCAGCCAGCTTCTGGGCAACTGCAGTACCTTGCTTAGGATCAGCTGCGTCGTCTTCAGTCATCAAACGCAGAGTAACTTTTTTACCGCCGATGGTCACGCCAGCTGCGTTGAGTTCTTCAACGGCCAATTTGGCGCCGTTTTCGTTGTCCTTACCCAAGTGGGCGATCGCGCCGCTTGTAGGGCCAACGTGAGCGATAGTGACAACCGCGTTTTGTGCGAAAGCCATTCCAGTGGTCAAGGCGATGGCTGCGGCTGCAACAATTTTCAACTTCATAAAAACTCCAAATTAAAAAAGTGTGAATAAATTTCTCACCGGGGCGAACATTAGCGCAAGTCTTGAAAGGTGAGCATCAGGCTTGTACTGATATGGTACTAGTATTTAAATCTCTAATGGAGCATGAATTGATTTGCTCCAAAAACAGGGCTTCTCCCTCTGAAGCGAGGTTGGCTTTGGTGCCCCGGATGAACGAATGCACAGTTTTGGTGCGAGTTGCGTGTCAAGGAAAGCCCCGGGGCGGAAGCGGTTTTGGCCTCCGGACCTGATTAGTCGATCAGGGTGCGGGCAAAGGTGTTGATGGCGTCCACATCGGCCGGCAGTGCGGTGAAGTGAATGCCTTCGGTCAGCAGCGTGGTGCGCAGGCCGCGGTCCACCTCGCGGGCCTGGTCTTCATCTTGGAAGCGGCCGGTGTGCACGTATTTCTTGTCGCCGCGCTCCACCAGGATGTTGATGTTGTTGTGCTGGTGGTACCACTCCAAAATTTGGGCGCGGGTCTTGCCCACGTCGCAAATGTTTTCGGGGTAGTGCTCGTTGTAGTACAGCACTTGGGGGAGCGAGCACTCGGTGATCAGGAACTGCACCTGCCCGTCGAGCAGGTTGAGCATCTCGAACTGGCGCTGGGCAATGAAGTACTGGTTTTTCAGCACCTCAAAGTTTTGTTGCCAGACCAGTGACTTGGCGTAGTCGGGAATGGTCTCCACCGTTTTGTGGTGGAGGTTGAGAAACAGAATGATGGCTGCGGAGAACAGCGACTTGTCGCTACCCGGCCCCCCAATGATGTTGATGACCTTGGTGGGGTACATGCGCATCTTGCTCTCGGGCAAGGTGTTGGGTACGGTGGTGTAGCGCAAAGTCATGGTGTTCTCCTCAGTGTTCTTTGCGGTGGGGTTTACCAGCTGTCAGAGCGCATCTGGGATTCCCAGAGCCCGCCTTTGCCACTGTAAACCCCAATCACGCCGTAGCGCTGCTCGCCTTTGTCATCCCATTTCATGGAACCGGTTACCGGGGCATAGCCATCGAGCTTTTTGAGCATGGCAGTAATGTCTGCAGCCTTGCTGGACTCGGCACGGCGGATGGCTGCGGCCAGCACGTGCATCGCGTCGTAGGTGTAGTGACCGGCGTAGGCGGGGTCTTTTTTGAACTTGGCGCGGTACTTGTCGAGGAAGGCGGCCCCTGCGGTGAATTCGCGGGCTTCCAGGATGGGCGAGGTCACAAACAAGCCCTTCATGCCGCCGCCGCCCTTGAGCATGTCGGGCGTTTTGGCGGTGTCTGCACCGAGGATGGTGATGCCGGTGTAGTCGAGTTTTTTGAGGGCTTCGATCAGGGCGACGACCTGGAAGTCGCTCACGGTGGTGACCAGCACCTGCACGTTCTCTGCCTTGAGCTTGGCGGCGAAGGCGTCGAAATCGACCGTCTTGTCGTCAAAGCTTTGTTTGAGCACGATTTCTTTTTTGGCGAGTTTGAGCTGGACCTCAGCTCCCTCCGCCAGCTCTTTGCCGTAGGTGGTGCTGTCGTCTTGCAGGGCGTAGCGGGTGCCGGAGATTTGCGACGCCGAGTAGCTGCCAATGGCCTTGGCCTGCAGCGTGTCGTTGGCCACCAGGCGGAAGGTGGTGTCCAGGCCGAGCTGGGTGAATTTGGGGTTGGTGGAAATCGCCAACTGGGCGATGTTGCGGCCCGCATAAATAGGCGCTGCGGCGATGCTCACGCCCGAGTTCAGGTGGCCGATGACTGCCACCACACCAGCGTCTACGAGTTGCTGAGCGACGGCCTTGCCGGTTTCGGCGTTGGCCTTGTCGTCGACAGCCACGATCTCAAAGGTCACGGTCTTGCCCTTGACTTTGTAGCCTTCCTTGTTGATTTCTTCTGCCGCGAGGTTCACACCATTGAGCAAGTCCTGGCCGAGCGCCGCGAGGTTGCCGCTCAAAGGTTGGGCGACGCCGATTTTGATGACCGCGGGCGTGGAGTCGCAGCCAGCCAACAGCCCGGATGAGGCTACAGCGGACGCGGAAAGCAGGCGCAGTGTGCTGCGACGCGAGAGTTTCAATTGCATGGAAGGGGTCCTAGGGAATCGATGGGGCATTGTAGGGAGCTATACCCAGCAACACCCATGCCACAGAGGGCTCGTTTACCCCAAGTAGAAGCCGCCCACTACATGGCTTTGAAGCGGTGGGCGTAGAGACGGCTGACCGGCAGTTTGTCATGGCGCTCGCGCAAGGTGAGCGAGAGCTTGCCCGCGTCGTCGCGGTGCACGACTGCAATTGCGCTAGCCCGCACCACAGTGCCGCGGTGGATCTGCCAGAACTCGTCTGGGTCGAGCTGGGTGAGCAGATCTTTGAGGGGGGTGCGCAGCAGGTATTCGCGGTCGGCAGTCAGGACCCGCAGGTACTTGTCGGCCGCCTCGAACACCAGCACCTCGCTCACAGCGACCATGTGAATCTGTTGCCCCACGCTGGCCTGCAGCACCTGCAGGCGAGGCAGGGCAGGCGGGGTGCTCATGCCGTTGCCGGTGACCCGGGCGTTGTGCTCCAGCAGGCCGCGCAGTTGGTGTAGCGTGGCTTCTAGGGTGGCATCAGTTACTGGGTTTGCTATTGTTTCAGGAGCGGTACGCGCAGGTTCTATGAGCGCCTGCTGCAGTTTTGACATGGTTTTTTGCAAGCGCGCGGCCTGTACCGGCTTGAGCAGGTAGTCCATGGCCTGCGCTTCAAAGGCTTGCACCGCGTATTGGTCGTAGGCGGTCACAAACACCAGCGCGGGGAAGGGCTGGTGCGGCGCATGGGCCGGGGGCCAGAGTTCGGCCAGCTCGAGGGCGGCGTCCAGCCCGCTCAGGCCGGGCATGCGGATGTCAAAAAACAGCACCTGGGGTGCCAGCTCCAGCGCAGCCTGCACAGCGGATGCGCCATCGCCCACGGTGCGCAGCACCTGCAGCGCGGGCCAGGCGCGGGCCAGCTCGGCCTGCAGGGCCATAGCCAGCAGGGGCTCGTCTTCAGCTATCAGTGCGGTCGCAACGGTCATGGGGGCTCAGGTTTTGAGAGGGAAAGTGACACTGGCGCTTATTCCGCCTCCGGGTGCTGCTACTAAAAGCATAGCGCCCTCGCTCCCGAAGGTAGTCGCCAGCCGCTCGCGCACCTGTTGCAAGCCAAAGCCGTGGCCGGGTGAGGGCGTGGCTTGGCCTTGCAGGCGGGTCGGGTCTGCGCCCAAGCCGGTGTCTTGCACCTGCAAAGTTAAGCGCCCGTGGTCTGCGCTGGCGGCGATGCGGATGCGGCCGCCTTCCACCTTGGGCTCCAGGCCATGCTGGATGCTGTTTTCCACCAAGGGTTGCAGCAGCAGGGGCGGCACCGGGTGGTCGCGCAGGGCATCGGGCAGGTCCAGGGTGAACTGCAGGCGGGGCCCCATGCGGATGGCCATGAGCTCTAGGTAGTCGTGCAGGCGGGCAAACTCATCGGCCAGGGTGTGGCGGGTGCCGCCTGCCGGCGCGCGCGAGGCCGAGAGGGTGGCCCGCAAGTAGGCAATCATGTGATCCAGCATGGTTTGGGCCCGGGCCGGGTCGAGGCTGATCAGGGCGCGGAGGTTGGCCAGGGTGTTGAACAGCATGTGCGGCTCCAGCTGCGATTCGAGCAGCTTGAGCTGGGCCTCGCTGGCTTGACGGCGGGCAATCTCGAGGTTTTGCCGCTCGGCGGCGAGTTGCTCCCGGCTCACAAACACCCAGCAAATCGTGCCGCCGGCCACCAGGCTCACAAACAACATGCCCCAAGCCATGCGGGGGGTCTGTTTCCAGTATTGAAACGAGGTGGTGCCTAGGATCAGATCGGTTAGCAGATGGCCGCTCACATAGCCCAGCACCACCGACACCGGCACGATGAAGATCAGCCGGGACACATGCTTTTGCCAGTTGTCCACCAAGAAGAAGTTCGCACCCTCGATGTAGCACCAGATGCAAATACCGATGCAGTGCGAATACAGCAGGTTGAGGCCGAACGAGTGGTTGTCAAACAGCGTGATGCCCAGCGCAATAACGGTGTTGAGGATCAGCACCTTGAGGCCGCGCAGGGCTAAAGCAGTAGGGGGCAGGGGGCGCATAGGGCTCTGAGTATGCCGCCAAGTGTGGCGCGCTTACCAAGGGTCGCGCTGGGCTTGCAGGGCTTGGCGCTCACGCTCCAGCAGCGAGTGAAACAGGCCGGCCCGTTGCAGGCGGATGAACACCACCGCACCGTGTACCGCCAGGCCCAGTGCCCAGCCCGCAGCAGGGAACACGGCCCAGTGCAGGCCTTGCAAGGCTGCCAGCAACATCAGCCCGGCGTTGACCAAGACAAACACCAGGGCGTGGATGTACCACCCCATTTTGGCGCCCGCCCGTTTGCGGGCTAGGCGCTCCAAGTCGGCGGGTGAGAGAGCGGTGAATGCGTTCATGGGGATGGACTCCAAGCGGGGTGAATTACAAAAGGCCGAACCATTGGCCCCAGACCATCTGGCCAAGGTAGCGCCCGGGCAGCAACGTGAAGGCGCCCGCACCCAGGCAGGCACCGACATAGAGGCCCTGCATGATCTTGCGGTGGCGGGCAATATCGTGAAGCACCAGTGCGCGGAACGCACCGAACAGGCCGGCCAGCGTGACCGGCACAAATAAATGGATCCAGGTATAGCCGGCCCAGTTGGGCAGCTGGTAGTCGCGGATAAACATGGCGCTGATGGCGGTAGTCAGCATCATCGTGACCCAAGCGTAGCCGGCCGCGCGGTGCAAGCGGGTGCGCTGTGTGCTGCCGCGCCGGGCCCAGATGGCCAGCGGCCCGATCACCAGTGCGGCGAGTGCAGCGGTCAAATGAACAGCAATGACGGGTGTGAGTGGCATGGCGGCGGGGTTGGGTTCTGGCGATGGCGTGACTGTGCCGCGTGCGCCATCACTTGCCCACCGGTTTGCGACGGAATGCACCTCCGGCGGCGCGAGATGCAGCGGCAAGGCGTGAGTGGCAGCTGGACAGTGGCAAAGGGGCCGCCCCGTAGCGGTCAAGGGCCTTTGGGTGGCTGACATGGGTTTGCCATGGCGGCTTTCTAAAATCAAGGCATGAATACAAAACGCATAGGCGCTGCCGTGGCGCTGGTAGCTGCCTTGGGAGCCGGCAGCTGGTGGTGGGTGCAGCAACAGAATGGCGGCAAAGTCGAGTACCGCACTGCGACGGTGAGTCGCGGCAATCTGCAAGCCACCGTGGCGGCCAGTGGCGCCGTCAGCCCCGTGGCGCAGGTGAGTGTGGGCACCCAGGTGAGCGGCCAGATCCGCGATGTGCTGGTGGACTTCAACAGCGAGGTCAAAGCCGGCCAGCTGATCGCCCAGATCGACCCCGAGACGTTTGAATACCGGGTGCGCAGCGCCCAAGCCGATGTCGATGCCGCCCGCGCCGCGGTGCTGACCGCCCAGGCCAACGCGCTGGCCGCACAAACCCAGGTGTCGCGCGCGCAGGTGGACTTGGACGAGGCCCGCCGCGACTCTGACCGCAAAAAGAGCCTGGCCGACCAGCAGTTCATTGCCGCCAGCGAGGCCGACAAGGCCCGCGCTTTGGTGAATACCAGCCTGGAGGCCATGAAGAGCGTGCAGGCCCAGGTGGGCGTGGCCCAAGCCCAGGTCAAAACGGCGCAGGCCAATGTGGCCCAGCGCGAGGCGGCACTGGCGCAAGCGCGTATCGATCTGGCCCGCACCCGAATTACCTCGCCGGTGAACGGCATTGTGATCAAGCGTACCATTGAGCGCGGCCAAACGGTGGCGAGCAGTCTGCAGGCGCCCGAGTTGTTTGTGATTGCCCAGAACCTGTCCGACATGCAGGTCGAAGCCGCGATTGACGAGAGCGATGTGGGCCGCCTCAAAACCGGCCAAAGAGCCAGTTTCACGGTCGATGCCTTTCCCGGCCAGACCTTTGAAGGCAGCATCCGCCAAGTGCGCAAGGCCGCCACCAATGTGGCCAATGTGGTGACCTATGTGGCCATCGTCGGTTTCAAAAACGAAGGCGGCAAGCTGTTGCCCGGCATGACGGCCAATGTGCGCATCATCACCGACCAGCGTGACAAAGCGCTCAAGGTGCCCAACGCCGCACTGCGCATGCGTATCGAGGGCGTGGACGCCCCGGCAGGCGGGCGCGGGCAGGGCCGGGGCCGGGTGTACACACTCGCCGCCGACGGCAAGCCGCAGGCGGTGGCGGTGCGCATCGGGGTGAGCGACGGCAGTGCGACCGAGGTGCTCGAAGGCGGCGAGGGTTCTGCTGGTCTGGCGGAGGGCGCTGAAGTGATCACGGGTCTCAAAAACACATCCTCTGCCAAAGCGGGCGGCAGAGGCCCGCGGTCGCCGTTTTGAGGGACGCCCGATGCTGATATCGGCCCGCGAACTGACCAAGACCTACGCCATGGGCGACCAGACGGTGCACGCCCTGCGCGGCGTGTCGCTGGACATTGCCGAGGGCGAGATGGTGGCCATCATGGGCACCTCGGGGTCCGGCAAATCTACCTTGATGAATATTTTGGGCTGCCTGGACCAGCCCGGCAGCGGTAGCTACCTGCTGGCGGGCGAGGCGGTGCAAGACATGAGGCCCGACGCGCTGGCCTCGATCCGCAACAGGCGTATCGGCTTTGTATTCCAGCAGTTCAACCTGCTTGCCCGCACCAGTGCGCTCGAAAACGTGGAGCTGCCCATGGTGTATGCCGGCGTCAAAGCGCCGGAGCGCCACGCCCGCGCTCTGGAGGCGCTGCAGCGCGTGGGCTTGGGCGAGCGGGCCCACCACACGCCGGCCGAGTTGTCGGGCGGGCAGCAGCAGCGCGTTGCCATTGCGCGTGCGCTGGTGAACCGACCGCAACTCATCTTGGCCGACGAGCCCACCGGCGCGCTGGACTCGGAAACAAGCGAAGACATCATGCGCCTGCTGACTGATCTCAACCGCCAAGGCATGACGGTAGTGCTGGTAACCCATGAGCCCGACATCGCCGCCTGGGCCCGCCGCAAACTGGTTTTCAAAGACGGCCGCATGGTGGAAGATACCTTGCAAGCGGGGGCCGAGGGAGAGTCGAACGCCGCCGGGCCGCCCCAAGGCGTGAGGGCCCCCGTGGGGGGCAGCGACCCGCAAAGCGGTGGAGCGTGGGGGCTATGAACTTTTTTGCGGCATTGCGCAGCGCATGGCGGTCGCTCGCGGCCAATACCTTGCGCAGCATCTTGACCATGCTGGGCATCATCATCGGGGTGGCGGCAGTGATCACCATGATTGCGGTCGGCCGGGGCGCGACTGACCGGGTGCAGGAGCAAATGAAGGGGCTGGGCTCCAACATCATGCTGGTGCTGCCCGGCGGTGTGTCGCAGGCGGGGGTGCGCCTGGGCGCACAAACCCGCCAGCGCCTGACCGAAGAAGACGCTGCGGCCATTGGCCTCGAAATTCCCGAAGTGCAGGTGGCCGCACCCACCTCGCGCACCAGTGCCCAGCTGGTGTTTGGCAATACCAACTGGAGTTCAACCGTTTTCGGGGTGAACAACGACTACCTCGAGGCGCGCGACTGGCCTATGGCTGCCGGCCGCATGTTTGATGCCGGTGAACTGGCGGGCTCGGCCAAAGTGGCCTGGATCGGCAGCACCGTGGCCCGCGAGCTGTTCGGAGATCAGGACCCGATCGAGCAGGTGGTGCGGGTGCGCAACATCCCGATGACGGTGATCGGCGTGTTGGCGCCCAAGGGCCAGAACTCGATGGGCCAGGACCAGGACGACGTAGTCATGGTGCCGCTGGGCACTTTGCGCAACCGCATCTGGGGCGGCGACGCGACCAGCCGGCTGAAGCGGGTGGGAAGCATCAGCGTGAAGGTGCGTGAAGGGCAGGACATGCGGGCGGTGGAAGACAGCATCAAAGACCTGCTGCGCCAGCGCTTCAAGGTGCAAGAGGGCATTGAAGACCCGTTTGTGGTGCGCAACCTCACCGAGATTTTGCAGGCCCAGGAAGAAAGCAGCCGTGTGATGACGCTGCTGTTGGCGGCGGTGGCGGGCATCAGCTTGCTGATTGGCGGCATTGGCATCATGAACATCATGCTGGTCAGCGTGACCGAGCGCACCCGCGAGATCGGGCTGCGCATGGCAGTGGGAGCCCGGGGGCGGGACATCCTGGCGCAGTTCTTGATTGAAGCCGTCACGCTGAGCTTGTTGGGTGGCGCCATCGGGGTCGCGTTCGGGGCGCTGGCCACCTGGGGGGTGGGACACTTCGCGGGGTGGCAGGTGGCGTTGAGTGCAGGCTCGGTGCTGCTGGCGGTGGGGTTCTCGGCGGTGGTGGGGGTCTTTTTTGGCTACTACCCGGCGCGGCGCGCGGCCAAGCTGCTGCCGATCCAGGCCCTGCGCTACGAGTAGTTGCTATCAAAATGTGAGCTACTCGCGCATATAAAATGAGCGCCAGAGGCCAATTTGGCTTGTATTTCAGGGAGAGATTTTTTGGATATTACGTTGTTGATCAAGGCCGCCATCATGGGCGTGGTGGAAGGGCTGACCGAGTTTTTGCCGATTTCGAGCACCGGGCACCTGATTCTTGCGGGCTCGCTGTTGGGCTTTGTGGATGCCAAAGCCAAGGTGTTTGATATTGCGATCCAGACCGGTGCAATTTTTGCGGTGATTCTGGTCTATTGGCAAAAGATCCGCGACACCATCGTCGCCCTGCCGGCAGAGCGCTCGGCCCAGCGTTTTGCGCTGAATGTCTTTATCGGTTTCTTCCCTGCCGTCATTCTGGGCTTGCTGTTCGGCAAGGCCATCAAGGCGAATTTGTTCACGCCGGCGGTGGTGGCCACCACATTTATTGTGGGCGGCTTCATCATTCTGTGGGCGGAGCGCCGCCAAAGCGCAGGCGGCACCGCAGTGCGGGTGCACAACGTGGACGACATGAGCCCGCTGGACGCCCTGAAAGTGGGCTTGGTGCAGTGCCTGGCCATGGTACCCGGCACCAGCCGCAGCGGCGCGACCATCATTGGCGGCATGTTGCTGGGCTTGTCGCGCAAGGCGGCTACCGATTTTTCTTTCTTCCTCGCGATTCCGACCTTGATTGGCGCGGGTGCCTACAGCCTCTACAAAGAGCGTGGCCTGTTGTCGGTGGCGGATGTGCCGATGTTCAGCGTCGGGCTGGTGTTCTCATTCATCAGCGCGTGGTTGTGCGTGCGCTGGTTGCTCAAGTTCATCTCCACCCACAGCTTTGTCGGCTTCGCGTACTACCGGATTGTGTTCGGCATCGTGGTGCTGCTCACATCCTGGAGCGGGCTGGTGGTCTGGGCCGAGTAATCTGCGGCGCGCCGCACCTCGGTTTGCCAAAGGCCACTGTGGTGGCCTTTTTTACGCCGGTAGCGCGGTGTTTTGCTGCTCGGTAAAAAAGCGCTCGGCCTGCGGGGCGGGTACCGCGGGGCTGAACAAATAGCCTTGGGCGTCATCGCACCCCAGCTCGCGCAGATAAGCGAGCTGCTCGGGGGTCTCCACCCCTTCAGCCACCAGTGACAGGCCGAAGCTCTGTGCCATGGCCACGATGGCCCGGGTGATCGCCACATCGCCCAAGTCGTGGGGGATGTTGCGCACAAAGGATTGGTCGATTTTGAGGGTGTCGAGCGGGTAGCGTTTCAGGTACGACAGGCTCGAGTACCCGGTGCCGAAGTCGTCCATCGCGAGGTGCACGCCCAGGGCTTTGCACTCGTGCAGGGTGGCCAGGGTGTTGGCCACGTTGTGCAAGGCCAGGCTTTCGGTCACCTCCAGCTCCAGCGCGCTGGGCGGAATGCCGGTTTCTTTCAGAATCCGGCCCACCAGTTCCGGCAGGTTTTGCCCGACAAACTGCCTTGCCGAAATGTTGACCGCAATCCGGAAGCCTTGGTGCCCCTGAGCTATCCAGCGCGCGGCTTGTTGCGCGGCGGTGCGCAACACCCACTCACCCACCTGCACGATGATTCCGCTTTGTTCCGCAATCGGAATGAATTCGCTCGGCGGTATCGCACCCAAGGTGGCATGGTGCCAACGCAGCAACGCCTCGAAGCCCACGACTTTGCCGGTCGCAATGCGGATCTGGGGCTGGTAGTACAGCTCCAGGTCACCGGCATGCAGGGCGCTGTGGAGCTCATTGTGGATCAGCAAGGTGCGCGCGACCCGCCGGTTCATGGCGCTGTCAAAGTAGGCGTACATGCCCGGGCCGTCCGGCTTGGCGTGGTGGAGCGCGGACTCTGCGTTGAGCAGCAGCGCGTGCACGCTGTCGGCCTGTGCCGGGTAGGTGCTTCCACCGGCGCTGGCGGTCAGAAACAGGGTGTGTCCGGATACCCGATAGGGCTGCGCCAATGCGCTCAAGGCCACGGTGGCAAAGCCAGCCAAAGAGCAGGCATCCGGCAAGCCGGTAACGCACACCGCGAACTGGTCTCCGCCGAGCCGGCCGACCACATCATGCGGGTGGCTGGACACCGAACCGCGGATGCACTGCTGCAGCCGTTTGCCGACCTCGCGCAACACAAGATCGCCGACTCCGGTGCCCAGGGATTCGTTGATTTTTGAAAAACCGTCCAGCCCGAAGCAGAGCAAGGCCACGGTTTCGCAGGTGCTGACCGCGTGATCGAGTTGCTCTTCAAACAAGTCCCGCCCGGGGAGTCCGGTCAGGGTGTCGATTTGCATGGCCTGTTGAGCCTCGGTTTGGAGGCGTTGCGCAGCCAGTTGCTGGATACGGCTGCGCTCCAGCCGGGCGCTGATGGCGGCCAGTAGCTCTTCGCGGCGGCAGGGCTTGGTGAGGTAATCGTCTGCCCCGAGATTCATGCCGGTGCGGGTGTCGCTGCGGTCGGCGCGGGCCGTTAGCATGATCACCGGCAGGGTGGCAGTGGCCGGGTGGCTGCGCAATGCTTTGATGAGCCCGAAACCGTCGAGCTCCGGCATCATGACGTCGGTCAGCACCAGGTCGGGGCGATGGGCCAAGGCGGCCGCTAAGGCCACACGGCCATCCGCTGCGGCGGTGACTTCGTAGCCTTCTAGCTCGAGCATCCATTGCAGGTTTTCCCGCAGGGAGGGTTCGTCTTCCGCGATCAAGATGTGCATCACGTATTCCCGGTATCAGCTGGTGGGGCTTCGAGCATCACGGTGAAGCAACTGCCTTGCCCCGCCGCGCTGTGCAGACTGATGGTACCGCGGTGGCATTCCACCGCGTCCCGGACAATCGAGAGACCGAGGCCGGTTCCGGCGATGTTGCCGACATTGCTGGCGCGGTGAAAACTTTCAAACAAATTGGGTTGGTCCGCGGGCGGTATGCCGATACCCTGGTCGGACACCTCAATCAGCAGCTTGGTGGCTTGCACTGGCTTCACCCGCAAGGTGACTGCGCCACCATCGGGTGAGTATTTGACCGCGTTGGACAACAGGTTGCCCACGATATTGCGGATCAGGCTTTCGTCTAGCTCAAACCGCAGGCTCTCGTGTGGCAGGTCCAGTGTCATCTGTATGTTTTGAAAGGCATCCGGCATGGTGCTGCGGAGTTCGTCCACCAGGCTCCTGCAAAAGCTGGCAATCGCGGAGGCCTGTGGCTTGAATTGCAAACGCCCGGCTGCCGACTGGCCGATGACCAAGACGTTCTCCAGCATGTGCGCCATACGCGCCACCGCATCATCAATTTTCTTCAGGGTGAGCCGCTTCTGCTCAGTGCTCATGCGGGCTTCGTAGTGGCTCAGCAACTCCACCGAGCCGTGGATAGTGGCCAGTGGCGTGCGGAATTCGTGCGACGCCACCGAAATGAATCGGCTTTTGAGGTCGTTCAGCTCAATTTGCTGCTGCAAAGCCCGCTTTTGGTCCGCCTCTGCGCGCACCCGCGCGGTGACATCGACGACAAATAGCAAGGTGGCATCCCGTTGCCCCCACTGAATCAACACCGCGGAAAGATCGAGGGTGCGCACCTCGCCCCGGGCGGTAATGACCCGGAAGCTGTAGTTTTCTTCCACCGGTTCGCCACGCAGGCGCCGCTGGTGCCGCTCAACGACAGTGGGTACGTCGTCCGGGTGGATGCTGCCGGTGAAGGGCATGGCCATCAGGGCCTCGGTGGTGTGACCCACGATCCGCTCCATGCTCGGGTTGACAAACACCATGTGACCGTTTTGCACGACGACCACACCCACCCCCACGTTTTCAATCACCGAGCGGTAGCGCGCCTCTGATTTGCGCAGCTCCTCAATAGTCTGGTAGCGCTCGATGGCGGCACTGACGTGGTTCGCGAAAAACCCGAGGATTTTCACATCCTCGTCGTTGTAAATGACGTCGTCGCTATACGCCTGCACGACCAATACACCGGAGGTCCGGCCGTGAATTTGCATCGGTACGCCGAGCCAAGAGGCGAAGGTCAAGTCTCCGCTGGCCTCTGACATATGGCCCGCCTTGCGCAGGGCCTTAAAGCGTGCCGTGTCCATCAGCAAGGGCTGCTGCAGCTCCAGCAAGTATTCCGTCATGCCTTTTTTGTAGGGCACGCCGTAGCGCTGCATTTCGTCGCCATCCCGCTCATCCACGTAGTAAGGAAAGTCCACCACCCCGAGGTCGTGGTTGTGCAGGGCGACATAGAAGTTGTCGGCAAACATCAACTCGCGCAGCAGCTGGTGCACCACTTGCAGGAAATCGTGAAACGACAGGCCGGCGGTTGCACGCTCTGCAATCCGGTAGAACACCCGTTGCATGGTCTCGGCCCGCTTTTGTTCTTCGTTGTCCTGCTGCATCTCTGTGGTGCGCCGGATCATCCACTGGCGTGCCCCACTCAGCTGGGCAACCACTTGCTGTTGCAAGGATTCGTTTTCCGCACGCAGCGCGGCGATTTGTGCCTCCAGCGATTCCAGTAACTTGGAGGCCGGAATGGTCATCTGCTCAGCCCCCGAGGTTGCGCAGGGCGGCTTCCAGCGCCGCCGCTGTCGCGAGAGGCTTTTCCATGGGGAAAAGATGGGTGCCATCGAGCATCATGTTCCGTCCCTTGGTGATTTTGTTGGTCAGATCCATGCCGACTTGCTTCATCTCTGCGGACTGGTCTCCCCCGATGAAAGCCACAGGGCATTTCAGCGGATGACGGGCCAACAAGCGATCTAGGTTGTCGGGCAAGGTGTTGTAGAAAGCGGTTTCTACATCACGGTCGAAGGCTAGCACGCGTTTGCCTTCGCTGTCTTCAGGGAAATCGTGTACGTAATCCATCAAGACTTGCGGGTCCCAGCGGGCAAAAGCCTTTTTGTGCTGGAAATGCGCAAGGGCCGCATCGGCGTCAGGCCAGCTGTTGCGCCGTTTGCGGCTCACCGCGCCCGGCGATATCGACCCCACGAGTTGGGTGGTTTTGGCCAAGCCCACCATGCGCGAGCGCCAGCCGCCCACCAAGGGGGAGTCGATCAACACCACACCTTTGGCCAGACCGGGCTGGCGCGCCGCCGCCATCACACTCAAGAAGCCCCCCAGCGAGTGGCCCACGAGCCAGACAGGCTCGCCGGCTTTTTCGACGATGGGGGTTGCAAAGTCCACCAGCTGTTGTACGACGTTCGGCCAGTTGTTGCTGACCGGGTAGCGTGGATCATGGCCGTATTTGTCAACGGCTTTGACGCTGTAGCCCCGGGCACGCAGGCTTTTGAAAAGCACTTTGTAGGTGGCGGCGGGAAAGCTGTTGGCGTGAGAGAAAACGATGGTCGACATGCGGGCGAGACTAAATCAATTTCTCGTCAGGGGTGGTGATTTTCTTCAATGGCAGGCTGCGGGTGCTGGGTATCAACAGCGGCACATCGGTCTGGCCGCCGTTCCACATCGGGTCTTCAATGCTGTCGAATACTTCTCGCAGCTTCTGGCCCCAGCTGTTGTGCAGCATCTTGAAGTACGGGTTGTTCTCGTCGATGCACACCACTTTGTCGGTGGCAAAGGTGTTGGCCTCGTACACCACCATGTCCAGCGGCAGGCCCACCGACAGGTTGGACTTGAGGGTGGAGTCCATGGACACCAGCGCGCATTTGGCGGCCTCGTCCAGCGGGGTGTCGGGGGTGATCACCCGGTCCAGCACCGGCTTGCCGTATTTGGATTCGCCCACCTGGAAGTACGGCGTCTCGGGGGTGGCTTCGATGAAGTTGCCGGCCGAGTAGACCTGGAACAGGCGCATGCCTTCGCCCTGGATCTGACCACCGAAGATCAGCGATACATTGAAATCCACGCCCGCGTTTTTGAGGGCAGCGCCGTCACGCTCTTGTACCTTGCGGATGGCCGAGCCTAGTACGCGTGCTGCATCGAACATGCTTTTGGCGTTCCAGATGGTGATGCCTTCGTCGTCCTCGTGGTCCTTGAGCTTTTCGATCTGCAAGATCTCGCGGACTGATTGGGAGATGCTCAGGTTGCCGGCCGAGAGCAGGACCATGAAGCGGTCGTTGGGCTTCTCGTACACGATCATCTTGCGGAAGGTGCTGATCTGGTCGAGCCCGGCGTTGGTGCGGGAGTCGGAGAGAAACACCAGGCCGGCGTTGAGTTTGATGGCGACGCAGTAGGTCATTTTTATTGTCGTTGAGGGCGAAACCTAGAGTGTATCGGGGTGGGGCGGGTGGACTTTGCGGGGCAGTCCTTGCCGGGTGGGGAGGCGGTGTGCGGGCCGGGGGCTAATGAACCTTCGGTTTTTAAAATCGCCCCCAACCCGCACACCGCCTCCCCGCCCGGCAAGGACATGGGGTTTGCGGGACGCGCTTTTGGCGCTGCGCAAACGCTTCGCCTCCCGGGAAACATGCGTTATCGCCGAGTTGGTGTACGTTCAGTTCAAGTTGTCTTAAATCAGCTGACAAACCTTGACACTAACCAACATCCTAGCGACCAGCCTAGACAAACACACCAAACAAAGGTGTAGTTGGGTTTGAAGTCCAAGCGCTTTACTTTCCAAAAAATATGAATCGCGGTGACGACGAAAAGGGCGATCAATCCCAGCCAGTTGATGAGGTCGAAAGCCGGGGAGATGGCCCCTTTTGTAACCGCGTAATTGAAGACAAAACTAAGCGCAGCTCCGATAGTCCAACCTAAGTATTCAGCGGTTTTGGAAAGGTCTGCTTTTGTAATGGGTTCTTGAGGCATAGCAGATCCAGTTGAGTTAGACGATCATGTGTGTATTGCCAGCTCCGCGAGGCAGCAAAGCTGAGTTGCCTTACGCGTCTATGTACCCTTACGCCTTACCTGCCAAAGCTTTCAGCTGATACAGCGCGTCCATCGCTTCTCTGGGGCTCATCGCATCAGGGTTGATGGCTGCAAGCGCCGTCTCTACAGCGCTGGCAGCTACTATTTCTGTAGCGGGTGGCGCGGCGAACAGGTCCACCTGGGCTTGCGACTCGCTGGCCTGGGCTTCCAGTGCGTCCAGGGTGTGGCGGGCGTGGTTGAGCACTGCTGCCGGCATGCCGGCTAGGCGCGCCACTTGCACGCCGTAGCTCTTGCTCGCCGGACCGGGTTCGATGGCGTGCAGGAACACGATGTCGCGGCCCGCTTCGGCGGCGCTCACGTGCACGTTCAGCGCCGCATGGTGGGTAGCGGGGAACTCAGTCAACTCGAAGTAGTGGGTGGCAAATAGGGTGAAGGCCTGGGTTTTGTCGTGCAGCTGGGTGGCAATCGCGCTTGCCAGTGCCAGGCCGTCAAAGGTGCTGGTACCCCGGCCGATTTCGTCCATCAGCACCAGGCTGTGCGGCGTGGCGCTGTGCAGGATCTGCGCGGCCTCGGTCATCTCGAGCATGAAGGTGGATTGGGCGTTGGCCAAGTCGTCTGCCGCGCCAATGCGAGTGTGGATGGCGTCGATCGGTCCCAGCCGGCAAGTCTGCGCGGGCACGTAGCTGCCGATGCTGGCCAAGAGCACGATGAGGGCGACCTGGCGCATATAGGTCGATTTACCGCCCATGTTGGGCCCGGTGATGATCTGCATGCGCTGCTTCAGGCCGAGGCGCGTGTCATTGGCGATGAAATTTCCACTACTGAGTTCAGCCAGCCGTGCCTGCACCACGGGGTGGCGGCCTTGAGTGATGTCGATGCAGGGCTCGGTCACAAACTGCGGGGCGTTCCAGTCCAGCGTGAGGGATCGCTCGGTCAGCGCGCACAGAGTGTCCAGCGCGGCGAGGGATTGGGCCACGGCAGTGAGCGCAGGGATGTGCGCCTGCAACTGGTCCAGCACCTGCTCAAACAGCCATTTCTCGCGGGCCAGGGCGCGCTCTTGGGCGCTCAGGGCCTTGTCTTCAAAGGCCTTGAGCTCGGGGGTGATGAAGCGCTCGGCATTCTTCAGGGTCTGGCGGCGGCGGTAGTCCTCGGGCACTTTGTCCACTTGGCCGGTGGTGACTTCGATGTAAAAGCCGTGCACCTTGTTGAACTGCACCCGCAGGTTGGCAATGCCAGTGCGGGCTTTTTCGCGGACTTCGAGGTCCAGCAAAAAGGCATCGCAGTTGGTCTGGATGGCGCGCAGCTCGTCCAGCTCGGCGTCGAAGCCGTCAGCCATCACGCCACCGTCGCGCACCAGAGCAGCGGGCTCGGGAGCAATGGCGTGCCCTAGCAGGGCAATGGCATCGGCTGGTGGCTGAAGATGGCTGCAAATATGAGCCAAATAGCCCTCTAGCCCTCGTAGATTCTGCGCGAGTAGCTCTGTTTTTTGTAGCGTTTGCACCAGCGCCACCAGCTCGCGTGGGCGCACTTGGCGCAGCGCGATGCGGGCCGTGATGCGTTCTACGTCGGCGCAGCCCTTGAGCTGGCCGCGCAGGGTTTGCCACAAATTGGAACGTAAGGTGCCTATAGCCAGCAGGCGGTGTTGCGCCTCGGTGCGGTCGCGCAGGGGCTCCAGCAGCCAGCGTTTGAGCAGGCGGCTTCCCATGCCGGTCATGCAGGTGTCCAGCAGGCTGAAGAGGGTAGGGCTGTCTTCGCCACGCAGGGTCTGCACCAGCTCGAGGTTGCGGCGGGTGGTGGCGGGCAGGTCGATGAGCGCGTCGTCGCGCTGCACTTGCACGCTGTGGATGTGGGTGAGCGTGCGGCCCTGGGTGTGTTCGGCATAGCCGATCAGGGCGCCCGCTGCGGCGTGGGCCAAGGCCAGCTCTTGCGCGTTCCAACTGCTCAGGCTCGCGGCTTGCAGCGCGTCCAGCAGTTTGCGCTGGCCCAGAGCGCTGTCGAACTGCCATTCGGGGCGGGCGGTCAGGTAGACAGCTGTGCCGTGGCGCAGGCGCTTGATGCGGTCTTCAAAGGTGGTGGTGCAACCTGCGCTGTAGGCTAGCTCACTGGGGGCGATGCGGCTCACCCAGTCGGGTACTTCGTCAGGCGTGCATTCGGCCAGAAACACCACGCCCTGGGTCACAGACAACCACGCCAGGCCGCAGCGGTTGCGCGGGCCCTGGTGCACAGCCATCAGCATGGACTCGGTTTTCTCGGACAGCAGCTCGGCGTCGGTGAGCGTGCCGGGCGTTACCACGCGCACGACTTTGCGCTCCACCGGGCCTTTGGTGGCCCCCACTTCGCCGGTCTGCTCACAAATGGCTACCGACTCGCCGTGGCGGATCAGTTTGGCCAGGTACCCTTCCATCGAGTGAAAAGGCACGCCTGCCATGACCACCGGTTGCCCGGCAGACTGGCCTCGGGTGGTGACGGTGATGTCCAGAATCCGGGCCGCCTTTTCGGCGTCGTCATAAAACATCTCATAAAAGTCACCCATGCGGTAGAAGAGCAGGGTGTCGGGATGGTCGGCTTTGAGCCCCAGATACTGCTGCATCATGGGGGTGTGCTGGTCGAGCGGAGCGGAGGCTGGGGGACGTGTCACAGTAGGGGGAGAAGGTAGTCAGGCGAGGGCGTGCTGCACTTGGCGCAAGCCCGCTTCAGGCCCTATCATAAGGAGGTCACACACCAAAGATACCGCCTACAGTGCAACCTCTTCCGGAATCTTCACCGTTTGATCCCGATGCTTCGGCTGCTGTCGACCATCCACCGCCAGCCGGTGTGGGGGCGGGTGTGTTTCACATCATCTTCGAGTCCAGTCCGGAGGCGATCGCGCTGACACGGGTCCGCGATGGTGCCATCGTCCAGGTAAACCGCGAATGGGAGTCCCTGACCGGGTATCGCCGCGAGGAGGTGGTGGGGCGCACCGCGCTGGCCTTGGGCCATTGGCTGCACCCTGAGCAGCGCACATCGATCTTTGGCGATCTGAAGCCCGGTGGTCGGGTGATGGACGTAGACGTGTCCCTGGTCATGAAGGACGGCTCCCCACGCGTAGTGCGCCTGAATGCGACCATGCTGATGGAAGCGGGTGAGGCGTACATCCTGATTTACCTGCGCGATGTCACCGCTGACTTGTTGGCCCGTGAGGCGCTGAGGTCAGGTGAGTTGGCCCTAGCCAATGCAAATACAGTAATGAATCGGCAGGTCAAGCTGCACGAGCTCACCGAGTCGGTGGCGCAAGTGGGCCATTGGGTGAACTACCCCGGAGACAAGACCGTCTACCTCTCCCCCGGTCTGGCCCAGATTGCGGGCTTGGAGCAAGAGGCGGTTGTCACGATGGACATGTTGTGGGGGCGAGTGTTTCCGGAGGATCTGCCCGCGTTGCACCAAGCGCGCCATCGGATGGACGGCGAAGTGGTGGAGTTCCGATCTTCCGGCCCCGGAGGACGGACGCTGTGGGCGCGTTCGCGCATGCACCGCCAAGTGGTGGACGGACGGGTGCTAGCTGACTTCGGGGTGGTTCAAGAGTTCACGCAGGAGCGCGAAGCGCGCGACAGCCTCCAGAAACAATTCGATTTCATTCACAAAATCACCAGTCGCGCGCCCGGCATGTTGTTTGAGTTCCAGCGTTTGCCGAATGGGCGGTTCAGATTTCCATTCGTTAGCGATGCGGTTCGACAATTCTTCGGCGTCACAGCCGAGCAGGCCCAACTAGATTCCCGGCGCGTGATGTCGCGCATCCACCCACAGGATGTCAATCAGGTCATCAACACCACTCTGCACGCGACAGAGACCATGCAGCCTTGGCAATGTGAGTTCAGGGCGCAGGTGCCCGGCGCGCCGCTGCGCTGGTTGTTGGGGGCTTCCGTTCCAGAAAAGCTCACCGACGGCTCTGTGCTGTTCACTGGCGCCATCACTGACATCACCTCGCAAAAGCTTGCTCTTGAAAAGCTTCAAGAAAGCGAAGAGCGTTTTCGCAGTCTCTCCAGCCTGTCTTCAGACTGGTACTGGGAGCAGGACGCCGAGTTGCGCTTCACCCGCATCGATGGCAATGGTGCCAACACGGACCGTTTGGCGCCGCAGTCGTCTATCGGTCGCACCCGCTGGGACTCAGGCGGGCAAGGGGTTACTCCATCGCAGTGGCGAGCTCACATCGCAGCTTTGGAGGCCCGCCAAACCTTTCAAGATTTCGAGATGCAACGGGAGCTGTCAAACGGGCAGCTGATGTGGATATCGATCAGCGGAGCCCCTGTTTTTGACAGCCAGGGCCGGTTTTGCGGCTATCGCGGCACAGGGCGGGATATTTCATCGCGAAAAGCGGCAGAGTCTGAAATCGAGCGCCTCGCTTTTTTTGATGCGCTCACAGGCTTGCCGAACCGGCGGATGCTCTTGGACCGGCTCGGGCTGGCCTTGTCGTCGAGCCACCGCAACAGCCAGCACGGTGGCCTGCTGTTTATTGACCTGGACAACTTCAAGGTACTCAACGACACCCTCGGCCACCACATGGGCGATTTGTTGCTCAAGCAAGTGGCCCAGCGTTTGCAGGAGTGTGTGCGCAGTGTCGATACCGTGGCCCGTCTCGGTGGCGACGAGTTCGTGGTCATGTTGGAAGAATTGCACGCCGATGCCGGGATCGCGGCCACTGAGGCAGAAGCCGTCGCCAAGAAAGTGCTGAACACCCTGAACAAGCAGTTTGCGCTGGGCAACCACAACATGCACAGCTCACCCAGCATCGGGGTTGCCATGTTTTGCGGGCACGCAGAAGGGATTGAGGAGCTGCTCAAGCGGGCGGATCTCGCCATGTATCAAGCCAAAAATGCGGGCCGTAACACCGTACGCTTTTTTGATCCGGCCATGCAGCTGGCAGCCTCTGCCCGTGCAGAGATGGAAGTCGACCTGCGCAAGGCCCTGCAGGAAGAGCAGTTGGTGTTGTACTACCAACCGGTGGTGACCGCCAATGGGGCGATAACCGGCGTAGAAGCCTTGGTGCGGTGGATGCACCCCGTCAAAGGCATGGTGTCGCCGGGTGAATTTATTCCACTGGCAGAGCAGACAGGGCTCATACTGCCCCTGGGGCAATGGGTGCTGGAGGCAGCCTGTGCCCAGCTGGTGGCGTGGAGTGCGGATCCGCACACGCAGCGTTTGAGCGTGGCGGTGAACGTGAGCGCCAGGCAGTTCCGGCATCCCGATTTCTCGACCCATATTCTTGATTTGTTGCGGACCACCGGGGCGAATCCCTACCGCCTGAAGCTGGAACTCACTGAAAGCCTGCTCTTGACTGATTTTGAAGAAGCGGTTTTGAAGATGAGCGAACTCCGGTCGATCGGGGTGAGCTTTTCACTCGATGACTTTGGCACGGGCTATTCGTCCCTGGCGTACTTGAAACGGCTCCCTTTGGATCAGCTCAAAATCGATCAGTCGTTCGTACGCGACGTGTTGACCGATCCGAACGATGCCGCGATCGCGCGCACGATTTTGAGCCTTGCCAAAAGCATGGACCTCGGGGTGGTGGCGGAGGGCGTCGAAACAGCGGGGCAGCGCGACTTTTTGCTCGCGGCCGGGTGCCACGCTTTTCAGGGTTACTTTTTCGGCCGGCCAGTGCCTGTCGAGCAACTGCAACTAAGGCCCTTGTAATGTCTGAAAACGCCGCCTCCGGTGATGCGGTTCCCCTGACCGAGCTGGACGGCTTGCGCACCGCCAATGCGTCGCTGGAGCGGGTGAACCGCCGCCAGTTCGATATGTTGCAGGCGCTTTTTTTGCACAGCCCGGCCGCCATTTCTTTGCAAAGTGTCGAAGATGGCCGTTTTGTGGATGTCAATATCCAATGGCAGCGGTTGACGGGCTACTCTTGGGAGCAAGCGACCTCAAGCACTTCTCTGGGCTTGGGGTTCTGGCCGGATATCGAGTCCAGAAACCGCGCGCTGGCGGAGCTGGAGCAAGACCCTTCCCTCTCGGGCGTGGAAATCAACTTCATTAACGCCCGCGGCGAAAACATGTTGCTGGAGTGGCGTGGCTCGGTCATGCAGATTGCGGGCGAGTCGTTTTTGCTGGCGTATTTGATCGACATCACCGCGCAGCGAGTGGCCCAAGAGGCCGTGGTTGAGGGCGAGCACGCTTTGCAAGAGGCCAATGACGATTTGCGCGGACAAGTGGAGTTGTACGAAGAAACCGAAAAGCTGGCCCAAGCAGGTCATTGGATCGTGCCCCAGGGCCATTCCAATCCGCGGTGGTCCCGGGGCCTGTTTCAGATGGCACGCATCCCATGGACTGAAAAGATAGGCCCTGATGTGTGGGAAGCCGGCCTGCACAAAGAAGACCGGGCGAACTATCTCGCGGCGCGCGAGGCCATGGATGGCCGGTTGGCAGAATTCCGGTGGACTTGCCGCGATGGAGATGTGCGCTGGTGGCGCAGCCGCATGCACCGTTACCACCGTCAGGATGGCAGCTATGTGGACTTCGGTGTGGTCCAAGACTTTACCGAAGAGGCATTGGCCGAGCAGGTGCTGCAGCAGCGTTTGGACGTGATTCAGCGCTTGACCAGCCGTTTGCCGGAGATGGTGTTTCAGTTCGAGATGTTCACCCGCGACAGCGGTCGCTTTGTGTTTGTGAGCGATGCGTGCAGTGACATTTTTGGCGTAACTCCGGAGGAGGCGCGTGCCAACCCCGCCAACGTGTTCCGTTTGGTGCATAGCGATGACATCATCCAAACGCTGAAGTCCATGAACGCCGCGGCGTCCGACGGGATGACCTGGGCCCAGGAGTTCCGTATCCGACGCAAGGATGGCACGGTGCGCAGCTTGTTTGGCAAAGCGATTGTTTTTCTGGAGCCCACGGGCCGCTTTAATGCGTATGGCTCTCTGACCGATGTGACGGAGCACAAGGCCTCGCTGGCGGTGCTTCAGGAGAGCGAAGCCCGGTTCCGAGCGCTGACGGAGCTCTCCTCCGATTGGTACTGGGAGCAGGATACTGACCACCGCTTCATTCGTTTTGACGGCGCCTTGCAGGCCGGCAAGACCAAAACAGGGGAGCGGAATATCGGGCTGACCCGATGGGATGCCGGTGCGATCAACATGACAGACGCTGATTGGCAAGCCCATCGCGCCCTGCTGGATGCGAGGCTGCCTTTCTATGAGCTGGAGCTGTGTGACCACGATGCGGACGGCGTAGTGTTTTGGATCTCTGTCAGCGGCGCTCCCATTTTTGATTCGCATGGCGTGTTCAAGGGCTACCGGGGCATCGGACGGAGCATTACCGAGCGCAAGGCGGACGAAGCCAAGATTGAGCGGCTCGCCTTTTACGATGTGCTCACCGACCTGCCGAACCGCAGGTTGCTGCAAGACCACTTGCAGTACGCAGTGGCGGCCTGCGCCCGCGGGCGCCTGCACGGGGCATTGCTGTTCATTGACCTGGACAACTTCAAAGACCTCAATGACACCCGGGGGCACGATGTCGGCGACCGGCTGCTCACCCTGGTTGCCAGGCGCCTGCAGGCCTGCGTCCGTGAATCGGACACGGTGGCCCGCCTGGGTGGGGATGAGTTCATTGTTCTGTTGCAGGACCTCGATGGCACAGCAGCCCAAGCGGGTCTCCAAGCCGAAGCGGTGGGGCAAAAAATCCTGCTCCAGTTGAATGCCCCGTATGACCTGCCCGGTGGCCCGCACCACAGCACCCCCAGTCTGGGCATTGTGCTGATTCACGGGCAGCGCCAGTCGGTGGATGAGCTGCTCAAGCAAGCCGACTTGGCAATGTACGAGGCCAAAGCGGCGGGCCGTAATACGCTGCGGTTTTTCGATCCGGCCATGCAGTTGATGGTGGCCCAGCGCGCCGAGCTGGAGTCGGACCTGCGCCTCGGGTTGAAGCGCGGTGAGTTGATGTTGTATTACCAGCCCGTGGTGGATGCGAACAGAGCTGTGGTGGGTGCTGAGGCGCTGTTGCGCTGGCTCCATCCGGGGCGCGGTCTGGTGTCACCCTTGGAGTTTGTGCCTTTGGCAGAGCAGACCGGCTTGATCATTCCGGTGGGTGTGTGGGTGTTGCAAACCGCGTGCGCGCAGCTGGCGCAATGGGCGTCAGACCCTTTGACCGCCCACCTGACCGTTGCGGTGAATGTGAGCGCCCGTCAGTTCCGCCAGGATGAATTTGTGTCTCAAGTGCAGGGCGCGCTCCAGCAAACCGGAGCCGACCCCAAGCTACTCAAGCTCGAGTTGACGGAGAGTCTGCTGCTTACCGACACCCAGGATGCCATCATGAAAATGGCCGCCCTCAGAAGCCTGGGCGTGCGCTTTGCGCTGGATGATTTTGGAACCGGCTATTCATCACTGTCGTACTTGAAAATGCTGCCCTTGCAGCAGCTCAAAATCGACCAGTCATTTGTGCGGGATGTACTCACCGACCACAACGATGCGGCTATTGCCCGCACGGTGCTCGCCTTGGGGCGAAGCCTCGGCTTTGATGTGGTGGCCGAGGGGGTGGAAACCGAGGGGCAGCGCCAGTTCCTGCTGGATCAGGGCTGCACCTTGTTTCAGGGGTATCTGTTCGGTCGACCGGTGCCGGTGGCCGAGTTTCGCTTCAATTAAAAGGGGGCGTCTTCGCCGCTTGCAGCGGGTGCTGCTGGCTCAGCGGCGACCGGGTTGTCGGCTTCGATGGCAGCCTGACGCAAAGCCGCTTTTTCGCCGGCAGGGGCGAACTTGCTGTACTTGCCCAAAAGGCTGACCAGCTGACCGTAGACGCGCGGGTTGCCGGCCAGGCACTCGTGCTGCTCCAGGAAATCAGCTTCACCGGTGAAGTTGCCTACCAGTCCACCGGCTTCGGTAACCAGCAAAGAGCCGGCTGCCACATCCCAAGGTTGCAGACCGAGCTCAAAGAAGCCCTCTGTGTACCCGGCGGCCACATAGGCCAAGTCCAGCGCAGCAGCGCCGGGGCGGCGCAGGCCGGCGGTGCGTTGCATCACGTCGCCCATCATTTGCAGGTATTGGTTGAAGTTGTCACCCTGGCGGAAGGGGAAGCCGGTGGAAATCAGCGACTCTTTGAGCTGGGTGCGCTTGGAGACGCGGATGCGGCGGTCGTTCAGGTAAGCGCCGCGGCCTTTGGTGGCGGTAAACAGGTCGTTGCGGGTAGGGTCGTACACCACGGCTTGCTCGACCTTGCCGCGCACCGCCAAGGCAATGCTGACGCAGTACACCGGCAGGCCGTGGATGAAGTTGGTGGTGCCGTCCAGCGGATCGATGATCCAGACGTATTCGGAGTCGCGGGCGCCGAATTCGCTGCCCGACTCTTCGGCGAGGATGCCGTGGCCGGGGTAGGCCGTCAGCAGGGTTTCTATGATCGCTTGCTCTGCAGCCTTGTCCACTTCCGTGACAAAGTCGTTGGCCTTTTTCTGTGACACGCGAACGGATTCGATGTCCAGCGCAGCGCGGTTGATGATGGAACCGGCGGTGCGGGCGGCCTTGATGGCCACGTTGGCCATGGGGTGCAGATTGAGCGTCATGAATTGCTGGGGGAAGAACTGGAAGGACCGCTTGGCGATGCAGGCGGCGACAATAGGCGCATTTTAACGGTTCGGCTTTGGTTGCGCACCCTATCTTTGTGCGGTTGCAGCAATTTGGCCTCATTCAGTCTGCATGCACACCCGATTTATCCTCATCAATACCAGCCACGCTGGCAATGTGGGCGCCGCTGCCCGCGCCATCAAAACGATGGGTTTCGACGATCTCGTGCTGGTCGCACCCCGGTGGGCCAATGTGTTACGCCGGGAAGAAACCATTCAGCGCGCCAGTGGCGCCTTGGATGTGCTGGACAAGTGCCGCATCGTTGACACCCTGGATGAGGCCTTGGATGGCATCACCCATTTGTGCGCCACTGCCATGACTCCGCGGGACTTCGGGCCGCCCACCACCACGCCGCGAGAGCACTTCGAGGCGCTATCAAAAAAGGAGCTGCTCGCGCAGACTCCATCGGCGCCGGGCAATGATTTGGCATCTGAACCTGCAACGCTGGGGCAGCAGGGCATCGGTTTTTTGTTCGGCTCTGAGCGCTTCGGCATGCGCAATGAAGACGTCTACCGCTGCCATGTCTGCCTGTCCATTCCCAGTAATCCGAGCTTCGGCTCGCTCAATATCGGCGCGGCCCTGCAGGTCATTGCCTATGAGTGGCGCTTGGCCTTGGGTGGTTTTGGAGTTCAGTCTCCTGTCGCTCCGTCACACCTGGCCGATGCAGCGCAGGTAACGGGCATGTTGACGCATCTGGAGCAGTCGCTGGTGCAGCTGGGTTTTCTCGATCCTGCGGCGCCCAAAAAGCTGATGCCCCGGCTCAATGCCCTGTTCAACCGGGCGCAGGTCACGCAAGAGGAAATCCACATCCTGCGGGGCATTGCCAAAGCCATCCTGCAGCAAAGCTCGCAATCGCCTGCCCGCAGTGCGGATTTGGTGGCGGTAGACGGCAAGCCGGTCTTGAAGGGATAGACTGCCACCATGTTTGCCCGTATCCGATCCGACATCCAGTGCATCCTTGACCGTGACCCCGCTGCCCGCAGTACCTGGGAGGTCATCACCTGTTACCCCGGCCTGCATGCGGTGGTGTTGCACCGTCTGGCGCATTGGTTCTGGACCCACGGCCTGAAGTGGCTGGGGCGCTTTACTTCCCACATTGCCCGTTTCCTGACTGGGATTGAGATTCACCCCGGGGCCAAGCTGGGTGAGCGCGTCTTTTTTGACCACGCCATGGGCGCGGTGGTGGGGGAGACAGCCGAGATCGGCGACGGTTGCACGATTTACCAGGGCGTGACCCTGGGCGGCACCAGCCTGTACAAGGGCGCCAAGCGCCACCCCACACTGGGCAAAGACGTGGTGGTGAGTGCCGGTGCCAAAGTGCTCGGTGGTTTTGAAGTGGGTGACGGCGCCAAAATCGGCAGCAATGCCGTGGTGATCAAGCCTGTGCCTGCGGGGGCGACAGCGGTTGGTATTCCGGCGCGCATCATTCCCAGCAAAGAGGGTATGAGTGCGGATGTGACCACCCAAGACCGCAAGTTCACTGCTTATGGCATCACCCAAGACGACGACCCGGTGAGCCAGGCACTGCGCGGCCTGGTGGACAGCGCCTCTGGCCAAGACCATCAGATTGCCATGCTGTGGAAAGCCGTCGAGCAACTGTCAGCGCGCCTGGCAGACAGCGACTGCGTGCCCAAAGACGCGGCCCGCAAAGAGTGCTTTGAGGCCGCGAAAATTAACGAGCTGATCGGGAAGTAGAGTACACCCCCGAGCGGCTTTGCCGCCTCCCCCTTGCAGGGGGCGACACCGGTGGCCCGGCTGAGCCGGTTCCACGGTGTCTCTGGTGGGGTCATGTGCGCCGGATGGCGCTTTTGGGGCGGAAGGACTTGCAGACGGTGTCTACGGTGTCGATGTAGGGGCCACCGATCAAGTCTACGCAGTACGGCACGGCCGCAAAGATGCCGGGTACCACTTGCTTGCCCTCGGCGTCCTTCACGCCTTCCAATGTTTCTGCAATCGCCTTGGGTTGGCCGGGCAGGTTGATGATGAGTGTCTGGTCGCGGATGACGGCGACCTGGCGCGACAAAATCGCCGTGGGCACAAAGTTCAAGCTGATGGCGCGCATTTGCTCGCCAAAGCCCGGCATTTCCTTGTGTGCGACTGCCAGCGTGGCTTCCGGAGTGACGTCCCGCAGTGCAGGGCCAGTGCCGCCGGTGGTAAGCACCAGGGCGCAGCGTGCGTCGACCAGTGCGATCAAGGTGTCCTCGATCGTGTGCTGGTCGTCGGCAATCAAGCGGGTTTCAAACACTACCGGGTTCTGCACCGCGCGGCTGATCCAGTCTTGCAGCGCCGGTATGCCTTTGTCTTCATAGACGCCGACAGATGCCCTGTCGCTGATAGATACCAGGCCGATGCGCACCTCATCCATCGCGCTACCGTTCAATCCTCGTCTCCTTCGTCATCCTTGGCAGCCGCATCTTGCTTCGATGCTTCTTGGTGGGCCAGCAAGGACTCGCGCACGAGTTGAAAAATTTCGCGGTACGAGCGGCCGTGGCGGATCGCTTCGCCGGGTTTTTCGGGTTTGGCGTCTTTGCGAGCCTGGCGGACCAGAGCCCGCAGTTGCTGGCTGTCGGTGTCTGGGCTCAGATTGAGCCACTGGCCGACGGCATCGTCATCGGCAATCAGCCGGTCGCGCCATTGTTCGGCTTGGTGGAGCACCATGGTTTCTTGGACCGACGGCATATGCTGTTCTTCGAGCGCTGCGCGGATCTGGTCCCATTTGGCCGGGTCGAGTTTGCGCATCAGCTTGCCGATGAACTGCATCTGGCGGCGTTTGCCCTCAAAGTTGGTGATGCGTTTGGCTTCCGCCACGCCTTCCACCAACCGGTCGGGCAGTTCTAGTTTGATCATCAATTCGGCGCGCATGTTCAGCAGGTCTTCCCCCAGCTTTTGCAATGCGTCGCTTTCTTTTTTGAGGTCGGTGCGGGTCGGTTCATCCGTGCCCTTGAGTTCGCGCTTGTACTCCAGATCGAGTGCGCTGCCTTCGGCAACGAACAAGCCCCGGACGTAATAGCCTTTTTTTAGTTTGCGTGACATAGCCAAGTATCATATCCGTCGCCATGAAGAAACCCACCTCCGCCCGTCCCCAGCCCTCCACACCCTCCGTAAAACCTGCCGACAGCGGTTTCGCCTACACCCGCGCTTTTTTCGAAACCCGCGTGGATGCTGCGTTGGCCCACGCCAAAAAACTGGGTGCCAGCGATGCCGGGGCCGAGGTGTCGGAAGGTTGTGGCCTGAGCGTTTCCGTTCGCAATGGCGAACTCGAAAATGTGGAGCGCAACCGGGACAAGTCTTTGGGCGTCACGGTTTACCTCGGCAATCGCCGGGGTAATGCGAGCACCTCTGATTTTTCGGATGCGGCGATTGAGCAGACGGTGCGTGCCGCCTATGACATCGCCCGTTTCACGGCAGAAGATCCGTTTGCCAGCCTGCCCGATGCGGACGACATCGTGCCGGTCTCCGAGCGCGAACGCGAGTTGGATTTGTTTTTCCCATGGGCCGTGACCAGTGAGCAGGCTGCTGCCCTCGCGCTGGAATGCGAAGCCGCCGCACTAGGTGTGAGCAAGCGCATCACCAATAGCGAAGGCGCGGCGGTATCTGCGCAGCAGTCGCACTTTTTCAGTGCCCATACCCGCGGATTCCGGGGTGGCTATGCTTCCTCGCGTCATTCGTATTCGGTCTCGCCGATTGCCGGCAAGGGCAAGGACATGCAGCGCGACGCATGGTTCAGCTCCATGCGCTCTGCGGACGAATTGGCATCGCCCCAAGCGGTGGGTCGCTATGCGGCAGAGCGCGCATTGAGCCGCTTGAAGGCCCGCAAGATCGCCACCGTAGAGTGCCCTGTGCTGTTTGAATCGCCGCTCGCTGCCGGTTTGTTGGGCGCTTTTGTTCAAGCTGTCAGTGGTGGAGCCCTCTACCGCAAGAGTACCTTTCTGCTCGACTCGTTGGGCAAGCAAGTGCTCCCCAAGCACATCGACATTCAGGAAGATCCGTTTGTGTTGCGCGGCAAGGGCAGCTCCCCATTCGACGACGAGGGTGTGCGTGTGCAGCCCCGCAAGGTGGTTGATGCCGGCCGGGTGCAGGGCTACTTTTTAAGCAGCTATTCCGCTCGCAAACTAGGTATGCGTACCACCGGCAACTCCGGTGGCTCCCACAATTTGACCTTTACCTCACGCCTGACCAAGGCCGGCGATGACCTCGATGCCATGCTGCAAAAGCTCGGTACCGGCCTGTTTGTCACGGAGTTGATGGGGCAAGGCGTGAACTACGTCACGGGCGATTACAGCCGTGGCGCCAGCGGCTTCTGGGTCGAGAACGGTCGCATCGCTTATCCGGTCCATGAAATCACCATCGCCGGTAACATGAAAGACATGCTCAAAGGCATTGAGGCCGTCGGCGCCGACGCCTACAACTACGGAGCCAAAACGGTAGGCTCTGTGCTGCTGAATCGCATGAAAGTGGCAGGCAGCTGAAAGGGTATTGATGCGGCGATTTGCAGTCGGAGTGGGTGCCCTCGCGGTGTTTGCCGGGCAACTGGCATGGTCTCAAACTCCAGCAAATACCACCCGCACCTTGCACCCGTGGCAAGCGCCCATGCCTGCCGGCAACTCAGAAGCGTATTTCACTAACCTTAAGTCCGGTGACCGGATTGAAACCCCTTATGTCTTGAAGTTCGGCTTGTCCGGTGGCTGGGGTCTGGCGCCGATCTCCAAGCCCATGGCGGGCAAAAGCGGCCACCACCATTTGCTGGTGAATCGTGATTTGCCTCTGGATTTCAAGGCGGCGCTGCCCTTTAACGAGCAGTACATCCACTTTGGCAAAGGCCAAATGGAAACCGTGCTCACGCTGGCCCCGGGAACCTACACCTTGCGGATGCTGTTGGCCGACGACAAGCATTTACCCCATTTCGTGTACAGCAAGCCTTTGAAGGTCACGATCACCAAGAAAAACGCCGTAGACCCCAAATCTTTGGTCAAACCCGGGTTGGCATTGACGCTGTCTGAGGGCGAGCAGAAGCCGCCATTCCGGGTGCAGTTCCATGCTTCCGGTCTGAATGTCGGCCATGCCGCACAGCAGGAAAAAGACACGGGCCATTTCAAGCTCACCATCACCAGCAAGACGGGCGCGGTGGCTGAAATGGACTTCGCGGAGGGACAAACCGAAGCATGGTTGGCCCCGCCCGCCGGGAATTACACCCTCAAGCTGGACTTCGTCGACAACTTGAACCCCCAGCAAGTGTTGACGGGGCCGGTCACGGCCACTGTCAAAGTGAAGCCTTAGCCCGCCAGTGCGGCCTTGACGGCTGCGGATACGGTGCCCATCTCGGCCTTGCCGGCCAATTTGGTTTTGACCGCACCCATGACCTTGCCCATGTCGCCGGGGCCTGAGGCACCCAGTTCTGCCACGATGGCCTTGACTTCCGCCAGCACCTCGTCAGCGCTCATGCGCTGTGGCAAGTAGGCTTGCAAAACTTTCATTTCAGCCGCTTCTTTGTCAGCCAGCTCTTGGCGTTCCGCTTTCACGAAGGCCTCAATCGAGTCCTTGCGTTGCTTGATCAGTTTGTCGACGATGGCGACCACCATGGCGTCGTCCAGCTCCACGCGCTCATCGACTTCCTTTTGTTTCAAGGCGGCCAGCAGCAGGCGGATGGTGCCCAAGCGCTCGCTGTCTTTGGCGCGCATGGCGGTTTTCATGTCTTCGGTGATCTGGTCTTTGAGGGACATAGCGGTGCTTCCTGAGAGTGAAACAAAAGGGGTGAGTTCAAAATGAAAAAAGCCCGCCGGAGCGTCCCCAGGCGAGCTTTTGTGGGCTGCGTAGCTCGTGAGAGCGACCAGGCCGCGAAGATTAGTACATCTTCTTAGGGAGTTGCATGCTGCGGATGCGCTTGTAGTTACGCTTCACGGCAGCTGCCTTCTTGCGCTTGCGCTCTGCAGTGGGCTTCTCGTAGAACTCGCGGGCGCGCAGGTCTGTCAGCAGACCCAATTTTTCGATGGTGCGCTTGAAGCGACGCAGTGCTACGTCAAAGGGCTCGTTTTCTTTTACACGGATCGTTGTCATTACGTAATGAATTCCAAAATATGCTGTTCGTTGGCATGAGGGAAGATCGGGCCCTGCACGTCTGAATCAGCGAAATGTCCCCATCTGTTATTGCTTAACTAGTATTGGCCGATGGGGGTTCTGCCAGAAGCAGCCTGCGATTATAGCGCCTTCAGGCGGGCTGCCAAGCCATGCGCACACGCAAAGCCGCTGGCCCAGGCCCATTGGAAGTTGTATCCGCCCAACCAGCCAGTGACATCGGTCACTTCACCGATGAAAAACAGGCCTGGTTGTTGGCTCTCCAGGGTCTGGCTGGACAACACTTTGGTGTCTACACCGCCCGCGGTGACTTCGGCTTTGCGATAGCCCTCGGTCCCGGTGGGCGTGAGTTCCCAGCGGGACAGGCGCTCGGCCAGTGCGTTCAAGGCCTTGTCGCTGGCTTCATTCACGGGGCGCTGCCAATCATGCCCCCACGTGGGGCCCTGGTTCACCCAGGTATCTGCAAGGCGGCTGGGCACCAGACCTGCCAGCTCATTAGCCACCCGTTTGCGCGAGCTGCTTTTGGCCTGCGAGAGGTGTTGTGCCAAGTCCACAGTGGGCGCCAGGTTGAGGCGGATAGGCGTGCCCTCGGCCCAGTAACTGGAGATTTGCAGCACCCCGGGGCCGGACAGGCCGCGGTGGGTGAAGAGCAAATCTTCGCGGAACGACATGCTGCTTTTCTTGCTGCCGGTTGCAATATCGACCGGCAGCGACAAGCCTGACAGCTCGGCGAACGGAGCCCACGAGGTTTCGTCGAAAGTGAGCGGGACCAGCGCCGGGCGCGGGGTAATCAGCGGCAGGTTGAACTGTTTTGCAACCCGGTAGCCGAAATCGGTGGCGCCGATCTTGGGTATCGACAAGCCGCCGGTGGCAATCACCAGCGCTGCGCAGTGGATGGTGCCGCGGTCACTATCAATTTCATAGCTGCTTGCGCAGTTTCCATGGGGGCTAGAGGCCGAAAAGCGTATATTTTTGACGCTGCAGGGTTGCCAGCGCTCTACACCACCTGCGGCGCACTCGGCCAGCAGCATGGCAATCAGGTCTTCGGCAGAGCGGTCGCAAAAGAGCTGGCCCTTGTGTTTCTCGTGGAAGGCGATGCCGTGTTTTTTAACAAGCGCCACAAAGTCAGCGGGGGTGTAGCGCGAAAGTGCGGATTTGGCAAAGCGCGGGTTCTCGCTGATGAAATTGGCCGCACTCACGTCCATGTTCGTGAAGTTGCTGCGCCCGCCCCCGGAGATGCGAATCTTCTCGGCGACTTTCTCGCTATGGTCGAGCACCAGAACCTTCAGCCCGAGCTGTCCCGCCACACCGGCGCAAAACAAACCGGCAGCCCCGGCACCCACGATCACCACGTCAAAACTATGCATAGGCGCGCAGTGTAGGCGACGGCAAGGGTCTATGGGGGGTCGGAGATACGACCTTTGCGCTAGGCGTGCTGCGACTTGCGATCTGCCAGATGGATGGCCTTTTGGGTCAATCGGTCGACCTCGGTGCTGATGCCCGAAAGCACATTGGCCACCACCGCAAACTCACGCCCCTTGTCGCCGGCACGCGCTGCAATGACTTGGGCATTGAAACTCACGATCTTGGCTTCCCGGGCGATGGTGTGGATGTCCGACACGATTCCGCTGAGTTCTTTGAACAGGTTGTCCGATTGGGCCTGGGCAATCGCGTCAAAGGTGCTGGTGGCTTTGTTGAGCGCATTCAGGACCGTGTCGTTGTCGGCCACCATGTCGGCCAAGAGGGGGCGCGCATCACCCTTGCGGCTGATGGTGTCGAGGGTGCGGCGCATCCGGTCGATGAAGGTTTCTATCGTGACTCCGATGCCTTGCGGCCCCTCGTACACCGCGCGCAACTGGCGGGCACTGAGCGGCTCGTAGTGGTTGAGGGTGGCCAGCAGTTTGGCCTCGCTGTCGCAAAACAGCTGAAATGTTTTCTGGGCGGCCTGCAGTTGGGTGGTGTCGCCGTGGGATGCCAATAGGGCTTGCATGATGACCCGCTGTGACAGCATGCGCTGGCGGGCTGCCAGGTTGAGGTCTGACAAAGGCGCATTGGCACCCGGGGCGGGGGCAACGGCAGGAGCAGGAGCAAGCGTGGTTGCGGGGTGCGACATGGGCAACTGGTGCGTGGTGAGGGTGCCCACAACGCCGCAAGTTGCGTGCCGGTTTCAGTGGGCGCGTTGGGCGCCGGCAGAGGCGCCGGTAGTAGTGTCGGCTTGCGCAGCAGCCAGCAAGCCGCTCATCACATCGCCCACCACGATCACGCTCGGGCTGGCCAAATGTTCGCGAACAATGGTGTCCTGCAGCTCGCCCAATGTGCAAACTGCGTGGCGCTGGTGCGGCAGGCTGGCGTTTTGAACGACGGCTACCGGCGTGCTGGCTGCCAAGCCTTGCAGCAGTCCGGCTTGGATATCAGCAGCGCCGCTTACGCCCATGTAGATCACCAACGTCAGTTTGGCCTGGCGGGCGGCTGTGGCCAGTGCAGGCCAGTCGGTGCCGCTGTCGCCGGGTTTGGCGTGGCCGGTGACAAACACCACGCCATGCGCATGTTCGCGGTGGGTGAGGGGCACATTGAGGGAGGTCACCGCCGCCAGTCCGGCGGTCACCCCATTGACCACCGACACGCGGATGCCGGCTTCTTCAAGGTGCTCCACCTCTTCGCCGCCACGGCCAAAGATGAAGGGGTCGCCGCCTTTGAGTCGCACCACGTTTTCGCCCTCAAGGGCTGCGGTGATCATGAGGCGTTCGATGAATGACTGGGGGGTCGACTTGCAGCCGCCGCGCTTGCCTACATGGACGATGCGGGCCGCCGGGTTGGCATGGGCCACGATGGCGTCGTTCACCAAGTCGTCCACCAGCAGCACGGTGGCTTGCTGGATGGCTTTCAAGGCCTTGAGGGTGAGCAACTCCGGGTCGCCGGGGCCGGCGCCCACGAGCGTGACATGGCCTGCGGCCGGGGTGTTCAGGGTGTTTGTCATAGTGCTTGGTGCAACTGCAAGATGTGCGCCACTTGCTCTGCAATCGGGGCAGGAATCGGGCTCTCTCCGTTCAATACCGATTGTATGTAGGCCGCGGTGCTGGCCGCATCGATCGCGGTGGGCAGCTCCGGCAGCGCAGTCAACGAGCCGGCCTGGTAGGCCTGCAGGTCGGTCGCCTTGCCGGCCACGAAGGCTTGCATCTTGGGGGTGCGGCGGGCGTCGGCCACAGCTTCGCCCTCGGTGCCGCGGATCAGCAGGGCGTTGGCTTGCACCAAGGCGAAGGTGTCCGCCATGGACACTGCGTATTCGGGGTGGGTGTAGCTGCTCACCAGGAGAGCCGGGCCGTCCACCGGGTTCATCAGTTTGACCAAGCTGTGCGCGGGGTTGCGCAGGTTCACGACGCGGCGCACATCGAGCAGGCGCTGCAGGCCGGGTAGCAGGGTGCCGGTCGGTACAAAGGCCACACTGCCATTTGCTATTCTTTTAGTAGCTGCTTGCGCAGATATACCGAGGCCTGCGAGCACTTCAGACACAAAAACGCGCTTGTCCTCGGTAGCGGTGCCGTGGATCAGCACAGGCAGGCCTTCGCGTGCCAGCAACAGGGCCAGCAGCGGCGTCAGCAGCGGCAGTTTGCGCGCACCGTTGTAGCTGGGAATGACCACCACCGGAACATCGCTGGCGGGCAGCAGGGCCATGCGGCTGCGTACGGCGTCCAGAAACCCGGCCATCTCAATGGCGGTTTCGCCCTTGATGCGCATGGCCAGGCAAAAGGCGCCCACTTCGAGGTCGGTGACGGTGCCGTCTAGCACTTGGCCCAGCAGGTCGGCCGCCTGCGCTCGGTTGAGCGCACGTGCGCCGTCTTTGCCGCGACCGATTTCTTTGATGTAGTTGCCAATAGCCATGCCGCGATTGTCGGTGAAGCCTGATAACTTTCGGCTATGTTCTTATGCATCAGCCGGCACTGCCGCCATCGGCGTCGCCTTGACCATGCGCTGCAATTGCGGAATGCAGGAACCGCAATTGGTGCCGCATTGCAGGGTTTTTTGCAGTTGGCCTAGGCGCTCGGCGTCGTTGCCGGTGCAGCGCGACAGTGTGTCGGTGATGGCGATATCGCTCACGTTGAAGCAGGTGCACACGGTTTTGCCTTTGCTGAGCACCGGCAGGGGCGCTTGGGCGCCGCCAGCCAATAGGGCGCGGCCGTAGTTCTGGGCGGGTTGCTCTTCGCGCAGCAGGGCCGCCATCCAGTCGCGGGCTTGGGTATCGCCACTGAGCAAAAAGCCTTCCAGTGTGGCGTTGACCGTGCTGCGCTGTAGCCGCACCACACGGCGCTGGCCGCGCTTGGGGTCGGCATAGCGTACGGCGTCTGGCCCCTGCAGGTCCAACAGGGTCTCGATCTGCGCCAGCAGCGCATCATCCGGCGGAGCGCTGCCTGCCGCGCGGAACATCACGCCGGTGCGCCCAGCTTGGCCTAGTGCGGCATCGTTGCCGAACAATACGCAGCTGGCGAATTCAAAGCGGGCCATCAAGGCCTGCAGCTTGGTGCGGCGGGCCAGCACTAGGTCGGCGGGCAACCAGGCCAGAGCTGTCACGCCCCAGGGCATGTCGGCCTTGAGCACTTTGACGGCAGCGTGTTTGAGCTCGGGTTGTTTGGAGTCAGGGCAAAACACGGGGCTGGTCAGCGCGTTCACGCCGCCCAAGCGCTCGCCGGTGTTGCTCTGGCCGCTCAAAAACTCGTCGCCCCAGTGCATGGGCAGAAATACTTGGCTCAAGCCCACTTCGGTGCTGGCCTGCACCGGCGCGAGGATGGAGCCGCGCTTGCTGGTGATGTGCACCAAATCGCCCTCGGCCAAGAGGCGGCGGGACATGTCTTGTGGGTGCATGTGCAAGGCAGGCTCGCGCACGTGGCCGAACAAGCGGCCCAGGGTGCCGGTGCGGCTCATGCCGTGCCACTGGTCACGCAGGCGGCCGGTGGTCAGGGCGAAGGGGTAGCGCGCTTCGCGTTGCTCTGCCACCGGGGTGTAGGGCGCGGCTACAAAGCGGGCGCGACCGGTGGGCGTGGGGAAGACGCCGTCCTCATACAAGCGCACTTTGCCGCTGGTGGTGCCTTCGGGCATGGGCCATTGCAGTGGGGTTGCTTCCAGCTGCGCGTAGCTCATGCCGGTGATGTCGAGGTCCCGGCCCCGGGTGCTTTCGCGGTGCTCGTTCCATACCGACTCGGGCGTGGGGTAGGGGAACAGGGTGGGCAAGGCGGGTGTGCGGCCCAGTGCCGACTCCAAGCGCTGCGCGAAGTCCACAGCAATCGCCCAGTCGTGGCGCGAGCCGTTGTCTTGCGGGCCGGGTGCCGCGACTGCGGCGCGCACTCGGGAGATGCGGCGCTCGCTGTTGGTGACGGTGCCTTCCTTCTCGCCCCAAGTGGTGGCTGGCAGCAGCAGGTCGGCGTAGCGGGCGGTGGCGGTGGTGGCAAAGGCTTCTTGCAGCACCACGAACTCGGCGCGCTCCAAGGCGCGGCGCACGGTGGCCTGGTCGGGCAGGCTCTGGGCCGGGTTCGTGCAGGCAATCCATAGGGCCTTGATCTCGCCATCGGCCGTGGCTTGGAACATCTCGATCGCGGTTTTGCCGGGCTTCTCGGGCACGTTGGGCACACCCCAGAGTGCAGCCACCTCGGCGCGGTGGGTGGGGTTGGCCAGGTCGCGGTGGGCGGAGAGCAGGTTGGCCAAGCCACCCACTTCGCGCCCGCCCATGGCATTGGGCTGGCCGGTCAGGCTGAAAGGGCCGGCGCCCGGCTTGCCGATCTGGCCGGTGGCCAAGTGCAGGTTGATGAGCGCGGTGTTTTTAGCGGTGCCGGCGCTGGACTGATTCAAGCCCATGCAATACAAGCTGAGGGTGGCGCTGGACTGCGCAAACAGGCGCGTGGCCTCCATCAGCTCTGCTTTGCGGATGCCGCAGACGGCGGCGACCGCATCAGGCGTGCAGTCGCGCACCAGCGCCTTGAGTGAGTCAAAGCCTTCGGTGTGGGCGGCAATGTAGGCCGCGTCGGTCCAGCCTTCCCACAGCATGAGGTGCAGCATGCCGTTGAACAGCATCACGTCCGTGCCGGGTTGGATTTGCAGGAACAGGTCTGCAGCCTCGGCGGTGTCGGTGCGACGCACGTCCACCACCACGATCTTCAGCGCGGGGTTGGCGGCCTTGGCGTCTTCAATGCGGCGGAACAGGATGGGGTGGGCATAGGCGGCGTTCGAGCCAGCGATAAACAGCGTGCTGGCCAGCCCGAGGTCTTCGTAACTGGCAGGTGGCGAGTCGGCACCCAGTGTTTTTTTGTAGCCAGCCACCGCGCTGCTCATGCACAGGCGGGAGTTGGTGTCGATGTTGTTGGTGCCGATCAGCCCTTTGGCCAGCTTGTTGAAGACGTAGTAGTCCTCGGTGAGCAACTGGCCGCTCACGTAAAAGCCCACAGCGTCTGGCCCGTGGTCGCGGATCACTTGGGCAAATTTCGTGGTGGCGGTGTGCAGCGCGCTGTCCCAGGTCACTGGCTCAGGCGCGGCACCACGCTGCAGGCGCTGCAGGCGCTGCAGGGGTTGCAGCAAGCGGGTTTGCAGGGTGACTTCGGCGGTCGCCGTCAGGTGCAGCGTGCTGCCCTTGGAGCACAGCCGCCCGAAGTTGGCCGGGTGCTGTGGATCGCCTTTGACTCCAGTGATCTGGTTGCCGGTGCTCTGGATGATGACGCCACAGCCCACGCCGCAATAGGGGCAGGTGCTTTGGGTTTCCTTGACCAAATCCATGGTGCGTCAGGCTGCGGTGGTGGGGCGTGGTTTTGGCCCCGCGATGGGGCGCACCAAATCGGTGCCGTGATTCTGAAGCTCGGCTGCATTGAGGTACACCAAGCCCTCTTCCAGCTTCACGCTGAATTTGGGTGTGCAGCCCTCATCAGGCGCGCTGGCCTGGCCGTCGCACAGGCCGATGGTCCAGTTGTGCAGCGGGCAGGCCACGCTGGTGCCGAACACAATGCCTTGGGAGAGCGGGCCGCCCTTGTGCGGGCAGCGGTCCAATAGCGCAAACACTTCGTCCTGGCTGTTGCGGAAGACGGCGACATCGAGTCCAGTGCTGCGTTCCACGCGGCGGGAGCCCAGCACGGGGATGTCTTCGAGGGTGCAGATGCGGGTCCATTCGGTCATGCGGTTTCTCCTGAATGCTATTGTTTTGATAGCTATTGGCGCAAGTGCTGTTTGCGCCAGAGGCTTATTTGGTGTTTATGAGGTTTTGATGGCCGCATACAGGCCGGTCACCCGGTCCATCACGGTGAGCAGGTTTTCGCTGGCCAGGTACACATCCGCCATCGGGCGTGGGCGTTGCGCGCCCTCTTGCAGGTTCTGCAAGGCGTTGTCAAAAAACACCCACTGGGCGTCGCCGAGGGTCAGCTCGTCTTTGATGCGCGAGGTAGCTTCCGGTGCGCTTTTGAGCAGCTGCATCGCTGCGGTGAATTCGCTGCGCGCCTTGTTGAGCTCCATGCCCGCGGTCGCAGCATCCACCGGCAAGGTGGTGGCCAGGTAGTACTTGGCCATGCGCTGGCTCAGCATGCGCTGGCGCCCTGCGACGTTCACCAGTTTGCCCACCGGCTTGGCCAGTGCCGCCTCGTACTGCTGTGTGCCCTGGTGGGCCAGTGCCAGCACCTTGGCGTCTTGCTGCAGCAGGGCGGCCGCGGCCTCGCGGGTTGGTGCTTTGCCAACCAACAGGGTTTTGTAGTCGCTCCAGGCGCTATCGAGCTTGGTGTAGGTGGCCAGCACCTCGGGGTTGGGCGCAAAGGCTTTGAGCTCTAGTAGCTGCCGGTCGAACAGGGTGATCGACTTGTCCAGCACCAGCTGGGCGCTGGTTTTCTCCACGCTCAGCAGCATGGCCAGCCAGGCCTTGCCCATGCGCTGGCTCAGCATGCGCTGGCGGCCGGCTTTGTTGATGGCGTCGCTCAGGTCCGCCACCTGCGCGTTTGCGGCGGGCAGGGCGAGTGCCAAGGCACTCGCAGCGGCGGCTGTGATCAGGCTTCGGCGTTGCATGTCGGCTCCTCCCATGCTTAGGCGACGGCCACCGGCGCGAACTGGCGGGTGTCGACCTGTGCGTCCTGAAAATCGAACCACGGGTCGGGCTCACCGTCGAGTGCGAACAGCAGCTCTTCGTTCAGGGCCTTGCGGCCTTCGGCGTCCTCCAAGATGCGCTTCTTCACATAGTCCAGGCCCACACGGCTGACAAAATGCACCGTGCGCTCCAGGTACCAGCCCTCTTTGCGGTAGAGCTGCATGAAGGCGCCGGTGTACTCCAGCACTTCCTCGGCGGTTTTGAGCTTGACAAAGAAGTGCGCCACTTCGGTTTTGATGCCACCGTTGCCTGCGATGTACATCTCCCAGCCGCTGTCCACGCCGATGATGCCCACGTCCTTGATGCCGGCCTCTGCGCAGTTGCGCGGGCAGCCGGACACGGCGTATTTCACCTTGTGCGGGGCGTACATGCGCCAGTGGGCGCGCTCGAGGTCTTTGCCCATCTGGGTGCTGTCCTGAGTGCCCATGCGGCACCACTCGCTGCCTACGCAGGTCTTCACCGTGCGCAAGGCTTTGGCGTAGGCGTGGCCGCTGGGCATGCCGATGTCTTGCCACACGGCTTGCAAATCTTCTTTCTTGACGCCCAGCAAGTCGATGCGCTGGCCGCCGGTGACTTTGACAGTGGGGATCTTGAACTTGTCCACCGCGTCCGCAATGCGGCGCAGCTCGTCAGCAGTGGTCTCTCCACCCCACATGCGAGGGATCACGGAGTAAGTGCCGTCTTTCTGGATGTTGGCGTGGCTGCGCTCATTGATGAAGCGGCTTTGCGGGTCATCCTTGGCGAGCTTGGGCCAGCTGGAGATCAGGTAGTAGTTGAGCGCAGGGCGGCAGCTGGAGCAACCGTTGGGTGTCTTCCAGCCCATGTTCTTTTGCACCTCTGCAATCGTGAGGTACTTGTTGGCGAAAATGGCATCGCGCACTTCCTGATGGCTGTGGTCGGTGCAGCCGCACATGGCCTTCTTCTTGGGCGTGGCCGAATAGTCGCCACCGGCGGTGAACATGATGATCTGCTCCACCAAGCCAGTGCAAGAGCCGCAGGATGCGCTGGCCTTGGTGTGCTTTTTCACCTCGTCCAGGGTGAACAGGCCTTTCTCTTTGATGGCCTTGCAGATGGTGCCCTTGGTGACGCCGTTGCAGCCGCAGACCTCGTCGCTGTCGGCCATGGCGGCAGCCTTGTTTTGGCCCTGGTGGCCCACGTCGCCGATGTTGGCGCCGCCTTCGCCGAACATCAGCTTGTCGCGGATGTCGGCCACATTGCGGCCCTCGCGCAGCAACTTGAAGTACCAGCTACCGTCCACCGTGTCGCCGTACATGCAGGCGCCTACCAGCTTGTCGTCTTTAATGACCAGCTTTTTATAGACGCCGCCGAAGGGGTCGCTCATCACGATTTCTTCAAACCCTTCACCGCCCGTGAAGTTACCGGCCGAGAACAGGTCGATGCCTGTGACCTTGAGTTTGGTGGAGGTCAGCGAACCCTGGTAGCGGCCGATGCCGTACTCGGCCAAGTGGTTGGCTGCCACTTTGGCCTGCTCAAACAGGGGCGCGACCAGGCCGTAAGCAATGCCGCGGTGGGCAGCGCATTCACCCACGCTGTAGATGCGCGCGTCGGTCACGGTTTGCATGGTGTCGGTGACCACAATGCCGCGGTCTACATGCAGGCGCATGCTTTGCGCCAGCTCGGTGTTGGGGCGAATGCCCACGGCCATGACCACGAGGTCGGCAGGTACCTCGGTGCCGTCTTTGAACTTAATGCTCTTCACTCGGCCGTCTTCACCGCCCACAAGCTCCTGCGTTTGCGCACCCATCAGGAACTTCAGGCCACGTTCCTCCAGCGACTTCTGCAGCAGGCCGCCGGCCACGGTGTCGAGCTGGCGCTCCATCAGCGTGGGCTGCACATGCACCACGGTGACTTGCATGCCGCGCAGCATCAGGCCGTTGGCCGCTTCCAGGCCCAGCAACCCGCCGCCGATGACGACTGCGTGTTGGTATTTGGTGGCCGCCTCGATCATTGCGTTGGTGTCGGCAATGTCGCGGTAGGCGATCACACCTTGCAGGTCCTTGCCGGGCACGGGCAGGATGAAGGGGTTGGAGCCGGTGCAAATCAGCAAGCGGTCGTACTCGGCCTCGGTCCCGTCCGACGCCTTCACCACGCGTTTGACGCGGTCCACCTCGGTCACTTTTTTGCCGGCATGGAGGGTGATGCCGTTCTCGGCGTACCACTCAAATGCGTTGAGCACGATCTCGTCCAAGGTCTGCTCACCGGCGAGCACGGGGCTCAGCAAAATGCGGTTGTAGTTGGGGTGCGGCTCGGCACCGAAGACCGTGATGTCATACAGGTCCGGTGCGACCTTGAGCAGCTCTTCAATGGTCCGCACACCGGCCATGCCGTTGCCGATCATCACGAGTTTTTGTTTTGTTTTAACGCGCATGTCCATGATGTGGCTCCTCAAGCGGCTTTTTCGACGTGGGCTTGGCGGGTGTACAAAAAGTCAATCACCGCCTTGCGGTAGCCCAGGTACTCCGGGCTATCAGCCAGGGCTACGCGGGATCTAGGGCGGGGCAGGTTCACGCTGAGCACCTCGCCGATGGTGGCGGCGGGGCCGTTGGTCATCATCACGATCTTGTCGGACAGCAGCACGGCCTCGTCCACATCGTGGGTCACCATGACCACGGTGCTCTCAGTGCGGGCCACGATCTCCAGCAACTCGTCTTGCAGCTTGGCGCGGGTCAGCGCATCGAGCGCGCCGAAGGGCTCGTCCATCAACAGCACTTTGGGCTCCATGGCCAGCGCACGGGCAATACCCACGCGCTGCTTCATGCCACCGCTGATCTCACCAGGGCGCTTTTGGGCGGCTGCCGTCAGGCCCACCAAGGCCAGTGCAGCATCGGTGCGAGCCTTGAGCTGCGCTTTGGTCTCCGCCGGCGCGCCGGGATTGCGGGTGCCGAACACGCGCTCCACGCCGAGATAAATGTTCTCGAAACAGGTGAGCCAGGGCAGCAGCGAGTGGTTCTGGAACACCACGGCGCGCTCGGGCCCGGGGCCGGCAATCTCGCGGCTGGCGCAGATCAGTGAGCCCTGGGTGGGCATGGTCAAGCCGGCAATCAGGTTCAGCAAGGTGGACTTGCCGCAACCGCTGTGCCCGATAAGGGCTACAAACTCGCCCTTGGCTACATTGAGGTTGATGTTGCGCAGCGCCGGGAACAGGCCCTTCTTGGTCTTGAAGGTTTGGTCCACGCCCTGGATTTCGATGTACTTGGCGTTCATGGATTCGATGCTCATGACTTCACCTCTTCAAATGTGAATGCAGTTGCCAACTTGATCAGGGCGAACTCCAACAAAAGGCCCACGATGCCGATCACGAAGATGGCGATGATGATGTTCTTGACGTTGAGGTTGTTCCACTCGTCCCACACCCAGAAGCCGATGCCTACGCCGCCGGTCAGCATCTCCGCGGCCACGATCACTAGCCAGGCTGTGCCCACCGCCAAGCGCACACCGGTCAACATGTAAGGCAGCACGGAGGGGAACAGGATCTTGGTGACGATCTTCCACTCGCTGAGGTTGAGCACGCGGGCCACGTTCATGTAGTCTTGCGGCACGCGCTGCACACCCACTGCGGTGTTGATGATCATGGGCCAGATGGAGCAGATGAAGATGGTCCAGATGGCGGCGGGGTTCGCACCCTTGAACACCAGCAAACCAATCGGCAACCAGGCCAATGGCGACACCGGGCGCAGCAGGCTGATGAGCGGGTTGAACATGCGGCTCAAAAACTCAAACCGCCCGATCAAAAAGCCCACCGGAATACCCACTACCGCGGCCAGACCGAAGCCCAACGCGACGCGCTGCAGCGAGTACAAGATGTTCCAGCCCACGCCCTGGTCGTTCGGCCCCTTGCTGTAAAACGGGTCGCTGAAGATCACGACAGCCTGCTTCCAGGTCTCCAGCGGGCTGGGGATGGAGCTGGCCGTGCCGATGCTCACCATGGCCCAGATGCCGATCAGCAGTGCCAGCCCGAAGCAGGGTGGCAACACCTTGAGCATCAGGCCGCTCCAATCAAAGCCAGGCGCAGCGGCGGGTGCCAGTACGCTTGTTTGGGCAGACTTTGGGGCCTTGGCGCCCGTCAAATCTGCACTGGTAGCTTCTGTTTTGATAGCAGTGCCGTCGTCGGCAGTGGCTATCGGCGAATGAAAAACGGCGCTGACCATGGTGGGGCTTCCTTATGCTTTGATCTTGAAACCGTCGGCGTATTTCTTGGGATCCTTGCCTTCCCATACCACGCCGTCCATCAGCTTGCTGCTGCGCATATCGCTCTTGGGCAGCGGGGTCTTGCTGGCCGTGGCGGCTTGTTTGTAGATGTCGATTTGGTTGATCTGCTTGGCCACGGTCAGGTAGTCAGGGTGGTCTTTGAGCAAGCCCCAACGCTTGTGCTGGGTCAGGAACCACATGCCGTCCGACAGGTAGGGGAAGTTGACCGCACCGTCGTTGTAAAACTTCATGAAGTTCGGGTCGTCCCAGGTCTTGCCCATGCCGTTCTGGTAGCGGCCCAGAATGCGCTGATTGATCGCGTCGACGCTGGTGTTGACATAGCTCTTGTCGGCAATCGTTTCGGCCATCTTGTTTTTGTTGGACAAGCTGGCGTCAATCCATCTGCCAGCCTCCAGAATGGCGGCGGTCACGGCGCGGGCGGTGTTGGGGTACTTTTTGACAAAGTCGCCGGTGGTGCCCAGCACTTTTTCAGGGTGGTCTTTCCAGATGTCCTGTGTGGTTGCGGCGGTCACGCCGATGCCGTCAATGATGGCGCGGTGGTTCCAGGGCTCGCCCACGCAGAAGCCATCCATGTTGCCGACACGCATGTTGGCCACCATCTGGGGTGGCGGCACGGTGATGACCTTGGAGTCCTTCATCGGGTTGATGCCATTGGCCGCCATCCAGTAGTACAGCCACATGGCGTGGGTGCCTGTGGGGAAGGTCTGGGCAAAGGTGTACTCGCGCTTTTCTGCGGCCATCAGTTTGGCCAGGCCCGGGCCGTCCACGGCGCCCTTGTCCGCCAGCTTCTTGGACAGAGTGATCGCCTGGCCGTTGTTGTTGAGGGTGGCCAACACGGCCATGTCTTTCTTGGGGCCGCCGATACCGAGGTGCACGCCATAGACCAGGCCATACAACACGTGTGCAAAGTCGAGCTCGCCGCTGACCAGTTTGTCGCGCACACCGGCCCAAGAGGCTTCTTTGCTGGGGATGATCTTGACGCCGTATTTCTGGTCAATGCCCAACACCGAGGCCATGACCACGCTGGCGCAATCGGTCAGCGGGATAAAGCCGATCTTGACTTCGGTTTTCTCTGGCGCATCCGACCCTGCGGCATACACCACCGAACGCAGGGCAGGGCTGATGCCCGCGGCACCGACGGCTGCAGTTTGCAGAACCGCGCGGCGGCTCAGTTTGGCTTTCAGAAGATCTGTCATAGAACTCGCTCCAGAAGGGTTAAACACACAAAACAAAACCAGAAAACAAAAAAGGCGTCCACACAGGCCCCGATGCGCTGTGCGCTCTCGAAGCTGTGGGGACGCCTTTGTCCTTATGCATTCACCCTGCCCGCCGTTGGACGGGGCGTTTGCATGACCGTTGCCGGTCTTGCTAGAATCAATGCAATGTCTGTGCCAACTGTTGTGAGTGCCCGTTTGCTATGAAAAAGAGAGCTACCTGCGCAATTTATTCGGGCGTTAGGTGCACTTTTTATTCATAACCGCTGGGTGGGCGGGTTCACGGTGTGTGGATGCACTGCTTGTGTGCAGTGCACCATTTCAGGCCTTGTGCCTTCGTTTAGCCCAGCAGGTCGGCGACATCCAGCATGCGCTGGGCGACCTCGACGATCTTCAGGTTCTTGTCCATCGCGGTTTTACGCAGCTTGGCGTAAGCGGCCTCCTCGGAGAGGGACTGGCGTTGCATCAACAGGGCCTTGGCCCGGTCGATGACCTTGCGGTCTTGCAGGGCGCTGGAGAGCTCGTGGAGCTCGTTGCGGGTGTCGGCCAGTTCGCGGCGCAAGGCCTGCTCTTGTTCAAAGCGGGCCATCGCGACATCGAGGATGGGTCGGATCCGCTCTGGCTGCAAGCCGGCCACGATGTAGGCCGATACCCCGGCTGCCACCGCCTCGCGGGCGGTGCGGCTGTCGTGGTCGTTGGTGAACATCACGATCGGGCGGCGCTCGTCCCGGGTGGCCATGACCACATGCTCAAGGGCGTCGCGGGCGTCACTCTCGGCATCCACAATGACCATGTCGGGCTGGAGTTGCGCCAGCCGTTCGGTCAAAAACACATCGGCCGGCAAAGAGGCGATCAGGTTGAAACCACTTTCCAGCAATCCGATGCGCAGGCTGCGCGAGCGGTCGGCCTGGTCTTGCGCATGGGTGTCCTCGGGGTCTTGCACCGCCAGGTCTGAGGTAATCACAACGATGCGCAGGGGTTCTGTCATGGGCTGGTGAATTGCAAGATTCGCGCCAATTGTCTGTGAATCGCGGTGGGTCTGGCCGGGTTGGAGGGGCATCCTCTACACTCGGCGCCTCTAAAGGAATCAAGCATGCTGGTGTTGGGGATTGAGTCTTCGTGTGACGAAACTGGGGTGGCGATGGTGCAGTCACAAGGCGATGCTGTGCCCACGCTGCTGGCACACGCCCTGCACAGCCAGATCGAGATGCACCAGGCCTTTGGTGGCGTGGTGCCTGAGCTGGCCAGCCGTGACCATATCCGCCGTGTGCTGCCCTTGACCCGACAAGTGTTGAGTGAGAGCGGCCGCAGCCTGCAAGAGGTGGATGTGGTGGCCTACACCCGCGGCCCCGGATTGGCTGGTGCCTTGCTGGTGGGGGCGGGTGTGGCGTGTGCATTGGGCGCGGCACTGGGTAAACCGGTGCTGGGCGTGCACCACCTGGAAGGGCATTTGCTGTCGCCGTTTTTGAGTGAAGACCCGCCAGAGTTCCCGTTCGTAGCCTTGTTGGTATCCGGCGGGCACACCCAGCTGATGCGGGTGGACGGCGTCGGGCGCTACGAGCTGCTGGGCGAGACCATCGACGATGCGGCGGGCGAGGCCTTTGACAAATCCGCCAAGCTCATGGGGCTGGCCTATCCCGGCGGGCCCTTGCTCTCCAAGTTGGCCGAGTCGGGTGACCCGAAGGCGTATGCCTTGCCGCGCCCTTTGTTGCACAGCGGCAACCTCGATTTTTCATTCGCCGGCCTCAAAACCGCCGTGCTGGTGCAAAGCCAGCGCATGTTGGCTGCCGGCGGCGTCACCAGTTTTCAGGCCCTGCCTGCGCAACAGCAGGCGGATCTGGCGGCATCCACGCAAGCCGCGATTGTGGAGGTCTTGCTGAAGAAGTCGGTCACGGCCTTGAAGCAAACCGGTCTCAAGCGCCTGGTGGTGGCCGGTGGCGTGGGGGCCAACCGCAAATTGCGGGAGCAGCTCAATGCCGAGTGCGCCAAGCGCGGCGTCCGGGTGCATTACCCCGAGCTGCATTTGTGCACCGACAACGGTGCCATGATCGCCATGGCCGCTGCGATGCGGCTGCAAAGCGGCTTGCAAAGCGCGGTGACCGACTACGCGTTTGACGTCAAGCCGCGCTGGTCCCTGCATTCCTTGTGAAAAGAGCCTCCGGCGCTTGCAAATCAAGCGCGGGAAGCTCCTTTTTTGATAGCGCGTGCACGTGAGTGCAGCGCTGGGGCGTGGGGTGACTTACTGGATCGTGAGCTCTGCCGAGGTATCCACGGGTACCTTTTTAGCCAATTTGAGCGTGAGCACGCCGTTTTCGAGTTTGGCCTCGCTCAAGGCGCTGTCCACCTCTTGGGGCAGCTCGTAAGCGGCGCGGTAGCGGCGGGGGGCATCGTCCTTGCTTTGGATGCGGACAACCGCACCGTCAATCGCGATGCGCAGGTGCTCCTTGGCGATACCGGGCATGTCCAAGCTCAGGGTGAAGCTGGTGTCGTCCTGGGTGTAGGTGGTGCCGGCTTGGCGGGCTGAGAGGAGTGCGTCGCTCAAAAAGCGCTCGACCGCATGAGCACTGCCGGAGTGGGCAGGGCGGCGCAAAGAGGCTTGAAAGGCGGCGGGTGCAGTGGCGAAGAACATGATGGGATTCCTTATCTTGCGCGGCGCTCACCGTGATTGCCGCTTGTTCCCTAACTGAGCGCGGCGGGGTGCAATTCAAGTCAATCTGTAGGAATTTAAACCCTAAAAATGCCCCTTGAAAATGGCGTCAAAGGCGTTATGTGGCGCGGGTTTGCAGGGCGTTTGCTGCGCAAGGGCAAGCGCAATCCGGAGCGCGTCGGCTGAAGCCGTGCTTCGCGGAGGGCGTGCTTCGGGCTATAATCGAACGGCTTTGCATTGGGCAAGGCGCACGCCAAGAGCCATTCCAGCACCTGGCGCAAGTCAAAACACAAAAGGAAAAACACATGATCGCTTCCAGCATCAAAGCTGCTGTTGTCAAAGACAACGCCCGTTCCGCTACCGACACAGGTAGCCCAGAAGTGCAAGTAGCACTGCTGACAGCCCGTATCAACGAGCTGACACCCCACTTCAAGACCCACGCTAAAGACCACCACGGTCGCCGCGGTTTGCTGCGTATGGTGAGCCGTCGCCGTAAGCTGTTGGACTACTTGAACTCCAAGGACCACGACCGCTATGTGGCCCTGATCGCCAAGTTGGGTCTGCGTAAGTAAGCGACTGACTGAATGACGAACGCCTGAGTTAGGTCACTAGCTCAGGCGTTTTTTACTTCGGAGACCGCAAAAACAGAACGAAGCTGTGTCATTCCAAAGCCGTTGCCCCAAATGGGCAGTGTTTCTGGAATGGCATCGTGGACTGTGTTGTGGAATCCGGGCTGTGGCGGGATGGCCTGCATCCCCCAATAAAACTCGATACTCACAGGAGAACCACCATGAGCATTTTCAATAAAGTTACCAAGACTTTCCAATGGGGCCAACACACCGTCACCATGGAAACCGGCGAAATCGCACGCCAGTCCACCGGCGCTGTGCTGTTGGATATGGACGGCACCGTGGTTTTGGCCACTGTGGTCGGGAAGACTGAAGGCAAGCCCGGTCAAGACTTTTTCCCCTTGACTGTTGACTACCTGGAAAAGTCGTACGCCGCAGGCAAGATCCCCGGCAGCTTCTTCAAGCGCGAAGGCCGCCCCAGCGAATTTGAAACGCTGACCAGCCGTCTGATCGACCGCCCCATCCGCCCCCTGTTCCCCGAAGGCTTCTTCAACGAAGTGCATGTTGTGGTGCACACCGTGTCCTTGAACCCCGAAGTGGATGCTGACATCGCTGCCATGATCGCAGTGAGCGCGGCTCTGTCCGTTTCCGGTATCCCATTCAACGGCCCGATCGGCGCAGCCCGCGTGGGTTACGTCAACGGCGAATACGTGTTGAACCCCGGTCAGACCGCACGCAAGGACTCCATCATGGACTTGGTGGTTGCCGGTACCGAAGCCGCTGTGTTAATGGTCGAATCCGAAGCACAACAGCTGTCCGAAGAAGTGATGTTGGGCGCTGTGGTCTACGGCCACGAGCAGAGCAAGGCTGCCATCAACGCCATCCACGAACTCGTGCGTGACGCCGGCAAGCCCGTGTGGGACTGGAAGGCTCCTGCCCGTGATGAAGCCTTGATCGCCAAGGTCGATGCCCTCGGCAAAGACAAGCTGGTTGCCGCGTACCAAATCCGTAACAAGCAAGCCCGTACCCAAGCCTGCCGCGCTGCCTACGCAGACGTGTTCGCCGGTTTGAAGGCCGACGGCGTCGAGTTTGACAGCGTCAAGGTCGAAGGCATGCTGTTTGACATTGAAGCCAAGATCGTGCGCGGCCAGATTTTGGCGGGCGAGCCCCGTATTGACGGTCGCGATACACGCACTGTGCGCGCTATCGAAATCCGCAACGGCGTGCTGCCCCGCACCCACGGCTCTTCCTTGTTCACACGTGGCGAAACCCAGGCTTTGGTGATCGCCACCTTGGGTACCGAGCGTGATGCACAGCGTATCGACGCTTTGAGCGGTGAGTACGAAGACCGCTTCATGCTGCACTACAACATGCCTCCCTTCGCCACCGGCGAAACCGGCCGCGTGGGTACGCCCAAGCGCCGCGAAATCGGTCACGGCCGTTTGGCCAAGCGCGCTTTGGTCGCTGTGTTGCCTAGCAAGGAAGAGTTCCCTTACTCTCTGCGCGTGGTGTCGGAAATTACCGAGTCCAACGGCTCGTCTTCCATGGCTTCCGTGTGCGGTGGCTGCTTGTCCCTGATGGACGCTGGCGTGCCTTTGAAGGCGCATGTGGCCGGTATCGCCATGGGCCTGATCAAGGAAGAAAACCGCTTCGCGGTGTTGACCGACATCTTGGGTGACGAAGATCACCTGGGCGATATGGACTTCAAGGTTGCTGGTACTACCAACGGTATCACCGCGCTGCAGATGGACATCAAAATCCAAGGCATCACCAAGGAAATCATGCAAGTGGCTTTGGCTCAGGCCAAGGAAGCGCGCGTGCACATCCTGGGCGAAATGCAAAAGTCCATGGCGGAAGCGCGTACGGAAGTGTCCAACTTCGCGCCACGTCTGTTCAGCTTCAAGATCAACCCCGAAAAGATCCGTGACGTGATCGGCAAGGGTGGTTCCGTGATCCGGGCATTGACCGAAGAAACCGGCACCCAGATCAACATCGAGGAAGACGGCACGATCACCATCGCTTCCAGCGATCCTGAGAAGGCAGAACTGGCTAAGAAGCGCATCGAGCAGATCACGGCTGAAGTCGAAATCGGCAAGGTGTACGAAGGCCCGATCACCAAGATCTTGGACTTCGGTGCGCTGGTCAACCTGCTGCCCGGCAAGGACGGCTTGTTGCACATCAGCCAGATCGCTCACGAGCGCGTCGAGAAGGTCACTGATTACCTGTCTGAAGGCCAGATCGTCAAAGTCAAGGTTTTGGAGACTGACGAAAAGGGCCGCATCAAGCTGTCCATGAAGGCCTTGATCGAGCGTCCTGCGCAAGAGTAAATCGTTGGTCTGCTATTGATTTGGTAGCTGCTCGCGCAACCCTGGCGGGCGCTGCCGGTCAATTCGATATGCGAGCATTTGAAATATCCTCTCCCGGTGCGCCGGACGTTCTGCGTCTGGTGGATCGGCCTGCGCCTATTGTGGGGGCAGGGGAGTTGCTGATTCGTGTAGCGGCCAGCGGCGTTAATCGTCCGGATGTGTTGCAGCGATTGGGCAAATATCCTGCGCCCGCCGGCGCCTCGGACATTCCGGGTTTGGAGGTCGCTGGGCATATCGTTGATGGGGATCGTGCGGCGCTTGCGCTTGCCGGTTTGGATATCGGGACTCCCGTGTGCGCCCTCGTAGCGGGTGGCGGCTATGCAGAGTTCTGCGTCGCACCGATTGCGCAGTGCCTGCCAGTGCCCGATGGATGGACCTTGGTGGAGGCCGCCAGCCTGCCGGAAACATTCTTTACCGTCTGGTCGAATGTGTTCGACCGCGGCGCATTGAAGGCCGGCGAAACCTTGTTAATCCAAGGGGGCAGTAGTGGTATCGGGGTGACTGCGATCCAACTCGCTAAGTCACGTGGTGCCACTGTGATCGTCACGGCGGGCACGGACGAAAAGTGCGAGGCTTGTATGGCTCTGGGCGCAGACCAGGCGATCAATTATCGGACAGACGATTTTGAGGCGCAGGTCATGGGCTTGACCCAAGGGCGTGGCGTCGATGTGATCCTGGATATGGTGGCGGGTTCATACCTCGGCAAAGAAGTGAACTGCTTGGCGGACGATGGGCGATTGGTGTTGATTGCCGTTCAGGGCGGTGTTCACGCGGAGGTCAATGCGGGTGCCATCTTGCGCAAGCGCTTAACGGTCACCGGTTCTACGTTGCGCGCGCGCCCTGTGGCATTCAAGGCTTCTATCGCCAAGGCCTTGCGCCAAGAGGTGTGGCCCTTGTTGTCGCGTAAAGAGGTGCGTCCTGTGGTTTTTCGACAATTTGCTGTATCCGGGGCCGATGGCGGCACGGCTGCTGCTGCCGCACACAGTGTGATGGAAAGCAACGCCCATATCGGGAAACTTGTGTTGAATTGGGAATCTGCATGAAAAAGAAACTGATTGCGGGCAATTGGAAGATGAACGGCAGCGCAGCTGCCAATGCGGCTCTTGTAGAGGCCTTGCGCGCAGGCCTCGCGGGAGCGTCCTGCCAGATGGCGATCTGCGTGCCAGCGGTGTACTTGTCGCAAGTGGCGCAGCTCGTTCAAAACTCGGACATCGGTTTGGGTGCACAAGATGTGTCCGCGTATGACTCCGGTGCCTACACGGGTGAAATCTCCGCGGCTATGTTGCGTGAATGTGGTGTGCGCTATGTGATAGTGGGGCATTCTGAGCGGCGTCAGTACCACGGCGAAACCGATGCTACTGTGGCGGTGAAAACCCAAAAGGCCTTGGCTGCTGGTGTAACCCCCATCGTATGTGTGGGTGAAACCTTGGCTGAGCGTGAAGCCGGCAAGACCGAAGAGGTTGTCAAGCGTCAGCTGGCAGCCGTGATTCACACCAACGGGCATTGCATCAGCGAAATTGTGGTCGCCTATGAGCCTGTCTGGGCGATTGGCACCGGTAAAACTGCCACACCCGCGCAAGCCCAAGAAGTTCATGCAGTGCTGCGGGCTCAGCTTCTGGCTGCAACACCGCATGCAGAACGCATGCACATCTTGTACGGTGGCAGCATGAACGCATCGAATGCTGCGGAACTGCTCGCGCAAAAAGACATTGATGGTGGTTTGGTGGGTGGAGCTTCTTTGAAAGCGCCCGACTTTCTAGCGATTGCAGCCGCCGCTTGAACTATTTTTTGAATTTGAATCAAGGAGAAATTTATGAACGTTGTGATTACTATTATTTTGAGCATCCAGTTGCTGTCGGCGATCGCGATGATCGGACTGATTTTGGTTCAGCACGGCAAGGGTGCTGATATGGGTGCTGCTTTTGGTAGCGGCGGATCCGGCAGCTTGTTCGGTGCAAGTGGCAGTGCGAACTTCCTCTCTCGCACAACCGCAGTTCTGGCCACGGTGTTTTTTGTTTCGACCCTTGCGTTGGCTTACTTCGGCAACCTCCGCTCATCCACTTCCGGCTCCGTGCTTGAAGCGATTCCCGCAGCGCCGGTCGTTGAAACAGTGCCAGCGGCCCCTGCATCGGGTGCTGCGCAAATTCCTGCAAAATAAACCCCGCTGAAATCCCTGTATCTGCCTGCAAGGCAGAGAATTTCAGGGTAAACTCTAGGGCTGATGAACGAGCAAATGCCGCAAGGCTCCTCACGCAAATTCATCGGCTGAGAGCCGCCGTCGTGGTGAAATTGGTAGACACGCTATCTTGAGGGGGTAGTGGCGAAAGCTGTGCGAGTTCGAGTCTCGCCGACGGCACCAGAAAGAAATCAGCTTGCGCAGGTTCTACCCCTGTGGCAGGCATTTATGGTGATCAGAATCTCAAGATGAACCTCGACCAATATCTCCCCGTTTTGCTGTTCATCTTGGTCGGTATCGGCGTAGGCGTTGTGCCCCAGATCTTGGGGTACATCCTTGGGCCCAACAAGCCTGATGCTGCCAAAAACTCCCCCTATGAATGCGGTTTTGAAGCGTTTGAAGACGCTCGGATGAAGTTCGACGTCCGCTACTACCTCGTTGCTATTCTCTTTATTTTGTTTGACTTGGAAACAGCGTTTCTGTTTCCATGGGCGGTAGCCCTCAAGGAACTCGGTCTGTTCGGGTTCTTGCTCGGTGTCGAGTTCGTGGTTATTTTGACTATCGGATTCGTCTACATGTGGAAAAAAGGCGCATTGGACTGGGAGTAACGCAATGATTGAAGGCGTTTTGAAAGAAGGCTTCGTCACGACGAGTTACGACTCTGTAGTGAACTGGGCAAAGACCGGTTCCATCTGGCCGATGACATTTGGATTGGCCTGTTGCGCTGTGGAAATGATGCACGCTGCGGCAGCGCGTTATGACATCAGCCGCTTTGGTTCCGAAGTGTTTCGCGCGAGCCCTCGCCAGTCAGATTTGATGATTGTGGCAGGCACACTGTGCAACAAAATGGCCCCTGCGCTGCGCAAAGTCTACGACCAGATGTCGGAGCCGCGTTGGGTGATCAGCATGGGTTCGTGCGCCAATGGCGGTGGTTATTACCACTACAGCTATTCGGTGGTGCGGGGATGCGACCGCATTGTCCCGGTGGATGTCTATGTGCCAGGCTGTCCTCCAACCGCTGAAGCCTTGGTATACGGAATTTTGCAGCTACAGCAAAAAATCCGTCGTACCGAAACCATCGCACGGGCCTGAGAGATATGACTATTTATTCAGTGAGTCCTGAGGCAACACTGGCCGCGGTTCAAGCGGCTTTGGGCGATAAGGTAAAGCAAATTTCGATAGCGCTTGGCGAAGTCACCGTACAAGTGGCCCCGGCAGACTATTTGGAAGCTGCACTGTCTCTCCGTGATGCGCCTGGTTGCCAGTTTGAGCAGTTGATTGACCTGTGTGGGGTTGACTACTCAGAGTACAAAGATGGCGCGTACGAAGGTGCTCGTTTCGCTGTCGTCTCGCATTTGTTATCCATCAGCTTGAATCAGCGCTTGCGTTTGAAAGTGTGGGTCGCAAACGATGACATGCCGGTTATTGCGTCGGTAAATTCGATTTGGAACTCTGCGAATTGGTTTGAGCGTGAAGCTTTTGACTTGTTCGGTATTCTTTTCGAAGGTCATGATGACCTCCGCCGCATCCTGACGGATTACGGCTTCATTGGTCACCCATTCCGCAAGGACTTTCCGCTCAGTGGGCATGTTGAAATGCGCTACGACGCGGAACAAGCGCGTGTGGTGTATCAGCCTGTCACGATCGAGGCTCGGGAAATCACACCACGCATCATCCGTGAAGACAATTACGGAGGCCTGCAGTAAGCAGAACCAGCATGGCTGAAATTAAAAACTACACTTTGAACTTCGGTCCGCAGCATCCTGCGGCTCACGGAGTTTTGCGCCTCGTCTTGGAGTTGGATGGCGAGGTGATCCAACGTGCGGATCCGCACATTGGTTTGTTGCATCGTGCGACTGAAAAGTTGGCCGAAAGCAAAACATATATTCAATCCTTGCCGTACATGGATCGTTTGGACTACGTGTCCATGATGTGTAACGAGCATGCATATTGCCTGGCTATCGAAAAGCTGTTGGGCATCGAGGTACCGATTCGTGCGCAGTACATCCGGGTGATGTACTCGGAGATCACCCGACTGCTAAACCATTTGATGTGGCTGGGCTCGCACGGTAACGATTGTGGTAGCTCGACGATTCTGATTTACACCTTCCGCGAGCGGGAGGATCTCTTTGACATGTACGAGGCCGCCAGTGGCGCCCGCATGCATGCTGCGTACTTCCGTCCAGGCGGTGTCTACCGTGACCTGCCGGATACCATGCCCCAATTCAAGGCCAGCAAGGTTCGGAATGCCAAGGGCATCGAGGAACTGAACGCCAATCGCAAGGGTTCGTTGCTGGACTTTATCGACGACTTTGCACAGCGCTTTCCGGCTTGTTTGGATGAGTACCACACTCTGCTGACCGAGAACCGGATTTGGAAGCAGCGCACTGTCAATATCGGAATTGTGTCGCCTGAGCGTGCGTTGAATATGGGTTTCTCAGGCCCTATGCTGCGTGGGTCTGGCATCGGTTGGGATTTGCGCAAAAAGCAGCCCTATGACGCTTATGACAAAGTTGAGTTCGATATTCCTGTCGGGAAGACTGGCGATGTCTATGACCGCTATCTCGTCCGCATGGAAGAGATGAAGCAGTCCAATCTCATCATTAAGCAGTGCGTGGATTGGCTCAAAGCCAATCCTGGTCCCGTCATTACGGACAACCATAAAGTGGCACCCCCTTCTCGCGAAGCGATGAAGTCGAGCATGGAAGAGCTGATTCACCACTTCAAGTTGTTCACAGAAGGTTTCCGTGTGCCTGAAGGTGAAGCTTATGCCGCAGTGGAGCATCCGAAGGGAGAGTTCGGTATCTACATCGTCAGTGATGGAGCTAACAAACCTTATCGTTTGAAAATTCGACCCCCAGGATTCGTGCATTTGGCCAGTTTGAACGAGATGGCAAAGGGTCACATGATTGCCGATGCTGTTTCCATTATTGGAACCATGGATATTGTTTTTGGAGAGATTGATCGATGATCTCCGCTGAAATGAAATCGCGTTTTGATCGCGAAGTTGCGAAGTACCCATCTGAGCAAAAGCAATCCGCAGTCATGGCTTGCTTGGCGATAGTTCAGCAGGAGCTGGGCTTCGTGAGCACCGACAGTGAAAAAGTGATTGCTGAGCATTTGTCCATGGCGCCCATGGCAGTGCATGAGGTCACTACGTTCTACAACATGTACAACAAGCGTCCGGTTGGCAAGTTCAAGTTGAATGTATGCACGAACCTGCCATGCCAGTTGCGTGACGGCCAAAGAGCCCTCCATCATTTGGAGTCCAAACTCGGAATCCATATGGGGGAAACCACTGCTGATGGCCTATTCACACTCCAACAGAGCGAGTGTTTGGGCGCTTGCGCCGACTCTCCGGTGATGTTGGTGAATGACCGCGCGATGTGCAGCTTCATGACGAACGACCGGCTTGATCAGTTGGTTGATGAACTGCGTGCCTCGGGAGGCCAAGCATGAGTGCCGACAGCATCCTCGCAAAATTCAGCGCTTCCGGCGCTGAAACTTGTTTTCATGATCGCCACATCGAGCCTCAAATTTATGCAGGTTTGAATGGCTCTAACTGGAGCCTCCAAGACTACGTATCTCGTGGCGGCTACCAAGCATTGCGCAAGATTTTGGGCAAAGACGGTGGCGAAGGACTGACCCAAGACCAAGTCATCGCCACGGTGAAAGAATCGGGCCTTCGTGGTCGCGGTGGCGCAGGCTTCCCAACAGGGTTGAAGTGGAGCTTCATGCCACGTCAATTTCCGGGCCAGAAGTATTTGGTTTGCAATTCTGATGAAGGCGAGCCCGGCACTTGCAAAGATCGCGACATCTTGCAATTCAATCCGCATATCGTTATCGAAGGTATGGCCATCGCTGCCTATGCGATGGGTATCTCGGTTGGGTACAACTACATTCACGGCGAAATTTTTGCGTCCTACGATCGTTTTGAAGCTGCACTCGAAGAAGCCCGCGCTGCAGGTTTTCTTGGCGACAGCATCATGGGCAGCAACTTTAACTTCCAATTGCATGCTGCACACGGATTCGGCGCGTACATCTGCGGTGAAGAAACAGCGTTGTTGGAGTCCCTAGAGGGCAAAAAAGGTCAGCCACGTTTCAAGCCGCCGTTTCCTGCAAGCTTTGGCCTCTACGGCAAGCCGACCACGATCAACAACACAGAGACTTTTGCGGCTGTGCCTTGGATCATCCGTAACGGTGGTCAGGCCTATCTTGAGTGCGGCAAGCCTAACAATGGTGGGACCAAGATCTACTCCGTAAGCGGAGACGTAGAGCGTCCGGGTAACTACGAAGTTCCGATGGGCACACCTTTTGCAAAGCTGCTCGAGTTGGCTGGTGGTGTTCGCGCGGGTAGACAGTTGAAGGCAGTCATTCCAGGCGGATCTTCATCGCCCGTATTGCCGGCGTCCATCATCATGGAATGCACGATGGACTACGACTCGATTGCCAAGGCAGGGTCGATGCTTGGGTCTGGTGCCGTGATCGTGATGGATGACAGTCGTTGTATGGTGAAGGCTCTGCAGCGCTTGAGCTATTTCTACATGCATGAATCCTGTGGTCAGTGCACCCCATGCCGGGAGGGCACGGGCTGGTTGTCCCGAATGGTGGATCGCATTGAGGGAGGACAGGGTCGTCCAAGCGATATGGATCTGTTGGACAACGTTGCCGAAAATATCCAAGGACGCACAATTTGCGCTCTGGGTGATGCGGCGGCTATGCCTGTGCGCGCCATGATTAAACACTTCCGGCACGAATTTGAGTACCACGTGGCGAACAAGACCTGCATGGTCCCTGCCTACGTTTGAGCGAGTCCACAAGATGATTGAAATCGAACTCGACGGCAAAAAAGTTGAAATTGCTGAAGGCAGCATGGTGATGCATGCTGCTGAAAAGGCCGGCACCTACATCCCGCATTTTTGCTATCACAAGAAGCTGAGCATTGCAGCGAACTGCCGCATGTGCTTGGTGGATGTCGAAAAGATGCCCAAGCCGATGCCGGCCTGCGCAACACCGGTCACCAACGGCATGATCGTTCGTACCAAAAGCGAAAAAGCCATCAAAGCGCAGAAGTCCGTCATGGAGTTTCTGTTGATCAACCATCCTTTGGATTGCCCGATTTGCGATCAAGGTGGTGAATGCCAATTGCAGGATCTAGCAGTGGGTTACGGCGGTTCCTCCTCACGTTATGAGGAAGAGAAGCGCGTCGTGTTCCACAAAGATGTTGGCCCACTCGTTTCCATGGAAGAGATGAGCCGTTGCATCCACTGCACCCGCTGTGTCCGTTTCGGGCAAGAGGTTGCCGGTGTGATGGAACTTGGTATGTCGCATCGTGGCGAACATGCTGAGATTGAGACCTTTATTGGCCAGAGCGTGGACTCTGAGTTGTCCGGCAACATGATTGATATTTGCCCGGTGGGTGCTCTCACGAGCAAGCCATTCCGGTACAGCGCTCGTACTTGGGAGCTGTCACGTCGTAAATCAGTGAGCCCTCACGACTCAACCGGTGCCAACTTGGTTGTTCAAGTCAAAAACAATCAAGTCATGCGCGTCGTTCCTTTGGAGAACGAAGCCGTGAACGAGTGCTGGATTGCCGATCGTGATCGCTTCTCCTATGAAGCGCTGAATGGTCCTGACCGCTTGACGTCCCCAATGATCAAGCAGGGCGGTGAGTGGAAAGCGGTGGATTGGCAAACTGCACTTGAGTACGTTGCCAACGGTTTGAAGCAAATCAAATCCAATCACGGTGCAAACCGCATTGGAGCCTTGCTAAGCCCTCACAGCACGCTTGAGGAAATGGCGCTTACTAAGACCCTTATTCAGGGACTCGGATCCGAAAGCGTGGACTTCCGTCTTCGCCATGCAGAGTTTTCCAGCACGCAAAAGGTCCCTTATTTGGGAGCGTCGATCGCGTCTTTGACTACTTTGCAGCGAGTCCTGGTTATCGGTTCAAACCTGCGTAAAGACCATCCGCTTTTTGCACAGCGCATTCGCCAGGCTACCAAGGCTGGAGCACAAGTGCATGCCATCGTCGATTCCCACGCGGATTGGGCGCTGCCTTTGTCTACAAGCCAGGTTGTTGAATCTGCGATGTGGGTCCAAACCCTGGCCGATATTGCCGTTGCATTGGCTGAGATGAATGGTGTTGCTGCACCTGCGGCCGGTACCCCGACCGAAGCTGCGAAGTCAGTGGCCAAATCCCTGAGCACTGGTGAGCGAAAAGCCATCTTGTTGGGTAATGCGGCGGCCCACCATGCGAAGTCTTCGAGTTTGGTTGCTATTGCGTCATGGCTTGCTGCTCAAACTGGCGCCTCTATCGGATACCTGACAGAAGCAGCCAATACCGTGGGGGGATATGCGGTGGGAGCGTTGCCAACAGGTGATGGTTTCCATGCAGGTCAGATGCTAACCGGCGCACTGAAAGCGGCGATCCTGGTGAATGTTGAACCTGAATTCGACACCGCTGTCGGAGCTGCGTCCATGCAGGGATTGATGGGGGCCGAGATGGTCGTGACCCTCAGTCCTTTTAAATGCAACCTGTCGTTTAGCGATGTACTTTTGCCGATCGCGCCATTTACTGAAACCTCCGGTTCATTCGTGAACGCCGAGGGTCGTGTCCAAAGTTTCCATGCGGTGGTGAAGCCCTTGGGTGAAACTCGCCCCGCCTGGAAGGTACTTCGCGTATTGGGCAACCTCATGTCGGTTCAAGGCATGGAGTTTGATTCGAGTCAAGAGGTTTTGGCCTCTTTGGAATCGGTCGGTATCCAAGCAGGCAGCGTAGCCGCTGACCGTTTGGGCCTAAGCGTGAGTGGAGCTATTGACTTGACGCCGGCAGAAGTGCTTCCAGTTGTGGCCAGCATCTATCAATTGGATGGCTTGGTACGTCGCTCGAGTTCCTTGCAGTTAACAGCGGATGCGCGTGCCGCACATGAGGTGGCAGCATGATTGACACTATTTACAGCACAGGCTTGGGTTTGTTCAGTGTGCCTGTATGGGCATCCGTGTTGTGGCCGGTCATTTGGACTCTGTTGAAAATTGTCATTGTGGTCCTCCCTCTCATGGGTGCTGTGGCCTATCTCACCCTTTGGGAGCGGAAGTTCTTGGGTTGGATGCAAGTGCGAGTGGGGCCCAACCGTGTAGGACCATGGGGTCTTTTGCAACCTATCGCCGATGCGCTGAAGCTATTGACCAAAGAAATTTTGGTACCTACAGCTGCGAACAGAGGTTTGTTCTTTGTGGGTCCGATTTTGACCATCATGCCGGCTATGGCAGCCTGGGCCGTCATTCCTTTCGGACCTGATGTGGCGCTGGCCAACATCAATGCGGGATTGCTGTTTGTTATGGCCATTACCTCCATGGAGGTTTATGGCGTCGTGATCGCGGGCTGGGCTTCGAACTCCAAGTATGCGTTCTTAGGAGCGCTCCGCGCGTCCGCACAAATGGTGAGCTACGAAATTGCCATGGGCTTTTGCCTCGTGATCGTGCTCATGGTGTCCTCCAGCATGAATCTTTCAGATATCGTGGCGGGACAGGCGACTGGTCAGTTCGCAGCCGCGGGCTTGAATTTCTTGTCTTGGAATTGGTTGCCACTCCTCCCCATTTTTGTGGTTTACATCATTTCCGGCCTTGCTGAAACCAACCGTCACCCGTTTGACGTCGTCGAAGGCGAAGCCGAGATCGTTGCCGGTCACATGGTCGAGTATTCAGGCATGTCATACGCCATGTTCTACCTGGCTGAATACGCCAATATGTGGCTTATTTCTATTCTTGCAGCCCTTATGTTTCTGGGCGGCTGGTTGTCCCCCTTTGACCACGCGCTGGTAAATTGGATACCTGGCTGGATCTGGTTGGGACTCAAGACTTTCGCGATTGTCAGCTTGTTCATTTGGGTACGTGCTACCTTCCCCCGTTTCCGCTATGACCAGATCATGCGCTTGGGTTGGAAGGTATTCATTCCCGTAACGTTGGTTTGGTTATTGGTGGTCGGTTTGTGGATGCAAACGCCTCTGAACATTTGGAAGTGAGGGGCATAGTAATGTCTACACAAACTACGGCTCGCCCGGCTTCGGCCTTTTCCATCAAGGATTTTCTCTACAGCTTTTTGCTGGTGGAGCTATTCAAGGGAATGGCTTTGACAGGCCGTTACTTGTTTCGTAAGAAAGTCACTGTTCAATTTCCCGAAGAAAAGACGCCTCTTTCACCGCGTTTCCGAGGCCTGCATGCGTTGCGGCGCTATGAAAATGGGGAAGAACGTTGTATTGCCTGCAAATTGTGCGAAGCGGTGTGTCCTGCGATGGCGATCACTATTGAGTCCGATGTACGGGACGATGGTTCGCGCAGGACGACACGATACGACATCGACTTGACCAAGTGCATTTTTTGCGGCTTCTGTGAAGAAAGCTGCCCCGTTGACTCCATCGTTGAAACACACATTTTGGAATACCACGGTGAAAAGCGCGGCGACCTGTACTTCACCAAGGACATGCTCCTGGCGGTGGGAGATCGCTACGAAACCGAGATTGCCGCAAACAAGCAGGCAGATGCGAAGTACCGATGAATAGCCGCAAGAAAGCCCTTGAATCATGAATGTTACGACCGGACTTTTTTACGTCTTCGCTGCGGTGCTCTTGTTCGCAGCGTTTCGAGTTATCACTGCACGCAATCCAGTGCATGCGGCGCTGTATTTGGTGTTGACCTTCTTTCAAGCAGCCATGATTTGGATGCTGTTGAAAGCTGAGTTCCTGTCGATCACACTAGTGTTGGTGTACGTCGGCGCAGTTATGGTGTTGTTCCTTTTCGTTGTGATGATGATGGACATCAACGTGGAGAACCTGCGTGTTGGTTTTTGGAAGCATTTCCCGCTTGCAGCCGTTGTGGGCGTTGTGATTGCTTTGGAAATGGCCGCTGTGTTGATGGGCGGATTCCGGGTAGTGGATGACCCAGCCGCCCTGGCTGCTGCTACCGCAGCTGAGCCAAGTAACGCAAAGGCTTTGGGTAAGTTGCTTTTCACCCAATACATTGTTCAGCTTGAAGTGGCTGCCGCCATACTCTTGGTAGCCATGATTGCGGCAATCGCACTGACCTTGCGCGCTCGCAAGGACAGCAAATATGTGTCTCCAGGTGAGCAGGTACGTGTCAAGTCGGTAGATCGCATGACAGTACTTAAGATGGACGCTACGAAGTCTGCGCCAGTGGTTGAGACAGATGATACGGAGCAAAAAGCATGACTTTGACCCTGGGACACTTCCTATCACTGGGTGCGATGTTGTTCGCACTCTCGGTAGTCGGGATATTTCTTAATCGTCGCAACCTGATTGTTTTGTTGATGGCAATTGAGCTTATGTTGCTGGCAGTGAATACAAATTTCGTGGCTTTTTCCCACTATTTGAACGACATGCACGGCCAAATTTTTGTTTTCTTTATCCTGACCGTGGCTGCTGCTGAAGCTGCTATCGGACTCGCGATTCTGGTTTTGCTGTTCCGCAATAAATCCAGTATCAGCGTGGATGAGCTCAATACTTTGAAGGGTTAATCTAATGAGCCAGACCCTTTCTGCGTCGACATTACTAGCTGTACCCTTAGCGCCACTTGCCGGTGCTGTTTTGGCAGGTGTTTTCGGTACGAAATTTGGTGGCAATTGGTTTGGTCGCAAGCTTAGCCACAGCCTCACTATTCTCGGCGTCTTTATTTCCTTCGTTTTGTCCGCGATGACCTTGATGTCGGTCGTGAATGACGGAGCGCGCTTCAACGAAACCATTTATACATGGATGGTCGTTGGTGGTTTGAAAATGGAAGTTGGCTTCTTGGTGGACTCCCTGACCGCCATGATGATGTGCGTGGTTACCTTCGTCTCTCTCATGGTTCACTTGTACACAGTGGGTTACATGGAAGAGGACGAGGGTTACAACCGTTTCTTTGCTTACATATCCTTGTTTACTTTCTCGATGCTGATGCTCGTGATGAGTAACAACTTGCTCCAGCTGTTCTTTGGCTGGGAGGCAGTGGGCTTAGTGTCTTACCTGTTGATCGGGTTTTGGTTCAACAAGCCGACGGCGATTTTTGCCAACATGAAGGCATTTTTGGTCAACCGGGTAGGCGACTTCGGCTTCATTTTGGGTATTGGTCTGATCGGCGCTTACACCGGTAGCTTGAATTACACCGAAATCTTTGCGAAAACCAGTGATCTTTCAGCCTTGGTCTTCCCCGGTACTGACTGGATGTTGGTCACAGTAATTTGCATCTGTTTGTTCATCGGCGCCATGGGCAAGTCCGCGCAATTCCCTTTGCACGTTTGGTTGCCCGACTCTATGGAAGGGCCAACGCCCATCTCCGCGTTGATTCATGCTGCCACGATGGTGACTGCAGGGATCTTCATGGTCTCGCGTATGTCTCCATTGTTTGAGCTGAGTGACACAGCTTTGAATTTGATTCTCGTGGTGGGTTCGATTACTGCGCTGTTCATGGGCTTTTTGGGCATCATTCAGAACGACATTAAGCGGGTTGTCGCCTATTCAACTCTGTCTCAGCTCGGCTATATGACGGTGGCCTTGGGCGTGTCTGCTTATTCGGTAGCAGTCTTCCATTTGATGACCCACGCATTCTTCAAGGCACTGTTGTTCCTTGGTGCGGGTTCGGTCATTATGGGGGTCCATCACAACCAGGACATTCGTTGGATGGGCGGTTTGCGCAAGTACATGCCCATCACCTGGATTACTTCGCTACTTGGCTCGTTAGCCCTGATTGGTACCCCGTTGTTTTCTGGCTTTTACTCAAAGGACAGCATCATCGAGGCGGTTCACGCCAGTAACCTGCCTGCCTCCGGCTTTGCCAATTTCGCAGTGCTTGCAGGCGTGTTCGTCACGGCCTTCTACTCTTTCCGTATGTACTTTTTGGTATTTCACGGAAAAGAGCGCTTTGACCAAAACCCTGATGCCCACCATGACGACCACGGCCATGGCGACCATCATCACGATGCGGTTCCCCATGAGTCCCCTTGGGTGGTCTGGGTGCCCTTGGTTTTGTTGGCGATCCCGTCCGTACTAATTGGATATTTCACGATCGGGCCTATGCTCCACGGTGACTTCTTCAAGGATGTGATCTACGTCAATCACACCTTGCACCCAGCGATGGAGGAGATTTCCTCAAAGTTCCACGGTGCCGCTGCAATGGCGTCTCATTCTTTTTCGACGTTGCCTCTGTGGCTCGCAGTGGCAGGTGTGGTGTCTTCGTATGTGTTCTACATGATGTTCCCAGCGATACCCGCTGCAATCAAGCGGGTTGCCCAGCCAATCTACACCTTGCTCGAAAACAAGTACTACTTGGACTGGTTCAACGAGAACGTATTGGCACGTGGTGCGCGACTCTTGGGTACCGGCTTATGGAAGGTCGGCGACCAAGCCATGATTGATGGTGCTGTGGTTAATGGTTCCTGGAAGTTGGTGGGCTTGCTTTCCGGTTTTGTGCGTAAGGCACAGTCGGGCTATCTCTACCACTACGCATTGGTCATGATCCTCGGGATTTTTGTGCTGATGACTTATTTCGTTTGGCTCAAGTAGGAGAAAAATAATATGGGTTTGTTGAGCCTTTCTATCTGGGTGCCCATCGCTTTCGGGGTTGTTCTTCTTGCATTCGGACGAGATGAGCAGGCGACTGCAGTGCGGTGGGTTGCACTGATTGGTGCACTGTGCAGCTTTTTGTTGACGCTTCCTCTGTACAGCCAGTTTGATAACACCACTGCTGCCATGCAGTTCGTTGAGAACTTGCCCTGGATCGAGCGTTTTAATGTCAATTACCACCTCGGTTTGGACGGAATTTCTTTCTGGTTCGTGCCATTGACCGCGTTTATCACGGTGATCGTGGTGATTGCCGGTTGGGAAGTGATTACTGAACGCGTCAATCAGTACATGGGTGCGTTCCTGATCCTGAGTGGCCTCATGATCGGCGTGTTCTCCGCACTGGACGGCATGCTGTTCTATGTGTTCTTCGAGGCAACTTTGATCCCGATGTATCTCATCATCGGCATCTGGGGTGGGCCCAACAAGATCTACGCCGCATTCAAGTTTTTCTTGTACACCCTGCTCGGTTCGCTGCTGATGCTGGTTGCGTTGATCTATCTCTACACCCAATCCGGCGGTAGTTTCGACTTGGCCAAATGGCACGCGCTGCCCTTGGGTGAAACAGCGCAGACTCTGTTGTTCTTTGCGTTCTTTGCGGCCTTTGCTGTGAAGGTGCCTATGTGGCCGGTGCACACATGGCTTCCCGATGTACACGTCGAAGCGCCTACGGGTGGCTCGGCAGTATTGGCCGCCATCATGCTCAAATTGGGAGCTTACGGTTTCCTGCGCTTTTCCATGCCCATAGCCCCAGACGCTGCGCATACATGGGGTAGCTTGATGGTGGGTCTGTCTTTGGTGGCTGTGGTCTATGTGGGCTTGGTTGCCATGGTTCAGCAGGACATGAAAAAGCTGGTGGCTTACTCTTCTGTGGCCCATATGGGTTTCGTAACCTTGGGTTTCTTCATCTTCAACGATTTGGGTGTGTCGGGTGGCTTGGTCCAGATGATTGCCCACGGCTTCGTTTCTGGCGCCATGTTCTTGTCGATTGGGGTCCTGTACGACCGAGTCCACTCTCGTGAGATCTCCAGCTATGGCGGTGTAGTGAACACCATGCCGAAATTTGCAGCGTTTGGTTTGTTTTTCGCGATGGCCAACTGTGGTCTGCCAGGAACGGCCGGATTCGTCGGCGAGTGGATGGTTATCCTGGGTGCCGTGAAGTTCAACTTCTGGGTCGGCTTCGCATCCGCAAGCGCTCTTATTTTTGGCGCAGCCTACACCTTGTGGATGTTCAAGCGCGTCTACTTGGGCCCCGTGGTGAATGATGATGTCAAGGCATTGACCGATATCAATGCGCGTGAGTTTTTGATGCTCGCTCTGTTGGCGATTGCGGTCTTGGCCATGGGCTTGTACCCCAAGCCGTTTACCGACGTGATGGATGTTTCCGTTGCTGAGCTACTGAAGCACGTCGCTATTTCCAAGTTGAACTGATCAAACTGAATTGAGAGAAGAATGATGATTGACACAATCAGTTGGATCACGGTCTATCCAGAAATTACCTTGATGGTGATGGCTTGTGCCATCCTGTTGATAGACCTCGGCGTCAAGAGCCCGCTCAGGGGCTTAACCTATGTCTTGACTATGCTGACACTCGCCGTAGTGGCGGTGGCAGAGGCGCATCTCGCCGTTGCAGGTCAAACCTACTATGGCTTTGGCAATATGGTAGTCAGCGATGCTATGGGCAATTGGCTCAAGTGCTTCGCGGCTATTGCCGTCATGGTTTCTCTGGTTTACGCGCGCCCCTATGCTGCCCATCGTGACATGCTTCGCGGTGGCGAGTTGTTCACTTTGAATATGCTGGCTTTGCTGGGCATGTTTGTGATGATTTCGTCCAACAACTTGTTGCTGACGTACATGGGGCTTGAGCTGTTGACCTTGTCCAGCTACGCCTTGGTGGCATTGCGCCGGGATAACGTAGCAGCGACAGAAGCCGCAATGAAGTACTTTGTGCTTGGTGCGATGGCTTCGGGCTTCTTGCTGTACGGGATGTCCATGTTGTACGGCGCGACCGGTACTCTCGATATCACTCAGTTGTTTAAGTCGATCTCGAGCGGCCAGGTGCGCCCAGACGTTTTGGTGTTTGGCTTGGTGTTCATTGTTGCGGGCTTGGCCTTTAAGTTGGGCGTCGTGCCTTTCCACATGTGGATTCCCGATGTGTATCAGGGCGCGCCCACTGCTGTGACCTTGATGATCGGTGGAGCTCCCAAGCTGGCAGCTTTTGCGATTTGTATCCGTTTGTTGGTGGAGGGACTGCGTCCGCTGGCAAGTGATTGGCAGCAAATGTTGATGGTGTTGTCGGTGGGCTCCTTGTTGATCGGTAACCTGGCTGCTATTGCCCAGACCAATTTGAAGCGTATGCTGGCTTTCTCGACGATTTCCCAGATGGGTTTCGTGTTGTTGGGACTGATGTCGGGGGTGGTACAGGGCGATGCTGTGACTTTTGCGGCCAACGCCTACAGCTCCGCTATGTTCTATGTGGTGACCTATGTGTTGACCACGCTTGCCACTTTCGGTGTCATTTTGCTCTTGTCTCGCGAAGGTTTTGAGAGTGAAGAGATCTCCGATTTCGCCGGCCTGAACCAGCGCAGCCCTTTGTACGCGGCGGTGATGGCCACCTGTGCGTTCTCGCTAGCTGGTATTCCGCCAATGGTCGGTTTCTACGCCAAGTTGTCGGTATTGCAGGCATTGGTAGTCTCTGGAGAGACTATCTATTTGGGCATGGCTGTGTTCGCTGTGTTGATGTCTTTGATTGGCGCCTTCTATTACCTCCGTTTGGTCAAGGTGATGTATTTCGACGAGCCAATTACGGCTACAACCGTCAATGCACCTGCTGACGTTCGGGTGGTACTGTCTATCAACGGCGCGTTGGTGCTGATACTGGGCTTGGCGCCTGGTGGTTTGATGGCCTTGTGTGCTGCCTCCGTTCGCCAGATGCTGGGGATGTAAGTAGCGTCTCCACGAATCCCGAGGCCTCGCTGAATGGATAGTTCTTCCAGTGTGTTCGTGTTGTTGCTGACTGCGGTTGCATTCGCAAATGCTCCTTTTCTCACCCGGCGAGTTTTCGGGTTCTTCGGAACCGGAGAAAAGTCGCTCGGGGCCCGCTTAGGGGAACTCGTAGTGGCTTACTGTCTCGTAGGTGGCATAGGGTTGTTGCTGGAACACACAGCAGGCCAAATCTTCCCGCAAGGCTGGGAGTTTTACGCCATCACCGGTACGCTCTTTGTCACGCTGGCATTTCCTGGGTTTGTGTTTCGGTATCTCCTGAAACGCCATGATTAGTTCCCGGGAGGATGCGCACCTCCGCGAGGAACTGGTTTCGAGTGGAGAAGTCCTTCAGGGTAGCTTTCTCAAGGTCTTGCGGGATTCAGTAGTTTTACCTGACGGTAAGGCTGCCACGAGAGAATACGTTGTACACCCTGGCGCTGTGATGGTCATTCCTTTACTGGAGGGTTCTGACGCACCAACACGGGTCGTGCTAGAGCGTCAATATCGTTATCCGGTTCAGCGGGTGATGATCGAATTTCCTGCAGGAAAGCTGGATTCGGGTGAGACCACTTTGGAGTGTGCTCAGCGCGAGTTGTTTGAAGAGACCGGTTACCGCGCTGGCCAGTGGGCCAAAGCGGGCGTGATCCACCCGGTGATTGCCTACTCCACCGAGTTTATTGAGGTCTGGTTCGCGCGCGATCTGGTCCCCGGCCCGAGCCAGTTGGACTCCGGGGAGTTCCTAGAAGTGTTTGACGCGCCTGCCGTGGAATTGATCACCGCCTGCCTTGAAGGGCAAGTCACAGATGCCAAGACGGTTGCCGCCGCACTCTGGTTACAGCACTATATGGCAGGGACTTGGTCGCCCGCCTGGCACACCGCTGTCTGAGTCTGCCCCATAGCTCTTTAGGTATGAAGGTACTCGATTTGTCTTGCCTGTCCGGCCATGTCTTTGAGGGCTGGTTTGGTTCTGAGGATGACTTTTTATCCCAATTGGCTCGTGGCTTAGTGCAATGCCCTGTGTGTGGTTCGTCCAGCGTTCATAAAAAGCTGAGTGCTCCACGTCTTAACCTGTCACGCGCCAAAGCACCGGATGACAGTGCTTCTGCTATTTCGCCATCCTTTGCGAAGAGCGCACCTTCTGGCGCATCGCTGACACCCCCCATGTCCGAAGAAATGCAGGCGGAATTGCAGACTGCACTCGCGAAAGTCGTTCAACATGTGTTAGCCAGCACCGTTGACGTCGGTGACCGTTTTGCAGAAGAAGCCAGGCGCATTCACTATGGCGAAAAAGAGGAGCGTGCGATCCGCGGTCAAGCGACTGCGGACGAGGCCAGGGAGCTTGTGGAGGAGGGGATAGAGCTTATGGCTATCCCCATTCCCGCGCATTTGAAGAATCCCCTCCAGTAGAAACTGCAGAGGTTCCACATTACCCTGCTTATGGGTAGAGGCCGCGCAATTCGCGTGCGTGCAAAATCCGCTTGCAAGCAACGATGAATGTTGCGGTGCGCAGGCTCACCCGGTGCTCGGCGGCCACTTCCCAGACTGCTGCGAACGCGTCTTTCATGATGCGCACCAGTCGCGCGTTGATTTCGTCCTCGCTCCAGAAGAAGCTCGAGAAATCCTGTACCCATTCAAAGTAGCTTACCGTCACGCCACCAGCGTTGGCGATCACGTCAGGAACCACCAGGATATTGCGGCTCTGCAAAATGTCATCCGCCGCCGGTGTCGTGGGGCCGTTCGCACCTTCAATGATGAGTCTTGCTTGGATGCGATGGGCATTGGCGGCGGTGATCTGCTGCTCCAGCGCTGCAGGAATCAAAATGTCGCAAGGCACATCCCAGAAAGCATTGGCATCGATGGTTTCCGCGCCCGGAAAACCGGCGACGGTACCTTGGCGGCCGACATGGGCTAACAATGCATTAGCGTCGAGTCCGGACTCTTGGTAGATCGTGCCTCCATGGTCTTGCACCGCCACAATGCGGGCGCCGGCTTGGGCAAACAACTTGGCAGCGATACCGCCCACATTGCCAAAGCCTTGCACGGCCACACGTGCCTTGCTGATATCGAGTCCGAGGTGCTGCGCGGCCTCAACGCCCACGGTATAGACACCACGGCCGGTGGCCTCGCGGCGACCCAATGAACCACCCAAGTCAATGGGCTTGCCTGTGACTACGCCGGTAGCGGTAGCACCTTCGTTCATGGAGTAGGTGTCCATCATCCACGCCATGATCTGCTCGTTGGTATTGACGTCAGGTGCGGGAATATCCTTGGAGGGGCCGATGATGATGCCAATCTCGCTGGTGTAGCGGCGCGTCAAACGCTCCAACTCACCCATGGACAGCGTCTTGGGGTCTACGCGGATGCCGCCTTTTGCGCCACCGTAGGGCACATTCACCGCTGCATTTTTAACCGACATCCAAGCGGACAAGGCCATCACTTCTGACAGGGTCACGTCTTGGTGAAAGCGCACACCGCCTTTACCCGGACCGCGGGACGTATTGTGCTGAACCCGGTAGCCTTCAAAGTGGGCTACGGTACCGTTGTCCAATTGAATCGGCACATCGACGATCAGAGCGCGCTTGGGACGCTTGAGTGTTTCAGCCCAGCGCGCCAAATGGCCGAGGTACGGTGTCACACGATCCACTTGCTGAAGATAAATGCCCCACGGGCCGAGATGGTCGGCCTGCAGGTAAGACGGCAGCGCATGGGTGACGGCTGCGTTGTGGGCGTTAGGCGTCTGTTGAACGCCGGATTGCTGCGACATGAATGCTCCTTGTAGTTGTCGTCAAGGCTCGCAATGTAGGCTGCCCTTACCGACCTGTCCAAGGCCACTTGATATGCTAACTATGCGAAATATTTATAGATGATCAGGCCGTCAGATCCACGATCCGGCCCGTCGGTTGCCCTAGCGTGTTGACGAAAGGTCGTGCATTCAAGCTGGCGCGCAGGGCATTGCCACTGGCCGCAAATTTGGCGGAAGTCGCGCTGTACATGCGCAGAAGAAAGTCCTGCGTGGCGGGCGCTACTGAAGATGTCGAAGCCCGGAGTTGGCTGATGTAGGTGGTGTCTTCGAGAGTATTGCGCGCAGTTAATGTCTGAACTGTATTCTTCTTAGACTGGACTTCTTGCTCGGCCTGATCGGTCTGCTGTTGCAGCGACTCGACCTTGTTTTCCGCATTCTCGGCCTCCCGCTTGGCCTGTTCCAAACGGGCGCGACTTATGGTCGACTGAATCGACGGCGTTGCGCTGTTGGTTGCACTGATGGCCATCGGGCTTGCCTGTGACCGCTCAGGCACTCACGTTGAGGCGGGTGCCGATGGTTTGGCCTTGCCCGTTCACGACCGGCTTTTTCTCTGCTTCTTGCGCCTTGGGGGGCTTCAGTTCGGTCGCGGCAGCCTGCCTGACGGCTTCGCGTTGGATGTTTTCAGCCCGTTTGGACGCTTGTGTCTGCTCGGGTTGCTGTACCTTGGTGCGAGTAACTTCCATAGCGGCCTCCGGTGGTGAAGCCTTGATTTTAGGGAGTTACCGCCTGTTTATCAAACGATAGCTAACTTCGAAAATCGGCTAAGCAATCACCGGGGGCTGTGTGGGCTCACGCGTTGAACTGCAAGGCGGCCAGACCCGCATAGACGCCGCCCTTGGCCACCAACTCCGCATGGGTCCCTTGCTCGACCAATTCGCCGTGGTCGAGCACCACGATCAAATCAGCTTTTTGGACGGTCGCTAACCGGTGGGCAATCACTAATGTGGTGCGGTCGCGCATCGCGGACTCCAGGGCCGCTTGCACCATGCGTTCACTTTCGGCATCCAGCGCACTGGTGGCCTCGTCCAGCAAAAGCAGAGGCGGGTTTTTGAGCATGGCGCGTGCAATGGCAATCCGTTGGCGTTGTCCGCCAGACAAGCGCACGCCCCGCTCGCCGAGGAAAGTGTCATAACCCTCCGGCAGTGCCTCGATAAATTCATGGGCGAAAGCGGCATGGGCTGCGGCTTTGACCTCCGCATCGGTCGCGCCGGGTTTGCCGTAGCGGATGTTTTCGATAGCGCTGCTCGAGAAAATCACCGCATCCTGCGGCACGATGCCTACGCGCTGTCGCAGCGCATCGAGTGCCAGTTGCCGTGTTTCTGAGCCGTCCAGCACAATGCTGCCGCTTTGCGGATCGTAGTAGCGCAGCAGCAGCTGAAACACGGTGCTTTTGCCGGCTCCGCTGGGCCCGACAATCGCGACCGTTTGCCCGGGCAGCACGTTCAAGTGGAAGTTTTTCAGGGCTTGTTGCTGAGGGCGTGACGGGTAATGAAAGTTGACTGCTTCAAATTGAATAGCACTCCCCGCAACAGGCATGGGCGCAATCACTGGTTTAGCCGGTGAAGTAATAGGCGACCGGGTGCCCAGCAACTCCATCAGACGCTCGGTGGCGCCGGCGGCCCGGAGTAGATCCCCATACACCTCACCCAGCACCGCAAATGCGCTGGCCAAAATAATCACATACACCACGGTCTGGCCCAAGTGCCCGGCGGTAATGCGCCCCTCGGCCACGGCTTGGGTGCCTTGGTACAAGCCCCACAACAAAGCCGCACTGGTGGCAATGATGATGAAGGCCACCAGGCCCGAGCGCATCAGGCTGCGTTTGGCGGCCGTTGCAAAGGCGTTGTCGGTCGAGCTGATGAAACGCTGGGTCTCCCGGTCTTCGGCCGTGTAGCTTTGCACCACCGGAATCGCATTGAGCACCTCTGCGGCGATGGCGCTGGAGTCGGCCACCCGGTCCTGCGAGGCTCGTGAAAGCTTGCGAACCCGCCGACCGAACCACAAACTGGGTAAAACAATCAGCACCAAAACAGCCAGCACCTGCAGCATGACGACCGGGTTGGTCCACACCAGCACAGCCAACGCGCCCACCCCCATGACCGCGTTACGCAAGCCCATGGACAGCGAAGAGCCCACTACGGTTTGGACCAGCGTGGTGTCGGCCGATAGGCGCGAGAGGACTTCGCCGGTCTGGGTGGTTTCAAAAAACTCCGGGCTCTGCCGAAGCACATGGCTGTACACCGCATTGCGCAGGTCGGCGGTGACCCGTTCACCCAGCCAGCTCACCATGTAAAAGCGCGCGGCAGAAAACAGCCCCAAGGCCACAGCCACCGCAAAAAGGGCTGCAAAGTGATTGCGCAGCGCCATCACCTGGGTCCCTTTGTCTGCTTGCACCAGGCCCCCGTCGATCAAGCTGCGCAGCGCCACCGGAAAGGCCAGGGTCGCCACCGCTGCCAGCACCAGAAACACCAGCGCCATGGCAATCCGCCCGCGATACGGCTTCAAAAACGGCAGCAAGCCACTCAAAGACTTGGGGTTGGTCGATTTGGGGCGTTCAGAGGTACTCATGGGCAATCAGGTAAGGGTGATGGGCCGGGCTGCAAGGCGATCCGCAGAATTAAAGCGCGTGCCGGTCAATCACTGAGTATTGCGCAGTCTGCCGGAGAGACACCTGAGCGGGACTTTGCGGTTTGTTTCATTTTGTTGCACATCAGTCGATGTAAGCTCATGAAAAAAATAGGAGGACCCATGGAGACTCGAAAAATGCATATCCAAGGCATGGAGGTACAGGTGGAGGGGAGCGGACCGCGCACGGTCCTGATGTTGCATGGATGGCCAGACACCCTGGCCGTGTGGGACGGCACCGTTCGCGCCCTGCAAAACAACCACCGGTGTGTGCGGTTAACGCTCCCCGGCTTCGGTGAGGTGCAGGAGCGGCCCCCGGTGGTGCCCAAGCTGGATGATGTGGTGGATGCCCTGGTCGCGGTGATTCAGACCGTGAGCCCCGGCGCACCGGTCACCTTGATGCTCCATGACTGGGGTTGCATTTTTGGGTACGAGCTGGCGATGCGGCACCCCCAGCGGGTCGAGGCCGTAGTCGCCATCGACATTGGGGACCACAATGCGCGGGCGTATCTCCAGTCCTTGTCGCTGAAACAGAAATTGGCGGTGGCAGCCTACCAGCTCTGGTTGGCCAAAGCCTGGATGGTGGGGCGCTACTTGCACCCCGGCCTGGGCAACCGGATGACGCGCTGGATGGCAGGCCTGATGCGCTGCCCCGTGCCGGCCCTACAGCTCAGCTGGACCATGAACTTTCCCTATGTGATGCAGTGGTTCGGGATGCGAGGGGGGCTCCGCACCCGCCCGGTGCAGCTGACCTGTCCGGTGCTGTATGTGTTCGGGGAGCGCAAACCCTTTATGTTCCATTCCCCGCGCTGGCTGCACACCCTGCGCGCTTCAGAGGATGGCGCAGCCCACGCGCTGCGCTGCGGGCATTGGGTGATGCTCGAACAACCAGAGGCCTTTCACGCCTTGGTGCTGCGATGGTTGGCCGGCCGCGAGCGGCGCAAGACCCACCGCACTGCCCGGGAATTGCAGGCTTTAAGAGCCAAATAGGGCGGTGGCGCTGGTAAATATTGCGCTAGTCGCTATTGTTTTCGTAGCAAATCACTTTAGATCTTGAGCGGGCTGGCGTAGCCGGTCATCTCCAGATAGCCGCGGCCCACCAGCTCTGCGCTGGTGTTCCACACTTCACACAGGCCTTCCCAGTAGATCGCGCCGGTCGAGCTGCGACTATCAAGCTCCTGGTCGTCCAGCAGGGCTTTGACCGTAAAGCTGCCCGCAGGTGTGCGCACCAGCCACTCTACGGGGTAGCTTGCGCGGCTGGCCGGGCTGGTCCAACGGCGCTGCGGGGTGAATGCAAGCTCGCCTTGTGCAAACACCCGGCGCACGCCTTGGCCACTGCGGTAGGAGCCGCCGTCCCACAGGGCCGTGTCTTGGGCTGTCCGCAGGCGAAAGGCGGTCAGCGCACCCCCATCCAGCATGTTGATACCGATCCAGTCCCAGCCTACGGCGTTCGGATGCAGCACCTCCTGGCTCCATTCGTGGTCCAGCCAGGCGGTGCTGCCGGTTGCCAAGGGGTACTTCTGATCCTTGAGCGTCACGCTGCCACGCACCTGCAGCTGGGGCACGCTGTAGTAGTAGCTGGCTTGCTGCACCTGCGGGCCTTTGCGGGACAGGCCATCCACCCCCTGCAGCAGTACCGGCTGGCTGGCCTGCAATTCCAAGTCCAGCACAAAGTCAGTCGCAAGGACCCGCGCCTGCAAATGCGGCCCCGACCGCTGCAAAAACCAGTCGCGGATAACTACCGCCGTGTCTTCGGTGCTGGCATGGGCCACATCGGCCGGGTTACTGCCTGCGGGCTCGCCCGACCAGCGGGCAATCCGCTGGTCGTGCCAGAGCTTGCGGCCCTGCACATCGGTGATGGCTGCATGGGCAAAGAGCAGGTGGCGCGCTGCCAGGCGGGATTGCATGCCCTGTGTGGCCTCCACCCGGCTGCGAAAAAAAGTCACTTGAAAGCCCAGCAAGCGGGAGGCCTCACCTCGGTCGCTTGGTACCCGCGCATAACCCGTCGCATACCACCACTCGGTTTTAAACGCGTTGTGCGAGCCCGCATCGCGCGGAAAGCGCAGGGTCGCCGGTGGCAATGCCTGTGCACCGGGCGGCAAGGACGCCAGCATTGGCGCCAGCAACATTTGCCGCCTGAGAGGGCTGAAGCGGCCGGGCACAGAGAGGGGAATACGGTTCGGGGCGGACATGCGGTGGGGGAGGGTACAGGTTTAGCGTGCAAGGGCTTGCGAGGCGGTGTGGGGGTCTTCGCCGGTGGCTTGCCGGGTGATGGCGGCCTGGGCCAACAGCCAGTCGCAAAACGCCTGGATCTCCGGCCGGCTGCTATTGCGGGCACCTACCAGCAGCCAATACACCATGGGGGTATCGATGCGCCCGCCGGGCAACACCTCCACCAGATCGCCGCTGGCCAGGCTGTCGGCCACCAGCGGCATGCGGGCCAGCGCAATACCCTGGCCGGTGAGTGCGGCCTGGGCAATTTGGTGGGCGTAGTTGAAGTACATCCAACGCTTGGGTTCCAGTCTCGGTTGTTGGTTCAACTCCAACCACCGCCGCCAAGTCAGCCACTCTATGTGCTGCACCCGGTGGGTATCGCTGGCTTCCAGCAAGGCGAATCGGGCCAGGTCCGCGGGCTTGCGCAAGGGCGCGCCGCTTTTGAGCAACCACGGGCTTGCCACGGGGGTGAGCTGTTCGCCGAACAGGCGCACCGCATCGGCTCGCACACTGCCGGGCTGGGTGTAGCGGATGGCCAGGTCCACATCGCTGGTGTCGAGGTCGACCGGGTTGTCGGTTGCATCAATCCGGATATCGATATCGGGGTACTCGGCCTGAAAGGCCTCCAACCGCGGAATCAGCCACATCGAGGCAAACGAGGCCCAGGTGGAAATCGCCACACTCTTGCGTCCCGCCGTGCGGCGGATCTGGCGCACCGCCGCATCAATCCGCTCCAGCGAGGGCATGGCCGCACGCAGCAGTTGTCCTCCAGCGCCGGTGAGCTCGACTGCACGGGTGTGCCGTAAAAACAGGGGCACGCCGACTTCTTCTTCGAGTGATTGGATCTGCCGGCTGACGGCGCTCTGGGTCAACGCCAGCTCCTCGGCAGCCGCCCGAAAATTGAGGTGCCGCGCTACCGCCTCCAAGGCACGCAAATGACCCATAGAGATCGGGCGGGTGCGCAAGCGTATTTCGGTATTCGGGGCGATGGCATCAGACATGGGGCAGCCTCATGGCAGGAGTGATTCATGCGGTATCGGAATGAATAGCATAGCCCGAAATCATTGGACGGTACAGCGGGCCGGGCGGATCATTCATGGGCCTGTTCACCCCCTAAGGAGTTTTTTATGCCATCCCGCGAGTCCGTGTCATCATCGCCCGCCCTGCAATCCTGGAAGTTGCCGCACGGCCATGCGGTCACCCTGAAGCCGCGCACCGCCGGTGTGCTGCAGGTAGTCAGCGGGCGGGCGTGGGCAACGCTGGATGTGGCGCGCCACACACCGCTGGCGGACGCGGGGGACCATTTCGTTGCCTTGGGGCACGATCTGCCGCTGCGCGCCGGGCAGCGGGTGGTGGTGGAGGCGTGGCCCTACCACGGGCAAGACAGCATCCGCCTGCAATGGGTGCCTTTGCCCGAGAGCGGCGCGGCCAGCCGCTGGCAAGCCACTGTGGTGGATCCAGCCCGCGACATCGGCGTTGGGCTGGCACTGGTGGCCCGCTCCATGTTGCGCCTGCTCGCCGGTTTGGCGGGTTTTGGCGACTACTTGGTGGCCGGCCGTGGCCGGGTGCTGCGGGGCTTGGAGTCCAACGCACCCTGAGGCATGGGGCCCCCAGCGGCTCAGGTGCTGTGGCGTATCTGCAGGGTGTAGCCCAGGTCGATAGCGCTGCTGTCAGATGGCTCGCCCTGCATCAGCCCCATCAACATGCGGGCTGCGGCATGGCCGATCTCGGCGCGCGGGGTGCGCACCGTGGTGAGCGGGGGCACCATCTGGTCGCTGCCCGTCAGGTCATTAAACCCGGCAATCGCAACCCGCTGCGGCACCGCTACACCGGTTCGCATCGCGGCCAGCAGTGCGCCTTGGGCCAAGTCGTCGTTGCAAAAAAAGATGGCATCCACCGGTGGTGTCTGCCCCATGATCTGCTCGAACATGCGGGCCCCCAGGGCCAGTGACGAGGGCGCCGGGTTAAGCCACTCCAGGACCTCGTCATACAGCCCTGCATCCACCAGCGCACTGCGCCAGCCTGCCAAACGCTGCAGGGTGCGCGGGTCGAGTTGCGCAGCGGCAAACGCAATCCGCCGGTAACCCTGCGCGATCAGGTGGCGCGCCATGTCCCGCCCCGCATCCCGCTGCGAAAAGCCCACACAGTGGGAGCCGGCGGGCGCGTCGGTGGTCATCAAGTGCACACACGGTACACCGCTTTGCGCAATCAGCAGCCGGGTGGCCTCGGTGCGCTCCAAGCCGGTCACCACCAGGCCCGCTGGGCGGTGGAGCAGCTGCTCGCGCAGCAGGGTTTCCTCTTCGCTGGGGTCGTAGTGGGTGATGCCGATCAAGGTTTGAAACCCCGCTTGTCGCAAGGTGTGTTGCAGCGCCTCCAGCAGGTCGACAAACAAGGCGTTCGACAACATCGGGATCAGCACCGCCACATGGCTGCTCTGCCCGGAAGCGAGCGCCCGCGCTGCAGGGTTGGGCACATACCCCAGCGTATCGGCTGCTGCACGCACCTTAGCCACCAGATCCGGCGCAACCGCCCGCTCACCCCGCAGCGCCCGCGACACGGTGATCGGGCTGACGCCTGCCAGTTGGGCAACATCGGACAGGGTCACACGACCAGTGGCCCGCGGGCGGAGGGGGGAGTTCATGAGCTAGGGAAACTACTGAATGGGTTTTTAAAATCTTCTCATAGGATAGCGCTATCCGACGACACGGGGTGAAGGTAGTTACCCGTATCGTCCAGAGCCGCCGGGTGCATTGCGTTGCACGATAGATGCGGCATTTTTTTGGTTTGAACTGGATAGCGCTATCCAAAAAATACAGAGTGATATGAATTCGATTGTCATCATGGGGGTCGCCGGTTGCGGCAAATCCAGCGTAGGGGCCCGGGTGGCCCAGGCCATGGCTTGGCCGCTGGTGGAGGGCGATGACCACCACAGCGAAGCCAACCGCCACAAAATGCAGTCCGGCATTGCGCTGACGGATGCCGACCGCCAGGGCTGGCTCGCGACCTTGGCCACGCAGATCTCCTTGCAGCCCCAGGGCGTGGTGGTGACCTGTAGCGCCCTCAAACGCAGCTACCGCGAGCGCCTGCGGCAGGCGAGCCCGGGCTTGCGCTTCGCCTTTTTGCAGATTTCACAAACCGAGGCCCAGGCCCGGGTGACCGCCCGTGCGGCCCAACATTTTTTCAACACCGCACTCGTGGACAACCAGTTCGCCACGCTGGAGTCGCCTGAGGGCGAAGCCGGGGTCTTGACGCTGGACGCCACCCGCTCGCTGGATGCCTTGCAGGCCGATATCTGCACGTGGCTGTTGCGCGCCAAGGAGCTTGCATGAGCCAGCACCCCGAAACTGCGGCCCCCGAGTCCACACTGCCTGCACTGCGCCCCAGCGCCTTTGCGCGCATCACCCAAGTGCTGATGGCCACTTGCCTCGGCGTGATGGCGCTCTCAGTGTTTGTCAACGTGGTGCTGCGCTATGGCTTTGGCAGCGGTGTGGCCGCCAGCGAAGAGCTGTCCCGCTTGCTGTTTGTCTGGATGGTGTTCATCGGCGCGGCAGCCGCTTACCCGGCAGGGGAGCACATGGCATTCACCAGTTTGGTGGCCATGCTGAAAGCGCATCCGGTACGCCTGGTCTTGGCCACTGCGTTCATTCGCGTGCTGGTTTTGTTGGCATGCTGCATGTTGGCCCACGGGGCCTGGCAGCAGATCGTGGTCGGGTTGGACAGCTATTCGGTGGTCTTGGGCTACCCGACGGCGTTGCTGCCGATGCCCGCATTTTTGTGTTCCTTGTCGATCGGTGCGATGGCATTGTGGGAATTGATTCAACGCACACCGCTCGACCTCGGTCATGCGGCAGAGGTGGAGTGAGGCCATGAGCAACGAAGCATTGGCGTTTGTGGTGTTCTCGGTCGGCATGCTGACCCTGATGGGCATTGGCATGAACATGGGCTTGGCACTGGTCCTGACCGGCGCCGGCATGGCCTGGGTGCTGGACTTCTGGGACACCCAGTTGCTCGCCCAGAACCTGGTGGCAGGGGTGGACAGCTTTCCGCTGCTGGCGGTGCCGTTTTTCATTCTGGCCGGTGAGCTGATGAACAGCGGGGGCATTAGCCGGCGCATCATCACCATGGCGCAGGCATGGGTAGGGCACATTCGCGGCGGGCTGGGCTTTGTGGCCATCGGTGCTGCAGTGCTCATGGCCAGCATGAGCGGGTCGGCGTTGGCAGACACCGCCGCTTTGGCCACTATTTTGATGCCCATGATGCGCCAGCAGGGCTACCCGATGCACACCTCGGCCGGCTTGATCGCCTCGGGCGGCATCATCGCGCCCATCATTCCGCCGAGCATGCCGTTTGTGATTTACGGCGTGACGACCAATACCTCCATATCGTCCTTGTTCCTCTCGGGCATCGTTCCGGGGCTGATCATGGGGGCCGGCTTGATCGTCGCCTGGAAGCTGGTGCTGCGCAACCTGGACCTGCCCGAGGGGCAGCCGCTGCCCCTGAGTGAGCGCTTGCACGCCACCCTCAAGGCCTTCTGGGCGCTGTTGATGCCGATCATCATCATCGGAGGCATGAAAACCGGCGTTTTCACGCCCACCGAAGCGGCGGTGGTGGCCGCGTTTTATGCCCTGGTGGTGGCGCTGTTCGTTCACCGCGAAATGCAGGTGTCGGCGGTGTACGGCGTGTTGGTGCGCGCTGCCAAAACCACCGCCATCGTCATGTTCTTGTGCGCCGGTGCCCAAGTGGCCAGCTACATGATCACGCTAGCCGATTTGCCCAGCGTGCTGACCGGATGGCTGGGGCCGCTGGTGGAGAGCCCGCGCTTGCTGATGCTGGTCATGATGTTGGTGCTGGTGCTGGTGGGCACTGCCTTGGACCTGACACCCACGATTCTGATTTTTGCGCCGGTGATGCTGCCGATTGCGGTGAAAGCCGGCATCGACCCCGTCTATTTCGGCTTGATGTTTGTGCTCAATGGCGCCATCGGCCTGATCACGCCGCCGGTGGGCACGGTGCTCAATGTGGTGGCCGGCGTCGGGCGCTTGCCGCTGCACCGGGTGATTCAGGGGGTGAATCCCTTTTTGATCACTTATGTGCTGATTCTGCTGCTCTTCGTGCTGTTCCCGCAGATCGTGACCGCACCGGTCGCGTGGATGCGCTGAGCCCAAACCTTTTTTCTTGTCACAACAACACCCACCCTGGAGACACACCATGAAAACATCCACCACCCTCATCCGTCGTGCCGTTCTGGCACTGGCTGGCGCCGCTGTGTTCAGCGCCGCGCTGCCCGCGCTTGCGCAAGACATCAAGCCCCGCCTGATCCGCTTCGGCTACGGGCTCAACGAGCAAAGCAACCAGGGCCGCGCTGCCAAGGTGTTTGCCGAGGCGGTTGAAAAAGCCTCGGGCGGCAAAATGAAAGTGCGCGCCATCGGTGCCGCAGCACTCGGCCCCGATACACAAATGCAGCAGTCTTTGATCGGCGGCGCGCAGGAAATGATGGTCGGCTCCACCGCCACCCTGGTCGGCATCACCAAAGAAATGGCATTGTGGGATGCGCCCTTTTTGATCAGCAACACCAAAGAGGCCGACGCCATGTTGGATGGCCCTGTGGGCGACAAAATCCGCAACAAATTGCAAGACAAAGGCCTGGTCGGGCTGGTGTACTGGGAAAACGGTTTCCGTAACCTGACCAATAGCAAGCGCGCGATCAACAAGGTCGAAGACTTGGAGGGCATCAAGCTGCGCGTGATGCAAAACAATGTGTACCTGAACAGCTTCAAGACCCTGGGCGCCAATGCCGTTCCCATGGCGTTTTCAGAGTTGTTCAGCGCGCTGGAAACCAACACCGTGGACGGGCAGGAGAACCCCTTCAACACCATTCTGTCGAGCAAGTTTTACGAAGTGCAGAAATACGTCACCGTGACCAACCACGTCTACGCGCCGTGGATTGTGTTGGTGAGCAAGAAATGGTGGGACCAGCTCTCCAAGGACGAGCAAAAAATCCTGAGCGACGCCGCCAAACTGAGCCGCGATTTTGAACGCAAAGACACCCGCGATGAAGCCGCCAAGGCAGTCGCCGACCTCAAGGCCAAGGGCATGCAGATCAACGAGTTGCCCCCCGCCGAGGCCGCACGCATGCGCGACAAGTTGACCCGGGTGTACGCCACTATCGGTGCTGATATCGGCATGGACTTGTGGAACGAAGCCCAAGCCGAGCTGGCCAAAATCCGCGGCAAAAAATAAGCGCTGCGGCGATATCGGGGCGATATCGGGGCGATATGGGAGCGGCTGGTCGGACACGCCTGCAAAGGCGCTAACTTACCAGTCCTCTTTGACAGCCATCACGGCATCCCGCCCCGCCGCCGCCCGCCCGGCCAGCCAGGCGGTAGCAGTGCCAGCCAGCACGACAGCCCCAGCCAGGGCCGCCAGCCGCGCCCAAGGCAGGGCCAGCTCCATGGTCCAGTGAAAGCTTTGCGGGTTGACCACGTGCACCAACACCACCGCGACTGCCAGGCCTAGCGCCACGCCCGCCAGCGCACCCATACTGGTCCAGGCGGCGCCCTCCAGGGCCACCACCCGCAATATCTGCTGCCGTGTCAGCCCCAGATGCACCAGCAGCCCGAACTCCTTGCGCCGCGCCAGCACCTGCGCACTGAAGCTGGCAGCCACCCCGAACAAGCCGATGCCGATGGCCACGGCCTGCAGCCAATAAGTCACCGCAAAGCTGCGGTCAAAAATCTTCAAACTGATGGTCCGGATCTCGCGGGCGGAGCTGAACTCCAGTAATTCACCGGCTTCGCCAGCCGGCGTGTTGGCCAGTTGGTCGGCCAGTGCACGCATGCGGGCCTGCAGTGCGCCGGCATCGGTGCCATCGTCGAGCCAGAACGCCATGTCGTTGACCCGTGTGTCTTGGCTCAGGCGGGCAAAGTCTGCCTGATCAAGGGTGATCGCCCCGGTTTGGCGGGCATAGTCCCGCCATATGCCTGCTACAAAAAAAGGAGCTACTCCCGCATTTCCCGCTTGGGCTACAGCCTTATTTGGCATAAAAGCACGCTGTAGGGCCGGAAACGGTTGCCCCAGCTGAGCGCCATACAGGTCCACCATGGCCTCGCTCACATAGATCGCAATATGACCGGCCGGCACTGTTCGCACATCGCCCACCAGCGGCAGATTCAGGTTGCCGCTTTGCGGGTCGCGCAAGGGGCGGGAGATCAGTGCAACCGGGGGCTGTGTGGCACTGAGCGACACGCTCAGCGTGCGCTGGGTGGTGGCGCGGGCCACGCCGGGCAGCGCGGCGGCTTGTGCCACAAAGGCCGGGTCCAGAAAGGCGGTTTCTGTGGCGCTGCCGCTGCCGGCGGTGCGCAGGTACAGGTCGGCGGGCAGCACCTGGTCCAGCCAATCCATCACTGAGCCGCGAAAGCTCGCCACCATCACCGTTAGAGCAACCGCCAGGCTGAGCGCGGCGACCACGCCACTCACGGCGACCGCTGCACTCTCCCGCACCCGCCGGGCGCGCTCCACCGCCAGCAAGGGCAGCAAGCGGCGCGCAAACATTGGCGCAATGCGGTCCAGCACCACGCCCACGGCGGCCGGCAGGCTCAAGATGCCGCCCAGCAGCAGGGCGGCCACGCTCAGGTAGGCTGCCAGCGGCATGTCCCACACCGGAGGCAGCAGCGCCAGTACGCCGCCTGCACCCATGAGGGCCAGGCCCCAGCGGGTGGCGTGGCTACGGGTGTGCGCATGGCCCAAGCCCTTAAGGGTTTGGGCGGGGGGGAGTTGTTGGGCCAACCGGGCCGGGCCCCAAGCCCCCAGGAGTGCCGCAGTGGTACCGAGGGCGCCAAAAATCACTGCGGCCACCGGGCTCCACTGCAGGGCGGGTGCTGCACCGCTGAAATAGCCTCCGCCCAAGTCACCCCCCAGCAGCCGCAAGGCCAAAGCTGCCAGGCCGGTGCCCAGTGCGAGGCCCAGGGCGCTACCCAAGACCCCCAGTGCGGCAGCCTCCAGCACCACCAAGCGCAGCCGCTGTGCGCCCGTGAGGCCCAGCACCGCCAGCAGGGCAAATTGCTGTGAGCGCCGGCTCACGCTGAGAGCCAGCACCGAATAGACCAAAAAGCCACCGGTGAACAGCGCCACCAGGGCCAGCACCGTCAGGTTCACCCGGTAGGCGCGCGACAGGTTGCTGATGCGGCTCACCGCGTCGCCGGGTTCGCGCAGACTCAGGCCCTGCGGCCAATCTGCAGCGTTTTGCAGACGCTGTTGCACCGCCTGGCGGTTGGCTCCGGCACGCAGCCTTAGGTCGAGGCGGCTGATGCGCTCACCCACCCCAAACAAGTCTTGCACCGCGGCAATGTCCATCACCGCCAGGGGGCCGCCCCCGGCAGCCACACTGCCGGCGACCCGCACGGTGCGTAGTTGCAAGCCCATTTGCAGCCGCACCGTGTTGCCCTGCAACTGTTGGCGCGCCATCGGGTTCAAAAACACGGTGTCAGGCGCGAAAAAAGCGAGCCGGTCCGGGGCAGCGCCGTCAGCATCGGTTGTATCGTCACTTGCCAGAGGCCGGGGCAGCAAATCCGGGGCCACCGCTGCTACTTGCAGGGTGTCGATGCCCACCACCCGCAGCAACACGCGTTTGCCCCCGGCATCGGCGGGCAGGGCGTAGGTGCTGAGTTCCAGGACTGGGGAGGCCAGCGCAACATCGGGGTCTTGTTGCAAGCGGCCCCACAGATCCAGCGGCACACCTTGTTGCGGGTTGGCCGGGCGCAGCTCCAGGTCGGGCTGCCCGCCCACTGAGCGCACCGCCTGCGAGAACTCGTCCAGCGCGGAGGCATTGATCAGGTGCACCGAAAACGCCAGCGCCACCCCCAGCATCACCGACACCACCGCCGCTGCATTGCGCCACGGGTGGTGGCGCAGCTCTTGCCACGAGAAAGTGCAAAGTAGGGGCCACAAAGGCCCAGCGGGGCGCCGGAAGTTCTGGAACATGGGGCGATTGTGCAATTTCACCGATACCGCAGGCTCTATAGTGGAGATCGGAAAGTTGCCAACGATGAATCAGAGGGAGCGGGCATGCGGGTCATGGTTTTGGGCGGGTACGGGAATTTCGGCGCACGTATTAGCCGGGCATTGGCGGGCTCACCCTCCATAGAGCTGCTGGTCGCCGGCAGGGACGGGCTCGCAGCACAGAATTTTGTGGAAACCATACCCGCACGGGACCGTGTCCGTGGTGTGGCAGTGGATATGCACAGTTCCGACTTCTCACGGGTCTTGGCCGATTTGAACGTTGAGTTGCTGATTCACACCGCAGGCCCCTTTCAGGGGCAGGACTACGCGGTGGCGCGTGCTTGTGGGCAAGCCGGCGCACATTACATCGATCTGGCGGACGGCCGTCGTTTTGTGTGCGATTTCGCACCGGCCTTGGACGCGGAATTCAAAGCGCTTGACCGCGTAGCCATCTGTGGCGCAAGCACAGTGCCAGCGTTGTCGTCAGCCGTGGTGAATGCACTCTGTGCCGGATGGCAAACTGTGGAGACCATCGACATTTGCATCGCGCCCGCCCAGACTGCTCCACGAGGCGTGGCCACCATGCGGGCGGTGCTCGGCTATTGTGGCGAAGCGATCCAGGTCTGGCGCAACGGACAGTGGCAGTCGCTCACCGGTTGGGGCGATCCGCAGCCTGTAGAGATACGCGGCTTGAAGGCTCGCCTTGGCTCGCCCTGTGATATCCCGGACCTGGAGCTATTTCCTTCGCACTACGCCGTGCGCAATCGTGTCGAATTCCGTGCGGCTGTAGAAGTGACCTTGGCGCAGAGAGTGTTTGCCGCCATGGCCTGGCTGCGTCGCCATCGGGCGTTCCCCAATCCTGCTGCTCTGGCCGGGGCCCTGAACGCGGGTGCAAAGTGTTTTGACCCCTTTGGCTCGGCGTTAGGTGGGATGGTCGTCCGGGTTTCCGGAAAGGGTGTGGATGGCAACTCCCTGAAACGCTCCTGGCACATTGCCGCGGACCATGACCATGGGCCGGAAATTCCTTGCATGGCCGCCATTCTGCTGGCCCGGAAACTGGCTTCAGGTCAGCGCTTCACGGCGGGGGCTTACCCTGCCATGGGCCTTGTGGCCTTGGAAGAATTCAGCCCTGAGTTTGCGAAATGGGGCATGGTGACTCAGGTCGTAGAGGAGCGTTGAGACCATGGCTCACGGCAAATTTGAATTTCAGATGCCCGCTCCGTCCGAAGTGGTGTTTGATGCATTCCATTACCACGCGTGGCGGCTACGCTGGGACTCTTTGGTCAAGAACACACGGGTTGAAGGTGGTGCGCCGTGCCCGTCGGTCGGGGCGGTTACGGTTAGCGGTGGCAAGGGCTGGATGCAAAGCTTATCCATGCACACCCGCTTTGTCAGCTACTCGCCACCCTCATTGGCGGCTGCGACCATGGTGGGGACCGCTTTTCCTTTTTCACGTTGGGCCGCTTCCATGCGCCACAGGGATAGTGGGGAGGGTCGCTCCATTCTTTTGTACACCTACACACTTCAAGCCGGGCCCGGGTTTCTGATGCGATGCATCGAACCTCTGATTGACGCCGTTTTCAGGTACCAGACGCGGAAGCGCTTTGCGCGCTTGCAGTCGTTTTTGGCCCAGCATGCTTCTGACGTTGAACAGTGGCAAGCCCAAGGGAGACGTGATGTCTCTTGCTGATCGGGATTTACTGCGCTATGGCTTGGTGTTGGTGTGGCTACTCACCGCAATTTGCAATGCGTGGGAGCTGGACGGGCAGAGCTACGCGTTGTTGCTTGCGGGCGGCATTGCGGATCCGCTTCTTGCCAATGTTCCGGTGTGGAGTGGCGCTGCGCTGGACCTGACTCTTGGCGTGCTCTAGTGGTGGAAACCGGGGCGCCGTGTCTTTTTTGTAGCACTTCTTGCCATGTTGCTCATGACAGTTGTCGCTACGCTCCTGACACCGACTGAACCACCGCAGCGGGGTCGTTGCGGCGCAGGCGGTGGTGACCCGATTGGTCGTGCGCGCCGGCTGGTGGCTTACCACGCCTGCAGCGATAGTTCAGCCCGCAACAGGGTTCGTGCTGGATGCCGGTGGTTGGTTTGCAGATCCGCATGGCGGCTCTGGCAAAAGATGCCCACGAGAATGGACATGCCTTGCAGGGGGTGCACTGGGACTATGACCGCCGTTGGGAAGCCTTGGGCTATCCGGCCTTTGCGGCCATGCTGGCCGTGTTCTATCTGATGGTCTACAAACCGGTTTTTTGGGGCTAGCGCATGCAGCCATGGACTGAAAGCCTACAATCACCGATTCCACCGGGGGTGTCCTTCACAGGACTGAGAAATACCCCATGTACCTGATCTGGGTTATGCCAGCGTAGGAAGCGTGCGAAGCCTGATCCCCCTTTGCGGGTGCCGGTTTTTGAATGCGACCCCCGCCGGCGCATTGAAAAGAGAGCACACCATGCCACACGGGATTTTTTCGTTTTTCAAGACCACTCTGGGCGCCGCCCTGCTGACTGCGGGCCTGACCGCCGCCAACGCCGCTGACCTGCGGGTTTTGACCCACAGCTCCTTCACTGTGCCCAAGCCCTTGTTGGCGCAGTTTGAAAAAGACAACGGCGTCAAGCTGCGCATCACCAAAGGCGGCGACGCCGGTGAAATGCTCAACAAGCTGATCCTGACCAAAGCCAACCCGATTGCTGATGTGGTCTACGGCATTGACAACGCGTTTGCCCCCAAGGCGCTGGCTGCCGGCGTGCTGGACACCAGCACAACTGCCGCCGCCGGGCGCAAACCCGCCGCTGAGTTGCCGGCCCCGCTGGTGCCGGTGGACTACGGTTATGTGACCCTGAACTACGACAAAGCCTGGTTCGCCAAAAACGGCGTGGCCGTGCCCAAAACGCTGGATGACCTGACCCAACCCGCCTACGCCAAATTGCTGGTCGTGCAAAACCCGGCCACCAGCAGCCCCGGCTATGCATTTTTGCTCTCCACCATCGGCGCCATGGGCGAGGACAAAGCGTTTGATTTTTGGGCCAAGTTGCGCGCCAACGGCCTGAAAGTGGCCAAGGGCTGGACCGAGGCCTACTACACCGAGTTCAGCCAGAACGGTGGCAAACACCCCATCGTGGTGAGCTACGCCACCAGCCCGGCGGCTGAAGTGTTCTACAGCAAGACCAAGTTGAGCGAGCCGCCGACAGCCTCCCTGAGCTTGCCGGGCGCTGTGTTCCGCCAGGTCGAAGGTGTTGCCTTGGTCAAGGGCGGCAAACAGCGCCCTGCGGCCGAAAAGTTTGTCGAGTTCATGCGGTCCCCGGCTGTGCAGACCGCGATGCAGACCGACATGTGGATGTACCCGGCCGAAGCCGGTGTCGCCAAGGCGGATGCCTTCCGCTTTGCGCCTGAGCCCACCGCGTTCAACGCACCGTCCGACGCAGACATTGCCGCCAAGGGCAGCGACTGGGTCGCCCGCTGGACCAAGGTGGTGTTGAAGTAAGCCTGCAGCGTCCGCTGTGGCGTTTGAGACCCCGCGCCTGAAACGGCCCCGCCCCTGGGCGTGGGACCGTTGGGCGCTGGCTGCTGTGCCGCTGCTGTTTTTGGCGGTGGTACTGGTAGCACCCGCCGTGCGCCTGATGGTGGAGGGCGGCAGTGCCGACCTGTGGGCCCCGTGGCAAGACCCGTATCTGCGCGGGCGACTGCTGTGGTCGCTGGCGCAAGCGGCAATGACCTGCGGTTTGGTGTTGCTGATTGGCCTGCCCATGGGTTGGGTACTGGCGCGGCTGGATTTCCCCGGGCGGAGCTTGTTGTTGCGCGGCTTGATGCTGCCCTTTGTGGTTCCCACCCTGGTCGCGGCCATGGGTGTGTTGGCCTTAATGGGGCCGCGTGGCTTACTCGCGCAGTGGGGCGGGCCGGATTTGCAGGGCACGCCGTGGCTGCTGCTGTTTGGCAATTTGTTTTTTAACCTGTGTGTGCTGGTGCGCGCTGCGGTGGATGCGCTTTCGCAGGTGAGCGCCGCCAGGGTGGCGGCCGCCCGCAGCTTGGGGGCCACGCCTTGGCGGGCCTTTTGGCGCGTGGAGTGGCCGGCGATTGCACCCTGGTTGGCCTCGGCCTTGTGCCTGGTGTTCTTGTATTGCTTTTCAGGTTTCGGACTGGCGCTGGTCTTGGGCGGGCAGGCCTATGCGACGGCGGAGGTCGAGATCTACACCCTGGTGGCCCATGAGCTGCAACTGGGGCAGGCCAGTGTGTTGTCTGTTTGGATGTTGTTGCTGACAGGCGCAGTTGCCCTAGGCTACGCGACGGTAGAGCGCCGTTTGGCTACCCCCGCCCGGGCGGATGGGGTGCTGCGCCGGCCCGCCCGGGGCGTTGTGCTGTGGAGTGCGGTCATGGCCACTGTCGGTGTTTGGGTGCTTATATGTGCTGCACCCCTTATAGCCATTGCGCATGGTGCTATGTTTTCAGGAGCATATGCCTGGGGTGTGCTGCGGGAGGACGACACCTTGCTGGCCCTCTACAACACCGTGCGGTTCTCGCTGTTGGCATTGGTGCTGGCGACTGTGCTGGGTGTTGCCCACGCCCTAGCGGCCCGCCGGGTGCTATGGCTGCGCACCTTGGTGTTTCTGCCGTTTATTGTGTCGCCGGTGATGGTGGCGTTTGGCCTGTTGTTGTTGTACCCCGAGGCCAGCGGGAGTTTCGGTGTGTTGGTGGCGGCCTACGCTTTGCTGGCGTATCCCTTCGTGGCCAAAAGTGTGGCCTCGCGCTTGGATAGCTTGCCCGCCCACTACCTGGAGGCCGCCCGCAGCCTGGGCGCCAGCCCGTGGCGCTGTTTCTGGCGGGTCACGCTCCCCTTGTTGGCGCCGGCTTTGCGCCGGGGCATGGCCTTTGCGGCTGCCACCGCTGTGGGCGAGTTTGCCGTGAGCTTGTTTTTATCGCGCCCTGAGTGGGCCACACTTACCACTTTGATTTATCAGCACCTGGGCAAGCCCGGTGCGGTGAACCTGGGTGCTGCGCAGGTGCTCGCCTGCGTGCTGATGGGGCTGGCACTGTTGGCTTTTGTGTTGATTGAATGGCCCGGTAAGGAAGGTGACGCGCGTGCTTGAGTTGCAATCGATCGTGAAGGAGTGGCAGCCCCCTCAAGGAGTGGCCCGGCCTTTGCTGCGCGGGGTTTCTGTCAGCGTGGCTGCGGGCGAGACGGTCGCCTTGCTCGGCTCCAGCGGCAGCGGCAAGAGCACCCTGCTGCGGATTGCGGCGGGCCTGGAGGCGGCGGATGCCGGCAGCGTCCGCATGGATGGTCAAGACATCACCGCGCTGCCACCGGAGCGCCGAGGCTTTGCCTTGATGTTCCAGGACTTTGCACTGTTCCCACACCTGAATGTGCAAGACAACGTGGCCTTCGGCCTGGTGGAGCAGCGGGTGCCCCGCAAAGCGGCCCGGGACCAGGCGGTAGCGATGCTGGCCCGGTTCGGTTTGTCGGCTTACACCCATTCCAAGGTGTGGCAACTCTCGGGCGGGGAGCAGCAGCGGGTGGCGCTGGCCCGGGCCTTGATCACGCGTCCGCGTGCCTTGTTGCTCGATGAGCCTTTTTCCGCTTTGGACGCCGACCTGCGCCTGCAACTACGCGCCGAATTCAAGGCCCATATTGCCGAGCACCGCATGGCCACGCTTTGGGTGACCCACGATGAAGCCGAGGCCCGTGCGGTGGCGGTGCGGGGTTACCGGCTGCAAGATGGTGTTTTTTGCCCGATTTGGTGAAAAAAGTCCGTGCAACAGTCCATTCGGCTCATCGAAAAAATAGCGCAGAACCGGTAACCTCTCGTCACATTTGAAAAGGTCTTCACCATGTTCATTCCCAACCTGAAGCGCGTCGCGGTAGTTGCCGGTCTTGCCATGGCTGCTCTGTCAGCGCAAGCAACCGTGTCGCCAGCGAATACGTTCGACACTATTTACGGCGCCAATTTCACCAATTTGAGCAGCACCTACAACACCACTTTCCTGGGTGGCACAGTGGCCAGCTTTGCGGCTAAAAACAACGGTGCGACTGCGCGTTTTAGCTTCAAGCCGGGACAAGACGGCTTTTTGGGCGTAGGGGTGTCTCCGAGCCACGGAAATGGCCGTACCCCTGGTGAAATCGACATCGGTGAAACCATTACCGGTTCTTTCTCCCGCGGTGTGCTGGTCAAAAACTTCAGCGTCGGCCTCTTGTTCAATGGCCCCGAGTACCACGATGTGCAAGAGAAAGCCATTGTCTCGGTCTTGTATGCCGACCACACCACCGCCAATTTCAGCTTGATTGCCACCGGCAACACCGTGGCACTGTGGAATGGCTCCAGCACGCAAGTGACCAATTTGAGCCCAGCGACGGTGAATAAAGGTGGCGCTTGGTCGGTGGCCAACCCCTTTGGCAACAAGTTGGTGAGCCAAGTGACTTTTGGTGCGGCTATGGGTGCTCGTGTCGATGGCAAAGGTACTAACCAGTCGGACTACACCTTGTTGAGCATCACGGCTGCGGTTCCCGAGCCGGAAACCTATGCGATGTTGCTGGCCGGTTTGCTCGCGATTGGTGCAGCAGCGCGTCGCAAGAAATCCTCCTGATTCGCTCCGGCCAACAAAAAACCACCGCTTGCGGTGGTTTTTTTGGTCTGTACTTGGAGGTGCTGTGAGGTGCTGACCCTGGCGGGCCCTTCATTGACGATTAACGGACCAGGGGCATCACACTGCCTTTGAGTACGAACGGGGGATAGATCGCGCTGAACTTTTTGTACAGGTAATCGCCGCGGGTTTCCCGCTGAATGGCGGTCCTCAAGTATTTCAAGGTTCCGGCCGGCATCGAGGTGCGGGAGAGGTAGATACCGCTCTCGCCCCAGGGCATGTCGTCCATGGGCTCAACGCGCATCGTGTCGAGCATGTCTTTCATGCGCTCGTCATCCATCAGCGCGCCATACAGCGTGATCGGGGCCATGAGGGTGACATCGTTCGGATTGCTGCGGAGCCAACGGGCGACGCCTATCGGGTCTGGCTCCAGTACCAGCCGGCCTTCTGCTTCCATGGAGTCGAGGAACTCTAAATACTCGGGGCTGAAGTTGAAGCCGCGCACAGCCACCAACCTGACGCTGATTTGCTTGAGTAGTTCGGGAATGTTCGTAAACGCCTTTCTTTCCGCGCTGCCGAAAGAAATGATGGTGGCGCGATTGCGCACCATGGGGATGAAAATACCGGAGGCGTCGCGCTCGGGTGATCGTGTGGCAGCGAGCATTACATCCGCTTGGCCCACCTCAAACAAGCGTTCCTGTCGGGCCCGTGGTACGGGGCTGAATACAAAGGTGCACTTGCTTTTGCTGGAAATGGCGTCGAGCAGGTCTTTGTAAATTCCGCCGACCCGTTCGCCATTGACTGTGAGGCTCTGGCCGGTCGGTGACACGGGGACTTGCAGCTTGCGCTCGCAGGCTGCCATGGCCACGGTGCTTGCCATGAAGCCGAGGGCAACCAGCAGCGAGCTACGAATCCTGGGGGTGGGCAAATTCACAGAGGTGCGTCTGGCGACGTAGGGCAATTTGTAACAAGCAGTCTAGCGCAGGCGCCCGGGTTTGTCAGCCGTGGGGGTGGCGAATCCCATCGTGGTGCAGGTGCAAAACCCGGTCTGCATGCTCGGTGGCCGCCAATGAGTGTGTGACCAGCACCAGGGCGCTGCCGTGTTGGCGGCACTGGGTGACCAGGGCCTGCATGACTTTGGCCGCGGTAGCGGGATCCAGGTTGCCGGTGGGCTCATCGGCCAGAATCAATGCGGGTTGGTGCACTAGCGCGCGGGCGATGGCCACCCGTTGCAATTGCCCGCCGCTGAGCTGTTGGGGCAAACGCGCGCCCAGCTCGCCTAGCCCGACCGCGTCCAGCAAGGCCTGCACCCGTTCGGGTTCCTGACGACCGAGCAGCATCAGCGGCAAAGCCACGTTTTGCGCGACATCCAGATGTGGCAGCACATGGAAGGCCTGGAACACAAAGCCCACCTTGTCCCGCCGGAGCAGGGCCCGTTGGTCGTCATTCAGTCGCCCCAGGTCTTGCCCGGCGAGGTGCACGGTGCCGTGGTCCCAGCTGTCGAGCCCGGCCATGCAGTTCAGCAGGGTGGATTTGCCAACCCCGGACTCACCCACAATGGCCACAAACTCGCCGGGTGCGACATCCAGGTTCACATGGGCAAACACCGGGGTGCTCCCGTAGTGTTTGCCGACATCGCGCAGTTGCAAGGTCATGGTTTTGCCCGCTGTTGAAGGGTAGTGCGCACGGCGTGCAGCAAGGTCTCTTGGGCGCCGGATTGGTCGCAGGCGATGACTTGGCGGCGCGGCATGGAGCGCAGCCAGGTGATTTGCCGCTTGGCGAGTTGGCGGGTGGCGAATATGCCTTTGTCACGCAGCTCTGCCATGGGGGAGACGCCGGTCAGTGCCTCCCAAGCCTGGCGGTAGCCTACACAGCGCATGCTGGGCAGGTCGGGGTGCAGGTCGCCGCGTGCCATGAGTGTTTTGACCTCGTCCAGAAAGCCGCCTTGCAGCATCAGGTCAAACCGCTGGGCAATCCGGCCGTGCAACCAGGTGCGGTCGGCGGGTTCTAAGGAAAAAAGGGTGCTAGCGCCCGTAATGTCTGCGCGAGCTGCTTCTTTTTTGATAGCGTCTTGCTGGGCGTGAAAGTACGACAAGGGTTGCCCCGATACCCGGTAGACCTCCAGCGCACGCTGGATGCGTTGGCTGTCGGCCGGTGCCAGCCGGGCAGCGGTGACCGGGTCCACGGCGGCCAGTTGGGCGTGCATGGCCGGCCAGCCCAAGGCAGCGGCTTCGGCCTCCAGGGCGGCGCGGATCTCGGGGCTGGCCGCGGGCATGTCATCAAGCCCGTCAAACAAGGCCTTGAAGTACAGCATGGTGCCGCCCACCAGCAGGGGCAGCTTGCCACGGGCGCTGATGTCGGTGATCAGCGTCTTGGCGTCTTTCACGAACTCGGCAGCGCTGTAGGTGTGCAGCGGGTCGCGGATGTTGATCAGGTGGTGCGGCACCGCGGCCAGCTCATGGGCCTCGGGTTTGGCAGTGCCGATGTCCATCCCCTGATAGACCAGGGCCGAATCCACGCTGATGATCTCTGCCGGGTGCTCTGCAGCAATCGCCAGCGCGGCGGCGGTTTTGCCGGCTGCGGTGGGGCCGGCCAGGCACAGGTAGAAGGGTAAAGGGTTGCTCATGCTTGGGCCCCTGTTAGCAGGCGCGCACGGGTGACCTGGCGCAGCAGGATCAGCAGCCCGACGGCGGCCACCGTCAAGCCCACTACCAGTGCAATCCAGAAACCCTGCGCACCCATGCCCTGGGCCGGCCGCCATGGCAGCCACTCCGGGGCCAAGCCCAGCACGCAACCCAGCGGCAGCGAGAAGCCCCAAAACGCCGTCAGGTGAATCACCATGGGGCTGCGGGTGACCTTGTAGCCACGGATGGCGCTGCTGATGACCACTTGGGCCGAGTCCGACAACTGGAACACCGCCGCCAAAAACAGCAGCTGCGCAGCCACTGCCGCCACTGCGGCATCGTTGGTGTAAAGCCAAGCAATCTGGTGCGCCCCGGCGGCCATGCCGATGGCAGAGACCACGCCGAAAGCAAACCCGGCTTTCACACCCACCCAAGCTCTGAAGCGCGCGGCCACCGGGTCGCCGGCCCAAGGCTCTGCCCCACCCGGGTGAGCAGGGCAATGCCCATGCTCAGGGGAATCATGAACACCAGCGAGGTGAAGTTGAGTGCAATCTGGTGGGCGGCCACTTCGCGGCTGCCGAAGCCTGCAATCAACAAGGCAATCAGCCCGAAAGCACTGGTTTCTGCGAAATAGGTCACCCCGATCGGAAAGCCCAGCTTCCACAGCGCCAACAGCTTGGCGGGGTGCGGACCCTCCCATTCGGCAAACGGCCAAGTGCTGCGGTAGGCCGGTGCGAGGCGCATCCACAGCAGCAACCCGCCGAAGTTGAACCACACGCACAGCAAGGTCGCCCAGGCACACCCCAGACCGCCCAGCCGCGGGAAGGGGCCCACGCCAAACACCAGCAGCCAGTTCACCACGATGTTGAGTAGCAGCGCCGCCACCGACATCACCATCAGCGGTTTGGTCTGATTCAGGCTGGCGCTGTATCCGTACAGCACCCGGTAGCAGGCAAAGGCCGGAAGGGCAAAGCTGATGATCAGCACAAAGCCGGTGGCGACTTCGTGCACATGGGGTTCGATGTCCATGTGGTCAAACACCCGGGTAGACAACTGGGCCAGCACCATGGCCACGAGGCCCACGCCCAGAGCCTTCCACATGCCCTGGCGCACTAGGTGGGGGACTTGGGTGAACTCGCGGGCGCCTACATGGTGGGCGACCATGGGGGCCACCGACATCATCAACCCCATAAGGGTAATGATGATGATGTTCCAGATCGACACCCCGAGCGAAATGCCCGCCAGGTCGTGCGCCGAGGCGTGACCGGCCATGGCCACATCGACCACCGACATGCCCACGTTGGCAAGCTGGCCGATCAGGATGGGCCATGCCAACGCCCACAGGGCGGCCAGTTCAGTGCGGGTGTTGGTGCGGGGAAGGGCCGAAGGTGGCGGAAGGGGGCTTGCAGCGGGAGCGGTCATGTAGCGCCCATTTTACGGGGCACCCCCTATTGATCGGTGACCTGCAAGAGTGGCCCTGCAGTGCGCTCGACCCGCGTGCGGTACCGCCAAAAAAAACAGCGCCGAAGCGCTGTCTTTGTAGTGGCCGGGGCCTTTTATTGGCTGTCGCGGGCGGCAACGGCGGTGTCAGGGAAGTCGCTGAACAATCCATCCACACCCAGGGCGTAGAAGCGCTTGTATTCGGCCTTGGGGTCGCCCTTGTAGTCAGACAGCAAGCCGGGGGCTTCGCTGAGGAAGGTATAGGCGTGCACAAATAGGCCGGCAGCGTGGGCGTTTTTCACCACGTCGGTCGGGGGCAGTGCCACGCGGTCGTTGTCGGTGATCTTGCCGTCGCCGTTCAGGTCACGCGGCTTGCCGTCAGCTCCCAGCACGTGGGCGGCGCTGGCCAGGTAGGGCTTCCAGGGGCCGATGCCGTCGGCATAGGTTTTGACTTCTGCCAGGCCTTTGGGGGTCAGCAGGTCGGGGAAGGTGCGGCTGTCTTTGGCCACGGCAAAGTCATAAGGCTTGTCGAAGGGGGCGACGAGGGTTACGTTGCCTTTGGAGTCGACGTCGTCCGCATCCACCAGTTGCACCAGGCGAACCTGGGTGAGCTTGCGCAGGGCTTTGAGGTTGGAGACTTCAAACGACTGGATGATGACCGGAGAGTCCTTTTTGGTGTATCCGTATTCGGCCAGCAGGGCCAGCAAGCGTGGCTCGATGGGCAGGCCGGCGTCCACGTGGTAGGTGGGGTGCTTGGTTTCGGGGTACACGCCGATGGTGCGGCCGGTGCGGGCGGACTCAGATTTGGCGAGGTCCAGAATTTCGCGGAAAGTGGGGATCTGGAATTGGCCGTCAAAAGACTTGTCGCGCGCAGCGTTGGGCTGCTTGGCGCGCAGGGTGCGTAGCTCGGCCAAGGTGAAGTCGGTGGCAAACCAGCCGGTCTCGTTCACACCGTCCACCTTGCGGGTGGTCTTGCGGCTGGCGAACTCGGGGCGGGCCGACACATCGGTAGTGGCGGTGATGTTGGGTTCGTGGCGGGCGATCAGTTCACCGTCTTTGGTGACCACCAAATCGGGCTCAATGAAATCGGCACCCATCTCGACGGCTTTCTTGTAGGCGGCGAGGGTGTGCTCGGGCAAATAGCCGCTGGCGCCGCGGTGGCCGATGACCAATGGCTTGGCGCCATTCAGGGTGGGGTAGCCTGAGCTTTGCATGCTTGTGGTGGCACAGGCGGCGAGCAAGGTTGCGATCGAAACAGCCACGGCAGTCGATGCAAAACGGATGGTTTTCATTTAAGTCCCCAGTTGTGAAAATGACCAACGCGGGATCATGGTGTGGCCGGATGACTGTTGCGTGACACGGGTCAGGGCTTGGCGTCTATGAGATCCCACCAGCGCTGCAAGGGGTTGAAGCCGGTAATCAGCGCGCTGGCCAGTAGCACCAGGCTTCCACCCAGTACGAGGCCAGGGCCCAGCTGCTCGCCCAGAAATACGTGGCCCCACAACACCCCGAACACCGGCACCATAAAAATCGGACTCATGGCCGCGACGGGTGTGACGTGCCGCAGGATGCGCAAATGCGCCCAATAGGCCAAGCCCGAGGTCACGATGCCCATGGCTGCCACGGCCGCAAGTGCCGTCCAGCTGAATCGGGCCGAGGGCAGGCTGTAAGCGGCCCCCGGCAGTACCATCAAGAACGACATCGCGTGAATGCCGGCTGCAATTTGCACCGGTTGTAACTGGCCCACCGCCCGCTTGGTGATAGGGGCCGACAAGCCATAGCAGGCCGAGGCCGCCACGCAGGCCAAAACCGCCATCACCACTTTGAAAGAGGGCTCCACCGGCCCCAGGCTCACGATGAGGGCCACGCCGGCGAAGCCGCACGCACAGCCCAGCAGCTTTTTGAAGGTGATGGTGTCTTCCCCCATGCGGGCTGACGCAAACATGCCAAAGATCACGGCGGTCGAGTTGAGCAGCGCGCTGTAGCCCGCAGGAAGCTGCAGCCCGGCCCACGCGAACAATAAAAATGGCATGGCTACTGACAGGGCCCCGATGACTACCAGGGTGCGCCACTGGCGCCAAGCCCAGCTCTGGCCCAAGACACGCATCAACACGGCCAGGGTCAGGGTTGCCAGGGTCACCCGCAAAAAGGCCAGCACGTTGGGCCCGAACACCGGGCTGGCAATGCGGATGAACAAAAAGGACGCGCCCCACAAAGCGGAGAGTCCGACAAGTTGAATGAAATAAGTGGCTCGCATGGGTGCAAGGATTGTGGATCTGTTGATGTGGGTCAAATGCGCTGTCTGTGACACCTCGCCCTTGGCCGAGATAATTTCTGCATGACGCTTGCTGCCCCTGTATCCCCCCATCATCGCACCCCTGAACTGCTGGCCCCTGCGGGCTCGCTGGCCATGCTACAAACCGCTCTCGCCTTCGGTGCAACTGCGGTGTACGCTGGTCAGCCGCGCTACAGCTTGCGGGTTCGCAACAACGACTTCGGCAGCCTCGATGTGCTGCGCGCGGGCATTGAGCACACGCACGCGCAGGGCAAGAAGTTTTATCTGGTGTCCAACATCTTCCCGCATGGCAACAAGACGCAGAGCTATGTGAAGAACATGCAGTCGGTGATAGCCCTGAAGCCGGACGCGATGATCATGTCGGACCCCGGCCTCATCATGCTGGCGCGCGAGGCCTGGCCGGAGATGGAGATTCACCTCTCGGTGCAAGCCAACACGGTGAATGCTGCGGCGGTGAAGTTCTGGAGCAAGGTGGGCATTAGCCGTGTGATCCTCTCGCGCGAGTTGTCGTTGGACCAGGTGGCGCAGATCCGCCAGGACTGCCCGGACACCGAGCTGGAGGTGTTTGTGCATGGCGCACTGTGCATTGCCTATTCGGGCCGCTGCTTGCTGTCAGGCTACTTCAACCACCGCGATGCCAACCAAGGCAGCTGCACCAACTCGTGTCGCTGGGACTACAAAACGCACACCGCCCAGGTGGATGCGAGTGGCGATGTGCTGAGCCCTCAGCGCAGCGGCCACGAATGCGGACAGGGCAGCACGGTCCCTGCCGAGGCCCATCAAAGCATTGCTTACTTGCTCGAAGAAAGCCAACGCCCTGGCCAGTACATGCCCATCGAGGAAGACGAGCATGGTACCTATGTGATGAACTCCAAGGACCTGCGCGCCATCGAGCATGTGCAGCGCCTGGTGGAAATCGGAGTGGACTCACTCAAGATTGAAGGCCGCACCAAGAGCCCGTATTACGTGGCCCGCACTGCGCAGGCCTACCGTGCCGCGATTGATGACGCCGTGGCCGGCCGCGCACTCAACCCCGAGCTGCTGGGCCAGTTAGAGGGCCTGGCCAACCGTGGCTACACCAGCGGTTTCTTCCAGCGCCACACGCCTGATGCCACCCAGAACTACCTGCGCGGCTACTCCGAGAGCGGGCGCAGCCTGTATGTGGGTGATGTGCTCGCGTTTGATGCCACGCGGGGGCTGGCGCAGGTAAATGTGCGCAACAAGTTTGCAGTGGGTGACCGGCTGGAAATCATCCACCCTGCGGGTAATGTCGATGCCACGCTGACCCGCATGGAAAACGCGGAGGGAGTTGCGATGGATGTGGCCCCCGGAAGTGGACACACGGTGTGGGTGGATTTACCGCAGGCCGCGGTGGGCGCGTTTGTGGCGCGCTACGTGCAGACCGAAAATTTGGTTGAATCTGATCAGCCGGTTGCTATGGTTTGAGGAGCTACTTGCGCAGGCAGTGTCTGGGCTAAAGGCTGATTTGGCTTAAAAATCAGGTGTTGAATCGCCCCTGCAGCAGGGCCTGTCGGGTTGCGGTATCGAACTTCTCAATCGCGTAGCGCAGCGTGGTGCGGGGCAGGGCGGCGTAGTGCGTCTGCAGAAACGCCAGCAAACGAGCCTCGTCGCGCTTACCCACCTCGCGCAGCATCCAGCCGCAAGCCTTGTGCATCAGGTCGTGCGGGTCTGCGAGCAGTTGGGCGTAGAGCTTGAGCGCGTCGTCGAAGTCGCCCGCGCGGATGAAGGCAAAGGTGCTCAGTACGGCAATACGCCGGTCCCACAGTACAGGGGAGTTTGCGAGTTCCCAGAGGATGCTCCGGTCGCGTTTCAGCAAATATGGGCCGCTGATATAGGGCGCCGAGCCGTCCACCAGGTTCCAGTTGTTGATGCGGTTACGGTGTGCCATGAAGCACTCAAACACGGCAACTTGTACATCGGGTTTGCCTTTTGCAAAGCGCCGCACCATCACCTCCAGCGACAGCACGCGCACCTCGTTATAGGGCGACTGCAGCAGGGCTGCGCAGTCAGCTAGCGTGAGGGTGTTGAACTGCCGCGCGGTGGTGCGAATGACCGGCACGCGGATGCCCAGGAACAAATCACCCTCACCGTATTGGCCCGGCCCGCTTTGGAAGTAGCGTGCCGCAGTGGCGGCTTTGCCGGCGTCGGCCAGGGCGAATAAGGCAGTTTCGGCGGCGCGGGCTTCAGGGCCCAAACCGCGGATGTTCTGCGGTGCGGCCATCAGCATGCCCGCCGGGGCTAGCGCCCACGCAAAAACAGCGAGTCCAGCTCTTTGAGCGTGAGCTGGCGCCAGGTGGGGCGGCCATGGTTGCACTGGTCGCTGCGCTCGGTGGCTTCCATGTCACGCAAGAGTGCGTTCATTTCTTCGAGGGTGAGCTTGCGGTTGGCGCGCACCGCGCCGTGGCAGGCCATGGTGCCCAAAATTTCGTTTTGCGCGCGCTGGATGACGGTGCTGGCGTCGTGCTGCGCCAGCTCGGCCAGTACGCTGCGGGCCAGCTCCACCGCATCGCCTTGCGCCAGGGTGGTGGGCACGGCGCGCACGGCCAGGGTTTTGGGCGAGAAGGGGCTGATCTCCAGGCCCAGGGTGTTGAGCGTGGCGACGTGGGCCTCTGCCGTGGCGACTTCGTCGGGGCTGGCGGCGAAGGTGGCGGGGATCAGCAGGGGCTGGCTGGCCAGTGGGTGCACGCTGCCGTCGGGGGCGGTGAGGCTGATTTGTGTCTTCAGCCGTTCGTAAACGATGCGTTCGTGGGCGGCGTGCATGTCGACGATGACCAGGCCTTGGTTGTTTTCGGCCAGGATGTAGACGCCTTGCAGTTGGGCAATCGCGCGGCCCAAGGGCCAAGCTTCTTGGTTGCCGTCACGGCCCGGGGGCCAGGCTTCTTTGCTCGCTAGATGGTTGGGCGACTGCGCGCTCTGCTTCGTGTCCCCCGCCCGCGTTGCGGGCTCCTCCTTGACCTGCGCAGAGCCCGCAGCCACCCAGCCATCTTGGGTGGCTGGGTTACGTTGCCAGAGCAGGCTGATGTCGTTGACGCGGTGACCAATCAGGCCTTCTTCTGCTTTAAATTTGATAGCGGGTTGCGCACTGTACATGGGCGCTACCGGCCTGTTTGGAACATAAGTACCGGGCGCGGGCAGGGCGCTGGCCTCGCTGGTGGTGCCAAACAAGCTGGGCGGTTGGGGCTGGCCGGCTGCAGTGCCAGCAGCGGCCGCAGCGCGTGGGGCGGCGAGGGTGTCCTCTACGGCGTGGCGCACGGCCTGGTGCACTTCGCGGCTGTCGCGGAAGCGTACTTCGATCTTGGTAGGGTGTACGTTCACATCCACCCGCGTCGGGTCCATGGCGACATACAGCGCGTATACCGGCTGGCGGTTGCCGTGCAGCACGTCTTCATACGCACTGCGGGCGGCGTGGGTGAGGACTTTGTCACGCACAAAGCGGCCGTTTACGTAGCAGAACTGCTGGTCGCCGCGTGAGCGGGCGGCGTCGGGCACACCGGCGCGGCCCCAGACCCGAAGCGCGGGCTGGCCTGACTCGTTGGTTTGCTTGCTGTGCCAATCGACGCGAACGCTTTGGGCCAGAAACTCGGGGCCTAGCACGTCAGAGAGGCGTTGGTCTAGGGCGGCGAGTGCAGCATCCATGGTGGCATCGGCCAGCGGCACATCCAGGCAGCGGCGCCATTGCTCGACCAGCTTGCCTTCGTGCCAGATGGCAAAGCCCACATCGGGGCGGGCCAAGGCATGGCGGCGCACGGACTCTATGCAGTGTGCGAGTTCGGTGGCGTCGGTTTTCAGGAACTTGCGGCGCGCGGGCGTGCTGTAAAACAGCTCTTTGACTTCGACAGTGGTGCCCTGGCCCCGCGCCACCGGACGCAACTCGCCGGTACGGCCATCGAGCAAATAGGCATCATTCAGGCCGCTAGCCTTGGACAATATTGCGCAATCAGCTATGGAATTGATAGCGGCCAGTGCCTCGCCACGGAAGCCCATAGTGGCCACGCTCTCCAGGTCGTGCAGATTGCCGATTTTGCTGGTGGCGTGGCGCTTGAAGGCGATGGGCAACTCATCGCGCAGGATGCCTTGGCCGTCGTCTTCTACGCTGATCAGGCGCACACCGCCGGCCAGCAGCCGCAGGGTGACTTGGGTGGCGCCGGCGTCCAGCGCGTTGTCCACCAATTCACGTACCACGCTGGCGGGTCGCTCTACGACTTCACCCGCCGCAATCTGGCTGATAAGTTCGTCAGGGAGTTCGCGGATGGGGCGGCGGGGTGCGGGAGTCAGAGGTGCATTCACATTTGTATTTTAGGCGGGCAGCATAATCCCACCTATGGAACTCATTACTGTACTCATCGACTTCATTCTTCATGTCGACAAGCACCTTGAGGTGTTTGTCCAGACCTACGGGGCTTGGGTATATGCCCTGCTATTCATGATCATTTTTGTAGAAACAGGCGTAGTGGTCATGCCGTTTTTACCGGGTGACTCTTTGCTCTTTGTAGTGGGCGCCATGTGCGGTGCAGGCTTGATGAGCTACCCGTTGGCTGTTGGCCTGCTGCTGGTGGCGGCCGTTTTGGGCGATCAGTGCAACTACAGCATCGGGCGCTATTTCGGGCCCAAAGTCTTTCAGTGGGAGCAGAGCCGGTTTTTCAACAAAGCGGCTTTTGACAAAGCGCACAACTTCTACGAGACCTACGGTGGTTTCACCATCATCGCCGCACGCTTCATGCCGTTTTTGCGCACCTTCGTGCCCTTTGTGGGCGGAGTGGCAGAAATGAACCGCGCCAAATTCACCTTCTTCAATATCGTAGGCGCGGTGCTGTGGGTGGTGGGAATTTGTACCGCAGGTTACTTCTTGGGCAGCATTCCGTGGGTGAAAATGAATTTGGACAAGATTATTTGGGCGATGATATTGATCCCCGGATTGATCGTGATTGTGGGAGCACTCAAGAGCCGAACCAAACGGCCAGCTTAATCATTGACCCCTGTGCAAAAAATTGTTGCAACTCTGCTGGAGCGGCTGACGACCTATGTGTTTCCGGCCATCGCGCTGACTCTCACGCTTGGTTTGTTTGTTTGGGGGAAAGATGGAAGCTCTGTAGAGGAAGGGCGGCTTCTCAATATCAAGGTCTGGGAGCAGACGGACGCAGTCCCGATAGAAAGTCCTGTTCTCCAGATGGACCGCTTGGTATTCCGAGGGGAGTCAACCTCCATAGACACACGACGTTCCACCGCGCCTTTTTGGTTCGAATTCGTGATTCCGGAAGGTAGTCGCGATCAAGGGACCCTGATTGACTTTCCTTCACGACACTCCATGGGAGTGACATGTTGGGATACTGCGACCGGACAGCAGCTTGGCAGCAGCGATCACCGGGAGGCGCAGGGCTCCATTGCGGGAAGCCGCGCTGGGTTTTCACTCGAAATAGCGCCAGTATTACTTCGCGCGGTTGTGCTATGCCGATCGAGCTTTAGAGGTCCTGCAAAAATTTCTGCTCGATCGTGGAGTGCCGATGCTCTGAGCCGCGCTCAACTCTCGCATCGCAACACGGGGGTAATGATCGAGGCGGCGATCGGTGTGTTGGCCGTTTTCATGCTCCTCACCGCATTCGTTAATTCCAGCGCCCTCTATCTTGCATTTGTAGGCGGATTGGTCCTCAACATGAGGATGGCATCGCTTTCCGTGGGTACCGATTTCTACTTCCTGGGTATGCAGGTTCCGATTGAGTACTTGATCCCCATGCGGCAATGGACGCTTTGCCTGTACTTCGCCAACACGGTGGGTTTGTTCTACGTGTTGTTCAAGCAAGAGCTCAAAGCGGTCAAAGTAAAGTGGCCTCTGACATTGCTCTATCTTCAGTCGCTAGCCTTTTTGATTTTGGCGCCGGTAGTGCCTTACGAGAGTTTGCTGCCGCCTCTCTGGGCGGCGACCTTTGCCGGGATCGTGGTGATCTCAGCCTATGTTTTCCTGATATTGCGCAAGACGCATTCAAGAGTGGCTGCCTGGTATGGCGCATCCATTTTCTTGACCTTGATCGCAACTCTGAACGAGGTCTTTATTGCTGCAACTGGGCAGCGCATTTTTGAGTACGGCCTTAACAGTGTGACCGCAGCGATAGGGTCTGCGCTCCTTGCGTCTGCCGCTGTAGCCGAGCATATGCGGACCCATCGGCTACAAAATTTGCGCGCTCAACGTTTACTTGAGGCGGCGTACCAAGACTCTCCGATTGGGTTGTTTTCGGTAACCCATGGGACGCATATTTCGAAAACCAATCCTGCGTTTGAGTCGATGGTTGCTGCTCTGGGTGCGGTGCGCAAAGCAGATCTTTCAGACTTGTTTGATCGCGAAGTGCAGACGCGTATCGCATCTTTGCGATGCGCGAGTGAAGGCGGGGTGCTGGAGTTGCAAACCTGCATTAAGTCCAAGGACCTCGCCGACAGCAAGTGGTTCTCATTGAGAGCATCCACGGCAGACGGAGCAATTGTCGAATGCTCTTTGCAAGATATAACGACCCAAGTCTCAGCTACCGAGCGCCTGGAGTATCTGGCTGGACACGACCCCTTGACCGGTTGTTTGAATCTACGGGGACTGATTCAAGAGACGGAACGCATTACTCAGCGCCCATGTGGTTTGGCTTACTTTGACTTGGATCGATTTAAGCTGATCAACGATTTGTACGGGCACAGCGCCGGAGATCAAGTGCTCACCCAAGTGACTGAGCGCATGCGTGGCGTTCTACATCACACCGATGTGCTGGCTCGTATCGGCGGGGATGAGTTTGTGATCGTTTTTTTTGAAGGCACGATCAATACATGCGAGTCGAAATGCAACACGATCGCAACGTTGATAGCAGCGTCTCCCTTTCAGATCGAAACGCAGAGCTTTGAACTGGATATTTCTGCGGGACTGGTAGGTACAGACCAGTTCAAGTCGACTGATTTGAAAGGATTGGTTTCTGCGGCTGACATGTTGTGTCGTATGGCGAAGAAGCGCCCCCGTCAGCACATGGTGGTGATGAAGTCGGATGACCGGTTCTTGCAACAGCACCAGGATGAATTGGATTTGATCAATTGCCTGGAGCGTGGAGAAACCCCCGAGGGTCTATTCCTCGTGATGCAGCCGGAAATTTCTTTCAGTCGGCCTTTTGATTCCTTGAATTTCGAGGTGCTTGTTCGACTGCGTAAATCCAACGGCGATGTAGTCCCCGCCGGCACGATCATCGAAGCGGCGGAAGCGCATGGCAAAACCGCCATCATTGACCGATGGGTCGTGGGAACGACCGTGCGCTGGATCGAGGCGCATGCGCATCAATTGTTGACCACGCGTTTTGTCGGTGTGAATCTGTCGGGTGGCTCATTGAACGACGAAGCTTTTACGCAAGAGCTTTTTGCCTTGTTTGAGCAACATCCTGTGGCGCTTGAAAAGCTCTGTATCGAGATCACTGAAACAGTGGCGATTACCGACATGAGGAAGATGCAACATTTCATCGATCGCGTCCGGGCTATGGGTGGCAAAGTAGCCCTCGATGATTTTGGCGCCGGGTATTCGTCCTTCGGCTATTTGAAGGAGTTGTCCGTAGACTCTTTAAAGCTCGATGGCTCCTTGGTGCGTGATGCAGTGCGCATCCATGCCGGTCAGGCCATCATTGTGGCGATAGGTGGATTGGTCCGGAATTTAGGTATGAAATCAGTCGGGGAGTTCGCGGAGGACCTCCCCACCATCAAAGTTCTTTTTGATGCTGGAATCGACTATGCGCAAGGTTACGGGATCAGCAGGCCCGTAACACCAGAGGAAATCCTCGCAGCTTCCAGTGGCGCAGATTTCATTCAAGACGAAGCAATCCGGGCTTTCTTTGAGTCGATTCAAGACAGCGAATCAGCTTCGATGCCTTTGTTTCGCGATTCGCGCCGTGATTGATCAAAAGCCTGTCAACGCCCCTTGGCTGAATATTCACTCGGCCAGTTGACGGCTTTTTATCTTCATTGACTGAGGCTGTTTGCAGTGCCTGCAACGGTCGCGACATGCGATCTGTGGGCCGGTGGGATCACTTGCGGGTCCGGGCACATCCACAGCTTGTCTGACAAATCTTTAGCACCGGATATATCGATATCGGGATGGATTTGCTCAAAGAAAAAGTCCGTATGGGGCTGTTGGGCCGCTACGTAGATTTCGCGAGCCCGCTCTGGCGCGAGGTACATCACCCGATGCGGTACCCCACCAGTGAAAGTCATGGGGTAAAACGCACCTGTTTGCCCCACGTCTGTGAAGAGTAGGCTTTCGTAAATGCGGTCGACCGGCCGCCGCCCCGTTGCCATCATTAAATCCACTTTTTGAGCGAGGCAGTATCGGTGGAAGGCCTTAAACAGCGCAGCACGGACCAAGGATGATCCTGCGGTCCCCTTGATGCAAAGGCGTGTGGATTCCACCATTCGCTGGCCGTGGAAATCAGCAGACAAGCGTAGAGACATCTGCAACGGCAACGGCTCCATCACGTTGGAATGCGTCCGCAAAGTGCCCAGAACGGAGCCATCGAGTTTGGAGGTGGCCACAAACACTTCGCACCCGTAGGCAAAGTCGGCGGCTTCAGGCTCTCGCAGTTTGGCCCCCAATTCCGGCAGGTGTTTGCCGTAGGAGGCTGCGCGCAGTTGGATGATGTCACGCGCAGTATGAAAATGACACGAGAACGCGGTGAGGAATTGATACACCTCGACTAACGTGCCAAGCCATCCGAACCATGGATGGGACTGGCAATGATTACGAACGAGGAGTACATGGAACTCAAGGTATTAAGGAAACACAGGCTGAGCTTGCGCGAGATATCGGTGCAAACTGGTATGGCAGTCAACACGGTGCGTAAGTATTTGGAGGGTGGTCCGCCGGCCATGAAGAAACTGCCGGCATGTAAGAGCAAGCTCGATCCATTCAAGGACTACCTGGCTGGACGTATTCAGGCGGCCAAGCCTGATTGGATTCCAGCAACGGTGCTGCAGCGTGAGATTGCCGCACAGGGGTATACGGGCTCCGTGCGCATCCTGCAGGAGTACCTCAAGGAGTTGCGTCCACAGGCGCGCCCGGATCCGGTTGTGCGGTTCGAGACCCAGCCCGGTGAGCAAATGCAGATGGACTGGATCGAGTTCCGCAAGGCTGGGCATAAAGACGGCATGTTGGCGGCGTTTGTGGCAACGCTGGGCCACAGCCGGGCGACCTTCGCGGAGTTCGTCACAGACATGAAGCTGGAGACACTACTGGCGTGCCATGTCAGGGCGTTCGAGAGCTTTGGTGGAGTCACCCGTGAAGTGCTGTACGACAACATGAAGACCGTCATCCTCAAGCGTGACGCCTACGGCAAGAACCTGCACCAGTTCCAGGGTGCCTTTGCTGACTTTGCGCACCACCATGGCTTTGTGCCGCGGGTGTGCAAGCCCTATCGGGCCAAGACCAAGGGCAAAGTCGAACGCATGAATGGCTACATCCGGCGCAGCTTCTGGGTGCCATTGGTGGCGAGTATGAAGCAGCAAGGCTTGGTGGTGGACGCGGACACAGCCAATCGGGAAATGCGCACCTGGCTGCGTGACGTTGCCAATGTGCGGATCCACGGAACCACTGGGTGTGTGCCGGCACTGGCTTTGCAAACTGAGCGCGCACATCTGCTGGCCATCCCCAGCGCCTACAGTGGGCGAACAGTGCGTCAATTACAAAAAGTCACCGGTAGCGGCGCAGCAGTCCGGCCAATTCCAGCCGCGGCATGGCGAGGCCTGCAGCATCCTCTGGCGATGTATGACACGCTGGTGCACAACCAAGCCTCAGCAGGAGGACGACCATGAGCCTGCAAATGGAAAGACTGCGTGAACTGTGTGATCAGCTGCGCCTGCTCAACTTACCCGATCAGCTTGCCCACTTGGGGCAAATGGCGGCCAAGAAAGAGCTGGGGTACCTGGAGTTCCTGGAGCAAGCCTTGCGTGGCGAGGCTCTGGCCAGGGTGGAGAGAACGCGCGCCATGCTCACGCGCATAGCGGGCTTCCCCGCCATCAAGACGCTCGATGAGTTTGACTTCCAGTTTGCCAGCGGTGTGCCCAAAACTCTGGTGCAGGAGCTTGGCAGTCTGGCCTTCGTGGAGCGCAGCGAGAACGTGGTCTTGCTGGGCGCCAGTGGGGTGGGCAAAACCCACTTGGCCATCGCCTTGGGCTACAGGGCAACCCAGGCTGGAATCAAGACGCGTTTCATCACGGCGGCAGATCTGCTGATGACACTGAGCACGGCACTACGGCAGAACACCCTGGAAGAGGCTATCAAACGCATCGTGCGTCCCTACCGGCTGTTGATCATTGACGAAGTCGGGTACCTACCCATGAATCGGGAACAGGCGAATCTTCTGTTCCAAGTCATTGCCAAACGCTATGAAGTGGGAAGTCTCATCCTGACCTCCAATCTGCCGTTTGGGCAATGGGACCAGACATTTGCAGACGATGCAACGCTGACAGCGGCGCTACTTGACCGACTGCTCCACCACGCCCATGTGGTCCCGATCTCAGGAGACTCCTATCGCCTGAAAGATAAGCGGCGTGCCGGTGTGATTGCCGCCAGCAGCAATGCCCTACTCAAACGAAAACGCAGTCACCTTGATACACAGGAGGAGCAAGCAGCCTAGAGGCGCCAAGCAAAGACAAAACAACCAATCACCCCACATAACGGTGTATCAAATCCACGCCGCGTTTGCGTTCCACAGTTGTATCAAATCGAGACTGCGTTTGACAATGACGCCATCTAGCTGCGCCTCGGTGGCAATTTCTACCTTGAAGGGCAACAATTCGGTCCGTGCAACCGCTGCTTGAATTCTCTCTACCAGAGCCATAACAACCTCCTTCCAATGAGTGACTGAAAGACTCAGTCTAGGGTTGCTACCTAGTTCCATCCGGCGAATGAAGCAGGGTTTAGCCCGCTATCTCCACGCCAAAAACACATAAACCATTACTTTAAATGGTGATTTTTGTGTTTTAGCTGGTGGTGCGGTTGCGTGCGAGGGGCGGGTTTTTGGCGAAGTAGCCTTCAATGCCGCGCATCAAGGCGTCAGCCAGGCGGTTTTGGTATTCGTCGCTATTGAGCTTGATCTCTTCGCTGGGGTTGCTGATGAACGCAGCCTCGACCAGCACACTCGGAATGTCAGGCGCCTTGAGCACCGCAAACGCTGCTTGTTCGACTTTGGGTTTGTGCAGCTTGCCGACCCGTTTGATCTCGCCCAACAGGTTGCCGCCAAGTTTCAAGCTGTCATTGATCTGTGCGGTGGTGCTCATGTCGAGCAAGGCGCGCTGCACCGTGGCGTCTTTGGCCTTGACGTTGAGGCCGCCGATCAAATCCGCCTTGTTTTCTTTGGCCGCCATCCACCGTGCAGCGCTGCTCGACGCGCCGCCCTGGCTCAAAGCGAACACGCTAGCCCCTTGCGGGTCCGGAGTGAAAAACGCATCGGCATGGATGCTGATGAACAAGTCTGCCTGCACCCGCCGGGCTTTTTGCACCCGGGTGCTCAGGGGCACAAAGAAGTCGGCATCGCGGGTCAGAAACGCGCGCATTGCGTTGCCGTTGACGCTGGCAGCGTTGATCCGTTCGCGCAGCAAGTGCGCGAGTTTGAGCACCACATCTTTTTCCCGCGTACCGCCGGGGCCGATGGCGCCAGGGTCTTCGCCACCATGCCCGGGGTCCAGGGCAATGATGATCAGCCGGTCGGTCGGGGTGCTGGCCTTTTCCGCAGTTTGGGGATCTTTTGTGCCTCCAGCGCTCGTGGAGTCTGCGCGGGCAGCTCCTGATTTGATAGCGTCTACCGGTCTCAATGGGCTGCTGGCAGCGGCAGCCGGCACAGGGGGGCGCTGGGTGTGCTGGGCAATCAGGGCGTCCAGGGGGTCTTGTGCCTCTGCCTTGGACTGCTGAACGGCCTTGGCCTCGTTAGCGCGGTCGGTGATCAGGGCATCAAGCGGGTCGACCTCGGCCAGTGGGTACAGGTCCAGCACCAAGCGGTGCTGGTAAGCTGCCACGGGCGCCAGGCTGAACACTTGCGGTCGTATCGGGTGCTTCAAGTCGACCACCAGGCGCACGATGTCCGGGGTGAACTGTCCAACGCGGATGCCCGCGATGTTCGGGTCATCCGCCTTCACCTTGGCGACCAGCTCTTTGAGCGCGGGGTTCAAACTGATGCCCTGGATATCCACCGCCAGCCGTGGCGGGTTGGGTACAAATAGCTGTTTGGCGCTGAGTGCGGAGTCAGACTCGATGGTGACGCGCGAATACTCCGGTGCAGGCCATACCCGCACGGTCATGATGGCGGCACCCTTGGCGAGCTCGGCGGTGCCCAGTGTCAAAACCAGACTGCCGGCTTGCAGCAGGGTGCGGCGCCTCAAGCTCCGGCTCCTTGGGCCGCTTGGATGAGTAGCAGGCCCGCGGGGGTGCCTGCAGTCAGGCGCACCTCGCGGCGGCTGTCATCCAGGGTGTGCAAATGCAGGGTGACATCTGCCACCGGCAGCATGCTGGCCGCCTTATCCGGCCACTCGGCCAGCTTGAGGCCGGGGCTTGCAAAAATATCGCGGAACCCGGCTTCCTCCCACTCCCGCGGGTCATTGAATCGGTAAAAGTCAAAGTGCCAGATGTTCAGCTCAGGCAGTTCATAGGGCTCTACCACCGCGTAGGTGGGGCTTTTGATGCGGCCAGTCACCCCCAGCGCTTGCAGCAGGTGGCGCACCAGGGTGGTTTTACCGGCACCCAAATCACCGTGCAGTGCAATAAATGCGTTGGCGAGGGATGGCGCGCGGGCCCACTGCTGCGCAAAGGCGACGGTGTCGGATTCATCAGCCCATTCCAAGACGATGCTCGGGGCCGCGCTTTCTACAATCGGGTGGTGACGATCAACAGCACTCAAATCAAGGCTCAATTCGATGGCGACGAAATGGTCGCTCAGATACAGGGCTGGGCCCGGGAACTTGGATTCTCCCAAATTGGCGTGGCCGGTGTGGATTTGTCCTCCGCGGAGGCCGGATTATTGGCATGGTTGTCGCACGGTTTCCACGGTGGCATGGGCTACATGGCGCATCACGGGCTGAAACGCGCCCGTCCGGCCGAGTTGGTGCCCGGCACGGTGAGTGTGATTACTGCGCGCATGGACTACCTGCCGCGCGGCACAGAAGACGGCTGGGCCGACGCCGAGCTGGCCCGCTTGCAACGCCCGGGTGAGGGCATTGTGTCGGTCTACGCACGCGGCCGGGACTATCACAAGGTGTTGCGCAACCGCCTTCAACAATTGGCCGACGGCATGGCGGCCCATATGGGCCCCTTGGGTTACCGGGTGTTCACCGACAGCGCGCCGGTGCTGGAAGCTGAGCTTGCCAGCCGTAGCGGCCAGGGCTGGCGCGGCAAGCACACCTTGCTGCTCAACCGCGAAGCGGGCTCTATGTTTTTTCTAGGCGAGGTGTATCTGGATGTGGCGCTCCCGCCAAGTGCGCCGGTCGAGGCGCACTGTGGCAGTTGCAGCGCCTGTATCAGTGCCTGCCCGACGCAGGCCATCGTGGCCCCCCATCGTTTGGATGCACGGCGCTGTGTGTCTTACCTGACCATCGAACACGATGGCCCGATTCCGCTCGAGATGCGCCCCCTTATTAGCAACCGCATTTACGGTTGTGACGACTGCCAGCTGGTGTGCCCTTGGAACAAGTTTGCCAAGCGCAGCACCTTGCCCGACTTTGATGCCCGGCACGGCCTCACCGGCAGTGCACTGGCCACGTTGATGGACTGGACCGAAGACACCTTTTTGCGTAACACCGAGGGCAGCCCGATCAGGCGCATCGGCCATGTGCGCTGGCTGCGCAATGTGGCCGTGGCCATGGGCAATGCCTTGCAGGGCAGTGCGCTCTCGGCACCTGAGCGTGCGGTGCTGGTCCAATCCTTGCAGCGCCGCACCAGCCACCCAGACCCTCTGGTGCAAGAACATGTGCACTGGGCGCTTCAGTTTTCGGCCTTGTCTCCAAACCCCTCAAACGTCTTGTCATGACCACTTACGACCTGCTCATCATCGATCCGCAAAACGACTTTCTAGACATTGCCGGAGCCGCTTTGCCGGTTCCGGGTGCCGGCGCGGACATGCAGCGCCTGGCCGATTGGCTGGTGCCCCACGCCGCCCGGGTGCGCAGCATCACCGTCACCCTAGATTCCCACGCCAGCGTGGGCGTTGAGCGCACCACGTTTTGGCTGCGTTCTGACGGCGAGCCGGTCGCGCCGTTCACGGTGATCACCGCCGCAGACCTGGCCAGCGGCCAATTCAAGCCGCGCAATCCGGCGCTGCAAGCCGAGGTACAGGCCTACCTGCACGCCCTGGAGGCCACCGGTCAACGCCAGCTGGTGGTCTGGCCGGTGCACTGCGTGCTGGGTACCTGGGGCCACAACATTCACGCCGGCTTGAGCGAAGCTTTGGCCGCTTGGGAGCTGGCGACCGGCCGGATGGTGCACAAGGTGCTCAAGGGCCAGAACCCGCTGACCGAGCAGTACAGCGCCTTTAAGGCTGAGGTTCCGCGGGCGGATGACGCACGCACCTTGCTGAATCGGCCTTTGGTCCAGTCACTGTCTGCGCAGGGTGCTACGCTTTTGATAGCGGGTGAGGCCATGAGCCACTGTGTGGCCGCATCGGTATCCGACTTGATGGCAGTCTTGCCCGCTGAGCGTTTGGCGGAGTTGGTGCTGTTGACCGATTGCATGAGCCCGGTGGCCGGCTTTGAGGCGGCCGCGCAAGATTTTTTAGCCCGGGCCACCGCGGCAGGCCTACAGGCAACGACGCTCAGTGCCTTGGCTTGACTCAGCGCGGCAGGCCGTCAAACACGTCCATCGGTGTCCAAGCGGCCGGCAAGCGGATGTTGACGCCTTCCGCGGCGCCCTGGCGCTCCAGGAACGCCATGGACGCCTCAAAGTCGTCTAGAGGGCGGGGCATGGGCTGCATGGGTTGTGTGGAGGGAATCCAGAAATCGTCCCAATGGATGGGGATGACCCGGCGGGCACCCACGGTGCGCACGGTTTCATTCCAATAGGCGAGTTTGTGTTCGGGGCTGCGCGGGCCCATGGCACCAATCCCGAGCAGCACCACATCGGCGCGCACACCTTGCAGCGCACCGGGCACAAAGCCTGCGGTGCCCGTGATTAACAAGGTGCGGCCCTCGTGCGCTATGTGCATGGCGTAGCTTTGGCCTTCCAGGTAGTCGGTGGCCCGCACAGGGGGCTTTAATGGCTGCTCAATCACGCCCCCGGTAAAGCCGGTGGGGGTGTGCAACGCAGGGTAGAGCGTGACTGTGAACCGGCCGAAGCGGTAGGGTGTGTGGAGCTGTGCCAGCTTCATGCGATCAGGCGGCAGCCCCCAGCCTTGGCCCACCATGAGGGTAGAGCCTGAACCCATCAATAGGGCGCCGGTTTGGCGCGCCACTTCGGGCGCGTCCATGGCATGGTCGTAATGCGAGTGCAGGGGAATCACAGCGGCCAAGCGACTCGCACTCCCGGTAATGCCGGCGCGTTGCAAGCCTTCAGTGATGGCCTGCACGTCGGGCTCCACCTTGCGCAAGAAAACAGTGAGTTTGTCGGGTCGCGAGAAAAATCCGTCCGTCAAAAGAGCCGTCTCGCCGTCGTCCAGCAACACGGTGGCAACGCCCAAAAAACGGACTTTGAGTGGCGCAAGCGGCGCGGAGGCGGTGGGCCAACGCAAAGACTTAACGCCTTCCATACCGGGTGGGTGGCTCAGTAGCCAAGCCAGTGTGCTGGCTCCGATTGCCAGGCACGCCACCAAGGTGCCAAGGATCCATTTGATACGCATACGCCCAGTCTAGGCGCTACGCGCTGGTCCGGCTATCGGGTGTTGCGCTGCAAAGCCCACCATTCCAACGCGCCTTGTAAAACAGCCATCGTCAGCGCTAACCCTTGGAAGGCCCGGCGACGCATCGCCGGGGTACCGCGCCGCGTCATACCTCGATCAACGCGATGGGGGCTAGCCACTCATCGTCGAACAATTCATCCAACAGTCGTTGCAAGCCCAGCAGTTTGAGGATCATGACAGCTCCCGGTTACGTTTTGCTGAAATGAATTTAGGTCTTTTGTGTGACGCTTTGATGGCAGTGTGGTGGACGCGCCGCAGGGCTTTGAAAGCGTGTCTTGGGCCGCTAAGCTCGTGAGTAACAGGAGACTTTGTGCCATCCACCAACTTGCCCGCGCTGGCAGAACTCGACCGGATATTGCAGCTTGCAGGTGATCGCGTGGAGGTGCGTGTGATGCACCAAGTCGCATCCGAGAGTGGGGCCTTGCCGGTCTATGCGATTGCCATGGGGAACCCGTCCCCCGAGGTGCCCGCCATTGGTTTTTTTGGCGGGGTGCATGGGCTGGAGCGCATTGGTACCGAGGTGGTGCTCGCCTTTCTGGCCAGTTTGGTCCAGCGCATGGCGTGGGACCATACCTTGCACCAGCAATTGCAAACCATGCGCATGGTGTTCATGCCCCTGGTCAATCCGGGGGGGATGCTACGGGGCACGCGGGCCAACCCCGCAGGTGTAGATCTGATGCGCAATGCCCCGATCGACGCCCTAGAGCCGGTGCCCGCGTGGGTTGGTGGCCAGCGTGTCAGTGCCAAGCTGCCGTGGTACCGCGGTGCGCTCGCAGCGCCCATGCAGCCCGAAGCCCAGGCGCTGTGCGATGTGGTGGAGTCGGAACTGACGCACCGCGCATTCAGCATCTCCATCGACTGCCATTCCGGCTTCGGGGTGCGGGACCGCTTGTGGTTTCCGTATGCGCACACGCGCCAGCCCATCACGCATCTGGCAGAAATGTATGTGCTGCAGCGCATGTACCGGCAGAGTTACAGCCACCACCCCTACGTGTTTGAGCCGCAAAGCCTGCAGTACCTGACCCATGGCGATTTGTGGGACCACTTGCACACCCGACTGGAAGATCCCACCCGGCAGGTGTTTCTGCCCTTGACACTCGAGATGGGTTCTTGGCTTTGGATTAAAAAAAATCCCCGGCAACTATTCAGCCGCTATGGAATTTTTAATCCTTTGATCGGGCACCGCCAGGAGCGGGTGTTACGGCGCCATATGGCGCTGTTGGATTTCGTCTCGCGTGCCGCCTGCAGCGCGCCGAGCTGGTTGCCCCAAGGCAGCTACCGCCATGCGATGCACGCCGAGGCCTTGCAGCGCTGGTACGAGTAAGGTTACAGCCCGCGCAACACACCTAGCGCAAACGGCAAACTCACTACACCCAGCAGGGTGGAGAGCGTCACCAGGCCCGCCACATAGGCGCCGTCATAGCCCATGCGTGCTGCCAAAACATAGCAGCTAGAAGCGGTGGGCAAGGCGGAAAATGCCAGCAAAATTGTTGTTTGCGTTGGGTCCAGGCCGAAGAGCTTGGAAACCCCCCACGCCATGGCGGGCGTAATGACATGGCGGATGGCCAGTACCGCCACTGCCAAGGTCTTGGCCCGTGCCAATGCGCCGAATTGCATTCCTGCGCCGGCCGCCATCAGGCCCATCGCCAGAGAGGCCGCGCCCAAACGGGTCACCGTCGGCTCCAGCCACACCGGCATTTGAAAGCCCAGCAGGTTGCTGATCAGCCCTCCGACCGTCGCAATGATGAGCGGGTTGCGGACCAGCTCACTGAGAAAACTCCGTTGGGCATGCCGCGCCATCGGCCACACAGCCGCCACATTGAACAAAGGCACACAGACCCCGATCAGCACCGCAATCAGCTGCAGACCCTGCGGGCCCGCCAAGCGCTCAGCAATTGCCAGGCCGATAAAGGAGTTGAAGCGGAAGGCGATCTGCGCACTCGCAGCGTGGTCCGGGCCGCTGATATGGCGTCGCAACCCGGGCAGGTGGGGCAACGCATAAGCCAGGCCGATAGCCGCGACCCCGAGTGCCCAGCCTGCGCCCATCAGCCGCGAGGCGACTTGCAGATCCAGCGGACTTTTGACGATGGAGTGAAACAACAGAACCGGAAACAGCAGGTAGTACACCAAGGCCTCGACCTTTTCCCACAGGGGGCGGTTGAGCTGGGTGTAGCGGCAGACCAGGTAGCCGAGGAGGATGAGCGAAAAGTCGGGGAAAAGTAGCTGGGCGTAATTCACGCGGGTGAGCATATCAGCAGCCTAATGGTTCCACCGCATAGACCCGCGCCCTTGTGTCGCAGTACCATCGCGGCAGAGCACACTCGCCGGGTTTGCTTGGCTTCTTTTTATGGAGACTACATGTTGAAACGTCGTTTGATTCTGGCCTGCAGCCTGGTCGCTGCCTCTGGTGTGAGCATGGCCCAGACCTACCCCAATAAATTGATCAAGTTGCAGGTGCCGTTTGCTCCCGGCGGCACCACCGACATCATTGCCCGCATCATTGCCGACCCGCTGGGCAAAGTGTTGGGCCAGAGCGTCATTGTGGAAAACAAGGCTGGTGGTGGCGGTGTAGTCGGAGCTAACGAAACTGCCAAATCAACACCCGATGGTTATTCGCTGGGTATTGCCACCGTGTCTACGGTGGCTGCCAACCCTGCCATTAACCCGAAAAACCCCTACAACCCGCTCACCGATTTCTCGCCCATCATCAACATCGCGGCCACGCCCAATGTGATCGCGGTGCACCCCACGTTCCCAGCCAAAGACTACAAAGCGTTTTTGGCTGAGATCAAAAAGAACCCAGGCAAGTATTCCTACGCATCCTCTGGCACCGGCGGTATCGGCCACATGCAGACGGAGTTGTTCAAGAGCTTGACCGGCGCTTTCATCACCCACATTCCCTACCGCGGTGCAGGCCCGGCACTGAATGACACCGTGGGAGGGCAAGTGCCCCTGATTTTCGACAATCTGCCATCCGCATTGCCGTTTATCAATTCCAACAAGTTGGTCCCCATCGTGGTGGCTGCTCCCCAGCGCTTGAGCCAGTTGCCCAACGTGCCCACCTTCAAAGAGGTGGGGCTGGAGCCTGTGAACCGCATGGCTTTTTATGGCATCTACGGCCCCAAAGGCTTGCCCAAAGACGTGATTGACAAAATCAATGCTGGCGTGAAAAAAGTGCTGGAGGACCCCGCGGTGCGCAAACGCATTGAGGACACCGGCTCCCTGGTGGTGGGCAATTCACCCGAGCAGTTTGCAGAGCAGATCAAAGCGGAGTTCGAGGTCTACAAAAAGGTCGTGGACTCTGCCAAGCTGCGTCTGGACTGATCATGGAAGACACCGCATCGGTGGATGCATTCATCGATGCGTTGTGGCTCGAAGAGGGCCTCTCGAAGAACACCTTGGAGGCCTACCGGCGAGATCTCCGCTTGTTTGCGGCCTCGCTCAAGGGGCGGCCGCTGGTGCAAACCCAAGAGCATGATGTGCAGGCCTATTTTGCGGCCCGGCATGCCGAAACCAAAGCGACCACGGCCAACCGGCGGCTGACTGTTTTCAAGCGCTACTTTCGCTGGGCTTTACGCGAAAAGCATATTGCCCAAGACCCGACTCTCAAGCTGCAGGCTGCCAAGCAGGCACTGCGGGTTCCCAAAACCCTGAGCGAAGCGCAAGTAGAAGCGCTTTTGAATTCGCCGGACACCGGTGAGGCACTGGGCATCAGAGACAAGACCATGTTGGAGCTGATGTACGCCAGTGGACTGCGCGTGAGCGAGCTGGTGGCTCTGCGTATGACGCAGCTCGGACTCAATGAGGGTGTCCTGCGGGTCGTAGGCAAGGGCTCCAAAGAGCGTTTGGTACCTTTTGGTGAGGTGGCGGGGCTCTGGTTGCAGCGTTACCTGAAAGGGCCGCGCGCAGAGCTTTTGGCCGGACGACAAAGCGAAGATGTGTTTGTAACTGTGCGTGGTGCCAAGGCGGGCAGCGCGATGTCACGCATCATGTTTTGGGGGCTCGTGAAGCGCTATGCGCTGATGGCAGGTATCCGCAGCCCGATGTCACCGCACACCCTGCGGCATGCATTTGCTACCCATTTGCTTAACCATGGGGCGGATCTACGCGCCGTGCAGATGCTTTTGGGCCATGCCGACATCTCCACTACGACCATTTACACCCACGTGGCCCGGGATCGGTTGGCTGCGCTACACGCTCAGCACCACCCTCGCGGGTAGTGGCTCGGGGAGCCCGGGGTGGGCGTGGTCCCGCTCAGGTCTCACCCAATGTCTCTGCCCACGCCAAGGCTTGCAAATGGGCCCAGTTGATTTGTTTTTCAGTCAGTTGCAAGGCCTGGGCACTCTGGGCAAAGGCCTCGTCATCGCCTGATTCGCAAGCGAGGGTGAGCGTGAGGTAGTGCGCAAGGGGCCCGCTCCGGTGGAGCAAAGCCTGCGTCACACTGTCCGGCAGGGTGAGGTTGGCCAACGCGGTCTCGAGCGGCATACCCAGCATGCTGTCGAGCAAGGAGAAGATGCCCACGACAAACGCGTGGTCGCAGTCATCGGCGGGGAGTGCCTCTGCCGCCAGCAATTCCATCAAGCGGCCGCGAACCACCGCGGTGGTTCCGATCGCGGGCGCAGCGCCGCTCAGCGTCGATGTGGTCAGCAACAAGGCGGCCCATTTGAAGAGTCGTTGCAACCCCAGCAGCATGACTGCGTGCTTGAAAGAAGAAACCTCGGTCCGGAGGCCGAATCCTGCAGAGTTGATAAAGCGCAGCAGGTTAAAAGAGAGGGTCGGGTCCCGCTTCAAGACTTCTTCAATCTCTGCGGTACTGGCCTGCTTGCGAACAAGGTTGATCAGCTGCAGGATTGTGGCTTGACCCGGGCGCATGCTTTGCCCCTCGACCAAGGTGGCCCGGGCGAACCAGTCGCCCTGAAACAAGCCGACTCCCAGCTCTTTGAGTTGAAGGTACTGGGTCTGGGTCGATACTTTTTCTGCAACGAGATGGGCTTGCGTCTTCGCTTGCGCCAAGCGGATGAACGAAGTGATGGTCGCAGACTTCAAAACGACCGTGTCGAACTTGATATAGGCAGCCAAAGGCAGCCACTCTTCATAGGGCTGGGTCAACACGGAGTAGTCGAACGCCAGCCGAAAGCCGCGCGCATGCAGGGCTCGCAGGGTCGGTAGTCGTAGCTGGATTTGATCTATTTGGGACAGCGGCACCGCAGGAATTTGCAAAACATAGTGTTCCGGCGCAATCAAGTCGACATGGCCCGCTGCGAGGCTGTCGAGCGTGCAATTGACAAAGAGCAGGGCCTTGCCAACGAGCGTTTCACTCTCGGCCATGGACAGCAAGTTAAACAGCATTTGGGCATCGGATGACGCCGTGTGCTCACCCTTTTGGACGCTGCGATTGAAAAGTTCATACCCAACCACGGCTTGGTTCTTGTCGACGATCGCTTGTCGGGCAATCGAGACAGAGGCGGCGCCGGGGTTGGCAAAGGCATTTTCGGTGGGGTACATCAAGCAGCCGGAGAGCCGGCACAGAGAATAGTTAATTCGATTCTAGGGGGTGTATGCTGCGTTGGACTAGGCTACATCGAGCCCAGCTTCGAGTCCAAACTCGAGCCCTATAGCGAGCCCGGCATCGATATCCAGCCGTCGCATTTCGGTGGGGGTAAAGCCTGCTGCTTTGCGAGCTGCGTAATTAAACGGTGGTTTGGGCCGCGGTGCCGCATACCGCACCGCTGCTTGCGCATAAAACGCATCTGCATCCAACTTGTGTTGGGCGCAGAGCCAGTGGTACCAGCGGTTCCCGGTAGCGACGTGGCCCACTTCCTCTGCCAGGATGATGTCCAGAATAGCGCGCGCCTCCAGAGCCGCCGCAGTGCCGACCTTGGCGAGTTTGGATTGAATGAGTGGCGTCGCATCCAGTCCGCGGGCTTCCATGGTGCGCGGCACCAGTGCCATCCGGGCAGCGATGTCAGGCGCGGTGTTTTGGCAGATCGTCCACAGCCCGGTATGTGCGGGAAAGTCGCCATACGCATAGCCCAGTGCCTTCAGGTGTCCGGACAGTAGGGTGAAGTGCTGGGCTTCTTCCGCCGCCACAGTCGCCCAGTCTCTATAAAACGCCTCTGGCATGTTGTCGTAACGCCAAATGCAATCCAAAGCGAGGTTGATGGCATTGAATTCAATGTGCGCGATCGAATGCATCAACGCTGCATGCCCTGCAGGTGTGAAGGGCGAGCGGCGGGGAACGTCTTTGGGATCCACGAGTTCCGGGCGAGTCGGTTGCCCCGGAGCGTCAGGGGGTGTGAAGTGGCGCTTTGCGTCTACGACGAATGCCGGATCACCAGACTGCAACTCCAAAGCCAGTTGCGCTTTGTGCTCCGGCACACTGGCTTGAAAGGCCTTGAGGGCGTGTTCTCTAAGTTCCATCCTTACAATTCTAGTTTTGCGCTGTGGGGACTCTGATGGCGGTTTATGAACTTGATGGCATAGCGCCTCAGCTTTCTGAGGGTGTTTGGATCGCAGACAGCGCCGAAGTCATGGGCGCTGTTGAAATTGGCGCAGATGCCAATATATGGTTCGGAGCCGTAGTGCGCGGAGACACGGAAACGATCCGCATCGGTGCAGGAACCAATATCCAGGACGCCAGCGTGCTGCATGCAGACATGGGCAAGCCTTTGACCATTGGCGACAACGTCACGGTGGGGCATCAAGTCATGTTGCATGGTTGCACTATCGGTGATGGCTCTTTGATCGGTATCGGTGCGGTGGTCCTTAACGGTGCTCGCATCGGCAAAGGCTGTTTGGTGGGTGCGGGTGCTTTGGTTACCGAGGGAAAAGAATTTCCTGACGGCAGCATGATCATCGGCAGTCCTGCCAAAGCCGTGCGGGAGTTGACCGAAGCACAGCAACAAGCGTTGGTCGCCAGTGCCAAGCATTACGTTGAAAACGCGCGACGCTTCAGGTCCGGCCTGAAGAAAATCGCTTAGTTATCCGCCCCGCAAGGGGCCTGTTTTTTTTGGAGAAGGTGCATGTCTGAACTGCACAAGTTTTTATTTGATGGCTTACCGGTTCGGGGCGCCATCGTGCGTCTGACGGACACCTGGCAAGAGATTTTGCGGCGACGCGCTTCCAGCACGGAGCATGGCGCCTACCCGGAGCCCGTGCAAAGCCTGTTAGGTGAGATTACGGCAGCGGCGACCTTGATGCAGTCCAACATCAAGTTTGACGGTGCGCTCGTCCTGCAAATTTTTGGTGATGGCCCGGTCAAGCTGGCGGTCACCGAGATCCAGCCTGACTTCAAGGTTCGCTCTACCGCCACTATTGCGGGAGACATTGCTCCTGACATGCTGTTGAGCCAGATGGTGAACGCGCAAAACGAAGGGCGTTGTGCGATTACCCTGGACCCCACCACCAAGTTTCCTGGTCAACAGCCTTACCAGGGTGTCGTGCCCTTGTTTGATGACAGTGGCAAGCCGTTAGAGCGCATCAGCGAGGTCTTGGAGCACTACATGCTGCAAAGCGAGCAGTTGGATACCACGCTGGTATTGGCCGCCAACGACAAGGTGGCGGCGGGTCTGCTGATCCAGCGCTTGCCGATGCAAGGGGAGGGGAATCTCTCAGGCAGCATGGTGTCCAAAGAGAACGAGGATGAAATCGGCCTGAACGAGCACTACAACCGCATTTCCATTCTGGCCAAGAGCCTGAAAAGTGAAGAGTTACTGGAGCTGGATGTCGACACAATTCTTCGACGTCTTTTTTGGGAAGAGCCTTTGACCCGGTTTGAACCCTTGGTGGGCGAGACTGCGCCGCGTTTTAGCTGCAATTGCAGCCGTGAGCGTGTGGGCAAAATGATCGTCGGTCTCGGGCGCGAAGAGGCTGCCAGCATTTTGGCGGAACGTAGCGATATCGAAGTCGCTTGCGAGTTCTGCGGTGTGCAGTACCGGTTTGACCCGGTGGATGCTGCTCAGTTGTTCACCGATGCGGTCCAATTGCAGCAGGGGCCTTCAGGCACCCACTAGCGGCCTAGCAAAGACCTGAAGAGGCTGTGTTCACAGGCCGCGTCGGAACACTTCTCACATTGGCCAAGCCAACGTGCGTATTGCTCGGCGGCCTGGCGCTCGTCTTCCATCTGGTCGGGCAACACGATACGCAAGGCAGCCTTGAGCCGCAAGGAGCCTTTGCCCCATACCATCGAATAGGCAATGTCGTGTTCCTGCAAGACCGTTTGCAGGCGCTGATGGACCCGCTGTTGCCCTGCAGGGCTGTCGCGTTGGTAGCCATCTTCCACCCAAGGCAAGTCCAGACCCATGACCAGAACATGCGAGTAGGTGCGCAGGTCCGCGAGAGCTTCGGTGTAGAGGCTCATGTCTTGGAAAAGCACATCGCTGTAAATGGCCGTCATCATGGCCGTGGTGTCACAAACCACGGCCACCCCATGGGGCGCGGCAACACGGCGTGTTTGCTCCATGGCAATGCCTGCTTGTTCGTCGGGGCGGGGTGTTCTTTGGTGCAGATCACACCATTCGCGCAAATATTCTGAGACAGTAACTGCTTGGGTGCCGGCGGCTTGGAGCGCGAGCGTCAAATCGTGCGCGAGGGTACTTTTGCCGGTCGATTCTGCGCCGAGAATCGCTATTTTCATACCCATGGCTATCGAGCTCAGCGGGCAATCTGAACGTAAATCTCGTTCGCCTTCACCATGCCCAATTCAGAGCGTGCTTTCTCTTCGACTATTTCCAGGCCTTCTTTCAGGTCGTGGATTTCAGCTTCGAGGCGCTCATTGGCTTGGAGTGCCTGCGCGTTGAGCTGTTTTTGTTCTTCTAGTTGTTTGGACAGTCGAGCGACGTCCGGAATGCTTCCACGACCGAACCACAGCTGACCATGCAGGATCAGCAGCAGTGCAATCAACATGACAGGGACCCAGCGGTTACCCATGGCAGTGGTTCGGTCGATGGAGAGGCTTAACGCAGGTTGTAGAAAGCTGCGCGGCCGGGGTACACGGCCACATCACCCAAGTCTTCTTCGATACGGAGCAACTGGTTGTACTTGGCCATACGGTCGGAACGGCTCAGGGAACCGGTCTTGATTTGGCCGGCATTGGTGCCCACCGCGATATCAGAGATGGTGGAGTCTTCAGTTTCGCCCGAGCGGTGGCTGATGACGGCGGTGTAGCCGGCACGCTTGGCCATTTCGATGGCGGCGAAAGTTTCAGACAAAGTGCCGATCTGGTTGATCTTGATCAGGATCGAGTTGGCAATGCCTTTGTCGATGCCTTCTTTCAAGATCTTGGTGTTGGTCACGAACAAGTCGTCACCCACGATTTGCACCTTGGCACCCAAACGGTCGGTCAATACTTTCCAGCCGTCCCAGTCGCCTTCAGCCATGCCGTCTTCGATGCTGATGATGGGGTACTTGTCGACCCAGGTGGCCAACATGTCGGTCCACTCTTGGGCGGTCAGGCTCAGGCCTTCACCTTCGAGTTCGTATTTGCCGTCTTTGTAGAACTCAGAAGCGGCGCAATCCAAGCCGAGAGCGATTTGCTCGCCTGCGACGTAACCAGCCTTGTCGATGGCTTGCAGAATCATCTGGATCGCGGCTTCATGGTTTGCCACGTTGGGGGCAAAACCGCCTTCGTCGCCCACTGCCGTGCTGATGCCCTGGTCGTGCAGGATTTTCTTGAGCGCGTGGAACACTTCAGCACCCCAGCGCAGGGCTTCGCGGAAGCTGGGTGCGCCCACGGGGATGATCATCAACTCTTGCAGATCAAGGTTGTTGTTGGCGTGTTCGCCACCGTTCATGACGTTCATCATGGGAACGGGCATTTGCACGCTGCCCATGCCGCCGAAGTAACGGTACAAAGGCAAGCCTGCCTCTTCAGCGGCAGCGCGGGCTACGGCCATGGAGACAGCCAACATCGCGTTGGCGCCCAAGCGGGATTTGTTTTCGGTGCCGTCCAAGTCAATCAATGTCTTGTCCAGGAAAGCTTGCTCGGAAGCGTCGAGGCCCAATACGGCTTCGGAGATTTCAGTGTTGATGTGCTCAACTGCTTTCAACACACCTTTGCCGAGGTAGCGCTTCTTGTCGCCATCACGCAGCTCAATGGCTTCGCGGGAACCAGTGGATGCGCCGGAGGGCACAGCCGCACGGCCCATGGTGCCGGATTCCAGCAGCACGTCGCATTCAACGGTAGGGTTGCCGCGAGAGTCAAGAATCTCTCGGCCGACGATGTCAACAATTGCGCTCATTAGTTTCTTTCCAGTTCAAAAACACACAAACAAAAAAACGTCAAATCCCATCTTGCCGCCGATTACTGGAAGTTGTCTTCCAGCAACGGGGTTTTTTTGGTTACGGAATCCAGTGCGACCAAAGTTTCCAACAACGCTTTCATATGGCGCAGTGGCACGGCATTGGGGCCGTCAGACCAAGCTTCTGCGGGGCGTGGATGAGTCTCCATAAAGAGTCCTGCCACACCGGCAGCCACACCGGCGCGTGCCAACACAGGCACCATGTCACGCGCGCCACCACTGCTGCCGCCCAAGCCGCCAGGCTTTTGCACAGAGTGGGTCACGTCGAAAACCACTGGGGCGCCTGACTTCCGCATCTCGGCCAAGCTGGTCATGTCCGCCACCAAGTTGTTGTAGCCAAAGCTCACACCGCGCTCGCAAGCCAGGAAGCGGTCAGGAGAGAGGCCGACTTCTTCCGCAGCAGCACGGGCTTTATCGATCACATTCTTCATGTCCCAAGGGGCAAGGAATTGCCCCTTTTTGATGTTCACCGGCTTGCCGCATTGGGCAACTGCACGGATGAAGTCAGTTTGACGGCACAAGAACGCGGGTGTTTGCAACACATCCACCACGCTGGCGACTTCGGCGATATGCGACTCGTCATGCACATCGGTCAAGATGGGCAATTGCAGTTGGCGGCGTACTTCGTCCAGAATTTTCAGTCCGGCATCCAAGCCGACACCACGCTTGCTGGTGCCCGATGAGCGGTTGGCCTTGTCGAACGAGCCCTTGTAAATCAAGGGGATGCCCAAGCTGGCGCATGCCTCTTTGAGTTGCCCCGCCACTTCGATGGACATTTCCAAGCCCTCGATGGAGCAGGTTCCGGCGATCAGGAAAAAGGGACGATCGAGGCCGATCTCAAAATCGCAAAGCTTCATCAGGCAACCGCTTTCAAACTTTTTCCGCCGTTCTGGTGCTCAACGGCCGCTTTGATAAATGCATTGAACAATGGATGGCCGTTCCACGGAGTGGACTTGAACTCCGGGTGGAACTGCACACCCACATACCAAGGGTGAACACTTTCCGGCAGTTCCACGATCTCGGTCAGTTGCTCGCGCTGGGTCAGGGCAGAAATGACGAGGCCCGAAGCCCGAAGGGTGTCGAGGTAGTTCACATTCGCCTCGTAGCGGTGGCGGTGGCGCTCGGTGACGACATCCCCATAGATCTTGTGGGCCAGCGTGTTTTTGGCTACATCAGAGCTTTGTGCGCCCAAGCGCATGGTGCCGCCAAGGTCCGAATTGACATCTCGGGTTTTTATCGTGCCGTCCGCATCTTTCCACTCGGTGATCAAGGCGATCACAGGGTTCGGGCTTTCGGGATCAAATTCGGTGCTGTTGGCATCTGTCAAGCCGGCTACATGCCGGGCGAATTCGATGGTGGCAACCTGCATCCCCAAGCAAATTCCCAAATAGGGCACTTTGTTCTCGCGGGCAAAACGGGCGGTGCTAATCTTGCCTTCAATACCTCGCTTGCCGAAACCGCCGGGTACCAGAATGGCGTCGTATTTCGCCAGTTGGTTGGCCGTGCTGGCTTCGATGGTTTCGGAGTCCACGTGTTCGATTTTGACGCGCACATGGTTTTTCATGCCGGCGTGGCGCAAGGCTTCGTTGACTGATTTGTAGCTGTCAGTCAGGTCCACATACTTGCCGACCATAGCGATGGTGACTTCGCCCTGGGGGTGTTCGGTCGCATACACCAGATCATCCCAGCGCTTAAGGCTGGCAGGTGGTGTGTTCAGGCGGAGCTTGTCGCAAATCAGGCCATCCAGGCCTTGCTCGTGCAACATGCGGGGAACCTTGTAGATGGTGTCCACATCCCACATGGAGATCACGCCCCATTCAGGCACGTTGGAGAACAACGAAATTTTGGCGCGCTCTTCGTCAGGAATCGGGCGATCCGCGCGGCACAAAAGAACATCCGCTTGGATACCGATTTCGCGCAACTGCTTGGCAGTGTGCTGGGTCGGCTTGGTCTTGAGTTCGCCGGCCGCTGCAATCCAGGGGAGGTAGCTCAGGTGGACAAACGCGCTGTTGTTGGGGCCGAGCTTGAGGCTCATTTGGCGCACAGCTTCAAGGAAGGGCAGCGACTCGATGTCGCCCACGGTTCCGCCGATTTCGACAATCGCCACGTCCACCGCATCCGGCTCGCCGAAGCGCGCACCGCGTTTGACGAACTCTTGGATTTCGTTGGTCACATGGGGAATGACCTGGACTGTTTTGCCCAGGTAGTCACCGCGGCGCTCTTTGTCAAGCACGCTTTTGTAAATTTGACCGGTGGTGAAGTTGTTGGTCTTGCGCATGCGCGTTTCAATGAAACGCTCATAGTGGCCAAGATCCAAGTCAGTTTCTGCGCCGTCGTCGGTGACGAACACCTCGCCGTGCTGCAGGGGAGACATGGTCCCGGGGTCAACGTTGAGGTAGGGGTCCAGCTTGATGAGGGTGACTGTCAGGCCCCGCGATTCGAGGATCGCAGCAAGGGAGGCTGAGGCGATTCCCTTTCCAAGGGAAGACACCACACCGCCGGTGACGAAGACAAATTTGGTCATGTCAGGGGCGAACTTGAGGGTTCGATGAGGTGGTAAAGCGAGATTATAGGCGTCTGCTACATTGCGGCGGTCTGCGGCAGCGCCATCGTGCTGTTCGCCATCATGAAATGAGTACGACATGGACCTTTCCGGTAAGCACATTGTTCTGGGTTTGACAGGCGGTATTGCCTGCTACAAGGCGGCTGAGCTGTGCCGTGCGTTGATCAAACAGGGGGCCACCGTGCAGGTCGTGATGACCGAGGCCGCCGCGCAATTCATCACGCCGGTGACCATGCAAGCGCTGAGCAATCGCCCGGTATTTGATTCTCAGTGGGATGCGCGCGAGCACAACAACATGCCGCATATCAACCTGAGTCGCGAGGCCGACGCCATTCTGATTGCGCCCTGCAGCGCCGATTTCATGGCCAAACTGTTGCATGGTCGTGCCGACGATTTGCTGAGTCTGATGTGCCTTGCGCGGCCTATTGAGAGCGTGCCGCTGATCATTGCCCCCGCCATGAACCGGGAGATGTGGGCGCACCCTGCCACCCAGCGCAATCTCGCGCAGCTGCGTGCGGATGGCACCCATGTGTTGGGCGTGGGACATGGCGACCAGGCCTGCGGCGAGACGGGCGACGGGCGCATGCTGGAGCCAGACGAGTTGCTGCAGGAGGTTGTTGCGTTCTTTCAGCCCAAGCGTCTGGCGGGGCAGCATGTGGTGGTCACTGCCGGGCCCACCTTCGAGGCGATTGACCCGGTGCGTGGCATTACCAACCTCTCTAGCGGGAAAATGGGGTTTGCTATTGCCCGTGCTGCGCGCGAGGCGGGGGCTGAGGTGACCTTGATCGCCGGCCCGGTGGCTTTGGCAACGCCTCGCGGCGTTCAGCGGGTCGATGTGAAATCGGCACTTGATATGCACCTAGCCAGCACAGAGCATGCGCAAAGTGCTACTGTTTTTATATCAACGGCTGCTGTGGCGGATTGGCGTCCTGCGACTGCGGCCAACCATAAGCTTAAAAAAGACGGCAGCGGTGCAACGCCGAAACTCGAGTTTGTAGAGAATCCCGACATACTGGCCGATGTGGCCCAAACCGAACGTGCGGTGCGTGGCGATCTCTATTGCGTGGGCTTTGCTGCGGAAAGTCATGATTTATTGGCCCACGCGACGGCAAAGCGACTGCGAAAAAAGGTGCCGCTGCTGGTGGGCAACATCGGTCCCGCGACCTTCGGTCAGGACGACAATGCACTTCTGCTCATCGATGCCGCCGGTTCTACCGAACTGCCTCGTAACTCCAAGCTGCATTTGGCCCGGCAACTCGTTGCCGAAATCGCCAAACGCCTGCACGCTACCTCTTAATCTTTCACACGGAACATCATGAAAATCGACGTCAAGATCATCGATCCCCGCTTGCAAAACAATTTGCCGACCTATGCCACCCCGGGCAGTGCTGGCTTGGATTTGCGCGCTTGCCTGGACGCACCGCTAACCCTGGCTCCCAATGCATGGCAACTGGTACCTACCGGCATGGCAATTTATCTCGAAGACCCAGCGTATGCGGCGTTGATTCTGCCCCGCTCCGGGCTGGGGCATAAACATGGCATCGTGCTGGGCAATCTGGTGGGTTTGATTGACAGCGATTACCAAGGTCAGCTCATGGTGAGCGCCTGGAACCGCAGCGAAGTGCCGTTCACCATCGAGCCGATGGAGCGCATTGCGCAGTTGATGATCGTGCCGGTGGTGCAAGCCCAGTTCAATGTGGTGACCGAATTCCCCGCGTCGCAGCGCGGGGAGGGCGGCTACGGCTCCACCGGAAAGGCCTGATCGGCTTAGTGCAGGTGATCGTTTCCGGGGGCTTGCTCGTGCAAGCGCTGGACCCGGAAGAACCCGGTACCCAAGGTGCCAGAGCCGATTTCTTCTTCAGTGGCTTCCCGGACTGACTCTACTTTGAGTTGAATACGGATGGCGATCCCCGCCAGGGGGTGGTTGCCATCCAGCACCACGTGTTCGGGGTAAATATCTGTGATGGTGTAGAGCGCGTCTTTGGGGGCGTCCGGGTTGCAGCCTGCGGGTAATGCATAACCCTCCATGGTCAGGCCTTCTTGCAGTTCTGCGGGGAACAGGCCGCGCGGCTCCAGGAAAATCAGCTGGTCATTGAAATCGCCGAAAGCCTCTTCCGGCTCGATTTGCAATTGCACTTTATCGCCCGCTACGTGGCCTTGCAGCGCAGCTTCGATGGGGGGCAGCAAGTCGTTGCCGCCCAATAAAAACTCAACCGGCTCGTCCAAAACGTCCAGTTCTTCGCCCAGTGTGTCTTTCAGCGTCCATGTGAGGGCAACGACGCATTGTGTAGTGATTTCCATAAGGCAAAATTCTCCCATGAAAATTCAAACCCCTCTCCAGCTGCTCGGCGGTATCAGCCCGGAAACCTTCATGCAGCGCTACTGGCAAAAGAAGCCGCTGGTGATCCGTCAAGCTATTCCCGGATTTTCTCCATTGCTGGAGCGTATCGAGCTGTTGGAGCTGGCGGCGCAAGAAGACGTAGAGTCGCGTTTGGTGGTGCAGGGTGCTCCCGGCGAAGGGGATGCATGGAAATTCAAACACGGGCCTTTTGCCCGGAAGGCCCTGCCGCCGCTCAAGCAAGCGGGTTGGACCTTGCTAGTGCAGGGGGTAGATTCGCATGATGAGCGAGTGCATGGCTTGATCAATCAGTTCCGTTTTGTGCCGGATGCGCGCCTGGACGATTTGATGATCAGCTACGCCACAGACCAAGGCGGCGTGGGCCCCCACTTTGATAGCTATGACGTTTTTCTGTTGCAGGCGCATGGTCGTCGTCGTTGGCGCATAGGGCGGCAGAAAGACCTGTCGTTGGTGCCTGACATGCCGCTCAAAATCCTAGCCAATTTCGAGCCGGAAGAAGAGTTCGTGCTCGAACCCGGCGATATGTTGTACCTCCCGCCCAAATACGCCCACGACGGTATTGCGGAGGGGGAATGCATGACCTATTCCATCGGCTTCCGTTCTCCTTCTCAGGCAGAGTTGGCGCAAGAGGTTTTGCAACGCATTGCTGAGCAAGTGATGGATGACTTGCCGGCAACCCTTTACACCGACCCCAAACAAGCGGCAGTACAAGCCCACGCTGAGTTGCCATCCGCCATGCTGGAGTTCGCTCAGGCTGCAGTGCAGTCAGCGCTGAAGGACCCTAAAGCCATCGCCCGTGCACTGGGTGAATATTTGAGTGAACCGAAGGCCAACGTATGGTTCGATGGCGAGGGCCAAGACGTCGCGGGTGCCATCCGCTTGGATCGCCGCACCCGTATGCTCTACGACGCGCATCATGTTTTTATCAACGGTGAGAGTTTTAATGCGGCAGGTCGCGACGCGCAATTGATGCGGCAGTTGGCCGATAAGCGCCAGCTGGACGCGAAAGAAGTACGTCGTTTGAGTGAGGGGGCTATCAGCCTGGTGCAGGACTGGTGCGATGCCGGATGGTTGCATGTCGACCAATGAGACAACGTGGCCAGGTGAGGGTGCGTTTCTAGGCCCCTCTGAGTTCGCAGAGGCCGTCCGGCAAGGCATTGACCTTGCTGGCCTGGAAGGCTGGAGCCAGATGGTCTGGGTCGATGTTGATTTTGCGGATTGGCCGTTGCGCGAAAAAGCGGTTATCGAATCTCTCCAGCGATGGGTCAAGCCCGGGCGACGGTTGACCATGATTGCGAAGCGTTACAACCAGGTCACTCTGCTGCACCCCCGCTTTGTTCAGTGGCGCGTGACTTGGGGTCACCTTTTGGATTGCAGGGTGGTTAAGCATCTTGACGACTCTGAAATGCCCAGTGCATTATTGGGGCCCGCATGGTTCTTGCACCGCCGTGATGCCGAGCGTTCGGTCGGTGTGTGGTCACGTGAGCCCCGCTCGAAACTGAATTTGAAAGAATCGGTAGACGAGTGTTTCCGTCAAAGCTCCCCCGGTTTTCCGGCCTCCGTTTTGGGACTTTAAGGTTCAAGAGGGTTTACCCGTACGCACTGTTTTGGGTCTTGTATAATTTCAAGCTCTGATGGAAAGAGACCGAATGCTTTACGTCAGGGCTGGGTGGTTCGCTATCCAGACAATTTCCGGAAATTGTTTCGTTAACTCACTGAAGTCTTTAAAAATGAACAAGTCTCTCGTTTTGGCAGCATTGATCGCTGCTGCTGCTCTGGCTGCTTGCGGTAAGAAAGAAGAAGCTCCTGCTGCTGCTGCTCCCGCTGCTGTTGAAGCTCCTGCTGCTGCTGCATCCGCTCCTGAAGCTGCTGCTCCTGCAGCTGCTGCTTCCGAAGCCACTGCTCCTGCAGCTGCTGCTTCCGAGCCAGCCAAGCAATAATCTGCTTGCAGACGAAAAAAAACCACCTTTCGGTGGTTTTTTTTTGCCGGTACATCGCCTCGTAGCGATGCAACTCCGCTTATTTGATGTCGTCAGCGATGACTTTCACAATTTTTTGAGCAACTGCGGTGGTCTCGGGGTTGCCATTGGCATCCAGCACGCTGATTGTTGATTTTTCACCTGCGCTGCGCACCGCAATTTGGTATTTGAGCGCGACGTTGGCTTTGGTGCCATTGAACATTTTGCTGAAAAAGCCGGGCTCGGCCTTGTCGGAGGTTAGTTCCTGGTAGCGAACAAAGTAGACACCTTGTTTGCGGTCACGATCTTCCACAGTGAAGCCGGTTCTGTCCAAGGCGAGTCCTGTGCGGCGCCATGCCCGGTCAAAGCCCTCGTCCAGTTGAACAACCGGCTGTCCATTCAGGCTGGTAACGGTAGCCACTGGTTTGGTGACGCTATTGGCCACCAGTGCCTTGGATTGTTCTTGCGACACTCCCAGCTTGACCATCAAGCGACGCAAAAACTCAGCTTCAAGCTCAGGGTCTGCTGCTCGCGGTTGCCACACGGTTTCGTTGGAGCGCTCTGCTGTGTAAACCTCCACCATGCCCCTATGGCTGATGAAAATTTCTGTGTTGCCACTGCTATCGCGTTCCAATCGAGTCCGGAACTTGTCTCTTTCAGGAGTCGAATAAAAGGAGTCCAAAAGCTTGCCCAAGGCTGTGCGAATGAAATCTTGTGGAAGTTTGGCGCGGTTTTCCGCCCAATCAGTTTCCATGATCCCTAGTTTGTCTTGGTCGAGCGCCAACAAGAAACCGTTTTCTTGCCAGAAGTCTTTCACCGGCTCCCACAGCTTTTCAGCCGGGCGGTTCACCACCAGCCAGCGCTGGTTGCCTGCGCGCTCGATTCTGACGTCGCCCACCGCCATTGCCGCTACCTCGGATTTTTCCGCCACAGCCTGGGTTGTTTTGGCCGCATTCACAGAAACGGCCCCGCCTACGACGGTGTAAGGAGTGTCCTTGCTCAACTGGGTGAGATCGGGCGGAACGTCCAAGCGAGGGGCTTTTGCTGCAGAGCGGTAGTCCACTTTGTCTGTTTCCAGCGCGGTGCAGGCTCCCAAGCCAATCGTCGCGCTAAGCAAAATAACTTTAGAAATGGAATTCACAAAAATCCTAAAAATGGCAGCGCGCTTAGATCAGACCAGCGGTTTGCATGGCCTTTTCAAGGGCGGGTTGGCTGGCTTCTGTCAGCGGTGTCAAAGGCAAGCGCAGGGCAGGCTTGCACAGCCCCATGCGTGAAACCGCCCACTTCACAGGAATCGGGTTGGATTCAATGAATAGAGTCTTGTGGACGGGCAAAAGTTTCATCTGGATTTCCATCGCGCGTGCTACGTCTCCGGCAATAGCTGCCTTGCAGAGCTCATGCATGAGACGCGGTGCCACGTTGGCAGTCACGCTCACGTTGCCGTGGCCGCCGCACAACATCAGCGCCACCGCGGTCGGGTCGTCGCCGCTGTAGATCGAAAACTCTTTCGGTGCATCTTTGATGAGCCACTGGGCGCGCTCAATGTTGCCGGTTGCTTCTTTGATACCCACGATTCCGGGCACCTGTGTCAGGCGCAAGACGGTGTCGTGTGCCATATCGGCCACCGAGCGACCAGGCACGTTGTAGAGCACGATCGGCAGGTCGCCAGTAGCTTCTGCAATGGCCTTGAAGTGCTGGAACTGGCCTTCCTGGGTCGGCTTGTTGTAGTAGGGCACGACTTGCAGTTGGCAGTCTGCGCCGACTTGCTTGGCAAAGCGGGCCAAGGCAATCGCTTCACGGGTGGAGTTACCGCCACAACCGGCCATGATCGGCACGCGCCCGGCGGATTGCTCGACCGACACACGGATGATTTCGCAATGTTCTTCAACACTGACGGTGGGGGACTCACCGGTAGTGCCCACGACGCCAATGCAATCGGTGCCCTCGGCGATATGCCAATCGATGAGTTTGCGCAGCGCGGGGTAATCCACGGAGCCGTCGTCAAGCATCGGAGTGATAAGGGCTACGATGCTGCCCCGGATCGGACCTTTAGAAGCGTTCATGTCGAGTGTTGAATCTGTAAACAAACATTTTAACTAGAGTGCATAGCGCGCCGGAGCGCCGTTGCATGCACTTGGGGTAAAGATACGAGTGGCAGCAATACGCTGCACGAAACGGTCGGGTTGCTCTAGAAAACCGTTTTCGTAAGCCACGATGTGCAAATCGCTACAAATCTGCAGCAATTCACCGTTTTTCAGCAAAAAATCAGGCCGTGCAGGGCGTCCCACCGTCTCGTTGCCCGCGGCAAATGTTTCATAGAGCAAGACGCCGCCCGGTGCCAGACTGGCCAGCAGCGTGTCCATGAGTGGCCGCCACAAGTAATGGGTCACCACAATCGCGTCAAACAACTCAGGCTCGGCGTTGGCCTCGTTCACCAAAGGCCATGGCCCGTTTTCGATGTCGGCACGCACGAGTCTGGCATTTGGCAGTAACTGCTGTGCACTTTCAATATCCTGGTCGACGCCGGTCACCTTGCAGCCGCGCCCGGCAAACCAATGCAGGTGGCGCCCACTGCCGCAAGCCACGTCCAAAACGGAGGCCCCCGGGGGGATGAGGTGGCTCCAGCGCTGAATCCAGGGCGACGGTGCAGACAACTGCCGGTGCGGTGTGTGCATCACTTGGGCTTCACTTCATCTTTGAGCGCCGCCATCGCCATGTTCTCCACAACGCCTGGTAACAAGAGTTTGAGAAAGCGCCCGAGCTTGCCTTGGGCGGTCATCACCACTTCGCGCTGGCGTTTTTGCATGCTGGTGGCAATCAGGTAGGCGCACTCGGAGACGTTCATGGCCTTGTCTTCCTTGAGGCCGCTGGAGCCCGCGACCTCGCCCTTGGCGTTCAGGCCGTGCGCGCGGATGTCGGTCAACACCACGCCGGGGAAGGCGGTGGTCACACTCACGCCTGACGGCTTGAGCTCGGCACGCAGCGCCTCAAAAAATCCGGTCATTGCAAACTTGGAGGCGCTGTAGGCCGTGCGTCCGGGCACGCCAATCAGGCCTGCCAGCGACGACACCGCCACGATGCGCCCTTGGGCTTGCTTGATGTGCGGCAGCGCAGCATGGGTGCACCACACACTGCCCCACAGGTTGACGCGCATCAGGTCCTCGTACCAATGCAGGTCTTGGGCATCCACATCCTGAAACAGTGCTTGGGCAGAAACCCCTGCGTTGTTGACAAGGGTGTCAATCCGGCCGAAGGCGTCAAGAGTGGCCTGAATGAGCGCGCGGCATTGGGCTTTCACAGACACATCGGTGGGCACCACCAAAACCTGGCTGCCCTTGGCGCGGCACATGTCTGCCACCGCGTCCAGCGCCTCGCGCTTGCGGGCGGCCAGCACCAGGCTCAGGCCCGCGCCATAGCGTGTGGCCAGTTGCCGCGCGAGTTCGGCGCCTATGCCCTCAGACGCGCCGGTGATGATGGTGACGGTGGTGTTGCTGGTCATGTAAAAAGCGGATCAAAAACAGGCCCACACCTGATTGGCCATCTGCATCATGAATTCAGGTTGGGTGTACATGGAAAAAACGGCGGTCAGCAGCAGGCACAAGGCCAGTGTGATCGCTGTTTTCTTGAGCATGGCGGCTGTTCTCACGCGGCTTGGGGTGTGCGCCCAATCGGTGCCTCACGCACTGGCAAATTCACCAGTGCGGCGAATACGCCCAGTCCAATCGCGATATACCAAACGATGTCGTAGCTACCGGTTTTGTCATACAGATAGCCGCCCAGCCACACACCCAGAAAAGAGCCGATCTGGTGGCTGAAGAACACGAACCCGCCCAGCATGGACAGGTGGGCCACACCAAAAATCTGGGCGATGGTGGCATTCGTGGGGGGAATGGTCGACAGCCACAGTACCCCCATGACCGCAGAGAACACATACACGCTCATGGGAGACAAAGGCACCAGCAAAAACACGCTGATCGCTATTGCCCGCGCAAAGTAAATGAACGCCAGGATGTACTTCTTGGGCATCTTCTGGCCCAGCACGCCCGCTGCGTAGGTGCCGAACACGTTAAAGAGGCCAATTAAGGCCAGTGCATAGCTGGCCACTTGGGGCGAAAGCCCTTGGTCTTTCAGGTAACTGGGCATGTGCACGCCGATAAACACCACCTGAAAGCCGCATACAAAGTAACCTGCCATCAGCAACTGAAAGCTGGGGTACTTGAAGGCCTCGCGCAGCGCCTGGCCTATGCTTTGCTGGCGAGCCGGGGCTGCCGCGCCGCCAAACGCTGGCTCACGCAGTCCGCGGGCCAGTGGGATCATCAGCAGAGTGGCTGCAGCCAATGCCAGCAAGGCCTCCTGCCACCCGAAGTGGCTGATCAAAAAGCCTTCGGTGGGTACCATCAAAAACTGCCCGAATGACCCTGCTGCAGCCGCCACGCCCATCGCCCAAGAGCGCTTTTCCGCAGGCACGTTGCGGCCAATCACGCCGTAGATCACCGCATAGGTGGTGCCCGCCTGCGCCATGCCGATCAGTGCCCCTGTTGCCAGGGTGAAGGTCAGCGGCGTCGTGGTCAGCGCCATGCCACACAGGCCCAACGCATACAACAAGGCCCCGATGATGATGACGCGGAATGCGCCAAACTTGTCGGCGGCCATGCCCGCAAATATTCCGCTGACGCCCCAGACAAGGTTTTGAATTGCGATCGCAAAGGCAAAGGTTTCGCGCGTCCACTCTTGGGCTTGGGTAATCGGCTGCAGCCAGAGGCCGAAACCGTGGCGTATCCCCATGGACAGGGTCACGATGGTGGCGCCACACACCAGCACCTGGGTGATCGAGAGAGGTTGGGAGGTCGAACTCATCCTGCAAATGTAGCCAGTTTCGGGCCCAAGGTTTGCAGCGGGCGGGACAGCGGTTGGGGCGGCGTCAGGGTTGGTGATGGGTATTTGCATGTATGCATATACAGTGGATTGCCGCAGTTCCCCTACAATCCGCCGCTATGGCTGTCAAACCCACCCCCGAATATTCTGAATCGTCGATCCGCGTGCTCAAGGGCCTGGAGCCCGTCAAACAGCGCCCGGGCATGTACACCCGCACCGATAACCCGCTGCACATCATCCAGGAAGTGCTAGACAACGCTGCCGACGAGGCACTGGCCGGCCACGGCAAGAAAATCAAGGTCACCCTGCACGCCGACGGCTCCGTCAGCGTGGAAGACGATGGCCGTGGCATTCCGTTTGGTATGCACCCCGAAGAAAAAGCGCCGGTCATCGAGCTGGTGTTCACCCGCCTGCACGCAGGCGGCAAGTTCGACAAGGGCAAGGGCGGCGCCTACAGCTTTTCCGGCGGTTTGCACGGGGTGGGTGTGTCGGTGACCAACGCGCTGGGCAAGCGTCTGGAAGCTACCAGCTACCGCGAAGGCTCCGTCGCTCACCTGGTGTTTGAAGGCGGCGATGTGACCGAGGCCTTGCAAGTGCGCAAGGCTGGAGATGGCGACCGCAAGCAGGGCACCAGCGTGCGCGTGTGGCCCGACGCCAAGTACTTTGAATCCGCCGTCTTGCCGATGGGCGAGCTGACCCACCTTCTGCGCAGCAAAGCTGTGTTGATGCCCGGCGTGAGCGTGACGCTGGTGAACGAAAAAACCAAGGAAAGCCAGAACTGGCTCTACAAGGGCGGCCTGAAGGATTACCTGGGCCAGACCCTGAGCGCCGATCCCGTCATCCCCATGTTTGACGGCGAAGGCTTTGCCGACGGCAACAACGACACCTTTGCCGAAGGCGAGGGCGCGACTTGGTGCGTGGCCTTTACCGAAGATGGCGCTCCGGTGCGCGAAAGCTATGTGAACCTGATTCCTACCAGCGCGGGTGGCACGCATGAGAGCGGCTTGCGCGATGGCTTGTTCCAAGCCGTTAAAAGCTTCATCGAGTTCCATAGCCTGCTGCCCAAGGGCGTCAAGCTCATGCCCGAAGACGTGTTCGCCCGCGCCAGCTATGTGCTGAGCGCCAAGGTGCTGGACCCGCAGTTTCAAGGCCAGATCAAAGAGCGGCTGAACTCGCGCGACGCGGTGCGCTTAGTCAGCAGCTTTGTGCGCCCCGCGCTGGAGCTGTGGCTCAACCAGCATGTGGACTACGGCAAGAAGCTGGCTGAGCTGGCCATCAAAGCTGCCCAAACCCGCCAGAAAGCGGGTCAGAAGGTCGAAAAGCGCAAGAGCAGCGGCGTGGCCGTGCTGCCAGGCAAGCTCACTGACTGCGAAAGCCGCGACATTGCCTACAACGAAGTGTTTCTGGTCGAGGGCGACTCTGCGGGCGGCAGCGCCAAGATGGGCCGGGATAAAGAGAACCAGGCCATCCTGCCCCTGCGCGGCAAAGTGCTCAACACCTGGGAGGTGGACCGCGACCGCCTGTTTGCCAACACCGAAATCCACGACATTTCGGTCGCCATCGGCGTAGACCCGCACGGCCCCAACGACACGCCCGATCTGAGCGGCCTGCGCTACGGCAAGGTCTGCATCTTGAGCGATGCGGACGTGGACGGCTCGCACATCCAGGTGCTGCTGCTTACGCTGTTTTTCCGGCATTTCCCCAAGCTGATCGAGACCGGCCATGTGTATGTGGCCCGCCCCCCGCTGTTCCGCGTGGATGCACCGGCACGTGGCAAAAAGCCTGCGAGCAAGGCCTACGCGCTGGACGAAGGCGAACTCACTGCCATCCTCGACAAGCTGCGCAAAGAGGGTGTGCGTGAAGGCGCTTGGTCCATCAGCCGCTTCAAAGGCTTGGGCGAAATGAATGCCGAGCAGCTGTGGGACACCACGCTCAACCCCGACACCCGCCGCCTGTTGCCGGTGATGCTGGGCGCTGTCAATTTCGGCTGACACCGAGTCGCTGATCACCAAGCTCATGGGTAAAGGCGAAGCGGCCTCCCGCCGCGAGCTGATGGAGCTGCATGGCGACTCGGTAGAAATCGACGTCTGATGCACCTGCGTGCCGCTGTGTCCCGTTTTGCTATGAAAAAGGTAGCTGCTTGCGCATTATTTATGTGCGCTACAGCCGCTTTTGATGCCAAAGCCGACGTGTGGGTCTATGTAGACCCGCAGGGGCAGTCGCACTTTTCAGCCGTGCAAACCGACGAGCGGTACACCCTGTTTTTCCGTGCCTCTATCCGTGGCCTGAAGGCAGGGGCTGACGCTACCGCACCTCATGCGGCAGTACCCCAGGCACCCGAGGTATCGCCCGAGCTGTCGCCCAAGTTGGCGGCGTTTTTTGACAATTCTCCGCGCTACCGCAAAGCCCAGCCCTTGCTGCAAGAGGCCGCGCGCAAGTACCGGCTGGACTATGAGTTGCTCAAGGCGCTGGTCACCACTGAGTCCGGCTTTGAGCCCACTGCGGTGTCGCCCAAGGGCGCTATTGGGCTCATGCAAGTCATGCCGGATACGGCGCGCCGTTTCGGGGTGGACAGCGACCGCTGGATGTCGGTAGAAGCCAAGCTGGCCGATCCCAAAATCAATGTCGGCATCGGCGCGCGCTATTTACGCCTGTTGCTCGACATGTTCCCCGGCCGCACCGATCTGGCCCTCGCCTCGTACAACGCAGGAGAGGGCGCGGTCCAGCGTGCCGGCAACAAAGTGCCCAATTACAAAGAAACCCAGAACTACGTCGCCACCGTGACGGAGCTCTACGCCGCGCTCAAACCCCCGGCCCCCGCCAAAGCGCCCACGCCGCAAGCGGCGGGCGGTAAGCCGGTGCTCAACCCCTATGGCGACGGCTATGTGCTGTCGGGCTCCCGCACCGCCTATGTGCTGGCGCCTGGCGCCATGCCCGGTGGCGCCATCGGGCGCGGCAACATGATGACCCCGGCCTTGCCCGCGGCCCTTGAAGAATCCCGGATTGCAGTGGACTGAACTGAAGAAACATGACTGACCAAACCACGCTCGATTTGATCCCCGAACCCGCTGAACCGACAGGCCCGGTGCCTCCCGGTGAGGATGGCGAACTCAACCTCGCCACTTACGCCCAGCGCGCTTACCTGGAGTACGCGCTTTCTGTCGTCAAGGGCCGTGCCCTGCCTGATGTTTGCGATGGCCTCAAGCCGGTGCAGCGCCGCATTTTGTACAGCATGGGCCGCATGGGCCTGGGCTTTGGCGGTGCCAACGGCAATGCCGGTGCCAAGCCGGTCAAGAGCGCCCGCGTGGTGGGCGATGTGCTGGGCCGCTTTCACCCGCACGGCGACCAGTCGGCTTACGACGCACTGGTGCGCATGGCGCAAGACTTTTCGCAGCGCTACCCGCTGGTAGACGGCCAAGGCAACTTCGGCTCCCGAGACGGCGATGGTGCCGCTGCCATGCGCTACACCGAAGCCCGCTTGGCCAAAATCACCACGCTGCTGCTCGACGAAATCGACCAGGGCACCGTGGACTTTCAGCCCAACTATGACGGCTCCACTGAAGAGCCCCGCCAACTGCCCGCCCGCCTGCCGTTCAGCCTGCTCAACGGTGCTAGCGGCATTGCCGTGGGCTTGGCCACCGAAATCCCCAGCCACAACCTGCGTGAAGTGGCGGACGCCTGTGTGGCACTGGTCAAAAACGACAAGCTCTCCGACGACGAGCTGTTCGCGCTGATCCCCGGCCCCGACTTCCCCGGCGGCGGGCAAATCATCAGCAGCGCCAGCGACATTGCCGACGCTTACCGCACCGGCCGCGGCAGCCTCAAGGTGCGCGCGCGTTGGAAGATTGAAGACCTGGCCCGCGGCCAATGGCAGCTGGTGGTGACCGAGCTGCCACCCGGTGTGAGCAGCCAGCGTGTGCTGGAAGAGATTGAAGAACTCACCAACCCCAAGGTCAAGGCCGGGAAAAAGCCCTGAGCCAAGACCAAACCCAGCTCAAGGCCAGCATCTTGAGCGTGCTGGACGTGGTGCGTGATGAATCCAACAAAGACGCCTTGGTGCGCTTGGTGTTTGAGCCCAAGAGCCGCACGGTCGAGCAGCAGGAGCTGATCACCGCACTCTTGGCCCACACCAGCCTGGAAACCTCGTCGCCGATCAACCTCACCATGGTGGGGCTGGATGGCAAGCCGGTGCAAAAGTCACTGCGCCAAATGCTCAACGAGTGGATCAGCTTCCGCCAGACCACGATTGAAAAGCGCAGCCGCCACCGCTTGGGCAAGGTGCTGGACCGCATCCACATCCTCGAAGGCCGCCAGACGGTGTTGCTCAACATCGACGAGGTGATTGCCATCATCCGCAACAGCGACGAGCCCAAGGCTGCGCTGATTGCCCGCTTCAACTTGAGCGACCGCCAGGCTGAAGACATTCTTGAAATCCGCCTGCGCCAATTGGCGCGCTTGGAGGCCATCAAGATTGAGCAAGAGCTGTCTGAGCTGCGCACTGAGCAAGGCAAGCTGGATGAAATTCTGGGCAGCCCCGCTGCGTTGCGCCGCTTGATGATCAAAGAGATCGAGGCGGATGCCAAAGTGTTTGCTGACGCGCGCCGCACCCTCATCCAGGCCGAGAAAAAGGCTGTGGCAGAAGTGAAGGTAGTGGACGAGCCGGTGACCGTGGTGGTGTCCGAAAAAGGCTGGGTGCGTGCCCGCACCGGCCACGGGCACGAGGCATCCACCTTCGCCTTTAAGGCGGGTGACGGCCTGTACGGCACCTTCGAGTGCCGCACGGTGGATACGCTGCTGGTGTTCGGCTCCAACGGGCGCATCTACACCGTGCCGGTGTCTGCACTGCCTGGCGGGCGGGGCGATGGCCAGCCGGTTACCACGCTGCTGGAGCTGGAAAGCGGCACACAAATTCTGTATTACTTTGCCGGCCCGGCCAGCGCACAGTTGCTGCTGTCTGGCAGCGGCGGCTACGGCTTTATTGCCAGTGTGGAGAACATGACTTCGCGCCAGAAGGCCGGCAAGGCCTTTGTGGGCGTGGGCGAGGGCGAAACCCTGTGCGCGCCGTCTGTGGTGTCGGGTGCGCAAGGTAAGGTCACCGTGGCCGGAACGCCGTCAGCGGTGGTTGCGCCTGCTACCCACGTGGCCTGCGCGTCCACCGGCGGGCGCATCCTGACCTTTGAGATCACCGAACTCAAAACCATGACCAACGGTGGCCGCGGCTTGATGCTGATCGACCTGGAAGACAAAGACACCCTGGCCGGCGCTGCCGCCTACACCCGCAGCATCCGCATTGACGGCATCGGCCGTGGTGCCAAAGAGCGCGACGAAACCCTAGAAATCCGCAGCCTCAACAACGCCCGCGCAGCCCGTGGGCGCAAGGGCAAAGCGGCGGACTTGGGCTTCAAGCCGAACCGGATTACGCGGGTGGAGTGATAGGGGCTGAACGCTCCCTTGCACAGAGCCGCTGAACGCGGCTTTGTGCGCGGGATGTCGCCTCAGTGTGGCGGGTGCTTTGTAGTCCAAAAGAGCTATCAATCGGAAGCTCCGCATTTGTAAACTATTGTGCTTTCCTGTTTGTCTTGCTCTACCCTGAACGGTCTCTCCTGCGATGCCCTCTCTGAACACTATTCCTCATCCGCGTAAAGCCGTTTATCTTGCCGTCGCGGGCCTGATTTCCTTTGTCTCGTATCCGCATGCTGACGCCGCAACCCGCACTTGGACCGGCGCCTCCTCCTCCAACAGTCTTTGGAATGACTCTGCGAATTGGATAGGTGGCTCTCCCATCAACGGAGATGATCTCGTTTTTCAGGGTTCCAGCAGGCTATCGACCACCAGCCTGCGGAGAACGATCAGTAGCATCACTTTCGCTGAAGGCGCCGGGGCCTTCAATTTGGGCGGGACGAATGCTGTGACGATGACAGGAAACGTCACCAACAAAAGCAATAACCTGCAAACCATATCGATGCCCTTGGCTGTTACGGCTAATCAGACATGGGACGGCGGAGTAAAAGGATTGAATGTTGTTGGCGCCGTGTCCATTGGCGGCGCTGCACTCACCCTTACCAACAAAACAAATATCAATACGACCCAACTCTCTACGATCGGAGATTCGGTTTCTGCGTCATTGACAGTACAGGGTGGTAGCACCATTCGTAGCAGCACAGGAAACATCGGTGCAGGTACATACGGATCCGGGCGGGTGACGGTCAATGGGGCTGGCTCCAGCTGGAACAGTACATCGGGATTTAGCGTGGGTGTTGGCGGTAGGGGAGTCTTAGACGTTACCAATGGTGGGGTAGTGTCAGGCACCTCCACCGCCGTGGGAGTTTCGAGAACTGGCACGGGCGAGTTACGCGTTGACGGTGCAAGCTCAAAATTTACCAATTCGGGTAGTCTCAAGGTTGGCGATGGCGGTGCGGGTCTTATGTTGGTCCAAAACGGCGGTCAAGTCGAAAGCCTCAGTGGCTCGATAGGTGCTGCTACGGGCGGCAATGGAGTCGTGAAAGTCACGGGTGATAGGTCTAAATGGAAGGTCTATCAAACAATCAGTGTGGGCAAAGTTGGCACTGGAGCCCTTGCCATTGAGCAAGGTGGAGCTGTCTTCAGTGACCGGGCTGAGATTGGTGCTGATTTACGGGGCATATCCGATTCGGCTTCTGTTGTGGTGTCTGGACCCTCGTCCCGGTGGGAAAACACGAACCTCTTGATAGTGGGTATGTCGCGCAGCGGTGTGTTGCGGATCGAGGATGGTGGTTATGTAAAGAGCGGCACCGGTTATGTCAGAAGTAACGCCACAGGCGTGAGCTCTGTAAAGGTTGCTGGCGCGGGGTCCAAATGGGAGAACACCACACTGATGGTTGGCTCTGATGCTTATGGTGGGGTTCTGGATGTCACGAGCGGTGCCTCCGTTACCGCGAAGGATGCTACTGTGGGCTATGGCCGATTTGGGGGCGGCAATCCGGTCCCTATGCCTTTTGCAGTTGCGACTATTGATGGCAGCGGTTCAACCTTGGCAGCCGACAACTCCTTAGCTGTAGGCGTCGTTGGCGTGGGTGTTCTGAAGATCCAGAACGGTGGAACAGTTCGTACTGGGACTTTGTCCGTCGGCGTGGACGGACGGGTCCAGATCCAAGACGGGCAAATTAGTGCGCTCAATACCAATTTAAGCAAGGGCACTATCCAAAGCACCGGCGATATCAACCTGAGTAACTTGGGAAACATCAGCGGATCCGGTGCGGTCGTTGGTAAGCTGACCGGCGGAGCCGATAAGGTCATTTCTGCCAGCGGTGGTAATTTGTCCTTGGGCAACTCCAGCGTTGCGGGTGCATACGCCTTCGAAGGGGAGCTGAGGGTTGGCGCAAGCCGAGTGGAGCTGCTCTCAGCAGACCAGGCTTTGTTGGGAGCGAGCACCACGTTGGCTGCCGGAGGCCAGTTGGCTAGCTCAAACGGAATGAGCTTGGGTGCTGGCCGTGCACTCTCGTTCAACGGTGATAGTTCTGTGGCTGGCAATTTCTCCAACCATGGAGCCGTGGTCGGAAATGGTGGCACGCTTGCGTTTTCGGGCGAAGTAAGCGGTGCTGGCAGCTACTCGGGCAATGTAGCATTCAAGGCAGCTTTCAACCCTGGAAACAGTCCTGCAAGTGTCAGTTTTAACGGTGGCAATGCGACCTTTGAAACTGGCTCTGTATTGAATCTGGAGATCTTCGGTCCTGTTGCGGGCGCACAGTATGACCAGTTGGTGAATATCAACACCCTCTCCTTCAACGGTAGCCTCAATTTGATTTTTGCAAATGATTATGTGCCACTGGCTGGAAGTAGTTTCGCGCTGTTCGGTTTCAACACGTTTGCGGGTAACCTGACAGCTGACAACATCACAGTGACAGGATATGACCGTCGACGTCTCGATTTTTCTCGCTTGGCAGCAAATGGCACTGTGAGTGTCACGGCTGTGCCCGAGCCTGAAACATACGCCTTGCTACTCGCAGGTTTGGGTTTGATGGGTGCCTTGGCTCGCCGCCGGAGGCGTGCTGCTACGGTCTGACATTCGACACTGACGGTAGTAACGGGAGCTTAGGCTCCCGTTGTTGTTTGCGGTTTGGGTTGTCCTGCAGGGCGGGGCTGTCAATCCGCACAGGCAGGAGTCATGACGTTGTGCGGATCCGTCTAGCCCGCGGTAGGGTAACAGCAGGATAGAAAAAATAGAGCTCGTGGCCTTGCGGCTGCGGGCTCTATCTGGAATGGCTTGAAACTAAGCATGAATTCTATCGAATATTGCTCTCGATTTCATAGCAATAAAGTCATATATTACGATGGCTGATTGCCATTTTGGTTTCAAGGCTGGCCTGGTTTCTGCTCTGCGGCCTCAGTCCATCCACCGCCCAGCACTTTGTACAAGGTCACCAGGTTTTGCAGTTGCTGGGTTTGCACCTGCACTTGTGCTTGTTGGGCTGCGAACAGCGAGCGCTGCGCTTCCAGCACCTCAAACGAGCTGGCTGCACCGGCTTTGAAGCGCAGGTCGGTCAGTTGCATGGTGGTCTGGGTGGCCTGGAGCTGCGCGGTCTGGGCTTGCAGTTGCTCGCCCAGGGTGGCGCGGCCGGCCAGGGCATCGGCCACTTCCTTGAAGCCGGTCTGAATGGCTTTTTCGTACTGGGCGATGGCAATGTCTTTGTTCACCTTGGCCACTTCGAGGTTGGCTTTGTTGCGGCCGGCATCGAAGATGGGCATCAGCAGCTGGGGCACAAAGCTCCAGACACTGGTGCCGTTGTTGAACAGTTGCTCCAGGTCATTGCTCGCCACTCCGGCGCTGGCAGTGAGTGTGATGCGCGGGAAGAAGGCTGCGCGGGCCGCACCGATGTTGGCGTTCAGCGCGAGCAGGTTTTGCTCGGCCTGGCGCACATCGGGGCGGCGCACCAGCAACTCCGACGGCACACCGGCCGGCAAGTCGCTCAAAAAGCCCTGCTCTGCTAGCCCTAAGCCTGCAGGCAGGTCGGCCGGCAGGGGCTGGCCTACCAGCAGTACCAGAGCGCTTTCATCGGTGGCGCGTTGGCGGGTCAGCTGGGCTAGCGCTACCTTGGCGGCTTCGAGCTGGCTCTGGGCGGTGCTCAGGTCCAGCTTGGAGGCGGCTTCGTTGTCGTATTTGAGCTGCATCAGGCGCAGGCTCTCTTGCCGGGTCTTGAGCGTTTCGCGGGTCACGCGCAACAACTCGTCGTCCGCCAACAGCGTGAGGTAGGTGTTGGCCACCGATGCAATCAGGCTGATCTGCACCGTCTTGCGGGCCTCTTCAGTGGCCAGCAGTTGCGCCTGGGCTGCTTGGCTCAGGGCGCGTACGCGGCCAAAAAAGTCAAGCTCATAGGCGGTGACGCTCAGGCCGGCGGTGTAGCTGCTGGTAATGGCGCCGTTGGCAGCCGGGCCGCGGCTGCCGTTGATTCCGGCGTTGACCGTGGGCAGCTGGTCGGCGCGTGCCACTTGCAGTTTGGCGCGGGTAGCGTCGATGTTGAGGGCTGCCACGCGCAGGTCGCGGTTGTTCTCTAAAGACAGCTCGATCAGGCGCTTGAGGCGCGCGTCTTTGAAAAAGCTTTGCCACTCGATGTCGGCGGCAGCCTTGGCACCTGCAGCCGGTGCGGCGCTGACTGCCACTTGCGGGAAGGCTGGTGCCACCGGCGCCGCCGGGCGGCTGAAGGTGGGGATAAAGCTGCAACCGGCCAGCCACAGGGCCGCCGACAGGGTGGCCAGGCGCAGGGCAGGGCGTGCAAATGTGTGCTTACTCATGGGTGGGGGCTCCGATCTGGTGTCCGTGTTCAACGTCAAATTGGTGTTGGCGCTCGCTGCCCTTAAAGATGCTGCGCACCACCACAAAGAAGATAGGCACAAAGAACACCGCCAGGACGGTGCCGGCCACCATGCCGCCGATCACGCCAGTACCAATGGCGCGCTGGCTGGCAGAGCCCGCGCCGCTGGCAATGGCCAGGGGCAGCACACCCAGAATAAAGGCCAGCGATGTCATCACAATGGGGCGGAAGCGCAGGTGCGCGGCTATCAAGGCAGCCTGGATGGCCGTCTTGCCCTGGGCTTGCAGGTCTTTGGCGAATTCAATAATCAAAATCGCATTCTTGGCCGACAAGCCGATGATGGTGATCAGGCCCACCTGGAAGTACACGTCGTTCGCATACCCCCGGAACAGCGTGGCCAGCACCACGCCCAGCACGCCCAAAGGCACCACCAGAATCACCGACAGCGGGATAGACCAGCTCTCGTACAAGGCAGCCAGGCACAAGAACACGGCCAGGATGGCGAATGCATACAGGATGGTGGCTTGCGAGCCGGCCAGCTTTTCTTCGCGGGACTGACCGGTCCACTCATAGCCGAAACCTGCGGGCAGTTGGCTGGCGAGTTTTTCCATCTCTGCCATGGCGTCGCCCGTGCTGTAGCCGGGAGCCGCACTGCCGCTGATGCGCATGGCCGAGTAGCCGTTGTAGCGCACCGTTTGCATGGCACCCTTGACCCAACGGGTGGAGGCAAATGCCGACAAGGGCACCGCTTTACCACTGGTGTTGATGACATTGAGCTTCAGGATGTCTTCCGGCTGCATACGGGCCGTTGCGTCGGCCTGCACAACCACACGTTGCAAACGGCCTGCGTTGGGGAAGTCGTTCACATAGCTGGAGCCCAGCGCCGTCGAGATGGTGCTGTTAATCACGTTGAAACTCACGCCCAGAGCGCTGGCTTTGTCGCGGTCGATATCAATTTGCAGCTGGGGCGCGTCTTCCAGGCCGTCGGGGCGCACCTGGGTGAGCACCTTGCTTTGGGACGCCATGCCCAGCATCTGATTGCGTGCGGCGAGCAGGGCTTCGCGGCCTTTGCCGGCACGGTCTTGCAGGCGGAAGGTAAAGCCCGATGCATTGCCCAGCTCAGGGATGGGAGGCGGGCTCAAGGGGAAGATGAACGCATCGCGGATACCCATCAGCGCGCCGAATGCGCGGCCGGCCAGTGCCTGTGCCGTTTGGCCGGGGCCTTGGCGCTCGGACCAGTCTTTCAGGGTTACAAAGCCCAGTGCAGCGTTCTGGCCTTGGCCGGAGAAGCTGAAGCCAATCACACCCACCATGCTCTCCACCTCGGGTTGCTTGAGCATGAAGCCTTCTACCTGCTCCATCACGCTGGTGGTGCGTTGCTGGGTGGCGCCCGGGGGCAGTTGCACGTTCACAATCACGTTGCCCTGGTCTTCTGCAGGCAGAAAAGAGGTGGGCAATCGCATGTACACCACGGCCACAGCACCGATGATGGCCGCGTAGATGATCAGGTAGCGGCCGGCCTTTTTCAGCATGCGCTGCACCACACTCTCATAGCCCTTGGCAGTGCTGGTAAAGCGGCGGTTAAACCAGCCAAAGAAGCCGGTGCTGGCGTGCGCATGGCCTGCCTCTACCGGTTTGAGCAGCGTTGCGCACAGGGCCGGTGTCAGCGACAGCGCCAGGAACGCAGAGAACGCAATAGAGGCCACCATCACCGTGGAGAACTGTCGGTAGATGTTGCCCACCGAGCCGGCAAAAAACGCCAGCGGCACAAACACGGCAATCAGCACCAGTGTCACGCCGACAATGGCGCCCGAAATCTGTCCCATGGCTTTTTTGGTGGCCTGCAGCGGCGGCAAGCCTTCTTCGCTCATGATGCGTTCTACGTTTTCCACCACCACAATGGCGTCGTCCACCACGATACCGATCACCAGCACCATGCCGAACATGGTCAGCACGTTGATCGACATGCCCAAGGCCAGCAGCGTGCCAAAGGTGCCCAACAGGGCAATCGGCACCACGATGGTCGGGATCACGGTGTAGCGCCAGTTTTGCAGGAACAGGAACATCACCAGGAACACCAGTACCACCGCTTCTACCAGCGTCTGGGCGACCTGTTTGATAGAGATGTTCACGAACCGCGAGCTGTCGTAAGGAATGCTCCATTTCATGCCCTGCGGAAAGAAGGACTGAAGCTCTGTCATCCGGTCCCGCACCGCTTTGGCGGCTGCCATGGCATTGCCGCTGGGCGACAGTTGCACGCCCATGCCGATGGCTGGCTTTCCATTCAGCCGTGCGGAGGTGCCGTAGGCTTGTGCACCCAGCTCAATACGGGCCACGTCTTTCAGGCGCACCGCCGAGCCGTCTGCGTTGGAGCGCAGGGTGATGTTGCCGAACTGCGCCACACTGCCGAGTTGGCCGCTCACCACCACGGTGGCTGCGATACCTTGGCCAGTGATGTTGGGCAAATCGCCAATTGCGCCGGCGGATACTTGCGCGTTCTGTGCGGCGATGGCGGCATTGACTTCGGCGGTCGACAGGTTGAACGAGGCCAGCTTGGCCGGGTCCAGCCAGATGCGCATGGCCCGCTCGGTACCGAACAGCTGAACCTGGCCGATACCGGGCAGGCGCTGCAGCTCGGGCACGATGTTGCGGGAGGCGTAGTCCCCCAGCTCAATGGTACTGGTCTCGGGGTTGTCGGTCGCCAGCATGGTGAACAACAAGAAGTTCGAGCGCGACTTGTCCACCCGCACCCCTTGCTGCGTCACCGCGGCGGGCAGACGTGGGGTGGCGCGGGAGAGGCGGTTTTGCACTTCCACCTGTGCTAGGTCGGCGTTGGTGCCCGTTTCAAAGGTGAGCGTAAGCGTGCCCGAGCCGTTGGCTTGCGACACCGACTCCATGTAGACCAGGCCATTGGCACCGTTCATTTCACGCTCGATGACCGAGAGCACGCTGTCTTCCAGCGTTTGGGCGGAAGCGCCGGGGTAGGCCACGTTGACCACAATGGCCGGAGGCGCCACGGGCGGGTATTGCGAAATCGGCAGCTGCGTGATGGCAACGCCGCCCATCACCATGATGAACAGTGATATCACCCATGCAAAGATGGGGCGGTTGATAAAAAACTGGGCCATAAGGTTTTACTTTTTGCGGGTTACTTGGCAGCGCCGGATGCGGCAGCGGCAGGGGCGGATGCAGCGGCTGCAGGCGCACCGGCAGCAGCCGGGGCAGAGCCGGTCCATGGCACCGCCTTCACGGGGGCACCGGGCACCATCATTTTCTGGAAGCCATCGACGATGACCTGATCGCCTTCTTTCAGGCCATCCAGAATCACCCATTGGCTGTTTTGGGCGTTACCCACCTTGACCGGGCGTGGGCCGGGTTTGCCGTCTTCACCGACCACCAGCACGGTGTTGCCCTGGTTGGTGCGGGTCACTGCTTGCTGCGGCAGCAGGATGCCGGATGGCAGCTCAGCTTGCGACAGGCGCACACGCACGTACTGGCCGGGCAAGAGCAGGCCATCGCCATTAGGCACTTCGGCGCGCAGGGTGATCTGGCCGCTGGTGGCGTCTACCGTCAGGTCGCTGAACAGCAGCTTGCCGGGTTTAGGGAGCTCGCTGCCGTCTTCCAGCACGATGCGCACCGGCACCGAGCCATCGCCCGAGGCGCGCAACTGCTTGGAAGCAATCGCTTTGCGCAGGCGCAGCACATCGGTGCTGGACTGTGTGAAGTTCACATACACCGAGCCGGTTTGCTGGATGGTGGCCAGCGCGGTGGCGTCAGCAGCACCCACCAGGGCACCTTCGGTCACCGAGGACTGGCCGATACGGCCGGAAATCGGGGCAGTGATAGTGGCGTAGGCCAGGTTGATACGTGCGGTCTCTGCAGCGGCCTTGGCCACGCCCAGGTCGGCTTCGGCCTGGCGCTGGGTGGTTTGCAGGGTGGTGAATTCTTGTTTGCTGATGGCGTTGGCTTCTACCAAGGCCTTGTTGCGCTCTACTTGTGCAGTCGCTTGGGCCAAAGTGGCTTGGGCTTTCACTACAGTGGCTTGGGCGCTTTCAAACGCGGCGCGGTAAGGGCCGGAGTCCAACTGGTACAGCACCTGGCCGGCTTTGACCTCGCTGCCTTCGCGGAACATGCGTTGCAGCACCACGCCGCTCACACGGGCGCGCACTTGGGCTACGCGCAATGCGCTTACCCGGCCGGGCAACTCGGATTGCAGTGCAACCGATTGGGGCGCAACAGTGACCACCCCCACTTGCGCTGGCGGCATGCCGTCACCGGGTGCACCACCGCCCTGGGCGCTGTCCTTGGCGCCGCAGGCAGCCAAAGCCACTGCAAAGGGAATAGCCATCAAAGCGAGGCGACCGGTGGATGATGAGGGTGCATGACCCAGGGTCTGACGGAGCAGCGACATACAGATTTCCCTTGTGACAGAAGTTGTTGGGGCGGTAATCGGGGGAGTGGCTTGCCGGTAGTTTGATCTAGGGCAAACCCTCAAGGAATAGCCTAGCAGACCGCAGCAATGAAAGTTAGTATACATACATGCACGAATGTATGTTTCTAAAAAACTACAATACCCGCAGATTTTTATGAGGTCTATCCATGGCCCGCCGCACCAAAGAAGAAGCTTTAGCTACCCGCGAATTGATACTTGACGCTGCTGAACGCGTGTTTTACCAGCGCGGGGTGTCGCGCACGTCCCTGCAGGAAATCGCCAAAGAGGCCGGTCTGACCCGGGGCGCGATTTACTGGCACTTTGAAAACAAGGGCGAGCTCTTTCACGCCATGATGGAGCGCGTGACCCTGCCCATGATGGCGCGCATGACCGAGATCACCCCGGAGGACGAAGCCCGCCCGCTGGACAAAATTCGGCGCAATACGGCAGCCGCTCTGCGGGAGATTGCCCATAACCCGCAGGTGCGCCGCGTGTTCGAAATCGCGATGAAGAAGGTGGAGTATGTCGATGAAATGCAGGAGATGCAGCAGCGCAAAATCAGTGGCCGCAACGAATGCATGGATGACATGCAGCACCTGCTCCAAATCGCCCAAAAGCTGGGCCATATCAAAGCCGATGCCCATCTGCGCAACACCACCATCGGCTTGTTTGCGCTGGTGGGGGGCATCAAATACAACTGGCTGTTGGACCCGGAGGCCTTTGACCTCGAAGCCGTGGGCTTGGCTACGCTGGACGCCTACCTGGCCGGCTTGAAAGCCTCGCAGGTTGTCTGATTGCTACTGATTTGATAGCTGCTCGCGCAATCGATATGAGCGCTAGGGCCTGATTCTATTCATATGCTACACACACTAGCCGCAGCGGCACACAGCGAACTCTCGATCAAAAAGAGCCGTTTCATCGGTTGTGTGCAACCCGTGGCCGACCGCGCGACTGCGCAAAAGGTGGTGGCCGGCTTGTGGGCTGAGCACCCTACGGCCACCCATGTGTGTTGGGCGCTGATGGCCGGTGGCCACTCGGCGGCGGTGGATGACGGCGAGCCCAGCGGCACCGCCGGTCGGCCCATGCTCGATGTGCTGCGCCACCATGACTTGGAGGGGGTGCTGGCCACTGTGGTGCGGTACTACGGCGGGGTGAATCTCGGGGCGGGTGGTTTGGTGCGCGCCTATACCGACGCGGTAGCGCAAGCGCTGCTCAAAGCTGACAAAGTGCCGATCGTGAAACAACACGCCTTGCTGTGTGCATTGCCTTACCCCCTAGAGGGGCGGGTGCGCCGCGAGCTGGAGGCTGCAGGTGCGGTGCTGGGCCCAGTGCAGCACAACGTGCGAGTGACCATGGCTTTCACAGTACCCGCAGATGCGGTGTCGGGTTTGATGACCCGCCTGAACGAGGCAGGTGGCGGGCAACTGGAGTGGCTGGACGCGCCCGACGCGGCCGCCACTGCCTGAAGCCCCGCCTTTAGCCGCTCAATCAGCCGGCCATCATGGCGCCCACGAGGGTCGCCGCCAACAAGCCAATGATCGGGAAAAAGCCCATCACAAAACCCAGTGTGCGGCTCTTGGGGTCGTTGGCATAGGCCTTGAGGTAAACAAAGCGCCCGACGATATAGGCCACACCCGCGGCTGCACTCCACAGTGGTGACCAGAACTGGGCGCTCAAGTACATGGCTGGCAGCAGGGTCACCATTTGCTCCAGCGAATTCATGTGCACCCGGTACAGGCGCTCAAACATCGGGTGCCCGGTGACCGCGGGTGCGTGTACCTCGTAGCGGCCCCGTGCCCAGCCGACCAGCATCCCGAAGCCCATGTACTGCGCAACCACCAGCACTGTGACCACATGCAACCACACCATGGCAATCTCCCTAGTAAAAAGAGCAGAGCCTACCTTACGCCAGTGTCACTTGAGTCCACAAACCGTAGGCAATGTGGCCCATCATCGCGGCCACCAGCAGGTCGAGCACCCGCCACGCCACCGGGCGCGCAAAGAGGGGGCTGAGCAGTCGTGCGCCAAACCCCAGCGTGACAAACCACAGAGCGCTCGCGCCGCCGGCGCCTACCAAAAACCAGCCCTGCAAATCAGGTGCCTGCTTGGCCCCTACGGCGCCCACCAGAATCACGGTGTCCAAGTAGACGTGGGGGTTCAGGAGGCTGATCCCCAGCACTTGCAACACCGTGGTGCGCAGGCTCTGGGGTTCACCTTGCAATTGCGCTTGCAGTGCCTGCGGGGCCAGCGCCCGGCGCAGGGCCATGGCGCCGTACCAGGCCACCACCGCTGCACCGGCCAGGGCCAACGCGTTCAGCGCGCGCGGGTGTTGGCCCAGCGTTGTCGCTAGCCCGCTGACCCCGAGGGTCATTAGCGCCATATCGAGCAGGGCGCACACCATGACCACCGCCAGCACATGTTCGCGGCGCAGCCCCTGGCGCAGCACATAGGTGTTTTGCGCGCCAATCGCCACGATGAGTGACAGGCTCAAAGTCAGCCCGGTGGTGATAGTGGGCAGGGCCGCTTGGAGCGTGGATAGAAAAGAAGTCGTGTCTTGCATGCCGGGCAGTATGCAAGTGAACAGGGTGCTGTACTCATGAAATCTGCTACGCTGGAATTAGCCACACTTCATTGAGCTTGACCATGTTGGAATCCACACTCCTTGCCACAGTAGCTGCCGTCGTGCGCGAAGGCAGCTTTGAGCGCGCTGCGCGGGTGCTGCACATCACGCCCTCGGCCGTGTCGCAGCGCATCCGCCAGATGGAAGAGCGGGTGGGGGCGGTGCTGATCGTGCGCGGCCAGCCGTGCACTGCTACCGAGGCAGGTGCCCGCATCTGCCGCCATGCGGATTCGGTGGCCATGCTGGAGCACGATTTGCGGCGCGACCTGCCGGCCTTGGCCCCGGAAGACGCGCAGGCGGTGCACACCACCATCCGCATAGCCATCAATGCCGACAGCCTGAGCACCTGGTTCGTGACCGCCATGCGCGACTTCTGCGCGCAGAGCCGTGTGCTGCTGGATGTGGCGGTGGACGACCAGGACCAGACCAACGAATGGTTGCGCCGTGGTCATGTGCTGGCGGCGGTGACCTCGCACGCCAAGGCGGTGCAGGGCTGCAAGGTGCGCAAGCTGGGCACTTTGCGCTATTGCGCCACTGCCTCGCCTGCCTTTATGCAACAGCACTTCGCCGGGGGGGTGAACGCAGACACCCTGGCCCGCGCTCCCAGCATCGTGTTTGACCGCAACGACCGCCTGCAGGAGCGCTGGGTGCGCCGCCAACTGCGCCGTGATGTGATGCTGCCGGCCCACCGGCTACCGTCCTCGCAGGCGTTTGTAGATGCTGCGCTGGCCGATGTGGGCTGGGGCATGAACCCGCTGCTCTCGGTGCAAGAGCACCTGGACAAACGCCGCCTGGTGGAGCTGGTGCCGGGCCGCGCGCTGGATGTGCCCTTGTATTGGCAGGTGGCCCAGCAACCTCTGCCCGAGCTGGAGCGCCTCACTCGCGGTGTGGTGGCTGCTGCAGGGCAGGCGCTGCTCTAGCGCCTGCCTGCGCGTGGCCGGACAGTGAACGGGTGGGGGCGTGTGTTTACGCCGCTTCCATGGTGATGGCCACGCCGCCCAGCACCGCGTTGCCCGAGAGCGGGTCGCGCAGCTGGTCGTCCAGCAAGGCATTGAGGTTGGCGCCGGGGCGCTCAGCCGCCACCCGCAGCTGTGCGCCCGGCAGGTTGTGGCCCCAGCCGTGCGGCAGGCTGACCACGCCGGGCATCATGTCGGTGCTGAATTGCACTTGCGCTTGCACACTGCGGTGCCCATTGCGCAGTGTGGCCATGCCGCCGTCTTGCACTCCGTGGCGTGCAGCATCGTCAGGGTGCACCAGCGCGGTACAGCGGAAGGGGCCCTTTGCCAGCGTGGGCAGGTTGTGCATCCAGCTGTTGTTGGTGCGCACATCGCGCCTGCCGATAATGACCAAATCGGGCGCTAGCCCAGACAAATCCTGCGCAGCGCGCTCTAAATCTTGTAGCAAAAGCGGGGGTGCGAGCTCCACCTTACCGCTGGGGGTACGCAGCATTTCGGGAATGCGGGGTTGCAGCTCACCTAGGTCAATGCCACCGCTGTCGCTGGCGGCCATGACCTTTTGCAGATTCAAACCTTCAGGCTTCAGGCCGAACTGGTCGCCGTAAGGGCCGCTGCGCAGCGCCACGTCCAGCCCGCGCTGAGGGCCGCGCAAGTTGCCAGTTGCTGCGATAACGGCAGCGGCATGGGGGCCAAACAAGCGGTTGGCGTCGTCGGCAAACTGTTGGTCGTCGAGCAGGTTGGCGTCCTGCTGGGCGCCTTGGCCTTGCACGATGGCGGTCAGCTTGAGCAGGGTCTGCCACTCTTCGGGCTGGCCATCGGGGTGGGGCAACACGGGTGCGCTGTAGCGAGCGTGGTTGCGCCACGAGAGCTGGGGGAAAGCCACGTCGTAGTGCAAGTCTTCGAGCGGCGAGAGGCCGGGCAGGATCACATCCGCATGGCGGGTGGTTTCGTTCAGGTAGATGTCCAGGCTGACCATAAAGTCCAGCGAGTCCAACGCTTTGGCAAGGCGCGGGCCGTCCGGGCTGGAGAGCACCGGGTTGGTGGCCACGGTGATCAGTGCACGCACCTGGCCCTCGCCGGGTGTTTCGATCTCTTCGGCCATGCAGGTGATGGGCAGTTCGCCATACACCTCGGGTGCGCCGCTCACGCGGGCATGGTGGCGGCCTGTGCTCACGCCTTTGCCCTTGCCTGGTTTGTTCTCGGGGTTGCCCACGGTGTTGCTGGCAAAGGCGGCAGATTTGGCAAACAGCATGCCGCCTTCCATGTCTAAGTGGCCGGTCAGGGTGTTGAGCACATCCACCAACCAGCTGGCCAGCGTGCCGTACTGCTGGGTGCAGGTGCCAATGCGGGCATACACCGCGGCTTTGGGTGTGCTGGCAATCTGGCGCGCCAGGCTGCGGATGGTGTCGGCCGACATGCCGCAACGGGCGGCTGCGGCTTCAGGCGTGAAGCTGGCGACCGCTGTGCGAACCTCCTCAGCGCCTTGCACCCATGGCGCCACCCGACCCAAGTTCACCAGGTTTTCGGCAAACAGCACCTGCACCATGGCCGCCAGCAAAAACACGTCGGCCCCGGGGCGGATGAAATGGTGCGCGTCGGCCACGGCGGCTGTTTCGGTGCGACGCGGGTCGATCACGATGAGCTGGCCGCCCCGGGCTTGCAGCGCTTTGGCTTTGCCCTTGAAGTCGGGCACCGTCCACATGCTGCCGTTGCTGGCCAGCGGGTTGGCCCCAATCACCACCAGCAAATCGGTGCGGCTGATGTCGGGCAGTGCGGTGGAAAGCCAGTGGCCGAACATCAGGCCGCTGGCCAGTTGCTTGGGCATCTGGTCCAGCGTGGAAGCAGAAAACACGTTGCGGCTGCCGATGGCGCGCGCCAGCTTGCCGAAGTAGGTGAGCAGGCCGATCTTGTGGGCAGAGGGGTTGCCCACGGCCATGGCCACAGCGTGTTTGCCATGCGCGGCCATGAGCGGCGGCAGGCGCTTCTCAATCTCGGCAAAGGCCTCGTCCCAGGTCGCGGGCTCGTGTTTGCCGTTGCGCTTGATCAGCGGGGTGCGCAGGCGGTCCGGGTCTTCATGCAGGTCTTTGAGGGCAATCGCCTTGGGGCAGATGTAGCCGCGGCTCAGCACATCGGCCTCGTGGCCGCGGATGCTGATGACTTTTTGGTCCTGGACCTTGATTTCCAGCCCGCAGCAGGCCTCGCACAGGGGGCAGATACGGTGATGGGTGTGCACGGGGTGGCTTGTCTCGCTCATGGTTCTGGTGCTTTCGGTTGCGAATGGAGCTTTATTGCTGCACCGAGCCTGCTTGTCCAGAACCCACGCGACAGGAGGCGTGCTGTCGTGGGAGCAAAAGTCAGGAGATTCATAACGCTGGAGTGCTAGGATGTGATGGCTGCTTAAACAGTTTTTGTGTTTCTTGGGGGAAAGTATGAATAACGATTTATTGGATTTTGATACTCCCGGACTCTGCGCCCTGTTGAGCGATGTGCCGGCGGAGGACCTCGATGCCTTGCCCTTTGGTGTGATCGGCTTCGACGCCAGCGGCCATATCCAGCGCTACAACGCCTATGAATCCAAGGCGGCCATGTTCGACCCCAAGACCGTCATCGGCCAGCATGTGTTCGTGGAACTCGCGCCCTGCTTCAACAACTACCTGGTCGCCACCCGCTTCGAGGATGCTGCCGCTGCCAGTGAGGCACTCGACGAAACCATGCCTTATGTGCTGACCTTCCGGATGCGGCCTACACGGGTCCAGATCCGCCTATTGGCGCAGCCGGACCAGGGTTTGCGGTTTATTCTGGTGTTGCGCACGCCAGCACCTGCCAAGGCCTGAGTCATGGAACTCGGCCAAGACCCCGACAGCGGCTTGGACGCCGCGCAACTGCAGCTTGAATACAGCGCGCTGTTGCAGTTTTTGCACCTCGCACCCATCGGCCTGGTGCGGGCCCGTTTTTCAGGCGAAATCGTCTTGATGAACCCCATGGCTTCGCAGTTGCTGAATGCCATCGGCATGCACGATGTGGAGTTCAACATCTTTGACATCTTCGACAAAGTGTCCAAAGACCTGCGCATGCTGGTGCAGGAGTTTCCAGACTCCAAAGACGTCATCCTGTGTGAAGATTTCCAGATGTTGCTGCCGGAAAACAAGGCCGCCAAAGACGCGCCGATTGCGCTCGGCGTGACCGTCATGCGGCTGCCGGCCGACCCGGATACCTTGATGGTGGTGATCACCGACGCCTCTGGCGCCTGGCGGCTCAAGCGCTTGCAAGCCGCCTGGATCCGCTAAAGCCCATGGCCACTGGCGAGGCCCTTTTGTGGTGGCGTGAACCTGCGGTGGTGCGGCGCTTTGTCGCTGATCTGTTGCAGTCCGAAATGGCTTTGCTCCGCCCCTCTGGCTGGGCATGGCCAGCTGCTACCCAAGGCGATATCCATCTGGTGCGCGACCTGCAGGCGGACTCGCTGGAAATGATGTCGCTCTTTGCCGCGTTTGCTGATGCCTTGCCCGCGCAAACGCCCGACATGGTCGACACCCTGCACGAGCACACCACCTGGCATGGCTGGGCACAAGTGCTCGCCAGTGCCATGGAAGCTGCTTATGCCCACAGCGGTGCCCGCATGCCCATGCGCTTTCGTACCTCGGGGAGCACCGGCACCCCCAAGAGTTGTGTGCATGCGTTCGGTGACTTGGTGCAGGAAATGCAGGCCATGGCCGCAGTGCTGGCCACGCTGCAGCTGCCGATTCAGCGCGTGGTCTCTGCGGTGCGCAGCCACCACATTTATGGTTTTTTATTCACGGTGCTGTTGCCACGCATCGTGCGCGAGCAGCCGGTGCCAGTTGTGAACCTGCAGGGGCGCGCACCGCTGGGGCTGGAGAGGTCGTTGCAGCCGGTGGATTTGGTGGTGGCATACCCCGACTGGTGGCGCGCTGCGCTGCGGTCGTCGCCCCGCTTTCCTGATGGCGTGGTGGGGGTCAGCTCCACCGCACCGTGCCCCGAAGACGTAGCGCAGGCTGCGCTGGCGGCCGGCCTGCAAGAGTTTTTGCAGATTTACGGTAGCAGCGAGACAGCGGGCATAGGCTGGCGGGCCTCGGGTGCCGGCATGGCCGCGTTTCAACTCCATGGGTTCTGGCAGCGTGTGGCAGATGCACCGCACCACCTGCAGCGCACCCATGCCGATGGCAGTACCGCCCGAGTTGCCCTGCAGGACGCACTGATTTGGCAGGCGGATGGCTGCTTTGTGCCCGGCCCGCGGCTCGATGCCACGGTGCAAGTGGGCGGGGTGAATGTGGATTTGGTGCAGCTGCAAGCTAAGCTGCAGGGGCACCTGGCGGTGCAGGCGGTGGCGCTGCGTTTGCACCCGTTTGCGGGCACACCGCGTATCAAAGCCTTTGTGGTTCCGGCGGACCCGGCCTCGGGAGATGCTGCCTTGCGGGATGCGCTCGCGGTTTGGTGCCGCCAGCACCTGGCGCCTGCTGCGCGGCCGGTGCACTGGACCTTCGGGCCCATATTGCCTGTGAATGCGCAGGGCAAGCCCACAGACTGGCCGGTGGACCTTGACGCGGCGTAGTCAAAGCCACTTGTCATTGAAGAGTCATTGGGCTACTGCCAGAATGGACTTTTCATGTCCATGGGGAGCCTTTAGTGCCACACGCATTCGCATCCACCCTCCGGCCTTTTGAAACAGCTTCCGGCAAAGCCGGGCAGCTTTACTCCTTGCCGCACTTGGCGCGGCAGTTTCCCAACATACGCCGCCTGCCACTGTCCTTGCGCATCGTGCTGGAGAGCGTGCTGCGCAACTGCGATGGCCGCAAGCTCACGCCTTCCCATGTGGCCCAGTTGGCCAACTGGCAGCCCCAGGCCGAGCGCACCGCTGAAATTCCGTTTGTGGTGAGCCGAGTGGTGCTGCAGGACTTTACCGGCGTGCCCCTGCTGGCCGACCTGGCCGCCATGCGCAGCACCGCCGCCGCGCTGGGTGCGGACCCGGCCCGGATTGAGCCGCTGGTGCCGGTGGACTTGGTGGTGGACCACTCCATCATGGTCGATGACTACGGCCACAAAAACTCACTGGACCTGAACATGAAGCTGGAATTCCAGCGCAACCGCGAGCGCTACGAATTCATGAAGTGGGGCATGCAGGCCTTTGACACCTTTGGCGTGGTGCCGCCGGGCTTTGGCATCGTGCACCAGGTGAACCTGGAGTTTCTGGCGCGCGGCGTGCACAAGGCCAAGCAGCCCCGCGCGGCGGACGGCAGCAAGCAAGCGCCCATCTATTACCCCGACACCCTGGTGGGTACCGACAGCCACACCACCATGATCAACGGCATCGGTGTGGTGGGCTGGGGCGTGGGCGGCATCGAAGCCGAGGCCGCCATGCTGGGCCAGCCCGTGTACTTTTTGACGCCGGACGTGGTGGGCTTTGAGCTCACCGGCGCGCTGTGCGAGGGCGTGACCGCCACCGACCTGGTGCTGCGGGTGACCGAGATGCTGCGCCGCGAAAAAGTGGTAGGCAGTTTTGTGGAGTTTTTTGGCGAAGGTACCGAAAACCTGGCCCTGCCGGACCGCGCCACCATTGCCAATATGGCGCCCGAGTACGGCGCGACCATGGGCTTCTTTCCGGTGGATGAGCGCACCTTGGACTACTTCAAGGGCACGGGCCGCACCAAAGCCGAGATTGAGGCGTTTGAAGCCTACTTCCGCGCTCAAGGACTGTTTGGCGTGCCGGGTGGCAAGAGTGCATCGGCCGAGATGAAAGACATCGCTTACACGCGAGTGGTCAAGCTTGACCTGCGGGACGTGACCCCCAGCCTGGCCGGCCCAAGCGCCCGCAAGACCGCATTGAGCTGGGCCATGTGGCGGACAAGTTCACCGAGCTGTTCAGCCTGCCGGGCACGGCCAACGGCTTCAACAAAGACGCAGCCACCCTGCACACGCTGTACCCCGCGCCTTTGGCTGTGGCTGCAGACAAACCCGCCAAAAATGGCAAGGCGGAGCCCACGCCGCTGCTGGTGCAAAACGGTGATGTGCTGATTGCCGCCATCACCAGCTGCACCAACACCAGCAACCCCAGCGTCTTGCTGGCCGCTGGCCTGCTCGCCAAAAAGGCGGTCAAGGCGGGGTTGACGGTGGCACCGCACATCAAAACCAGCCTAGCCCCCGGCTCGCGCATCGTGACCGAATATCTGCAGGAAACCGGCCTCTTGCCTTACCTGGAGAAGCTGGGCTTTTCGCTGGCGGGCTACGGCTGCACCACCTGCATCGGCAATGCTGGCGACCTGGCGCCCGAGCTCAACGCGGTGATCACCGAGAACGATTTGGTCTGTGCTGCAGTGCTGTCGGGCAACCGCAACTTCGAAGCGCGCATTCACCCCAACCTCAAGGCCAACTTTCTGGCCAGCCCGCCACTGGTGGTGGCCTATGCGATTGCCGGCAACGTGACCCGCGACCTGATGACCCAGCCGGTGGGACAGGGCAAGGGTGGCAAGGACGTGTACCTCGGTGACATTTGGCCCAGCAGCGACGAAATCTACAAGCTGCTCAAATTTGCGATGAACGGCAAAGCCTTCCGCGCCAACTACGCCAAGGTGAAGTCAGAGCCGGGTAAGCTGTGGGAAAAAATCAAGGGCGTGAGCGGCCAGACCTACACCTGGCCGGCCAGCACCTACATCGCCAAGCCGCCGTTCTTTGACGCCTTTGCTATGGAAAAAGGAGCTGCTCGCGCATATTCCACGGGCGCTAAAAGCCAAATTGGCACAAAAGGTTCCAAAGTGTCGGCAGAGGCGGTGCAGGGCGCTCGCATCATGGCGCTGTTTGGCGACTCGATCACTACCGACCATATCTCGCCTGCGGGCAACATCAAAGAGAGCTCGCCCGCCGGCCAGTGGTTGCTGGCGAACGGCGTGCAAAAGGCGGACTTCAACTCCTACGGCGCGCGCCGCGGCAACCACGAGGTGATGGTGCGTGGCACCTTCGCCAATGTGCGCATCAAGAACTTGATGGTGCCGCCCCAAGGGGATGGTTCGAGGGAAGAGGGCGGTGTCACCCTGTACCAGGGCGCTGCAGGTGAAGTAGAAAAGCTCTCCATCTTTGACGCCGCCACCCGCTACCAGGCGGCCGGCATCCCCACCGTGGTGTTTGCCGGCGAAGAGTACGGCACCGGCTCCAGCCGCGACTGGGCGGCCAAGGGCACGCAATTGCTGGGTATCAAGGCCGTCGTGGCGCAAAGCTTTGAGCGCATTCACCGCTCCAACCTCGTGGGCATGGGCGTGCTGCCGCTGCAGTTCAAGGCCGGTGAGAGCTGGAAGAGCCTGGGGCTGACCGGAAACGAGACCATCAGCATCATCCCCGATGCCGACCTCACACCGCAAAGCGAGGCGCAGCTGCTGGTGACCCGGGCAGACGGCACCCAGACTCGCCACACCTTGCTGCTGCGCATAGACACCCCGGTGGAGGTGGACTACTACCGCGCCGGCGGCATTCTGCCCTTTGTGTTGCGGCAGTTGCTGGGCCCTCAGCCGGTGAGCTTGCCGAAGTAATCCGCCAGCAGGGTGAGCGCATGCCGCACTTTGGCAGGCTGCTCGCCCCGTCGCGGGGTGACGGCATAAATCACGAATTCGGGCAGCTTCCAGTCGGGTAGCACCTGTACCAGGCGGCCGTCGGCCATGGCACGGCGGTCGTCTTCGGTCACCGTGACGCTGATGCCCCAGCCCGCTACGCACAAGGAGTGCAGCACGGTGACTTGCGAGGCGCGCACCCGGCCTGTCACCTGCACGCGCTCTGTCTCCCCACCCGGTCCCTGCAGCACCAAGGTTTCTTCGCCATTGCCTGACGGGCGCCCGCCCAGCCAGGCATGGTGTGCAAGGTCACGCGGGTGTTGGGGCCAGCCGTGCTGCGCCAGGTAGGCGGGGGAGGCGCACATTTGGGCTTCCATCACGCCCAGCCGGCGCGACACCATTCTGGAGTCCGGCAGGCTGCCGGTGCGCAGCGCAATGTCCACCCGGTCTTCAATCAGGTCCAGCACTGCATCGTCCAGCAAGAGGCTGATGTGCAACTTGGCATGGTCCTTCAGCGGCAATAAGACTTGCGCCAGCAAGGCCCCCATGCCGATGGGGGCAGTGATGCGCAGCTCACCCTCGGGCTCGTCCCGGTGCAGCACCAGCGCCTGGTCCGCAGCGCGGGCCGCAGCCACCATGGCGGTACAGCCCTCTACATAGCGGGCGCCGGCCTCTGTCAGCGTCAGCTTGCGGGTGGACCGGTGGAGCAGGGCCAGGCCCAGTGCGTCTTCCAGCTGGCGCAGGTGCTGGCTGACAGCGGAGGGCGTCATGCCGAGCTGGCGGGCTGCGCCACTAAGGCTGCCGGCAGCGACCACTTCGGCGAACACGGCCATGCGTTTGAGTTGGTCCATATCTGATTGTTAAGTTTTACTTCACGGTAAAAGCGAAATTTACCGTCTATTCAGGTTTTCGTGAAGCAATCACACTAACGCCATTGCTTAACCACCTTGAAACAGGAGTTTTTATGAAGATTGCATTGATTGGCGCCACTGGTTTTGTTGGCACCCCTTTGTTGGCCGAGTTGCTGAGTCGTGGTCACCAAGTGACCGTGCTGGCCCGTAATCCGGCTAAGCTGGCTGCCCAACCCGGCTTGACCGTAGTTGCGGCTGACGCATTGGATGTTGCCCAAGTCGCTCAGGCTGCTGCAGGCCATGACGCGGTGGTCAGCGCTTACAACCCTGGCTGGACGGAACCACGTATCGGCGAAATCTTTTTGCAAGCTACCCGCGCCATTTTTGACGGCGTCAAGCAGTCCGGCGTGAAGCGCTTCTTGATGGTGGGCGGTGCGGGTAGCCTGTTTGTGGCACCTGGCGTGCAGCTGGTGGATACCACTGAGTTCCCCGCCGAGATCAAAGTGGCAGCCTCTGCCGCCCGCGATGCCTTGAACCTGATCCAACAAGAATCGGCTCTGGATTGGTCTTTTGTGTCGCCCCCCATCTTGCTGAATCCCGGCGTGCGCACCGGCCAATACCGCGTGGGTGCCGATGAGCCCCTGTGGGCTGAAGGCGGAGCGCCCGGCAGCATTTCGGTCGATGACCTGGCGGTGGCCATCGTGGATGAGCTGGAAACGCCTAAGCACATCCAGAAGCGCTTTACTGTCGCCAACTAAGGCGATACAGGGGCGGCAAAACGCTGCGAGGAGCCGCCCCTGGTGTTCAGTGAGAGTGACCGTGGTGGTTATCGCCACAGCTCGTTGCGGCAGCCGCCAGTTGACCCGCAAGTTCTTGCCGGGCCTGGCGCATCACCTGCCAGCCGCCTTGCAGGGCCAGCGCAGCCATGCCGGCGGCCACCAGCAAATCCGGCCAGCCGCTGCCGGTACCGAGTACCCCTGCTGCAGCCAGCATGACCAGCACATTGCCGATGGCGTCGTTGCGCGAGCACAACCACACGCTGCGCATATTGGCATCGCCTTCGCGGAAGGCATAGAGCATCCAAGCGACCGCTACGTTGGCCACAAGTGCCAGCAGGCCGACTACCCCCATGGTGGTGGCATCGGGCACGGTGCCGGTGTACAGGCTCCAGATGGCGCGGCCCAATATCAGGGTGCCAAAGCCCATCATGCATAGCGCCTTGACCACGGCCGCGCGGGCCCGCCAAGCCAGGGCGGCCGACAGCACGGCCAGAGACACCCCATAGTTCAGCGCATCGCCCGCAAAGTCAATCGAGTCTGCCAAAAGGGACAGCGAGCCCGAGTGCCAGCCGCTGAACAGCTCTACGCCGAACATGGCGGCGTTGATCCACAGGGCTGTCCACAAGACCCGGCGGTAGCGGGCGAGATTGCTAATGCTGCCGGCAGCAGGGGTGTGGTGTTCGCAAGCGTGAGACATGGCGTTTCCTTTCAATGTTGCCATTGGAAACCCTGTAGCCACTTCAGGGTCAAGCGCTACACTGCAACAAGGTTATTGCGAGGCGCACCATGAAAATCGGCGATTTGGCCAAGGCCACCTCCACCCCGGTGGAAACCATCCGCTACTACGAGCGCGAGGGTTTGCTGCCCGCTGCTGCCCGCACCGATGCCAACTACCGCCATTACTCGGACGCCCACACCCAGCGCCTGCAGTTTGTGCGCCACTGCCGCAGCCTCGACATGAGCCTAGACGAGATCCGCGCGCTGCTGGCGTTTCAGGATGCGCCGGGCGATAACTGCGCCAGCGTCAACGCCTTATTGGACGCCCACATCGGCCATGTGGCCCAGCGTATCCGTGAATTGCGGGCGCTGGAAAAGCAGCTCAAGGCGTTGCGGGCCCAGTGCATCGGAGTGCTGGACACTGCGCACTGTGGGATTTTGGAAGGGCTCGCGGTGCAGTCGGCAGGTGCTCCACCCTCGGGGCATCTGCATGGCAGCCATCGCAAGGTGCAGGCGCGAAGTGAGGGGTAATTTGCGCTGGCGCAGCCTTTGTGCGTGGGCCGCACGGCAGAATTCAGGCCTATGAAGCACAACATGGTGATCGTGGGGGGAGGCATCGGCGGCTTGGCTGCGGCATTGGCGTGCAGCCGGCAAGGCGTTTTCTCAGGGCAGGGGCAGGGAGGGCTGCGGCTACTCGAGCAGGCACCTGCGTTTGGCGAAGTCGGGGCTGGTGTGCAACTGGGCCCGAATGTCACTCGCGTGTTACATGGCTGGGGCTTGCAACAAGAGCTGTCTCAGGTGGCTGTTTTTCCGGAGCGGCTGGAGGTGCGCAGCGCCATGAGCGCCCGCTTGTTGGGCACCTTGCCGCTGGGGACTCAGGCGTTGGCACGTTATGGCGCCCCTTACGCCACTATCGCCCGGCAGGATTTGCACGCTTTATTGCGCGAGGCGGTTGTGCGCACCGGTGCGGTTGATATTGCGCTCAACACCCGGGTTGCCAGTCTTGCGCGCCATGAAGAGCAGGTGCGCTTGATCACTCAGGAGGGCCAGGAGCTGGAGGCCGACTGTGTGGTGGGCGCCGATGGTGTGTGGAGCGCGCTGCGCCGCCAACTGATGGGGGATGGTGCACCGCGTGTCACGGGGCACCTGGCGTTCAGGGCGATGGTGTTGCAAAGTTCGCTGCCCCCGGCGATCCGATCCCAGGTCGTTACCGCGTGGATGGGGCCGCAATTTCATGCCGTCCAGTACCCGGTCCGTGGGGGTGAGTGGCTGAATGTGGTGGTGATCGTTCACGGTGCGTTGGCTGGCGACCCCACGGCATGGGATCACACCGCCAATGCCGGCGAACTGCGGGTGCGTTTGGCCAACGCGGGTGGCCCGCTGCTGGATCTGGTGCACGCGATTGATGACTGGCGCTTGTGGGCGCTCAGTGACCGCCCTCCGATGCGCAGTGCTCGTGAGATGGCGCTCGGCCGCTGTGCTTTGCTGGGGGATGCGGCCCATCCGATGCGCCCCTATCTCGCCCAAGGCGCGGGGATGGCGATTGAAGACGCGCAGCAGCTCGCCGCATCGTTACAAGCTCTGCAGGGCGATACACCGGCAGCACTGGCGCACTATGCTGCGGCGCGCTGGCAGCGTAACGCGCGGGTGCAAGCGCGGGCCATACGCAACGGCCAGGTTTTTCACCTCACAGGGCCTATGCGCCTTGCGCGCGATGCGGCGATGGGCTTGTTGGGAGAAAAACTCCTGGATTTGCCGTGGCTGTACGGCTACGCGTTAGCATCCCGGCCATGAAAACGAGCTTTATCTTTATCGCCATTCTGGTACTGAGCGTTGCCGGCGCACTGTCGAGCAGCCGCGCAGTTAAAACGGGCATGCTCGCGGTGTGCGGCGCTTTGTCCCTCTACGGGATGCTGCGTTTCCTGGGCTAGTACTGCAGTGCCAGCATGCCGGGGCTTCCGGCATGGCCGATGGACAGGCTCTGTGCGTCGAGCGGATTGAGCTTGAAGCGAGCGACGACTTGCACCAAATCGCGGGATTGGCTGCTCAGGCTGCTGGCAGCGGCGGCCATTTCTTCGACCAAGGCGGCATTTTGTTGCGTGACCTGGTCCATTTGCTGGATCGCTACATCAATCTGGGCAACCCCGTCGCTTTGCTCGCGGCTGGCCATCGAGATCTCGGTAATCACGGTGTTGAGGCCATTGATGCTGCTGACCACCTCAGACATGATGGCGCCCGCGCGCTCGGCCTGAACCCCGCCTTGCTCGATTCGTTGCACGTTGTCACCGATGAGCTTTTTGATTTCTTTGGCCGCTTCTGCCGACCGGCTGGCCAGGGTACGCACCTCACTGGCCACCACCGCAAAACCCCGGCCTTGTTCGCCTGCCCGGGCAGCTTCTACCGCGGCATTGAGCGCGAGGATGTTGGTCTGGAAGGCGATGCCGTCAATGATGCTGGTGATGTCTGAAATCCGCTTGGAGCTGTCGCTGATGCCCCGCATGGTATTGACCACCTCGGTCACCGTGCTGCCGCCTTGCGAGGCAATTTGAGAGGCATCAGCCACCAATTGTCTGGCCTGTTGGGAGTTGTCGGCGTTCTGGCGGATGGAAGAGTTGACCTCTTCCATGCTCGCCGATGTTTGCTCCAAGGCACTGGCTTGGCTTTCGGTGCGGCCGGACAAATCGTGGTTGCCAGTGGCGATCTCCGAGCTCGCATTGGAGACAGTTTCAGCGCTCTGACGCACTGTAGCCACGATGCCGGACAGCTCTTGCCGCATCGCCTCCAGCGAATTCACGAGTTGTGCGACTTCGTCTCTGCCCTCTGCCACAAGTGCGGTGCTCAGGTCGCCATGGGCAAATGATTTCGCAGCCGCGCGGGCGGTGAGCAGGGGGCGTGTGATGGAACGAGTGGTGCTCACGCCCATGGTGATGGCAATGGCCAAGCCCAGAAGAGTGAGCACGATCAAGGTGTTGCGCAAGACTCCAAAATCACGCTCTGACTCCACCACGTTGGCCTGGCCCGCAGCCTCCGTGAGTTTGCCGAATTCGTGGAGGTCAGCCAGCAACTGGTCCAGCAAGGGACGGCATTTGGCGTTGATGCCTGCAATCGCCTCCTCACGCTTGCCGGCTACACCCAACGCGGTGATCTCCAGCGCGACCGGGCCGTACACGGCCTCGGTTTTCTTCACGGCTTCAAAGGCACGGGCGAGTTCAGAGCCCTTGAAGTTGTCCTGGGCGAGCATGCTGTCAATGTCTGCAATATGCTTTTGAACGGCTGCATGCGCCTTTTCAATCGCCGCCTTGTCACGCTCAATACCGGCTTGGGACGCGCTGATCACCAGGTTGCGCGCACCTACTGCGCGGGCATTGGTGGCGTCGAGGGTTTGGTTGCTGAGCTGGGTGAGCTTGTTGAGCTGGAATACCTGTCGCTCGAACTCTGACTTGGCATTGGAGAGGGCAATCAGGCCCTCTGCTGCAATCAAGACCACGATGAGGGTCATGACCGCGTAACCGAAACTTAGCCGCGCTTTGACGCTCCACCGGTTCAAAAAACCCATTTCTGACTCCTACGTTAGATTTGCTGAAGCTCCCGACCCAACGAAGTAACCTGATCTTTATTATCCCAGCAGCTCCAGCATAGTGGATTTGAATTTTTCTGCAATCACTGGTTGTTCATGGTGGAGTCCGCCGCTGACCTTCCGCTTACCCGCCACATAGACCTCATCGATCGCCGCATGATTGCAGGCGAACACCAGTGCATCCAGCGTGTGTGTGTGCGGAATGCCGAGCAAACCCGGGGTGCTCACATCGAGCACCACCATGTCCGCCCTTGCACCTGTCTGCAGGCCCCATTGCTTGAAGCCTGATGCTGCAGCGCCGCTGCTGATTGCTTGGTCCAACAAGCGCGCGGCTGTGGAAGGCTGATGCCCGGGGAGGGCGGCCACGTTGCGCTGTTGCAGGCGCAGGCGTTGGCCGTATTCGAGCCAGCGCAATTCCTCCGCCCATTGGCGGCTTACATGGCTGTCTGAGCCCACTGCCATGGGCACCCCGGCTGAGAGCCACGCGGGCAGATCGGCAAAGCCATCGCCGAGGTTGCCCTCGGTGCTGGGGCAAATCACAATGCCTGCGCCACTGCGGGCTACCGCATCAATTTCGGCCTGCTCGGTGTGCGTGGCGTGTACCAGTTGCCAGCGGGCATCCATTGTTTGGTGCTCCGCCAGCCAAGCAATAGGGCGCAAGCCGGTGGCCGACACACAGTCGCGCACCTCTTGCATTTGCTCCGCAACATGGATGTGGATGGGCACGTCCGCATCACCGACCTGGGCCAACAATGCCGCGATGGATTCGGCCGAGGCCGCGCGCAGCGAGTGAATGGAAACTCCCGCATTCACCAGGGGGCGCCCCGCCGCCTGCACTTTGCGGTGAAGGCGTGCGATGAACTCGGGGGTGCCGGCAAAGCGGCGCTGGTCAGGCCGCAGTGCGGGTTGTGCAAAGCCGGCGCGTTCGTACAGCACGGGCAATACGGTGAGGCCCATGCCCGCGTCGCGGGCTGCATCGGCCACCGCCCACGCCATGGTGGCCTCGTCGGCATAGGGCTGGCCGTCTTCCTGGTGGTGCAGGTAATGAAACTCACACACCTGCGTGTAGCCGCCTTGCAGCAGCTCTACATAGAGCTGAGCCGCCACGGCGCGCAGCTGCGCCGGGGTGATGCGCAGGGCCACACCGTACATGCGGTCACGCCAGGACCAGAAGTCATCTGCCGCGGATTCACGCCGCTCGGCGAGCCCGGCAAATGCGCGCTGGAAGGCGTGGCTGTGTGCATTGACCATGCCAGGTAACACCGGGCCTCTGAGCACGGTGGCGTGGGCCGGTGGCGGAGTGATGCCGGGGGTGATGGCCGCCCAGTGGCCGCGTGCATCAACTTCCAGGCAAACATCGGGTTCCCAGCGGCCATTCACCCAGGCCTGCGGCGCCCAGAAAACGTGCTCGCTCATGCGGGCCTCCAGTCGGTCATGGTACGCACCAGCGCCTGTAACACGGGCAACACACGGGCTGCGCGGTCGGGTGCGAGGGCGTAGGGCGGCTCCTCCGCCATGTAGCAACGCCAGCACATTTCGAGTTGGATTGCGTGCACCTGTTCTGCGGGGCGGCCGTAGTTGCGAGTGATGTAGCCGCCTTTGAAGCGGCCATCCACCACCTGCGTAAACTCTGATTGGTTTTGCAATACTTTTGATAGCAGCTCGCGCAGAGCTGGTGAGGCGCTAGTGCCATTTACGGTGCCAAGGTTCAGATCCGGCAGGCGGCCCTCAAACAGCCAGGGCAGCACCGAGCAGATGCTGTGCGCATCAAACAGCACCGCGTGGCCATGTAGCGTGCGCAGGCGCTGCAGCTCGCCGCTTAGCTCGTCGTGATAGGGGCGCCAATAGTCCGTCACGCGCTGGGCGACTTCAGATTCGGTGGGCTCTTGACCGGGCAGGTACAGCGGCTCGCCACTAAAGAAGCGGGTGGGGCACAGCTCGGTGTTGTTCACGCCGGGGTACATGGGCGCGTTTTCGGGCGGACGGTTCAGGTCCACCACATAGCGTGCATGGCGCGGAACGATGGTGCTGGCACCCATGTCGCGGACAAAGGCATACAGCGCTTCGAGGTGCCAGTCTGTGTCTTCTACCTTTTGTGCGCGGGGCACCAGGCGGCTGCGAATGGCGTCGGGGATGTCGGTGCCCACATGCGGAAAACTCACCAGCAGCGGGCTGCTGCCGGGCGAGAGGGTGTAGGTGGGGTGGTGGATGGGTTGGGGGTTAACTTGTGTCACAGGGTGCGCTCCAGTCCGCCCACGATGGTGCGGCGGCAAGGGTTGTGGCCGAACCAGTAGGCCAATTCGCGGGGGTGGTCCAGGTCCCACACACAGAAGTCGGCCCGCTGGCCGGCGGCCAGGGTGCCCCGGTCGTGCAGGCCCAAGGCCCGTGCACCGTGCACCGTGGCGCCGCGCAGGGCTTCTTCGGGTGTCAGACGGAACAAGGTGCAGGCCATGTTGAGCATGAGCAGCATGGACAAGCCGGGCGAAGTGCCGGGGTTGTGGTCGGTGGCGATTGCCATGGGCACGCCATGGGCGCGCAGTGCATCTATGGGTGGCAGCTTGGTCTCGCGCAAGAAGTAGTAAGCGCCGGGCAGCAGCACAGCCACGGTGCCGGCGGCTTGCATGGCGCGTATGCCGGCCTCGCTCAGGTGCTCCAGGTGGTCGCACGAGAGGGCGCCGAACTCTGCCGCCAGTGCCGCGCCGCCCTGGTCGCTGAGCTGCTCGGCGTGCAGCTTGACGGGTAGCCCCAAGGCCCGTGCCGCCTCAAACACGCGGCGCGTTTGGGCAGGGGTGAAGCCTATGGTTTCGCAGAATGCGTCGACAGCGTCCACCAGCCCTCGGGAATGCAGCTCGGGCATCCAGGCGCAGACGGCGTCCACATAGTCGTCGTTGCGGCCGGAAAATTCGGGCGGTACGGCGTGGGCGCCCAGGTAGGTGGTGCGCACGCTCAAGGGCAGGCGCTCGCCCAAGGTGCGTGCCACATGCAGACAGCGGGCCTCGTTCTCCAGGCTCAAACCGTAGCCGGACTTGATTTCAATCGTGGTCACTCCCTCGGCTATCAAGCTGCGGGCGCGGCGGGTGGCGCTGGCCAACAGCGTTGCCTCGCTGGCGGCACGGGTGGCGGCCACGCTGGAGCGTATGCCGCCACCAGCCTGCGCAATTTGCGCGTAGCTGGCACCTTGCAGGCGCATCTCAAATTCGGCGGCACGATCGCCGCCGTACACCAAGTGGGTGTGACAGTCCACCAGCCCGGGCGTGACCAAGGCGCCATCTAGGTCCACCTCGCGTGTGATGCTGTGCGTGTGCTCGGCAGGCAGCTTAGACCGCGGGCCGCACCAGACGATGTGCGCCTCACGGGTCAGCATGGCGCCGTCTTCCAGCCACCCCCAGGGTTCGTTGCCATGCAAGCTGGCGATGCGGGCGTGGTGCCAAAGTGTGGTGCCGGTGTGGGTAAGGCTCATGGTGTGGCTCCATCCGATGTGTGTGGGGTAAAGCCCAGCCAGTAGGCCGGTGCGCCGTGCGTGGGCTCTGCGCAGGTGTCCGGGGTAAACGTCCACGGGGCGGTGTTGGGCGACTCGTCCCACAGCAGGGTGTGGGCGCTAATTTGCACTTGGCGTGCGCCGTTGCTCCATGTGCCGGCGCCGGTGCTGTAAAGGCCGCGCATGGCGAGCAGGCTGTGCCAAGGTTGCCCCGCAATGACTATCTGCATAAAGCCTCGGTCTTGCCGCACCATCAGGTTCAGGTCTTGGGTGGGGCCTTTCAGCAGGCGGCAGCCGGGCGCTGCAGCGCCGTCAAACGCCAGCGGCGCATCGCCGGCACGCAGTGTTTGCGGCACGGGTAGCGCCAACGCAACTCCTGCGCCCTCCAACACGGCAAACCAGCGCTGCACACCGGGGAAAGCAGAGAAAGGGCCGTCCGCCGCAATGTCGGCCCGGCTGATGCGCAGCTGCCATTCGCCCTCGGGCGGCCACACCAGTAGCTCGCGGGTCTGGCCGCCACCGTTGCGCCAAGGCTGGGGTGCGCATTCCTGCGCGTGGATGATTTGCAGCGTCATGGCTTGAACTGGCCTTGAATCTGGTAGCGGGTGCCAGGGTGCACCAGACGCGCCAGGGTGATGGGCACATCGCGGTTCATGGTGCGGCGCACGATGATGAGGCAGGGGTCCTGCGGGGTGATGCCTAGCAACTCCGCTTCTTGCGGGCTGGGTGGGCCAGCTTCGATGGAGTACTGCGCCTCCCACAGGGGGGCGACTTCCAGCAGGTAGTGGGTGGGCGTGGTCTGGCTGAAGTCCACGCTCAAATAGTCGGGCGCGCAGGCGGGGTTCACGTAGCGGTCTTCGCACTGCAGCGGCACCCCGTTCTCGGAGTGCACGATCAGGGTGTGAAACACCGGCGCCCCCAGCGGCAGGCCCAGCTGCTGAGCCAAGCCATCTACTGCCAACTCTTCGCGTGACAGCACGACCCGTGCCTGGTGCTGGTGGCCGCGGGCTGCAATTTCTTCGTGCAAGTCCTTGATAGTCAGGTTGGACGATACCCGCGCCAGGTGCGCAGCAAAGGTGCCCACGCCCTGCACCCGGGTCACAAAGCCTTCGGCTTGCAACTCGCGAATGGCGCGTCCCACCGTCATACGGCTGACTTTGAACTGTTGCACCAGCTCGGACTCGGAGGGCATCTGGCTGCCTGGGGTCCAGCGGCCTTGCGAGAGGCCTTCCATCAAAAAGTTTTTGACGTGGGTGTACGGCGCCGCAGCGCCTGAGGGGGGGAGGGTGGTAGAAACCATCAGCAAATTGTAGTTGCATAGGCATGTCTAGACAAGTAGACTCCGCGACATTGCATTTTTGTTGAAAGCGAGTTTGAAGATGTCTGCTCTCTCCCAAGTCCGGCCTGTGCGCGCACCCCATAGCACCACCCTGCATTGCAAGAACTGGCTTATTGAGGCCGCCTATCGCATGCTGCAAAACAACCTGGACCCTGAGGTGGCAGAAGACCCGGATGCGCTGGTGGTGTATGGCGGCATCGGCAAGGCCGCACGTAACTGGGAATGCTTTGACGCCATCCTGAAGAGCCTGCGCAACTTGAATGAGGACGAAACTCTACTGGTGCAAAGCGGCAAGCCGGTGGGCGTGTTCCGTAGCCATGCGGATGCGCCCCGCGTGTTGATTGCCAACTCCAACCTGGTGCCCAAGTGGGCTACCTGGGAGCACTTTCACGAGCTGGATAAAAAAGGCCTGATGATGTATGGCCAGATGACGGCCGGCAGCTGGATTTACATCGGCAGCCAGGGCATCGTGCAGGGCACTTACGAAACCTTTGTAGAGGCCGGCAAGCAGCACTTCGGTGGCAATCTGCAGGGCAAATGGATTTTGACGGCCGGCCTGGGCGGCATGGGCGGCGCACAGCCACTGGCAGCCAGCTTTGCCGGAGCCTCTTCCCTCAACATTGAGTGCCAGCAAAGCCGTATCGACTTCCGCCTCAAGACCCACTATGTGGATGAGCAAGCCACGGATCTGGACGACGCGCTGCAACGCATGGCCCGCTATGCGGCTGAGGGCAAAGCCGTGTCGGTCGCCCTGCTGGGCAATGCTGCTGAGCTGTTGCCTGAGATGGTGCGCCGCGCCCGCACCGGTGGCCCGCGCCCCGATATGGTCACAGACCAAACTTCTGCACACGACCTGGTGTACGGCTACCTGCCACCCGGCTGGTCGGTAGAGCAGTGGCGGGCCGCGCAGGCGGACGACACCCAACACGCCGCGCTGCGCCAGGCAGCTGCTCAAGGCTGCGCAGTGCATGTGCAAGCCATGTTGGACTTTCAGGCCATGGGCATTCCCACCGTGGACTACGGCAACAACATCCGCCAGGTGGCGCTGGACCAGGGCGTGAAGAATGCGTTTGACTTCCCCGGCTTTGTGCCTGCCTACGTGCGCCCCTTGTTCTGCCGTGGCAAGGGCCCCTTCCGATGGGTGGCGCTGAGTGGCGACCCGGAAGACATCCGCAAGACGGACGCCAAGATGAAAGAGCTGTTCCCCGAAGACGCTCACCTGCACCGCTGGCTGGACATGGCCGGTGAGCGCATTGCCTTCCAGGGTCTGCCGGCACGCATTTGCTGGATCGGTCTGGGCGAGCGCCATCGCGCTGGCTTGGCGTTTAACGAGATGGTGAAAAACGGCGAGCTCAAAGCCCCCATCGTCATTGGCCGTGACCATTTGGACAGCGGCTCGGTTGCATCACCCAACCGCGAGACCGAAAGCATGCAAGACGGCTCAGATGCGGTGAGCGACTGGCCTCTGTTGAACGCACTGCTCAACACAGCTGGCGGCGCCACATGGGTGAGCCTGCACCACGGCGGCGGCGTGGGCATGGGCTACAGCCAGCACAGTGGCGTGGTCATCGTGGCTGACGGCACAGACGCAGCAGCCAAGCGCCTGGAGCGCGTGCTCTGGAACGACCCCGGCACCGGCGTGATGCGCCATGCGGATGCCGGGTATGAGATTGCAAAGCAATGCGCACGCGAGCAAGGTATGAACCTGCCCATGCTGAAAAGTTAAGAAACACCCCTGAGCGCCTTCGGCGCTTCCCCTCCAGGGGACGACACCTGCAGCCCGGCAAAGCCGGTTCTGCGGTGTCCCTGAACAAAGACACTTACTCCGGACATACCTATGACTTCTCTCATCCTTAACCCCGGCAAGATCACGCTGGACGAACTCGGCCTCATCCACGCCGGCGTGTGCCAGCTGAGCCTGCCCGAATCTGCGCGCGTCAACATCCGCGCCGCCCATGCGCTGGTCAAGGCGGCAGCCGATGGCGACGCGCCGGTCTATGGCGTGAACACCGGCTTCGGCAAGCTGGCCAACAAGCGCATCGACAAAGACCAGCTCGACACTCTGCAGCGCAACCTGATACGCAGCCACAGCGTGGGCGTGGGCGAGCCGCTGGCGGCTCCCATCATGCGGCTGATGATGGCCACCAAGGCCGCCAGCCTGGCGCGCGGCTACTCGGGCTGCCGCGAGGTGGTGATGGACACCATTTTGGCGGTGCACAACGCGGGCTTGGTGCCCTGCGTGCCCTCGCAAGGCTCGGTGGGTGCCTCGGGCGATTTGGCGCCGTTGTCGCACATGACCCTGGCGCTGATGGGCGAAGGCGACATGCTGGTTGACGGCGTGCGCGTGCCCGCCCTGCAAGCCCTGCAAGCCGCCGGCATTGCCCCACTGACGCTGGAAGCCAAAGAAGGCCTGGCCCTGATCAACGGCACCCAAACGTCCACCGCGCTGGCCTTGCACGGGCTGCTGGCCTTCGAGCCGGTGCTTGAGGCCGCGCTGGTGATTGGCGCACTCACGTTGGACGCTGCCCGTGGCAGCGACGGCCCATTTGACCCGCGCATCCATGCGGTGCGCGGCCAGCCGGGCCAGATCGACGTGGCCCAGTACTACCGCGAACTGCTCAAGGGCAGCGCCATACGCGCCAGCCACGCCGAGGGCGATGACCGCGTGCAAGACCCGTATTGCCTGCGCTGCCAGCCGCAGGTGGTGGGCGCTTGTGTGGACCAACTTCGCCACGCGGCCCGCGTGCTGCTGATTGAGGCGAACGCCGTCACCGACAACCCGCTCGTGTTCCCTGAAGACGGCGCCATGATTTCAGGTGGCAACTTCCATGCCGAGCCGGTCGCTTTGGCGGCTGATGGCATGGCCCTGGCCATTGCCGAAGTGGGCGCGATTGCCGAGCGCCGCATTGCCATGTTGATCGACAGCAGCGTGTCGCGCCTGCCGGCTTTCCTGACCGCCGATGCGGGCCTGAACAGCGGCTTCATGATTGCGCACGTCACGGCCGCGGCACTGGCGTCTGAAAACAAATCGCTGGCCCATCCCGCCAGCGTGGACAGCCTGCCCACCAGTGCCAACCAGGAAGACCATGTGTCCATGGCCACCTTTGCGGCACGCCGTTTGCAAAACATGATCCACAACACCGCGCACATCCTCGGGATTGAGTTGCTGGCGGCCGCGCAAGGCATCGAGTTTTTGCGCCCGCTGACCAGTTCGCCCATTCTGGAAGAGGTGCACGCCCTGCTGCGCAAGGACATCGCTGCCCACCATGTGGACCGCTACCTGGCGCCTGACATTGCGCATGCAACTCAACTGGTACAAAGCGGCGCGGTGGCCCAACTGCTGAAGCCTTTGGGCGGCTTGCCGGCCCTCTGGATTCCGGATTAAAGCCCGGTTTTCAACCGCAGCGGCCAGTGCGATACTGGCCGCCATGCACACGCCTGAAGCCCCCCACCGCGTTCGCCATTTCGGTCAAATCTTGTTGTGGCCCTTGCGGCTGATGCCGGTGCGGGGGGGCGAGGGCAGGCACGCCAAACCGTGGGAAATCTTGTCTGCCATGGGCGATGCCAGTCCGTGGCGCGAGGTGGTGGACGAGTACACCGGCGACGCCTGCAACTTCCACGAGCGGCACTACAACGAGTTCGTGACTTTCTTGCCTTATGTGCAGCGCTTTTTGTATGGCGAGGGTCATGCAAAAAGCGGAGGGCAGGTGCACGGCTCGCCCATGCGGGTGTTCCGCCGGCACGACGTCAGCGCCGTCCGGGTGGTGTTGCGGCCCGGGGCTGAGCCCATGACCCTGAGCGTGGTGCACGTCGACCTGTATTTCTTTTTGGATCTGGACCTGGTGCTGCTTAATGTGGAGGTGGCGGGCGATAACCTGCCGCTCACCCACGCGCAAGAGTTGCTTTACCGCTTTGGCCGCGGCTACCCCTCGGGCTGGGATACGCAGGGGCAGGCACAGCATTGCCTGCATCAGGCCGAGTGGCTGGGTGCTCAGGGCCAGGTGCTTGCGCAGTCGGATGCAGGCCAGCCCGATCTGTTCATGTCGCATGTGGCCCGCCACCGCGCGCCCCGCATTGCTGCCCACTGGGATTGGCTGCTGCAGCCGCTGGTGAGCGACCACTCGGACCAGGTGGGCGCATTGCGCTACCGGCAGATCGAGTACTACCGCATGCCCCTACTGGGCTACTTGGCCGTAGACGACCCGCAGACACTGAGCCGTAGCGATTTTGTGCGCCTCGGCTTGGTCACCGGTGCGGGCAGTGCCGATGGCGAAGCTGCGCTGCCGTTTGCCAACGACCATCTGCAGGACTTTGAGGAGCGCTATTGCTACGACCGGTTCTGGACCGCCGGTGGTGCAGCGCCCCACACCCGCTACCTCTGCACCGGCCATTCGCTGGTGGTGGTGGGCGATGCCATGAGCCAGTTTTTCTCGTGCCGGGACCGGGGTGTGTTGGCGCAGTTCAGGCACCAGCATTTCTTGCTGTTTTTGATTGCGCACTTTCAGAAGGCCGCGCTCTTGATGTTTTCAGATCGGCTGGCTGAGACGTTGCGCAACCTCAACATCAGCGACCCTGGCAGCGTGCGCGCATTCAAGCGCAGCATCCGCAGCACATTTGCCAGCTTTTTGCGCTTTACCCACCGCTATTGGTTTCACGAGATCTCGGAGCAAGCCCAGACCCGCGCACTGTTTGCCAAGTGTGCGCAGCACCTCGGGTTGGACCCGCTATACGCCGAAGTCAAAGAGCGCATTGCCGACATGAACAACTACCTAGAGGCTGACAGCCTGCGCCGCCAAGCCAACACCGTGGTGCGCCTAACAGTGGTCACTATCCTGGGCCTGATAGGCACCATCACTACTGGCTTTTTAGGCATGAACCTGTTGGCCGAGGCGGATGCCCCTGTGTCCCGCAAGGTGCTGGTGTTTGCGGTGGTGTTTGTGGTGACGACTGCGCTCACGGTGTACACCATGGCCAAGTCCAAGCGCTTGTCAGATTTTCTGGATGTGCTGTCCGAAGAGCGCGTAAGCCCATGGACCAAGCTAAAGGCCTTCGCCGCTATTTGGTCGCGGGATCGCGACAGGAATTGAGTGGATGCAGTCGCGCGAATTGCTATCAAAAAAATAGCTACTCGCGCATATTTAAATTGGGCTGAAGCCCTATTTGATACCTAAAATGAAAGGCGGCTCAATACAGCAACTGGCTGATATGCTGCCGGATGCTGGGATGGGAATCTTCGCTTATTGCCGAATTTTGTACCTCTTGTTCTTTGGATTCGAGTTCACACCATGTACATCCCCGATCACTTTGCCATCAAAAGCGCTGACGTCATGCACAAGATCATCTAGGCGCACCCGCTCGGTGTTCTGGTCACCATGACGCCTGAGGGGCTGGATGCGAACCACATTCCGTTTGAACTCCACGCCGAGCGTGGTGTGCTCACCGCCCATGTGGCTCGGGCCAATCCTGTCTGGCAGCAATCCAAAGACGGTGCAGACGTACTGGTGATTTTTCGCGCGGATGAGGGCTATGTTTCCCCCAACTGGTATCCCAGCAAACACGAGACACACCGTTTGGTGCCGACCTGGAACTATGAGGTTGTGCATGTGCACGGGCGACTGGCGGTGCAGGACAAAGAGAAATTCGTACGCGGAGTGGTGGGCCGGCTGACACGCACCCACGAGGTCAGAGAGTCCAAGCCCTGGAAGATGGGCGACTCCGCTCCCGAGTTCATCGACGGAATGCTCAAAGCGATTGTGGGGATAGAGATCACCATCACCCGCATGGAGGGCAAAGCCAAGCTGAGCCAAAACCGGGAAGACCGCGACCGCCTCCATGCAGCAGATGAATTGGTCCGCCAAGGTCACGCGGAATTGGCGCAAGCCATGCGCTCAGCCAAGTAAATCAAGCCCTTGCGCCCAGCTAGTCCACAATTTCCCAAGCTGTGCGATAGCCGCCAATGCGCTTCACGTAGGCCAGCAGTTCCTTGAAAAAGGGATGGCTACTCAGCGTAGACGAATCCCCCACCAGCAACAGCTTGCGGCGAGCGCGGGTCATGCCCACGTTCATGCGGCGAATGTCCGCCAGAAAGCCGATTTCCCCGTGGTTATTGCTGCGCGTCAGTGAGATAGCAATGATGTCGCGCTCCTGGCCCTGAAACGAATCGACCGTGCCCACGCTCAATATGCGGGTTTGCAACAAGCCGCTGAGCGCAGCGCTCTCCTCGAGGGTGTCTTTCAAATAGTTGATCTGGGCACGGTAGGGCGCAATCACGCCGATAGAGAGGCGTTTTGTCTCATCGTCGGCTGGGGTGTGCAGCGCTAGCAATTGGGTGAGCCGCTTGAGCAATAGGTCGGCTTCTTCCGGGTTGGCTGTGGAGCGACTTTCGGGAATGGTGATTTCAGAGAAGCCAAAACCGGCTGTGTCGAGAAACTCTACAGGCTGTTCGGACGCGAAACTCATGTCGAATGCACCCAGGTCGGCGTGGCGCACGCTGGGGTGCGCCTCCAACTGGCCGTTGTAGAAATGCTCGGAGCTAAAACCCATGATGTGCTCATGCATGCGGTACTGCACCGTGAGCATGCGCGCTGTGGTCGGGTGGCGTTTGATGCACTTCTCAAACAGGGTCTCACGCAGACCCTCGCGGGCGGCTTTTTCGCTCTTGACAGTGGGGGGCAGCTGGTGGTGGTCGCCAGCCAGGATCACCCGCTCGCCCTTGGCAATCGGTATCCAGCATCCGGGCTCCAGGGCCTGAGCAGCTTCGTCGATGAAAACAGTCTCAAAGGTAAAGTGCCTGATGCTGCGGTTGGCCGCGCCCACCAGGGTGCAGGTGATAACCTGCACCGAGTCGAGCACGTCATCGGTCATAAAGCGCTCCAAATCGTCGGCTGCTTGGTACAGCGCGCGCGCCTCTTCCTTCAGCAGCCGGCGCTGCTGACGTTCCTCGAAGCCAAAGTTGCGAACGTATTCACTGGCGGTTTCGCGGTACTGGTCTGCAGTTTGGCGCATCGCCCGCATCTTGCTGTAGCTGCCATGGGCCATCACCCGGGCATCGAGGGTGTGCTTCAACAGCAGCTCTGACACACGGCTGGGGTTGCCCAGGCGGATCACGTTGACGCCGCGCTCGGCCAGCTTTTCAGTGAGCAGGTCTACCGCCGTGTTCGAGGGGGCGCACACCAACACCCGCCGCTCACGCCGGGTGGTTTCCAGAATGGCTTGCACCAGCGTGGTGGTTTTGCCGGTTCCGGGTGGGCCGTGAATGATGGCCACATCGTGAGCCGCGACTACATGGCGCACCGCCGCCAGCTGCGACTCGTTCAGCGGGCTAGGGTAGAGCAGGTCGTCGGTCTTGGGCTCCCGAAAGCGCGGTTGCTGCGCGCCCAGCAGTACATCGCGTAGCTCGGCCAGCCGGTCGCCACGGGCGCGGGTGACCTCAGCCAAAGCGCGCTCCATCTCGCGGTAACTCACTTCGTCAAAGGTGAGGTCAATGCCCAGCTTGCCGCCATCCAACACCCAGTCAGGCAAGTCGGCCTTGTTCGTGGTGAGCGACAGCTTGTTGCGCCGCACGCTGGTGATCACACCAGGAAGCGTGGGCTGGTCTTCTTTTGAGTGGCCCGATAGATTGGCAAACAGAGACGCATTGCTTCCCACTTGAAACAAATGCAAGCCCTGCTGACTCGGCGCGCGCTCCAACTCCATCACCACTTTGCCGCCAAAGCCGGTGTCTTCGTTGGTAATGGTGACGGGATACCAGGTGAGGCCACGCTTTTGGCGCTCCTGGACACTGACCTTTGCGCTTTTAAGCTTGAATTGCGCCAGGTCTTCTTTCTGCTCCAGTTGCATGAGGGCCTGCACGCGGAGCAACTCTTGCTCCACAGTGCCACGGTCGGTAGAGGTGGGGGTGGAGTCAACCGATGGAATAGATATTTGAAAGCTCCGAATTTTGAGAGGGCCCAACGCGCCCATTTGTGCGGCAGTGTCTGGCAAGGTGCGCAAGAATATCAGCCCTTCCTTGTCACCGATGGTGGAGGGGAACACGGGTGATTGGACTGACGTCAGAATTACCCTATGAAAAACTTATGGATGCTCACACTGCTTTGGATGTTTGCCGGCTCAATGGCGAAGGCGGCGAACGATTACATGCAGGCGATAAGAGGGTTTGCCATTGACCGCACTGAAGTGAGCATCGCGCAATTTGCGCGCTATGTGCAGGCCACCGGGGTCGTCACCACTGCCGAAAGGGCAGGGGGTGGAGGTACCTATGAGGGTGGTTGGGTGCAACGCAACGGTTGGACTTGGCGCACCCCTTACGGGATACCTGCAAACGACAGAGAACCCGCGGTGCACATCACGTTCAATGAGGCCAAAGCATTTTGCCAATGGGCGGGTAAGCGGCTTCCCAATGACGCCGAATGGATGGAGGCGGCTTACATTGAACGACGGACTACTCCAACCACTGGTTTTGTGAAAGACACGCGCTACCCGTATCCAACCGGAATCAGCCCTGAAGGCGCCAACTGCCTGGGAGATTGCGGCACCATAAACACGCTTGCAGCTTATGCAGGTGGCTTGGTCACCTCCAGAGGCGGTGGCCATGTGTTGACCGGAACCACGCGAACAGGCGTCAATGGCCTATGGGACATGGGAGGTAATGCATGGGAATGGACCGATGACGGCAAGCCCCCAGCGGCAGATACCAATCGCCCAACGCGCGGCGGCTCCTGGTGGTACGGAGCCGCCCAGATGCATCGCGATCATCTGCAAACGAAACCGGCCTCCACCGCGGTGGTGTACATCGGCTTCAGGTGTGCAAAAAGTTTGCCGTAATGCCTTCGGTACCTGGGTCACAACCACTGGTTGGTGGTCGCCTTGCGACCCAGATGAGACATTCGCCATATCGGACTGGGCACCCAAAAAAGGACAATCACACCGGTCACCCACGACCTGCCTAACCGAGAACTTTCTGCGAAATGCACCATCATTTCCACTCCGTGCATTGAAGTTCCGGCGACACATGTTTGCTAGTATTCCAGCCCTATGCGCATCGCCGTTCTTTCTGATATTCATGGCAACTTGGCCGCCCTGCAAGCCGTCGTTTCCGATTTCAAGCGACGCAGTGTGGATGCTGTGGTCAATCTGGGGGACAGCTTGTCCGGTCCACTCCTGCCGCGCGAAACGGCACAGTTTCTGATGGGCCAAGATTGGGTGAATCTGGCAGGTAATCATGAACGTCAGATTTTGCATCTGAGCCCCAATGCCAGCTTCTCAGACCGGTTTGCCTGCTCTGAGTTGGGGCAACCGGAATTGGACTGGATAGGTGGACTGAGTCACACCCGACAGTTTAATGAACAGGTCCTTCTTTGCCATGGCGCACCGGGCGCCGACAACATGACGCTACTGCAAACTGCAGAGCGGAACGCCACGGCTGAGGAAGTCGAACAACGACTCGGCGAATACGGGGCAGAGCTGATCCTGTGCGGTCACAGCCATGTGGTTCGCAGCGTACGCACGCGTCGCGGCGGGCTGATTGTCAACCCAGGCAGTGTTGGCTTGCCGGCTGTATGCCGACGACTATCCTCACTCCCATGTCGTCGAATCAGGATCGCCTGATGCCCGCTATGCCATCGTCGAGCGCGGCGCTGCAGGCTGGGCGGTAGAGCTACTCACCGTGCCCTATCCCCACCAGGAAATGGCAAAGCTTGCCCGCTTGCGTAATTGCCTAGATTGGGAGCGGGCCTTGTTGACCGGATACATGCAATGAACCCATCGCACGAACCCACTGCTCTCATCATCGTCGACATGCAGAAGGGCATGGTCAACGACTTACCGCGCAACAACCCGGAAGCTGAGGCACACATCAGGCAACTGCTTGAACACTGGCGTGCCTGTGCTCGCCCAATCGTTCACGTCCGCCATCTGTCACGCACACCAGGCTCGCCGTTCTGGCCAGGCCAGCCGGGAGCAGAGTTTCAGGATCCACTGGCTCCAGGTGAACACGAACACGTTGTCGACAAGCATGTGACCGATGCGTTCTCTCAGAGCGGACTTGAACGTTGGCTGCACCAACGGGGCATTCGATCGCTGGTGTTCGTAGGCGTGAGCACAAACATGTCCGTTGAGGCTTCCGTCCGCAGTGCGGCCTGTCTGGGCTTTGATTGCATGGTTGTGGCTGATGCTTGCTACACCTACGACCGACCCGATATCGATGGCAAGCTGCGGGGCGCCGAGGACATACACAGTGTTGCATTGGCCAACATGAGTGGTGAGTACGCCCGTGTATTGCCAGTTGCCGAGCTTCTGCGAAACCAATAGTCCGAAACCCGGCATTGGTGAATGGCGGTTAATGGCCCGTGGCAGCTGTCGACCCAAAGCGGAAGTCGAGAATTCTGATTTGAATGCTCGTAAGCAGACATTCAAAAAACAAACTCTAAGTACAACCGAACAGCACTTTGCTGCTGAATGAGTTATTTCATCAATCGATAACCTACGCCTGACTCTGTCAAAAGGTGTTGCGGCTGGCTGGGGTCCACTTCCAACTTCTGGCGCAAATGGCCCATGTAAATACGCAAGTAGTGGCTCTGGTCCGCGTGCGACGGGCCCCAAACCTCGCGCAGCAACTGTCGGTGGGTGAGCACACGACCGGCATTGGCCACCAGCACCAGCAGTAGGCGGTATTCGATGGGCGTGAGGTGTACTTCAGTGCCCGCGCGCCGAACCAACCGGGCCTGGCGGTCCACCTCCACTTCGCCGAACTGGAATAGGGAGTCGTCCGACTTGCCCTCGCTGCCCGCGGCACGGGGGCGGCGCAGGTTGGCCCGCACCCGTGCGAGCAGCTCGCCCACACCGAAGGGCTTGGTCAGATAGTCGTCGGCGCCAGCATCAAGCGCAGCAATTTTGTCGGTCTCTTCCGTGCGGGCGGAGAGCACTACGATGGGTACGACCGACCAGCTGCGCACATCGCGAATCACTTCCAGCCCGTCCGCATCCGGCAGGCCGAGGTCGAGCACCAGAAGGTCCGGCTTGCGGGTAGCAGTGTCACGCAGGCCGAGCTGTGCTGTGGCAGCCTCAAACACCTGCCAGCCCTCGGCCTCCAGGGCGGCGCGGACAAAACGACGGATTTGTGGTTCGTCCTCGATCAATACAGCTACGGGAGAGGGCGCGGACATGGGGCTTAAGGCTCGTCAATTTCGTCGGTTTCAGTGGGCGGCGGCGGTGGCGGTCGGCGCGGCAGGATGATGGTGAATTCTGCACCACCGTCGTCCGCGTTGCAGGCCGTGATGCGGCCCTTATGCGCATCTACGATGGCTTTACAGATTGCCAACCCAAGTCCCACACCGCGTGTTGACGATTCACTCTGGCCACGGGTGAATTTTTCAAACAAGTCCTCTTCTTTGCCGCGGCTGGCAGGCGGCAGACCGGGCCCGAAATCCCGGACCCGCAACACCAGCGTGCCGGCTGTGACGCTGGCCGTCACTTCCATCGCAGGGTGATGCGGCGGAATGCTGTCGCCATACTTGGCTGCGTTTTCCAGCAGATTCACCAGAAGTCGCTCCACCAACCCCGCGTCAAAGTCCACCAGGGGCAGGTCTTCGGGTAAGTGCGTCCGTATTTGTCGTGGGCCCAGCGCGTGCCGCGCCGCGCGGATGGCGCCACCCACCACCTCTTCGACAGACTGCCAGTCCTGCCGCAGCTCCACCTGTCCACTTTCAAGGCGGGCCATCTCCAGCAGGTTGCTGACCAACGCACTAAGTTCCCGTGCTTCGTGGCTGATGGCCTGGGCGGAGTTGCGCTGTTCATCACTCAGTGGGGTGGATGCCGCCAGCGAATCCGCCTGGCCTACAAGGGCAGTCAGGGGCGTGCGTATATCGTGCGACATGGCCGCCAGTAAGGTATTGCGTAGGCGCTCTGATTCCATTTGCACCACAGCGCTTTGCGCCACCTCGACGTAGTGCACACGTTCCAAGGCGGTGGCGATCTGGCTTGCCAGCATGTCGAGCTGCTGCACCTGCTCGGGAATCAGGAGCCAACGTGCGTGGCTTGGCCGCATAGCCAAAACTCCACGCACCCTCATGGGGGCCTGCAGCGGCACGTAATGCCAGGCGTTGGATGGCAGGGTGGAGGTCGCCAGGCCAGCACGCTGGGCGCGGTGGAAAGCCCAGTCGGCAATGCCCTGATCCAAGCCTTCCGGCAACCCGTCGGGAAACACCAACTGATCCCGCGTGTCAGGCAACAGCACTTTGGCGCTGTCGCCGAAGGTGCGGCGTACCGCCGCTTCGCCCAGCTCCACAATCTGTTCAGTTTGCAGGGCGCCGGACAAATCGCGAGTCAATTCAAAAAGCGCCTGCGCCCGCCGCTCTCGGCTGACTGAGACCTGGGCTGAGAAGCGAAGGTTCGCCGTCAGTTGCCCGATTAGTAGCCCCACGGCCAGCATGACCGCAAAGGTGACGAGGTACTGCACATCGCTCACGGCGAATGAGAGCCGGGGTTGCACGAAAAAGAAATCGAAAGACGCGACCGACAGCACTGCCGCCAGTGAGGCCGGGCCGCGACCGAACCTGACCGCCACCACCACCACCGCCAAGAGAAACAACATCACGATGTTTGCCAGATCAATCCATTTCAGCATCGGCAAAGTGAACAGCGTGGCAGCTACGCAAATGGCCAGTGCGCCGCCATAACGCTTCAGCTTGGCGCCCCAAGGGCTGTGCTGTTCCTCGTCCTGTGCACCGTGCCGCAGCGACTCGCCGAGCTGGCGCACGCTCTCGGTGAAGCCGACTTCCACAATGTCCAATGTGGGGGCCAACGCCCCGATCTGGCGTGTCAGGGTTGGCCGAAATAGATGGCGGAGCTGGCCCCAGCCGGACGCCGCCGGGCGGCCGAGTACCAATGTTGCGCAGTTAAGTTCTTGGGCATGCTGCAGGAGAGTGGGGGCGATTTGGTCGCCGGTCAGAACAGCTGTTTTGCCACCCAGTTCTTCGGCTAGCTTGAGCACTGCCAAAGTGCGGTCCCGATCACGTGCGGGCAGCCGTTGCAAAGCCGGTGTTTCCACATAGGCCCCGTGCCAGCGCACATTGAGCTGACCCGCTAGGCGTGCGGCAGTTCGTACCGCATGCTCCGCGCCTGCGCGGGGACCCACGCACACCAGCAAGGCGCCCGAGGTATTCCACGCTGCGGTGCGTGCCGGGTCCAGTTGCCGGCTGGTCTGCACCATGTTCCGGCGGTAACTTCGCACGTCGTCGCCCACATGTTCAGCCGTGCGTCGTAACGCGATTTCCCGCAGTGCAATCAGATTGCCCTTGCGGAAAAAGTTTTGTGTGGCGCGCTCCGCTTGTTGGGGTACGTAGACCTTGCCGGCTTTCAAACGGGCCAGCAGTTCGTCGGCGGTGACGTCCACCAGCACGAGCTCTTCGGCGCCGTCCAGCACCGTGTCGGGTACGGTCTCGTTCACCCGCACACCGGTAATGGCACCTACTGTGCCGTTGAGGCTTTCAAGGTGCTGCACGTTGAGAGCCGTCCAAACATCAATGCCTGCGTCCAGCAGCTCCTGCACGTCCTGCCACCTTTTGGGGTGGCGCGATCCCGGTGCGTTGCTGTGGGCGAGTTCATCAACCAGCAACACATCCGGCTTGGCGGCAAGTGCTGCATCGAGATCCAGTTCCAGCAACACCTGACCCCGATAGGGCACTTTGCGAAGCGGCAGCAGCTTGAGGTCTGCCTGCAGCTCCATGGTCTCTTTGCGGCCATGTGTTTCGATCACGCCGACCAATACCTGCAAACCCGCACGTTGCGCCCGCTGGGCGGCACTTAGCATCGCGTATGTCTTGCCCACCCCGGCATTGGCGCCGAAGTACACGCGCAGTTTTCCGCGCTCGTGCGCCAGGCTTTCTTCCTTGATCAGCGCCAGAAGCGCATCGGGGTCCGGGCGGGATTCGCTAGTGCTTGCCATGGACTTAGTGTGCACCAAGCGCTAGGTTCAGTTGCAGCACATTAACTACCGGCTCACCCAGTACGCTGAGCAACGGACGCGTGGTGTGCTGCGCCACCAGTGTCCGTACGACCTCAGGCGGCAACTTGCGGGCTTCTGCCACGCGAGCGATCTGGTACTCCGCGGCGGCGGGGCTGATGTGCGGGTCCAGCCCGCTGGCAGAGGCACTAACTAGCTCCACCGGCACTGGCGCGGTGTTCATCGGATCGACCGCGCGTAAGGCATCCAGGCGGCCCTTGGCAGCATCTATGAGTGCCGGATTCAGCGGGCCTTGATTGGAGCCACTGGAGGCGGCCGCATTGTTGGCAAACGGGCTGGTAGCCGAAGGGCGGCCCCAGAAGTGGCCCGGGTCTGTGAAGTTCTGACCGATGAGCGCGGAGCCCACTGTTTTGCCATCTCGCATGATCAGGCTGCCGTGTGCCTGCTGCGGAAATGCGGCTTGGCCGACAACCGTGACCACCAGCGGGTAGGCCACGCCGGTAACCAAGGTCAGCGCGGTGAACAGCACCAGCAGGGGACGAAGAGTTTTTTTCATACGTGGCTCCTTAAACCAGATTTAGTGCAACGAGTAAGAGGTCAATCGCTTTGATGCCGATGAAAGGCACGATCAGCCCGCCTAGACCATAGATCGCCAGATTGCGGCGCAAAAGAGCTGCAGCACCCACAGGCCGGTATTTCACGCCCTTGAGGGCCAGCGGAATCAGCACCACGATGATCAGCGCGTTAAAAATCACCGCCGACAAAATCGCCGCCGACAAAATCGCCGAGTTGGGGCTGCCTAGGTGCATCACATTGAGTGCGCCCAGTTGGGGATAGGTACTCACAAAAATCGCTGGAATGATGGCGAAGTACTTGGCTACATCATTGGCAATCGAGAAGGTGGTGAGCGAGCCGCGCGTCATCAACAGCGCTTTACCGGTCTCCACAATCTCCAGCAGCTTGGTGGGGTTGGAGTCCAGGTCCACCATGTTGCCGGCCTCTTTGGCGGCTTGGGTGCCGCTGTTCATGGCCACCGCCACATCGGCTTGGGCCAACGCGGGGGCATCGTTGGTGCCGTCTCCCGTCATGGCGACTAGGCGGCCTTCGGCCTGGTAGCTGCGGATCAAAGTGAGCTTGTCTTCTGGAGTAGCCTCGGCCAGAAAGTCGTCCACACCTGCCTCGGCTGCAATGGCAGCGGCGGTGAGCCGATTGTCGCCAGTGATCATCACCGTCTTGATGCCCATGCGGCGCAGCTCGCCAAAGCGCTCCTTGATACCGGCCTTGACGATGTCTTTGAGCTCCACCACGCCCAGCACCCGGTGGCCATCCACCACGGCCAGCGGCGTACTGCCACGGCGTGACACCTCGTCGGCTGCACGCAGCACCTCGGCGGGCATGGTGTTGCCTTGCGCTTCGAGGTACTTGCGCACCGCGTCCACCGCGCCCTTGCGCAGCTGGCGTTGGTTGCCATCGGTGCCGGTCACATCCATGCCGCTCATGCGGGTTTGGGCAGTGAAGGGCACCTCTGTCGTCGTGCCGGTCAATGGTTCGACCTGCACCTTGCTTTGCGCCAGCACCACGATGCTGCGGCCTTCCGGCGTTTCATCGGCGGCAGAGGCTTGCGCGGCGCACAGCGCGAGCTGCTCCAAGCTTATGCCGGGGGCGGGAATGAACAAGGCGGCCTGGCGGTTGCCGTGGGTGATGGTGCCGGTCTTGTCGAGCAGCAGCACATCCACATCGCCAGCGGCTTCCACCGCGCGGCCCGAGGTGGCAATCACATTGGCCTGCATCATGCGGCTCATGCCGGCCACGCCCACGGCCGACAACAGGCCGCCAATGGTGGTCGGGATCAGGCACACCAGCAGGGCAATCAGCGCAGTGATGCTGACCACCGTGCCACTGCCTGCTGTCTCCACACTGAAGATGGAGAAAGGCAGCAAGGTCACCGTCACCACCAGAAACACGATGGTCAGCGCCACCAGCAAAATGGTCAGTGCCACTTCGTTAGGCGTCTTCTGGCGCTTGGCGCCCTCGACCATGCCGATCATGCGGTCCAGAAACGACTCGCCAGGGTTCACGCCAATGCGCACCACCAGCCAGTCTGAGAGCACTCGTGTGCCGCCGGTGACAGAGGCAAAGTCGCCACCCGACTCGCGCACCACCGGGGCGGATTCGCCGGTGATGGCGCTCTCGTCGACCGTTGCCACGCCTTGGATGACTTCACCATCTACCGGAATCATGTCGCCGGCTTCCACCAGCACCACATCGCCCTTGCGCAGGTTTTCGGCCTGCTCGGGGAGCCAGGTGGAGCCGTGCACAGGTTCTTTGAGTTTTTTGGCCCAAGTGCTTTTCTTCAAGCCTTTGAGCGAATCGGCCTGGGCCTTGCTGCGGCCTTCGGCCAGTGCTTCGGCAAAGTTGGCAAACAACACGGTGAACCAGAGCCACACCGCCACTGTGAGGATGAAGGCGGGCGAGTCGGCTACGTTACCTTGCAATGCTTGCAAGCCTAGCAAGGTGGTGATGATGCTGCCGATGTAGACCACAAACATCACCGGGTTGCGCCACTGCACGCGAGGATCCAACTTGATGAACGCTGCCCACACCGCGGGCTTGACCAGTGCGGGATCCATCAGGGTTAAAGAGTTTTTGCTTGTCATAAGTTTCTCTCGCAAATTTGGGGGCACATCACTTTGGCCAGAGCATCAGGTGCTCGACCACCGGGCCCAAGGCCAGCGAGGGCACGTAATTCAATAAGCCCACCAGCAGCACCGTGCCGATCAGCAACACCACAAACAATGGGCCGTGGGTAGGGAAGGTGCCGACGGTAGCGGGCAAGCGCTTCTTGGCTGCCAGCGCACCGGCAATGGCTAGCACCGGCACGATCACACCAAAGCGGCCACACCACATGGCAATAGCCAGCAGGTAGTTGTAGAACGGTGTGTTGGCCGACAGACCCGCAAAGGCACTGCCGTTGTTGTTGGCGGCCGAGGTCAGGGCGTACAGAATTTCAGAGAAGCCATGGGCGCCGGGGTTGGCAATGCCGGCCTTGCCGGCGCCTGCCATCACCGCAATGGCGGTACCTGCGAGCACCAGAATGGGCGTAACCAGAATCGCGATGGACGTGAGCTTCATCTCATGCGACTCAATCTTCTTGCCCAAATACTCGGGGGTACGGCCAATCATCAGGCCGGCAATGAAGACGGCCAGGATGGCGAAAATCAACATGCCGTACAAGCCTGTGCCCACGCCACCGAACACCACCTCGCCGAGTTGCATCATGACCATGGGCACCATGCCACCCAGCGGGGTGAAGGAATCGTGCATCGAGTTGACTGCGCCGCAGGACGCTGCGGTGGTGATCACTGCAAACAGACTGCTGGCAGTAATGCCGAAGCGGGTTTCCTTGCCTTCCATGTTCCCGCCGCTCTGCAGGCTGCTTGCGGCCTGGTCAACACCCAGTGCCGCAATCTGCGGATTGCCGATTTGCTCAGCGGGCATGATGGCCATAACGGCAATCACAAACATCACCGTCATGGCGGCCAACACCGCCCAGCCTTGGCGCTGGTCGCCTACCTCGCGGCCAAAGGCAAAACACAGCGCCGCGGGGATCAGGAAGATCGCCAGCATCTGCAGGAAGTTGCTTAAAGCCGTGGGGTTTTCATACGGATGAGCCGAGTTGGCATTGAAAAAGCCACCTCCATTGGTGCCCAGCATCTTGATGGCCTCTTGCGAAGCCACCGGGCCCATGGGCAGTGTCTGTGTTTGGGTGCTGGTGGCTTCCATTACTGGGGCACCCTTGTCGTCGAGCACGGGTTGGCCGTCTGTACCCAGCTTGGGTTGCTGGAACTGTGTGGGCTCCAATGTGGTGACGTCCTGGTAAGCGTCAAAGTTCTGAATCACGCCCTGGCCGACCAGAAAGATGGCGAACACCAAAGACAGCGGTAGCAGCAACCAAGCGGTGATGCGGGTGATGTCCACCCAGAAGTTGCCGATCACGGCAGTCGATTTCGCGGCAAACCCGCGGAACAGCGCGAATACCACCGCGATACCTGTGGCAGCAGACAAAAAGTTTTGGACCGCCAAGCCCAGCATTTGCGTGAGGTAGCCCATGGTGGACTCACCTGCGTAGCCTTGCCAGTTGGTGTTGGTGACAAAGCTCACTGCTGTGTTGAATGCGCTATCCAACGAAACTTCCGCCATGCTTGCGGGGTTGAGTGGCAAAACTACCTGCCAGCGCTGCAGCAGAAAAACGGCAACTAAACCGAGTGCATTGAAGGCCAGCAACGCTACGGTGTATTGCTTCCACGGCATGGACTGGTCAGGCGATGTGCCTGCCAGTTGGAACAAAGGTGCTTCCAGGCGCAGCACCCAGTGCGGTAGCCTGCCCGAACTCAGGCGCGCAAGCCAGATGCCCAAAGACCACGAAGCTATCAATAATGTGATCAGAAATAGGGCCAGCAGCCCCAACGCAGAGCTGCTCATTAAAAGTCCTCCGCACGCACCAGTGCATAGACCAAATATGCCAACAGTAGAGCAGCGCATGTGCCGCCCAAGCCGTAGACCACGTTAAGGGTGTTGACTGTTTCCATTACTTACTCCTACATCAAATCGATGGGAGAAGTGTGGTCAGAGGCGAGTAAAAATGGGGATGAGATTAGCGATAAGGGTGTAAAAAAGCCGTAAAAATCCAAGCGGATTGCACGGTATTCCAACTACTCACAGCAAATATTTGACTAGGCATTTGGACACAACAGGACAGACTTTTTCACCAGCAATTTGCAGGATGGGCTGTGTAATTGGGACTTGCTATTGACGTTTGAAAGCAGACATACACAAGTGTCCGCAAATGGCCCTTAGCAGCAGTCGACCCAAAGCCGGTGTAAGTAAGCGAATCTTTAGCAAAATTTAGCAGACGCTCAGCATTTCCTGATTTGGCTGGCGCTATGTCGTGGGGCCATAGGTTACGGCCATCCCATATTCTTTTCAAATCTGAACATCTCATCGCTATCCTCCTCGCCTAGATTGAGGCCCGTCTGATGATGAGGGTCAGGATTGCTTTTGTTATAGAACTCCACAATCTTGAAACCGCATTTGTTGACGTAGAAGTGGATGTTCCTCTTTTCGAAATAAGGGGTCACAGTCTCCCAAACCCGGGTCGATGGATACGCCTTTTCGATGGCTTGCCACGCACGAAGTCCCAGGCCGCGGCTTTGCTGCTTGGTAGAGACAAAGAAGAAGGCAAGTGTGTTGCGTCCGCTCTTCTCGTCTATAGAGACCACTGCTCCTCCTACCCGCTCACCATTCGCCATGATCCAATGGGCGACTGAGCCCGGCGCGCTGAGCGATTGCGCAACGTCATCGTCGGACGGAATGGGTTCATCCAGCGGGTGTCCGAACTCGGCAATCGCGGCAACGCTGAAAGAATCCTGCAATGCGAGTGTGAATTCTTTGAAGCTACTTGGCTGCGCGGTGAGCAGCGTCACTAGGGCTTTCTCATCGAGGGTAGGCACGTCTCTTTCTCCTGCGGACTGCGACGCTAGGACGCTGCGACGACTTTGGATGTTGGTTGGGGCCAAGACAAGGTAAAGATGGTTCCGCCCTTGTCGGTGGCGATGCACGCCGCCTTGCCACCGTGCGCCCGTGCGATAGCCGCCACCACTGCCAAGCCCAAACCGCTGCCTCTGGTGTCAGTGCGGGCTGACTTTGCGCGTCGAAACGCCCTGAAAACCAGCTCTTTTTCAGCTTCTGTGATACCGGGCCCCTCGTCTTCGACCGACAGAATGCACTGCCCATTCTCAAGTCGTGACTGAATCCGGATCGCCCCTGGAACCGCGTGAAGCCGTGCGTTCTCCAGCAAGGCCAGCAATGCTTGCCGTATGCGTGCCGGATCGCAGTGTTTGGGGCTACGGTCCAAGTCCAGCACAGCATGCTGGCCGGCCAACGCCAGCGCGTCAGAACAGAAATCCGCAACCGACGTGATTTCTGCTGCAAGGTCGGACTCTTGCCATTGAAGATCCAGATGTCCACTTTCTGACAGGCTCACAGCGCGCAAATCCTCGATCAGCCTGGAGAGGCCTTCAACCTGTGTCAGCAATCTTTGAAATTGGGCTGGCTCGGGTGGGAATACGCCCTCTGCCAGGCCTTGCAGCCGCCCGCGAAGAATGGTGACCGGCGTACGCAACTCATGGGCGATCGCAGCATTCCAGAAAGTTTGCTCCTCAGTCACGCGCTGCAGTTTTTCAGCGAGTGCGTTGAAGTCGTCGGCCAAGAGCGAAGCTTCCCCGAGAGAGCGGTCTCCCGCCTCGGCCCTGGCCCCCAGTTCGCCTTGCGCAACGCGGCGAATGCTGTCAGTGACCGAATTCAGTGGCACCAGAATACGCCGCGCCAAACTAATCGCAACCACGATGGCAAAGCCCAGTCCGACGATAGTCGTCCCGATCATCCATGCCAGTTCGGGCCCGGTGGGGAGCAGGCTCTCAGAAGGAATCTGCTCGGGCCAGTAGGCTTGCCATGTGTAATAGAAAGCGTAGGACGTCAGCAAAAACAGGAGGGTGATGCCAAAGGCCATCGCCATCATCGACAGCGCAATTTGTCGGCTCAGTCCGACCAGCTTCATTCGGTACTCCAGAGCCGATATCCCACACCCCGGATCGCGACCGGAAAGCCTGCGATACCCAAATCCTCTAGCTTCTTGCGCAGCTTGCTGACATGGCTATCGACCGTGCGCTCCAGGGTGTCTCCTTCAGGCAGGCAGGACACCAGCAGCTCGGCGCGACTAAAGACGCGCTTGGGTGCGCGCGCCAGTTGTGCCAGCAGCTTGAATTCGGTCAACGTCAACGTTAGCGCGTGGCGCCGCTTGCCGACGTGGACGACCGCTTCGTGGTTGTCGAGGTCTATTTCGAACGGAGCGGCTCGCAACAAGCGCTGGTCTACGCGTTGGCCTAGCGCCAAAGACCGACGCAAGACGGCTTGGGTGCGGGCCACAACCTCTGCAGGATTGAATGGCTTGACTACGTAATCGTCGGCACCGATTCGCAGCCCCATCAGTTTGTCAATGTCCTGGTCCATGGCCGTCAGCATGATGACGGGGGTGTCGCCGCGATGCCGGATTTCCGAAAGGACTTGCCACCCATCCATGTGCGGCATGTGCACGTCCAGCAGCACAAGGTCGGGTTTCAGAGACAGGTGGAGCTCAAGTGCGCGGCGACCATCTGCTGCGTGGACACAGCGCAAGCCGGAGCGTGTCATGTAGGCCGTGAGGATGTCGGCGATTTCTGGCTCGTCCTCGGCAATCAAGATCAAGGCTTGCGAGGGCGATTCCGTGTTGGCGTGATGCGTCAAGTTGTGCATGGCTGCGGTTTACCCATCTATTTCACATCTCCATCGAATCTCCATCATAGCGTGGCGCAACCCCCATCGAAGACGAGAAAAATCCGACCCGCATGCCGCTCTGACGGTCTGTGTATTGGAGAGTTTCGTGAAGATCAAACAAGTGTTTCAGCGTGAGGGGTTGGCGGTTCTGTTGGTGGCAACACTTGCAGCGTGTGGGAAGTCTGAGCCGCAAGACATGGCTCCTGCTCCGGTGCAAGTGTCCGTGATGACCATGGCGCCGTCGCACCTGGATATCACCGAAGATTTGCCTGGCCGTGTTGTTGCTTTACGTGTGGCGGAGATTCGGCCGCAAGTGAGTGGCATCGTACAGCGCCGCCTGTTCGAGCAAGGTACAGAGGTACGCGCCGGGCAAGCGCTGTTCCAGATCAACCCGGCACCGTTTCGCGCCGAGACCGATACGGCTGCGGCCGCCTTGCAACGGGCTGAAGTGGCTTTCGCACGTGCCCAGGTGCAAACCAACCGACTGCAACCTCTGCTGGACGCGGACGCCATCAGTCGCCAAACCTATGACGACGCAGCGTCTCTGCGCGACCAATCCGCCGCGGATGTGGCGCAAGCGCGTGCCACACTGGCGCGCCGCCAGCTCGACTTGAAGTTTTCCACGGTAGAAGCGCCTATTTCCGGGCGCATCGATCAAGCCCTGATCACCGAAGGCACCCTGGTGAACAGCGGTGATAGCAACCCAATGGCGCGGGTTCAGCAGATTGACCAGGTCTACGTGGATGTTCGCCGTCCAGCGTCGTCCTTGGAGTCCATGCATGAAATGCTGTCAACCCAGAACGCGGGTAAGGGCAGCGGCCTACAAGTCGCTGTACTTCGCGGCGACGGCACTCTCTATGGCGCAAAAGGGCGCATTCTGTTCTCTGGCGTTAACGTCGATGCTGGTACCGGCGATGTGCTTTTGAGGGTGCTAGTGGACAACCCCGAACGCGAACTCCTGCCAGGCATGTTTGTCCGTGCGCGCGTGGTCCGACAAAGCTATGACACGGCGCTGACCGTGCCGCAACAGGCGGTGGTTCGGGTCGGTGGCCAGCCGCAGGTCTGGACGATCGACACTTCGGGGACTGCGCGGCTGAGTGCGATCGAGCTGGGTGAACTGGTAGGACGCAGTTACCGCGTCCGCTCGGGGCTGAGTGCTGGTCAGTCTGTCGTTGTGGAGGGCATGGAGCGTTTATCTACGGGTGCCAGCGTCAGTGCGCGCGAGTGGCAAGCGCCCGTTGCGGCTTCCGTCTCGGCCTTGCGTTGAGTTGGCAGGAGACTTTCCATGTCCCAATTTTTTGTCCAACGCCCCGTGTTTGCCTGGGTGATCGCATTGTTCATCATCCTGCTGGGGGTGCTTGCCATTCCGCAGTTACCCATCGCCCGCTATCCGTCGGTAGCACCTCCATCGGTCAGTATCAGTGCCAGCTTCCCGGGTGCCACGCCCCAGACCATGAATGACGCTGTGCTCAGCTTGATTGAGCGCGAACTGCCTAGCGTCAAGAACCTGCTGTACTTCGAGTCCTCGGCCGACGCCTCGGGTTCGGCCTCCATTACAGCCACGTTTAAGCCCGGCACGAATCCGGAGTTGGCGCAGGTCGATGTGCAGAACAAGCTCAAGACCATCGAAGCGCGCCTGCCGCAGGTGGTGCGCCAGAACGGGTTGACGGTGGAGTCTGCGTCGTCAGGCTTCCTGATGATTGTGGGCCTGAAGTCTGACGATGGTCGCTACAGCGAAACCGAGCTCAGCGACTACATGGCGCGCAACCTGATCGAGGAGCTGCGGCTCATTCCGGGCGTGGGCAAGGTGCAATTGTTCGGCGCCGAGCAGGCCATGCGCATCTGGGTTGATCCTGCCAAGATGATCAGCTACGGACTGTCCATGGGCGACCTGAGCTCGGCCATTGTTCAGCAGAACGCGCAGATTGCACCTGGCAGTGTGGGCGCATCACCGGCCCTGCCGGGGCAGCGCGTTACTGTTCCCCTGACCGTGCAGGGGCAGTTGAGTACGCCCCAGGAATTCGGCAGCGTGGTCTTGCGCGCCAATGCAGACGGCTCCAAGGTCGTGCTCGCCGACGTGGCCCGCGTTGAACTCGGTGCCCAGTCTTACGGGTTTTCCAACCGCGAAAACGGCAAGGTATCTACCTCTGCGGCGGTGCAGTTGGCGCCCGGCGCCAATGCCGTTCGGACAGCCAAAGGCGTACAGGACCGCCTGGCCGAACTCAGCCGCTCGATGCCCAAAGGGATGAGCTACTCGGTCCCTTTCAACACGGCTCCGTTTGTCACCATCTCCATCGAAAAGGTGGTGCATACGCTGATGGAAGCCATGGCACTGGTATTTCTGGTGATGCTGGTGTTTCTGCAAAACATCCGCTACACGCTGATTCCAGCCATCGTTGCGCCAATCGCGCTGCTGGGTACCTTTGCGGTGATGCTGGCGTCAGGCTTTTCGATCAATGTGCTCACTATGTTTGGCATGGTGTTGGCCGTCGGGATCATCGTCGATGACGCCATCGTCGTCGTGGAGAACGTCGAGCGCCTCATGACTACGGAAAGATTGGGTCCGAAGGACGCCACGATCAAAGCCATGAAGGAGATATCCGGCGCTGTGATCGGCATCACCCTGGTGCTGACTGCCGTGTTCATACCCATGGCGCTGGCCAGCGGTTCGGTGGGCGTGATCTACCAACAGTTCACGTTGTCCATGGCTGTGTCCATCCTGTTCTCGGCCTTTCTGGCACTGACGCTGACGCCAGCGCTGTGCGCTACCTTGTTAAAGCCGGTGGACCCCAGCCATCACCACAAAGGAGGCTTCTTCGGTTGGTTCAACCGGCGTTTCAACAGCCTGACCCGCACGTACGAAACGCGTGTTGAGCGACTGGTTAAACGCACAGGGCCGATCATGCTGGCGCTCATGGTGATCGTCGCGGTGCTGGGGGTGCTCTTGCAGAAGTTGCCCTCCTCGTTCCTCCCGGAAGAGGACCAAGGGTATTTCATGACCGCAATCCAGCTGCCTGCGGACGCCACCGCGGAACGCACGCTCGAAGCAGTCAAGAAATACGAAACCTACATTGCATCGCGCCCCAGCATCCAGTCCAGCATGTCCATTCTGGGCTTCGGCTTCTCGGGTTCCGGTGCCAACACCGCAATGGCTTTTACCGTGTTGAAGGACTGGAAAGAGCGCAATGGAACGACTTCCCAAAGTGAAGCCGCGCTAACGCAGGAGGCGATGGCTAGTCTCAACGAAGGAACGGCGATGAACATGCTGCCACCGGCCATTGACGAGTTGGGCACCAGTTCTGGTTTCACTATGCAATTGTTGGATCGCGCAAACCGGGGCTATCCCGCACTGCTGGCGGCCCAATCGCAGCTGCTGGGCTTGGCCGCGCAAAGCAAAATCGTCAATGGGGTCTATCCATACGGCCTGCCGACAGGCACCAGCATCCGCCTGGACATTGACAGGCTAAAAGCCGAGGCACTGGGCGTCCCGTTCACAGGCATCAGTGAGATGCTGTCTACAGCCATGGGATCGACGTATGTGGGCGATTTCCCCAATGCCGGGCGCATGCAGCAAATCATCATTCAGGCCGATGCTCCGGCACGCATGCAGATCGACCAGGTGCTCAAACTGCACGTGCGCAACGCCCGCGGTGGCATGGTTCCCCTGTCAGAACTTGTGCGACCCGTGTGGAATGAAACGCCGGTACAAATGGTGCGCTTCCAGGGGTTTCCATCGATGCGCCTTTCAGGAAATGCTGGCCCCGGCGTATCCAGTGGTGCCGCCATGGCAGAGATGGAGCGGCTGGCGCAACAGCTGCCACCGGGCTTTGCGGTGGCCTGGACGGGGCAATCGCTGCAAGAGCGGCAATCTGCTTCGCAAGCGCCCATGCTGATGGCTCTGTCGATGCTTGTGGTGTTCCTGGTGCTTGCCGCACTCTACGAGAGCTGGACGATTCCGTTGTCCGTGATGCTGGTCGTACCGCTCGGGTTGATCGGTGCAGTCGCTGCTGTGATGCTGCGCGGCTTGCCGAATGATGTGTTCTTTAAGGTCGGCATGATCACGGTGATCGGCCTGTCGGCGAAGAATGCCATTTTGATCATCGAGTTCGCCAAGCAGCTTCGCGAACAGGGTAAGGGCTTGGTGGAGTCTGCCGTAGAAGCGGCGCGGCTGCGGCTACGTCCGATTCTGATGACCTCATTGGCCTTTGGCTTGGGCGTGGTTCCGCTGGTCATTGCTAGCGGTGCCAGCGCTGAAACCCAGCATGCGATCGGCACCGGTGTACTGGGCGGCGTGATCGCTGCCACCGTGTTGGCCATTTTCTTCGTACCCGTTTTCTTTGTGTTTGTGATGGGGTGGCAGGAGCGTATCAAACAGCGCTGGGCAGGGCGCACTGCAGCCATTGCGATTTCCCCACCCCAAGAGAGTTGATTCCATGCGTTTACTCCTACTTCCACTGGTCTTGTGCCTGTCGGCTTGCTCGCTCATCCCCGAGCTGGTCAAGCCGGCATCTCCCGTTCCACCCAAATTCCCGGATGCAGGGCTTGCATCGACCCACGCACCTGTGGCTGATCTGGATTGGCATTCGATGTTCGTCGACAAGCGCTTGCAACACCTCATTGGGCTGGCGGTCAAAAACAACCGCGACCTGCGGATGGCAGCACTGAATGTTGACGCTGTGCGGGTGCAATACGGCATACAGAACGCATCGCGCTTACCTGAGTTTGACGCGACGGGTACGGCTGTGCGTCAGCGCACGACCGCCATCGTTGAATCAAGCCAAACCACTTCTACAGCTGTGCAGGAGCAGTACGGGGTGAGCCTGGGCTTGAACGCCTTCGAAGTGGATTTATTCGGTCGGGTCCGCTCTCTTTCTAGAGCGGCTTTCGCTCGCTACCTGGCAAGCGATCACGGACGCAGGGCCACGCAAATCACGCTGATTGGTGCCGTCGCGGACGCCTATTTTGCGGAGCGCTTGGCACAGGAACAGCAGGAGCTGGCGGAACGCACACTGGCTGACTGGAGCCGGTCGCTCGAACTGGTCCGCATGCTGAAGGAGGCTAAACAGAACAGCGGTTTGGATGTAGCCCAAGCCGAGGGACAGGTCGAAAGTGCAAAGGCTGATGTGGAAGCACGCGTGCGTATGGTGAAGCAGGCCAGAAACGCTTTGCATGTGTTGGTTGGTACCGAGATCCAAGAGGATCTTCCCGCACCATTGCCTTTGGGTGATCAAGCGGTGATGACGCAGTTGCCTGCAGGTCTGCCGTCTGATTTGCTACTCCGACGCCCAGATATTCTGCAGGCCGAACAGAACCTGACAGCTGCCAATGCCGACATTGGCGCGGCGAGGGCGGCATTCTTCCCACGCTTGTCATTGACCACATCCGTGGGCTACGCGAGCCCCAACACGAGTAGCCTGTTCGATGCTGGGAGTCGCGTCTGGACATTCGCACCGCAACTGACCTTGCCCATCTTTCAGGGCGGAAAGTTGCGCGCAGAGTTGCGCCTTGCCGAAGTGCGCAAATCCAGTGCTGTGGTCGAGTACGAAAAAGCCATCCAGACCGCATTCCGCGAAGTCGCCGATGCCTTGGCCGGACAGGAAACCTATGGCCGCCAAGTGGAGGCGCAAACCCGCGTGGTCACCCTCGCGCAGCGTCGCACCGAGCTGTCTGCCTTGCGCTATCGCGCGGGCTTGGAAGGTAGGCTGGAATTGCTGGATTCGCAGCGCCAACTGTATGCCGCAAGACAGGCCCTGCTGGACTTGCGTCGCAATGCATTCGCAAACGCTATCGCGCTCTACAAGGCGCTGGGCGGCGGCTTGGTTGGTGATGCCAGTGAGGTGTCCCATGCTCAATAATTCAACTATCGATCCGGGGCCGCACTGGCGTTTAAGGTTCTGGAGCATCTTCGGCGGCCAGTCGCTGTCGTTGATTGGCTCTGCACTGACGCAGTTCGTCCTGGTCTGGTGGATTACCGATACCACGGGAAGCATGTCGGCCCTGGCAGTGGCGGGTTTGGCAGCTATGTTGCCCCAAGCCCTGCTCAGCCCGCTGGGTGGCATCCTGGCGGATCGCTACAGCCGGCGCCTGCTGATGATCAGTGCAGATGCGGTCAGTGCGCTGTGTATGGTTGTGCTGATCATTCTGTTCGCGACTGAACAGGTAGCACTCTGGCACATCTACACGATGATGGCCATTCGCAGTGCCATGCAAGCTTTCCAGGCGCCCGCCGCGATGGCCAGTGTGGCCATGCTGGTTCCTGCCAGCTATCTGATACGCGCAGGTGGACTGAGCCAGGCACTGCAAAGTCTGACGATAGTCTTCGCCGCTCCCTTGGGAGCGTTGGCCATCAGTGCCATGCTGATAGGCTGGGCGCTGGCAATTGATGTCGCTACGGCTGTGCTGGGAATCGTGCCATTGCTGTGCTTCAAAATTCCGCAAGCCCTTGAGGCCAATCGGAAAGCACAAAACGTCTGGCGTGATTTTCAGGATGGCGTCGGTTGGGTCTGGAAAACGCCCGGGCTGCGGCAACTCTATGCCCTGCTTGCGGTGGTGGTCCTATCTGTGATGCCGGCATTTACACTGGTACCGCTGTTGGTGAAAGAACACTTCTCTGGCGGCGCAACCCACGTGGCCTTGATGGAAGGTTTTTCGGGGATTGGAATGGTGCTCGGTGGCTTGCTCGTGGCCGCAATGGCCCCTCGCAGGCCGATGCTGTGGATTCTGCTGGGGTTTTCCGTGTCTTGCCTTGCCATGGCGCTCACTGCGCTGGCACCCAGCAGATTGTTCAGCGTGGCGGTTGCCTGGTGGGTTATCAGCGGCGTCACCTTTGTGCTCGCAGATGCTCCCTTGGTCGCATTGCTTCAGGGCATCGTGCCCAATCAAATGCAAGGGCGCGTTTTTTCGTTGCTCAACAGCATCATGGGTCTGGCTGCGCCCGTAGGCTTGGCGTTGCTCACGCCTTTGGGTGAGTTGGTGGGCGTGCGAGCACTGTTTGTGATTGCTGGACTACTCGGCGCTGGAGTCAGTCTTGCGGGATTTCTCTCGCCTTCACTCATGCGCTTGGACCACCCTGCGACAGCCTGCACAGGGCGTAGACCGATCGGTGGAGATTAGGAATATCGGCTTGATATTCCGCTGAATTATTTAACTCGATCGTGGCCCTGCGAAAGCGTGCATCAAAGAGTGCCTGCTCCGGGTCTCTTTCGATAGCTTGTAAAGCCCAGCCGCTACACCGCGGGATTTATTTTTAAGAGCGCCAGGGCGTCACATTGCTATGAACGACTTTGTGGGTGAGTTCATGTCCCTGTTTGCCAAGACGCCCACTCCCGTTGAAATCACGGTGCAGCGTGTTGTGTTTCAACGCGCCGCGGAACGCGAAGGACGGTTTGAGTCTGCGTTCAACAACGTTAATCTGCCTCGCTGAGACTGGGAGCTCGCTTGCTAGAAGGTTTCCCAGTCATCATCGCCACCTTTAGCGATAGTTGCGGCAAGCGCTGCCGGCCTTGCAGGTACAGCCGGGGGCTTGAGCTTCGCAGGCGCTGGCCCCGCGGTTTGAGCCGCAGCGGTAGGAACCGTGCGTTGGGTATGTAGCAGTGCCTTAGCGGCGGGTTTGCGCAGTGCTGGTTGTCCTTGGCTGGGTGGGGCACTTCGTGTAGTGGCCCCCGCACCGAGTTCGCTTGAACCGAGCTTGAATACCGCCACGACTTGCACCAGCTCCTGAGCTTGCACCTTGAGACTTCCGGCCGCGGCAGCCATTTCTTCCACCAGCGCGGCGTTTTGCTGGGTCGCCGTATCCATGTTCACGACGGCTTCTCCAATCTGCGACACCCCCTGCGATTGCTCGCTGCTAGCAGCGCTGATCTCGCCCATCAAGTCTGTCACGCGGCGTATGGAGCTCACCACCTCGGTCATGGTCTCACCCGCTTTGTCTACCAGCATCGAGCCTTGCTCGACACGTTCAACGCTGGCGTTGATAAGGCTTTTGATTTCCTTGGCAGCGTCGGCGCTACGTCCAGCCAAACTGCGTACCTCTGAGGCTACAACCGCAAAGCCACGTCCCTGTTCGCCTGCCCGTGCAGCTTCGACAGCGGCGTTCAACGCCAAGATGTTGGTCTGAAAGGCGATACCGTCGATCACGCTGATGATGTCGGCGATCTTGCGGCTAGATTCGTTGATACCCTTCATGGTTTCAACCACTTGGCCCACTACGTCTCCGCCTTGCACTGCAACTGTGCTGGCCTGGTTGGCCAATTGATTGGCCATAAGAGCGCTATCGGCGTTCTGTTTCACCGTGGAGCCCAACTCTTCCATGGAAGCGGCTGTTTGCTCCAGAGCACTTGCTTGCTGCTCGGTACGGGCTGAGAGGTCGTGGTTGCCCTGAGCAATCTCAGCGCTGGCGGTGGAGACCGAGTCCGCAGCGGTTTTTATTGACTGGACGACCCCAGAGAAACTGTTTTGCATCCGGCCCATGGTTTGCAGCAACTGAATGGCCTCGTCATTGCCACTAGGATCAATGTGGCCTGTAAGGTCCCCGTTGGCAATTCTTTCGGCGACAGACACTGCGCCAACAATGGGTTTGGAAATAACGGCTGCGAGCCACAGGCCGAACAAAATAAAACCAACAGCGCCAACGATCAACACACTGGCGATCACGATGGATGAACGCTGAATGAGTCTCTGGGTGTTTATCGAAAACTGTTCAACATTTTTCGCCACTGCATCACTTTGCTGTTCCATGGCTACTTCAAGGTCTTTGAACGCTGCATTGAAACCTTGCATCTGAGCAGCCGCCGCCGAAGCATCCGACCGGGCTAGCGTGATGACCTTGTCTGCTTGCTGAATGTAGGCAGTCACCAGAGGCGTAGACTTTTTGATTTCTACAGAAACTTCTGGTGAAAGCTGAGCAGCTGCCATTTGAGACATGTTGGTTTGGAACTCTTCCTCATGCTCTTTCAGGTCTTTGGCAGCTTGGGCTACTCCACTGGCGTCGCCCTGTTGGGCCGACATGATCGCCAGCAGAACATCTCCGCGAATAGCGTCGTGCATCATGTCAGCCGACTGGCTTCTGCTTAAAACGAGGTTTGTATTGATCGATTCATCGAAGGCACTGCCGATGTTTTGGCCGTTCATGAGCGCCACACCACCGACCACCACACTGACCAGAAGACCAGCGAAACAGAGACCAAGTACTTGGGTGCGCAATTTCATTGACGACTCCAAAAAGGGGACAAGCGCTCCGGCGAAGTAAGGGCATTACTGCTGAACACTTGGTCTCTATGCTAACGGCATTAACGCAGGCTGGCAAAGGTGCTTGTGACGGCGACGCATACCCATTTCAGTAGCCATTGGGTTCGGTGGCCGAGATAGGGGTTGGCGCTTTTCTACCTCAAGGCAAGTTCAAATCCATGCCGAGCCATTTGGCAAAGGTGAACGTGGCGAACACAAAGCCGACGGCCAAGAGCACGAACACCACGATGACCGCTGCACTCGTGCGCACGACCACGCGCATCTCCTTCTTCGACTTGCCTTGGTCGTAATGCCACTTGATGGCAAAGAACATGGCCGTGCCGAACACCAGCACCTTGAACGCAAGAAAGACGATTGGTACCCAATCCATTATTTTTTACTCACCTTGCTTTGTCAGCCAATGAATGGCCGAGAACCGATGACCGCCGACCCGTGCTTTCAAAATTAGCTGGGCGCGTTGCTCGGGGCGGCTTGATGCGCAGGGTCAGGCCTTGGGCGGCTCTGTCTTTTGGGGGGCTGGAGCTGCCGGCTTTTTGAGCCGGAACAGGGCTGCTGCAGCCTCTTTGTTGCGGGCTCGCTCGCCCATGATGCGGTCCAGCTCCTCCCGGCTACCTTTTCGCTTCATGTTGGGATCTTTACCAAATACGCCTGCCATAGTGTTTATTCCTTTGGTCCAGTCTACCTGAGGGGCTATGCTATTTGTCCGTCGGCGCATTGGCCGACCCGCTGTTTTTCTTGATTGCTATCAAATAAATAGCTGGTTGCGCAGATTTAATGTGGGCTAGCGGTCGATTTTGCTTGTAATTAGCGTGCATAAGGCGTGGGGCAAGCACTGCGTCAGTTACGGGGCGAAGAATCGACGGATTCAACATCTTTACCCCTTCAGGCAGGCCCCCCATGACGCACCAGCAGTCTTACGAACACAAGCGCACATCCGCAGACCTTGCCATCCGGCAAGTGCGTGATGGCGACACCATCATCGTCCCTACCGGTGTGGGCGAGCCGCCCAGTTTGCTGACCGCGCTGTCGGAGCAGCGGCAGAGCTTTCATGATGTGAAGGTGTGCCAGATTCTGGCCATGCGCAAATACGGCTACATCGACCCCGCCACCACCGAGCATGTGCGCCACGTGGCCTTTTTTTTCGGCGGGGCCACACGGCCGGCGGGCAGGAGGGGTGGATTGATTTCATCCCCAACTACTTCTCCGAAATTCCAGCGCAAATCGAGCGCGGGCAAATGGCGGCAGACGTGGTGTTTGCCATGGCCTCGCCCATGGATGAGCACGGCTTTTTTGCGCTGAGCCTGGGCGCGGACTACACCATGGCGGCCGTCAAAAAAGCCCGCGCTGTGGTGCTGGAGGTCAACCCCAACGTGCCCTTTGCCTTTGGCAACTGCCATGTGCACATCTCGCAAGTCGCGGCGCTGGTGGAGAGCGATGCGCCGGTACTCGAGGTGGGCCTGCCCAAAATCGGGCCGGTGCAGCAGGCCATCGGCAAATATGTGGCCGATTTGATTGACGACGGCTCCACGCTGCAGATCGGCTATGGCGGCATTCCCGACGCGGTGGTGATGCAGCTCACCGGCAAAAAGGACTTGGGCATCCACACCGAGATGATCGGCGACGGCATCATGACCCTGGTAGAGGCGGGCGCCGTGACCAACCGGCGCAAGAACTTCATGCCCGGAAAAATGGTGGCCACCTTCGGCCTGGGTTCGTCCAAGCTCTACCGCTTTATGCATCGCAACCCGGGGCTGGAGATGCACCCGGTCGAGTTCACCAACGACCCGGCCATTGCCGGTCTGAACGACAACCTGGTGGCCATCAACGCCACCTTGCAAATCGACTTTTTGGGCCAATGCGGCTCCGAGAGTCTGGGCCACGCGCCGTATTCCGGCACCGGCGGTCAGTCGGACTTTGTGCGCGCGGCCAACCGCTCCAAGGGCGGCAAGGCCTTCATCGTGCTGCCGTCTACTGCCAAGGACGACACCATCTCCCGCATCGTGCCTTCGCTGTCGCCGTGCACCCACGTCACCACCAGCAAAAACGACATCAACTACGTGGTCACCGAATACGGTGTGGCCCAGCTGCGCGGCAAGTCCATGAAGCAGCGCACCCTAGCGCTCATCGCCATTGCACACCCCAAGTTCCGCGACGAGCTGACCGCACAGGCCAAGCAACTGAAGATTTTGTGAGTCGTCGACCGGTAGAGAGTGTCAGAACTCCGTAATCACGGTCACGCCGGCTACCTCGAACTTGTCCATGTTCATCAGCGCATCGATGGACTGTTGAAGGTTGATCTTTTTGCCCACCAGCTTTTCAGGCGCCAGCTTGCCGGTGCGCACCATGTCGAGCATGGCGCCGTAGCGGTGGGCCTGCATGCCGTGGCTGCCCAAAATCTCCAGCTCATGGGCGATGACCTTGGCCATGGGAATGGCCGGCGTGCTGTTCTCGGCCAGCATCAACCCCACCTGAATGTGTTTGCCCCGTCGGCGCAGGTTGCTGATGGAGTTGAAGCAAGTGGTGGGGTGGCCCAGTGCGTCCAGCGACACATGCGCGCCGCCTTGTGTGATCTCCATCACCGCTTCGACCACGTTGGCCACCTTGTTGGCGTTGACCGTGGCCACCGCACCCATGGCGCGGGCCATGGCGAGCTTGTCGTCCGAGATGTCGATGGCCACCACATTGGCGCCCACCGCATGGGCAATCATGATGGCTGACAGGCCCACGCCGCCACAGCCGTGCACCGCCACCCATTGGCCCGCAGAGGTTTTGCCCTGATCGACCACCGCGCGGAATGAGGTCACAAAGCGGCAGCCCAGGCTGGCGGCGGTGGCAAAGTCCAGGCTCTCGGGCAGGGCCACGAGATTCAGGTCCGCCTTGTGGATAGACACGTATTGCGCGAACGAGCCCCAGTGCGTGAAGCCGGGCTGGAACTGCTTTTCGCACACCTGCTGGTTGCCGGAGTGGCATTCCGGGCAGCTGCCGCAGCCGCCTACAAAAGGCACGGTGACGCGGTCGCCCACCTTCCAGCGGGTCACGTCTTTGCCCACGGCCTCCACCGTGCCGGCCAGCTCGTGGCCGGGCACGTGGGGCAGCACGATGTCGGTGTCATGCCCCACCCAGCCATGCCAGTCGCTGCGGCACACGCCCGTGGCCTGCACCTTCACGACCACGCCATGCGACTCAGGCGTCGGGTCCGGCACGGTTTGCAGACGTGGTGGGGCGGAGAAGGCTTCGTAGACAACGGCTTGCATGTGGGGTCCTTGTTGGGGGCTTTGAGAGAACTCGCATGCTATCAAATGAATAGCTGTTTACGCAGATTCGGTGTGGGCTAGAGGCTAATTTCATCCGTAACGCGTTGACCGAAGGCAGCAAGCCCTGCCAAGTGCCCGCTGGCCGTGGCCGGCGAGACGGACGCGGCCCGCGCCAGTTCGCCCGCGCTGGCGTAGTCGACGTCACTCCGATTTAAACCATCGAAGCCCGATGCGCCCCAAACCCCGCCATCGCCCCATCTGCCACCGCTAGCGTCACATTCCCCGCCGCCTGCGCGGCATCCCCGCACGCAAACACATTCGGCACGCTGGTGGCCTTGCCTTCGTCTACCTTGATGAACCTGCCCATCGGGCCATCCTCCAGCGCGCAGCCCAGTTGCTCGGCCACGGGGCTGGCTAGCACGGTGTGTGGCTGGGTGAACAGGCCGTTCAAGCGAATCGTGCGGCCGTCTTGCAGCACCACGTCGGCCACGCCGTCTATGCGCGCAATGGGCGTGGCCTCTATCTGCGTGCCGCGGCGGGCGATGGCAGCCAAGTCTTCGGCGCTGGGAGAGTAGGCGCCGTTCAGGAACAGCGTGGGGTTGCCCCAGTCCGGCAGCATGAGCGCGTGGTGCAGCGCCAGGGGTGACGCGGCGATGATGCCGATGGAGCCGGCGTTCATCTCGTAGCCGTGGCAATACGGGCAGTGGAAGATGCTGCGGCCCCAGCGCTCGGCCAGACCGGGCACGGGCGGCAGCTCGTCGCGCACGCCGGTGGCCAGGATGAGCCGGTGGGAGCTGATGGTCTCGTGGCCCACGCGAAACTCCAGCCGCCCATCCGCTGCCACACGCGCGTCTTCTGCGGTGCCGTGCATCCATTCCACGTTGGGGTAGTTCATCAGCTGCTCGCGCGCGTCGGCGGCAATCTCGGCGGGCGGGCGGCCGTCTTGCGTCAAAAAGCCGTGCGATGTTTCTCCCGCCACGTCCACAAATCGGTTGCGGCGCTGGCCGGCGTCTACTACCAGTACGTTGCGACGGGCGCGCGCCAGTTGCAGGGCGGCGGACAGGCCGGCGTAGCTGCCGCCGATAACGGCAAAGTCTATGTGCTTCACGATGTGTGTTCTTTCAAATGGTGGTGGCCTGCATGGCCCGATGCCTTGTGCTGCACCATGCGGCGGTGAAAGTCGGCCGACAGCGTGGCCAGGGTGACGGCTCCAAAACGTTTGAGCAGCAGGGCCTCGGCCTCTTCGGCGGCACCGGCCAGCGCATCGTTCACCGTTTGGGCGACCAGGCAGGTGGGCCGGTCCTCTCTAAAACCCATTGACACCAGCGGTGGTGCGCCCAGCGCCTGGTACACATCGCCCAGGGTGATGCGGTCCATGTCGCACGCCAGCACCCAGCCGCCGCCGTGGCCCTTGGCCGACACCACAAACCCGGCGTCGCGCAGGCCGCCCATCAGGCGGCGCAGCACCACGGGGTTGGTTTGCATGGCGGCGGCCAACGCCTCGGAGGTGGCAGGGCCTTCGCCCTCGGCCATGTGCAGCAGCACGTGGAGGATGTCGGAGAGTTGGCTATTCTGTTTCATGCAACTATTTTAGTTGCATGAAATTTCCTTGTCAGAAGATGGTCTTTCGTCAAGGATCAGCACCCTGTAGCTTGGAACGTCATTGATACGGCGGAAGAACCCATAATTACCAGCAACCCACAGCCCCCACCCCGGAGCCCGCCATGTCCCTCGCCATTCTCAAAACCCTGTTCGCCCAGAAGACGTGGGCCAATGCCGAGTTGTTAGATGCCATGCATCTTGTGGACCCGGTGCAGCATGCCGAGCCGCTGCACACGGCCATCCGCACGCTGAACCACATCTACGTGGTGGACCGCATCTTCCGCGCCCATTTGTTGGGCGAGGCGCATGGCTACACCCAGACCAATACCGACGACACGCCCGCGTTAGGTGATTTGAATTTCGCCGCTGCCGAGACGGACCACTGGTTTGAGGCCTATGTGGCGGGGCTGAGTGAAGCTGCGCTGGCTGAGAACCTGCACTTTCAGTTCACCGATGGGGATGCCGGCCGCATGACGCGCGAGGAGATGCTCTTTCACGTGCTGGCCCACGGCTCGTACCACCGTGGCAATGTGGGGCAGGTGCTCAAGGGCATAGGCATGGCGCCGCCGCGTGACTTGCTCACCAAGTTTTTGCATCAGCGCGAGCCGGCACGGCGCCAGCCCGTTTGATCCTCCCTGGATCGCTATTGATTTGATAGCTGCTCGCGCATATTCCTCGTGGTCTAGCAGCCTATTTGGTTTGTAACTGGCCTACAGCGCCGTACGCAGCGTCCAAATCTCTGGGAAGAGCACCACGTCCAGCATCTTGCGCAGGTAGCTCACGCCGCCGGTGCCACCGGTGCCGCGTTTGAAGCCGATGACGCGCTCCACGGTGGTGACGTGGCGGAAGCGCCAGAGGCGGAAAGCGTCTTCCAAATCGGTCAGCTCCTCGGCCAGTTGGTACAGGTCCCAGTGGGCCTTGGGGTCGCGGTAGACCTGCAGCCAAGCGGCCTCCACCTCGGGGCTGGCAGCGTAGGGCTGGGTCCAGTCGCGCTGCAGGTGGCTGGCGGGCACGGCAATGCCACGGCGGGCCATGAGTTGGAGCGCTTCGTCGTACAAAGACGGCGCTTCATACGCGGCCTGCACCAGCGCCAGCCGCTCGGGCGCATGGGCGTGGGGTTTGAGCATCGCGGCGTTTTTGTTGCCCAGCGAGAACTCGATACAGCGGTACTGAAAGCTCTGAAACCCGCTACTCTGGCCCAGGTAGGGCCGCATGGCGGTGTACTCGGGCGGCGTCATGGTGGCCAGCACGTCCCAAGCGTGCACCAGCTGCTCCATGATTTTGCTCACGCGCGCCAGCATCTTGAAGGCGGGTGGCAGGTCGTCCTGTGCAATGCAGCGCATGGCGGCAGTGAGCTCATGCAGCATGAGCTTCATCCACAGCTCGCTGGTCTGGTGCTGGATGATGAAGAGCAGCTCGTCGTGCGTGGGCGAGAGCGGCTTTTGCGCACCCAAGATGGTGTCGATCTGCAGGTAGTCGCCGTAGCTCATGGTTTTGCTGAAGTCGAGCTGGGCTTTTTCTTCGGCGACGATCGATTCGCCCGCGGTGGGGGCGCCCCCGCCGTGCATCGGGCAGCCAGAGATGGTGTTGCTCATATCAGGTCACCGCGTGCTTTTGGTTGAACTCGGGCTTTTGCCACTCGCCAGTTTCTAGCACCTGGCGCAGATGCTCCACCGCGTTCCACACATCTTCAAACCCGATGTACAGCGGCGTGAAGCCAAAGCGCAAGATGTCTTTGTGGATGCCGCCATCGCCCGCGCGGTAGTCGCCAATCACGCCGCGTGCAATCAGCGCTTGCACGATGGCAAAGGCGCCGGAGCCCAAGGCGCCACCGGCAGCGTGCTCGCGGGTCAGGCAGACCTGTGAGCCGCGCTGGGCGTGATCGCGCGGGGTGGCCAAGCCCAGGCCATAGCCTTGGCAGCGCTCTTCCACTAGCTGGATAAACAGGTCCGTCAGCGCCAATGATTTGGCGCGCAAGGCCGCCATGCCGCCCAGCTTCTCTGCCGCCTCAAAGCCCTCCAGCCCGCAGCCCAAGAGCGACATGCTGACGATGGGCTGGGTGCCGCACAGGTAGCGGGTAATGCCGGGGGCGGGTTGGTAATCGGGGGTGAAGGCAAAGGGTGCCGCATGGCCCCACCAGCCGGCCAGGGGCTGCCAGAAGCGGTCGGCGTGTTTGGGGTGCACCCACACAAAGGCTGGCGCGCCGGGGCCGCCGTTCAGGTACTTGTAGCCGCAGCCCACCGAGAAGTCGGCGCCCGAGGCTTTGAGGGTCACCGGCACCGCGCCCGCGCTGTGGGCCAAGTCCCACACCATCAGCGCGCCGGCTGCGTGGGCAGCGGCGGTCACGGCGGGCATGTCGTGCATGGCGCCGGTGCGGTAGTTCACGTGGGTGAGCATTAGCACGGCCACGTCGGCGGTGAGTGCGGCAGCTATCTCTTCGGGCTCCACCAGTTTGAGGGTGTAACCGCGCTCTTTGCACAGGCCTTCGGCGATGTAGAGGTCGGTGGGGAAGTTGCTGCGTTCGCTCACGATGAGCTTGCGTTCAGGTGCGTCCTGCGCGGCGATTGACAAGGCAGCAGACAAGACCTTGAACAGGTTGATGGAGGTGCTGTCGGTGGCGACCACTTCATCCGCATCCGCGCCAATCAACGGGGCAATGCGGTTACCCAAACGCTGGGGCAGGTTGAACCAGCCGGCTGTGTTCCAGGAGCGGATCAGGCCTTGGCCCCACTCTTGGGTAACAACTTCGGCCGCGCGGGCAGCAGCGGTTTTGGGCATCACGCCCAGAGAGTTGCCGTCGAGGTAGATCACGCCCTCCGGAATATCAAACAGCTCGCGCAAAGGGTGCAAGGTGTCTGCGGCGTCGCGGGCGCGGCAGTCGTTCAGGGTGAGGGGAGTGGTGCTCATGATGTCTCGAGAAGGGTTGTTTTGAGAAATTATGTGTTGAGATCCTTGGCGTGATAAGTTTTAATCACTGAGTTCAAAAAATTAGACTAAGTTAGTCTTTTTAGTAAAGAAATTGGAAAATTCATGCAGCAGGTGACTGACAAAGCCGACCGGCTCCTCTTGCGGGCCCTGCAAGACAACGCGCGCCTCACCTCCGGCGAGCTGGCGCAAGTGGCCAATTTGTCGCAGTCGCCCACCTGGCGGCGCGTCAAGCAGCTGGAGGATGCGGGCACTATCAAGGGCTACCACGCCGCGCTGGACCGGCGAGCGCTGGGCTACAGCGTGCTGGCGTTTGTGTTGATCGGCATTGACCACCAGAACGAAGCCTCGTCACAGGCCTTTGTGCAGGCGGTGTCCGAGATTCCGGAGGTAGTGCAGTTCCATGCCATCTCGGGGCAGGCTGATTTTTTGGTGGGGCTGGTGGCCCGCGACTTGGATCATTATTCCGAGCTGTTGCAACGCAAGCTGCATCGCCTGCCGGGCGTGCGGCAAGTGCAGTCGCATTTTTCGTTGCAGGAGTTCAAGGGGCAGATGGCGGATCTGCCGGTTCCCTTGGACTAGGTCCGGTTTACCATGCCGCTTACAGTGAACCCACTGCAAACACAAAAGGATTCGTCATGACACATCGTTCGCCTGTGGTCCGCGCATGGGCTCGGGCTACAACTCTGGGCTTGGTTTTCTCTGTTGTGAGTTGCGCCGCATGGGCCGCCAAACCCGAGTGGGCAGGCAAAGGTAAGGGCAAGCACGAAGAAGAGTCACATGCCCAAAATCAGCAAGGTGGCTCGGTAGAGATCCGGGTGGGCAGCTACTTTGGCGACGACCAACGCCGCGTCGCGCAGGACTACTACGGCGCCCAACAGGCCAAGGGCAAATGCCCGCCCGGCTTGGCCAAAAAGAACAATGGATGCCAGCCACCCGGCCAGGCCAAGAAGTGGTCGCGTGGTCAGGCGCTTCCGAGGGATGTGGTTTTCTACCCGCTGCCACGGGACATCTCGGTTCGCATCGGCTTGCCGCCGGCCGGCTACAAATTCGTTCGGGTGGCCAACGATATTCTGCTGATCGCTATTGGCACCAGCATCGTGGTGGATGCGATTGAAGACCTGATGCGTTGAGTCCTCAGAGGGGCGGCAGTCCCCGCTTGGTGCGGGCTCGTTCGCAGGCTTCGCTGCCCTCGGTCAACTCATGGCAGGGCGCGGGGCGCAATGCGTAGATGCTGCAGCCCACTCGCTCACCCACTGTGCCGGTCAGTGCCGTGCAGCGGATGGGCACTTCGCCGGTGCCATTCATGCGCCAGCGGTTGCCATTGATCTCGTGCGCCATGCCGGCGGGCACCGTGCCGCCGGCCAAGTCCACCTCGTAGACCGAAAATTCCACCCGGAAACACGCGCAACAGGCGCCGCAAGTGGTGCAGGCAGACATGCGAGCTTAGAGCTTGCCGAGCAGCAGGTACTCCATCAGCGCCTTCTGCACGTGCATGCGGTTTTCGGCTTCATCCCAGACCACGCTTTGTGGGCCATCGATGACTTCGGCTTCTACCTCTTCGCCACGGTGGGCCGGCAGGCAGTGCATGAAGATGGCGTTGGGCGCGGCCACGGCCATCATTTTGCGGTCCACGCACCAAGCGGCAAAGGCTTTGCGGCGGACTTCGTTTTCAGCCTCGTAGCCCATGCTGGTCCACACATCGGTGGTGATCAGGTCGGCGCCCTGGCAGGCTTCCATCGGATTGCTATAAGTTTTATAGCTGCCTGCGCCCATTCCGCCTGCGCTAGCGGCCAATTTCTCATTAACTTCATAGCCGCTGGGGGTAGACACGCGCAAGTGGAAGCCCAGCTTGGCAGCGGCCTGCAGCCAGGTGTTGGCCATGTTGTTGCCATCACCCACCCAGGTCACGGTTTTGCCCTGGATAGGGCCGCGGTGCTCGATGTAAGTGAAGATATCCGCCAGGATCTGGCAGGGGTGGAACTCGTTGGTCAGGCCGTTGATGACGGGCACCCGCGAGTTGGCGGCAAAGGCTTGCAGCTTGGTTTGCTCGTAGGTGCGGATCATCACAATGTCGGTCATGCGGCTGATGACCTTGGCGCTGTCCTCAATCGGCTCGGAGCGGCCGAGCTGGCTGTCGCCGGTGGTCAGGTGCACCACGCTCCCGCCCAACTGGTACATGCCAGCCTCGAAGCTCACGCGGGTGCGGGTGGACGCCTTCTCAAAGATCATAGCCAGCGTGCGATCCACCAGCGGGTGGTGGCGCTCGAAGCGCTTGAACTTGGCCTTGATGAAGGCGGTGCGCTCCAGCAGGTAAGCGTATTCGTCGGCACTGAAGTCGTCAAACTGCAGGTAGTGCCGCACTGGCGGCGCGCCTTGGGGCAGGGTGCTGGGGATTCCGTTGTTCAGGGGGCTAATGCGGCTTCCTTCAGGAAAGCAGAAATCAGGGGTGCAAGGATGGCAACGATCTCGTCAGCCTCGGCGGTGCTCAAAATCAGGGGCGGCACCAAGCGCACCACGCTGTCCGCGGTCACGCTGATCAACAGGCGGGCATCCGCCGCGCGTTGCACCAGGGCACCGCAGGGTTTGGACAGGTCCACACCCAGCATCAGGCCTTGGCCGCGCACTTCTTTCACGCCGCCGTTGGCGATTTCGGCATCTAAGGCGGCTTGCAGTCCGGCTTTCAGGTGGGCGCCCACCTTCTCGGCATTGGCAATCAGGCCATCGGCTTCCATGATGCGGATGGTTTCCACCCCTGCACGCATGGACAGTGGGTTGCCGCCAAAGGTGGAGCCGTGGTTGCCGGGTTGGAAGATAGTGGCCGCTTTGGGCCCCACCACCACCGCGCCCACCGGCACGCCGGAGCCCAGGCCCTTGGCCAGCGGCATCACGTCGGGCAAGATGCCGGCCCACTGGTGGGCAAACCACTTGCCGGTGCGGCCCATGCCGCACTGCACTTCGTCAATCATCAAGAGCCAGTCGCGCTGATCGCACAGGGCTCGCACCTCGCGCAGGTAGTCCATGTGCATCGGGTTCACGCCGCCTTCACCTTGGATGGCTTCAAAGAACACCGCCACCACATTGGGGTTGCCTTCGGTGGCTTTTTTCAGTGCGTCGATGTTGTTCACCGGCACGCGGATAAAGCCTTCCACCAGCGGGCCGAAGCCGGCTTGCACTTTGGGGTTGCCGGTGGCACTCAGGGTGGCAATGGAGCGGCCATGGAAAGCCTTCTCGTACACCACCACTTCGGGGCGCTCAATGCCCTTGTCGTGGCCGAACTTGCGGGCCAGCTTCAGCGCGGCTTCGTTGGCTTCCAGGCCGGTGGAGCAGAAAAACACATTTGTCATGCCAGAGCGCTCTACCAGCAGCTTGGCCAGCTCTTCCTGCAGGGGGATGTGGTAGTAGTTGGAGGTGTGGATCAGCTTGGTCAGCTGGTCTTGCAAAGCGGGCACGAGTTGGGGGTGGTTGTGGCCCAAGGTGTTGACCGCGATGCCGCCCAAGGCGTCCAGGTATTCCTTACCATTCACGTCCCACACGCGGCAGCCTCGTCCATGGCTCAGGGCGATGGGCAGTCGGCCGTAGGTGTTCATCACGTGGGGTGAAGACGGCGTGGTAACAGTGGCGGCGGTCATGCGGTAACTCCGGTGGTGGCTACAAAACAGATCGGCCCGACTGGTGCAAAGGCCAGTCGGGCCGTTGAAGCCTGATTTTAGGCGCACTGGGGATGGCGGTTTCGTGACAAATCCACATCACACTGATGCGCGTCGGCATAGCTGGTTTGTCATCTCCATGACAGCGGAGCGGGTAGAATTCTTGTGCGTCGCAGCACCGTGATCAAGCGGTGGGCGAACCCCCTGAAATTTTCCACGCACTGATGGCTACCACTCCTCCAAAAGAACTCTACATCCTGGGAATCACGCGGCAAGGCAAGACCTTTCGCCCCAGTGACTGGGCGGAGCGTCTGGCCGGCGTGATGAGCCAATTCCGCCCCGGCGGCGCCACCCGCGGTAGCCACTTGGGCTACTCGCCATGGTGCGTGCCCACCTCGATCGGGCAGGTCAAGTGCGTCATCGTGCACCCCGACTTGCGTGACTACGATGTCATGGCTTGGGATTTTTGCCTTAACTTTGCCCGAGACAACGAGTTGCAAGTCAGCGAGACCCGCCCTGAGGCGCCTGCTGCGCCCGCCGCTCGTCCGGCAGCTTCCGAATAATTTTTTTTTTCCTGACGACAGAAACAAAAAAGCCGTTCAGATGAACGGCTTTTTTGCTTTTGCTGACAGCGCACCCTTACAAACGGCGAACCTTGTTGCCAAGGTCCGTGCGAGTGCCTAAGTGATTAGGCTGCGAGTGCCAAGGCTTTCACCTTGGTAGCCAAACGGCTCTTATCGCGTGCTGCCTTGTTCTTGTGGAAGATGCCCTTGTCAGCCACGGTGTCCACCACGGCTTGCATCTTGGCAAACAATTCTGCGGCTTTGGTCTTGTCTCCGGCCACAACTGCCTTTTCCACGTTCTTCACCGCGGTGCGGTATTTGGAGCGCAAAGAAGTGTTTGCTGCATTGATTTTGATGTCCTGACGGACGCGTTTACGGCCCGACGCCAGGCGCGGGTTCTTTTTCTTGGGTTTACCAGATGCCATGATTAATATTCCTTGTGTTGGAGGATGTTGTCAGCAAAGCCGATGATTATATACCGGCTCCGCTGAATCAGCCCACCAAGCGATTCCGCCCTTGGGCCTTTGCCTCGTACAAGCGTTGGTCGGCCACATGGAGGAGGGCGTTCAAATTGTCATCGTGCCCGCCGTGGATGCCGATACTGATCGTCACTTTGATTTCTTCCGGTATGCCTTCGGCAGTGTTGAGCGGTAACAACTCCCGGAATGCCTCAAGCCGGGGCCGTAGGACCTCGACGGTGTGGGATTCGCTGAACAGCGCAAACTCTTCACCACCAATGCGAGCGACCAATGCGTCTGGAAAGTGCTTTCGCAGATAGTCAGCGACAAAACGGATCACGATGTCGCCATTGGCGTGTCCGAATCGGTCGTTGATGGATTTGAAATAGTCAATGTCCAGCATGGCGACCACCACGGGTTTCGCTGCATTTTTGGCAAAACCGTGACGTATGCCACCTTGCTCGAAAAAATGCCGCCGGTTGTAGAGGCCGGTTAGAGAGTCCACGTTGGCCAGGTGGTGCAAGCGGTCGACCAGCTCCAGCATCTCGAGGTTCTGGTTGACCCGGCAGGTCATTTCCTCGAACGAATAGGGCTTAGACATGAAGTCGTTGGCCCCGTGCTTCAGGAAACGTGCTGAGATGTCGGAGTGGTTTTCCCCGGAGATACCGATGATGGCGAGGCGCTCTTTGCCCATGGTGCGGCGGGCTTCGGTCACGAATTCGAAACCGTCCACCACCGGCATGTTGTAGTCGACCAAAGCCAGCTTGATGTCGGGCTGTGCCGCAAGCACTGCCAAGGCTTCGCGCCCGTTATGCGCTATTTGCACATTCAGGCCCTGCATGGACAGCATGCGGCGAATGACTTCGAGCGACGAGGGGGAGTCGTCAGCCACCAGAACTTTGAGACCTGCGTTGCGGATCAGGCGGCTTAGCCATTGCACCGCGTACTCAAAGGAGGGTAGCCCCTTTTTCAGCACATAGTCGACGATCAGACCCTGCGTCATCATGTTGCGGATGTCTTTGGTGATCGTTCCGGTCAGGGCAATAGCCGGGATGTGTTTGGCAGCGATCAGCTCGAAGACTTCCCCATAGGGAGCGTCGGGCAGGTTGGCATCGCAGACTGCGGCGAATATTTCGTGGCCGTGTTGTTCCAGGAGTGCGTTGGCCTCGGCGAGGGAATAGGCCGTTAGAACCGTACATTGCCAGGCTTTTTTGACCATGCTGGTGAGCATTTCAGAGAGGGCTCTCTGGTCCTCCACGATCAAGACGCAGCTTTTGCCCGGCGGCATAGTGGCTGCACGCGCGGGCCTGAATGAGTGGCGCAGACTTGTTTTCATAAAGTATCCAACGATATGGCTCGAGACCGCCGATTCAAACACGAAACGGGGTGGTCTGGAGCGTTGTCATCAATTCCCCATTCCGCGCTCGCCGCTACACTTGCCCTGTGAGTCTTATCAAATCTGTATCCACCGTGTCCCTGTGGACATTGGCCTCCCGGGTCACCGGCCTGGCCCGCGAGCTGTTGGTGGCGGCTGCGTTTGGCGCCAGCGCAATGACCGACGCTTTCAACGTCGCTTTCCGCATCCCTAATCTGTTTCGCCGTTTGTTTGCCGAAGGCGCCTTCAGCCAGGCCTTTGTGCCGGTCTTGGCCGCCAGCAAAGCCAAAAATGGCGACGTGGCGACTAAGCTGCTGGTGGACCGGGTGGCCACCTTGCTGGCCTGTGCCTTGGTGCTGACTTGTGTCGTAGGGGTGATCGCCTCGCCGCTGCTGGTTTGGGCCATGGCGAGTGGCTTGCAGAAAGATCCGGCGGGCTACGAGGCGGCCGTGTTCATGACTCGCTTCATGTTTCCGTATATCGGCTTTATGTCGATGGTGGCCCTGTCGTCCGGCATATTAAATACTTGGAAACGCTTTGCGGTGCCGGCTGCTACGCCCGTTCTCTTGAATCTGAGCATGATCGGGGCCGCTTGGTTGCTGGTGCCATGGTTCAAAGGGCAGGGTATTGAGCCGATTTACGCCATGGCAGTCGGGGTGATGGTCGGCGGGCTGCTGCAACTCTTGGTGCAAATTCCGGCCCTGAGCCGTTTGGGTATGTTGCCGCGCTTCAGCCTGCAATGGGCCATCTTGCGGGAAGCCTGCGCCGACCCTGATACGCGGCGAATCGGCAAGTTGATGTTGCCGGCCTTGCTGGGTGTGAGCGTGGCCCAGATATCGCTGTTGATCAACACCCAGATCGCTTCGCACTTGCCGACCGGCAGCGTGAGCTGGCTGACCTATGCAGACCGTTTGATGGAGTTTCCCACCGCCATGCTGGGTGTGGCCTTGGGGGTGGTACTGATGCCGCAGCTGGCTGGCGCCCGAGCCAGAGATGATGGTGCAGGCTACTCCGCCTTGTTGGATTGGGGATTGCGCATTGTGGTTTTGCTGGCGGTGCCCTGTGCGGTGGGCTTGTTGACGTTCTCTAAACCCCTGGTAGCTGTGCTGTACCACTACGGTGCATTTACGGCGCTTGACGTGCAGCAAACCACCTGGGCCCTCATGGGCTGGGGTGCGGGTTTGGTAGGGATCGTTGCCATCAAAGTGCTGGCCCCGGGCTATTACGCCAGCCAGGACATCAAAACGCCGGTCAAGATTGCGGTGGTGGTGTTGATTGCGACCCAGTTGATGAACTTGGCGTTAGTGCCGATGTTTCAGCACGCGGGCCTGTCTTTGTCGATCAGCCTTGGTGCCCTGATCAATGCCACATGGCTCTTGATCGGCTTGCTGCGCCGCGGCAGTTTCCAGCCGCTGGCGGGTTGGGGGCGCTTTTTGCTTCAAGTAGTGGCATCTTCCGCGGTCTTGGTGGTTTACCTTCTCTGGGCCGCCGGTCTGGTGGATTGGGTGGCCCTGCGCGCCCAGCCCTGGTTGCGCATCGGTTGGCTGGTCCTTTTGATGGCAGGCTCTGCCGCGGTATATTTTGGAGCCCTGTGGGCGACGGGTTTGAATGTTCGCCACTTCTTGAGGCGCTAAACCGGGAGGATGAGCATGAAGTTGGATCTGACAGTCCCCTCCGCGCTGGAGTATTTCGCCAGTTTGGTCGGCAGTGACCAGGACTTGGCGCTGTTTGAAGCCGCACTCAGCCTGGGGCAGGACGAATACCCGGAGCTCGATCTGCAAGCCAGCATGGCCGAAGTGGATCAGCTGGTGGCCCGTCTGCAACGTCGCCTCGCCGACGACGCATCCGCCCTGCAGCGGGTGCGGGTGCTGAATCAGTTTTTCTTCACAGACCTTGGCTTCGCCGGCAACGTCAATAACTATTACGACCCGGACAACAGTTTTGTGTCGCAACTGCTGCGCACGCGCCGCGGCATCCCGATTTCGCTGGCCGTGCTCTGGATGGAGTTGGCCCAAGGTTTGAAATTGGATGCCCAAGGGGTCAGTTTCCCCGGGCATTTCATGGTCAAAGTGAATTTGCCGATGGGGCAGGCGGTCATTGACCCGATGTCAGGCCGCTCCCTCAGCAAAGAAGAGCTGTCTGAAATGTTGGAGCCATTTCGCCGCCGCAGCGGTTTGGTGGACGATTTCGAAGCGCCCTTGGGGTTGTATCTGCAAGCCGCATCGCCCCGAGAAATTCTGGCGCGCATGCTGCGTAACTTGAAAGAAATTTATCGCTCCCAGCAGGACTGGCCGCGCTTGTTGGCGGTGCAAGAGCGCTTGGTGGTGCTGTTGCCGGAGTCATGGCCCGAGTACCGCGATCGCGGTTTGGTGCATGCCGAGCTGGGCAACTCACGGCAGGCACTGTCTGACTTGGAGCTCTACCTGGAGCATGCCAGTCATATGGTGGATACCGAGCAGATTGTGGAGCAGGTCAAAATTCTGCGTATCCAAACCGGCATCTAATCGCCGGGCAAGCGCTTGCCCGGCGGGTGGGGAATCGGTTTTAACGAACCACCACTTGCGCACCGTCGCCTTGGGCGGCGATAGTGCCCACGGTGTAGACAGTTTCGCCGCTGGCGCGCAATGTCGCAGCGGTGGCTTCTGCATTGGCAGCGTCTACCACCACGACCATGCCGATGCCGTTGTTGAAGGTGCGGTTCATCTCGATGTCGTCAATGCCAGCGGTCTGTTGCAGCCAGGCAAACAGCTCGGTCTGCGGCCAGCTGCCCTTGACCAAATGGGCTGCGGTGCCTTCGGGCAACACGCGGGGAATGTTTTCCAGCAAACCGCCACCGGTGATGTGGGCCAGAGCCTTGATCGGGTGGGCCGCCAGCGCAGCGAGCACGTTTTTCACATACAGGCGGGTGGGTTCCATGATGGCTTGCTTGAAAGGTTTGCCGTCCAAGGTGGCGGGCACGGTGCCGGCAGCCTCTGCACGCTCGATGCATTTGCGGACCAGGCTGAAACCATTCGAGTGCACGCCGGCAGATGCCAGGCCCAACACTACGTCGCCGGGCTTGACGTCAGCGCCGGTCAAGATTTTGGATTTTTCTACTGCGCCCACACAAAAACCTGCCAGGTCGTACTCGCCAGCGGGGTACATGCCGGGCATTTCGGCGGTTTCACCACCGATGAGGGCGCAACCGCTCAACTCGCAACCTTTGGCAATACCGCCGACCACCGCGGCGGCGGTGTCCACATCCAGCTTGCCGCAGGCAAAGTAGTCCAGGAAGAACAGGGGCTCAGCGCCTTGCACCAGCACGTCGTTCACACTCATGCCGACCAGGTCGATACCTACGGTGTCGTGCATGTTCCACTCAAAGGCCAGCTTGAGCTTGGTGCCCACGCCGTCGGTGCCGCTCACCAGCACGGGTTCTTTGTAGCGCTTGGGCACTTCAAACAAGGCTCCGAAACCGCCGATACCGGCCAACACGCCTTCGCGCATGGTTTTCTTGGCCAAGGGCTTGATGCGTTCGACCAAGGCGTCACCGGCAACGATATCGACACCGGCGTCTTTGTAAGAAAGGGGAGTGGAGGCAGAAGATTGGGTCATGGGAGGTAACGTTTGGGGTGAAGCGGAGGCAGACCCCGATAGAATTTGCCTAGATTTTAAGGGTTTGCCCCTTCTCTTTCTCTCATGCCCCTCACCCCCACCCAAAAAAGTTTCGCTGCATGGGTCGCCATTGCAGTATTTGCCGTCCTCGTTTTATGGCTGTTGGCGCCTGTGTTGGCGCCATTTGCCGTGGCGGCGGTACTGGCCTATGCGCTCACGCCGGTGGTCAATTGGATTGATGACATCGGCCTAGGCCGCATCCCCCGTGTCGTGGCGGTGGTGCTGGTGGAGGTCTTGTTTTTGATTGTGGTGCTGAGTGTGCTGTTGCTGATTGTTCCGATTCTTGCCAAAGAAATGCCGCTGCTGCGGGAGCAGTTTCCTGTGCTGCTCGACAGTTTGAATGAGGCGCTGAAGCCACTGTTTGCCCAATGGGGCATCAAGCTCAACCTGGATGTGGGCAGTATCAAGAACTTTGTCATGAAGTACCTCAATGCCAACGTGGAAGATGCCTTTGGCTCGGTGCTGGCTTCGGTCAAGTTGGGCGGGAGTGTGGCGTTTGCCCTGATTGGTAACGCCATTTTGATTCCCGTGGCCTTGTTTTACCTGCTCATGGACTGGGCCCGTTTCATGGGCCAGTTGCGGCAATTGGTGCCGCCACGCCTACGGGCCCCGACCGACAGTTTTCTGCGTGAGGCAGATGACGTGCTGGGGCAGTACCTGCGTGGCCAGTTGCTGGTGATGGTGATTCTGGCCCTCGCCTACAGCTTGGGCTTGGCCATGTTCGGCTTGGACTTGGCTTTACCGATCGGGGTGTTTACCGGGCTGGCGATCTTTGTGCCCTATCTGGGTTTCGGGGTCGGGTTGGTGCTGGCTTTGTTCGCAGGCCTGCTGGAGTTTTCGGGCGCGCATGGTATCGGCTACCCGTTGGTGATGGTTGCTGTGGTCTACGGCTTGGGTCAGGTGATTGAGAGTTTTGTGCTGACGCCGCGCCTGGTGGGCGAGCGCATCGGCCTGCACCCTCTGGCTGTGATCTTTGCCTTGCTGGCGTTCGGTCAGCTGTTCGGGTTTGTGGGGGTACTGGTGGCCTTGCCTGCCAGCGCGGTGCTGCTGGTGGCGATCCGCCGCGCGCGCTCGGGCTACCTCGGCAGCCGTTTGTATCTGGGGTGACCCCTTCGTATGAAACAGATTGCGTTGGATATCGGTTTGTCTACTGGCCCTACAGTGGCCAACTTTTTTGCCGGCCCCAATGAGGCCGCCCTCCGACACCTGGAGTTGTGGATCGGTGACGAGAGCCACTCTTTGACCCGCTCGCCGGTGCCCACGTACATCTGGGGGCCAGAGGGCAGTGGCAAAACGCACTTGCTCAAGGCTGCCCGCGAAGGATTGCGCGAGCAGGGTGCGCGCGTGGGCTGGTTGGGCGCCAATGACGAGCCTGCTGATTTCGATGAGCGCTGGGCTGCGGTGGTGCTGGATGACGTGCACCTGTTCACCGCGGAGCAGCAGCACACCGCGTTTAACTGGTTCGTCAACGCCCATACCCACCACAAACCGGTGCTGGCAGCGGGCGAGTTTGCCCCCATCGATCTCAAGCTGCGCGACGACTTGCGCACCCGGCTGGGTTGGGGGCACATCTTTAGCTTGCAGCTCTTGGGTGAGTCCGAGCGACGCAGTGTCTTGCGCCAAGCGGCGGATGCCCGCGGCGTGTTCTTGAGCGATGAGGTGATGGACTTCATGCTCAACCGCTTCAGCCGCGATCTCGGCAGCTTGATGGAGCTCCTCGACCTGATGGATGGCTACGCCTTGCAAACCCAGCGCGCCATCACCATTCCGTTGATCAAATCCATGCTGGAAAACACATGACCGTGAAAAAGATTGCCCTGTTTGACCTCGACCACACCCTGATTCCGCTGGACTCTGACTACGCCTGGGGCGAGTTCACCACCGCTTTGGGATGGACCAATGCCGAAGTCTTCAAGCAAAAGAACCAGGAGTTCTACGAGCACTACAAGGCCTGGCACGCTGGATATCCACGCGTACATCCGGTTTGCCACTGCAGCAGTGATCCGCCAAGGCGCTAGCAAATCGATAGCTGCTCACGCAGATTTCATGAGGGCTATCATCCAAAAAGCCATTCAACCCCAAGCCCTGAAGCTGGTACAGGATCATCAGGCCGCTGGCGATACAGTCATCATCGTCACGGCCACCAACGCCTTCGTTACACGCCCGATTGCCACTGCGTTCGGCGTTGAAGAGTTGATCGCAGTCGATCTCGTGAAAGACGATGCCCCCGGCGGCACCGGTTGGTACACGGGCGAAATTGCCGGTGTGCCGTCTTTCCGCGAAGGCAAGGTCACACGGGTGAACCAGTGGCTGGCGGACCGCGGTTGGGGCTGGGACACCGTCCACACCACCTTCTATTCAGACTCCATCAACGATGTGCCGCTGATGGAAAAGGCCGATGTGGCCGTGGCCACCAACCCCGATCCGCGCTTGCGCGCACTGGCCGAGCAGCGTGGATGGCGCATACTCGAGCTCTTCTCCTGACCCGCGGGCAGGACTGTTAGGAACAAGAACTTGATCAAAAAATTTATCGATAAATTGCTGGGCAAATCCCCCGCTGCACCGGGCGGCAAGCCCAACTTCGGCAAACGGATGGAGATCCCGGTGTCGGTGCACGGCATCGACCCCAGCTTGGTGGACGACCGTGCCATTAACGTGGTGCGTGCCCTGCAGCAAGCGGGTTTTGAGGCGTATGTGGTGGGCGGTGCGGTGCGCGACCTGCTGGTCGGTCTGCGGCCCAAAGACTTCGATGTGGCAACCAACGCCACACCGGAGCAGGTCAAAGGATTGTTCCGCCGTGCGTTCATCATCGGGCGGCGTTTCCGCATCGTGCACGTGGTGTACGGCCGCGGGCGTGAGCATGAGGTGATCGAGGTATCGACCTTCCGCGCGTATCTGGACAACGCCGCTGCCGAACAAGTCGCCGGCAACGAGCGCACCAGCAAGAGCGAGCTGGCCAACTTGAAGCACGCCGTGGACAGCACTGGCCGGGTGCTGCGCGATAACGTCTGGGGCCCGCAGGAAGAAGACGCGGTGCGCCGCGACTTCACCATCAACGCGATGTACTACGACCCTGAAACCCAGATCGTTGTGGACTACCACAACGGCCTGAAGGACTCCAAGAGCCGTACCTTGCGCATGATTGGCGATGCGGCCACCCGGTATCGCGAAGACCCGGTCCGCATCATCCGTGCGGTGCGCTTTGCGGCCAAGCTCAGCCCCCTGGGTTTCAAGCTCGAGCCCAAAACTGCCGGTCCTTTGGTCAAGAGCCAGAAGCTGTTGCACGACGTGCCGCAAAGCCGCCTTTTTGACGAAATGCTCAAGCTGCTGCAAACTGGGCACGCGTTGGCCTCCATCGCGCAACTCAAAGAATTGGGCTTGGCCACCGGCATTTACCCCCTGCTGGATGTAGTGGTGGAGCGGGCGGGCCAGAGCTTTGTGGAAGCTGCCCTGAAAGACACCGACCGCCGTGTCGGCGAAGGCAAGCCGGTGGCGCCTAGCTTCTTGTTGGCCTGTGTGCTGTGGGACGATGTTCGCAAGGGCTGGGACCAGCGCTTGGCCCGCGGTGAACACAGCCACCCGGCCTTGCAAGATGCGATTGAAGATGTGTTCAACGCCCGCATCGGGGACGTCTCCGGCCGTGGCAAGTTGGCTGGCGACATGCGGGAGATCTGGTTGATGCAGCCCCGCTTTGACAAGCGCGTAGGTAGCACGCCTTTTGGCATGGCGGAGCAACCCCGGTTCCGTGCCGCATTCGACTTCATGCGCCTGCGTGCGGACGCAGGCGAGGTGGACGAGGTGCTGGCCGACTGGTGGCAAGAGTTCAGCATGGCCAGCGACGATGTGCGCCAGGACATGGTGGACCAGGTCCGCGCCGAGCAACAGCAGCAACGCAAGCAAGCCCCCAAAGGCCCACGGGTTGCCAAACCGCCCCGTGAACCCCGCGCCACCGATGCAGCGCCGAGCGGCCTCGCAGAGGTTGCGCTGCAAGGAGCCACTGACACTGGTGGTGATGCGCCGCGCAAGCGCAAGCGTCGTCGTCGCAGCAATGCCAGCCGTGGCGCCGGCAGTGCCGGACCTGCGGCTGAATAAACCCGGCCATGCAGCGTGAGCCAGTCGAGGCCTACATTGGCCTTGGCGCCAATTTGGGCGATCCCATGGCGGCCTTGCGGCAGGCCTTGGGTCGATTGGCAGAACTGCCCCACACAGTGGTGCTGCGGGCATCCGGTCTGTATGGCAGCACGCCGGTGGATTCCAGTGGGCCCGATTATGTGAATGCGGTGGCCTGCGTGCGCACGCGGTTGACCGCGCCCGCGCTGCTATCGGCCCTGCAGGCGCAAGAGAACCAGGCCGGCCGTGAGCGCCCGTACCGCAATGCTCCCCGCACCCTCGACCTTGATGTGCTGCTTTACGGCAGTGCCCGCATGGCAGGGCCGGTATTGACGGTGCCTCACCCGCGCATGACAGAGCGCGCCTTCGTGTTGATGCCCTTGGCCGAAATCGCGCCGGACCTTGTATCAGCCACGCAGCTGGCCGCGGTGAGGGATCAAGGAATCTGGCGTCTGGCAGGGTAAATCCCCGTCTTTTCTCCATTCTGTAACCGGTGACCCCGTGGTCAAATTACAGAATAATTAAAGGAGATTGGAATGCAGTTCAACCGGATGCGGCTGGCTACCAAGCTATGGTCGGCCATGGCGGTCATGGTCGTTTCGTTGGCGCTCATCATTGCGTTTACCGCTTTGCAGTCGCGCAAGTCGCGCGAGGCCTATGGCGCGGTGAATGCCAGCATGGTCACCCAAATCAAGCACGCCAACCAGCTGGCGGCGCTGGAAGATGTCAATGCCACCCGCGCCTACGCCGTGGTGGTGTCCACCGACCCGGGTGTTGCCAAAGCCTTCAAAGATGAAATCAGCGCGAGCAACAGCCGCATTGAAGAGCTGCAAAAGACCATTGAAGCCAGTGACCTCAGCGAAAAAGACCGGCAGCAGCTCGCCAAAATTGCGTCGCTGCGCAAGACATTGCAAGATTTGACCAGCCAGACAGCTTTGCTCAAGGTCACGAAACCAGCAGAAATGCCAACGTTTGTGGAGACCCAATACCGCCCTGCGGTCATGGCGCTGCAGAAAGGCCATGCCGAATTTGTAGCCATGCAAGACGCGGCCAGCGAGGGCCTGCGTGAAAACTTTGAGTCCGAAGGCCGCAAACTGATCGTCATGTCTGCCGGTGGGCTGGTGGTGCTGATCGTTGGGATTTTGCTCGGGGCGGGGTTCTTGATCCGCTCGATCAAGCAACCCTTGTCACAGGCCAATGCCTTGGCAGCCCGTATTGCGGAAGGCGATTTGAGCTCTGCGGTTGACGAGTCAAGGGCGGATGAGTTCGGCGACCTGATGCGTTCTCTGGCTGCGATGAACCGGGCCTTGTCGCTTATGGTGGCCCAGGTCCGCCACAGTACCGACAGCATCGCCACCGCAAGCAGCGAAATTGCCACGGGCAATAACGATTTGGCCCATCGCACCGAAGAAACCTCGAGCAACCTGGCGTCTACCGCGTCCAGCATGGACAGCTTGACCCAAGCCGTGCGCATGAGCTCTGACAACGCCCGCCAGGCCGGCACCCTGGCTGCCAACGCCTCCAGCGTCGCGCAGCGCGGCGGCGATGTCGTGACCCAGGTGGTGCAGACCATGCAAGAGATCGATGCGAGCAGCAAAAAAATTGCCGACATCATCAGTGTCATTGATGGGATCGCTTTTCAGACCAACATACTTGCCCTGAATGCTGCGGTCGAGGCGGCCCGGGCCGGTGAGCAAGGGCGGGGCTTTGCAGTGGTGGCCTCCGAAGTGCGATCGCTAGCCGGGCGCAGCGCTGAGGCCGCCAAAGAAATCAAAACCTTGATCGGCACCTCGGTCGACAAGGTCGAGCACGGCACCCAGCTGGTGACGACAGCCGGCGCCACGATGCAAGAGATTGTGCAAAGCGTGCGCCGGGTGGTGGATGTGATTGGCGAGATCACAGCCGCCTCGAGCGAACAGAGTAGCGGTATTGCTGACGTGAATCACGCTATTTCGAACCTCGACCAGATGACCCAGCAAAACGCGGCCTTGGTCGAAGAAAGCGCCGCCGCCGCCGAGAGCCTGCGCGACCAGGCGGCGCAGTTGGCACAGGCGGTAGCCGTGTTCAAGGTAGATGCGTATGCTGGCAGCACTCGCCCGATGGCACCGCAATTGCCGAGCCATGCGCATCACTTGAGGCTGCGTTAGGGACCAAAAAAAACGCTGCCGCGGCAGCGTTTTTTTATGGGTTCACCGGAATGGCTACTCAGGCAATTTCGGCAATCAGCTCGATTTCTACGCACGCACCCATCGGGATCTGGGCGACACCGAAGGCACTGCGGGCATGCGCGCCGACTTCGGGGCCGAAGACTTCACCAAAGAGCTCGCTCGCGCCGTTGGTCACCAAGTGTTGCTCGGTGAAATCGCCGGTGGAGTTCACCAGAGACATGACCTTGACAATACGTTTGACCTTGTTCAGGTCACCCACCGCAGCGTGCAGGGTACCCATCAGGTCGATAGCGATCGCACGCGCTGCCGCTTTGCCTTGCTCGGTGGTGGTGTCTTTGCCCAACTGGCCGACCCAGGGCTTGCCGTCTTTTTTGGCGATGTGGCCGCTCAGGAACACGAGCTTGCCGGTTTGCACAAAGGGCACGTAGGCCGCTGCCGGAATGGCAACAGGTGGCAAGATGATCTGGAGTGCGGCGAGTTTGTCGTAAATGCTCATGGGAAATCTCTCAGGTTTACAAGTAAAAAGTGCATCTGGCGCTCATGGAATGCTCGCCTATAGCTATCAAAAGTATAGCAATTCCGTGGCGGGAAAACGTCTCCACCGGATGGCTGTCGCGTTGTTTATTGCAACTGCGACTGCGACTGCTATTGAGACATGCCCGCCGCAGGGCCTTGCGTTTGGGTTTGGGTCTGCGGCGCATCATTATGCGCAGGGGCAGCAGCTGGCGGGCTGTCGGTGCGGATTTCTTCGACGGTGACACCCACCGTTAGCGTGTGCCGTGACCCGCCATGGATGACGCCTCGCAGCGGCGACACATCGCCAAAATCCCGCCCGGTAGCCACGGTGACATAGTCGGCCCCGGGGGCGTGCCAGCCCCAGCGGTTGTTGGTCGGGTCGAAATCCACCCAGCGCTCACCCTCAGGGAGGTCCGGCACATAAACGCTCACCCAGGCGTGGGACGCGTCGCTCCCGATGAGCTTCACTTGTCCGGGCGCGGGCTGGGTCAACAAATAGCCACTGACATAGCGGGCAGGCAGGCCCATGCTGCGCCAGCAGGCCAGCATGATGTGGGCAAAGTCCTGGCACACGCCTTTGCGCTGCTCCAGGGCCTGCAGTGCTGGGGTATTGATCTGGGTGCTGTGGGACTCGTAGGTGAAGTCGGTGTGGATCCGCTCCATCAGGTCGCAGGCCACAGCGATCAGGCTGGTGCCGGCAACAAAGCTGGGGCGCGCATAGCCCGAGAACTCCAGCTGCCGGGGCACAAACGGGCTGGCAAATACAAACTCTGCGGCTGCCTCGTAAGCCGCACCGGCCTGAAAGCGCAGCCGGTCCCGCAGGGTCTCCCAGGGCAAACTACTTTGGGGGCGGATTTGCTCACGCGTGGACACCAGACTGCAAGCCCTCACCTGCAAGACGCTATGGGGTATCTGCAGTGAGAAAAAACAGCGCTGGTTGCCGAACACATCCGGTGCGCTGCGTTGCTGGGCTGGCTGCGGGTTGATGATCAGGCTGTGGCTCAGCACATGCTGGCTGCCGTGGGCGCGCGGCTCCAGATAGGCCACATGCTGCGCCGTCTCAACGGCGGGTTGGTAGTCGTAGCGGGTTTCGTGGGTGACTTGCAGCAGCATCAGGTACCCACGCTTTGTTTGGTTTCGCCCGAGTGGGTGAAATAGGTGGTGCTGATGTCCTCAGACACGGTGTAGGCGGCTTGGCATAGGGACTTGAGGAGCGTCCGCAGCGGGCCCATCACCGGTCCATCGGCCGGGCTTTCACACAAAGTGGCCAAGTCCCAGCGGACGGGCGATGGCACTTGTAAGCTCATTTCGCTAAGTTCATGGGCGGGGCTCTGGGCGAGTTTGGCCAGGCGGCCCCGCAGCGTGTGAGCGACCCACGCCAGTGAGCGCGGGTTGTCGCGGTCCAGAACCAGCAGGTCAATGAGCGCCGCCACATCACGGCTCTGCTGGTACTGGGCATGAAACGTGATGGTGCTGTCAAACAAGCCGAGCAGGGCTTCAAACCCACCGTCGGTATCGACGGCGCCGGTCTCCAGTGACTGATCCAGGGCAGTGGCCAGAAAATTCAGCCGCTCCACATGCCGGCCGATGCTCAGCAGGCGCCATCCATCGTCCCGGGTCATGCGGTCGGTTTGGGCGCCGGTGATGGCGGCGAGGTGGTCACTGGCGTCTTTGAGAATCCGCAGGGCCTGGTTGGGTGCGTAGTCTCCTTGCGCGGCCAACTGGGCGCAACGCTGGAAAACTTCTTCTTCCGCCCGCACGATGGTGGCCCAGTGCTCCTGGGACAAGCGTTCGCGCACCGTGGCGGCTGCCATCTTCAAGGCGCGCATGTTGTAGCCCACGCCGGTCGCGCCATCGGGCGAGGCTAGGCTGGCGATGATGGATCGCTCAAAAACGCGCCGCGCTTGCACCGCAGACGGCACCCCGGGGAGGACGAGGGTGTTGATTTGCGCCAGCTCCGTGAGCCATTGCAGCAAAGGCGTGCTGGACTGCTCTTCGCCGCCCAGGTACTCCAGCGCCAGCCGGGCCAGGCGGATGGTGTTGTCAGCCCGCTCGGTATAGCGACCCAACCAATACAGGTTTTCTGCAGCGCGGCTGGTGACCAAACGTTTGCGCTGGGCCAACACGGCAGGGGTGAGGGTGGTGGGCAGCAGCGTGGTGGTGTCTACTTCGCCACGGGTGAGCGCCCAGACGTCGGCACTGCTGCCGCCGCGTTGCATGGAGGCAATGTCCGTACTCGTCCCCGCCACCCGGGCCAGGCCGCCGGGCAGTACTTGCCAGGTCGGTTGGCCTTGGGCGTTGCGGCCGGCAGACACGGCGAACACCCGCAGCATGACGGAGCGAGCTTCCATGCCTGCTGATCCGCCCTTGCCGTCGGCAGGGTTGCGCCAGGTTGGCATTTGCGACAGGGGCATATAAGCCTGTACGGTGTGCTCTTCGCTTTGGCGCACGATGCGGCCGGCCAAGCGGTCCAATGCACTTTGCTGCAGCGTGTGGCCCAGCATCGCATCAAAGCTGGGGTGGATGCTGGAGCCGGGGTAGGTCGGCTTGATGGTGCGCTCGCCGAGCAAGGGCAGGGCGGCTTCCATGGCGCTGCGCTCGCCGCACCACCAGGTAGGCAAGGCCGGGAGGCTCAAGCGCTCACCCAGCAAGGCTTGGGCGATGGCCGGCAGAAAGCCCAGCAGCGCGGGCGACTCCAGAAACGCAGAACCGGGGGTGTTGGCGACCAGCACATTGCCGGCGCGTATCGCTTGCAACAGGCCCGGCACACCCAGGGTGGAATCGGGCCGCAACTCCAGCGGGTCAAGGTACTGGTCGTCCACCCGCTTGAGCAGGCCGTGTACCGGCACCAAGCCACGTAGGGTCTTGAGGTAAAGGCGCTCATCGCGCACCAGGAGGTCGCTGCCTTCGACCAGACTCAGGCCGAGGTAGCGGGCCAGGTAAGCGTGCTCAAAATAGGTTTCGTTGTAAGGGCCGGGTGTCAGCAGGGCGATATGGGCTTGGGCACCCGCGGGACTGGCGTTTTTCAGGCTGTCCATCAGGGCGCGGTAGGTGCTGGCCAAGCGCTGCACCTTGAGCGCCTGAAACGCCTGCGGGAACTGCCGGGACACGGCAAGCCGGTTTTCCAGCAAATAGCCAAGGCCGCTCGGCGCCTGGCACCGCTGGCTCACCACCCACCAATTGCCGTCCGGCCCGCGGGCGAGATCAAAGGCTGCCACATGCAAGTGCACCCCGCCCACCGGCTGTACGCCGGCCATGGGGCGCAGGTAGCCAGGGTGGCCGTGCACCAGAGCGGGCGGCAAAAGACCGCGCTGCAAGAGCTGCTGCGGGCCGTAGACATCGGCCATGACTGCTTCCAGCAGTTGCATGCGCTGTTGCACACCTGCCTCGATATGGGCCCAATCCGGTGCATCGACGATCAGCGGAAACAAGTCCAGCGACCAGGGGCGTTGGGGGCCTTCGGCGTCGGCATAGACGTTGTAGGTGACGCCGTTGTCACGGATCTGTCGCTGAAGGCTGGCAATGTGCTGGTCGAGTGCAGCCTCGCTGCTGCCCTCCATATTGTTAAAGAATTGCCGCCACACGCTGGTCAAGTGTGTGTCGGTAGCTCCTGAATTGATAGCGCCACGGAGTTCGTCAAAATGGCTTTCATGGGCGCGGCAGGCGCGCGCAAAGCGCAGTACGTCGGCAGCGCTTTCGGTGCTGGGGTCGGGGCGGGATTCGTCAGAATGTGTCACTATGACCAAGTATGCCAGCAAGGGCTGATTTCTCCGGTCTGCAAGCAATCACTATGCCGGTCATACTTTCGGCCAAGCCCACTCGCCGGATACACCCCATGACAGCTGACTTCCATTTTTACGAGCCCCGCTTGGGGCATGGTTTGCCCCACGATCCCTTCAATGCCATCGTGGGCCCCCGGCCTATCGGCTGGATTTCGAGCCGCAGCGCGGATGGGCTGCTGAATCTTGCGCCCTATAGTTTTTTCAATGCGTTCAACTATGTGCCGCCCATCGTGGGTTTTTCGAGCATTGGCTACAAAGACACGGTGCGCAACATCGAGGCCACCGGTGAGTTTGTCTGGAATTTAGTGACACGGCCGCTGGCGGAAGCCATGAACCAGACCTGTGCGCCTGTCGGCCCGGAGGTCGATGAATTTGCCCTGGCGGGCCTGACCCCCGTGAACTCCAACCTGGTGCAAGTACCCCGGGTGCTGGAAAGCCCGGTGAGCTTTGAGTGCCGCTGCACCCAGGTCGTTCAGCTGCAAACGGCGGCTGGTGCCACGGTGCCCAGTTGGCTTGTCTTGGGCGAGGTGGTCGGGGTGCACCTGGACCGGCGCTTGCTGGTGGACGGGGTCTACGACACCGCTGCAGCCGGGCATGTCTTGCGCGGCGGCGGGCCGGCGGATTACTTCAGCGTGGGGCCAGAGCAACTTTTCAAGATGTTCCGCCCCCAATAAAAAAAGCCACCGGCAACGCGAGTTGCGGTGGCTGTCGGCCACAGCCTCAAGGGCGGCCGCGACGGGCGCAGCCTTCAGGCTACAAAAACGATCAGGCCTTTTTGGCCCACGCGCTGCACCAGCCCTTGCCGGCGACTTGTTTGCCGGCAAACAAGGGGCAGCCACCAGCGGCGTCAGAAGCTTTGCCCTGGTAGAGCGCGCAGTTGTTGCACAGTTGGCCAGCGGCGTATTTGGGGAACTTGGCTTTGTCCACCTTGGTGGCGTCTGCCTTGTAGCCGAGTGCACCGGCTTGGGCGTCGGTCTCAGCCAACATGGGGCCTGCTGCTTGAACCTGGCTTGCCAGCAGCGCAGTGCTGCCGAGCGCGACTTGAACGATAAATTCGCGACGTTGTGTCATGGCTTGGTTTCCTAGGGTGAAAGACATGCCCGCACGATAGCGGGGCATGTCTGGATTGTTATGAAATCCCCAGCCCGAGCACTTGATCTTCATCAATACCCGGCTAAAGCACTCCAGTGTTGGCGGGTGTTTCAACCCAGCGGCAGGGCATCGAAGGTGCTGTAACAGTTTTTGAGCCAGGTTTTCACACGCTGGCGCTCCAGCATGCCCAGCGCATCGTCCCCCTCTTTGCTGTGGACGGCCGCCCAAAAACTGGCGTTTTGCCGGTCGATCTTGCGCATGCTGGCTTCGTGCAGCTGGGGCAAAGTCGTTACGTGGCCGCCGAGCGCCACCGCTTTCTTGAGCGCTGCGGACTCCTCGAGTTGCGAGAAATCGCTGCCGCGGCCGAGATTTTTCACCACGATGTAGTTCGGCCCGGCGCCGTAGGTGACAACCAAGCGGTCCAATAGGTCGACAGAGTCTCTGCCGGCATCCGCCACATGCCAGAAATTCACCGTGACGCCCATGCTAGCCATCAGCGAAACCAGGTCGGAGTCTTTGACCCATCGGGCCAGCGGTGCGGCTGTTTGCGCGGCCAGATCGACGATCACATTCGGTGGCGGACCTTCGGCGGGCTCTTCTTCGTAGACCGCGGCTACAAGGTCCAGACCCTCGTAGGTGTCCACGACGACCGGCGACGCGAAGTCGCTGTAAAACCGGGCGAAGGAGGTGTGCGAGCGGTCGGTGTCAAAACCCGTGAAGGCGCGGCCCTTGTCAATAAAGCACTGGGCCAAAACGCGCGCCAGCACCGATTTGCCGACGCCGCCTTTTTCGCCGCCGATGAAGTTGATAGAGGGCATAAAAATCCTGGTTGAGTTGAAAAAAGAAACACGTCAGGCCGCACTGCGGCTTGTGAGTCGTTGCACCAGCCAGCGCGAGAGGCGCGGGCCCAGCAGCAACACCATGAAAAAACGGACCATTTGCATGGCCATGACAAAACCTGCATCGACCGCGCTGCCCACGGCGATTACCGCCACCGAGTCCGCACCGCCGGGGCTGGTGGCCAGGTAGGCGGTGAGTGGGGCAACGCCCGCAAAAAACATGAGGCTGCTAGCAATCACCAAACCGAGCACGATCAGGGCAAAAATGGCAACCAGTACCCGCGGCAACACCCGCCAGGCGTGCTCCAGAATTTCGCGGTTGAAGCGCAGTCCTATGCCCCAGCCCAGCGCGGCATACGCCAGCGCCAGCAGCGGGCCCGGCAGCTCCAGTTTCCAAGGGCTGAGGTTGTCCATCGCCAGTGCCAGCACCATGGGGATCAGCAAAGGGCCACCGGGGAATGTGAGGACGCGGCCCAGCCAGGCGGCAATCAGCACCAGCACAAGAGTCAGCCCGGCATGCAAGGGGTTTTGGATGTGCAGCCAATGGGCCAGCTGGACATCCCAACCGGGTGCGACGTGTTCGGGGGAGGCCGCAACGCCTGTTGCAAAGTGAGCCACCAGCGAAGCAATCGCCGTGACCATGGCAACCCGCAGGTACTGCATGAATGCCACCAGCCTGGTGTCTGCACCGAAATCACCGGCCATGAGCACCATGGCGGAGGCCGCGCCCGGTGCCAAGCCCCAGATGGCGGTGCTGCCCGGCAGTAAACCGCTGCGCATCAGCCAGTAACCCAGCAGCGCGCTGGCCGCCATCACAGCAAAAGCAATACCGAGGAACAGCGGCCATTCGCCGGCCACGCGTTGCAGCACCTCGAAATGCAGGCTGTGCGCCATCAGGCAGGCGATGACTGACTGGCCAATGGCAAACAGCGGGGCGGGTACTTGCACTTTCATGTCCTGCGTGGCAAGCAGGACACCGGCCAGCATACAACCCAGCAACATGCCCGCGGGCACACCCATGAGCAGAAATGCTGCACTGGCCAGCGCGCTGCACAGCAGCAACGCCGGCCCGTGCAGCCGGGGCTGATGGCTAAGGAATGACATTCGCATCAGCAGATTAGATGCGAACCATGTGACGCTTCAGATCAGTTCCTGCGCATGTCTTTGGTGAACGGGAATTCTTTGCTGCCTGGCACATGGATGGTGGCGGGTGGCACCACCAGCATGCCCGGTGTGTGGCCCAATGGACTGAATCGCGAGAGGCGACGGCTTTCGGCCTCGTAGCTGTTAACCGGGAAGGTGTCGTAATTGCGCCCGCCGGGGTGGGCCACAAAGTACTGGCAACCGCCCAGCGAGCGCTTCATCCAGGTGTCCACAATGTCAAAGGTCAGCGGGGCATGCACACCGATGGTGGGGTGCAGGCTGCTCGGCGGGTTCCAGGCCTTGTAGCGCACGGCAGCTACAAATTCACCCACCGTGCCGGTGCTGGTCATGGGCAGGGCTTCGCCATTGCAGGTGACCACGTAGCGGCTCTCATTCAGCCCGGTGACACGTACTTCCAGGCGTTCCAGGCTGGAGTCCACATAGCGGGCGGTGCCGCCTGCGGAACTTTCTTCGCCCATCACATGCCAAGGTTCCAGCGCGTTGCGCAAGGTCAGCTCGACGCCCATGCTCTTGACTGAGCCCACCATCGGGAAGCGGAACTCGTAGTGCGGGGCGAACCAGCTGGTGTCGAACGCGTAGCCGGCCATGTTCATGTCTGCGATCACGTCATCAAAGTCCATTTTGATGAAGGTAGGCAGCATGTAGCGGTCGTGCAGTTCGGTGCCCCAGCGGGTGACCGGGGCCTTGTACGGCGACTTCCAGAAGCGGGCCACCAGCGCGCGCAGCAAGAGCTGCTGTACGCTGCTCATGTGCGGGTGGGGCGGCATCTCGAAGGCGCGCAATTCCAGCAGGCCCAAACGACCCGTGGACGAGTCCGGCGAGTACATCTTGTCGATGGAGAATTCGCTGCGGTGGGTGTTGCCTGTCACGTCAATCAGGATGTTGCGCAGCGTGCGGTCCACCAACCAGGGCGGCATGCTCTGGCCATACAGCTCGCGGTTTTTGTAGATTTGCTCGATGGCTATTTCCAGCTCATACAGCTGGTCGTTGCGGGCTTCGTCCACACGCGGGGCCTGGCTGGTTGGGCCCACAAACATGCCGCTGAACAGGTAGCTCAAGGAAGGGTGGTTGTGCCAGTACAGCAGCAGGCTGGCCAGCAGCTCGGGTTTGCGCAGGAAAGGGCTGTCTGCGGGTGTGGCGCCGCCCATCACGAAGTGGTTGCCACCGCCGGTGCCGGTGTGGCGGCCGTCGGTCATGAACTTCTCAGCACTCAGGCGCGACTCGAACGCTGCGTTGTACAAAAACTCGGTGTTGTAGACCAGTTCTTTCCAGTTGGTGACGGGGTGCACGTTGACCTCGATCACGCCGGGGTCGGGCGTGACTTGCAGGAGCTTGAGGCGTGGATCGCGGGGAGGCGGGTAGCCTTCCAGCACGATCTGCATCTTCAGCTCGGCAGCGGTGGCCTCGATGGCAGCGAGCAGGTCCAGGTAGTCTTCCAGCCGCTCCAGTGGCGGCATGAAGATGTACAGCACGCCGGATTTGGAGCCCACGGCTTCGGCTTTGGGGCCGCTGGCGCGGCGCGGGTCGCGCACCTCTACGCACAGGGCGGTGCGGGTGATCCAGTGGGCGGACTCAAAGCGCTTGGGCGCTTGTGCGTACATTGCGGGCTCTGGCTGCGTGGCGCTTTGGGCGTTGGCCGCAATGCTGGCGTCCCCCGTGCCCTTGGCGGTTTGCATCTTGCGACCGGCTTCGGGTACGGCCAGGTTGCCGGCCAGGTAAGGCACTCCGTTGGCATCTAAAGAGCCTGCACTGGTACCGGTGGCCGCAGGGGCGCCTGCATGACCGGCGGTCGTTGCGGTCGTGGCGTTGGGTGCATAGCGCTGTGCAAAGGCCGCGTGCGCTGGCAACGCGCCGCGGTCCACGGTCGGGTCGCGCTCCACCAGATAGGGGTAGTCACCTTCGCTGACCCAGGGCAGGGAATCCAGCGGCAGGCGCAGGCCCATGGGCGAATCGCCGGGCATCAGGTACATGCGCTCGTCGCGGAAGAACCAGGGACCGGTAGTCCACCACGGGCCGGAAAGGCTGGGGTTGCTGCCCTTGCCTGTCAGGCGCGGGCCATCGCCCACTTTGAGCGGCAGCACATAGCCCACCACCGAGTCGAGCTTTTGCTCGAAGACGCGGCGCAGGCGGGCACGCTCCATCTCGTCGTCGAGCTTGCTGTTGAAGGGGTCCACATTCACCGGCAGGCGGCGCTCGCGCCACAGGTAGTACCAGGTGTCTTCATAGCCGGCCTGCACGTACTTGTCGGTCAGGCCCAGCTTGCCGGCCAGGGTGCGGATGAAGTAGCCCGCGTCTTCGGCGGTGTAGTGGGTGGGCTTGCGCTCGTCGGTGAACAGGGCGGGGTTGTTCCACACCTTCTGCTTGTCGGCACGCCAGTAAACATTGAGCGCCCAGCGCGGTAGTTGCTCGCCGGGATACCACTTGCCTTGGCCGAAGTGCAGAAAGCCGCCCTGGCCGTATTCGTCGCGCAGTTTGTGCACCAGCTCGGTGGCGAAGCCGCGCTTGGTGGGGCCCAGGGCGTCGGTGTTCCATTCGGGCGCGTCGCGGTCGTTCACCGCCACAAAGGTGGGCTCGCCACCCATGGTCAGGCGCACATCGCCGGCCACGAGTTCGGCGTCTACCGCGTCGCCCAGAGTCATGACTTCGGCCCACTGTTCGGGCGTGTAAGGCTTGGTGACGCGGGGGGACTCGTACATGCGGGTGACTTGCATGTGGTGGGCAAACTCCACCTCGCACTTGTCCACGCCGCCTTCGATCGGGGCTGCGCCGCTGGGCTGCGGGGTGCAGGCCAGCGGGATGTGGCCCTCTCCTGCCAGCAGGCCGCTGGTCGCGTCCAGCCCGATCCAGCCTGCGCCGGGCAAATAGACCTCGCACCAGGCGTGCAGATCGGTGAAGTCGACTTCGGTGCCGCTGGGGCCGTCCAGGGATTTGACGTCCGGTGCCAGCTGAATCAGGTAGCCCGATACAAAGCGTGCTGCCAGCCCGCAATGGCGCAGCAGTTGAACCAGCAGCCACCCGGAGTCGCGACACGACCCGCTGGCCAGCGTCAGGGTTTCTTCCGGCGTTTGCACACCGGGCTCCATGCGGATGGTGTAGCTGACGGCGTTGTGCACCAGCTGGTTGATGTAGACCAGAAAGTCGATGGTGCGGCGCTCCTTGAGGTCAATGGCTCCTAAGAACTTTTTGAATTCCGGGGTCAGCGGCTCCGCAGCCAGGTAGGGGGCTAGCTCTTGGCCCAGCAGCTTGTCGTACTTGAACGGGAAGTTTTCGGCCGTGGGTTCGAGGAAGAAGTCAAAGGGGTTGTACACCGCCATTTCGACCACCAGGTCGACTGTGACTTTGAATTCCTTGGTTTTTTCGGGGAACACCAGGCGGGCCTGGTAATTGGCAAACGGGTCTTGCTGCCAGTTGACGAAGTGGGTGCTCGGCTCGACCTTGAGCGAGTAAGAGATGATTTTGCTGCGGCAGTGTGGCGCCGGGCGCAGGCGGATGACTTGGGGACCGAGGTTGACCAGACGGTCGTACGAGTAGTGGGTAACGTGGTTCAGCGCTGCGTGAATGGACATGGGCCGGTCTCGGTAGATCTCACAGGGGACGCCGTGCAGCGGTTACCGCACGGGCCCCATACTAACAATCGGGTTTGACAGGCTTTTAAAGCAAGGTCCGCGCCAGTGCCTCCATAGCGGAGGGTTTGTCGCCCCTTGCGCGCGGTTAGCATGGTTGCATGTACGCCACCGCACTCCGCCTTGCCGTCTGGCCCCGCACTGGCGGTGCTGTCGGGTTGGGGCTGCTGGCGGGGATGGCGTTGCAGTTGCAGCAAGCCACGTTGTCAGCGCCCGCGGTTTATGTGGCGTTTGTGCTTCTGGCCCTTGTGGGTTATGCGTGGGTTGCTAGCAAAAAGATAGTGGGACTGTGGCGTCATGGTGTGGCGGGCCTCTGTGCATTGGCGCTGGCTTGGGGGATGACTGGCTTGCGTGCCGTGCTGTTCATGAGTCAAGCGCTAGCCCCTGCGCTGGAGGGGCGCGATGTTCTGGTGACCGGCGTCGTTGCAGATATGCCCCAAGCTACCGAATCGGGGCTCCGTTTCCGGCTACGGGTGGACGCAGGCGAGAGCGGGACGGGTGCTGCGCTCTTGGATGGCACACCGGTGACTGTGCCGGCTTTGCTCGACGTGGGGTGGTACACCACCGGCTTCAACCTCCAGACCCAAACCCCTGAGCTGCAGCGCACACCGCCTGCTTTGAGAGCCGGCCAGCGCTGGCAGTTGCCATTGCGGCTGAAGGCGCCGCACGGCAGCATCAATCCCCATGGTTTTGACTACGAGCTGTACCTGTGGACCCAGGGCGTGCAGGCCACCGGCTATGTCCGTGCCACGGTGAGCAGCCCGGAGCCACAGCTGATGGAGCAGACCACGGCCGCGCCTGTGGCACAGCTGCGCCAATGGGTCCGTGACCGGATACAGACCCGGGTCACCGACCCTCGCTCGGCCGGCTTGCTCACCGCGCTGGTGGTGGGTGATCAACGGGCTATTGAGCGTTCGGACTGGGATGTGTTCCGCGCCACAGGGATCAGTCACCTCGTGAGCATTTCGGGTCTGCATATCACGATGTTTGCCTGGGCGGCCACCTGGCTGGTCCGGCGGGGCTGGCGCACATCAGCGCGTTTGTGCCAATGGGTGCCCGCGTCCCACGCGGCGTGGGGAATGGGCCTGTTGTTGGCCACGGCGTATGCGGTGTTTTCCGGCTGGGGCGTGCCGGCACAGCGCACCTGCCTGATGCTGGCGATGGTGGTGCTCTTGCGATTGCAGGGCGCCAGATGGCCTTGGCCCTGGGTGGCACTGTGGGCTGCAGTAGGCGTGCTGCTGTGGGACCCTTGGGCCATGTTGCAGCCGGGGTTCTGGCTCAGCTTTGTGGCCGTCATGCTGCTGTTTGCCGCTGGAGATGCTACCAATTCAGGAGCTGGTGGTGCAGGTCGTGCAGGGGCTAGAGGGCTAAATGGCTCCAAATTGGAGCGCGGCTGGGCCCGGCTCCGCGCAGGCGCGGTGGCGATGTGGCGGGAGCAGTGGCTGATCACCTTGGCTTTGGCGCCGCTCGTGTTGTTGTGGTTCGGGCAAGTGTCGCTGGTCGGGTTGCTGGCTAACGTGGTGGCGATTCCGTGGGTCACGCTGGTGGTGACCCCGCTGGGTTTGTTGGGGCTGGTTTGGCCCGCGCTCTGGACCGCAGCTACCGGTGCGGTCGTACTGCTTTACGCGGCTATGGATGCGCTTGCTGCTGTGCCCTACGCCGCGTTGAGCTTGCCCTTGCCGCCGCTGCTGCCGGGCGTTCTGGCGGCTTTGGGCGCTGCGCTTTTGTTGATGCCCTTGCCCCGTGCCTTGCGGATGATGGGCTTGGTGCCGGTGTTGGCGCTGCTCCTGTGGCGCCCGCCCGTGCCGGAGCCGGGTGAGTTTTCTTTGCTCGCCGCCGATGTGGGGCAGGGCAACGCGGTGCTGGTGCAGACTGCGCGACACGCCCTGCTGTTTGATGCGGGCCCACGCTACAGCCTCGAGAGTGACGCGGGCAACCGCGTCTTACTGCCCCTGCTAAAAGCGCTCGATGTGCAGCTCGACACGGTGGTACTAAGCCACCGTGACATCGACCATGTCGGGGGCGCGCCTGCGGTACTCATGATGCAGCCGCACGCTAACCTGCTGAGCTCGCTGGAGCCGCAGCACACCTTGCAACAGCTGCGCGCGTCTCAACGTTGTGAGGCAGGTATGCGTTGGCAATGGGATGGTGTGGACTTTGAGGTCTTGCACCCTGACGCAGCGGACTATGAGGCCGAGCCCGCCCCCAAAGCCAACGCGCTGTCGTGTGTGCTGCGCATCAGCAACGGGCGCCAAGCCGCGCTGCTAGCCGGTGACATTGAGGCCGCGCAAGAGCAGCGTTTGGTGGACGATCCGGCCATGTTGCCGCTGCTTCGGGCGGATGTGCTTTTGGTGCCCCACCACGGTAGCAAGACTTCGAGCACCGACGCGTTTTTGCGAGCAGTCCAGCCACGCCATGCGCTGGTGCAGGCAGGCTACCGCAATCGCTACGGGCACCCTGCTGCGACCGTCGTCGCGCGCTATGAAGCCTTAGGCACCCATTTGGTGTTATCGCCCCGTTGTGGTGCGGCGCGTTGGCACTCTGCAGAGCCCCAAAATGTGGCGTGTATGCGGGAAGACGAGCGGCATTATTGGGCCCATGATGTGCCATAGTGGTGCATCGGCGCTGTGGCCCGAAGTTTGCATAAGAGGTAATCAGAGAGGTCTTTTACATGCAGAAATTCGATGAGATGTACACCCAGCTCCCTTATGAATTTTTCAGCAAGGGCAGCCAGATAAGAGACCACTACAAGATTTACGACGAATGGCTTGCCCGCCAGCCCGGCGACATGATGGCCAAACGGCGTGAAGAAGCGGAAATGATCTTCCGCCGCGTGGGCATTACCTTCGCTGTATACGGCGAAAAAGACGAGGACGGCTCCGGCACCGAGCGCCTGATCCCGTTTGACCTGATTCCCCGCATCATCCCGGCCCACGAGTGGTCCAGCATGGAAAAAGGCCTGGTGCAGCGTGTCAATGCGCTCAACCGCTTTATCCACGACATCTACCACGACCAAGAGATTTTGAAAGCCGGCATCGTGCCGCGCGACCAGATTGAGGGCAACGCCCAGTTCCGCCCCGAGATGGTGGGTGTGGATGTGCCGCACCAGATTTACTCTCACATTTCCGGCATCGACATCGTGCGGGCTCCCGACCCCAAGGGCAACGGCGAGTACTACGTGCTCGAAGACAACCTGCGCGTGCCCAGCGGCGTGAGCTACATGCTGGAAGACCGCAAGATGATGATGCGGCTCTTCCCCGATCTGTTCAGCGCCCACCGCGTGGCGCCTGTAGCCCACTACCCCGACTTGCTGCTCGAGACCCTGCGCCAGAGCAGCCCGGCCACGACGGCCGAGCCGACCGTGGTGGTGCTCACCCCCGGCATGTACAACAGCGCCTACTTTGAGCACGCCTTCCTCGCCCAGCAAATGGGTGTGGAGCTGGTCGAAGGGCAAGACTTGTTTGTCAAAGACAACTTTGTCTACATGCGCACCACCCGCGGCCCGCGCCGTGTGGACGTGATTTACCGCCGTGTGGATGACGACTTCCTCGACCCCACCGTGTTCCGCCCCACGTCCACGCTGGGTTGCGCCGGCCTCATCAACGCCTACCGCGCGGGCAATGTGACCATCTGCAACGCGGTGGGTACCGGTATTGCGGACGACAAGTCCATTTACCCCTATGTGCCCAAGATGATCGAGTTCTATTTGGGTGAAAAGCCCATCCTGAACAACGTGCCCACCTACATGTGCCGTAACAAGGACGACTTGGCTTACACCCTGGCCAACTTGAAAGACCTGGTCGTGAAAGAAGTGCATGGCGCCGGCGGCTACGGCATGTTGGTGGGGCCTGCTGCCACCAAGGCCGAGATTGAAGACTTCCGCAAAGCGGTGCTGGCCAATCCGGCCGGCGACATCGCCCAGCCCACATTGAGCTTATCGAGCTGCCCCACCTTTGTGGAAAGTGGCATCGCACCCCGCCATATCGACCTGCGCCCTTACGTGCTGTCTGGCAAGACCGTGCAGATGGTGCCAGGCGGTTTGACCCGCGTGGCCCTGAAAGAAGGCTCGCTGGTCGTCAACAGCAGCCAGGGCGGCGGCACCAAAGACACCTGGATTCTGGAAGAAGACGTGCCTGCGGCGCCTGCCGCAACAGCCGCCACCCAGTCGCAAACACAATCACAAACACAATCACAAACACAGTCAGCTTAAGGACGAGGAAACCTTTCTATGTTGTCACGCACCGCTGACCATCTGTTCTGGATGTCCCGCTACACCGAGCGGGCCGAAAACACCGCACGCATGCTGGATGTGAACTACCAGACATCGCTGCTTCCCCAATCCCAAGCCGTGGCCCAGATGGGCTGGCAAGGCCTGCTGTCCATCAGTGAGCTGCTGTATTCCTACAAGGAAAAGTACGGCGAGATCCAGGCTCGCGAGGTCATGGACTTCATGGTCAAGGACGAGAGCAATCCGTCCTCCATCATGTCTTGTCTGAGTGCTGCCCGCGAGAACGCACGTGCGGTGCGCGGGGCGCTGACCACCGAGGTGTGGGAAACGCAAAACACCACCTGGCTCGAAGTCAAGCGCATGATCAAGAGCGGAGACTTTGAGAAAGATCCTTCGCAGTTTTTTGAGTGGGTGAAGTTCCGCTCCCACCTCTCTCGCGGAGTGACGGTGGGCACCATGCTGATGGACGAGTCTTTGCACTTCATGCGCTTGGGCACCTTCTTGGAACGGGCCGACAACACCGCGCGTTTGGTCGACGTGAAGTTCCACGCAGTGGAGAGCGACTTCTTTGGTGCTGCGAGCGAGAAGGATCAGGAATACGACTTCTACCACTGGAGCGCGATTTTGCGCAGCGTGTCGGCGTTTGAGATCTACCGCAAGGTGTACCGCGATGTCATCAAGCCCGAGCGTGTGGCTGAATTGCTCATCCTCAAGCCCGATATGCCGCGCTCGCTGCATGCCAGCCTGAACGAGGTAGTGGGTAACCTGGCTCTCGTGGCCAGCAATCCCGACAGCGAAACCCTGCGCCGCGCCGGCAAGCTGCGCTCGGAGCTGCAATACGGACGTATCGACGAGATTCTGGCCACCGGCCTGCACGCCTACCTGACCCAGTTCCTGGATCGGGTCAATGACCTGGGTGCGCATATCAGTCGCGAATTTCTGGTTCCAGTGACCTGAAGGACTAGTACAAACCCATATAAAAACGGCCCGCAAGGGCCGTTTTTTGTAGGGTGTGCTGAGCATAATGTTCAGAACAAGGAGCACCTATGCGCGTAGCCGATATTGACCGCGAGATTGAGACAGCGCGGGCCGAAGGGCCCCTGAAAGACATCGTCATTCAGCCCTGCCCGGCGCTGTTGTCCGACCTGCGGGTCGAGGTGAACCGCGAAGACCCGGAGCCAGCCACCATTGCCCGCATCGCCTCGCGCGATGTTGCTATGGCTGCGGCGCTCATCAAGGTGGCCAACAGCCCCATTTACGCCCGCTCGCGTCCGGCAGCCACCGTGGCAGAAGCTGTTGCCTTGCTGGGTATTTCGCAAACCGTGTCGATCCTCACCGGCTTTTTGTTGCGCGAGACGATTCAGGTCAAGTCACCACTCTTGGAGCATTTCTGGGAAACCTCCACCCGCCGCGCCTATGCCATGGGCTACATCGCCCGGCAGATGTATGGCGTGAATGCGGACATAGCGCACACCTGCGGGCTGTTTTGCAACGTGGGCATTCCGGTGATGTTGCAAGGCATCAAGGGCTACGAGGCCACCTTATCCCACGCACTGGCCCAAACGGACAAAACGGTGACGGAGGTGGAGAACGAAGCCCACCGCACCGACCATGCGGTAGTGGGCGCCATCGTTGCCAAAACCTGGCGCCTCTCCCCCGATGTGGCCCACGCCGTGCGCCTACACCACGATTTCACGGTGCTCAAAGACCACAATATTCCTGCCAAGGTGCGCACCTTGGTGGCCATGGCCTTGTTGGCTGAACACCTGGTGGCTTTGCATGAAGGCGTGCAGCAGCACCGTGAGTGGGACTTACACGGCGCGGAATGCTTGGCCCATTTGCATGTGAGCGAAGAAGAAATCGAGCACTGGCAAGACGCGCTGCACGAGCAATTCACCGGTCCGGCCGGTTTCTAAGTCACCGAGCCTCCGCCCGGCGGGCTAGGGTACGGGGGCGACGCGGGCTTCGAGCTCCAGGGCGCGGACTTTGTCGGCCGCGGCATCGGCCTCGGCCAAGGTGTCGAAGGGGCCGACTTGCACACGGGTGCGATTGCCTTTGGGGAAGCGGATTTCCTTGCTCACCACGGGCAGCTCGGCGTCCATCAGCTTGACCAGCGCATTGCGTGCGTTGTTCGCATCTGCGAACAGACCTACATTCACCACGAAACGGTTGGCCTCGGGTACTTCTGCTGGTGCTGGTGCAGCGGCAGCAGGGCGCGGTGTGACTGGAGTGGCTGGCCGTACCGGAGCAGACTGCCCTAGCGATGCGGCCACTTCGCGCGCAGCCAAGTCCGCAGCCGCCGAGCGCAAGGCCACCGGGGCGGGCCTGGGAGGGCTTGCGGCACTGGCGGCAGCAGCAGGTTTGGCGATGGCTGGCAATGCAGCAGACGCAGCAGGCAACAAGCGCGGCGCTGATGCGGGGGCGACTGGCGGTTTGGCGGGCGACGAGGCGGCGGGCACCGGCGCGCTCGCGCTTGTCGAAACCGGCTTGCTGGCCACAGCGCTTGCAGTCACGAGAGGCGGACCTGCGAGTGCAGCAGCGCTGACGGTCGGGGCAGGGGCCGGAGCCGGAGCAGAAGCGGGCAGGGATGCAGCGGCAGCGGTCGATGTTGATGCAGATGCCGACGCTGGGGCCGAAGGGGCAGATGTCGCAGACGCCGCAGACGCCGCAGACGCCGCAGACGCCGCCAAGGGTGCCGAGGCAGCAGCTTTGCCACTGTCCGCTGCCGTGGCATCAATGGCGCGGCCGCTGACGACATTGCGGCCTTCAGACACCACCCCTACGGCTACAGGTGTTCCGGCAGGCAGGGGCTCAAACCCGGTGAACATGGCATACGACTGGGCTGCGATGGCGGCTACTACCAAGTTGCAGGCTGCGATGATGATCAGCCCTTTCCGGGTACTGGCCTCTTTACTGAGCTGCTCACAAGCTTCGGATACCGACTGGTTTTTGGTGAGGGCGGCCTGCACCCGCTGGCGTGTTGCCAAGTAATAGAGCGCATTGCCCCCGAGTCCGGGCACCACAAAGGCCAAGGCCACCAAAGCGGCGAGCAGGCCCCACTGCGTGCCTTCAGAAAACTGGAATACCAGCTTGCCGATACCGAACAGCAGCAAGGCCAGCGCGACGATGCTGCCGCTGTAGACCAAGGCTGCTTGCCACAGCCGGCGGAACAGAAGCCAGTTCAGGGTGTTGAGCGCGGCGGCCCAGTTCCAGCTCAGGCCAGGTCGGTCGGCTGCCTCATAGCGGGTGAAGCGGGGCAGGTAGTAGCCATTGCTGATATCCCCGATGGCCGCGCGGTACAGTGCAGTAGTCGAGTGTTCGTCCGTGTTGTCCAGTTCGGTGGTCGGGGCAGTGGCCATGGCTTATTTTGGCACGCCTGTCTGCGCCTGCAAGGCTTGGGCCACGGCCTGCCCGAGGTCAATTACCGCCATCGCGTAGTAGCTGCTCCAGTTGTAGCGGGTGATGGCGTAAAAGTTCTCGGTGCCGGCCACGTAGGTGGGGGCGTCTGCGCCATTTTGCAGTTCGACCAACGCCAGAGGGCCAGGGTGGTTGAGGGCTGCGGCCGGGAGGATGACTCCTTTTTCCTGCATGGCGGCAGGGCTGAAGGTGGGCAATATGTCGGGCGCCATGAGGGTGGGCATATCGAGACGGGCCACCTCAAATTGCACGGGGTAATGGGTGGGCATTCCCGGCTTCCATTTGAACGCCTGGAAATAATTGGCCACCGAGCCTATGACGTCTGCCTGGCTGTGAAACAGGTCAACCCGGCTGTCATTGTCAAAGTCGATACCGTATTTCACCCAGCTCGAGGGCATGAACTGGGGCCAGCCCATGGCGCCTGCATAGCTGCCTCGCAAGGCCGTGGGGTCAGTGCCGGTGCGTTGGGTGAGGCTGAGGTAGGCCTCCAGCTCACTCAAAAAATACGCTTGCCGGTCTGTTTTGCGAGGGTGTGCGTCTGGAAAGTCCAGTGCCAGGGTGGTCAGCGCATCGATCACCCGGTAGTTGCCCAGTTGCTGACCATAAATAGTTTCCACCCCGATGATGCCCACGATGATGCTGGCGGGCACACCGGTTTGCGCCTCGGCGCGTGCCAGTGTCTCTTGGTTGGCGAGCCAGAACTTGACGCCTGCACGGATACGGATCGGCTCGACAAAGCGGCTGCGGTACAGCGCCCAGTTTTTCGGAGTGCCCACGGCCGGTGGGGTAATGGCCCGGACCACCGAGGGCAACATGCGCGCCTTGGACAGGGTGCTGCGGACCCACTCTGCATCCAGGTTGCGGCGCTGTGCAATGTCATCGGCCAGCCGCATGACGTCGGCGCGATCACCGTAGGCGGTGCCTTCGGGCAGTGCCGGCTTCACGGCATGGCGGGCAGGCTTGCTTTTTGTATGTTTTGGGCTGGATGCGGCCATGGCGCTTGCGCACGCAGCTATCAAAACGAGAGTGAACAGAGACTTTTTGAGGAACACGTGGGAACTTGGAGGTAAGAGGTTGGGGTCAGTGTAGCGAGTGGCAGGCAGGCCCTGCGTGGCACGGCGACAATCAAATGCTTTTGCGGGTCTCACCGAGGCCCTGCTACGGGTAAAACAGGGGTTTGGAGCTGCTTGACTGATGCGTTCGTTTTCTAAAGTTCAAATGGGGGTGGGCGCGGTGGCATTGGCCGCAACGGCTGCGTTGGCCGTGCCGTGGTATGCCGGCCTGACCCTGCGTGCCGAATTGCGCAGCTTGGCGGCTGCCCATGCGGAGGGCAATTTCCGGATTGCGCGGCTGGAGCACGAGGCTGGCTGGCTGCATTCGCGGGGTAGCCTGGATCTGGAATGGCGCAGCGACTGTGCAACGGACCCCGACCAGCCCGCGGTGGTGCATGTGGAGTACACCGCCCGGCATGTGCCGGACCGCGAGAGCCTGACGCGTATTGATTGGTCGGCAGCTGTTGCCTCGGATCTCGGCCCCTCGGGTGAAGGCTTGCGCGCGGGCCGGTTGAGTGGCACCGGCAGTGCGGGTTACGACGGCGTGTTGCGCTCGGATATGCGCTTGCCGGAGATGCAATTCAAAGGAAAAGGCCAAAGCCTGGTGGCCGCAGCGTCCAGCGGTACGCTGGTGGTGGTGGGGTCTGCGGTGAAGCTGGGGTGGAGCATGCCGCGCATGGTCTTGCGTGGCAGCGGCGAGGTCTTGCAGGCGGAGCAGCTGAACTTGCATTTCGATGTGCAGAACCACGCAACCGGCATGGGCGCGCTTGCGCTGGATGTGGCGACCCTCAAAGGCGCGAGCTTCAACGCCCGGGGCTTGCACCTCAGCACCGAGACCCGGCAGCGCGCAGACCGCATGGACATGCGGGTTACCCAATCGGTGAAAGAGCTGAGGGCTGCCGACATGGCGGTGGAAGACGTGGTGTTGCAAGCGGATGTGACGAACTTGCATGCGCCCAGTGTCAATTCGGCCGGCGAGGTGTTGTCTGCGACCTGCGGCTTGCGCAGCCTGACGCCCGGTCAACGTGAAAAGATGCGGGATGCTGTGCAAGCCTTGCTGGTGTCTGGCGTCAGTGTCGGTATCACCAAGCTCCAAGCGCGCACCCGGGACGGCAGCCTGGACGCCGATGTAGCGCTCACGGTGGCGCCCGCCAAGGCCCGCGAACTCCAGCTTGCGGAGCAGTTGTCATCCCAAGGGAGTATTCAAATCCGGGGTGGGCTGATGCCACCGGATCAGAAAGAGTTTGCCGTGTCCTCGGGCTATGCGACGGCGCTGCCCGATGGCGTGAAAGCGGGCTTCGACTACCGTGATGGTGTACTCAAATTCAACCAAAAGACGGCGGACAGCGCGCTACTGAACTTGGGCCTGCAGCGCCTCGATATGTGGCTCAATGCATTTTTCTCGGGCCAGAACCTGGAGTTGCCGCAAGAAGAAGAGCCTGCGGTAGCCCCCTCGGAGTTGCCGATGCCGGCCCCAGCTGTCTAGCCATCAAGGCGAAAGCCAGCGCATAGTGCGCAATTGCAGGCGTGCCGTGCGCAGCGCGCCCGCTGCATCGGTTTTGCCATAGCGGAGCGCTTCGAGTTGCAGCAACCACTGCACGGCCAGCGGGTTGGCCCTTGGGTCAGTTTGCAGCAACAGGGCCAAAGCGCGGGGGGTACACCCGGGCGCCACCGGCAAGCCAGTAGCCTTGATCTGCTGGCGTGCAGTCTCCAGCGCCTGCAACCACGGGTCCCGGCGCAGGCGATTCCACCAGTTCCAGCCGGCGCCGCTCAGACTGGCCGCCACGATCAGCCCGATCAACACGGTGCTCAGGTCCTGCCAGTCCGGGGCGCTGAAGCCGAGGCTGCGCAGCAAATCCATTTGCTTGGCCTGGCTGTAGTTGAGTACCCACTGGTTCCAACGGTTGTTGGTGGCTTCCCACAGGGCCCGGAGGTTGAGGGTGAAGCCCGGGCTCACCGCGTTCAAGGCTTGGGCCAGCACGCCGGGCTGGGGTGTCAGGCGCTGGAAGGTCCCGGTGCGGCCCGGCGATACGGCCGAGGTGGGGTCCACCCGCACCCAGCCGCGGCCCGCCATCCAGACCTCCGCCCATGCGTGGGCATCGCTTTGTCGCACGGTCCAGAAGCTGTCGACGTTATTGACCTGCCCGCCTTGGTAGCCGGTGACGATGCGGGCCGGTACATCGAGTGCGCGCATCAGCAAAACAAAACTGGACGCAATGTGCTCGCAAAAGCCGGCCTTGCGGTCAAACCAGAACTCATCGGCCGTATGGGTGCCGTAGACCCCGGGCTCCAGCGTGTACTCATAGCCTCCGGTGCGCAGTTTGTCCATCACCGTATCGACCAAAGTCTGGGCACCTGCGGTGGCCAGACCCGGCTGGCGGCGCAAGTCAGCGGCGAGCTGCAGCGTGCGGGGGTTGAAGCCGGGCGGCAGATCCAGGTAGTCCTGCAGGCCTACTGCCAGGCGGTCGGGCCCATGGCGGTACTCGGGGTAGCTGGTGGCGCGGTAGCGCACCAGGTCGGCAATCGGCTGGTTGGCCTGCCATTGCAGATCGGGGCCCATGCTTGCGCTGTAGCCCCGTATTTCCGGCGCTTGGGGTGTGGCGTCCAACACCATCAGCCACGGCCGGTTGTTGGCGGCGAGCGTGACTTGGTAGCTGTAAGCGGGGCCCTGCACCGCCAAATCCGGCTGCAGTTGCAGGCGCTGGGGGAAGGCGGATCGCAGGGGGCGCCACTCCTTGCCGTCAAAGCTCGAAAACACCGGGCCGCGGAAATACATGTCGCGCTGGGGCGGTAGGGCCCCCTCAAAGCGGATGCGCATGGCAATGCTGTCGTCCAGGGCGAGGCTGGCAATTGTGCCCACCTGCATCTGCCCCGACAGGCCGCTGCGCCCGCTCATGGCATCGCCCGGCAAGCCCCATAGCGGGGCAATCCGCGGAAACAGCATGAAGAGTGCCGCCATGATGGGGGCGCCGGCGAGCGCCATCCAGGCGGCGGTGCGCGCTGCTTGCATCAAGGGCGGCCGCCCCACGGGCATGTGGCTGTTGACCAGCGCAGTGAGCAGGCCCAGGAGTGCCACGACCATGGCTGCTGCTGTCAACAGGCTTTGTGAAAAGAAGAAGTTGCTGAGCATGGTGAAAAAGCCCAGAAAGAAGATGACAAACGCATCTCTGCGCGCACGCATTTCCAGGGTTTTCAAGGCCAGCAACACGACGATAAAGGTCACCCCGGCATCCCGCCCCAGCAGGGTGCGATAGCTCATCCAGGTGCCGGCAGTCGCCAGCGCCAGCAGCGCCAAGAGCCACCAGCGCGAAGGCAGGGGGCGGCTCCCCCACGCCAGCACTCCGCGCCACAGCAGCACCGCGCCGGCCATCAGGCTGCACCAAAGCGGCAGGCGATCGATTTGCGGCAGGATGACCCAGGCAATCACCCCCAGCAAAAACAGGGTGTCGCGCGCGTCGCGGGGCAGGTGGTTCAAACGTTGCAACATGTCGGGCTCAGGCGAGTGCCAGCGCTTGCAGGCAGTTTTTCTGGTGGGCAGGGCCGCTGTCAGGCTGCAGTTCGCGGCTGGCCAGGCGCAGGCCGTAGCGCAAACCGCGGCTCTCTGCTTGCAGCACCCAGGCACACAGGCGGGACAGGGCTTGCTCGCGGGCTGCGCCTGCTGCGCGACTGCGCAAGCTTTGCTCAACGCTGGCAAGGTCCAACCACAGCTCGAGGCGCTGGGCCTGCTGTGCATCCCGGCTGACCAAGTCATCGCTTTTGGCGGCTTTTTTCCAGACGATCAATTTCAGCGGGTCGCCCCGTCGATAGGCGCGCACCCCATCGAACTCGCCGGTAGTGTGGCGCTGGGCGGTGGGGGCGCCTCCGGTGCGGGGCTCCCCAAGGGGCAGGGGGGGCGGATGGGGCTCCGGCGCTGGGTAAATCAGCACCTGGGTGGCCGGGCGCCATACTGTCCAGACTCGGAAAGTGCCTAGGGGAAAACGGGTTTCGGCGGTGAGTGTCGGGATCGGCTGCAGACCCCGGGTGTTGGCGACAAAACTGATGTGCACTTTGCTGCTGCCCTGGGGGCCGACATCGGCCCAGCTCCAGTGCCCGCTGCCCAGGGCCGCCAAGCCAATGCCATAGCGGGTGCGCTTGGAGGGGTTGTTGAGTTGAATGCCTAATGGCACGCTGGCGCCCGCAAAACATGCGTCTGGCGCTATCAAATGCATAGTGAGGCCTGTCAGCGTACCGTGGCACACATGAATGCCGATGATGGCCGCCCCCGTCAACATGAAGGTCAGCAAGTAGCCCAAATTAAGCTGGTAGTTGATGCTGGCAATCAGCAACACCAGCAGCGTCAGCCCCAGCATCAGCCCCGGGCGGGTGGGCAGGATGTAGACGTTGCGTTGCGTCAGCACTGCGCTGTCCTGGCGCGGCATGCGCGACTCGAACCACGCCTGAAAACGCCGCCGAAAGAGCGTGACCGGGTTCCGGGTGGGGGTCATCAGGGCAGCGGCACTGCTTGCATCATGGCGCGCACCTGCTCTTCGGCTCCCCGGCCGGCATCGCCCACCGGGATCATGCGGTGGGCAACGGTCTGAGGCAGCACGGCCTGCACGTCGTCCGGCGCCACATAGTCGCGCCCGCATAGAAGGGCCTGCGCTTTGGCTGCGCGCAGCAAGGCAATACCTGCGCGGGGTGACAGGCCTTGCAAAAACCAGCGCCCGCTGCGGGTGGCGGTGATCAGGTCTTGCACATAGTCCAGCAGCGGGTCTGCGGTGTGCACTGCCATCACGGCTTGTTGCAGCGTGGCGAGTTCATCGCCTGCCAGCAAGCTGGGCAAATGATCGACCATGTTGCGGCGGTCTGAGCCCGCTAACAGTGCGCGCTCGGCGGCCCTGTCGGGGTAGCCCAGGGAAATACGCATCAAAAACCGGTCCAGTTGTGACTCGGGCAAAGCGTAGGTGCCCAGCTGATCCAAGGGGTTTTGGGTGGCGATCACAAAGAAGGGGCGGGGCAGGGCCCGGGTTTCTCCTTCGATCGTGACCTGTTTTTCTTCCATGGCCTCCAGCAGCGCGCTCTGCGTCTTGGGGCTGGCACGGTTGATTTCGTCAGCCAACAGCACTTGGGCAAACAAGGGGCCCGGATGGAAAACAAAGGCCTCCTTGGCGCGCTCGTAGACCGAGACGCCACTCAGGTCGCTGGGCATCAAGTCCGAGGTGAATTGCACCCGGGAGAACTGCAGGCCGAAGGTGCGTGACAGTGCGTGCGCGAGGGTGGTTTTTCCGACGCCGGGCACATCATCAATCAGCAGGTGGCCACCAGCCAAAAGGCAGGCTACGCAGTCACGGATCTGGTCGGGTTTGCCCACAATCACCGTGTTAAGCTGGTTGAGCAGGGATCTGAGTTTGTCTTGGATGTCCATGGCAAGACGTTACCCGAAAATACAAAGAGATGAGAACGCAGGTGAAGAAGACCGGATACTTTACCCACCCAGATTGCCACTTGCATGAAATGGGTGCAGGGCACCCGGAATGCCCCGAAAGGCTGAGTGCCATCCATGAGCAGCTGCTGCACTCCGGACTGGCCCGCACCCTGGATGCGCGGGAGGCGCCGCAAGCCCAACTCAGCGACCTGACCCTGGCACACACCCCGCGCTACATTGCCCGGCTTCAGGCTTTGGCCGACGGTTTGCGCAGCAAACCGGCAGGCGCTGGTGCGACGCACGCCTGGCTGGACCCCGACACCTCCTTGAATGTACACACATGGAATGCCGCGCTGCGTGCGGCCGGGGCCGCGTTGGCGGCTACGGATGCGGTGATGGCCGGTGACATGGACAACGCTTTTTGCGCGGTCCGCCCGCCCGGACACCATGCCGGCAAGAATGAAGGCATGGGCTTTTGCTTTTTCAATAGCGTGGCACTGGCGGCCCGACATGCGCTGGAGCGGCATGGTTTGCGCAGGGTTGCGATTGTGGATTTCGATGTGCACCACGGAAACGGCACCGAGGACATCATCGACGGGGACCAACGCATCCTCATGCTGGGCTTTTACCAGCACCCTTTTTACCCTGAGGGCGGAGCCCGCTCCAACGCCAGTAACTTGCTCAATCTGCCGGTCCCGGCCCACACCCGCGGTGGCGCGGTCCGGGAGTTGGTGATGCAGCATTGGTTGCCCCGGCTACATGCCTACCGGCCGGAGATGGTGTTTATCAGCGCTGGCTTTGACGCGCACCGCGACGATGAACTCGGACAGTTGGACTTGTTGGAAGACGATTACCACTGGTTGACCGGACAAATTCGCTCTGTGGCGGACCAATATGCGCAGGGCCGGATCGTTTCCTGCCTCGAGGGGGGCTACGACTTGGGCGCTTTGGCCCGCAGCGTCGAGGCCCATCTGCGGGCACTTTCTGACGCTTAACGATTCTTTTGTATCCTCCACAGCCCTGCCCGATGAGGGTGGCGGTATTTTTTTGGATGGACGACTTTATGAAACAGACCCCAGCGCCCCAGCCTATTGATGACTTTGCCGGCTGGCTCCAGGCATTCACCCAGCCCACAGTACTTCTAGAGCTGGCCGCCTTGGGCCTCAGTGTGGCCTTTGCGTGGGGCTTGGTGGCTGCATTGCGCCGGGCCTTGGGGGATGACAGCGGCAAATCGATCTGGTTTGGCAAAAAGGTGGTGGACGGCGTGTTCTTTCCGCTGGCTTTGCTCGTGCTGGGTTACGCCATGCTGGAGTTGCTCAGTCATTTTGTGAACATTGCGGTGTTCCGCCTGGTGATTCCGGTGCTGATGTCTTTGGTGGTGATCCGGGTGGGAGTCAAAGTGTTGCAGGCGACTTTTGCTGAGGCTCGCTGGATCAAGCCCTTGGAGCAGACCATCTCCTGGGTTGCATGGATGGCCATGGTGTTGTGGGTAAGCGGCTTGCTGCCGGTCATCTTGAATGAGCTGGACCAGATTACCTGGAAAGTCGGCGGCACCACGCTATCGGTCCGCAACATCTTGGAAGGCATGGTCACGGCGGGTGGCGTGCTGATCATTACGCTGTGGATTTCTGCCGGCATTGAGTCGCGCTTGTTGCGCTCGGCAACCGGAGGCGAGTTGTCACTGCGCAAAGCGGCCAGCAATGCCGTGCGCGCTTTGTTGATGTTTGTCGGCTTGATGATGGCCCTTTCAGCGGTCGGCATTGATTTGACGGCCCTGTCGGTGTTGGGCGGTGCGGTGGGCGTGGGTATTGGCTTGGGTTTGCAGAAACTCGCGGCCAATTACGTCTCGGGTTTTGTGATCCTCACCGAGCGCAGCATGCGGATTGGCGATGTGGTTCGGGTGGATGGCTTTGAGGGGTTGATCACCCAGATCAATGCCCGCTACACCGTGGTGCGGAGTATGTCCGGGCGCGAGTCGATTGTTCCCAATGAGATGTTGATCACCCAACGGGTTGAGAACTTGTCGCTGGCGGATCCCCGGGTCAACCAAACCTTAACGGTGTCTGTGGGCTACGAGAGCGATGTTGACCAGGTCATGCAACTCTTGACCAATGCCGCCCTCACACAGCCCCGTGTGCTGCATGAGCCCGGCCCGGCGGCGCAGTTGGCGAACTTCGGAGCGGACGGGCTCGAGTTCACGCTCACCTATTGGATTAACGACATCGAAAATGGGCAGGGCAATCTCAGGTCGGAGATCAACTTGGCGATCCTCAAAGCCCTGCGCGATAACGGGATCGATATTCCGTACCCCCAGCGGGTGGTCCATAGCCGCTAGGCGGCCATTTCTGATACACCCCCCTAAAAGAGGGGGCATCGAGCGGGTACACCCCAGTTTGGCCCCGCTATAATTCCAAAAAAGCACGATCGTTCTATTTTGTGATAACCTGCATGCAATCCTTGAGAAAATTCTTGGGGAGCTTGGTACGGCATAGAATCAGATGATTGACGTGCACGTCAACTAAAACGACCAAATTTCTAACTATCTGGAGTCGCAGCAATGAAAGTCCTGGTACCCGTCAAACGTGTGGTGGACTACAACGTGAAGGTTCGCGTCAAGTCGGACAACACGGGTGTAGACATCGCCAACGTCAAGATGAGCATGAACCCCTTTGACGAGATCGCCGTGGAAGAAGCCGTGCGCCTCAAGGAAAAGGGCGTGGTCACGGAAGTGATCGCCGTGTCCTGCGGCGTGGCCCAGTGCCAGGAAACCCTGCGTACCGCCATGGCCATTGGTGCCGACCGCGGCATTCTGGTGGAAACTTCTGAGGAGCTGCAACCCTTGGCTGTGGCCAAGTTGCTCAAGGCTCTGGTCGACAAAGAGCAGCCCGGCCTGGTGATCCTCGGCAAGCAAGCCATTGACGACGATTGCAACCAGACCGGCCAGATGCTGGCAGCCCTGGCTGACCTGCCCCAAGCCACATTTGCCTCCAAGGTGGAAGTGGTGGACGGCAAAGCCCACGTGACCCGTGAAGTGGACGGCGGCTTGGAAACCCTGGCGGTTACCCTGCCGGCCATCATCACCACCGACTTGCGCCTGAACGAGCCCCGCTATGTGACCTTGCCCAACATCATGAAGGCCAAGAAGAAGCAACTCGACACTTTCAAGCCTGAAGACCTCGGCGTGAATGTGGCTCCCCGCATCAAGACTCTGAGCGTGGCTGAACCTGCCAAGCGCAGCGCCGGTATCAAGGTGCCCGATGTGGCGACCCTGGTGGACAAACTGAAGAATGTTGCAAAGGTAATCTGATCATGACCGCTCTTGTTATCGCCGAACACGACAATGCATCCATCAAGGGTGCCACCCTGAACACCGTGACTGCTGCCGCCCAAGCGGGTGGTGACGTGCACGTATTGGTCGCTGGCAGCAATGCGGGTGCCGCTGCTGCCGCTGCTGCGCAAATCGCCGGTGTGTCCAAAGTGATCCATGCCGACAGCGCTGCTTTCGAGCATGGCTTGGCTGAAAACGTGGCAGCCCAAGTGTTGGCTATCGCCGGTGCCTATAGCCACATCGTTTTCCCGGCCACTGCCTCTGGCAAGAATATCGCCCCCCGCGTGGCGGCCAAGCTGGACGTGGGCCAAGTGTCTGACATTACCAAAGTGGTGAGCGCCGACACCTTCGAGCGACCCATTTATGCCGGCAACGCCATCGCCACCGTGCAAGCCACTGACGCCGTGAAAGTGCTGACCGTGCGCACCACCGGTTTCGATCCCGCCGCGGCCACTGGTGGCAGTGCAGCGTTAGAGACCGTGACAGCTGCAGCCACCAGCGCTGCCGTGACTTTTGTGGGTTCCGAGATCGCTAAGAACGACCGCCCTGAGCTGACAGCCGCCAAGATCATCGTCTCCGGCGGACGCGCTTTGGGTTCTTCCGAGAAGTTCTCCGAAGTCATGACCCCGCTGGCCGACAAGCTCGGCGCTGCATTGGGTGCATCCCGTGCTGCGGTGGACGCGGGTTACGCGCCCAACGACTGGCAAGTGGGCCAGACTGGCAAGATCGTGGCACCCCAGCTGTATGTGGCTTGCGGTATCAGCGGCGCCATCCAGCACTTGGCCGGCATGAAGGATTCCAAGGTCATCGTGGCCATCAACAAAGATCCGGAAGCCCCCATTTTCAGCGTGGCAGATTTCGGCTTGGAGGCCGACCTCTTCGCCGCTGTGCCGGAACTGATTGCGGCACTCTGATGCCGGTCCGAAAAAGGGGCATCGCTTGCGGTGCCCTTTTTTTTGGTCTTGCCTGTTACCTACCTTGTCTGTAACCCCCACAATAACTGGAGACTCACCATGAGTTACGTCGCCCCCCTCAAGGACATGCTGTTCAACATCCAGCACCTGGCCAACATTGAACAGATCGCCCAACTGCCCGGCTTTGAAGACGCCGGCCTCGATACGGCCCAGGCGGTGCTGGAAGAGTCCGCCAAGTTCACCGAAGGCGTTTTGGCCCCCCTGAACTGGGAAGGCGACAAAAACCCCTCCAGCCTGAAAGACGGCGTGGTCACTGCCACCCCCGGTTTCAAAGAAGCGTTCAAGCAGTTCACCGATGGTGGCTGGCAAGGCCTGCAGCACCCCACCGATTTCGGTGGCCAAGGTTTGCCCAAGACGATTGGCGCGGCTTGCGGCGAAATGGTCAACAGTGCGAACATGAGCTTCGCCCTGTGCCCCTTGCTGTCGGACGGTGCCATTGAGGCCCTGCTGACCGCCGGCTCTGACGAGCTCAAGGCGACCTACCTGGAAAACCTGGTGAGCGGCAAATGGACCGGCACCATGAACCTGACCGAGCCCCAGGCAGGCTCCGATTTGGCCTTGGTGCGCAGCCGCGCTGAGCCCCAGGCGGATGGCACTTACAAGGTGTTCGGTACCAAGATTTACATCACCTGGGGTGAGCACGATATGGCCGAGAACATCGTCCATTTGGTGCTGGCCCGCGTGAGCGGCGCGCCTGAAGGCGTGAAGGGCATCAGTTTGTTTGTGGTGCCAAAATTTATGGTGAACAAAGATGGTTCTTTGGGCGCCCGCAATGATGTGCATTGCGTGTCTATCGAGCACAAGATGGGCATCAAGGCCAGCCCGACAGCGGTGCTGCAGTACGGAGACAAGGGTGGTGCGATTGGCTATCTCGTGGGCCAGGAAAACCGCGGCCTCGAGTACATGTTCATCATGATGAACGCTGCCCGCTACGGCGTGGGTGTGCAGGGCATTGCGATTGCTGAGCGCGCTTACCAAAAGGCGGTGCAGTTCTCCAAAGACCGCGTGCAAAGCCGCCCGGTGGATGGCTCCATGCCCGGCAGCGCCCCCATCATTCACCACCCTGATGTGCGCCGCATGTTGATGACCATGCGCGCTTACACCGAAGGCTGCCGAGCGTTGGCCAGTGTGGCTGCCAGCGCTTACGACGCGGCACACCACCACACCGACGCCGAAGCCCGCAAGCAGAACCAGGCTTTCTACGAGTTCATGGTGCCGCTGGTCAAAGGCTACACCACCGAAATGAGCCTGGAAGTCACTTCGCTGGGTGTGCAGGTGCACGGCGGCATGGGTTTCATCGAAGAAACCGGCGCGGCCCAGTACTACCGTGATGCCAAGATCCTCACCATTTACGAGGGCACCACTGCCATCCAGGCCAATGACCTCGTGGGGCGCAAGACTGCCCGCGATGGTGGCCAGATTGCCAAGGGTATTGCCGCCCAAGTGGAAGCGACCGAAGCGGATTTGCTGGCCAGCGGCTCCGCCCATGCGCTGGCTGTTGCCAAGCGGCTGAAGGCTGCCCGTTTGGCGTTTATTGACGTGGTCGAATTCGTGGCTGGTAACACCAAGGCAAGTCCGAACGCGGTGTTCGCCGGCAGCGTGCCGTACCTCATGCTTGCAGGCAACTTGATGGCCGGCTGGCAACTGGCCCGCTCGCTCTTGGTCGCCGAAAAGGCGATTGCTGCTGGCGACGATGTGGCGTTTATGCAGGCCAAGATCACCACTGCACGCTTCTATGCCGACCACTTGTTAAGCAAGGCCGGTGGCCTGCGCGACAGCATTGTGGAAGGTGCCGACAGCGTCACCGCCTTGCCGCTCGACGCTTTCTGATGGGCTAGCCGGCGTTGCCGGTGACGTTGATGCTATAGATTTGGTAGCTGCTCGCGCATATGCAGCGAGCGCTACCGGTCGATTTCTTCCATAAAAAGTACCCGAGGAGACCCCATGTCCAAACTGCCTGCGCCGCTGGATAGGCTGCCATTTCCGGTGATCGGCTCGCCGCTGTTCATCATCAGCAATCCGAAGCTGGTGATAGCCCAGTGCATTGCGGGTGTGGTGGGCTCCATGCCAGCGCTCAATGCGCGTCCGGCCGAGTTGCTGGAGGACTGGCTGAAAGAAATCACCGAGGCCTTGGCGGCTCACAACGCAGCGCACCCCGACAAGCCTGCCGCGCCTTTTGCGATCAACCAGATCGTGCACAAAAGCAATGACCGCTTGGAGCACGACATGGCGTTGTGCGTGAAGTACAAGGTACCGATCATCATCACTTCGCTGGGCGCGCGCGAAGACATCAATGCTGCCGCCCACTCTTACGGCGGTGTAGTGTTGCACGACATCATCAACAACAAGCACGCGCACAAAGCTATTGAAAAAGGCGCGGACGGCCTGATCGCTGTGGCTGCTGGTGCCGGTGGCCATGCGGGCGTGAAGAGCCCGTTTGCCTTGGTGCAGGAAATCCGCCAGTGGTTCGATGGCCCATTGGCCTTGTCGGGCTCCATTGCCACGGGTGCCTCGGTGCTGGCGGCGCAAGCCATGGGGGCAGACTTTGCCTACATCGGCTCGGCCTTTATTGCGACCGAAGAAGCCCGCGCCGCGCAGGAATACAAACAGGCCATCGTGGACAACAACTCGGACGAGATTGTTTACAGCAACCTCTTCACCGGTGTGCACGGCAACTACCTGGCGCCCAGCATTCGCGCGGCCGGCCTGGACCCTGCCAACCTGCCGGAGAGCGACCCGAGCAAGATGAACTTTGGCGGCGCGTCTGCCAAAGCGTGGAAAGACATCTGGGGCTGCGGACAGGGCATTGGTGCCGTCGACAAGATTCAGCCCGCCGGCGAGTTTGTGGCCCAGCTCAAGCGGGAATACGCCGCTGCCAAGGCCGAACTACTGGCGCGCAACTACGCCTGATTTTTTAAGCATTTATGCTGGTAGCGCCCGCGCTTCATGCGCGAGGCGCTATTTTTTTGATAGTAGGGGAGGCGGGGCGTTACCAATATCCCGTACAGATCAGGCCTGCAGGCGCAGCTCCGGCGCGTTGTCGGCCATCAGGCGGTTCAAGGCGCGTTCCACGATAGGTGCCTGATCCAGCATTTGCAGCTCGTGGCGGCGCAGCATGGCGGCAACTTCCCGCTCGGACAGCACGAAGGCGTCAAAGCCTTCGCGGTTGGTAAATAAGAAGCGTGTGCGCATCGGGCTGACCCAGCTCAGGCGGCAGCGGAAGGGCGGTGTCTCCGGTGACACCTTTTCAAACCAGACACCGCGGGTCAGCAACTGCGCACTGGCATCAAAGTCATCCATCTGCTCGGCATCTTGCTCGGCAAGTTTGCCGGCCCTACGCTCGTCCAGTGCCTGCATCGCCTCATCGGCGGCATGTGCCTCGAGGGCCGCACCTTGGGTGTCGAGCGGGGGAGCGGCCTTCATCCGTATCGCCAGCATGTGGGTGGCAATCAGCCTGCGGGTGAAGTTCGCCCTGTATTCGCCGTCCCAGCCAATGCTATCGAGCTCGGCATTGAGTGTGCGAACCAGCTCGGGCAGCACGCCGACTAATTCTTGGCGCTCTTCTGGCTTTGTCTTGGGCTGTGTGCTCCAGATGAGCTGATCCATCGTGGCCAATGTGCGGTTCCAATGGCCCGGATGGGTGTCTTCGGTCATCCATGCCACCGCAATCACCTGCCGCCATTGGGTGGTGAGGAAGGGTTTGAGAAACGGCGCCAGCGGCAGGTGCTCGGGCAGCGCGCTGATGCGCGCGTGTACAGCCTCATCGGCCTGTGCCAGCGCGGCCGCCAACTGCTCCTCGTCGTTCTCCCGGGAGGCAAATGGCTCGATGTGTTGGTCAGCCTGCCGCTCGGACTCAAACAAGAATTCGGTGAAGTCGGCCAGGAGCGCCGCAAACAGCGTGAGGTCGTCATTGAACTCGTGCAACACCCGCTGGACGGTGGATTCGATCCGTTGGTACAGGGGGTCTTGTTCGCCTTTGTCTGGCGTCCATGCGACCGAGGCGGATGCCAAGGTGTCCACCAGTTTGCGGGCAGGATGCTCCGCACTCAAGAAGAAATCGCGGTCCACCATGGCTGCGCGCAAAACAGGAATTTGCAATCGCCCGATGACCACCTTCAGTTCGGCCGGGATAGCGCCATCGGTGAACACGTAGTCAAACACCTCGGCCAGTGCATTGACCGTGCCGCGGTCCAGTTCTTGGGCCTGTTGGAATGTCGGCTGATCCCCCAATTTGCGCAACACATTGTGCGGGGATCCGGCAGTTTCTTTGGCGTCGTCAGACTCCAGGAACTGATAGCGGGAGCCGCGTCCGGTGCCGGCTTGCATCGCACTCAGGTACTGCAACAAGGCGGGGTCTGCAGGAATGGACAGGCTGTTGTGCGCTCCCGGAGTACCGCCGGAGTCGGCATCCGAGAGTTCAAAGCCACCAGCCTGCTCGACGGAGGGGCGTCCAACACCCAAGCGACGCAAGAAGTGACGGGCCTGTTGCACCCACTCCTGGCGCGCAGGCCCCCACTGGGACCACACAGAGGGGGCCGACTCGGGTGCCGCCGGAGGCGTGTCCCGGTGAGTGAGGCTGCTGCTTTCGGTGGTTGCGGCAAGTGGTGCGCCGGCGCTGCGCGGACCCAGGTCGGCTGCGCCGGTCAGCGGCGCAAACTGCGACGACCCATTGGGGGATTTCCGGATGCGATGCACGGTGGTGGCATGCACTCCTGCCTGCGTGAGCGTGGCAATCAGCTCGGTGTACAGCGGGCCCAAATCCACAAAGTGCGCAGGCTCCAGCGTATCCACCAGGTGCTCTGTGACTTGGGGGTCAAGCTCGCCTTTTTCCCAACCCAGCATGAAACCTTTGAGCAACACGAGCGGGCGGAAGGGGTTTTGCGACAACGACGCAGATTCGTCCCCCATCAAGGCGGCCAGTTGGGTCGTCAAGGTGGTGAGCAAAGGCTCGAAATGCAGATTGAACCGTTGAGCCACCCGGTCCAACAACAGGATACGGTGCACCTCATCCACGTCAATCAAGCTGAACGACATGCCTTCAAGGGTGTCTGCGGTGGGCTTTGGTGAGGCGGACAGCTGGGTGAGGGCGGGCCATGTGGTGGCCACTTCTTCCTGCAATGCCAACCGGAGTTGGTTTCGGTAAGACTTCAAGAACCGCTCTGGCTGCCGGTCCAGTAAGACCGAGGCGGCCCGCAAGTTCTGCCCTTGTATGACCGGTAACTTTCCATCTGCGAGGTCCAGCAGATGGCCGCGCAGATGTTTCAGGCTGGCAGTATCGCGCTCTTCGAAAAAACCCAAGGTTCTTCCCACCATCGCACGCACCAGGCGCTGAGCCCTGGCCCGCGATTCAGGCGTGCTGTTGCCGGCAGTTAATGACTGAAAAGCGCTCATAAGCCAACGTTGGCATGGGGCTGGCAGTTTGCCCGCATGCACTTTTATAAGGTTGTAACCGAGGGGGAATGATCGCACGGACGTGCCACTTGTTGCAGGGGGTCAAGGGCACTTTGCCCCTCTGAATGCTTGGGATCAGCGGGTTTCTGGTAAGGAGTTGTAACCCCGTGCCATCAGGCGGAAAACACTCAGGCGGCGGGGTAAAAAACCGCAGGGTCCCCCGGCTGCCAGGGCTGAAAAACGGCCATGCAAACCTTGAAGAAATCCGACCCCTCAAACGAGGTCAACCAGTGCACCAGGGCCTGCCAGTCTTGTGCCGCGAACCAGGTGGGGTCGGTGTGGGCAAACTGCCGGACAAACGGTGCGATCGCTGCATCAGCCCAACCCCAGGCCGGCCCTTGTAAGAAGGGTTGCGCTTGCAAGTGGTGGTCAAGCGTTCTCAGAAAGGCGGCTCCCTCTGCGCGGTTGGCTTGCCCGTCAGCCAGGTGGTACCGGTTGGGGTATTTGTAGCGATCGAGATGCGGTTTGAACTCCCCATCACACCGGTGAACCAACGCCTTCGCTTCTGATTCCGCGCTACCTGAGGTGGGCAGCCAGCCCATGGGGTCGTGCTGTTGCAGCGCCCATTGCATGATGTCCAGGCTTTGCTCGATCACAAGGCCATCCGGCAGCACCAAAACCGGAACAGTCCCTTTGGGCGATGCCTCCAACAGGGCTACCGGCTTGCTGCGCAGCACAACTTCCCGCAATTGCACTTGCATCCCACTAGCTCCAATCGCCATGCGGGCGCGCATGGCATAAGGGCACCGGCGGAAGGAGTACAAAATAGGTAGGCTCATGGCGCAAAAAGCAGGGTTATTCAGGGGGATTCGGGCTTGGGCAGGGTCGCGCCTATGTGCACCTGTTGACGCTGTTTGGCCAGCTCCCATTGGCGCTGGCGCTCGCGAGCGCTGGCTTTTTGAGTATCGCTGGTGTGCGCGTGGCAGCGGGGGCAGCTCACGCCCGCCTCAAAGAGCGGCGACTCGGTAGCACCTGCCTCCAAAGGGTGACGGCAGGCACGGCACAGCCCATGATTCCCCGGCTTGAGGCCATGGCCCACGGAGACGCGTTCATCAAAGACAAAGCATTCGCCTTGCCACAGGCTTTCTTCGGGAGGAACCGTTTCGAGGTACTTGAGAATGCCGCCTTCGAGGTGGTAGACCTCGTCAAAGCCTTTTTCGCGCATATAGGCGGTCGACTTTTCGCAGCGGATGCCTCCGGTGCAGAACATGGCGACTTTGGGCTTTTTTCCTGATCCCGCTAACACCGGGTCTTGCGCGACCCACGCGGGCAACTCGGCAAAACTTTTGATTCGCGGATCAATGGCACCGGCAAAAGTGCCGATTTCCACTTCGTAGTCGTTGCGGGTATCGACAACCACCACATCAGGGTCGGAAATCAGGGCGTTCCAGTCCTGCGGTTTGACGTAGGTTCCCGCCATTTTGGTGGGGCTGATGCCCGGCACTTGCATGGTCACGATCTCTTTTTTCAGGCGCACCTTCATGCGATAGAAGGGCGCTTTTTCCGAGAAAGATTCTTTGTGCTGCAAGTCCGCCAGCAAGGGGTCCGCACGCAAATAGGCCAGTACCGCATGTACGTCATCAGGCATGCCGGCAATCGTGCTGTTGATGCCTTCTTCAGCGAGCAAGATCATGCCTTTGACCCGGCGACTTTCGCAAAATGCCAGCAGAGGGGCCTTGCGCTCGGCGAAGTCGGGCAGTTCAACAAACTTGTAAAAAGCAGCGGTCAGATATACAGGTTTCGACATCCCCCGATTGTGCCTGCCCAGCCGCGCTTGTCGGCGACTTGGCAGGCTACGGCGGGGCCGGCATGGCGCCAACATGCGTAAAAAAGCCGCCGGATCGCTGGGCGATCGTGGCGGCTTGGTCGGGCCGGTGGCAGCCCCTTAGGGCATGGCCGATCAGCTAAAGAAGCTCTTCAGGCGATCTGTCCAACTGTCGCCGGTGGGCGAGTGCTTGCTGCCGCCTTTTTTGAACGACTCATCCAACTCCTTGAGCAGCTTGCGCTGGTGCTCGGTGAGCTTGACCGGTGTTTCCACCGTGATGTGGCAATACAGGTCGCCGGGGTAGCTGGAGCGCACGCCCTTGATGCCCTTGCCGCGCAGGCGGAACTGCTTGCCGGTTTGGGTACCTTCGGGAATGTCGATCGCCGCTTTGCCAGCCAGCGTAGGCACATCAATCTCGCCACCCAACGCTGCGGTGATGAAGCTGATGGGTACAGAGCAATGGATGTCATCGCCATCACGCTCAAAGATGTCGTGCTTCTTGAGGCGGATTTCGATGTACAGGTCGCCGGGTGGGCCGCCATTGGTACCCGGCTCGCCGTTACCTGCGCTGCGGATGCGCATGCCGCCGTCGATACCCGCCGGGATTTTGACTTCCAGGGTTTTCTGGCGCTTGATCTTGCCTTGGCCGCTGCAGGCATTGCAGGGGTCAGGGATGACCTTGCCATTGCCGCGGCAGGTGGGGCAGGTCTGCTGGACGCTGAAAAAGCCTTGACGCATCTGCACCGTACCCGCTCCATTACAGGTGCCGCAGGTTTTGACTTGGGTGCCGGGTTTGGCGCCGGTGCCTTTGCAGGTGTCGCAGTTGTCCCAGCTGGGGATGCGGATCTGCGCGTCTTTGCCGCGTGCCGCTTCTTCCAGGGTGACTTCCATGGCGTAGCTCAAATCGCTGCCACGGTAGACCTGACGTCCACCCCGCGCACCGCCGCGCTGTTGGCCGAACATGTCGCCAAAGATATCGCCGAAGGCTTCGGCAAAGCCGCCATAGCCCTCGCCACCGCCGCCACCCCGGTTGGGGTCCACGCCGGCGTGACCGTACTGGTCATAGGCCGCACGCTTTTGGGCGTCAGAGAGCATCTCGTAGGCCTCTTTGGCCTCTTTGAATTTCTCTTCTGCGGCTTTGGCGGCATCACCCTGATTGCGGTCAGGGTGGTGCTTCATCGCCAATTTGCGATAGGCCTTTTTGATCTCTTCTTCCGTAGCGGTCTTGCTGACGCCCAGAACTTCGTAATAGTCGCGTTTGGCCATGTGTCTCTTTTGCCTGTAAACAACAGAAAAGCCGCGTTGAACCCCAAGTGGCGTTCAACGCGGCATCTTTGTGCTGCGCTAGTGTGCCAGCTTAGCCTTTTTTGACTTCTTTGACTTCAGCGTCCACGATGTTGTCATCGTCTGCTGGCTTGGAGCCCTGTGCGCTTTGCTCTGCACCAGCAGGCTGCTCGCCACCTTCAGCGGCTTGCTTGGCTTGCATGTCAGCGTACATCTTCTCACCCAGCTTCTGGCTGGCTGCCATCAGGGCTTCGCTCTTTGCCTTGATCGCGTCTTTGTCGTCAGACTTCAGGCTGTCTTCCACGTCCTTGATGGCCGCTTCGATCTTTTCCTTTTCGCCGGCGTCCAGCTTGTCGCCGTACTCGGTCAGGCTCTTCTTGACGCTGTGGGCGTTGGCTTCGGCTTCGTTACGGGCCTGCACCAGTTCCAGCTTCTTCTTGTCGTCGGCTGCATTCAGCTCGGCGTCTTTCACCATTTGCTGGATTTCGTCTTCCGACAAGCCGGAGTTGGCCTTGATGGTGATCTTGTTTTCCTTGCCGGTGCCCTTGTCCTTGGCGCCTACGTGCAAGATGCCGTTCGCGTCAATGTCAAAAGACACTTCGATCTGGGGTGTGCCGCGCGCTGCGGGTGGGATGCCTTCGAGGTTGAATTCGCCCAGCATCTTGTTCACCGCCGCGATTTCGCGTTCACCCTGGAACACCTTGATAGTCACGGCAGGCTGGTTATCTTCTGCGGTCGAGAAGGTCTGCGCAAACTTGGTTGGGATGGTGGTGTTCTTGGTGATCATCTTGGTCATGACGCCACCCAGGGTTTCAATACCTAGGGACAGGGGAGTCACGTCCAACAGCAACACGTCTTTGCGGTCACCGGAGAGCACTTGGCCTTGGATCGCAGCGCCCACGGCCACGGCTTCGTCAGGGTTCACGTCCTTGCGTGGCTCCTTACCGAACAACTCCTTGACCTTCTCTTGCACCTTGGGCATGCGGGTCATGCCACCGACCAGAATCACGTCATGCACTTCGGAGGCGGACACGCCAGCGTCCTTCAGGGCGGTACGGATAGGGGCAATGGTGCGCTCGATCAGCTCTTCCACCAAGGACTCCAGCTTGGCTCGGGTCAGCTTGACGTTCAAGTGCTTGGGGCCGGACGCGTCTGCAGTGATGTAGGGCAGGTTGATGTCGGTTTGCGAACTGCTGGACAGTTCGATCTTGGCCTTTTCAGCGGCTTCCTTCAAGCGTTGCAGGGCCAGCACGTCCTTGGACAGGTCGACGCCTTGTTCTTTCTTGAACTCGGTGATGATGAAGTCGATCACGCGTTGGTCGAAGTCTTCACCGCCCAGGAAGGTGTCACCGTTGGTAGACAACACTTCGAACTGCTTTTCGCCATCGACGTCAGCGATTTCGATGATGGACACGTCAAAGGTGCCGCCACCCAAGTCGTACACGGCAATCTTGCGGTCGCCCTTTTCGTTCTTGTCCATACCGAATGCCAAGGCAGCCGCGGTAGGTTCGTTGATGATGCGCTTGACATCCAGACCGGCAATGCGGCCAGCATCCTTAGTGGCTTGGCGCTGTGCGTCGTTGAAGTACGCGGGCACGGTAATCACGGCCTCGGTCACTTCTTCGCCGAGGTAGTCTTCGGCGGTCTTCTTCATCTTGCGCAGTACGTCAGCGCTGACCTGCTGAGGCGCCAGCTTATTGCCACGCACTTCTACCCATGCGTCGCCGTTATCGGCAGCCGCAATGGTGTAGGGCATCAGGTCGATGTCTTTCTGGACTTCTTTCTCAGTGAACTTGCGACCGATCAGGCGCTTCACTGCGTAAAGAGTGTTACGGGGGTTGGTCACAGCTTGGCGCTTGGCGGATGCGCCCACCAACACTTCGCCGTCTTCCTGGTACGCAATGATGGACGGGGTGGTGCGCGCGCCTTCCGCGTTTTCGATCACTTTGGGCGTGTTGCCTTCCATCACAGCCACGCAGCTGTTGGTGGTTCCCAAGTCAATGCCGATGATTCTTCCCATGGTGTACTCCTAAAACTCTAAAAATTCAGATGTGGATAAGGTGTGGGCTACTCAAAACGTTTCAAGTGCCCAACCGCTCAAAAATTACGATTAATCCGGTCGGCTGGTTGTGCGCTGTCGCACTTACTTGGGGGCAGACACGGTGACCAAGGCCGGGCGCAGCACGCGATCAGCAATGGAGTAGCCCTTTTGCAGCACATTGACCACGGTGTTGGCTTCCTGCTCGGAAGGCACCACGCTGATGGCTTGGTGATGGTGCGGATCGAATTTGGTGCCGGCAGCCGGTGCGATGGCGATCACCTTGTTGCGCTCAAGTGCAGCTGTCAATTGGCGCAGGGTGGCTTGGGCGCCTTCGCGGATCTGCTCGGGGGTGGCGTCTTTGATCACAAGACCGGCTTCCAGGCTGTCTGCCACGGGCAACATGCTCTCGGCAAAGCTTTCCACCGCAAACTTGCGGGCTTTGGAGATTTCGTCTTCAGCGCGGCGGCGGGCGTTTTCTGCTTCGGCTTTGGCGCGCAAGAATTGGTCAGCCAATTCACTGCTTTTGGCTTTCAACGTGGCAAGTTCTGCTTGGGCTTGGGCCAAGGCGTCGCCCTCGTTCGCAGCGGCCGCTGCGAGAATTTCTTCGGGGCTTTGTGCCGCGTCAGCGGCCGGGTTGGGGCTGGATGGGCTTGGGGTATCAGACATGCTGTTCTATCCGGTTGAATGCGATTGCGCTCTATATGGCGACGCATAACCTTGTTTCAAGAGGGAGTTTCCGGATGCCGTGCGGTCATCCGGAAGATGTGTCACGGAGAGGCTGCGGAATTAGCCGCGCACACCCAGCAATTCCACGTCGAACTTCAGGGTTGCATTGGGGGGGATCACGCCGCCGGCACCGCGGGCACCGTAGCCTAGCGCTGCAGGGATGATCAGGGTGCGGGCCCCGCCGACTTTCATGCCGGCCACGCCCTCGTCCCAACCGCGGATCACCATGCCGGCGCCCAGATGGAACACAAACGGATCGTTGCGGTCTTTGCTGGAATCGAACTTGGCGCCTTGCACGCCATCGTTGTAGAGCCAGCCTGTGTAATGCACGGTGACGCTTTGGCCTTTTTTGGCTTCGTCGCCGGTGCCTTCAATCGTGTCTTCAAACTGGAGTCCGCTGGCGGTAGTAGGCATATTCAAATCCTTTTGCTATAAAAACAGGAGCAGGTCGCGCAAACGCACTGGGTGCTGGCGGCCGGAAAAACCATAAATTATGCCCCAGCCAAAAAAAAGACAGGCCATGGCCTGTCTGCAGGATTCAGGCCGTTAAACGGCCGGCAGCGGTTTACTTCGCCTTTTTTGCCTGAGCGGTAGACCACTTCACGGCAAACGCCTGCAAGTCACCCAGGCGCTTGAGCAAATCTGCACCTGCGGATGTCACTACATAGCCGTCGGTACCGTGGGTCAGGAGGCCGGCTTCGCGCAATTCTTTGATCCGGGTATTCAGGGTGTTGGGGGTAATTCCACCGACGCTGTCTTGCAGCAAGCGGAAGGTTTGTGCGTGGCCGTCGCGAAGGGCCCACAAAACGCGTATCGCATAACGGGATTCCAAGAGTTCCAACAATTGGCCCACTGCGACCGTTTCTTTTGCACTCATTACCTTGCCCTTTTTATGTATCTTGATGGTGGGCCGGCCATGCGGCCGGATTCCTAAAACGAGCGGAAACTATAGCGCAGTTTTCTGCTTGCTACAAGTTTCATAGCTGTTGGCACAGGTAAACAGGGCGCCAGACTTACAAACGCATACCTATGTGTCCGGCTTGCCACTGCGTGCCCACGATGCTAAGGTGCGGTGATTCATGATCCGGAGGTTTTTTCACATGGCTTTCAACTTTGAGCTGGTCCACAACTACTACGAGCGCCTGGTTTTTGAGGAGGTCGTCCGCCGGGCTGCCGAGTTTCCGGCTTTCAACAACGATATGTTGGGTGATGTGGCGTGCGTTGCGCTGAACCGCCTGCCGGCGCGCTATGTACGCCACGACGTGGATTTGATGTTTTATTTGACGGAACAAGAGCGCCAGGCAATTGACCTGTCTCTTGAAGAGGCCTTGCTGTTTGCGTTCCGTTTCGTGGGCGAACGTAGCGCCAAGGCAGGCGACTAAAAGCCGCCCTTCGTTCGGACGCCTGCAACCTTCAGAAGGTCGCTTTGATCTTTTGCAGCAGTTCCGGACTGATAGAGGGCATGGTTCCAAACCATGCCTCAAACGCCGGGCGGGCTTGATGCAGCAGCATGCCGAGCCCGTTGGCGGTGGGGTTCCCACGTGCCGCCGCGGCGGTAAGCAAGGGCGTCTCCATCGGGACATACACAATGTCCGACACCAGCGCTGTGGCCGGGAGCGCGTCCAGCCGCAGGTCGAGTGCAGGCTGGCCGTGCATGCCTTGGTTGGTGGTGTTGACCAGTAGCGCACAGCCCTCCAGGCAGGCGTGCCTTTCTGACCAGGCGACGGCCTTGACCTTGTCACCAAATTCACCGGCCATCTCGGTGGCTTTGCCATCGCTGCGGTTGGTGAGCCGGATTTCCGGGACGCCTGCATCCAGCAGGCCCACCACGACGGCGCGCGCCGCACCGCCAGCCCCGACCACACAAACCGGCCCGCTGGCAGGTTGCCACGGGCTACCCGCTTCGTAAAGACTCTGGACAAAGCCGAAGGCATCAGTGTTGCGACCACTCAGGGAGCCATCTGTATTCACCACAATCGTGTTCACCGCACCGATACGCTGACCGAGTGCATCCACATGGTCCACGATGGACATCGCATCGACTTTGTGAGGAATGGTCAGGTTGCAGCCGGCAATTCCGAGAACGGGCAGGGCGCGCAACGCTTGCTCCAGGCGTGCGGGCTGCACCGGCAGCAACACATAGGCGCCGCGCAGGCCATGTTCGGCAATCCAGTGGTTATGGATGACCGGGGAGCGCGAGTGCGCGACGGGCCAGCCCATCACGCCGGCGAGTTGGTAGGGGATGTCGTGAGCCATACGAATGACAAAGCGATCTTTTCGATCGGTTGGTTGGAATGGGTGCTATCAAAAAAATAGCGCCCCGCGCACATTGCATGTGGGCTGGGGCGCTAAATGGCTTGTAGTGAAGCCGGCGGGCTTTACAGGGTGTCGGTGAAGCTGCGCAGCTTGTCCGAGCGGCTGGGGTGCTTGAGCTTGCGCAGGGCCTTGGCTTCGATCTGGCGGATGCGCTCGCGGGTCACGTCGAACTGCTTGCCCACTTCTTCGAGGGTGTGGTCGGATGTCATCTCGATACCGAAACGCATACGCAGCACCTTGGCTTCGCGCGGGGTGAGGCTGTCGAGGATGTCCTTGACCACATCGCGCAGACCGGCCTGCATCGCCGCTTCCATAGGTGCGGTGTTGGCGCCGTCTTCGATGAAGTCGCCCAAGTGGCTGTCGTCGTCGTCGCCGATCGGTGTTTCCATGGAGATCGGCTCTTTCGCGATCTTCATGATCTTGCGGATCTTGTCCTCCGGGATCTCCATCTTCTCAGCCAAGACCGACGCATCCGGCTCAAAACCAAACTCTTGCAAGTGTTGGCGGCTGATACGGTTCATCTTGTTGATGGTTTCGATCATGTGCACCGGAATACGGATGGTGCGGGCCTGGTCCGCGATCGAGCGGGTAATCGCCTGACGGATCCACCAGGTGGCGTAGGTCGAGAACTTGTAGCCGCGGCGGTATTCAAATTTGTCCACCGCTTTCATCAAACCGATGTTGCCTTCCTGGATCAGGTCCAGGAACTGCAGGCCGCGGTTGGTGTATTTCTTGGCGATCGAAATCACCAGGCGCAAGTTGGCCTCGATCATTTCTTTCTTGGCGGCGCGGGAGGCGTACTCGCCGGCATTCATGCGCTTGTTGATGTCTTTGAGTTGCTCCAAAGGCACCACCACCTGCGCCTGCAGGTCGATCAGCTTTTGTTGCAAATCCTGCACCGGCGGAATGTTGCGGCCCATGACAGCGGCCCAGCTCTTGCCGGAGGCGGCTTGCTTTTCAATCCACTTCAGGTTCAGCAGGTTGGAGACCGCCTTGTTACCGGCCTTGTCGCGACCGCTGAATTCCGCGATGAATTGTTCTTGCGGGTAGCCGCACTTGTCTACGATGATGCGGCGCAGTTCGCGTTCCTTCTTGCGCACGTCGTCCACCTGGGCACGCACCATGTCGCAGAGCTTTTCAATCGCCTTGGCGGTGAAGCGGATGGTCATCAGCTCGTCGCTGAGGGCCTTCTGTGCTTTCACATACGCGGGAGTGCCGTAGCCTTCCTTGTCGTAGACCTTGTGCACCTTCTCGAACAGCTCGCGCATTTTGTCGAAGCGCTCGAGTGCTTGCTTTTTCAGCTCTTCCAGCTTTTTGGTCAGGGCCTTGGAGCCGCCTTTGCCGTCGTCATCGTCGGCTTCGTCGAATTCGTCGAAGTCTTCTTCAGCCACATAGTCGTCAGCTTCGTTGGGGTTGGAAAAGCCGTCCACGATGGTGGTGATGACGACTTTGCCTTCGCGGATATCTTCACCCAGACGCAGAATTTCGGCGATGGTGGCGGGCGATGCGGAGATCGCCTCCATCATGTCCATCAAGCCGCCTTCGATGCGCTTGGCAATTTCGATTTCGCCTTCGCGGGTCAGCAACTCGACCGTGCCCATTTCGCGCATGTACATGCGGACCGGGTCGGTGGTGCGGCCGAATTCCGAGTCCACGGTGGACAAGGCGGCTTCGGCTTCTTCTTCCGCTTCTTCCACAGTGGCCGCAGTGGAGACGTTGTTGTTCAGCAGCAGGGTTTCTGCGTCAGGGGTTTGCTCGTACACCGCCACGCCCATGTCGTTCAACATGGAGATCACGACTTCCAGAGTTTCCGCATCGACCAGCTTGTCGGGCAAGTGGTCGGAAATTTCGCCGTGGGTCAGGTAGCCGCGGGTCTTGCCCAAGGTGATCAGGGCCTTCAGGCGCGCGCGGCGCTTGGCCATGTCTTCTTCGGACAGGACAGTTTCGTCCAAGCCGAACTCTTTCATCAAGGCGCGTTCTTTCGCCTTGCTGATCTTCATGCGCAGGGGCTTGACCTTTTCACCGGTAGCCGTCGTGGTGGCCGCGGCTTCGGGCTCGCCGACCAAGTCCGCTTCAATATCCGACATGTCCATGTCATCACCGCTGGATTCGGCAGCTGCAGCCTTGGGCTTGCGACCGCGCTTGGCGCCGGTGGTGGTTTTGGCGGGAGCAGCAGATTCGTCAGCTGCGGCCTTGGCGGGGCGACCCGCTTTCTTTTTCGCAGGAGCTTCAGCAGCGGCCAAAAGCGCGTCAGCGGCTTCTTTCAACAGGGTGGCTTTGGATTTGGGTGCGGACACGGAGGGTGCTTTCTTTTCGGTTTTGGCAACGGCCTTGCTGGCAGGCTGAACAGGCTTGGCGGATTTTGAAGCGGGCATGCAGAAACCTCGGGACAACAAAAAACTAACAAACGACAGAACAGTTGCCGGCTGACGCTGCGCTCAAACGCGATGTAGTGGCTAGGCAGGGAATCAAATTCCCCATTGGCAAGATGGGAGGGCGATCATTTGGAATGCAGTCCTTGCGGTAAGGTGGCCTGTTGTGATGAACTATTCACGGTGGCCTGACCCGGAGGTGCTGCTGTCGCTCTTGCCGAACTAATCAGACATTATAGTTGCTATTGACAAGCCCAAGAGTTGTCGGACGAACTTCGCCCGACAACAGCAGGGGGTGCGCAGGCCGGTGGGCCACGGCGGTCCTGGCCAGGCGTTAGGCTTCAGGCGTCAATCGAACTGGCTGCAAGTAGTTTGCCCAGTTCTTTTTTGCGGTCCATCAGGACCCGCAGTTCGGCCAGGTTGGCAGAATCGGTTGCCAGCACGCGCATCTGTGCGTCGATACGGTCCAGCAGCATCCGGTTGAGCAAATCGCGCAACTCGGGGCCGGATTCACGCAATGGTTCACTCGCCATTACCGGGCCGGCGGTCAGACGCTGCACCAAGTCCTCGGCCGGGTGACCCACAATTTCTTCTTTCAAGGTGCCCCGGGAGACCGGGCCGTGCTCATGCAATTGGCTTTCCAGCCAGGTAAACAGCTCGCCGTGGGGGGCAGGCAGTTCGCACAACAGGCTGTGGTCTTCGCTGGAAAGGATGTCCCAGAGCTCACTGTGGTTGAGCAAGATGCGGGCGGCAAGGTCCGGACGGCTATCGAGTTTGGCCAGCGGGCCGCTGGGGCGAGCCTCACGGTTGCCGAACTTGCCGCCTTTGCCTTGCCATTTACCCTCCCACTTGCCGTCGCCTTTGCCGCGCGGCGTCCAGCCCTCTTTCTTCCATTCGGTCTTCTTTTTCCACTCCTCTTGCGGCACCCATGGTTCCGAGAACCCGGCAGGCTCGTCGTCATCAAAATAGGGAATGTCGCCCATGCCGTCATCGAAGCTCGGCGCAGAGGCCGGCGCCGCTTCGCGCTTGCGGCGCGGTGCTTCGGCGGCAGGCTTGGTGCCGGCGCCTGACCACAGGCTGCCGAGTTCGGCTGAGGGCAGCTGCACCAGCTGGGCGATTTCGCTCAGCAGTTGCAGCTTGAGCGCGCCCTCGGGCAACTGGCTCCATAAGGGCTTGGCTTGGCTGGACATGCGGGCCCGTCCCTCGGCGGAGCTGAGATCGCAGCCCTCTTGCGCCGCTTCGATCAAAAACCGGCTCAGTGGCGTGGCCTTGCTGACGTAGTCGGCAAAGGCGTCTTTGCCATAGGCGCGGATAAAGCTGTCGGGGTCGTGCTCGGCGGGCAGGAACAAAAACTTGATGCTGCGCACATCGGTGGCAAAGGGCAGGGCGCCGTCCAGCGCCTTGCGGGCGGCGCGGCGGCCGGCGGCATCGCCGTCAAAGCTGAAGACCACCGCATCGGTAAAGCGGAACAGCTTTTGCACATGCTCGTTGGTGCAGGCCGTGCCGAGCGTGGCCACCGCGTTGGGGAAGCCTAACTGGGCCAGCGCCACCACGTCCATATAGCCCTCGGTGACCAGCGCATAGCCATGCTCACGCAGGGAGCTGCGGGCTTCAAACAGGCCGTAGAGCTCACGCCCCTTGCTAAACACCGGGGTTTCCGGCGAGTTGAGGTATTTGGGCTTTTCATCGCCCAGCACCCGCCCGCCAAAGCCGATGCACTCGCCCTTGATATTGCGAATCGGGAACATCACCCGGTCGCGGAACCGGTCGTAGCGCTTTTCTTCGCCCCCGTTTTCGGCCTCGTGCAGGATCACCAAGCCGCTCTCGACGAGCAAGGGGTCGTCGTACTGCGGGAAGATGCTGGCCAGGCTGCGCCAGCCTTCCGGGGCATAGCCCAGGCCGAATTGCTTGGCAATTTCGCCCGACAGGCCGCGGCCTTTGAAATACTGAATCGCGCGTTGTGACTCCTTGAGTCCGCGCTTATAAGCCTCGCCGGCTTTTTCCAGCACGCTGGTGAGGGTGTTTTGCTTCTCGCGCTGCGCCTGGGCGCGGGCTTTGTCCTGGGGGCTGCCTTCTTCCTCAGGGATGACCATGCCATATTGGCCGGCGAGGTCTTTGACGGCCTCGATGAAGGTCATGCCGGCGTGGTCCATCAAAAAGCTGATGGCATTGCCGTTTTTGCCGCAGCCGAAGCAGTGGTAGAACTGTTTGGCGGGGCTCACCGAGAACGAGGGCGACTTTTCCCCGTGAAACGGGCACAAGCCCATGAAGTTGGCGCCGCCCTTTTTGAGCTGCACATAGCGGCCCACGATCTCCACCACATCGGTGCGCGCGATGAGTTCCTGGATGAAGCTTTGCGGGATGGCCATAGGGCGATTGTAGGCAGCCTGCGCCGATCGCTGGAGCAGTCCGGCTGTGCTAGCGCAAGGTATTTGCTATCAAATAAGGAGCTGCTTGCGCAGGCTCTAAGAGCGCTGGAGGCCGATTTGATGCCTGAATAAAAATTCAATCACCCAGCACCACACCTTCTCGCCGCGGATCCGCGCCCCCAAAGAAACCCGTGGGGGTGCGCGCGATGGCTTGCAGGCCGCTCGCCATCGGAACCTCCACGACGGTGTGGCCCCTGCTTTTCAGTGCCTGCACCACCGCCGGGCTGAAGCGCCCCGCCTCCAACAGGGTAGGGCCATTCAGGGAGCCGAAGTTGGGCAGGTCGATCGCTTGTTGCGCGTTCAGACCCCAGTGCAACATGCCGTAGAGGGTTTTGGCGGTGAAGTGGATGATGAGTGCGCCGCCCGGGCTGCCGCCACTGATGAGCAGCTGGCCGGTGGCTTTGTCAAAGACCAGCGTGGGCGACATGCTGGAGCGCGGCCGCTTGCCCGGCTCTACGCGGTTGGCCACCGGCCTGCCGTCGCCCCCCGTGGGGCTGAAGCTGAAATCGGTGAGCTGGTTATTGAGCAAAAAGCCGCCCGCGAGGCCGGCTCCCCGGTTCACCATCTGGCGTGAGCCCCAGGCATCTTCAATCGTGGTGGTCATGGCAACCGCATTGCCATAGGTATCCACCACCGAGATGTGCGAGGTGCCGTACTCCAACTGGTCAGGCATGGGTGCGTAGCTCAGTGGCGTGCCGCCGGGCTGCCCCGGCAAGGCAAACTGAATGCTCTGCCCAGTGGGGCTGCTGTCGATCTGCGCGGCACGGCTGCGCAAGTAGGCCGGTGCTAACAAGCTGGCCCAGTTGCCCGCTGGGGCTTGCACGAAGGCCGGATCACCGAGGTACTGGCCCCGGTCGGCAAACGCTAGGCGCGAAGCCTCGGTGTACAGGTGCAACCAGTCGGCACCGGGTTGGCCTTGCACCAGGGGCAGGCTGCGGGCAGGGGTGTGGTCCAGCATGCGCAGAATTTGACCAATGGCAATCGCCCCCGAACTTGGCGGCGGCATGCCGCAAATGCGCACCGGGCGGGGTGCCGTGTCGTAGTCAAAGCACAGCGGTTCGCGCACCAGCGGGCGGTAAGTTGCCAGGTCGCGGGTGCTCAGGCTGCCCGGGTTGGTAGGGTGGCCTTGCACTTTGCGGGCGATGGCTTCACCGACCTCGCCTCGCAGCAGGGCAGAGGGGCCACGGGTGGCTATGCCTTGCAACACCGCTGCCAGTTCGGGGTTGCGCAGCACATGGCCAGCTGGCCATGGCTTGCCTGCAGCGTCGTAAAAGTAAGCTGCGGCTACCGGGTCTTTTTTCAGGTGCGGGTCTGCCGCCAGCAGTGCGGCCATGCGTGGGCTGATGGCAAAACCCTGGTTGGCCAGGTTGATAGCGGGTTGAAACAACTGAGCCCACGGCAGTTTGCCGTGCAAGGCATGTGCCTGCGCCAACATGGCGACCGCGCCCGGCACACCGACCGAGCGACCGCCCACTACCGCATCGGCAAACTTCATGGCTTGGCCTGATGCATCCAGAAACAGGGCCGGCGTGGCAGCGGCGGGCGCGGTTTCGCGGCCGTCAAACGCTTGCGTGGTCGTGCCATTGAAGTGCAGCAGAAAAGCGCCCCCGCCAATGCCGCTGCTCTGCGGCTCTACCAGGCTCAGCACCATTTGCACCGCAATCGCCGCATCGACGGCGCTGCCGCCCGCTGCGAGCACCTGGCGCCCGGCATCGGTGGCTAGCGGGTTGGCCGCAGCCACCGCATAGCGGCGGGTCGCCCAGCCGGGTTTGGCGGTGCTGCCGCTTGCGGCTTCGGGCTGGGGTGGTGGCGCGGACGGTGCCGGTGGTGGCGGCGACACGACACACGCTGACAGCAGCGCTGCACAAAGCGCCGTCACGGCAAGGCTGAGAGTGCGGTGGGGGGGGAATGTCATGGCGGGTGTGGCGAGTGGCTATTTGGTTTTGGGGACCCGGCCCAGCAGGTAAAACTCGGGGTTGGGCAGCATGCCGGTCACATTGGCCATGCGGTTGGAGAGGCCGAAGAAAGCGGTAATGCCTGCAATGTCCCAGATGTCTTCGTCGTCAAAACCGTGGGCGTGCAGGGTGGCAAAGTCGGCGTCTTCCACGGTGTGGCTTTGCAGGCAGACCTGCATCGCAAAGTCGAGCATGGCGCGCTGGCGCGGTGTGATGTCGGCCTTGCGGTAGTTGACGGCTACCTGGTCTGCCACCAGCGGCTTTTTCTCGTAAATCCGCAAAATGGCGCCGTGTGCCACTACGCAGTACAGGCACTGGTTGGCGGCACTGGTGGTGGTGATGATCATCTCGCGCTCGCCCTTGGTCAGGCTGGAGCCCTCGCGCAGCATGAGTGCGTCGTGGTAGGCAAAAAAAGCGCGCCATTCGGCAGGGCGGCGGGCAAATGCCAAAAACACATTCGGCACAAAGCCGGACTTTTCCTGAACCTCGAGGATCTTGGCCTTCAGGTCGTCGGGCAGGGTGTTGAGGTCGGGCAGGGGGTAGCGTGGGGTGGGGTGCATGGGGTCTCCGTCGGGTCGCTGATCAGCGTATTTTTAAAAACTATCGATGTGATTCAGTGAATTGAATTTACATAAGTGTCGGTGCTTTTTAGTATTCATCCTACTGCGAACTTCGTCGCAGCCCACTACCCGGAGACTTGCACCATGAAAGAAATCAAAACCACCGTCGGCATCGTCATCAATGGCATGGGTCTGGTGGCCTTGTTGTCCCAGCTTGGGCAATGGCACGCCGGCTGAACATGGCGGCTTTGCCCTGAAGGCCTCTGATGACAGACCCCAATACCCCCTTGCCCGCCCGTCCGGACCCGGACGCTTACACCCAAGGCTTGGCCACTCGTCGTCAGGTGATGGGAGATGCATTTGTGGACGCGGCGCTGGCCAAAACCACGCCGTTTACCGCACCGATGCAGGCACACATCAGCCGTGCGGCGTGGGGCGATGTGTGGCAGCGCCCGGGCCTTGATTTGAAAACCCGCAGTTTGATCACGGTGGCCATGCTCACCGCCTTGGGCAAGCAAAACGAACTCAAAGGCCATGTGCGGGGCGCTCTGAACAATGGCGCAAGTGTCGAAGAAATCCAGGAGGTGCTGTTGCACGCCGCGGTGTACTGCGGGGTGCCCACCGCGGTAGAGGCGTTTCGCAGTGCCGATGAGGTGGTCAGCAGCCGCGATTGAATGTCAAAAGAGCAGCTAGCCCATATTTTGATTGGACTCGCTGCTCCTTATTTAATAGCAATCGACAGGTTGATCAGGCCCAGCCCTCGAGCACCACTTTGCCCCGGGCGGTGCCCGACTCTACGAAGGCTTGCGCGCGCTGCAGGTTGGTGGCGTTGATGGTGCCGTAGTGCTCGGCCAGGGTGGTGCGCAGCAAGCCGGCATCGACCAGTTGGGCCACTTCATTGAGCAGGTGGTGCTGGGCTACCATATCAGGTGTGGCAAACAAGGGGCGGGTGAACATCAGTTCCCAATGCACCGAGATGGCTTTGCGCTTGAAGGGCATCACGTCCAAAGTCGGCAAATCGTCGATCAGGCCGAACTGACCCTGGGGCGCGATCACCTCCAAAATCTCCGGAAAATGCTGCTCGGTGTGGGTCAGGCTCAGCACGATGTCTACCTGCGGCAGCCCGATAGCGGCCAACTGCGGTGCCATGGGCTGGCTGTGGTCGATCACATGGTGAGCGCCCAAGGACTGCACCCACTCCCGGGTTTCAGGGCGCGAGGCGGTGCCGATGATGGTCAGGCTGGTCAAGCGGCGTGCCAGCTGCACCAGCACCGAGCCCACCCCGCCTGCCGCGCCGATCACCAGCAGGGTTTTGCCGGTGGGCTTTTTGCCGGGCTGCACGCCGATGCGGTCGAACAACAGTTCCCAGGCAGTAATGCTGGTGAGTGGCAGTGCGGCGGCCTGGCCAAAGTCGAGGCTTGTGGGCATGTGGCCCACGATGCGCTCATCCACCAGGTGGAGCGCACTGTTGGTGCCGGGCCGCTGGATGGCGCCTGCGTAAAACACCCGATCACCCGGTTTGAACAGGCTAACCTCCGGGCCCACCGCACGCACGATGCCACTGGCATCAAAACCCAACACCTTGTAGGCGTCTCCCTCAGCAGGGCGGGCGCTTTTGCGCAGCTTGGTGTCAACCGGGTTGACGGACACTGCGTGCACCTCCACCAGCAAGTCGTGGCCCAGCGCAACCGGGTCCGGCAGGGTGATGTCTTGCAGCCCCGGGGTGGCGGCAATAGGGTGGGGCTGGGTGTAACCGATAGCTTTCATGGCGGACTCTCAGAGTAATAACGACAAGGCCTGAATCATCTTTCTATTGCTTGAAAAGAAAAATAGGCCTTGGATTGAATTCAGCTTCAAATAAAATTTGAAAATGAAAGCCCTGCAAGACCTCGCTATCTTGGTGCGCACGGTGGACGCCGGCAGCCTCTCTGCCGCCGCCCGTGCGCTGGACATGACCCCGGCGGCAGCCAGTGCCGCCCTCAAGCGGCTGGAGTCAGAGCTGCAGGTGCCGCTCTTGGTGCGCTCGACCCGCAGCCTGCGGCTGACCCCGGAGGGCGCGGCTTTTCTAGAACACGCGCGGCTGGCCCTCAGCACCCTGAGCGAAGGGGTGCGCGCACTCGGTACCGGCCGCCACGAGGTGCAAGGCGTGTTGCGCTTAGCGGCTTCGTCCGACATGGGTCGCAACCTGCTGCTGCCGTGGCTGGATGACTTTCAGTCGCTGCACCCGCAGCTGCGCTACCGGCTCACCCTGTCAGACCGCATGGCCAATATGTTCAGCGAACCCGTCGACGCCGCTTTCCGCTACGGCAAGCCGCAGGACTCGAGTTTGGTGGCCCTGCCGGTAGCGCCCCACAACCGGCGGGTGCTAGTGGCTTCCCCCGCGTATTTGGCACAGCACCCCACGCCCCTTACGCCCCACGACCTGGCCGGGCACGACTGCCTGTGTTTCATGCTGGGGGAAGATGTGAATGACCGTTGGACTTTTCGCCAAGCGGGTGAGGCCCTGACCGTGCGGGTGCAAGGCGGGCATGTCGGCAACGATGGGGATGTGGTGCGCCGCTGGGCAGTGGCAGGCCGGGGTGTGGCCTACAAAGCCTGGCTGGATGTGGCCCACGATGTGACCGAAGGCCGTTTGGTGATGCTGTGCACCGACTGGGACACCGAGCCGGTGCCGGTTTACATGGTGCTACCCGACCGGCGCCAGCTGACCCCGGGTTTGCGTTTGTTAAGGGAATTTGTGGCCACCGCTTGCGCCGCGATGCCGCCATTGCCGGCCGCTTCGGGCTCCGCCCGCTAAGGCCTGGGCCCTAGTTCAATCTTTGGTTAGTAGCTCTGAGGGCGGTACACCCAAAGAGTCTGCGAGGGCGACCAGTACCAGCAAGGTGGGATTGGCAGCGCCGGACTCGATCCGGCTCAAGTAGGTGCGGAATATTCCGCATCGTTCCGACAAAACTTCCTGAGACAGTTCGGCGTTTTGCCGTAATCCCCTGACGCGCTTCCCGACGATTTGTTTGTAATTGATCTTGTTCATTTCCACCGGCGCAGTGTCCGGCGAATGTGTTTTTTTTAAAACACATTCATTCGTACAAGCGGTTGAGCGCGTGCTGCGTGGCATGGGATTGAGCGTGAGCCCCCAAAAATCCGATGCTGCGGGCCTTTGGCGGGCGGGTCTGTGCGCTGACGCGCCAGGTGGCGTGGTCTAAGCGAATCCAAGCAAAAGATCGCGCGCTTTACCGGGGGGCGTACGTTGGCAAATCTCGTCGGCACACAAGCTGAACACTTGCACATGGCCTGGCAGGTGTTTGGCAATTTCGTCTTTGAAGCGGTGCAGTCCGACCGACACGCTCTCGTGACTCGGCCCATCCGTAGGCTCTTGCAACAAGCGCTCGATGCCAAAAATTTTGCTTTGGTCTTGCAAGTTGCGCACGGCAGATTGCAAGGCAGCAACTTCGCCTTCGAGCAGCTGCATCACATGGCCGTTAGAAAAAAGGGTGATCCCGTAGAGGCTGCGCCCGACCACCGAGCCATAGGCGGCTTGCAGAACCGGTGGAAGTGCTTTTCCGTAAGCGTCGACCAAAGTACCCTTCAAAACCCAGCGGGTGTGTGCCATTCCGAGAACCTTGTGCGCTTAGTGAAAGACTGTGAGCCACAACTGTAAGAAGGCAGTGGCCTCAGCAGAACACACTCATTCACACAGATCGAGCTTTCATGCACCGCGAGTGCCTGGAGGTCTTTTATTGCTCAATGGGTCGTTTGCCCACGATCTATGTGCGCGGGGCGCTATGTTTTTTGTAGCGATTTGGCCAAACCCCAGGCACTGGCGTGCGCCGACATCAGCAACTGGGTCCAGTCGCTCTGATCGGATTGCCAGAAGCCCAGGGTGCGCTCGAACGCATGGGGCATGGAGCTCAGCAAGCCCGCCACCCGCTGCGGGCTGCGGCGCGCCATGGCCAGAGCGGTCAAGCTTCCGGCACAGGGCTCTGTGCCGGGCGAGCGCTGCACCATGGCGCTGGCCAGCGTGCCCAAGCTGCCGATCAGCAGAGCCACATCGCAGCCCAATGCTACCCAGGCGTCACGCTGGGTATCCCATGGCGCATCGGGGATAGACAATTTGAGGTGCCGGGCCAGCGCGGCTTGCACCGCGGGGCCGTGCGCGGGCCGGGCGCTCAGGGTGCCGCCCAGCTGCACCGCCAGTGCAGCGGCTGAGCTGGCATCCAGGCGTTGGAGTGCGCGGCGCAAGGGCGCTATCGTTACCGCCAGTTCGGGTTGTTGCGCCAGCGCCGCCATGCAGGTTTCCACATAGCCACGGGTGACTGCCAACACCTGCTGTGTGATCAGCGCCATGGTGGTGTCGATCAGGTCTTGCTTGGTGCACCCGTAGTGCACAAAGGCGACCGCCGCCGGGTTGAAGAGCCCGACCGTATCGCGCAGGCTCTTGATCAAAGGAACCGCCAAACTGCCGCAGCTGGCGCTGTCGCGCACGATGCGGGCGGCGTCAAACAGCTCGACCTTGCAGGTGTCGACGATGGATACCGCCGCATCCGCAGGTATCACGCTGTGCTCGGCCTGGGCCTGCGCGAGTGCGGCTTCTACCCGCAGCATGGCGGCCACAAAACGCTGGGCCCCGAAGGACTCCAGCACCTCGGGCGCATACAAAAAATCGTCCAGCACACTGCTCATGGCAATTGTTTGGTTGAGGTCGGGTCGGGTGGGTCAGGCCAGCGCTTGGCGTAGGCGCATCTGGTTGGGTAGCGGCACCGAGCGGCGCAGCACATCTTCACCCAGCCACAGCGCGGCGCGGCGCGCGCGGGCAGCCACGGTTTCCAGCGGCATTTGCTGGTAGTCGTCGTTAAACACCTCAAAGCTGTAGTCACCGCGATAACCCAGCTGGTGCAGCTTGAGCACGAGTTCTGCCAGAGCCTCGCTGTGCACGCCTTCGCCGGGGAACACGCGGAAGGTGCGCGCCGTGGTGATGCGCTCCTCGACGGTTTTGATTTCGTTCCACATGAAGTCAGCCAGCTGCACCAGAAAGATCTTGCTGGGGTCCAGGATCTCCAGCTCGTCCAACGGGGTCTTGGTGGCAAACAGGTGGAAGGAGTCAAAGCCCAGACCCAAATTGGGCATGTCGGCTTGGCTAATGAGGTCCCACGCTTGGGGAAACTCATTCACGTTGCGGCCCCAGGACAGGGCCTCGAACGCGATTTTGATGTTCATCGGAATTGCCAGCATGGCCAGCTTGCGCAGGTCCTGCACCAGTTTGTCGGTGTCACCGGTGGCGTGGGTGGAGGTGCTGGAGCAGGCCAGCATGACGCGGCAGTCGAGGGCCGCGCACATCTCCATCATGCTTTTGGCGATGTCGACCTTGTAATCGTGCAGGTGGCCGGAGAGGCCCTCAAAGTCGCGCAGCACCTGAAACCCGGTCACGCGCAGGCCACTGTCCTTGACCTCTTGCACCGCGGCGCGCCAGCCCTCGGGGTGGCTCACCAGATCACGGGCCAGCAGCATCACCTGGGTGAAGCCGGCCGCCTTCATGGCGTCCAGCTTGGCCTTCAGGGGCCCGGCCAGCGTGATGGTGTCCATCCCGAAGTCGTCAAATTTGCCTTCAAATTGGCTCATGGTGTTCAGCCCCGAGTGTGGTGAACCAGCTCAAACATGGCGTTACCCATGGTGGGGCGGGTGAGCGCGCCCTTGCTGTCTTGCGCCGGGTCTTTGCTGGGCACAAAGTCCACACCGCGCTGGCGCAAGGCCGCTACGGTGGCTTGCACATCCGGGGTACCCAGGCCCACGCGCTGGAAGCATTCGTCGTCTTCCACATCCAGGACACCTGGCTCGGGCTCGATGAGTTGCAGGTAAAAGGTTTTGCAAGGGCTTTGCAGAATGCGCCCCTTGGGCAAGATGCCGAAGCGGGTCTCGGGCTCCAGGGCGGTAAAGCCGAAGAGGGCGCTGTAAAACTCGGTCCAGTCATCGCTGCGGTCATTGCCGATGTACTGCACCACACCGAAGAAGTGCAGGCCGGTGATGGCCGGCGGGTTCTTGTCGACTACAGGTACGGGCGTGAAGTCCACGTCGTAAATCGAGAATTCGCGGTGGCGGTCTACAAAGTAAATGCGGCTGTTGCCCACGCCATGCACCGCGGGAATGTGCAGTTCCATCACTTCGACTTGCACTGGCACGGCCCAGGCACCACGGGCCAAGGCCCGCTTGTAGGCGGCAGACGCATCTTGCACCCGCAGGGCGATGGCGGCGATCACCGGTTTTTCGGTCAGCGCTGCGCCACGGCCGTGGGCGTTGACGATGACGTTGATATCGCCCTGGCGGTAGAGCAGCACTTCACGCGAGCGGTGGCGGGCGATGGGGCGGAATCCCATGGCCTCCAGCACCTGGCCCAGCGCCTGTGGCTTGGAGGTGGCGTACTCAATGAACTCAATGCCTTCCAGACCCAAGGGGTTGGGGCCTTCGTCAATGTGTTCGCGGTCTGCGCCGCTGGGGCGTGGGGTATTGGCCATGGGTTCTCCGGGTCGTCAAACAGTAAAAAAGAGGGTTACGCGGTGGTGGCTGCAATAGCAAAGGTGTTCGTTAGTCGAACGAACGGCGCGATTTGGTGCGAACTTTAGCGACTAGCTTGTGCGGATGAAAGTGAATATTGGTTAAAAAGATCGTTTATTGAACTTAAATGATCGATGATCGCTCGTATTGCGGGTAAGCACTAGGCTTGCCCGGTTTTTCGGCCCCCCAAAATCAGCGCCCATGACTACTGAACTTGCCTTGCGCCCGCCCATTGCCGGCATTGACGCGCCCGCTCTGGAAAAGAAAGACTGGATTGCCGGCCTGGAGAAGGGCTTGGGGCTGATCGAGGCTTTTGATGATGCGCACCAGCGCATGACGGCCAGCCAGGCGGGCGAGCGTTGTGGCATGACGCGCACCGCCGCCCGCCGCTACCTACTGACCTTGCAGTACCTGGGCTATGTGGCGAGTGATGGCAAGCTGTTTTGGCTCACGCCGCGTGTGCTGCGCATCGGGCAGTCGTACTTGGAGTCAGCCCGCCTGCCCCGGGTGGTGCAGCCGTTTTTGCAGCGGGTGACTGCCGGCACCCAAGAGATTGCCTATGTGAGTGTGTTGGACGGCGACGAGATCGTCTACATCGCCCGCAACGGCAGCAACCGGCCCATGAGTACCGGCTATGTGCTGGGCTCGCGGGTGCAGGCGCAGGTCACGTCGGCAGGCATGTTGATCTTGGCCATGCGCGACCCGGCATGGCTCGAAGACTGGCTGCAGCAGCAAACCTTCAAGGCCTATACCTCGCACACGATTGCCAGCAAAGACCGGATGCGGGTCGAGCTCGCCCGCATTCGCCAGCAGGGCTGGGCGGTGTCAGAGCAGCAGTTGGAAATGAACTACCGCGGTGTAGCGGTGCCGTTGATTGACCGCCACGGGGCCCTGATGGGAGCGCTCAACGTCACCATGCCCATGGGCAACGAGAGCACCGATGATGCAGTCCGCCGCGTGTTGCCGGTGTTGCAGGAAACCGCACGCGCCATGCGCAACCTGATTTAGGCCTCGCCCTTAAGCCTCGCCGCTTCCTTGCAACTGGGCCTGCATATCAGGCACGTATTGGGTGCTGACCCATTCCGAAATGACTTGGGTGGTCATGGAGTCCGGGTGGCCGGCTTCTTCGCTCACCCGTGCCACCTCTTCCGCCGAGGTCACCACGCTGATAAACATTTGAAGCAGAGCCTGCAGGCCGCCGGTGGATACCGCGGTATCGCCCAGCTGTTTGAGGGCAGCCCAGGCTTCGGTTTCATGGGGGGCGGGGGTGAATGGGGTTGTCATGGTTGTCCTTTGGGAGGATGGTGAGTCTAGCTTCAGTACACTGCGCCGGCTGCCTCCCTAGAGATCCTTTCATGTCCGAACGTCCCATCCTTCCTGTCACTGAAAACGCGAACCCCCGCACTGAAGCCGCACTGGCGCGCCTGCGCAAAGCCATGGCGGAGATCGAAGCAGACATTGCAGCGCACCACGGGGTCTACCCCTTTAACCACGGGCGGGTGACCCAATCCGAGTTGTGCCGCCGGGCCGATGTGAAAAAAGCGACCCTGCAAACTCCGCTGCACAAAGACACCACCCGGGTGCAGATCCTTGCGTGGCTGGACACGGTGACTGCCGGCCTGACCATCACACGCGACGCCACCCGCGAAAAGGTGACCGCTGTGGCGGACACCCTGACGGAGGAAGTGGCCCGCCTGGAGGCCGAGCTGCAGGCAGCGCTGCTGAGCTTGGGGCTGGCCGAGCAGCGGATTGCGGCGTTGGAGATGGACAAGGCGGAACTGATGTCTCGCCTGGCGCGCTTGCCAGATACCGGGCTCAGTCCAACTTGAAGACCGAGACAGAGCTCACCAGCTCTCGGGCCTGACTTTGCATGCTGCTGGCGGCAGCGGCCATTTGTTCAACCAGCGCTGCATTTTGTTGGGTGGCATGGTCCATTTGCGACACGGCATCACCGACTTGGGCGACCCCCGTGCTTTGCTCTGCACTGGCGGAGCTGATTTCCCCCATGATGTCTGTTACCCGCTTGATGCTCTGCACGACATCGTCCATCGTGGTGCCTGCCTCATCGGCGATGACGCGGCCTTTTTCAACGCGCTCCACGCTGTCGTTGATCAGGGTTTTAATTTCCTTGGCAGCTTCTGCCGAGCGTCCTGCCAGTGATCGAACCTCGCTGGCCACGACGGCAAAGCCCCTCCCTTGCTCGCCGGCGCGTGCGGCCTCTACGGCGGCGTTCAAGGCAAGAATGTTGGTCTGGAAGGCGATGCCGTCGATCACAGAAATGATGTCAGAAATCTTGCGTGAGCTGTCGCTAATGCCCTGCATCGTGTGGACCACCTCAGTGACCGCATGTCCGCCACGAGTGGCAACTGCAGATGCCTGTTGGGCCAATTGATTGGCTTGCGAGGCGTTTTCGGCATTCAGTTTGACTGTGGAAGACAGCTCCTCCATGCTCGCGGCCGTCTCTTCCAATGCACTGGCTTGGCTCTCGGTGCGCGAGGAGAGATCCTGATTTCCCTGCGCAATTTCACTGCTCGCGGTGTTTACCGCGTCAGCACCCTGCCGGACAGAAGCAACCAGTTGTTTAAGGCTGCTGCGCATGCGTTCCAGAGAATTTAGCAACTGCGAAATTTCGTCTTTGCCTCGGGCGTGAAGTGCTTGGGTCAGGTTACCCAGGGTGAACGCTTCGGTGGCGTGCATGGCCGCACTCAAAGGTCGGATGATCGAGCGGGTAGTGGCAACACCGAGAGCAGCCGCAATGATCACGACCAATGCGCCAGTCAGCATCAACGAAATACGCAAGGTGCCGAAGTCCCTCTTGGACCTCTCCACATTGGCATGGCTGATGCGTTTGCCAGTGTCGTTGAATTTCCCGATGTCGCTGATCAGCTGGTCGAGCAAGGGTTGGCACTCTGTGTTGATCTTGGCAATTGCCGTGTTCCGTTGTCCGTTTGCACCAAGCTGCGTAATGTCCAGTGCTACCGGACCATACTGTGATTCGGTTTTCACAATACTGTCCAAGGCCAGCTGAAGTGTGGTGTCGGGCGGGTCCAGTTGCGACACCGCTGCTTGCAGCTCTTTAATGTGCGTTTGCACATTTCTATGGGCTTTTTCGATCAAGCTTTTGTTGTACTGAACGCGCTCGTCAGATGCTGCAATCACGAGGTTGCGCGCAAAGACGGCGCGGGCGTTGGCAGCGTCCAGCACTTCATTTCCCAGCGCTTGAATCACATCGAGTTGGTCCACCTGTTTTTCGAAATTGGCCTGTGATTTGCTCAATGCGTTCAGGGCCACTATCGTTACTACCAGCACTGCCAGTCCCAACAGTGCGTAGCCAAAACCGAGGCGGCTCTTGATGGTCCAGCGATTCAGAAAGTCCATGGGGTACATCCTTAGTGGGGGCGAATGCGGACATAGGTCCACAAATGCGTGATCCATTCTTTCCGATTAACTGTGCCGATAGCCCTATAAAAAGAGGTGATATCGAGGCCAATTTATTTCAGCTCCCGATTTGAGAGATTCCCCAGCTTTAGCTGGCCATCAACTTGTGCACCAGGTCTGCGGTGGTCGATGCCTTGTACTTGCGCATCAGGCGTGCGCGGTAAATTTCGACGGTGCGGTGGCTGATTTCCAGCGTTTTGCCGATCTGTTTGGAGGTCTGGCCCTGCATCAGGTAGGCCGCGACTTCGCGCTCGCGCGGGGTCAGTTCTGCGCGCACCGGGCGCAGGGCGCTCAGGTCTTCAAAGGTCCAGATGCCGGCCTCGTGCGGGGCGCTGGGGTTCAGGGCGCGGCCGCTCACATGGCACCAGAAAGTCTCGCCTTTGAAGCGCCCGTCGAGTCGTTTCATGATGCGGTCATCTGCATAGGTTCCATTGCGGTTGAGCAAGGGGGCCATGCGCGCGCCGAGGCGTTCAAACTCGTCGGCGCTGGGGTACAGCACCTGGAAGGACTGGCCTACCAGTTGGTCTTTGGTGGCCCCGAACATGTCGCACAGTTGCTGGTTGCAGTCGATCATGGTGCGGTTGCGCGAAAGCGCCAGCCCGACGGGCGCAAGGTCAAAAGCTTGGCGGTAGTCAATGTCCATGCGGATTGCGGTGAGGGAAAGGCTTTACGGGGAACTACGTATGTGGTTACGTAGTATCGTAGCGCCCATGTTGTTTCTATCTACATAGGAGATACGCGCAGTGAACAAGATTTACCCCAGCGCCGCGCAGGCGCTTGAAGGCATTATTCAGGACGGACAGTTACTGGCCGTTGGTGGCTTTGGTTTGTGCGGCATCCCGGAGGCGCTGATTGATGCCTTGCGCGATTCGGGGGCCAAAAACCTGACCGCTATCTCCAACAACGCGGGCGTGGACGGCTTTGGCCTCGGCAAGTTGCTCGAGACGCGTCAGATCAAAAAAATGATTTCCAGCTATGTGGGTGAAAACAAAGAGTTCGAGCGCCAGTACCTGGCCGGCGAGCTGGAGTTGGAGTTCACCCCCCAGGGTACGTTGGCTGAGAAGCTGCGCGCTGGTGGTGCTGGCATTCCCGCTTTCTTCACCAAAACCGGTGTGGGCACTATGGTGGCCGAGGGCAAAGAGCTGCGCGAGTTTGATGGCGAGACCTACGTGATGGAGCGTTCGCTGGTGCCGGATGTGTCCCTAGTCAAAGCCCACCGCGCCGACAAGTCGGGCAATCTGCAGTTCCGCTTTACTGCACGCAACTTCAACCCGGCTGTGGCCATGGCCGGCAAGATCACGGTGGTGGAAGTGGAAGAGATTGTGGAGACCGGCGACATCGCCCCCGATCAGGTCCACTTGCCCGGTATTTATGTGCACCGCATCGTGCTGAACACCCGACCCGAAAAACGGATCGAAAAACGCACCATCACTGAAAAAGCAGGAGTCTGACCATGAGCTGGAACCAAGACCAAATGGCTGCGCGTGCAGCCCACGAACTCGAAGACGGTTTTTATGTGAACCTGGGGATCGGCATTCCCACCCTGGTGGCCAACCATGTCCCCGCCGACAAAGAGGTGTGGCTGCAAAGCGAGAACGGTATGCTGGGCATCGGCCCCTTTCCGACTGAAGATGAGGTGGATGCCGACCTGATCAACGCCGGCAAGCAAACCGTAACCACCATCAAAGGCAGCAGCATTTTCGGCTCGGACCAAAGCTTTGCCATGATCCGCGGCGGCAAGATCAACCTGTCCATCCTAGGTGCCATGCAAGTGTCCGAGAAGGGCGATCTGGCCAACTGGATGATCCCCGGCAAGATGGTCAAGGGCATGGGCGGCGCGATGGACTTGGTCGCCGGCGTGAAGCGCGTGATTGTGCTCATGGAACATGTGGCCAAGAAGAAAGACGGCACCGAAGACCTGAAGATCCTGCCCAGCTGCACCTTGCCATTGACCGGCGTAGGCGTGGTGGACCGCATCATCACCGACCTGGCGGTGATGGACGTCACCCCTGAAGGCTTGAAGCTGGTGGAGTTGGCTCCGGGTGTCACCCGTGAGGCAGTGCAGGCAAAAACCGGCGTGACCCTGCTCTAAGGCGGGAGGGCCTGCGGGTAAGATGGCGCGCACCATTTCACCCTAGGGGAACTATGTCCAGAGCGCTCAAGTTGATGATGTTCATTTACGCCGTGGTCTTTGCTGCGACCGGGGTGTTGATTGTGTTCGTGATGAATGCCGACGAGGGTTCCCAACCCTGGGTGCTGATGCTGGCACGCAACCACGCCATCGTGTACGCATGGCACTTGGGCTGCTGGATGGTGCTGGGCATGTTTACCAATTACTACTGGGACCTCTTCAACCTCGGCAAGGGGCTGGAGTCCATGCAGGCCTTGCGCATTGGCCTGCCTTTGCTGGTGTCGCCTTTTGTGTTTATGCCGGTGTACAACCTGTGGTTGGCTTCCAGCTCACAGAGCTACATGCTGTTTGCGGTGATCGCAATTCAGAGTGGCTTTTTCTGGCAGGCTTTGCTGACCAAAGTGGCGCCCCTGGACCGGGCTGCGTCTATTCCCTGGTCGGTGAACAATGGTGTGAACCGCAGCGCACGCGCCACCAACCCGCAAGGGCCGGAGCTGAGCTGATCAGCGTGCTGCATAAAAAACGGGGCCAAGGCCCCGTTTTTTCGTCTGCAGATTGCGCGTGATCAGTGTGCGCCGGCCGCTGCTTCCGAGGCGCCTGCGCCCCCCTTGGCCGGGCGGGAGAGCCACACCAGCGGAATTAACAGCACAAAGATCACCGCCGAGGCGTAGAACACATCATTGGCTGCCAGGGTGGCGGCTTGCTGGTCGATCATGCGGTTGATCTGGCTCAGGGCCTGCTCAGTGCTCAGGCCGGATGCGTTCAATCCCGCCAAGGCGCTGTTAGATGCCGTGCTGCCGCGGTTGATCATCTCGGTCAGCTGGGCGTGGTGCAAGGTGGTGCGGTCTTGCCACACCGTGACCGAGATCGAGGTGCCAAAGGAGCCGAACAGCACCCGGCAGAAGCTGCTCAGGCCCGAGGCGGACGCAATCTTGTCGCCCGGCAAACCGCCCAGAATGATGCTGGTCAGCGGAATGAAAAACAGCGCGAGCGCAATGCCCTGGATCAGCGTCGGAATCATCATGGTGTTGAAGTCCGAGAGTGTGCTGAAGTGCGAACGCATCCAGAGCACCAGCGCAAACACCAGGAAGGCCAGCGTCGCCAAGCGGCGGGTGTCGAACTTGGTGATGTTCTTGCCGATGATGGGCGACAGGATGATCGCAAACAAACCCACTGGCGCCATCAGCATGCCGGCCTGGGTGGCGGTGTAGCCCATGAAGCTTTGCAGCCACAGCGGCAGCAGCACGATGTTGCCCATGAAGAGGCCGTAAGCAATTGACATGGCGATGGTGCCGGTCAAGAAGTTGCGGACCTTGAAAAGCTTCAAATCGACCACCGGGTGGTCATCGGTCAGCTCCCACACGATCAAAAACGCGAAGGCCACCACCGATAGCACGGTCAGCGCAATGATCTCGTTGGAGTGGAACCAGTCGAGCTCTTTGCCCAAGTCCAACATCATCTGAATCGCGGTTACTGCAATCACCAGCAAGGCCAGGCCCACGGTGTCGATGGGCAGCTTGCGCGTTTGCGTTTCGCGCTTGTGAAAGATGCTCCAGGTGATGAACCCCGCCACGATGCCGATCGGCACGTTGATAAAGAAAATCCACCCCCAGTGCGCGTTGTCGGTGATCCAGCCGCCCAGCAGCGGGCCCATCACGGGGGCGACCAGCGTGGTCATGGCCCAGAGCGCCATCGCCAAGCCCGCAAGGGCCGGTGGATAGCTGGAGAGCAACAGCGTTTGCGCCAGCGGCATCATGGGGCCAGCCACAAAGCCTTGCAGGGCGCGGGCACCAATCAGAAAGGGCATGTTGGGCGCAATGCCGCACAACCAGCTGGACAGCACAAACAACAACACGCTGGTGATAAACAGCCGCACTTGGCCGAAGCGTTGCGACAACCAGCCGGTCAGCGGCAAGGCAATCGCGTTGGCCACGCCAAAGCTGGTAATGACCCAAGTGCCCTGGCTGGAGCTGACCCCGAGGTCACCGGCAATGGCCGGTAAAGACACGTTGGCAATGGACGAGTCCAGCACGTTCATGAACGTGGCGGCCGACAGCGCAATCGTGCCCCACAGGCGCGCCGACCCTTCCAGGGGTGGCAGCGCAGAGTAAGCGGCGGGTGAGCTCATGGATGGCTCACACGCCTTCGCCGGCCTTGGCGGCGGCATGGACGTTGGTCTTGGCGCCACGGCCGAGGTTGGCGGCAATCACTTTGCGCACTTCGGCGTTGGCTTGCTGGTCCAACACGGTGTACACATCGGTTTGGGTCACCGAGGCGGCGCGGGGCGCATCGGCCAAGGACTTGCCGCTCTGGTCGGTCACGTCCACCGTGGCTTCCATCGAGAGGCCTACGCGCAGCGGGTTCTGGGCCAGTTGCTCAGCATCCAGCGCCACCCGCACCGGCACGCGCTGTACCACCTTGATCCAGTTGCCGGTGGCATTCTGGGCTGGCAGCAGCGAGAAGGCGGCACCAGTGCCGGCACCCAAACCGGCGACCGTACCTTTGTATTCCATCTTTTTGCCGTACAGGTCGGCGGTGAGTTTGACTGGCTGGCCGATGCGGATGTTGCGCAGCTGCACTTCCTTGAAGTTGGCATCCACCCACAACTGATTCAGCGGGATGATGGCCATCAAGGGAGCACCAGCTGCCACGCGCTGGCCCAGCTGCACCGTGCGCTTGGCCACGTAGCCGTCCACGGGCGCGGGCAGCTCGGCGCGGTGCAGGGCGAGGAAGGCCTCGCGCACCTTGGCGGATGCGGCCACCACGCTCGGGTGGCTTTCTACATTGGTGCCTTCGGTCAGGGTCTGGTTGCTGGAGAGCTGCTCACGCGCAGCAGCCACACCCGCCTGGGCGGCGGACAGGGCGTTCTGGGCGGTGGTGAGTTGCGACTTGGCGTGGTTGAGTTCTTCCTTGGACACGGCGCCGTTGCCGGCCAGTGCCTGGCGGCGGTTCAGGTCGTCGGTGGCACGGGCGATGTCGGTCTGTGCGCGGGCGATATCGGACTCACGCAGCGTGACCTGGGCGGACAAGGTGCCGTTGTTGGCATACAGCGTGCGCACCTGGCGCACCGCTTGGGCCAGGTTGGCCTCGGCTTGGTCGAGCGCCACTTTGGCATCGGCCGGGTCTAACTTCACCAGCGCTTGGCCGGCTTTCACGAAGTCGGTGTCGTCCGCCATGATGGCAGTGACAGTGCCGCCCACTTGGGGGGTGATTTGGATCACGTTGCCTTGCACATAGGCGTTGTCAGTTTCTTCCGAGTGGCGAGCACCAAAGCAGCCGAAGCCGCCATAGGCCAGACCCAGCAGGACGACGATGGAGAGAACGGTCAGCGCTTTTTTGCGTGCAGGGTTGCCGGCGGGAGTGGCGGCCGGGGCGACGGTGGGGGTGGAAGAAGTGCTCATGGTGTTTCTTTCAATCAGGTTCAGTGCGTGTTGGGTGGGGCCGTAGTGAGTGCTTAGCGCGCCACTACGTCGCTCGTCTGTGCGTTGGCTGCTGTGTTGTCGGTGTCGGTAAAGCCGCCACCCAGCGCGCGGATCAGCTGGATCTGTGTGTCCACGCTGCGGGCCGCCAGGTCCACGGCCAGCTTGCGCTGGGCCAGCACGGCGGTTTCGGCGTTGAGCACGTTCAGGTAGTTGCCCAAGCCCGCTTCGTACCGCTGCACGGCAATGGCGTAGGCGGCCTCGGCAGATCGCTGGGCGGCTTGTTGCTCGGCCTGCTGGCGCTCAATGGCTTTGGTGGAGGTAAGCTGGTCGGCCACATCGTGCACTGCGTCGACGACTGCGGCGTTATAGGTCTCAATGGCGGCGTCCAGGTCGGCGGTTTTGCCTTTGAGGTTGGCGCGCAGGCGGCCGCCTTCAAACAAGGGCAGGCGAATGGCTGGGCCCACGCCCCATTGGGCGCTGCTGCTTTGCACCAGCTTGTCAAAGCCGATGCTCGAGAAGCCGGCAAACGCGGTCAGGTTGATGTTGGGGTAGAACAGGGTTTTGGCGTTATCCACATCGCGGGTGGCAGCCTCTACCCGCCAGCGGGCGGCGACCACGTCGGCACGCCGGCCCAGCAGGTCCATCGGCACCGACTGCACTTTGGTTTGTGCGGCCGCTATGGAATTGATAGCTTCTGGCGCATATTTGGTGAGCGCTAGAGGCGTATTTTGTTGCCCAGTCAAGGCGGCGAGGGCATTGAGGAGCAAAGCTTCCTGCTCTTTCAGGGCTTCGATTTGGAAGCGGGCATCAGGCAGTCCGCTTTCGCTTTGCTGGAGTTCGAGCTGGGTGTCCAGGCCGGCTTGCAGGCGGTCGCGGACCAGCTGGCGGGTTTGCTCGCGCTGGGCCAGGGTGCGCTGGGCCACTTCGAGTTGACCTTGCACCCGCAGCCACTGGAAGTAGCTGCGAGCCACATTGCTGGCCAACAGCATGCGGGCTGCCTGGGCGTCGGCTTGAGCAGCGCGGCTTTGGCCGATGGCAGCATCCAGCGCAGCCCGGTTCTTGCCGAACAGGTCCAGCTCCCAGCTGCCGCTCATTTGCAGCGTGGCGATCTCGCGCTCGCTGCCAGCAATCGGTGCGGGCACCAAGCCGTTGCGGGTGTAGAGCTGGCGGGAGGCATCCAGCCCTGCGTTCAATTGCGGTGCGCCGGAGGCGTTGGCGTTGTCGATTCCGGCCTGCACGCGCAGCACACGGGCCTGGGCCACGCGCAGGTTGGGGTTGTTGGCCAAGGCTTGGGCGACCAGCTGGTTGAGTTGCTCATCGCCGTAGGCTTTCCACCACTGGCTGTCCAGCGCGACGCTGTCCGCCGGAATAGCTTGGGTAGACAAGCCGGCTTGCTGCGCAGCAACCGGCGTGGCTTGCGAAAAGATGCCCGAGAAGTTGGCACACGCGCTCAAAGACGCAATGGCCACCGCGCTAAGCGCAAACCGGCTCCAGCGCAGTACCGGGGATGTGAGGGAGTTGGTGTCTTGCATGGGGTGCTTAGCGGTCGGTAGAGGGGGCGCTCACTGCAGCGCTGTTGGCTGCCTTGATGCGTTGGGCGTTGTCCAGAATGCGGCGCAGATAGCCCTTAAGGTTCTCGAATTCCTCAGCGTTGAAACCGTCAAGGTGGGTGTTTTGCACCTCGCACAGCACCTGGGGAATGTCGGCCGCGGCTTGCGTACCGGCAGGCGTGAGCTGGATGTTGACGACCCGGCGGTCTTGCTCGGAGCGCACGCGCTGAACCAGGCCTTTGGCCTCCATTCGGTCGAGCAGGCGGGTGGTGGCGCCGTTGTCGAGCTCGCAGGCGCGGGCCAGTTCGGCTACGGTGGACGCTTGCTTGTTGTAGAGCTTGAAAAGCGGAATCCACTGTGCGTTGGTCAGGTCGGTGTGGGCGAGCTGGTGCTCCACCGACTGGGCCACGTGCGAGAGGATGCTGCGCATCAGGTAACCGATGCTGTCTTCCGGCCGATAGCTTTCGGGGCTGTAAAACGAAGGGGAGATATGGTGCATGGCCCGAATATTATTTGCCTAAGCAAATATTGTCAAGGCTGATATTGCATGGGCAATGGAATGGGCGAAAAAAAGCCGCGAAAGGCGCTTTTTAAGCATGCGGGTGCGGGCTTATTTGAGGATGTCGCCCAGGCAGAGGTACTTGACTTCGATGTAGTCGTCCATGCCAAAGTGCGAGCCCTCGCGGCCGAGGCCGGATTGCTTGACGCCGCCGAAAGGCACGTGTTCGGTGGCCAGAATGCCCACGTTCACGCCCACCATGCCGTACTCCAGCGCTTCGCCGACACGGTAGATGCGGCCGATGTCGCGGCTGTAGAAATAGCTGGCCAGGCCGAATTCGGTGGCGTTGGCCGCATCAATGGCTTCTTGCTCGGTGGTGAACTTGAACACCGGGGCGAAAGGGCCGAAGGTTTCTTCGCGGGCGCACAGCATGTCAGCAGTAGCGCCGGACACCACGGTAGGCTCAAAGAACTGGCCTTGCAGGGCGTTGCCGCCGGTTTCTACCTTGCCGCCCTTGGCCACAGCGTCTGCCACGTGGCGTTTGACCTTTTCGATGGCCGCGTCTTCGATCAGCGGACCTTGCACCACGCCGTCTTCAAAGCCGTTGCCGACCTTCATGGCCTTGACCTTGGCGCTGAACTTGGCCACGAATTGGTCGTACACGCCGGCTTGCACATAGAAGCGGTTGGCGCACACGCAGGTTTGGCCGGCGTTGCGGTACTTGCTGGCCAGAGCGCCTTCGACCGCAGAGTCCACATCGGCGTCGTCGAATACGATGAAGGGGGCATTGCCACCCAATTCCAACGACAGCTTTTTGACCGTAGGCGCGCTTTGCGCCATCAGGATGCGGCCCACTTCGGTGGAGCCGGTGAAGCTCAAGTGGCGCACCACATCGCTCGCGCAAATGACCTTGCCCACGGCAATCGACTGGTCGCTGTCGGCGGTGATCATGTTGAGCACACCGGCCGGAATGCCGGCGCGGATGGCCAACTCGGCGGCTGCCAGCGCAGTCAGCGGGGTGAGTTCCGCGGGCTTGATGATGACCGGGCAACCGGCGGCAAGCGCAGGCGCCACCTTGCGGGTGATCATGGCCAGCGGGAAGTTCCACGGTGTGATAGCTGCGCACACGCCGATGGGCTGCTTGATGACCATCAGGCGGCGGTTGTTGTCGAACTGGGGCAGGGTCTCGCCGTTGACGCGCTTGGCTTCTTCGGCAAACCACTCCACAAAGCTGGCGCCATAGGCAATTTCGCCCTTGGCCTCGGCAAACGGCTTGCCTTGCTCGGCGGTCATGATGCGGGCCAGGTCTTCCTGGTTGGCCATCAGCAAATCAAACCACTTGCGCAGGATGATGCTGCGCTCTTTGGCAGTCTTGCTTTTCCAGGCGGGCCAAGCGGCGTTGGCGGCGGCGATGGCGGCTTCCGCGTCTGCGGCACCGAGGTTGGCCACATCGGCGAGGTGCTGGCCGTTGGACGGATCGGTCACCGCAAAGCGACTGGCTCCCTTGACCCATTGGCCATTGATCAGCGCATCGGTCTTGAGCAGGCTGGGGTCTTTCAACAGGGAAAGCGGCGATGTGGACATGGTGTCTCCTCAAAATTCAAACAAAATGGGCTGCTAGCGCACATAAAACCTGCGCGAGTAGCTATGAAAAACGTAGCAAATTCAGGTGTGTAGCCGGCAGTCAGCGCACCGGCACCCCGGGTAGCACACACAGCATCTCGTACAACAGGTTGGCCCCTAGCAAGGCGGTGTTGCCGGTTGTGTCGTAGGGCGGTGATACCTCCACTAAGTCTGCCCCAACAATATTAAGCCCACGGCAACCCCGGATGATCTCCAGCGCCTGGGGCACGGTCAGCCCGCCGATTTCCGGCGTCCCGGTACCGCCGGCGTAGGCAGGGTCAATGCCGTCAATGTCAAAGCTCAGGTAGCAGGGGGTGTTGCCCACGCGCTGGCGCACTTGCTCCATCACCGGGGCCAAGGAGTGGTGCCACACCTCGTGGGCGGGCACTAGCGTAAAGCCTTGGCGGCGCGGCCAATCGAAATCATCGGCCGCGTAGCCGGTGCCGCGCAAGCCAATCTGGGTGACCTTGCTGCAATCGAGCAGGCCCTCTTCCACCGCGCGGCGGAAGGGGGTGCCGTGCGCAATGCGCTCGCCGAACATGTCTTCATTCACGTCGGCGTGCGCATCCACATGCACCATCGCCACCGGACCGTGTTGGGCTGCCATGGCCCGCAGAATGGGTAGCGCAATGGTGTGGTCCCCACCTAGGGTGAGTGGTATGCAGCCGTGGCCCAACACCTCGGAGTAATAGGCCTTAATGATGTCTACGGACTTCAGCAGGGAGTAGGTGTTGATGGGCACATCGCCCAGATCCGCCACTTGCAGGGCATCAAACGGGGCGGCGCCGGTGGCCATGTTGTAAGGGCGCAGCAGGCAGGACTCGGCACGGATCTGGCGCGGGCCGAAACGTGCCCCCGGGCGGTGGCTGGTGCCGATGTCCAGCGGCACACCGATGAAAGCCGCATTCAGCCCTTGGGCGGATGCGGCAACCGGTAGGCGCATCATGCTTGCGATGCCGCCGAAGCGCGGCATGGCATTGCCGGAGAGAGGTTGGTTCAAATCCATACGGTTGGGGCTCAGGGTCAGGCTTTGCGGCCGCGCAGCCATTCCAGCACCAGCAACATGGCGGTGGTGAACAGGATCAGCAAGGTAGCCACCGCTGCAATCGTGGGCGAGATGTTTTCGCGGATGCCGGTGAACATCTGGCGCGGCAGGGTGGTCTGCTCAGCGCCAGCCAGGAACAGGGTCACCACCACTTCGTCAAACGAGGTAGCAAAGGCGAATAGCGCGCCCGAAATCACACCCGGGGCAATCACCGGCAATGTGACGCGCATGAAAGTGTTGAACGGTGTCTCGCCAAGGCTCAGCGAGGCGCGCACCAGGTTGTGGTTGAAGTTGGCCAGGGTGGCCAGCACCGTGGTCAGCACAAAAGGCGCACCCATGGCGGCGTGCACCGCAATCAGGCCCACATAGCTGTCGCTCAGACCCAGGGGCGCGAAATACAGGTAGGTGGCCACACCGATCACGATCACCGGCACCACCATCGGCGCGATCAAGAAGGCCATGAGCAGGCCCTTGAAACGGAACTCGGTGCGGCTCAAGCCCACGGCGGCCAGTGTGCCCAGCACGGTGGCAATCACGGTGGCGGCGGGCGCCACGATGAAGCTGTTGCGCATGGCGTTGGACCACTCGGGCGCGGTGAACAAGTGGCTGTACCACTTGGTCGACCAACCAGGGATCGGGTAGGTCAAAAACGAGCTGCTGGAAAACGACAGCGGAATGATGGCCAGAATCGGCGCCAGCAAGTAGCCCAGCACCAGCACACACACGATGCGCAGCAGCCACCAGCCAGCCTTGTCGGCCAGCGTGAAGTAGAGGGGGAATTCAGGCAGTTTGAACATGGATGTCTTTCTTACGCCAAGGCCAGGTCTGCTTTGCCGATGCGGCGGTACACGCCATAGAGCACCAGCGTGGTGGCGAGCAACAAGGCGCCCAAAGCGCAGGCCATGCCCCAGTTGACTTCCACGTTGGTGTAGCGGGCGATGTAGTAGCTCAGCATCTGGTCATCTGCGCCACCCAGCAGGGCGGGGGTGATGTAGTAGCCAATCGACAAGATGAACACCAGTAGCGCACCAGCGCCCACACCCGGGAAGGTTTGCGGCACATAGACCCGCATGAAGGCAGCCAGCGGTGCGCTGCCAAGGGACACTGCCGCACGCACATAGGTGGGTGGCACGCTCTTCATCACGCTGTAAAGTGGCAAAATCATGAAGGGCAGCAGGATGTGCACCATGGAGATGATCACGCCGGTGCGGTTGAACAGCAGCGCCAATGGCTCACTGATGACACCGATGCCCAGCAGTGCACCGTTGACCAGACCCTCAGACTGCAGCAACACGATCCACGCAGCCACACGCACCAGGATGGAAGTCCAGAAAGGCACCAGCACCAGAATCATCAGCACATTGGCTTTGCGCTCGGGCAGGGTGGAGAGCCAATAGGCCAGCGGGTAGGCCAGCAGCAGGCACAGCAAGGTGACCACAAAACTGATCTGGAAGGTGCGCGCCAATATGCCGCCATAGGCGCGCTGGTCTTCGGGCATGCGCTCGATGTGGCCCTGCGCATCGCGTTTCAGGTCTACCGACGCCAGCAGGTAGTCGGGCGTCCAGCGGGAGCCGTTTTTGGCAATCGCTTGCCAGAACTCAGGCTCGGCCCACCGGGCGTCTTTATCGAGCAGCTGCTGGCGCACGGTATCGGCATCACCTTCGATGGGCAAGGCCTTATAGGCACCCATGATCAGCGAGCGGGCGCCGGGCACTTCAGAGTTCAAGCGGCGCGCCAAGGCGCCGGCATCTGCCGTGTCGGGCAGTTGCGATAAATCTTTGACCAAGGCCGCGTAGGCAGCTGCTTGGGGTTGGGACGTGCGGTCCCACTCGGCCAAGGCCTCCACTGTCGTGGGCAGGGCCTTGGCGACTTCGGGGTTCTCCACCGCGCGCATCAAGAGCGCGGCGATAGGAACCAACAGGGTCAGGAGCAAAAACACCAGCAAGGGCAGTGTCAGGCTGAAGGCCCGCCATTTGCGGCGGGACTCCGCACGGGAGAGTGCCGCACGGAGATCGCCCGGGGGCTGGATGGCACTGGCTTGCATGGTCATGGGTTCAGGCTCCTGACGGTCTACGGATTACTGGGTGGCCCAGGCAGCAAAACGCTTTTCCAGAGCTTCGCCCTGGTCAGCCCAGAAGGTGGTGTTGAACTGCAAGGCTTCCTTGGCGTTCTTGTCCGAGGTGGGCAAGTCGGCGAGTACCTTGGCGTTCAGCTTGGCCAGAGCCTTCTTGTTGGTCGGGCCGTAGGCGATGTTTTGGGCGTAAACCGCTTGGTTCTCGGGCTTCATGGCGAAGTTCAGGAACTTGTAGACAGCGTCTTTCTTGGCAGTGCCCTTGGGGATGACCCAGTAGTCCAGGTCATAAATGCCACCGGGCCAGTAGATCTGCAGGTTACGGCCTTCGCGGTTGGCGGCATCAATACGGCCGTTGTACACGGTGGACAAGACCACATCACCAGCCACCAGGAACTGGGGCGCCTGGGCACCGGCTTCCCACCACTGGATGTTGGGCTTGAGCGCGGTCAGCTTCTTGAAGGCGCGCTCTGCGCCGTCTTTGGTAGCCAGTACCTTGTAGATGTCAGCGGGCTTCACGCCATCGGCCAGCAAGGCGAATTCGAGGTTGTAGCGGGCGCCTTTGCGCATGCCGCGCTTGCCGGGGATCTTGGTGGTGTCAAAGAAGTCGGCCCAGCTGGTGGGGGCTTTTTTGAGCTTGTCGCCGTTGTAGGCCATCACGGTAGACCACACAAACAGGCCGACACCGCACTCAGTGACTGCAGACGGCAACAGGTCGGCCTTGGGCGCGATTTTGCTGTAGTCGAGCTTTTCAAACAGACCCTCGTCGCAGCCGCGGGCCACGTCAGGAGACTCCACTTCCACCAGGTCCCAAGTCACGTTCTTGGTTTCCACCATGGCCTTGATCTTGGCTTGCTCGCCGTTGTACTCAACAGCAGTGACCTTGATACCTTCTTTGGCAACCGGCTCGTAGTAAGCGGCCTTTTGGGCATTGGCGTTGGCGCCGCCGAAGTTCACCACGGTGATGGCGTCTTGGGCTTGAACATTCATCGCGAAGCAGGCAGCCACAGAGGCAGCAGCGATCAGGCTTTTTTTCATGGAGAAATTTCCTAGATAAGTTGAGGAAGGGACAGGGGGGGGAACTTCAGAGCGCGTAAATGCGCGTAAACGGGGTCGGAAACTCGAGGTGCACCGTGCTGCCCATAGCGGGCGGCGTGAGGGCACACGCGTGGGTGAGCGGCAGTTTCACTGTGGCTTGCGCCTGACCAGCACCCAGTGCGCATTGCAGGCGCACATGGTCGCCGTAATACACAATGCCGGCCACTTGGGCGGCTACCGTGTTCAGCCCGGCCTGCGCCTGTAAATGCAGCGCAATCCGCTCGGGTCGCACACAGGCCTCGACCATGGCGCCGGTGGCTGCGTTGTTGACATTGATGCCCGCCAGCTTTTGGCCTTGGCCGAGCTCAATGCATGGTGCATCAGCATTACCACCCAATGTGCCGCGCAGCACTGTGCTGTCGCCCACAAAGCCGGCCACAAAACGGTTGCTGGGGGCCTCGTAGAGGCTTTGGGCATCGGCCAGTTGCTGGATCACGCCTTCGTTGAACACCGCCACACGGTCGCTCATGGTCAAGGCTTCGCCTTGGTCGTGGGTCACGTACACGAAGGTCACACCCAGCTGGCGGTGCAACTCTTTGAGTTCGAGTTGCATGTGTTCCCGCAACTGTTTGTCAAGGGCGCCCAGGGGTTCGTCCATCAGCACCAGTTGGGGCTCGAACACCAGCGCGCGGGCGAGTGCCACGCGTTGCTGCTGGCCGCCCGAGAGGCGGGTGGGCAGGCGCTCGCCCATGCCGGTCAGGCGCACCATGTCCAAGGCCTTTTGCACGCGCTTTTCTTGCTCGTCTTTGGGGACCTTGCGCACGGTGAGCGGGTAGGCCACGTTTTGTGCCACCGTCATGTGGGGGAACAACGCGTAGTTCTGGAACACCATGCCGAAGTTACGCTTGTGCGGCGGGGTGCGGGTGATCTGCTTGCCGTCGAGCAGGATGTCGCCTGCTGTGGGGGACTCGAACCCGGCCAGCATCATCAGAGTGGTGGTTTTGCCGGAGCCCGAGGGTCCGAGCAGGCTCAGGAATTCACCGCGCTGGATATCGAGGTTCAGCTCCCGCACCACCAGCTGTTCGCCGTCGTACGTTTTTTGTACGCCGCTAAAGCGCACCAAGGGTTCAGTAGAGGACATGTGTTCTTCGAGAAGCAGATTCAAAAAAGGCGATCAGGCCACGGCAGCAAAGCTGTCAGCCAGAATGGCCAAGCCTTCTTCGAGCAGCGCGTCGGGAGCGGTCAAGGGCACCAGGATGCGGATGACGTTGCCGTAGGTACCGCAAGACAGGAGGATCAGCCCGCGGCGTGCAGCCTCTGTGACCACCTTCTTGGTCAACACCGCGTCAGGACGGTGCACATCGCCACCTTCAAACAACTCGATGGCGACCATGGCGCCCATGCCACGCACATCACCGATGGCTGGTACCTTGGTGGCAATGGCCTTGAGCTTTTCGACCAGGAAAGCGCCCATGTCTTGGCTGCGCTGCAGGAGTTTTTCTTCTTCAAAGGCCTTCATCACGGCCAGTGCCGCGGCGCAAGCCACCGGACTGCCGGCATAGGTGCCGCCCAAGCCGCCTGCGGCGGGTGCATCGATTACATCTGCACGGCCAACCACGCCGGACAAGGGGAATCCACCCGCCAACGATTTGGCAGTGGTAATCAAATCAGGAGCCACAGGCCACTGCTCGCAGGCAAACCAGGTGCCGGTGCGGCCGGCGCCGGTTTGCACTTCGTCGGCAATCAACAAAATGCCGTACTTGTCAGCGAGCGCCTTGAGGCCGGAGATGAACTCGGGAGGCGCCACGTAGAAGCCGCCTTCGCCTTGCACGGGTTCGACGATGAAGGCAGCCACACGTTCTGCCTCGATGTCGTTCTTGAAGATCAGCTCCACCGAGTGCAGGGCATCCGCCACGCTCACGCCATGCAGTTCATTGGGGAACAGGGCGTGGAACACTTCGCCGGGGAAGGGGCCGAAGCCCAGCTTGTAGGGCGCCACTTTGCCGGTCAGACCCAGCGTGAAGTTGGTGCGGCCGTGGTAGCCGCCGGTGAAGGCGATCACGCCGGGGCGTTTGGTGTAAGCGCGGGCAATCTTGATGGCGTTTTCTACGGCCTCGGCGCCGGTGGTCAGCAGCAGGCTCTTCTTGGCAAAGTTGCCGGGCGCCATGGCGTTCAAGCGCTCGCACACTTCGACGTAGGGTTCGTAGGCAATCACCTGAAAGCAGGTGTGGGTGTACAAGTCGAGCTGGGCCTTGACGGCCTCAATCACCTGGGGGTGCAGGTGGCCGGTGTTCAGCACCGCAATACCACCGGCGAAGTCGATGAAGCGGCGGCCTTCCACATCCCAGAACTCGGAGTTGCGGGCGTTCTTGATGAAAATCTCGTGGGCCTGACCGACACCGCGTGCAACGGCAGATTGACGGCGGGCATAAAGGGCGGCATTGAGAACTTGGCGATCAGCTTGCATAAATGGGGTCCGGTGTAGTTGAACGGGTGGCAGAACTATAGGAACCGTTCACACAAACAACCATGTACACAATGATGAAAGTTTCGAGACACTGTGCAGGTCTAAAATCCTGTACAGAGTTTCCCTAGATTGGTGCACTTTTGCTGCACCTCTCGCCTGCCTTACGATCGCGCCATGCTTACACTCAGCCCCGACATCGCAACCCCCCTGGTCAGCCAGATCGTGGACGGACTGCGCGGGCTGATTGCGGGCCAAGTGCTGAAGCCCGGGAGCAAGCTTCCCTCTATTCGCGCATTCGCGGTCACCCACAACGTCAGTGTGTTCACGGTGGTCGAGGCCTATGACCGTTTGGTCGCCCAAGGGTGGCTGGTTTCGCGCGCGCACTCCGGCTTTTTTGTGAAGCGCCGGGAAGAGGGCGGCAGCATCGGTGTACCGGCTCGCGAGGCAGAAACGCCCCGTTTTGATGCAAGCTGGTACCTCAAGCAGATTTTCGAGAACCGCAACCTGCCCCTCAAACCTGGTTGCGGCTGGTTGCCGCACGACTGGTTGTTTGGCGACGCGGTGCGCCGCAGCATGCGCCAGCTCTCCAGCGACGGCTCCGAAATGGATGGTTATGGCTTGCCTTACGGTCACATGGCCTTGCGCATGATCATTGCGGAGTCGTTGGCCGAACACCAAATCTCGGCAGACGCCGGCCAGGTGCTGCTGACGCATGGCTCCAGCCAGGGGCTGGATCTGGTGGCGCGCTGCCTGCTCAAGCCCGGTGACACCGTGTTGGTGGATGACCCCGGTTACCCCAATCTTTTGTTCATGCTGCGTGTCTGGGGCGTGGATGTAGTGGGGGTTCCGCGTACCGGCACGGGTTACGATCTCGCCGCGCTGGAGTCCATCCTGACCACGCGCAAGCCCAAGGCTTTTTTCACACAGCCGCGTTTGCAGAGCCCCACCTGCTCGGTGGCTTCAGTTGCCCAGCTGCACCGCCTGTTGCAACTGGCCGAGATGCACGATTTCGTGCTGGTCGAAAACGACATCTATGCCGACATGGATGCCACCTCGCGCACCACACTGGCCAGTTTGGACCAGCTGCGCCGGGTGGTGTACGTGGGCAGCTATTCCAAAACCATTTCACCGAACCTGCGCGTGGGCTACCTGCTGGCCCGGCCGGATTTGTCGGCCCAGTTTGTGCAGCTCAAGATGATTGCAGGGCTGACGTCTTCCGACATCGCCGAACGCATCACCTTTGGCGCGATTACCGATGGCCGTTGGCGCAAGCACCTGAAGTCGCTGCGGGACCGCTTGGGTGAAGCGCATCGCCAGGTGAGCCGCCGGCTGCTGGGCCTGGGCTTTGAGATATTCCATGAGCCCGAGGCCGGCATGTACCTGTGGGCACGCCACCCCGACATCGCGGACAGCGCCGTGCTGTCGCAGTCTGCGACCCAAGAGGGCATCATGTTAGGGCCCGGCCAGTTGTTCTTGGTGGAGCCCCGGCCCACCGGCTGGCTTCGCTTCAATGTGGCGTTTTGCGCGGACGAGCGTTTGTGGCGCTTTCTGGACCAGCGCATTCTGGTGGGGCAAAGCGCCGAGCACGCCTGAGGCGCGCGGCGCTTACAGCAAGCCGCGCTGTGCGAGGTTGCGCATCAGGTGGGATGCGCTGAATGTCCAGGGCGGACACTGGTCACAGTGCCGCATGCGGTTGCGCAGAGTGCCCAGTTTGGTGCTGTGGATGGTGACCACATCGTCCAGCTTGTGGGTGAAGCCGCTGCCCGGCGCATCTCTATCTTTGACGGGCGCAAACAAGGTTCCTAAAAACAGCATCGCGCCGTCCGGGTATTGGTGGTGGGGGCCTATCATTTGTGCAGCAAGGTCCAGCGGGTCTCGGCTGATACGGGCCATGGACGAGTAACCATCCATCACGAAACCGTCAGCGCCTTCCACACGCAATGTCAGTTCAGCGCTGCGCACGTCGTTGATGGTGAATTCTTCGTCAAACAAGCGAATGAAGGGCCCTACCGAAGCCGAAGCATTGTTGTCCTTGGCTTTGCCGAGCAAGAGCGCTGAGCGGCCCTCCACATCACGCAGGTTCACGTCGTTGCCCAGTGTGGCGCCCACGACTTCGCCGCGCGAGTTAATCGTGAGTACGACTTCGGGTTCGGGGTTGTTCCATTGAGAAGCCGGGTGCAAACCCGCATCGTCCCCGCAGCCCACAGCGGCCAGCACCGGTGCTTTCGTAAAAATCTCCGCATCAGGACCGATGCCGACTTCAAGGTACTGGCTCCAGGCTCCTTGAGCAATCAGCACTTGTTTGAGCGCCATCGCCTGCTCGGAACCCGGTTTGAGTTGGGACAGGTCGTCGCCGATCAGCGACTGGATTTCGGTGCGGATGGCGCTTGCTGCAGCCGGGTTGCCCCGGGCTTTTTCCTCAATCACCCGCTCTAACATGGAGGTGGCAAACGTTACTCCGGCTGCCTTGATGGCTTGCAAATCACAGGGCGCCAGCAGCCAGGGCAATGCGGTGTCGCGGTTGGCGGCGCTGCTATTGGCCAGCAGGCTCTGCACACTGCATACCTTTTCCCCTAGGGCCGCACGTAAGGCGCGGGCCGGATCGGCGGTTTCGCACACATCACGTGCCGTGGGGTAGCTGGCGCTGATGTCGATCACCATGCCGTCGCGCACCGTCACGACGCTGGGGCCTTGCAGCTCGGGCCGCCAGATGCGGCCCAGCAAGGTGGCGTGGTCAGCATCGGCTGGCAGGGTGTTCTCGGGTGTGAGTTGCATAAAGTTTTATTGGGGCACGTTAGGCCACAGGCAGTAAAACGGGCAGCGCAAAGTGGGTCTTTGTGCGTGGTCCTGCGGTACCTATTCATGTTAGCTCGCGATTGCATCGTCGCCTAAGGGCTCGTGGCACTCAAAGGCGTTGTTCGTGGCAATTTGCCCCCTAACCCGATAACACCTTAGTGGCGGTCAGTTCGTTGGCCCGGGCGGCGATAATAATGAGTTCTATTGATCCACCACTCGAAGAAATTCCGTCATGACCCAGCCCGTAATGAGTGTTGCCGACATTCGCAAAACCTTCCTCGATTTCTTTGCCTCCAAGGGGCACACCGTCGTGGCGTCCAGCCCGCTGGTACCGGGTAACGACCCCACCCTGATGTTCACCAACTCGGGCATGGTGCAGTTCAAGGATGTGTTTTTGGGCTCTGACAAGCGCAGTTACGTGCGTGCGGCCTCAGTGCAGGCCTGCCTGCGCGCCGGCGGCAAACACAACGATCTGGAGAACGTGGGCTATACCGCCCGCCACCACACCTTCTTCGAGATGCTGGGCAACTGGAGCTTTGGCGACTACTTTAAGCGTGAATCGCTGCAGTGGGCGTGGGAGCTGCTGACGCAGGTTTACAAGCTGCCTGCCGACAAGCTGTACGCCACCGTCTATCAGGAAGACGACGAGGCCCACGCCATTTGGGAAGACATTTTCGTGAAGGCCGGCTGGACGCCAGAGCGCGTGAAGCTTGAGGGGCGCATCATCCGCATTGGCGACAACAAGGGTGGCCGCTACAAGTCTGACAACTTCTGGATGATGGCCGACACCGGCCCTTGCGGCCCCTGTTCGGAAATTTTCTACGATCACGGCGCCCACATTCCCGGCGGCCCTCCCGGCAGCCCGGATGAAGACGGCGACCGCTTCATCGAAATCTGGAACAACGTGTTCATGCAGTTCAACATGGACGAGACCGGTGCCGTGACCCCGCTGCCCGCACCTTGCGTGGACACCGGCATGGGCTTGGAGCGCCTGGCTGCCATCCTGCAGCACGTGCACAGCAACTACGAGATCGACTTGTTCGATGCACTGATCAAAGCCGCTTCCCGCGAAACTGGCTGCACCGACTTGAGCAACAAGTCTTTGCGCGTGATTGCCGACCACATCCGCGCTACTGCTTTCCTGGTGAGCGATGGTGTGATCCCGAGCAACGAAGGCCGCGGTTATGTGCAGCGCCGCATCGTGCGCCGCGCCATCCGCCACGGCTACAAGCTGGGCCAGAAGACGCCGTTCTTCCACAAGTTGGTCAAGGACTTGGTGCAGGTCATGGGCGCTGCCTACCCCCACATGGCGTCGCAAGAGGCCCGCATTACCGAAGTGCTGCGTGTGGAAGAAGAGCGCTTCTTTGAGACCCTGGCCACCGGCATGCAGATCCTGGACGAAGCCTTGGCTGGCGGCGTCAAAGTGCTGCCCGGTGAAGTGGCCTTCAAGTTGCACGATACCTATGGTTTCCCGCTCGATTTGTCGGCCGACGTGTGCCGCGAAAACGGTGTTGAGGTGGACAGCGCCGGTTTTACCGCCGCAATGGAAGCGCAAAAGGCCAAGGGTCGCGCAGCCGGCAAATTCAAGATGGACAAGGCGCTGGAATACACCGGCGCCGGCAACACCTTCGTGGGCTATGAGCACCTGACCCAAGCTGCAAAAATCGTAGCACTCTACGCAGACGGCACGCTGGTTAGCGAGCTAAAGGCAGGTCAAGACGGCGTGCTGGTGCTGGATACCACCCCGTTCTACGCCGAGAGCGGCGGCCAGGTGGGCGACGAGGGCGCAGTGTTCTCGGATGCCGGCCTGTTTGAAGTGGGCGATACCCAGAAGATCAAGGCCGATGTGTTCGGTCACCACGGCACGCTCAAAACCGGCACCCTGAAGGTGGGCGATGCCGTGACCGCCCATGTGGACGCCGCCAAGCGCGCCGCCACGGTGCGCAACCACAGCGCCACCCACTTGATGCACAAAGCCCTGCGCGAAGTGCTGGGCGAGCATGTGCAGCAAAAGGGCTCGCTGGTGAATGCCGAGCGCACCCGTTTTGACTTCGCGCACAACGCGCCAGTTACTGACGAACAGATCCGCCAGATTGAAGCTATCGTGAACGCGGAAGTGCTGGCCAACGCTGCTGCCCAAGCGCGCGTGATGGATATCGAGTCGGCTCAGAAAACCGGCGCCATGATGCTGTTCGGCGAAAAGTACGGTGAGACCGTGCGGGTGCTGGACATCGGCTCCAGCCGCGAACTCTGCGGTGGCACGCACGTCCACGCCACCGGTGATATCGGCCTGTTCAAGGTGGTAGGCGAGAGCGGCGTGGCCGCTGGTGTTCGCCGTATCGAGGCGGTGACAGGCACCAACGCGCTGAACTACTTGCAGGACCTGGAAGACACCGTGAGCGCTGCCGCTGCGACGCTCAAAACGCCGGTGGCCGAGTTGGGCAACCGCCTGGGCCAGATGGTGGACCAGGTCAAGGCGCTGGAAAAAGAAATCGCCGCCCTCAAGGGCAAGCTGGCCTCCGCTCAGGGCGACGAGCTGGTGAGCACCGCAGTAGAGGTGAACGGCGTCAAGGTGCTGGCCGCCAAGCTCGAAGGCGCTGACGCCAAGACCTTGCGCGACACCATGGACAAGCTCAAGGACAAGCTCAAGACCGCGGTCATCGTGCTTGGCGCGGTGGATGGCGACAAGGTGCAGATCGCAGCCGGCGTGACCAACGACACCACAGGAAAAGTCAAGGCCGGTGAGCTGGCCAACTTTGTGGCTGGCCAAGTGGGTGGCAAGGGCGGCGGCAAGGCTGACATGGCCATGGCGGGAGGTACCGAGCCGGCCAAGCTGGCCGGTGCACTGGCCAGTGTGCAAGCCTGGGTAAGCGCCAAGCTCTAAGGGCTTTGATCTAGCACGGTTTAATCTGCTATCAAATTGAGAGCTGCTCGCGCACACTGTATCTGCGCTAGCAGCTCTTTTTTATGAAAATACCGATGCGTCGTCGTCAACTGCTCATTGTGGGGGCGGGTGTCTGTGTCTCATCGGCTTGGGCTGCCGGTGCGGCGGGTACAGGCCCCGGGTTCGATGTGCAAGCCTGGCCCGCAAAAAGTGGTGTGCCAGCCATCCCCGCGGCTGATCAGACAGGGCAGCCGTGGAGCCTGCCGTCACTGCGCGGCAAAGTTGTATTGCTGAATTTCTGGGCGAGTTGGTGTGAGCCATGCCGCGCCGAAATGCCGGCTTTGCAAGCACTTGCGGCGCGTGAACAGGCGCAGCTCGCGGTGTTGACGATCAATCTCAAGGAGAGCCCTGAGGCGATTGCACGCTTCGTGCAAATCAGCGGCTTGAGCTTGCCCGTGTTGCGCGACCCGCAAGGCGATACGGCCCGCGCCTGGGGCGTGCGCATCTATCCTTCAACCGTGCTGATCGACCGTGATGGTGTCCCGCGTGCCACGGTGCGTGGAGCCCTGGATTGGGCAGGTGCAGAGGGCGAGGCGCTCTGGCGCCCCTTGCTTCAGCCAGCGCGCAAACGCTGAACCAAAGCCTGCACTTCAGCGTCCTTCACCGCGGCAGCGTCGACGCTGGCACTCGAGCTGATGAGTCTGCGCAAGGTGTCGAGGTGGGGCGTCACGGTTCCGAAAAAGCGGGCGCTCTGTCCTTGGGCCACCAAAAGCGTCGGGAAGTTTTCGACTTCGATCGGGTCGACCAGGTCGGACTGGTCTTCGACATCCACCCATACAAACTTGGCCCCGGCAAACTCGGACTGCAGAGCGGTGAACAGCGGTTGGTATTCAGTACAGGTGCCGCACCACTGGGCGCACAGGCAAACGACCAGCAGGTCGGGGGTAGGGAGATCGGTGGGAAATGACATGCGCTGGCTAATGACTCAAATCAATATCGATATAACAGGCTGCAGGGGTATGAAGTTTTACAATATAGGGTTTCGCCCTAGGCCATTGTGGCCGAACCGGTGTTCCCCATTCCGACCCTGAATCAAGGCCCCCATGAGTGCATTTCTGGAAGAAACAGTTTTAAGCGTACACCACTGGACAGACCGCCTGTTCAGCTTTACCACCACGCGTGACCCTGCGCTGCGCTTCTCGAATGGCCATTTCACCATGATCGGGCTGATGCAAGACAACGGCAAACCGCTGCTGCGCGCGTACTCCATCGTGAGTGCCAACTATGAAGAGCACCTCGAATTTTTGAGCATCAAGGTGCAAGACGGCCCGCTGACCTCCAAGCTCCAGCACATCAAGGTCGGCGACAAAATTGTGATCGGCCGCAAGCCCACCGGTACTTTGTTGATTGATTACCTCTTGCCCGGCAAAAACCTGTACCTGCTGGGCAGCGGTACCGGACTGGCACCGTTCTTGAGCGTGGCCCGCGACCCTGAGACCTACGAAAAGTTTGAAAAAGTGATCGTGGTGCACGGTGTGCGCGAAGTCAAAGAGCTGGCCTATTACGACTACTTCAAGAACGAGCTGCCCAAGCACGAGTTTTTGGGTGAAATGGTCAGCAAGCAAATGCTCTACTACCCTACGGTGACCCGTGAGGCATTCGAGCATCAAGGCCGCATCACGACGCTGATCGAATCCAACCAGTTGCCGGCCGACCTGGGCTTGCCCCCGCTGGACCCCGCGACAGACCGCATCATGATCTGCGGCAGCCCCGGCTTGAACAAGGACATGCGCGAGATTCTGGATGCCAAAGGCTTCAAGGAAGGCAACACCACCACCCCGGGCGACTATGTGGTGGAGCGCGCGTTCGTCGAGCAATAAACACCGGTGGCTCAAAGAGCCCTGCTGTAGCAAAAAAGGCCTGCTTGCAGGCCTTTTTTTATGCCTGCCGGGTGTGGCTGGCGCGGTGCCGTTGCACAGCCGGTGATCGCAAAGCCAGGTGTTTGGTGGTGCGGCCTGCCATGCGCTTGCGCCACATCCGGAAAGAGCTGGCTTTCATGTGCTTGCGCATCAGGTCCACCACCGCCGACTCATTCAGACCGAACTGCGCTTCAATCGCCTCGAACGCGGTGCGGTCCTCCCACGCCATTTCCACGATGCGTGAAATATCTGACTCGCTCAAGGCCACGTGGAGCCGGTTCATACCGCCAAGCTCCCGACCAGCAGGCTGACAGCCGCAGCCAAGGTTAAGTGGAGGCGCATCGGTAGCCAGGGTGACAAGCCGTAGGCAGGGTAGCTGCGGCGGTCTACCGCCAAACACATGCCCAACAACAGAGCCAGTGTGACCAGGCCCTGCGCTGCAGGCAGCAGCAGGGCTACCCATGCCACCAAGCTGGGGAAAACCCCCCACACAAACGGGCCCGGTTGAGGCGTCAGCGCCCCGCGCATGGCCAATCCCCAATGGATGGCCCCCATGAAACTCGCGATGGTGGCGCCGTAGGCTAGCAAGGCTGACGCGGCGTGGCCGCGGTAGGCGGTGGGCGCCAGCCATGTCGCAGCGGCGAGCGCCACAAAAGGCAATGCACCGGCATAGCCCAAGCGGGCAGCCCACCGTGGCAAGGGCAGGGGGGCCGAGGGGGTTGTTGCTGTCATGGTCCGCCGTCCTCTGCGTCTGGGTCTATCGGTTGGCTGGCAGGGGTTGCCTGTTCTGCAGACCCGGGGCGGCACATGGCGGTGCCATTCCATTGCTGGCCGCACCAGCAGAGGCCCTCGTCATTGATGATGCAGGTGCCGGTTCCGCAGCAGCGTTCGTCGTCGTTGTCCATGGTCGGGTCCTGAATAGCCGTAAGTACAAAAGTTGCTTGCCGCTGTGGCAGCATTCGATGCCCTGTATTTTGTGGGAATCGGCGCCCCCCCGTGTCCTTGGGGGCCATTGTTTGTTGTCTGAAAGCGAGTCGAGAATGTCCGCCCTGAATGTTTTGGGTACTGCCCTGCAAGCCTGCTCGTTTGACCCGCTGACCGGTTTCTTCCGCGATGGCTGCTGTAATACGGATGCGCACGACCATGGCACCCATGTGGTGTGTGCCAAGGTCACTGCAGACTTTTTGGCCTATTCGCTGCAGCGCGGCAATGACCTGAGCACGCCGCGCCCGGAATACCGCTTCGTGGGGCTGCGCCCCGGGGACCGCTGGTGCTTGTGCGTGAACCGCTGGCTGGAAGCGCTCCAGGCCGGAGTAGCGCCACCCGTGCACCTCGAGGCGACCCACGCCAAAGCGCTGGAGCGGGTCAGTCTGGAGCAACTTCGGGAATACGCCTTGTAAAACTGTTCGCTGCAGCCCAGATGCGGGCCGCGCACCCGTGCATACTGCCCCCATGAAAAACCTATTGCTTAATTGGTGTGGTGCTGCAATCCTGGCCATGGGGACTGCCATGGCCCACGCCCAGCCAACGGCCTTGCAGCCGATTGCGTCGCTCGATGTGCCCCGCTACATGGGCACCTGGTACGAGATCGCCAAGTACCCCAACACCTTTCAAAAAAAGTGCGTGCGCAATACCCGCGCCGACTACCAAGCCCAGCCGGACGGCTCTGTGCAGGTGCTGAACCGATGTGTCACCGCGGATGGCCAGACGACCGAGGCTTTGGGGGCTGCCCGCCAAGTAGGCGCTGTCAACTCGCCCAAGCTGCAAGTGCGCTTTGCGCCCGCATGGCTGTCTTTCCTGCCCATGGTGTGGGGTGACTACTGGGTTATTGATCTGGATCCGCAGTACCAGTTGGTGGCCGTGAGCGAGCCCAAGCGCGAATACTTGTGGGTGCTGTCCCGCAGCCCCAAGGTAGAGCCGGCGACATACCAGGCCCTGCTGACCCGGTTGGGTCAGCAGGGGTTTGATCTGAAACGTTTGGAACTGAGCCCCCAGGAGTGAGCATGATTGACGGACTGATTGCCGGCCACCTCGTAGGCCTGGCAGAGACCCGTGAGGGGAAAAACGGCACCCGCTTTGCATTGGCCAAGGTCAAAGCCACTTCAGGCGACGGCGAGAGCCTGATCGTCAACGTGATTGCTTTTGCCACCGAGGCCAGCGCCGCCCTGATGGCCCTGGACGATGGCGATGCCCTTGCCCTGGCCGGTGCGCTCACCCCCAAGGTGTGGACCGACAAGCAAGGCAATACCCGCCCTGCGCTCGATATGGTGGCCACACAGGTGCTGACGGCCTATCACGCAGCACGCAAGCAGCAAACGTTGGCAGAGCAGGGGAAAGACGCGCGGTGATACCCGCGGTAACCGATGGATGCGGATCATTTGGGACGAATGCGCTGACTCTTGCGGGTTCGCTCCATGAAGTCGTCAGGCTTGGTTTTCACCCAGGCCACAAACAAGGCCACATCGGGATGCGTCAGTAACGCGTCTACGGAGTTGAACTGACGAGCCAACTCAGTCTCCGTCAAGAGGGCGTGGATCTGTCTGTGGCAAATCCTGTGCAGGTATTCCGTGTGCCTGCCCCCTTTCGACTTCGGAACCAAATGATGCGCATCGCGCTGACTGGGTGGAATTTTGCGTTCACACAGCGGGCAGATCAGGTCCGCGGGCAGAACCCGAACATGCTCTTGCTGGAGAAGGCGCCTGATACGGCCCATGGGTCTTTGGTGTCTGTGGATCCAAACTCAAACCAGCATGGCGCTCCGGGCAGCCTGCTGCGCGTGATTGGGCTTTTGGGCAGGCCGTTCGCTGCACGGGTATTTCAGATGGTTTTCCCGGTGCCGTCGGTAGAACAATAAGCCTTCTTTGAGGCTGGCCACCGTGGCTTGTTGCTCCAGCATCTTGTCCCACAAATTCCAGTCTTCTTGCGGGTGTTCACCGTCCTCGAACCTTCTTTGGTAACCAATCCGCTGGCCAAACGCGGTGCGATACAGCATGGATCCATGGTGTTGTGCCTGGCGATCCCAATACAAATCCCCCAAATGCGGCGTTGTCTGACCGGGCACCCGGGTCAGAATTTCGTGTTTGAGCTCGCCGGTCACCACGATGTCATAGGTCACGATATCGGTCGTGGCGTCGGAGAGCAGTTCAATCGCGTCCGAGCGCAGCCAGTTGTCAGCGCCTATGAACAACACATATTCAGTTTTCACACGCGACAGCATGTCCTGGAAGTTGTTGACCGTACCGAGGTTGGCTGGGCGCAACACATACTCAACACTGGGGTACAGCGCAGGGAGATGGTCGCAGTCCATCGCGCCATCATCGACAAACAAAATCCGCGCCGGAGCGCGGGTTTGGGACAACAGCGACTCAATACAGTGCGCTGCAAGGTGGCCGTACTTGAAAGAGGCGATAACAACAGTGATCATGGTGCGAGCAAGTAGAGCACATGGCCATGCAATAACGGTGACAAAGGTCAATTCGGGAGCGTGCTAGGGAGCGGGGCTTTGCCATGCCCTACTGCTGAGGCGCACCATGCCATTTAAGATTCTTCGATGACCGACAAAGATCTCGACACCCTCGCGCGAGCCCGCGCGCAATGGCGCTGGCGAGGCGCAGACCGCCCGCCGTTTGCCGATATTCCTTCACAGGGGCAAACCTCGGTATGGGATTTCCCTCGGCCACCGGAGCTGGTGCGTGAAGTCCGCGAGGTTCTGGTGGTTTGGGGCGGTCTGGAGATCGCTCGAACCCGCGCCGCATGGGCCTTCAGAGAGACCGCCCACCCGCCGACTTTTTACCTGCCACTGGCGGATGTTGAGCGGTCGTTGTTGCGTCCGGCAGGCGGTGGCTCGTTCTGCGAGTGGAAGGGTCCTGCGCAGTATTGGGATCTGGTCGATGGTGCGCGCCGCCTGGAGCGGGTTGCGTGGAGCTACCCGCAGCCCCTGGAGGGGGCCGAGCCCTTGGCTGAGTGCATTGCCTTTTACGCGCACGAACTCAGTTGCACCGTGGGTGCAGCCAAGGTGCTGGCGCAGCCGGGTGGTTTTTATGGTGGGTGGATCACGCCAGAGTTGACCGGGCCCTTCAAAGGCGAACCCGGCAGCAACGGTTGGTAAGTGCTGAGTGGGCGTGAAGCGTCCTCGCAGTTTGGGCTCCTTAGACCAGCGTCCGCGTTCCCAGCTTGTACGCCGGTAATCCGGCCAGCATCCGCTTGCCGTAGCTGGTTTGGGTGAGTCGCTTGTCGTAGCAGATGACTTGTGCGCGGTCTTCTTCGGTGCGGATGGCGCGGCCGGTCCATTGCAGCAGCTTCACCCCGGTGGCGGGGATCACCAGTTCGTTGAACGGGTCGCGGCCCACGCTGCGCAGCCATTCAGCCCGGGCTTCGTCCACCGGGTCGCTGGGCGGGGCAAAAGGCAGCTTGGCGATGAACACGGTCTCGCACAAGGCACCGGGCAAGTCCAAGCCTTCGCCAAAGCTCTGCAGGCCAAACAGCACCGAGGGCAACCCGCTCTCCACCCGTTCGGCGTGGGCGGCCAACAGGCGGGTGCGGGACTGGGTGCCTTGCACCAGCACCATGTCCATCGTGTGGCCGGGCACAGCCTCAGAAGCGGTGCGCATCTGGGCCCGGCTGGTGAAGAGCACCAGCGCACCGCGTTTGACCTGTTCGAGGTCTTCCATGAGCGCGCGCACTACCTCGGCGGTGTAGGCCTCGGCGTGCTTGGGGTCTGCCTGGGTGTGCACCACCGTGAGGCTGCCTTGCTTGGCGTAGTTGAAGGGGCTGGCCACTTCCAGCGCAGTTACATACGGCTTGTTAGCCAAGCCGGCTTCTTTCAAAAAGTAGTCAAAGCTGCCGCAGCTAGTGAGCGAGGCGCTTGTGACGATCGCACCGCGCACCTGGCTCCACAAAAACTGGCGTAACAAATCGCCGGGCACGATGGGGCAGGCGTGCGCGGTCATGGTCAGGTAGCCGTTGGCGCTCTCAGCCTGCAACCATTTAGCCAAGGGCTGGTCGCCATGCTCCAGCAGCAAATTGGCGGTGCTCACCAGGCTGCCCAAGCGCGGCGCAATGCCGCCCAACTGGGCATAGAGCTGCGCGCACAGTACCGCCTGGCTGGGGTCGTCTTTGGCGATGGCTTTCACGTCTAAGCCCAGTGCTTCCAGCGCTTTGGACAGGCCGGTGGCCTGCGACTGGATTTGTCGTACCGGTTCGTGCAAGGCTTCGGGCAACACGCCGTTGGCAAAACGCAAGGTGCCGTCTTTGCCGCCGCCGTGGGCGTCCTGCCCGGTGTGGGCCCACACCAAGTCCATGGCCATGCGGGCTACTGAGGTGAGGGCGCCCTTGAGCTGGCTGGTCACCGTCTGCACGTCTTCGCCCAAGTGCAGGGCCAGTTTGCCGGCCACTTCGGTCATGGTTTTGGGCAGCTTGTCGAGCCAGCGCAGGTTGGATAGGTCCATGCTGTTCGAGAACTGGTCGAGTGCTACAGCCGGCAGGTGGTGGCCTTCGTCAAACACCACGAGGCAGTTGTCCAGGTCGGGCAGAGTCTTCATGCCCAAAGACGCCAACACCAAGTCGTGGTTGGCCACAATGACATTGGCTTCCGCCAACTTGGTGCGCGCGTTGTAGTAGCTGCACTCTTTGTAGCGCGGGCAATGGCGCGCGGTGCAAGTGTGGCGCTCGGCGGCCACGGCCGACCAGTCGCGTGGGTCGGGCGTGTCGGCCAGGTTGTCGCGGTCGCCATCCCAGCTGGCCACCGCCAGCTTGTGGGCCATGCCCTCAAACAGGGCTTGGCGGCGTTCTTCAATCGCCTCTTGCGACAGGGCGCTGACCTTGGGCTGCGGCAGGTCGTCGTCAAACAAATCGTCCTCTACTGCGCCGCTGCCCACCAGTCGTTCCAGCTTGACCTTGCACACATAGCGCCCGCGGCCCTTGGCCAGGGCGTAGGCAAAAGGCTGGTCCATGCTGCGGGCCAGGGCCGGCAGGTCCTTGGTCATCAGCTGTTCTTGCAAGGCCACGGTGGCGGTGCTGATGATGACGCGAGTTTTGCGCTCCAGCGCCATGGCAATCGCGGTGCTGGCATAGGCCGCGCTTTTGCCCACGCCGGTGCCAGCCTGAATGACCGCAATGGCTTTGGTGGGGTTGGGGTGCTCGCCGATGTCGGCTTGCGCCAGCGTGGCGGCCACGGTTTCGGCCATCTGGTGCTGGCCGGGGCGGCTCCTGAATCCGCTGGTGCTGCCCACTACTTGCTCAAATGCGCGCAGGGCGTGCTGGGCCAAGGCGGCGCTGGCAGGGGGCAGGGAGGAGAAATCGGAGCTCAAGGGGATAGAGGCGTGGGGCCGTTGCGGCAGAGGAGGGCTGAATATACAGGCAGCAGGGGATAATCGCCCGCTTGCCGCTGCACAGCCGCCGCTGCTGTGCAAAGAATGCGGCCCGTTCATCCAAGGGGAGAATTCAACATGTCCGATCAAAGCACCATCGTCGCCGGCAAACAGCCCCAGGCTGCACGCCGCCAATTTATGAAGAATTCGGCGGTAGCCCTCGCTGGCGCTGCGCTGCCTGCTATCAATTTTGCACAAACGGCTGCAGCGACCGAGCGCCAATTCAGCCCCAAGCCCGCTGCATGGCGCACCTTTGAGGTGACTACCCGCGTCGACATTGCCAAGCCCCAAGGCGCCACCCGTTTGTGGTTGCCCGTGCCCTCTATCAATAGCGAGTGGCAGCAGTCCCTGGAGAGCAGCTATTCCAGCAACGGCACGGCCCGCATGGAAGACGACAACGCCACCGGCGCCCGCATGCTGTTTGTGGACTTTGCCGCCGACCAGGCCAAGCCCTTTGTGGAGCTGACCAGCCGCATCCGTACCCGCAGCCGCGCCCAAGACTGGGGCCAGAAAACCGCCGTGGCAGAAGACGCCGCCACCCTGAAATACTGGACCCAGCCCACCGATTTGCTGCCGCTGGACGGCATCGTGCGCACCACCGCGCAAGAAGCCACCCGCGGCGCCAAAACCGATGTGGAAAAGGTGCAAAAGATTTACGACTGGATCGTCACCAACACCTACCGCGAACCCAAGGTGCGCGGCTGCGGTGAAGGCGATATCAAAACCATGCTGGAAACCAGTAACCTGGGCGGCAAGTGCGCCGATTTGAATGCCTTGTTTGTGGGCCTGTGCCGGGCGGCCGGCGTGCCCGCACGTGATGTGTATGGCCTGCGCCTGGCGCCCAGCGCGTTCGGCTACCGCGAGTTGGGTGGCAACTCTGCCAGCCTCAAGGGTGCGCAGCACTGCCGTGCCGAGGTCTACCTCAAAGGCTACGGCTGGGTGGGCATGGACCCCGCCGACGTGGCCAAGGTCATGCGCCAGGAAACCCCGGAGTGGATCAAGTCCGCCAGCAACCCGCTGGTCGCGCCCGTCAACAAGGGCTTGTTTGGCGGCTGGGAAGGTAACTGGATGGCCTACAACATGGCCCACGACGTGGCATTGCCCCAGTCCAGCGGCTCTAAGCTGGGCTTTTTGATGTATCCCACCGCCGAAACTGCAGCCGGCCGCCTCGACTCCTACGCGCCGGACGACTTCAAGTACCAGATCAGCGCCAAAGAGTTGGCGGCTTAACAGGTACCTTGATCCCCTCGTTTCGCACTTTTGCTTATGACCATACCCCGCGCACTGTTGGAGTTCGGTGATCCGCATCACAGTGGCCAGCCTGCCACCAAATTGGCTTTTGGCGAGCCGCAGCAGGTGCTGGTGGCCCACACCCTCGATGAAGTGCGGCCGGTGCTGGAACAAGTGGATGCGCTGAGCCGTGAGGGGCTGTGGTGTGTGGGCTATGTGCGTTATGAGGCCGCGCCGGCTTTTGATGCGGCGCTGCAGGTGCACGCAGCCGAGGGGCCTTTGGTGTGGTTTGGTGTCCATGCTCAGCCCTTGGCTGACGCTGATGTGGCGCTGCCCACCGCGCCCGAGCCGCATGTGCAGTGGACTCCGCGTATCAGCCGCGAGGCCTTTGATGCCAACATGGCACGCATCCACGCGGCCATTGCCGCCGGAGATTTTTATCAGCTGAACTACACCGCTCAGCTCAAAGCGCCTTTTGCATCGGTAGAGGGCAGTGCCATGGCGTATTTTGCGGCCCTGCGTCGCTCGCAACCGCGGGGGTACGGCGCGTTCATTGACACCGGTGAAGAGCAGGTGCTTTCGGTCTCGCCAGAGCTGTTTTTCGACTGGGACGGCACCCGAATCCTGGGCCGCCCGATGAAGGGCACCGCCGCCCGCGGCGCCAACCCGCAAGAAGACGCAGCCAACGCCGAGCGCTTGCGCAGCACCCCCAAAGAGCAGGCCGAGAATGTGATGATTGTGGATTTGATTCGCAACGACCTTTCTCGCGTGGCAGAGCCATTCAGCGTCAAAGTGCCGCGTCTGTTTCATTTGGAGGCACTGCCCACCGTGTGGCAAATGACTTCAGACGTTGTGGCCACCACCCGGGACGGCACGCGGCTGTGGGATGTGTTTGAGGCCTTGTTTCCCTGCGGCTCGGTTACCGGTGCACCTAAAGTGCAGGCCATGTGCCAGATCAAGGCGCTGGAGCCGGATGCCCGCGGCGTGTATTGCGGGGCAGTGGGGGTGGTGAAGCCGGGTGGACATGCCACCTTCAACGTGCCTATCCGCACCGTCACGCTGCGTGACGGGACTGCGCGCTGTGGCATCGGTAGCGGTATTACTTTCGACGCGCAAGCCGAGGGCGAGTGGCAAGAGTGGCGTAGCAAGCGCATGTTTTTGGAGCGCGCCAGCCAGCCTTTCGAGGTGTTGGAGACCTTGGCCCTGCGGGATGGTGTTTTCCAGCACTTGCCTTTGCACTTGCAGCGCATGGCGCAGGCGGCCGCCCATTTTGGCTATTCGTGGAGCGAGGCCGTGGCCCGGGAGGCCCTGGCCGCATTGGCGCAAACCCGCCCGGCTGGTGCGTGGCGGGTGCGCCTGCTGCTGCAGCCCAGTGGGCGGTGCACTGCAGAGGCGTTTGCACTGCTTGAGTCCCCACAGCCGGTCCGCTTGCAACTGGCCGACCAGCCCATGGCGGATGCACAAGGCGAGTTTGTGCGTTTCAAAACGACGCGCCGCGCGCACTATGACGCCTTCACCCCTTTAGACCCGGCGGTGTTTGACACGGTGCTGTTCAACAGCGCCGGCGAGGTGACCGAGTGCACCCGGGGCAACATCGCCATCAAGCTGGGCGGCCGTTGGGTGACCCCGCCGCTGGCCTGTGGTTTGTTGCCCGGCATCGGCCGGCAGGTCTGGCTGGCCGAGGGCCGCTTTGTGGAGCAAGTGGTGTACACCGACCAGCTCGCAGAGGCACAGGGCGTGGCGTTTATCAACAGCCTGCGAGGCTGGCTGGATGCCGAGCTGGTCTAGCCCTTTGCGGTTCCCCGGCAACTGGGGCAGGCGCAGCGGTGTTGCGCTGGCTGCGTTTGTTTGTTTATGGGCTGGATACGCAGCTGCGCAGCCCGGTACTGCGGTGATGGCACCCGCCAAACCGGCCTGGGTCAACGTGCCGCGTATTCAGGGGCATTTGGTAGCAGCCGATGTGGGTCTGGTGATCAACACCAACGACCCGAATTCGGTCGCGGTGGGCGAGTATTACGCCCGGCAGCGCGGCATCCCCTCCGAGCAAGTGCTGCGTGTGACGCTCCCGGTTCGCCCGACCCTGACTGCGGCAGAGTTCGAGTCGTTCAACGCCCAGGTCAAAGTCGCCATGGGGCCCCAGGTGCAGGCCTTGGCCTTGGCATGGGCCCAACCTTATGCGGTGGAGTGCAACGCGATCACGGCTGCCCTGACTGTGGGGTACCAGCCTGATTTGTGCAGCCAGACATGTGCCACGAGCCGCCCCTCAGTACTGTTCAATCACCCCACGGTCCGGCCCTATACGGACCTCGGGGTGCGCCCCAGCATGTTGCTGGCCGGGCGCACTGTGGCCCAGGCCACCGCGCTGATCGATCGCGGTGTGACAGCTGACCGCCAGTTGGGCAAACGGGGGGTAGCGCCCGCCAGCGTGGTGCTGCTGCGCACCACGGATGCGGCGCGCAATGTGCGTGCTGCTTGGTACCCGCCCATGCCGGCGATGGGCCAGCCCGATCCGCTCGTGCCCTTAGGCGCGCAGCTCCGGGTGCAAGACAGCACAGCAGAGAGCCCCGAGCGGGTAGTGCTGCTCCAGACCGGTGCAGTCCGGGTTGACAACCCGGCCGCGATTGACTGGGTGCCCGGTGCGCTGGCGGACCATCTGACCTCATATGGCGGGCAATTGCTCAACACCAGCGGCCAAATGACCGCGCTCGAATGGCTGGAGGCCGGCGCCACCGCGAGCTACGGCAGTGTGAGTGAACCCTGCAACCATTGGCAAAAGTTTCCGCACCCCCAGGTGCTCTTGCTGCACTATGTGCAAGGCGCGACCGCGCTGGAGGCCTATTGGCGCAGCGTGGCATGGCCGGCCCAAGGTGTATTTGTCGGGGAACCTTTGGCCGCACCGTTCGGTCGATAAACCTAATGCAAACACCCGCACAACCTTCTGCCAAACCCACTGGCCTACAGCCTCCAGCACTGACCGAGTTAATGCGTGCACCTGCGGCACAGGTCCCGGTCACCGTGGGGCTGATTGTGTTGAACCAGCTGGTGTTTGTGGCACTGGCCGCCGCCGGCGGCGGTTGGTGGCATGCAGGGCGGGGCGTACAGCTTGATTGGGGGGCCAACTTCGCCCCGGCCACCCAAGACGGCCAGTGGTGGCGTCTGGGCAGCGCCATGTTTATTCACTTTGGCATTTGGCACCTGTTGCTCAACATGTGGGCCTTGTGGGATATCGGCCGCCTGTTGGAGGGTTTGCTCGGGCGCTGGCGGTTTGCCTTGCTCTATCTCGGGGCCGGGGTATGCGGGAATCTGGTGTCTTTGGTGGTGCAGGGCAACCGGGCGGTGTCTGGCGGGGCATCGGGTGCCGTGTTCGGCCTGTATGGCGCCTTGCTGGTTTTTTTGTGGGTGGAGCGCAGACAAGTGGAGGCTGGGGAGTTCCGCTGGCTATTCGGCGGGGCGCTGGGCTTTTCGGTGCTGATGCTGGGCTTGGGTTGGTTCATGCCGGGCATCGACAACGCGGCGCATGGCGGCGGCCTGCTGGCGGGCATGTTGTGGGCCGGGCTGTTGCTGCGGCCCTGGACGGCGAGTAGCCCGGCAGCCGGTGTGCGCCCTGGGCTGTCGGCCACGCTGCTCGTGGTTGCGGTCGTCTTGCTGGGCCTGGTGTTGCCGGAGCCCGCCTACCGCTTTGGCGAGGAGGTCAAAGCGCGCCAGAGCATTCAACGTTTCATTTCTGACGATGAACGCATCCACGAACATTGGAATTCGATATTGAATGATGTGCAGAAAAACAGCGCGTCGTTTGAGTCCATCGCCGGACGGATGGATGCGGAAGTAGTGCAGCCCTATCGCCAGAGCTTTGAGGATTTGATGCGTGCCTCCCCGGAGAGTGCCGCGCCCTCGGCCGCTACGCTGGCCAATTTGCAGGCCTATGCTGCCCAAAAGGCCTCCCAAGCCCAGAAGCAGGTCGATGCCCTGCGCCAAGGCAACAAGCCGGAGCTGCCGGCGACAGAGCCCCCCAGCGAGACACGTTAAATCTCAATACTCTTGAGGCGCTTGTGCCAAAGGCATGAGGTCGCGCCGGCTGTCGAATTTGCGCGGTGCGCCGCTCAGCGGATCGGTGAACTCCAGGGTGCGGGCCAGTAACTGTAAGGGGTGCCGGAAATCGTTGGCGCCCTCGGGCGTGAGGACAGGGTAGATGCCATCAAACAACAGCGGCAAGCCCAAGGCGTGCATATGCACCCGCAGCTGGTGGCGCTGCCCGGTCAGCGGCTGCAAGCGGTAGCGGGCCCAGGGACCTGCCACTTCCAACGGCGCAATGTCGGTGATGGCGTTGACCTCGCCCGGCACCTCGGCCTGCTGCATGAAATGAACGGCATCACCGATACGGCTTTCGCGGTGCAGCGGCCAGGGCAAGTCCGGGTTCCAGGGGGCGACGCATTCGTAGGTCTTGTGCACCTGCCGGTCGCGGAACAGGGCCTGGTAGGCATTGCGGCTGGCCGCTTGGACCGAGAACATCACCAGCCCGGCCGTGTCTTTGTCGATCCGGTGGATGGGTGAAAGCTCGGGCAGGTCTAAACGTTGCTGCAAACGGGCCAACAGGGTTTCACGCACATGTTTGCCACTGGGGACCACCGGCAGAAAGTGCGGCTTGTCGACCACCAGCAAATGCGCGTCCTGCCAGATCACCTCTTCCTGAAACGGGATGACGGGCTCGTCCGGCACCTCGCGGTAGTAGTACAGGCGGCGGCCCGGGGTGGCGGTATCGCTGGCAGCCGCGGTGCAGCCGTCTCCATCGGTGATATCGCCCGCATCCAGACGCTGACGCCACACCTCTTCCGGCACGGTAGGAAAGCGGTGGGTCAAAAAAGCCAGCAGGCCGGGCCATGGGCCGCCAGCCACCACCACGCTGCTCGGCCGCACACCGTGCCGGGCCGCAGGAGCCAAAGGCCGTGTTCGGGCCATAGGGTGGTGTGGGATTAGATGCGCTCGAACACGACGTCCCACACGCCGTGGCCGAGTTTGATGCCACGGTTCTCAAACTTGGTGAGGGGGCGGTAGTGCGGCTTGGGCGAGTAGCCTGCCAACTCAGGGTGCGTGGGCAGGGCGCGATTTTTGAGTTTGGGCTCAGCGCTCAACACTTCCAGAATCTGCTGGGCATAGGGCTCCCAGTCGGTGGCCGCGTGCAAGTAGCCACCTGGCTTCAGGCGGGCCGCCAGCTTGGCGATCAGTGGGCTTTGGATCAAGCGGCGCTTGTTGTGCTTGGTTTTGTGCCAAGGGTCGGGGAAGAAGATGTGCACGCCGTCCAGGCATGCCAGCGGCAGCATATGGTCAATGACCTCCACCGCATCGTGGTTGCAGATGCGGATGTTGGGGATGTTGTTTTCACCGATGCGCTTGAGCAAAGCGCCGACCCCGGGTTCGTGCACTTCGCAGCACAAGAAGTTGGTACCTGGCAGGGTGAGTGCAATTTGTGCGGTGGCTTCGCCCATGCCGAAACCGATTTCTAGCACGACCGGACGCTGGACGTCTGATGGGGCTCCAGCCCCCGCTGCACCCTCAAAAGTTGCTTCGAAATTGAGAGCAGAAGGCTGGTAGGGAACCAGAAACTGTGGGCCCAGTTCCGCCATGGCGCGCTCTTGCCCGCTGCCCATGCGGCCTGCGCGCTTCACAAAGCTCTTGATGGTGCGCATGAAGGGCTTGGCAGCGTCGTCAGTGCGGGTAAGGGTTTCGGCCGATTCGGGCTGGGGGGATTGAGGGTTCGTCATGGCGGCAAGAGCACGTAAGCAGGGCCTGCATTGTAGGCAGTCGGGCGCGACATCGGTAATTTGAGCAATATCAAATTAATTGCAAAAATCTTTTTAAACAAATTTAATAAATATACATATAATTAAATAAATGATCTGACGAAAGTCACCATTTCCGCACAGTCGCGGGCTGTCCGCGCGGCGTGGTACTCAAGAGGGAAACGAGATGTTCAAGTCTTTGCGCTGGGTAATGTCGTTCTTGGGGGCTATTGGTGTTACGGCCGCGATAGCGGTTGCCGCCCAGGGCTACCATTTCATTCAGCAGCTCGATGCGTCTGCGCTGAAGGTCTATGCGGGGAAAGATGTGGTGGCCGACATCCTGCCACCCCCGATGTACCTGATTGAGACCCGGCTGGTCTTGTCGCTCATGCTGGACGGAAGCGTGTCCGCAGCAGACGGTAAAAAGCGCTTTGACGAGCTGACCACCGAATACGACCAGCGGGTGGAGTTCTGGAAGAAAAATCCGCCCTTTGGTCTGGAGGCCAAACTTTTGGGTGAGCAGCACAAAGCGGCGCAGGCTTTTTTGGCTGCCGCCCGCAGCCAAGTGGTTGAGCCTTTCGCCGCAGGCAAAGCGGATGTAGCCCGCACTAATTTGCCCGCGGTTCATGCCTTGTACCAACAGCACCGCGCCGGTGTGGACGCCACGGTGGTTGACGCCAATGCGTTCGCTGCCAGCGCCATGCAAGAGTTTGAAGACACGCACGTATTCAGTGTGTCTGCCATGTTGGTGACTGCACTGGTAGCTGCGGCGGTGGTGTTCGTGGTGTACCGGCTGGTGCTGGCCAGTATCCAAAAACCGGTGCGTGGCAGCACCGAGGCAGCCAAGTTGATCGCTGCGGGCGATTTGGCCACCCATGTGGCCTTGGACCCGGGGCGCACAGACAGCTTGGGGGTGCTGCAAGAGGCGCTGCAAACCATGCGCGAAGGCCTCAACAGCACCGTATCGTCGGTGCGTTTGGTGGCAGACAACGTGTCCAATGCCAGCGCGGAAATTGCGCAAGGCAACCACGACTTGTCCGCCCGGACCGAGAGCCAGGCCAGTGCCCTGGAGGAGACCGCCGCCTCCATGGAAGAGCTGACGTCCGTGGTGAACCAAAATGCCCAAGCGGCCCAGCAGGCTGAGCGGCTCGCCCAGCAAGCCGCCGAGGTTGCCGAACGCGGCGGTGCCGCGGTAGGGCAGGTGGTGGTGACCATGAAGGGCATCAACGATTCATCCCGCGAAATCGCAGGCATTGTGAGCGTGATTGAAGCCATCGCGTTTCAAACCAATATCCTGGCCTTGAATGCCGCGGTAGAAGCGGCCAGAGCCGGTGAGCAAGGCCGCGGCTTTGCAGTGGTGGCCTCTGAGGTGCGATCGCTGGCGGGCCGCAGTGCGGTAGCGGCCAAAGAAATCAAGGCCCTGATCGATGCCAGCGTAGACCGCGTGGCCCATGGCTCCACACTGGCCGACCAAGCCGGTGCTACGATGGACGAAATGTTGCGTTCGACCCAACAGGTCAGCACCTTGCTGACAGAAATCAGCGCGGCCAGCCGCGAGCAGTCCAGCGGGATCTCGCAAATCGGGGAAGCCGTCAGTCAGATGGACCAAGTCACCCAACAAAACGCAGCGCTTGTGGAAGAAATTGCCGCAGCCGCAAGCAGCCTCAAGGTCCAAGCGGCGGAGCTGGTGCGTCAGATGTCGCAGTTCACCGTAGAAGGCGGGCACGAGGTACCGCGCCTGAGCTGACGGCTTGTGCAGCCCGGGTTGCTGCAGACCAGTGTCAGATGCCGTAGCGGCTGCGCCACTCAGCAGTCCAAGCGCTGAGCGCACTGGCTCTGTCACCTGCTGTCGCAGACAAGCCCAGCGCAGCGGCGGCACTGGCCAGGGTTGTATCCGGATCGCTCAGGTCGAGGGCTGCAGCGCCGTTTTGTTTGCTGAGTTTTTCCCCGTTGGCGCCTAACACCAAAGGGGTGTGCAGGTAGCGCACCGCAGGCAGCCCCAAGGCCACTTGCAGTGCGATCTGGCGCACGGTGTTGTCCGCCAAGTCTTCGCCCCGCACGATGTGGGTGATGCCCTGGTCGGCATCGTCCACCACCACCGCCAGCTGGTAGGCCCACAAGCCGTCTGCCCGCAACAACACGAAGTCGCCCACCTCGCGGGCAAGGTCTTGCTGCTGCTCACCGAGGCGTCGGTCATGCCATGTCCATAGACCGTCATCATTCACATTTGCTATGAAATCAGGAGCTAGTGGCGCAGTTGATATGTGAGCTAGAGGGCTTTTTGGCTTAAAACTATGAGCGTCGGTGCGCAGGCGCCACGCACGGCCTTCACGCCCTTGCAAACCGTGGCGGCAGGTGCCGGGGTAGATCAGCTCTCCGTTACGCGCCTTGCCCGCGCCCATTTGCGCCAGTGCCTGGGCAATGTCTTTGCGGGAGCAGGCGCAGGGGTAGGCATCTCCGGCCGCGATCAGTGTGTCGAGCGCCTGCCGGTAGAGATGATTTCGCTGGCTTTGCCAGACCGGCGGCTCGTCGGGCACCAGGCCCACGCTTGCGAGCTGATGCAGGATGAATTCACCACCGCCTGCTATGCAGCGCGGGGTGTCGACATCTTCAATGCGCACCAACCACTGCCCGCCGTGGGCACGGGCATCCAGCCAACTGGCCAGCGCAGCAAGCAAAGAGCCCGCATGCAGCGGGCCCGTGGGGGAGGGGGCAAAGCGGCCCCGGTACGTTGCCCCCACGCTCTTCGGCCCGGCGGCGCTCAATTCACCAGATTTAAGCAACTTTCAGCGCGAGTTCCAGGCCCGACACAAACGCATCTTCCACCCGGTGGCCAATGCACCAGTCGCCGCATAGGCCGATGCCGGCTTTGCTGTCCCACAAAAAGTGTTCGCCCAATGGGGCTTCGGTTTTGGCATACAGCCAGCGGTGTACTTGGGCGTGGGCGGGTTCTGCGCGAATGCCGGTGATCTCGGCAAAAGCCTTGATCAATTTGGCCTGGATACGGTCAGGCGTGTCATTCAAATGCTCTTGCGACCAGGCTGCACTGGCTTGCACTGTCCAGCGTTCGACCTTGCCGCGGCCGGGTTTGCTCGATTCCCGCGACAACCAGGCCACACGGTGGTGGGTGCTGCGGGCGGCGTTCCACTGCGGGCCCAGGGTGGTGAGGCCGGGCTGCACCGCTTGGGGGTAGGCCAGCATCAGGGTCCAGCAGGGGGCGACAGAGACTTTGGAGGTTTTCTTGGCCAGCGCTGCGCCCTTGGGGGTGGTGGCCAGTAGTTCCTGGGCTTGGGGATGAGGGATGGCGAGCACTACCTCGTCAAAGCCGCCATAGACATGGCTGCTGCCCGCGTCACCCGAGGTACGCAGCTGCCATTTCTTTTTGTGCAGGGCGTCTTGTTCGAGCGCGGTCACGCGGGTGTTGACCAGCAGCTGCCCGGCATCCGCCAGGGGTTGTGCCCACGCGCGCACCAGCGCGTTCATGCCGGGGGCGGGCACCCAGTGCGCATCGCGCCCGGGCAGGGCGGCGGCGGCCACACGGCCATGGGAGTCGAGCACGCGTACCGCGTTCGCACTCCAGGGGCGGCACAGGCCGGGCGTGGTTTGCAGGGCTTGGGTGAAACGGGTGTCGCGCACCGTGAAGTACTGGGCCCCGTGGTCAAAGGTGCCGAAGGCGCTTTCGCGGGTGGACATGCGGCCACCGGGCCCGCGGCTTTTCTCGAAAACGGTGACCTTGTGGCCGGCCTGTACCAGGGTACGTGCGCAGGTGATGGCGGCCATGCCACCCCCCACGATGGCGATGTGTCGGGATGTTGTCATGGGCACAGTCTCCGTTGGTTGTAATAGCCTCTTTATACACGCTGGCCACGGGGCGTAAATCGTTTAACTGCTGCGATGCTCATCCAGCAAGGCACTGCGGGTGGTCTCACTTTCGAGTTGGCTGAGCCACCATTGCAAGGCCCTGCCTTGGTTGATGGTTTTGGTTTGCCGCCAGGCGTAGTGCAGCGGCACGTTGCGTTGGGGGCGCTCGGTTTTCTTCACAACCAAGCGGCCGGTTTGTATGTAGGCGTCTGCCATACAGCGGGGCAGGTTGCCGCCGCCCAGGCCGCGCAATTGGGCGTCGAGCTTGGCGTGCATGGTGGGCACGGTGAACACATCCTGCCCGCTGAGCAGGCCAAAGGTTTGGCCCGCGCCGCGTTGCACCGAGTCGGCCACGGCGACCGCCCGGTGTTTTTGAATCAGCTCATCACTCAGCGGCTCCGGGGCTTGTGCGAGCGGGTGGTGCGGGGCGACCGCATAAACAAAGCTGATCGACCCCATGGGTTTGCTGTGTACACCGGCGGTGCGCGCCGAGTCCGCCCCGACCCCAATGGCCAGATCGGCCTGACCGGTGGTGAGCGCCTCCAGCGTGCCGGAAAGGGTCTCTTCGCGCAGGCGGATACGGGTGGGCGGGGACTGGCTGAAAAAGTTGTCACACATCTCCATCATGACCGGCTTGGAGATCACGGTGTCAATCGCAATCGTGAGTTGCGGCTCCCAGCCGGTGGCCACGCGTTTGACACGGTTGGCCACCGCGTCAATTTCTTCCAGCAGGCGTGCACCTTCCCGCAGCAACTCCGCTCCGGCAGCAGTGAGCTTAGCCTGGCGGGAGCTGCGGTCGTACAAGAGCACGTCCAATGCGTCTTCGATTTGGCGCACCCGGTAGGTCAGGGCGCTGGGCACCATGCCCATGTCCCGCGCGGCGGCGGCAAAGCTGCCGGCCTCGGCAATGGTCTGCAGCATGGAGAGGGCGTCAGGGGTGAGGAAGTCGCGTGCCGTTTGCATGATCGATACCCTTAAGTTGAGTTTTTTTGAATGATGCCATCAAACGGTATGGATGGAAAAGGCCTGGTCGAGGCCTAAAGTTCAAGCCATACGAGACCAGAGGCACTTCATATGTTGACCGTACGCAAATCGCAGGACAGAGGCTACGCCGACCACGGCTGGCTCAAGTCTTTCCACAGCTTTTCGTTCGCCGGGTACTACGACCCCGCGCACATGGGGTGGGGCAATCTGCGGGTGATCAATGAAGACCGCATCGCGCCCGGCACCGGTTTTGGCACCCATGGTCACCGCGATATGGAGATCATCAGCTACGTCATGTCGGGCAACTTGGCCCACAAAGACAGCATGGGCAACATCAAGGGCATTCCGCCCGGTGATGTACAGCGCATGAGTGCCGGCACCGGTGTGACGCACAGCGAGTTCAACCACGCGCCGAATGACACCACCCATTTCTTCCAGATCTGGATCGAGCCCAATGTGACCGGTATTCCACCGAGCTACGAGCAAAAAACCTTTGCTGCAGCGGACAAGCAGGGCCTGCTTAAGTTGGTGGCCTCGCCTGACGGCGCGGAAGGCAGTGTGCTGATCCATGCGGACGCCAAGTTGTACAGCGGTTTGCTGGATGGCGCTGAAACTGCGACCCTTGCACTGGACCCTGCTCGCAAAGGCTATGTGCAGGTGCTGCGCGGCTCGGTGTCGGTGAACGGCACGCCCTTGCAGACGGGTGATGCCGCTTTGCTGAGTGCTGAAAGCAGCTTGGTGCTGGACGCAGCGCATGATGCAGAAGTGCTGGTTTTCGATTTGGAAGCCTGATTTTTTTCGGGTGTCCGCAGGGTGCGGATGCCTTTCTTTGAGTCTTTTTACTTAGGAGTTCACAAAATGGCAAAAGTAGCAGTTGTATTCCATTCCGGTTACGGTCACACCCAGCGCGTAGCGCAATTCGTGGCGGAAGGCGCGAGCGCCGAGCTGATCACCATCGACGCCAATGGCGAGATCACCGATGCCCAGTGGGCCACGCTGGATGCCGCTGACGCGGTGATCTTCGGCTCCCCCACGTACATGGGCATGGCCTCCTGGCAGTTCAAAAAGTTTGCAGATGCATCCAGCAAGCGTTGGTTCACCACCGCCTGGAAAGACAAGGTTGCTGGCGGCTTCACCATTTCCGCAAGCCCTAGCGGCGACAAGCTGTCCACTATCCAGTACTTCATCACTCTGTCTCAGCAGCACGGCATGATCTGGGTGGGCCAGCCTGCCATGAACGACGGCACCATCAACCGCATCGGCTCCAACTCCGGCGTGATGGCCCAAGTCGGCCCCACCAGCCCAGCGGAAGACATCCCCCAAGGCGATCTGGACACCGCCAAAGCCTACGGCGCACGCGTGGCATCCATTGCCGCCAAGCTGAAGGCATAAAGCCGCTTGCAGGCCCTCGGGGCCTGACCGCAAAAAAGCCCGCTTCTGCGGGCTTTTTTGTGTGTGCTTGAAAAATGCGTAAGCTGTGGACTCTCAGACTATCGGAGTTCCATTTTGACGATCCGTTTTGCTACTAAATTCATAGCTTCTTGCGCAATATTTGTGGGCGCTATGGTGCCTTTTCATGCTTATTCGCAGACCGATGCTTCGGCGTTCAGTGCTATCAGCGCCATGCCAGTGGCTTCGGTTGTCGGTGCGAGCGCGGGTGCGGTGATCGCCATTCCTGTGGCGTTTTCCACCGCAGGCGCGGTGTTGGTGGTGAAGGGCGTAGAGGCCTCGGCCAAAGGCACGGTCTATCTGCTCGAGCGGGTGTCGGACGGCGCACGCGCCAGCGTGGAGGTGTCGGGCAAAACAGCCTCCGGTGCCTCTACCGCCGTGGGCACCTCTGTTTTTGTCAGCGTGATCAGCACCGGCGTGGTGTTGTCGGTGGCGGGCAAGGTGATTGCGTTTGTGCCCAACGAAATCGGCAAAGCTTTGTTGCACAACGAACGCGTGAGCCAGTGAGCCGCCTTATGTACCTGCAGCGATGGGTGGCGGCAGGAGTGGTCGCCCTGGCGTGTGCCGGCCAAGCGCAGGCAGGCAGGACTTGTGATGAGCCTCAGGACCTGACGCCCGCCAAGGTGGACAAGTCCATGACCCTGGCCTTGAAAACGCTGCAGGCGCTGGATGCCAGCGGTGCCAAGGTGGTGGTCATGGCGCGCGCCGGCCAGGACCTAACCAAATACGGTGTGCGCTACTCGCACCTCGGGTTTGTGTACCGGCAAGACACCCCCGATGGAGCGCATGTCTGGCGGGTGGTGCACAAACTCAATATGTGCGGGACGGCGGAGTCGGGCATTTACCGGCAAGGGCTCGGGGAGTTCTTCCTGGACGACCTCTGGCAATACGAGGCAGCTTGGGTCGCGCTCAATCCGCAAGCAGAGGCGGCGATGCTGAAAGTGTTGCTGGATGGGCCGCGGTCCTTGGTGCTGCACGAGCCGCGCTACAACATGGTCAGCTACCCGTGGTCGCAGAAGTACCAGCAGAGCAATCAGTGGGCCATTGAGACACTGGCCTTTGCGATGACGGCGGCCAGCACCGAGCCGGTGACCAGCCGCACGCAGGCGCAGGCTTGGCTGCAGCGCACCGCCTATCAGCCGACGACCCTGACCATCACGCCGCTGGTTCGGCTGGGAGCTCGCATGACGAAAGCCAACGTGGCGTTTGACGACCATCCGGACGAAAAGCGCTATGCCGACCGCATCGAAACCATCACGGTGGACTCGGTGTTTGCGTGGCTCAAGCGCACCAATCTGTCTGCTGGCGTCCCCCAGGTGCAGCGCTAGCTGCTCAGGCCTCGCTGCTGCTTTGCAGGCCGGTGGCCTGCAGATCCGCGCTCAGGGCCCGGCGCTCGTCAAACACAAAGCAGCCACCCTGGTAGTGGCTGCCGTCGGTCTCCTCGAAGTACTTGAGGATGCCGCCTTCGAGCTGGTAGACGTGTTCTAGGCCTTCTTCGCGCATCAGGATGGCCGCTTTTTCGCAGCGGATGCCCCCGGTGCAAAAGCTCACCACGGTTTTGTCTTTGAGTTCGTCCAGGTGGGCGCGGAAGGCGTCCGGAAATTCGGTGAACTTGGTGATACGCCAGTCGATCGCACCCTCAAAAGTGCCTTCATCGACTTCAAAGTCGTTGCGCGTATCCAGGGTGACCACCGGGCGGCCGTTGTCGTCATGGCCTTGATCCAGCCAGCGCTTGACAGTAGCAGGTGCCACCGCGGGCGCGCGCCCGTCAGCAGGCTTGATGGTGGGGTGGTTCATGCGGATGATTTCACCCTTCACCTTCACCAGCATCTTCCTGAACGGCTGGGTGTCTGACCAGCTCTCCTTGGGCGCAATATCGGCAAACCGCGGGTCTTGCTGGAGCTGGGTGACAAAACTACGCACATCGTCTGCCGGACCGGCGAGGAACATATTGATGCCTTCCTCCGCGAGCAGGATGGTGCCTTTGAGCTGCAGGGCCTGTGCACGGCCTAGCAAAACCTCGCGCAAAGCGGCGGCGTCGGGCAGCGGGACGAATTTGTAGGTGGAGATATTCAGTACGGTGTTCACCTGCTGATTTTAAATGGTGGCCCAAACCTACAATCAGGGCATGTTTGTACACCTGCGCCTTCACACTGAGTTTTCTGTCGTCGACGGAACCACCCGCATCGACGATGTCATCAAAATGGCGGCCAAAGACGGGCAGCCCGCGCTGGCCATCACCGACCTGAACAACCTGTTCGGAGCGATCAAGTTCTACAAAGGTGGCCGTGGCAAAGGTGTGAAGCCGGTCATAGGCGCAGAAATCATTCTCGAAGGCTTGGGTGGCGACGCTACAGCCGTCACCCGCATCATCTTGCTGGTGCAAAACAAGCAGGGCTACCTGAACATCTCGGAGCTGATTGCGCGCGCATTCACGCAAAACGTGGTGAAGAACCAGGCCGTCATCAAGATGGCTTGGCTCAAAGAGCTCAACGAAGGCTTGATTGCACTCTCAGGCGCACAAGCCGGGCCGGTGGGCCAAGCGCTGGTGCAGGGCGACACTGCCCGTGCGCACGATGTTGCGCTGCAGTTGGCGGGCGTCTTCCCCCACCGCTTTTACATTGAGCTGCAGCGCGCAGGCCGCGCGGATGATGAGGCGCATGTGGTCGCCGCGGTGAAGTTGGCGGCCCGCATGAAGCTGCCGGTGGTGGCGACCCACCCCATCCAGTTCGCGGAGCAGGACGATTTTGAGGCCCACGAAGCCCGCATCTGTATCGCCGATGGCGAGATCTTGAGCAACCCCAAGCGCGTGCGCCGTTTCACCCGTGAACAGTATTTCAAAAGCGCAGCCCAGATGGAGGAGCTGTTTGCCGACATTCCCTCGGCAATCGCCAACACGATTGAGATCGCCAAGCGCTGCAGCCTGACGCTGGTGCTGGGCAAGCCGCAGTTGCCCGCCTTCCCAACCCCCGAAGTCAACGGGCAGCGAATGACGCCCGAAGAGTATTTCCGCTACGCCTCGTTTGAGGGGTTGAACGAGCGCATGGTGCACCTCTACCCCAACGAGCAGGAGCGGGCGGCTGAGATGCCGCGCTATGTGGAGCGCTTGGAGTTTGAGTTGGGGACCATTTTGAAAATGGGCTTCCCCGGTTACTTTTTGATCGTGGGCGACTTCATCAATTGGGCCAAGAACAACGGTTGCCCGGTGGGGCCCGGGCGCGGCTCCGGTCCGGCTCGCTGGTGGCGTATGCCCTCAAGATTACCGACCTGGACCCCCTGCGCTACAACCTGCTATTCGAGCGGTTTTTGAACCCGGAGCGGGTGTCCATGCCCGACTTCGACATCGACTTTTGCCAGACCAACCGCAACCTGGTGATCGACTATGTGAAAGACAAATACGGCAAAGACGCCGTGAGCCAGATTGCCACCTTCGGTACGATGGCGGCCCGCGGCGTGGTGCGCGATGTGGGCCGTGTGCTGGACATGAGCTATACCTTTTGCGACGGCATCAGCAAGCTCATCCCCAACAAGCCGGGCACCAACGTGACGTTGCAGTTGCCACCCACCGATGGCAAGAAGAGCGACAAATACGTTTATGCCACCGAAGCCGAGCCGATTCTGGCGGAGCGCGAAGCCAAAGAAGAGGACGTCAAAACCCTGCTGGAGATGGCCCGCAAGCTCGAGGGCATGACCCGCAACATCGGCATGCACGCCGGGGGCGTGTTGATTGCGCCGGGCAAGCTCACCGACTTCTGCCCGCTCTACCAGCAGCCCGGCAGCGAGTCCGCGGTCAGCCAGTATGACAAGGACGATGTGGAAGCCATCGGCCTGGTGAAGTTCGACTTTTTGGGCTTGGCCACGCTCACCATTCTGGAAATTGCGGCCGAGTTCATCCGCAAGCGCCATCCGGGGCAGGAAAAGTTTGCGTATGAGAACCTGCCGCTCGACGATGCCAAGGTCTACAAGCTGTTCAGCGAAGGCAAAACCGAGGCGGTGTTCCAGTTTGAAAGTCGCGGCATGCAGGGCATGTTGCGCGACGCCAAGCCCAGCCGCCTGGAAGACCTGATTGCCCTGAACGCCTTGTACCGTCCCGGCCCTATGGACCTGATTCCGAGTTTCGTGGCGCGTAAGCACGGGCGCGAAGTCGTGGAGTATCCGCACCCTGCGGTGGCTGAGATGCTCTCCGAGACCTACGGGATCATGGTGTACCAGGAGCAGGTGATGCAGACCGCCCAGATTCTGGGCGGCTACTCACTCGGCGGCGCCGACTTGCTGCGCCGCGCCATGGGCAAGAAAAAGAAAGAGGAAATGGACGAGCACCGCGGAATTTTCCGCGCCGGTGCGTTCAAGACCCACGGCATCCCCGAAGCGAAGGCCGATGAGGTTTTTGACTTGATGGAAAAGTTTGCCGGCTACGGCTTCAACAAGTCGCATGCGGCGGCCTACTCCTTGCTGGCATACCACACCGGCTGGATCAAGGTGCATTACACCGCCGAGTTCTTCTGCGCCAACATGACAGTCGAAATGGACGACACCGACAAGCTCAAGGTGTTGTTTGAAGACGCTGAAAAGATGGGCCTGAGCTTCGAGCCGCCCAATATCAACCGCGGCTTTTATCGCTTCGAGCCGATTTCGAACAAAGAGATTCGCTACGGGCTGGGTGCCATCAAGGGCACCGGCGAGCAGGCGATTCTGGCCATCGTGGCCGCGCGCGAGGGCAGAGGCCCGACCGAAGAAGCCGGCCCGTTCAAGAGCCTGTTTGACTTCGCCCGCCGGGTGGACCGCAGCCGCATGAACAAGCGATGCGTGGAGGCGCTGATCAAGGCCGGGGCTTTTGATTCGCTGCACCTGAACCGGGCAGAGTTGGTCGCCTCCATGGACCGGGCGTTTGAGTTTGCCGCTGCGTCGGCCGCCAACGCCAACCAGGTGGGCCTGTTTGACATGGGCGGTGACGACGACCATGGATCCAGCACGCAAGAGCCCGACTTGGTGGAGGTCACGCCTTGGGGCGTGAAAGAGCGCCTGACCCAAGAGAAAACGGCCGTCGGTTTCTACTTGTCCGGCCACTTGTTTGACGAAGTTGCCACCGAGGTCCGCAAATTCGCCCGCCTGCCGATTGAAGAGCTCAAAGACTCCCGCGAGCCCCAGTTGCTGGCCGGTATCGTGACCGAATTGCGGGTGATCAACGGGCAGCGCGGCAAACTGGCCCTGTTCAAGCTCGACGACAAATCCGCCATGATCGAGGCGCGCGCCAGCGAGGCGCTGCTCAATACCTACAAAGACTTGTTGAAGGACGATGAGCTCATCATCGTGGAAGGCAAGGCCATGCCGGACCGCTTCTCGGGCGGTATGCAATTGACGGTACAGCACATCTGGAGCCTGGAGCAGGCACGCTGCAAGTTTGGCAAGTACCTGCGTGTGCCGGTGAAGCTCGATGCCCAGGGACGTGCGCCCGATGTGGCGGCCCTGGTGCGCGAGTTTCCTGCTGTGCGCGAAACAACCGAACATGGGGAAACGGTGCGCGGCCTGTCAGTCCGCCTGCAGTTGGTGTGCAGTGCGGCAGGCGCACATCAGGTAGAGCAGGCAGCGGCTGATTTGCATCTGGGCGAAGCAGCCAAGTTCTACCCCACAGACGCAGCCCTTGCGAGCTGGCGTGCACAGGCCAATGGGGGAGTGGCCGCGATTGCCTACGACTGATTTTTGATGAAAAAGGCCGCTGTCGCACTAGATCATTGCGCCAGTAGCTATCAAAAACAGAGCAGAACTGAGCGGGTTAAGGGCCGACCAGGGTCTGCGGCGAGATCACGATGATCATTGGCGACCAAACCTTGCCGTCGTCCAGCGGCAACTTGCGGGTTTTGTCGATCGCATTTTCGGCCGCGTCATCCCAGGCCTTGTTGCCGCTGCGTTTGATGACGCGCTTGCTCAAGATTTCGCCGCTTGCGCTCAGGCTCACTTCAATCTCAGTTTTGGGGTTGCCAACAATCGTGTCGGTGAACGTGATGTTGGGTTTGACTGCCGCCTGGATGCGCCCGCTGTAGTTCGCCCCGGGGCCTGAGCTCTTCGCGGCGGTACCGGTGGAGCTTGGCGCACCACTGCCGCTGGCTCCCGCCAGACCGGTCATGCGGGCGATTTGTTGCTGGCGCAGCTCTTCGGTGCGCTTGGCATCCTCTTTGGCCGCTTTTTGCGCCTTCAGTTTCGCGGCGTCGGCCAGTTTGGCTTTGTCAGCTTTTTCTTTCGCCTCGCGTGCGGCTTTCTCTTTGGCGAGCTTTTCTTTTTCCAGCTGCTCTTTTTCGCGCAACTGGGCACGGGCTTTGTCTTGCTTCTCTTTGGCCGCTTTTTCCTGAGCCTGCTTTTCGAGTTCGCGTTTTTCTTGGGCTTTGCGCGCCTCTGCCTTTTGCGCTTGCAATTCCTTTTGCTTTTCTTCGGCGATACGTCGCTCTTTTTCTTTGGCCAACGCGATGTCCGCCTTGCTAGGCGCTTCCTGCTCTGCGGGTTTCACCGCGGGCGGAGGGGGAGTCGGCGTTGGCTTAGGGACTGGCTCAGGCTCGACGGCAGGCTCTGGTGGCTCTTCCGGCGGTGGCGGGGGCGCCGCCTCTTGCGGAATCGTAGACCACAGCTCGGCCTCTACGGTGGCGGGCGGGAGTTCGCGTTTCCAGGCCACGCCAATTGCCAGCACCGCCACCAGCGCCGCATGCGCCACCAAGGCCATGACCAGCGCGCGCAACATGCCCGGTGTGTGGGGCGGCGCAAATTCCTGTCGGGTATCAGCAGAGGGCATGGTGCAGATCGGAGACTCAGTTGGCCAGCTGGACGGACAAGCCGACCCGCTGAATGCCTGCACGCTGCAAGGTGTCCATGACTTTGACCACGCTCTCGTATTTCACGTTCTTGTCGGCACTGATCACCACTGCCGAGTTGGCTGGCGCAGCCCCGTCGCCCGTGCCTTGTGCCTGCTTGACGGTGGCGGCCAGGTCTTTGAGTGCCACAGACGAGGTTTTTTCTTTTACTTTGACCTCGAGCGATTCGGTCTTGGTCAGGGTCACCTGGATGATCTGATCGGGCTGGCGCGATGCCTTGCCCACGCTGGGCAAGTCAATCACGCTGGGGGTAATCAAGGGTGCGGTCACCATGAAGATGATCAAGAGCACCAACATCACATCGATGAAGGGCACCATGTTGATCTCGTTGATGGTGCGGCGACCACGGCCACGTCCGGCGACAGCAGGCATGTTGATTCCTTGTGCGGCTTAGCGGGCTGCCGGCGCAGGCTGGGCGCTCACGTTGCGTTGCAGGATGTTCGAAAACTCTTCGATGAAGGTTTCTTGCTGGATGGCGATGCGGTCCAGGTCGCGGGCGAAGCGGTTGTACGCCACCACCGCCGGAATCGCTGCAAACAGGCCGATGGCGGTAGCCACTAGGGCCTCTGCAATACCGGGCGCCACGGTCGACAAGGTCACTTGTTGCAGTGATGCCAAGCCGGTGAAGGCGTGCATGATGCCCCACACGGTGCCGAACAAACCCACATACGGCGACACCGACCCGACCGATGCCAGAAAGGACAGGTTGCTTTCGACCTCGTCCATCTCACGCTGGAAGCTGGCGCGCATCGCACGGCGTGCGCCGTCCATCAAGGTGCCGACATCGCTGACACGGCGCTCGCGCAGCTTTTGAAATTCGCGCATGCCGCTGGCAAAAATACGCTCCATCGGGCCACAGGTCTGGGCATTGCGACTCGCTGCGTTGAACAGATCATTGAGGCTGGAGCCCGACCAGAAATCGCGTTCAAAAGCTTCGTTTTGGGTTTTGATGCGTTTCAGCGAAAACAGCTTGCGGAAGATGGCGGCCCAGCTGGCAATCGATACCAGCATCAACAAGGCCATGACGGCCTGGACCACGATGCTCGCGTTCAGGATCAGGTGCAGGATGGAAAGGTCTTGGTTCATGGTGTGAGGGCTTAAACGGATGTGAGCATCGCACGCAAACGCTGGATGGCTGTTTCTAATTGTTGCATCGAGCTGGCGGTCGAAAAGCGGACAAACTGGGCCGTCTGCGCGGTACCGAAGTCCCGACCGGGCGTGATCGCTACATGGGCACGGTTCATGACTTCAAAGGCAAACTCCCAGCTGCTTTGGAGCCCGAGTCGCGCGCAAAGTTCCGAGCAATCAGCCCACACATAAAAGGCTCCGTCGGGCTCCACCGGAATATTGAAACCCAGATCACGCAGGGCCGGAATGAAATAGTCGCGACGCGCTTTGAACTCAGCGCGGCGGGCCTCGTAGAGCGCAATGCTCTCCGGCTCGAAGCATGCCAGCGCCGCATGCTGGGCGATGGTGCTGGGGCAGATGAACAGGTTTTGGGCCAGGCGCTCAATCACCGGCACCAGGTCTTGCGGAACCACCATCCAGCCCAAGCGCCAACCCGTCATGTTGAAGTACTTGCTGAAGCTGTTGATGCTGATGACTTGGTCATCCAGCGCCAGCGCAGTGTGACCGAACTGGTCGTCATGGCTGAGTGCCAGATAGATCTCGTCGATCAAAGTGACGCCACCCTTGGCCTGCACTACCGCATGGATGCGGCGCAGTTCGTCAGGGTGAATCGAGGTGCCTGTGGGGTTCGATGGCGAAGCCAGCAGCACACCGCGTGTGCGCGGGCCCCAAGCAGCCTCCACTTTGGCGGCGCTGAGCTGGTAGCGCTCGTGTGCCGAGGTTTCCAGCAGCACAGCCTTGCCCTCGGCGGCGCTCACAAAATGGCGGTTGCACGGGTAGCTGGGGTCCGGCATCAAGACTTCGTCGCCCGGCTCAATCAGGGCCAGACAGGCCAGGTGCAGCGCCGCGGAGGCTCCTGCCGTGACCACGATGCGCTCCGGCGCCACTTGCACGCCAAAGCGGCTGGCGTACCAGGCGCTGATGCATTCGCGCAGCGCAGGCAGGCCGGTGGCCGCGGTGTATTGGGTGACGCCATCGCGAATCGCTTGTTCGGCGGCCGCTTGCACTAGGGGCGGTGCAGTGAAATCGGGTTCCCCGATATTGAGGAACACCATAGGCGCATCGCTGTGCGCCACTTGTGCAGCCAGGGCAGAAGCTGCCTTGGCAACCTCCATCACATAAAACGGCTCAATGTTCTGTGCGCGTGAGGAAATGTGCATCGTGGCGGTCGTGGGGTCAGGCAGCGGGTTTTTTGTTGCGTTCGGCGTCGATTTCCACGGCGCGCAGCTGGGGGGCAATGCCGTTGAGCACGCCATTGACGTATTTGTGACCATCGGTGCCGCCGAATTCTTTGGCGAGTTCGATGCACTCATTGAGCACCACGCGCCATGGCACATCGAGGCAATGCTTCAACTCGTAAGCACCAATCCACATGATGGCGTGTTCGACCGGCGAAATCTCGGCCATAGGACGGTCCAATGCCGGAATGATCAGGGCGTCAAGCTCTTCCGCTTGGGCAACGCAGCCGTGCAGCAAGGCATCGAAATGCACAGCGTCCGCTTTGGCGAAACCGGCCAGGTCACGGGTGAACGGGTCAATGTCGTCCACCGCATTGCGACCCACCAGGCTTTGGTAAAGGCCTTGCAGCGCGAATTCGCGGGCGCGGGTGCGGTTGGATTTGCTGCCTGCTTTGCGGGCGCCGGTGGTGGTCAGGCCGGTGCGGCTCTGACGGGGAGGGCGCTTGGCCGCGGAGGTGCTGGGGGTATCGCTCATCAGATGCTCTCCAACAGGTTGGCCATTTCAACGGCGACTTGGGCAGCATCGCGCCCCTTATCGGTCTGGCGGGCTACGGCTTGTTCGAGGTTCTCGGTGGTGAGAATCGCATTGGCCACGGGGATCTGGTAGTCCAAAGATACGCGGGTCACGGCGGAACCGGATTCGTTCGCCACCAGCTCAAAGTGGTAGGTTTCGCCGCGGATGATGCAGCCCAGCGCGATCAGCGCATCGTAAGTGCCTTTTTCCGCCATGGCTTGTAGCGCCACTGGCACTTCCAGGGCACCGGGTACGGTGACATGGTCAATATCTTTTTCGGATACGCCCAAGGCCAGCAATTCGGTTTTGCAGGCGTTGGCTAATGCATTGGTGATGTCCGCATTGAAGCGGGCCTGCACGATGCCAATGTTGAGTTTCTTGCCGTTCAAACGGTCGGAGGCTGCGGTGCCTTTGTCTGCGCCAAACATGGGTGATTCCTTTATTCGAGTTATTTGCTGATGTAGCCGGTGATTTCGAGGCCGTAGCCGGTCATGCTCGGCATGCGGCGCGGGCTTCCCATGAGTTGCATTTTCTGCACACCGCACTTGAGCAGAATCTGGGCGCCAATGCCGTAAGTGCGCAGGTCCATGCGGCCCCGTTCAGGCGCTTGCGATGCGCGTGCGGTGCCTTCAAATTGGCAAAGCAACTGTTCGCCGCTTTCGCCGCAATTGAGGAGTACCACCACGCCTTTGCCTTCAGCGGCGATATAAGCCAGAGCCGCATCCAGGCTCCAGGAGTGCATGCTGCGATTGACCTCCAAAGCGTCCAGCACTGAGAGCGGCTCATGCACACGCGCTGGCACCACAGTGCCGGCGTCCCACTCGCCCTTGACAAGTGCAAGATGCACGCCTTGTCCGGTGCTGTCTTTGAATGCGTGGGCGGTGAATTCACCGTACGCCGTTTTCATGGTACGGCTGCCCACGGGCTCGATCAGCGATTCGACACGGCTGCGGTGTTCAATCAGGTCGGCGATCGTGCCGATTTTCAGGCCGTGTTCAGCTGCGAACAGCTGCAAGTCGGGCAGACGGGCCATAGTGCCGTCGTCTTTCATGATCTCGCAGATCACGGCCGAGGGGCTGCAGCCGGCCATGGCCGCCAGATCGCAACCGGCTTCGGTGTGGCCTGCGCGCATGAGGACGCCACCGTCCACCGCCTGTAGCGGGAAAATGTGGCCGGGTTGCACCAGATCGGTCGCCACCGCGTTTTTCGCCACTGCTGCCTGCACGGTTGTTGCACGGTCTGCGGCAGAAATGCCGGTGGTCACGCCTTCGGCGGCTTCAATAGATACGGTAAAAGCGGTGCTGTACACCGTGCCGTTGCGTGCCGCCATCGGGGGTAACTTCAGGTGCTCGCAGCGTTCGCGGGTCAGGGTCAGGCAGATCAGGCCACGGCCGAAACGGGCCATGAAGTTGATCGCTTCGGGCGTGACGTGGTCCGAGGCGAGAACCAGATCGCCTTCGTTTTCACGGTCCTCTTCGTCCACCAGAATCACGATGCGGCCGGCGCGCATGTCGGCCACGATGTCTTCAACGGGGGAAATGGATACGGGGGTGAGGGCGGTCATGCAGAAGGGCTTTCCAAATGTCGTTCTATGGCGGGGGCCCTGAGGGATGCGGCGCTCCTGCCGGATGCTCGGTGCCTCAGTAGTAACCCCCGATTATCGCCGCTTTCGACCGGATGGTTGCGGGTCAGGCGCAGGGGTTGAGCACAGTAGGGACTTCAGTCCAGCGAGGCGCTCCAGCGCTCGTTCCAGCCGGTTTGCAAGGCACGCCGGTCGCGCTTGGTAGGGCGGCCGCCCGCGATCGTGTGGGCGGGCTCCGGGCTTAACCGCTGTTGCTCGGCGGCCGCTAGACGGTCGCGCACGCTGTCCGGGGTTTCTGCGTACATCAGCTGGGCCACAGGTGCCGGGCCGCGTTGCTCACTGATGAGCAGCACCTGCACGACTTTTTTGACCTTGCCTTGCCAGATCGTCAGGGTGTCGCCGGCCTTGACCTCTTTGGCGGGTTTGACGTCCCGGCCTTCCCACTGCACCCGGCCGAGTTGGACTGCATCCGTGGCCAGCGAGCGGGTTTTGAAAAAACGTGCGGCCCACAGCCACTTGTCGATCCGGGTGCTTTGCATGCGAAAACTTCAGCTGAGATAGAGCGGTAATCGTACACAAGCATCCAGTCCGGTGCAGGTGTCCCCTGAATACCGGTTGTTCAGCTGGATGGTTCCCCCCAGCGCGAGCACCATTTCCCGCGTGATCGTGAGCCCAAGGCCGGACCCCGAGTGAGTGCTCCCGGCCGCAAATGGCTGAAACAACCGCATGCGCAAGGCATCACTGATACCGGGCCCGCTGTCCGAAATTGTGAGCTGTGCCCAGTCGCCATCTCGCTGCAAGCGGATCATCAAGTCGCCGCCCTGCGGTGATAGGCGCACAGCGTTGTGCAGCAGGTTACGGATGGTTTCCCGCAGCATCCATTCGTGGGCCATCACCGGACAGGGCTCGGTCACGAGTTCGAAGTCGAGGTCTTTTTCGCCTACCAAGGCCGACAAATCCAGCGCAATGGTACGGACCGGTTCGGCCCAGTCCATGGCCGCAAAGTCTTGTTGTTGGCGCACTTGTTCCACTTTGGCCAGCGAGAGCATTTGGTTGGCCAATTGGGTGGCCCGGTCGACCGTGGAGGCAATTTCTTTCAGTCCGTCCTGGGCGGCTATGTCGCCCCGCAGTGCGGATTGCACCTGCACCTTGAGCACCGCCAATGGGGTCCGGAGTTGGTGTGCCGCATCACGCACAAAGCGCTTCTGGTGGTCCAGCAGGTGTTGCAGCTTGTGCATCACATGGTTGGTAGCCACCGCCAGCGGTTGAATTTCCAGCGGCAATTCGCCGGCAGGCAAGGCGGTCAGGTCGTCCTCGCTGCGCTGCTCCAGCTCTTCGCTCAGCTGCCGCACCGGGCGGGTGGCACGGTCTACCACCAGCATTACTACCGCGGTGATGACGGTGATCAAAATCAGCTGCCGCTGGAGTGTGTCCAGCAAAATTTGCCGGGCCAGGGTGTGGCGCAGCTCCAGCGTTTCTGCCACCTGCACCATGGCCATGGTGCGCTCCCGCCCGCTGGCCACCGGCTGCAGCAGTACGGCTACCCGCACCGCATCACCCCGGAAGGTGTCGTCGTAAAAATCTACCAGCGCGGCATAAGGGCCCTGCTGGGGCAGCTGACCCGTCCAGACCTTGATGTCTTGCTCGCCATCGACCCATTGACCTTTGGCGTCAGACACCCGGTAGCTCATGCGGCTGCGGTTGTCTGCCTCAAACGCTTCAAGGGCGGAGTAGGGGACTTGCGCCCTGAGCCGTGCATCTGCACCTCTCCCTTCAATGTCCAATAGTTCGCCAATGGCTTTGGCAGAGGCGAGCAGCGTCCTGTCATAAGCCGTGTTGACCGCGGCCAGCGCCTGCCGGTAAAGGCTGTAGGTGTCGACCAATACAAACAGCAAAATAGGAATCAAGATACCCAGCAACAGGCTCTTGCGTAATGAGGGCGCAGGGCGGCGGCTCGCCATCTCAGTCGGCCTTGAGCAAATAGCCAAGACCGCGCAGGGTCACCAGGCTGACCCGCATGGCGGTGAGCTTCTTGCGCAGGCGGTACACCACCACCTCGATCGCTTCAAACTGCACATCCACCTGACCGGGAAACACCACTTCAAATAAGCGTTCTTTGCTGACCGCATGGCCCGGGCGCAACATCAGGGCCGTCATCAAGGCCAACTCCCGAGGGGTCAAGTCCAAGACCTCGTGGCGGTGATAGATGGCGCCGCTGTTGCGGTCCAGCCGCAACTCTCCGACCAGCAGGTCGCTGCTCTGGGGTGTCGGGTTGTCGGCATTGCGGCGATGCAGGGCGCGTATGCGGGCTTCCAGCTCATCGAGGTCAAACGGCTTGGGCAGGTAATCGTCGGCACCGGCATTCAGGCCCAGCACTTTGTCGCCGACGGTTCCGCGCGCGGTCAGGATCAGAACCGGCGTGCGCAGGCCGCTGCGGCGCGCCTGCTTGAGTACGTCGAGCCCGTCTACTCCCGGCAGGCTCAGGTCGAGCACCACCACATCGGGCTGGAGCGTGTTCCAGTAGGTGAGCGCTTGTGCACCATCGCTGCAGACATCGACCCGCATTTGTGCACGTACCAGGCTGCGTTGCAGGGTGGTGAACAGGGCGGGATCATCTTCGATCAAGAGTAAATGCATGGCCAGAGCAGGGTGCGAATTACGGGTTTCCCCTAGGGAATTTGGACAGCCGTTTGACAGCCACGGCCCGCATCATAGGCCCTACCAATAACCACAGGAGACCTCCATGCGTCGCGATACTTTCCTCAAATCCATGGCCGTGATGGCTGCTGCCGGTGCTCTGCCTTTGTCGGCACGTGCAGCCACCAATCTGAAAATGATGCTCCCCGCCAACCCCGGCGGCGGTTGGGACGGCACAGGCCGCGCCCTGGGCAAAGCACTGATCGACGCCAAGCTGGTGGACACTGTGCAATACGAAAACAAGGGTGGCGCGGCCGGTGTGATCGGCTTGGCTCAGTTTGTGAATTCCGCCAAGGGCGACCCTAACGCCATGATGGTGATGGGCGCGGTAATGCTGGGTGGCATCATCACCAGCAAGCCTGCCGTCGGCTTGGACAAGGTGACCCCGATCGCCCGTATCACCAGCGAATACAACGTGTTCGTGGTGCCGGCCGACTCTCCGCTCAAGACCATGAAAGACGTGGTCACCCAAATGCAAAAAGACCCCGGCAGTGTCAAGTGGGGTGGCGGTTCGCGTGGATCCACAGAGCACATTTGTGCCTCCATGCTGGCGACCAAGGTCAACGTAGACCCCAAAAAGGTCAACTACGTTGCGTTCCGTGGCGGCGGCGAAGCCACTGCGGCTATTTTGGGCGGTAACGTGACGATTGGTGGTAGCGGTTACAGCGAGTTCGCTGAGTACATTGCTGCGGGCAAGATGCGCGCCATCGGGGTGACTTCCGAGAAGCGCCTGCCCGGCATCAATGTGCCGACCATGCGCGAGCAAGGCTATGACGTGGTGTTGGGTAACTGGCGCGGTGTATATGGCGCGCCTGGCATCACCGCCGAGCAGCGTGCTGCACTGACAGACCTGATCGTCAAGGTCACCAAGACCAAGGGCTGGGCTGACGCGCTGGAGAAAAACCAGTGGACCCCTGCGGTGTTGACCGGCAAAGCGTTTGACGAATTTGTGGACAACGAGTTTTCCAGCCTGCGCGGCGTGATGCACCTCTCCGGAATGCTGTGATGAGCCAGGTCGTGAAAGCGCGGCAAGAAGCCGCCGTGGCAGTGGGCGTGCTGCTCCTAGCCCTCGGGCTGGGTGCTGGCGCATGGGTCATTCCCTCAGAAGCGGGTTACGCCGGTATCGGCCCTGACTTTCTTCCGTGGGTGGTATCTGTGGCTTTGCTGCTGTGCAGTGGTTTCTTGCTGTGGGAGGTCCGTAAGGGCGGCTTTCTCGACATGGAAGATGACGAAGACAGCGAGCCCGCCTTCTGGCCCGGATTTATCTGGATGTCGGTGGGCTTGCTGGTGAATGCAGCGTTGATCACCACCATAGGGTTCATCTCCAGTTGCGCCCTGTGTTTTGTGTTGGCATCGCGGGGCGCGCGCCTGGCCCAAGGCCAGGTCTTGGGCGGCGCCCGCACCTGGATCACGGATATCGTGGTCGGTCTGCTGATCTCGGCACCCGTGTACTGGATGTTTACCAAGTTTCTGGCCATCAGCTTGCCAGGTTTGACGCAAAGCGGATGGTTGTAATGGAAATCTGGAATCAACTTCTTCAAGGGTTTGCGACGGCGGGTACCCCCGTCAACCTGTTGTGGGCATTTGTGGGTTGTGCGCTGGGCACTGCCGTGGGCGTGTTGCCCGGCATCGGGCCTGCCACGGCGGTGGCGATGTTGTTGCCGATTACCACCCAGGTGGAGGCCACTGCCTCCATGATCTTTTTTGCCGGCATTTACTACGGCGCGATGTACGGTGGCTCCACCACCTCCATTTTGCTCAATACGCCGGGTGAGACCTCCAGCATGGTGACCGCCATGGAGGGCAACAAGATGGCCAAGAGCGGCCGCGCAGGTGCTGCGCTTGCAACAGCGGCTATCGGCTCGTTTGTCGCTGGAAGTATTGCCACGGTGGTCGTGACCCTGTTTGCGCCGCTGGTGGCGGAATACGCCGTCAAGCTCGGCCCGCCCGAGTATTTTTGTTTGATGCTTTTGGCGTTCACCACCGTCAGTGCGGTGTTGGGGCAGAGCACATTGCGCGGCTTGACTGCTCTGTTTGTGGGCTTAGCCATTGGCTTGATTGGCATGGACCAGATCACTGGTCAAACCCGCTACACCGGCAACATGCCCGAGCTGCTGGACGGCATTGAAATTGTGTTGGTGGCGGTTGGTTTATTTGCGGTGGCTGAGGCCCTGCACTATGTGCTCTTTGAGGGCAAGGTGGTCGAGACCGAAAACAAGCTCAGTCGCGTCACCATGACGGCCCGTGATTGGAAGCGTTCGATCCCCGCCTGGATCCGTGGTGCTGCGATTGGCGCACCTTTTGGTTGCATTCCTGCCGGCGGCACAGAGATTCCAACCTTCTTGAGTTACGCCACAGAAAAGAAACTTGCCAAAGGCGACGACCTTGCGGAGTTCGGTACCAAAGGTGCCATCGAAGGTGTGGCCGGCCCCGAAGCCGCCAATAACGCGACGGTGACCACCGCCTTGATTCCGTTGCTCACGCTCGGCATTCCCGTGTCCAACACGACGGCCGTGTTGCTGGGCGCTTTCCAGAACTACGGTATCCAACCCGGGCCACAACTGTTTACCACCTCGTCTGCGCTGGTGTGGGCCTTGATCGCCTCGCTGTTCATCGGCAACGTCATGCTGCTGGTGCTGAATTTGCCGATGGTGGGCTTGTGGGTCAAGCTGCTGAAGGTGCCCAAGGCCCAGCTGTACGCCGGTATTCTGATTTTTGCCACCGTGGGTACTTACGGTATGCGCCAGAGCGCCTTTGACCTGGTGCTGCTGTATGTGGTGGGGGTTATGGGCTTGGTGATGCGCCGATTCAATATTCCGACGGCACCGGTGATTGTGGGCATGATCCTCGGACCTTTGGCAGAGGCGCAGCTGCGCAACGCCATGTCCATTGGTGAAGGCAGTGCCATGATCTTCCTGCAGCGCCCCATGTCGGTGACATTGCTGGTGGTGGTGCTGAGTGTGTTGGTCTTGCCACGGGTGCTCAAGCACTTTCAAGGCAAGGCGCAGCGCTTGGCTTTGGCATAAAAAAGGGTGCTAGCCCCCATTTAATATGCGGGTGTAGCTATATTTTTGGTAGCAAAAAAGGGGTGCTTCGGCGCCCCTTTTTTTGTTGCGGCGAATGCTAATCTTCTCGTATGGCTAATTCAGTGATTTCATGGGTGCTGCGGCTGGGATTGGGTGTGGGGCTGCTCAGTCTCGGGGTGCTCTCATCGGTGCGGGCGGACACTGCGTTGGTGGCCGTGGCCGCCAATTTTTCCGGGATGGCGCAAACCATTGCCAGCGACTTCAAGCGGGTGAGCGGGCACACTGTGACCCTGGTGCCAGGAGCCACCGGCAAGCTATACGCCCAGATCAAGAATGGTGCGCCGTACCAAGTGCTTTTATCCGCCGACGACGAAACCCCTTCGCGCCTAGTGCTGGAGGGTGCGGCCGTAGCGGCGAGCCAATTCACCTACGCTACCGGCCGATTGGTTTTATGGAGTCCGCAGCCCGGTGTAGTCGACGCGCAGGGCGCGGTGCTGGGTGCTGCTGGTTTGCGGGTGGCCATGGCCGACCCCAAAACCGCCCCCTATGGCGCTGCCGCCATGCAGGTGATGCAGCAGAGGGGGGTGTGGCAAGGCCTGCAAGGACGGCTGATTCAGGGTGAAAGCATTGCGCAAACCTACCAATTTGTCGCAAGTGGTAACGCGCCCGTGGGGTTTGTCGCGCTGTCTCAGGTGATGCGGGATGGGCGTTTGGTGGATGGCTCCGCGTGGCAGGTGCCCGCCCACTTGCACCAGGCTTTGCGGCAGGATGCGGTGCTCCTCAATCCCGGGCAAGGTCAGGTAGCCGCTTTGGCTTTTTTGGCCTATCTGCGCACTGAGCCTGCCCGCCGGGTGATGCGCGCGGTGGGCTATGAGTAGCAGTTTGCCCGTGGCTGCGTTTCCGCTGTCTTCGGACGATTTTTCGGCCATCCGGCTCACTTTGGAGCTGGCCAGTGTCACCACGCTTGTGTTGCTCTGTGTGGCTACCCCGTTGGCCTGGTGGCTGGCCCGGTCCGGCTCTTGGTGGAGTCGCGCTGTAGGGGCACTGGTGGCCATGCCTTTGGTGTTGCCGCCCACGGTGTTGGGCTTTTACCTGTTGGTCAGCTTGGGGCCGCAGGGGTGGGGCGGTCAGTTCACCCAGTGGTTGGGTATCGGTTTGCTGCCATTCACTTTTGCGGGGCTGGTGCTAGGCTCGGTGATTTACTCCCTGCCGTTTGCGGTGCAGCCATTGCAGAATGCGTTTGAAAGCTTGGGGCCGCGCCCGCTGGAGGTCGCCGCCACACTGCGGGCCTCCCCTTGGGATACTTTCTGGCATGTAGTCTTGCCGCTGTGCCGTCCCGGTGTGGTGAGTGCCGCTGTACTGAGCTTTGCCCACACGGTGGGCGAGTTTGGTGTGGTGCTGATGCTGGGGGGCAATATCCCCGAGAGCACCCGGGTGGTGTCCACCCAAATTTATGGCCATGTGGAGGCACTCGAATACACCCAGGCGCACTGGTTGTCGGGTGGCATGGTGCTGTTTTCTTTTGTGGTGTTGCTAGCACTGGGGTGGCTCAACCCGCGTGGCAGCCGTTTGCGGACTTGAGCGCTATGGGCAACCGCAGTTTCAACCGCATCCAATTGAATGTCTCCAAACCCGGCTTCAGCCTGGTGGTGGATATGGAGCTGCCGTCAAAGGGCATCACGGTTCTGTATGGGCCGTCGGGCTCAGGCAAAACGACGGTTTTGAGGTGCATCGCTGGTCTCGAGCGCTCGCCGCAAGCGCTGGTGCAGGTGGGCGGGCATACCTGGCAAGACGAGTCCGCAGGTGTTTTTTTGCCTACCTACCGGCGCTCCCTGGGGTATGTGTTTCAAGAGGCCAGTCTGTTCTCCCATTTGGACGTGGCGGGTAACTTGGAGTTCGCCCGCCGGCGCGCTACACCCCGAATGGATGGCAGCCCCTTGCTGACGCCTGAGTTCGCGATTCAGACCCTGGGCCTGTCGAAACTTTTGCACCGGCGGACGACCGACCTCTCCGGTGGCGAGCGCCAGCGTGTCGCGATCGCACGGGCGCTGGCGACCAACCCGCAGATTTTGCTTTTGGACGAGCCCCTTGCGTCTCTGGACGAGGCCCGCCGGCGCGAGGTCTTGCCGTGGCTGGAACAACTCGGCAGCGAGCTCCAGATCCCGATGGTGTATGTGTCGCACGCGACCGAGGAGGTCACCCGCCTGGCGGACACCTTGGTGGTTCTGGAACAAGGGCGTGTCATGGTCATAGGCCCAGTAGATACCGTGCTGTCTCAGGTGGAGCCTGTGATCCGCCTCGGTGGAGAGACGGCGAGCCTTGTGACAGGGCGTGTGATATCCCACGACCCGCAGTGGCATTTGAGCGAAATTGCATTTGATGGCGGCACCTTCTGGGTGCCTGATGCCAAGCTGCAAACCGGGCAGTGGGTGCGTTTGCGGGTGTTGGCCCGCGATGTCAGCATTGCAACCCAAGCCCCATCAGGAAGCAGCATTCAAAACACCGTGGCGTGCACCGTGGCGCAAATTCTGCCGGACCAGCAACCCGCCCAGGCCCTGGTGCGCTTGGACGTGAGCGGTACAGCACTTTGGGCCCGCCTGACACGGCGTGCGGTGCAACAGCTGCAACTCCAGCCTGGCATGCACGTCTGGGCGCAAGTGAAAGCCATGGCGCTCACGCAGTAACGCAAACGGGTTGCAAATACTTGCAAATTTCACCCGTTCGGGTGATGACAGCGCCGGTGCGTCCGCCTAATCTGTGGGGTTGATTACTTGTCTCTCCCCCATGCCCGACGCGCCGCTTTTGTCCTCTGATCCGACCCACGTCACCCTGCTGTTCCAAGCGCAGGCGGCCTTGATGCGCGGCGATGTGGACTTCAGCCAGACGCTCTCCAAAAGCGCACTGCTACATGCCCAGCGGCAGAACGACGCCGCGGGCCAAGCTCGCGCCCTGTTGTACCTTGCGCAGGGAGACCGCCAGCTCTCGCGCCTGCGCCGTGCCCGTGAGACGGCGGAGCGCGCCGCCCAGATGTTCCAAACCCACGGGGACGCCGCTGGCGAAGCCGAGGCCCTGACCACTTTAGCCAATGTGCTGAGCCTGATGGGCCACAGCGCCGATGGCCTGGAAGCCGCCATGCTGGCCTTGAAGCTCAGCCAGTCCAGCCCAGCCAGCCATCCGCTGGCAGAGGCTATGGCCTGCAACTACCTCGGGGTTGCCTATGCATGCAGCCAGAGTTTTGACAATGCGGCCGAGTTACTGGAGCGCTCGGTCCGGATGTTTGAAGCCCAGGGCCTGTGGGCTGAATCCTGCTTGCCGCGTTACCACCAGCGGTATGCCGAAATGCACCGCTGTTTTCTCGACCGGTATTACCACGGCACTTTTTTGTCGCTCGACCGGTTGACGCAGATTGCCGCGCTGCCCGAACAAGTCACCTCGCAACCCGGGAGTGTGCGCTCCTTGCTGTGCCCTTATCGCAAAACCCGCGCGCTGCTGGACCTGACGCATGCATTTGAGCTTTGCTGGCAGGGTGATCTGGATGAGGCCAGCCGCAGGGCAGACACGATTTCGGCCAGCGTGGCCAAGGGAATGCGCCAGCCGGCTGTGATTTTGCTGGAGATGTGGCTGAGGACTGAAATTGCATGGGCCGCCGAGGATTGGATGTCGGCAGAGGCCCACGCCCAGTGCTTGCTGCAATCTGCGGCGCGGGCTGAAAACGAGCATCTGCGGGCCACTGCGTATTTGTTGCTGATCCAGATCTACTCTGCCCAGGGCAAAGACTTGCAGGCACAAGCGCAGCAACGGCTCTGGAAAATGCAGGAAATGCACCTTCGCAAAGAGGCTTTGCACAGCCGCGAAGAGCGTGTGGAATGGCAAATGCGGGTGCGTGCAGATCGCCAAGCCAGCCGTCATTTGGAAGAAAAAACGCGCCATTTGGAGCGCTTGGCCATGCAAGATGCCCTGACCGGCCTGTACAACCGCCGGTACCTGGAGCAAATCGTGCCGGCTTTGCTGAGCGATGCCACCGAGCGCCAGCGTGCCCCTGCCTTGGTGTTTGTCGATATCGACCATTTCAAGCAAATCAACGATCGCTTTTCCCATTTGGTGGGTGACGAGGTGCTCAGGACCGTGGGGCGGATTTTGAGTGGCTTTGTGCGTGAGGGCGATGTGTCCGTCCGGCTCGGGGGTGATGAGTTTGTGGTCCTCTTCAGCCACGTGGAGGCGCAGAGCAGTACCTCGGTGGTCGCTCGTATCCACAAAGCGGTGAACGAATTTGACTGGCACAGTGTGCACCCGGGGCTGAGCGTCTCAGCCAGCGCCGGGCTTGCACTGGCCGATAGCCAAGACACTCTCGCCAGTTGGCTCCACCGCTGCGATCTGCAGATGTACGTCGAGAAAGACTCCCGCTACCAAGACCTCGCTTGAGGTGCGGCAGCGCGCGTTGGTCTAGCTTTTGGCAGCCGCCATCAGTGCCGCGAAGCCCACGAAAACGCCGCCGGTCAGGCGGTTAAAAGCGCGCATCACCGTGGCACGGCGCAGGTAGGTCGCGAGCTGCTTTCCACTGGCTGCATACACAAAGTACCAAGCGACTTCGACGACAGCAAAAGTACCCAGCAGAATCGCGAACTGGGTGAGTTGCGCCGCTTCAGGGTTCAGAAACTGGGGGAAGAAAGCAGCCGCAAACAAAATGGCTTTGGGGTTGCTGGCCGCGACCAATGCGCCCTGGCGGTAATGGCTCCAGAGGCTGGTGCCTGCGCTGACCGCTGGAGTTGTGGGGTTGTTTGCGGTGTCCTCCGCATCCTTTACCGGCGAGCGCCAGCATTGCACGCCCAGGTAGGCCAGATAAGCGGCACCAGCCAAACGCAGCGTGTCAAACACAGCCGGGAATGCCTGCAACAGCGCACCCAAACCTGCGGCAGAGAGCCCCAGCATCAACATCAAAGAGGTCATGCATCCCGCCATGTTGACAATGGCAGCGCGCATGCCTTCACGCGCGCTGGTGCTCATGACCAACAGCATATTCGGGCCGGGCGTGCCCGACACCACAAACGTCATCATGACAAACAACCACCAAGTGTGAAGCGACATATCAGTTTCCAGAGTCAATAGTGGGGTGGCAGATCGTCACGCAGATTCCGCGCAACACCGGCATCCGGCGTTTGCTGCTTAAGGTGGGTCACCTCCCGGATCAACAGCTCAATTTGCGCTTGTTGGCGGATGATGATGCTGTCGAGCTGGTCCACCGTGTCTTCAAGGTAGCTGGCCTTGATCTCCAGATCATGGAGGCGTTGTTCATTAAGGGCGTTCATTTCCATGGATGTATTGGACACCATGCGGCGCCGCTTGCCGCAGCTGAACCCTCATTGTTTCGCGCCCAGTGCCAGCGCAGCGGCGCGCGAGACCTCTTGGGCCGCGGTGTCGGGGGCTTCTTGGGTGCGCCAGCCGCTGAGGTGGGTTTCGGTGAGCTGGCAGAGTGCAGTAATCCACTCCGGGTCGTCGTTCAGGCAGGGGATGTAGTGAAACTCTTTGCCGCCTGCATGCAAAAACGCTTCGCGGGCTTCCATGTTGATTTCCTCGAGGGTTTCCAGGCAATCGCTGGTGAACCCTGGGCAGATCACATCTACCCGCTCCACACCGGCCTTGCCCATGTCAATCAGGGTGGGCTCGGTGTAGGGCTCCAGCCATTTGGCACGGCCCAACCGGGACTGGAAAGTCACTTTGAACTGGTCTTTGGATAGGCCCAAAGCTTCGGACAGCAGCCTTGCGGTCTTGAAGCACTCGCAGTGGTAGATGTCGCCCAAGTGCAGGGTGCGCTCAGGCACGCCATGAAAACTCATCACCAGCTTGTCAGGCCGGCCATTGGCACGCCAGTAGCGCTGCACGCTGGCAGCCAGCGCGGCGATATAGCCGCTGTGGTCGTGGTAGTGGTTCACAAAACGCAGCTCAGGAATCGAGCGGGTTTTCGAGGCCCAGGCGTAGACCGCATCAAACACACTGGCTGTCGTGGTGGCGCTGTATTGCGGGTAGGCGGGCACGATCAGGACGCGGGTGACCCCGTCTGCCTTGAGAGCGGTGAGCTGGGATGCAATATTGGTGCTGCCGTAGCGCATGGCCCACGCCACCTTGACGTGGTGGTTGCGCTGGCCCAGCCAGCCCTGCAGCATCTTGGCCTGCCGCTCGGTCCACACCTTGAGTGGCGAGCCCTCAGGCGTCCAGATGCTGGCGTACTTGGCGGCCGACTTGGCCGGCCGGAAACGCAGGATGATGCCGTGCAGGATTAACAGCCACAGCAGGCGTGGAATCTCGACCACGCGGTGGTCACTCAAAAACTCGGCGAGATAGCGGCGCACAGCCGGGGTGGTGGGTTCATCCGGCGTACCCAGGTTGCACAACAGTACGGCGGTGCGTGCGGGTTGACCGTGGGTGTATGAGGGCTCGGGAGCAAAGGGGGAGGGGAGTGCCATGAGAGAAATATTCAGTCGCGGTGAGTGTCAGTCGGCTTCGGTGCTGGAGGGCAGGGGCGTATCGCTGAGCTCTTTTTCTACCAATTGGAGTGTGGGGTGTTGCCCGGTGAGCAGCAAAAACATGGCAAATACCGGGCCCTGCATGTTGCGGTCATCGGTCGGGCTTTCCAGGGCTTGCCAGGTGCGGGACTGCAGGCCGCCGCGGCTTCCGGTTTGCAAGGAGTAGCCTAGCAGTTGAGCGGCCTGGGCCTGATTCAGGCCGGCAGCCAAGCGGGCAGCTTTGAGTTGTTCGCCCGTCGGGCTGGGCATATCAAGCGTGATGGCGGGCATGGGTGAATGGGTCGTTAAAGCAACAGGCTTGATAGTAGCGCTCTGTGCGGCCCGGTGCGGCGCCGTTTGTGTGTACCCTCACAGCTTCCTCCGTTGTTTTGGCGGCTCCCGCGAGTCGCGCACTGCCCCATGCTGAACTTGAGCCGCATCCGCGCCATTACCCTTGATCTGGACGACACCTTGTGGCCCGTGTGGCCTGCGATTCACCGGGCCGAAGACCTGTTGCGCGAATGGCTCACGGCACACGCGCCCCGCACCGCTGTCATGTATGCCGACCCCCACCAGCGTCAGTTGCTGCGTGCGGATACCGAAGCGCAATGGGCAGACCACGCCCATGACCTGAGCGTGCTGCGGCGTGAGTCCATCCGGCTGGCCCTGCAACGCAGTGGCGATGACTCGACTTTGGCGGAGCCTGCGTTTGAGGTGTTTTTTGATGCCCGCATGCAGGTAGAGCTGTTTGAGGATGCGATTCCTTTGCTCGACGCCATGGCGGCCCGTTGGCCGATCGTTGCAGTGAGCAATGGCAATGCGGATGTGCACCGCGTGGGCATTGGCCGTTACTTTGCGGCCAGTGTGAGCGCGCGGGATGCAGGCGTGGGCAAGCCGGACCCGCGTATTTTTGCAGCGGCCTGCGCATCGGTAGGCGTCAAAGCCGAAGAGGTATTGCATATCGGAGATGACGCAGCACTGGACGTTTTGGGCGCCTTGGGTGTGGGCATGCAAACCGTGTGGGTGAACCGGGAGGAGCACCTCTGGTCTTTCACCCAATACCCGCACGCCACCGTGGGCAGCCTGCGGGAGCTGCAAGACTTGCTTAGCGGGCCGGCCGCAGCGTAAGAGTGCTTTCGGTGCGGGCGATTACGTCGGCTTCGTCGAGCCACATGCGCACGAACTCGCCCTTGGCATATTTTTCAGCCTGATCGGCGTAATGCTTGTCGGGCCACACGCCGCTTTGGCCGAGCGGATTGATGCCCACGGCTTTGCCTGCGTCTGCAAAATCAATCACCCGTCGCGTCGACGGGCCGGAGGTGACCGCCCAAGGGGCGGGCCCCAGCGTGCCCGATAGGTTGTTTGGCGTTTCGCGACCGCCGGGCACTTGAAAAGGCCCCACGTTAAAAATCTTGTCCAGTGGCTTTTGCCGGCCCAGCGGGTGCCCGTGGGTCAAGGTGTGGGCCACACCCCAGCGCCAGTCTAAAAGGCTGGTGCCATACAGACCTTGCAGGTGCTTCAGGGTGTTGGACCAGGCGATACGGGTCGTCTCAAAGTGGCTTTCTTTGGCCGGCGTGCTGACATCGTCCCACCAGGGCGAATTGTTGTCCGCGACCAATAGCGGCAGGGCGAAGTCGAGTGCGCGAGTTTCCAGCAGGTTCGCAAACTGCACGGGGCCCAGTTCGTCGGCAAATGCAGCTTTGGCCAACTCGTACATCATTTGGGTAAACAGGGTGGCCGCAATACTGCCCTCGTCATAGGTGCCGTCCCAGTTGGTGAGGGGCTCCATAAAGGCTTTTTCGTTGGGGTCGGTGACGACCGCATTCATGGCCGGCAGGAGGTTGCGCAGAATGCGGGGGCCATAGTTGTTGTTGACGTCCAGCATCAGCTTGCGGGTCTCGACACTGGTCCACTTCATGTTGGGGGTGTTGAGCAGGGTATCGAGCCGTTGCGCCCGGTCCGGCAAGTTGTAGTAGCCGGGCACCGGCACACCGCTTTTGGGCAGAGGTTGGTGGTTGGCCGAGACGATGTAGCCGCGCGCCGGGTTCTCTTCCTGCGGGTTGAAGCGGAAGGCGTAAAAACCGGGTTTGTCCGCCTCGCCTTTGGCCGCATCCAGGATAAACGTCGGGTTCACGCCTTGCGGGCGCAAGGGCAGCTTGGCCGCGGCCCACCAACCGATGTCGCCCTCTGCGTTGGCCCACACGATATTCAGGCCGGGCGCGTGGAGTTTGCTGGAAGCCTCGCGGGCCTTGTCCAAGGTGTCTGCGCGGTTGAGCTCGTAAAAGCCCCGGATGGCAGGGTTCTCGGTGGCGTAAAACGCCCACCACATGGAGATGGGCCGTGTTCCCAAGCTTTCTTTGAACGCATCGTTGATCACCGGCCCCTGCGGCGTGGTTCGCACCACCATGCGCTCCGGTGCCGCACCCTTGACCTGAATCAGCTCGGTCCGGCTCACCATGTCGACCCAGTTGCCCTGGTGCCACACTTGTTGAGGGTTGTCGGGGTTGACCTGCTCGGCAATGAAGTCGACGTCGTCGTTCTGGAACATCGTCAAACTCCAGCCGAAGTCGTGGTTGTGACCCAGCAGCGCCATCGGGTTCAGGGCCTGAAAGTGCCCGAAAAGCTCAAACTCCGGCGTGCTCAGATGGGCCTCGTACCACACGGACGGTGCTGAAAACGAGATATGCGGGTCACCGGCCAGCATCGGGCTGCCCGATGCGGTGCGCTTGCCAGAGACGGCCCAGGCGTTACTTCCTTCGAGCAGCGGTATGCCGCCCAGCTCGCTGGCCTGCAGGCTCACACCGGCCACGCGTTGGAGGCTGTTCCATGCGTCGGGAGTCATGCCGGAGATCGGGGTCAATACACCCTCGGGGTGCCAATCGACATCAAATGCCCGCAAATAGTCGGGCCCGAGCCGGTCCCGGATGAAGGTCATGAGCGGTTCGGTCCGGAAGGCGGCGGCAAAACTGTAGGCGAGGTACCCGCCCACGGCATAGGTGTCTTCGGGGGTGAACGGCTGTTGCGGGATACCCAAAATATCAAACTCCAGCGGAGCGCGGTGGCTGTCTTGCCACTGGTTGATCCCGTCGATGTAGCTCAGCAGGGCTCGGCTTTCGGGGGCGTTGCGGTCCATGGCCGCCACCACTTTTTTGGCGTGTTCGCGCAGGCCCAGGGTGCGGAAGAGTTTGTCGACGTCCAGCAGTTTGGGGCCCAGCACTTCTGCCAACTCGCCATTGGCCAGGCGCCTGACCATCTCCAGTTGGAACAGCCGGTCTTGCGCGTGCACATAGCCTAGGGCGCGGTATAGGTCGGCCTCGTTGTCTGCGGTGATGTGCGGAACGCCGCGCTCGTCATACCGGACGGTGACGTTCCCTTGCAGATTTTGCAGCTCCACCACGCCGCTGCGGACTGGTTGCTTTTTGTAAAGGTACCAGCCGCCCACGCCGACGACCGCCAGTAAAACCAGAGCAAGCAGGCCCGCCATGAGTTTGACCATGAATTTCAAATGCGTCTCCAAATACCGTGGATATCAGTCTATCGCCGCCAGCAGGCCCGCGGCCTCTGTGCCGCTACGCACTGCACCTTCCAGTGTGGCCGGGTAAGGCCCAGCCACATAGTCGCCGCAAGCCCACAAGCCGGGTGCAATCGTCGCTGGCGGGCGCTGCAGCGCGGGGGTGCAGGCAAAGGTCGCGCGCTTTTCGATCACGGTTTGCACCGCTACCAATTCCAAACCCAGTTGGGTGCGGGCTTGGGTCAGCACTTGTTGTTCGATGGTGTCTTTGTCGCCGCTGCTGGCACTCACCACAAATGCCAAGAGACCGTGGGTGCCGTCCAGCTGGCCGCGGTCAAACACAAACTGGGCAGGGCAGGCGGCATCACTGCGCAAAGCGACCATGGGGCGCGCAAGGCTGGCAGTCTGACTATGGGCGTAGACGGTGGCAATCGATTCAAACTGCAGTGCACCCGCGGTAGTCGCCCAAGTGCGCAGATCAATTGCTATATTTTCAGTAGCGTGTTGCGCAGATTCCATGAGGGCTGAGGCCGCATTGGATGATGAAGTGGCCCAGATCACTGCGTCAAACACTTCTCCGTTGAGCTGCCAGCGGCCTGCGGTGCCCGGGGCGGCGGCCTCCAAGCGCGTGACGCGCATGCCGGCGCGGACCTCGCCCCCGTTGGCCTGCAGCCAAGTCGCTGCGGTGGCCGGGAACAGGCGCGCCATGTCGGTGGTGGGTAGCAGCAGGTTGGAGCTGCCGCGCCCGCCGAATAGCGAATCGCGCAGCACTGTCAGGAACACCTGGCCGCAGGCACGGTCCGCTGGCGTATTGAGCGCCGAGACGCACAAGGGGTCAATCAAGGTGGACTGGACGGTGGGGCTGACTTGGCGGCACAAGTCTGCCACCGTGGTGCCGGGCGCGCAGCGAAAGCGGCTTATCTGCCAGCCGATCGACGCCCGCACCAGACTCCAGCGATCCGCCCAGGTCCAGCCCTGCGCGGTGGCAATACCGGCCACTGCATCCAAGGGGCTGGGCCACAGGGGCAGCGCGATGCCCGCACCATCAGGATGGCGCAGGTCCAGCGGCAGGCGCTTCAGGTAGGTCGCCGGGTCTGCGCTCACCGAGCGCATCAACTCCAGTGTGCGGGTGTAGGCCCCGATCAGGATGTGTTGGCCGTTGTCCAGCACCACCGGCGTGCCGTCCGGCAAGGTGCCCTGGAGTGCCCTGGCCCGCCCACCGACTGCGCGAGATGCTTCAAAAACAATAGCATGGTGCCCGGCACGTATCGCCGTGACCGCAGCCGCCATCCCGGCCCAGCCGGCGCCGACGATGGCTACGCGCATGAGCTGACGACAGCAGTGGTGCGGCGGGGCGCGGAGGCCGGGCTACACCGTAGGGCCGCCCCAAGGTGAGAGCCGCACCCCCTCGGGGGGCAGCGACCCGCGAAGCGGCGGAGCGTGGGGGCCATACTCATAGGCGGCCGAGGGCCTGCACCTTCCAAGCGAGCCAGAACTTGCGCAGCGGTGTAAGGCTGACGCGCTGGTGCAGCACCTGGAAGTTGTCACGCTCAATTTCGGTGAGCAAGGCGCGGTAGATGCTGGCCATCATCAGACCGGGCTTCTGGGCACGGCGGTCGGCAGCGGGCAGCAGGGCCAGGGCCTCGTCATACAGTCCTTGGGCGCGCTGGGCTTGAAACTTCATCAGCGCCACAAAGCGGTCAGAGTAGGTGCGTTTCAGGATTTCGTGGGCCTTTACATCGAACTGCTGCAGTTCGTTGACTGGCAGATAAATGCGGCCGCGCATCGCGTCTTCGCCCACGTCGCGCAGGATGTTGGTGAGCTGCAGGGCTTGGCCCAGCTTGTGGGCATATGAGGTGGTTTGCGGATCGGTTTGGCCGAAGATGCCGGCCGCCACTTCGCCCACCACGCCGGCTACCAGGTGGCAGTAGCGCTGCAGGCCGGGGTAGTCGAGGTAGCGGGTTTGCTCCAGGTCCATTTGGCAGCCGTCAATCACCGCCAGCAGGTGCCGGGTTTCGATGGTGTAGGTGGCGGCGTGGGGCATCAGCGCCTTCATGACCGGGTGGGTGGGGCTGCCCTTGAAGGATTGCTGCACCTCATTGCGCCACCATGCAAGTTTGGTGGCGGCTACACCGGCATCGACCATGTCGTCCACCACATCGTCCACCTCGCGGCAGAAGGCATAAAAGGCGGTAATGGCGGCACGGCGCGGGGCGGGCAGAAAAAGAAAGGCGTAGTAGAAGCTGCTGCCGGAGGCGGCGGCTTTTTCCTGGACGTATTGCTCTGGTGTCATGGGCGGTATTGTCGCTACATCCACACCGCGCGCCACAGCATGACGCCATAGTCCCACGCATGGAGTTTGGGGCGGCGCTGGAGGGTAGCGTGGTCTAGTGCGGCAATCTTGTCCAGAATCCGGAGTCCGCCTTGGACTACGAGCCTGAGCTCCCAGCCGGCACGCCCAGGCAGGCGGTGCACCAATTCCATACCATTTTGCATGTGAGCCCTTGCGGTGCTTGTGCAAGATGCTATCAATTTGCGAGTATTTTCGGTGTCTTGTTGCGCCAAGATGTCGGCTTGCTTGACGCCGAAGCGCACACATTCGTCGTGGGGGAGGTAAAAGCGGCCCCGGGGAATGTCGGTGCTCAGGTCTTGCCAGAAGTTGATCAGTTGCAGGGCCGAGCAGATGTCGTCGCTCATGGCCAGCGACTGGGCGTCTTGCACGCCATAGAGGTGTAGCAACAGGCGGCCCACCGGGTTGGCAGAGCGGCTGCAGTAGTCCAGCAGCTCTGTGTGGCTGCGGTAGCCGGTGCCGGCACGGGTTTTCTCGATGTCTTGCACAAACGCGTCTAACAGCGCGTGCAAGAGCGGATCGGGCAAGGAATGCGCCCGGCGCTGCACTTGCAACGGGGCGAAGACCTGGGGCCAGCGGGCGGTAGCTTCCGGGGATTCGCTCAGGCCGGTGCGAAACAGCGCCAGCTCCGCCAAGCGCTCGTCAGGTGTGGCGTGGCCCTCATCGGCGATGTCGTCTGCGGTGCGGGCAAAGTGGTAGATGGCCGCGATCGGCGGGCGCAGGTGAGAGGGGCACAGCACCGATGCCACCGGGAAATTCTCGTAGTGGGTGATGGGCTGGGCGGCCGCGGGCGGCGCAGTGGCGGGGTCGGGCAGGGAAGACATGGGCGGCATTGTGCCTTCCGCACGGTGCGGCGGCGGTGCTGGCTTCTTCGCTAACGGCTTGACAAAGGTCCATGTGCCGCTTAAATTACTAACCAACTGGTCATTAACTTCGTGCGCGGGGTTGGGGCCTCTCCGTTTCAACCTTACCCCCCACCCTGTCACCATGTCTCCACGATTCATCCTGAAAGCGACGCCGGTTTTGCTCAGTGCCTTGTTGCTGGCCGCGTGTTCCAAACCTGCGCCTCCTGAGGAACCCGTTCGCGCCGTCAAGTTGATGACGGTAGGGGCGGGCAGCATCCAGTCGAGCTTGGAGTTTTCTGCCGACGTACGCGCCCGCGTGGAATCGCGCCTGGGCTTCCGGGTGGGTGGCAAGGTAGTGCGCCGTGCGGTCGATCTCGGCCAAACGGTCAAAGCGGGCCAAGTGATCGCCCAGCTCGATCCCCAGGATTACAAACTCGCGGCCGACGCGGCCCGCGCCCAGGTGGCTGCGGCGCAAACCAACCGCGACCTCGCGGCTGCCGACTACAAGCGCTACAAGGAGTTGCGCGACCAGAACTTCATCAGTGGTGCGGAGCTGGAGCGCCGCGATACCGCGCTCAAAGCGGCCCAAGCCCAGCTGGAACAAGCGCAAGCCCAGCTCAATAGCCAGGGCAACCAAGCCGGTTACACCACGCTGGTGGCAGACGTGTCCGGTGTGGTGACCGCAGTGACTGCCGAGGTCGGCCAGGTGGTGGCGGCCGGCACGCCGGTGGTGCAGATTGCCCAGGATGGCCCCCGGGATGTGGTGTTCTCGGTACCGGAAGACAAGGTGGCCATGATCAAGACCGGCTCCAAAGTGGAGGTCCGTGTCTGGGCCAGCAAAACGGTGGTGGAGGGCACGGTGCGCGAAGTCGCCGCCAGCGCCGACCCAGTGACCCGCACCTTTACCGTCAAGGTGGCACTGGATGGAAAAGACGCTTTGCCCTTGGGGACGACGGTGTCAGTCGTGCCCAAGTCGCTCGATCGTGGTGCGGTGCAGGTCATCAAGCTGCCAACCACCGCCTTGCTGAAGTCTGGTGCCGGCAGCAGTGTTTGGGTGCTGGATACCGCCAGCATGACGGTGAAGTCCCAGCCGGTGGTGGTGGCCACGGCCGACGGGAACGATGCGGTCATCACCCAGGGCCTGACCCCGGGTATGCAGGTGGTGGTTGCCGGTGTGCATGTGCTGTCGCCCGGCCAGAAGGTCACTGTTTATCAGCCAAAAGGTGCTGTAGCGCCCGTAGCGTCAGCGCCAGCAGCTATGGATTCAGTAGCGCCCGCTGCTGCTGCCAGTGCAACTGTGGCCAAGTGAGGCGACCATGATGCAAGAACCTAGCAAGGGGTTTAACCTCTCCAAATGGGCGCTGGAGCATTCAGCGCTGACCCGCTATCTCATGATCGTGCTCATGCTCTTGGGGGCTGCGGCCTACTTTCAGCTCGGGCAGGATGAAGACCCGCCCTTTACTTTCCGCGCCATGGTAGTTCGCACCTATTGGCCGGGAGCGACGGCCCAGCAGGTGGCCGAGCAGGTCACCGACAAGCTGGAGCGCACCCTGCAAGAGGTGCAGTACGCCGACAAGATTCGCAGCTACTCCAAGCCCGGCGAGTCGCAGATCATTTTCCAGATCAAAGATTCCAGCAAGGGCAGCGAGGTGCCCAACGTCTGGTACAGCGTGCGCAAAAAGATCGGCGACATGCGTGGCACCCTGCCCCAAGGCGTGGTGGGCCCATTCTTTAACGACGACTTCGGCGATGTGTATGGCGTGATCTATGCGCTCGAAGGCGAAGGCTTTAATTACGCGGAACTCAAAACCCTGGCGGACGATGTGCGCCAACGCCTGTTGCGGGTGCCGGACGTGGCCAAAGTGGAGTTGTTCGGCGCGCAAGACGAAAAGCTGTACATCGAGATCTCGCAAAAGCGCCTGGCCCAGTTGGGCCTGGACTTCAACCAAGTGCTGGCCCAGCTCGGCCAGCAGAACGCGGTGGAGTCTGCAGGTGCGGTGCAAACTCCCTTGGACGTCGTGCAAGTGCGGGTGGGTGGCCAGTTCAATGCGGTGCAGCAATTGGCAGATATGCCGATTCGCGGCGCCAGCGGCAACCAGTTCCGCCTCAAAGACATCGCCACGATCGGCAAAGGCTATGTGGATCCGCCGTCCGTGAAGGTGCACCACCAGGGCAAAGAGGTGATTGCACTCGGGGTGTCCATGGCCAAGGGCGGCGACATCATCGCGCTGGGCCATGCGCTGGAGAAAACGTTTGTCGGTATCGAGAAAACGCTCCCGGCGGGTATCAAGCTGGTGCAACTGCAAGACCAGCCTAAATCGGTGTCGAGCTCGGTGAACGAGTTCGTCAAGGTGCTGATCGAAGCGGTGGTGATTGTGCTGGCGGTGAGCTTTATTGCGCTGGGCCTGCACACCAAGGCCGGTCAGCCTTTCTGGAAGCGCTGGACGCTGGATGTGCGCCCCGGCCTGGTGGTGGGCATCACCATTCCACTCGTCTTGGCCGTGACCTTTTTGGGCATGTACTACTGGGGCATCGGCTTGCACAAGATTTCGCTGGGTTCGCTCATCATTGCGCTGGGCCTGCTGGTGGATGACGCGATCATTGCGGTGGAAATGATGGTCCGCAAGATGGAAGAGGGCTACGACAAGGTGCGGGCTGCGACCTTTGCCTACGAAGTCACCGCCATGCCGATGCTGACCGGTACGCTGATCACCGCCGTGGGCTTTCTGCCCATCGGGATGGCCAAGTCAGTGACCGGCGAGTACACCTACGCCATTTTCGCGGTGACAGTGCTGGCCCTGATTTTGAGCTGGTTTGTGTCGGTGTACTTTGTGCCCTATCTGGGGACCCTGCTGCTCAAGAGCCACGACCACCACGGTGGCGAATCCGCACACCAGGAGCACTTTGACACGCCGTTCTACAACACCTTCCGCCGCACGGTGAACTGGTGTGTGCAGCACCGCTGGATGACGATAGGCGGGACAATTCTGGTGTTCGCCCTCGGGATTGTGGGCATGGGCAAGGTGCAGCAGCAGTTCTTCCCGGATTCGAGCCGGCCCGAGGTCTTGGTGGATATTTGGTTCCCGGAAGGGACCTCCTTTGCCAATAACCAGGCCGTGACCCAACGGGTGGAAGCACGCCTGATGCAAGAGCCCGGCGTGTCGGCGGTGAGCACTTGGATCGGGTCCGGCGTGCCACGGTTCTACCTGCCACTGGACCAGGTGTTCCCGCAGACCAACGTGTCTCAGCTCATCATCATGCCGGTGGACTTGAAGGTGCGGGAGTCTTTGCGCGTGAAGCTCCCGGCCTTGCTGGCAGCAGAGTTTCCCGAGGTGCGGGGTCGCGTCAAGCTCCTGCCGAACGGGCCACCCGTGCCTTACCCAGTGCAGTTCCGCGTGGTGGGTTCGGATCCTTTGGTTTTGCGCGACCGTGCAGACGAAGTAAAAGCCGTCATGCGCCAAAGCAGCAACACCCGCGGTGTGAACGACAACTGGAATGAGTCGGTCAAGGTGCTCCGCCTGGAGGTGGATCAAGATAAAGCACGCGCCTTGGGCGTTAGCAGCCAGAGCATTGCGCAAGCGGCCAAAACCCTGTCCACGGGCACCACAGTCGGTCAGTACCGCGAAGGCGACAAGCTGATAGATATTGTGTTGCGCCAGCCTTTGGATGAGCGCAACGCCATCACCGATATTGCCAATGCGTATCTGCCGACGAGCAGCGGCAAGTCGATCCCGATTACCCAGATCGCCAAACCGGTATTCACCTGGGAGCCCGGCGTGATGTGGCGCGAGAACCGTGACTACGCCATCACCGTGCAGAGCGATATGGTCGAAGGCTTGCAAGGCGCCACCGTGACCGCCGAACTGCAGCCCAAGATGAAAGAGCTGGAAGCGCAATGGACCGCCAAGGGCATCAATGGCTACCGTATCGAAGTGGCGGGCGCGGTAGAGGAGAGTTCCAAAGGCTCGGCGTCCATCGTGGCCGGTGTGCCTGTGATGTTGTTCTTGACGTTCACCTTGTTGATGCTGCAGTTGCAAAGCTTTAGCCGGTCGTTGCTGGTGTTCATTACCGGTCCCTTGGGTATTGCCGGTGTGGCCGGCGCCCTCATTGTTATGGGGCGGCCCTTTGGTTTTGTTGCGTTGCTGGGCGTGATTGCCCTGATGGGAATGATCCAGCGCAACTCGGTGATCCTGATCGACCAGATTGAGCAGGACAGGGCGGCGGGTATTCCAGCGTGGGACGCGATTGTGGAGTCTGCAGTGCGACGGTTACGTCCGATTGTGCTCACCGCTGCGGCGGCTGTGTTGGCCATGATTCCGCTGTCTCGCTCGGTTTTCTGGGGGCCGATGGCCGTGGCGATCATGGGTGGCCTCATCGTGGCTACGGTCCTGACATTGCTGGCTTTGCCTGCCATGTATGCCGCGTGGTTCCGGGTAAAACGCGAGAATCCTGCGCTGACCTGAAAGTGGGGCCCGCTTGCAGGTTAAAATAGCGGGCTTACCGATTTCAAACGGGTGGCCGGGGTGTTGTGAGCAATGTTCACAAATGAGTCCGGCTCCCGAGTTTTGTTTTTTGCGCGGGTGGCGAAATTGGTAGACGCACCAGGTTTAGGTCCTGACGGTGGCAACACTGTGGGGGTTCGAGTCCCCCCGCGCACCAACTTAGAAATGCATCGATGCGATGCCCGCAGGTGAAAGTCCTGCCAATCAAACATTAGGAGTAGACGATGGCCGTTACTGTAGAGACTCTGGAGAAGCTGGAGCGCAAGATCACGCTGACACTGCCTGTGGGCGTGATCCAGACCGAAGTTGACAGCCGTCTGCGCAAGTTGGCGCGCACCGTCAAGATGGACGGTTTCCGTCCAGGCAAGGTGCCGATGAACGTGGTTTCCCAGCGTTACGGCTACTCGGTTCACTACGAAGTGATGAACGACAAAGTGGGTGAGGCATTTGCCACTGCCGCTAACGAAGCCAAGCTGCGCGTTGCTGGCCAACCCAAGATTTCTGAAAGCGAAACTTCGCCTGAAGGCCAAATGGCTTTTGACGCGATTTTCGAAGTTTTCCCAGAAGTCAAAATTGCTGACTTGGCAGGTGCCGAAGTTGAAAAACTGACTGCCGATGTGACCGACGAAGCCATTGACAAGACCATCGAAATTTTGCGCAAGCAGCGTCGTACCTTTGCGCAGCGCGCACAGGACACCGCAGCCCAAGACACAGACCGCGTGACGGTAGATTTTGAAGGCAAGATCGACGGCGAACCTTTCGCCGGCGGCAAGGCTTCTGACTTCCAGTTCATTCTGGGCGATGGCCAGATGCTGAAGGAATTTGAAGACGCAACCCGTGGCATGAAGTCCGGCGAAAGCAAGACTTTCCCCTTGGCTTTCCCTGCGGACTACCACGGTAAAGACGTGGCTGGCAAGACAGCCGACTTCCTGGTCACCCTGAAGAAGCTTGAAGCCGCCAACCTGCCCGAAGTTAACGCAGACTTGGCCAAGTCGCTCGGTATCGCCGAAGGCACCGTGGAGGCGCTGCGCGCTGACATCCGCAAGAACCTTGAGCGTGAAGTCAAGCACCGCTTGCTGGCTCGCAATAAGCAAGCAGCGATGGACGCATTGGTCGCCAAGGCCGAGCTCGATTTGCCCAAGTCCAGCGTGCAAGCTGAGTTGGATCGCATGGTCGAAAGCGCCCGTGCAGACCTCAAGCAGCGTGGTATCAAGGATGCGGACAAGGCACCGATCCCTGACGACATCTTCCGCCCACAAGCCGAGCGTCGCGTGCGTTTGGGTCTGGTAGTGGCTGAATTGGTTCGCTCCAATGATCTGGCCGCCAAGCCCGAGCAGATCAAGGCTCACGTCGAAGAACTCGCAGCCAGCTACGAGAAGCCAGCCGACGTGATCCGTTGGTACTACGGCGACAACCGCCGCATGGCAGAAGTCGAGGCGGTTGTGATTGAAAACAACGTGACCGAGTACATCTTGGCCAAGGCCAAAGTGACTGACAAGGCTGTGTCCTTCGACGAATTGATGGGCCAGAACTAAGGTCAGGCGCAGGCGCATTCTGTGCGTCGCAGCGAAATGGGGCTTGCGCGGGACTTGCAGTCCTGCGGCTAAGCCCCATTTGCTTTTTGGGCTTGTCTTTTTCGGTACAGTTACCCCCTACATTTTGGAGAGCTTATGAACGTCAAATACGGAATGTCCGGCGCAATGGAAACCCAGGCTTTGGGTATGGTGCCCATGGTCATCGAGCAATCGGGGCGTGGCGAGCGTTCATACGACATTTATTCCCGTCTGCTGAAAGAGCGCGTTATTTTTCTGGTCGGACCGGTCAATGACCAGACTGCCAACTTGGTCGTGGCGCAGTTGCTGTTCCTGGAAAGCGAGAATCCTGACAAGGACATTTCTTTCTACATCAACTCCCCGGGCGGCTCTGTGAGCGCCGGTATGGCGATCTATGACACCATGAATTTCATCAAGCCTGACGTGTCCACCTTGTGTACCGGCATGGCGGCGAGTATGGGTGCCTTCCTGTTGGCGGCTGGCGCCAAAGGCAAGCGCTTCTCTTTGCCCAATTCCAAGGTCATGATCCATCAACCTTTGGGTGGAACTCAGGGCCAAGCCACTGAAATCGAGATTCACGCCCGGGAGATTTTGAAGACCCGCGAGCAGTTGAACAAGATTTTGGCCGAGCGCACCGGTCAGCCCTTGGAGAAGATTGAGCGCGATACAGAGCGTGACTATTACCTGTCGGCAGACGAGGCCAAGGAATACGGCCTGGTCGATCAAGTGATCGCCAAGCGCCCCTGATACGGCCGGCGCAGTTCCCTCCAAGACGGTGCCTCTCCTGCGGAGATGCACCGTTTTCATTTGGTTATCATTGCTTAACTTAGCGAAAAAAGGCACACATCCATGGCCGAGAAAAAAGGCTCAACCAGCGAAAAAACCCTGTACTGCTCTTTTTGCGGGAAGAGTCAGCATGAGGTGAAGAAACTCATTGCTGGACCGTCTGTCTTTGTGTGCGACGAATGCATTGACCTTTGCAATGAAATCATCCGTGATGAGTTGCCAGCTACGACTGAGAACAAAGAGTCGAAGTCTGATTTGCCCACTCCAGCAGATATCAAAGCCAACCTCGACAACTATGTCATTGGTCAAGAGCCGGCAAAGCGCACTTTGGCAGTGGCGGTTTACAACCACTACAAACGTCTGAAGCACAAAGAGAAGGCAAAGAAAGACGACGTCGAACTCGCCAAAAGCAATATTTTGCTGATTGGACCTACAGGGTCCGGCAAGACGTTGCTCGCTCAAACGCTCGCCCGTATGTTGGATGTGCCTTTTGTGATGGCCGACGCAACCACGCTGACAGAGGCTGGCTATGTCGGTGAGGACGTTGAAAACATCGTGTTGAAGTTGCTGCAAAGCTGCAATTACGACGTCGAACGGGCACAGCGTGGCATCGTATACATCGATGAAATCGACAAGATTTCCCGCAAGTCGGACAACCCTTCGATTACGCGAGATGTGTCGGGTGAAGGCGTTCAGCAAGCGCTGCTGAAGCTGATTGAAGGCACCATGGCGAGCGTTCCTCCCCAGGGCGGGCGCAAGCATCCGAACCAGGATTTTGTGCAAATTGACACGACCAACATCCTGTTTATTTGCGGCGGCGCGTTTGCAGGGCTGGAAAAAGTGATCGGTAACCGGACAGAGTCTTCGGGTATCGGCTTTGGGGCAGCAGTGAAGAGCAAGCAGCAGCGTTCCTTGACAGAGGTGTTCAAGGAAGTTGAGCCTGAAGATCTGATCAAGTTTGGTTTGATTCCAGAGTTGGTGGGGCGCATGCCGGTGGTGGCGACGCTCGCGGAACTGACGGAAGATGCCTTGGTTCAGATTTTGACTGAGCCCAAAAATGCGCTGGTCAAGCAATATGCCAAGCTTCTGGCCATGGAAGGTGCTGAGTTGGAAATCCGTCCTGCGGCATTGAAGGCGATTGCCAAGCGTGCACTGGTGCGTAAAACCGGTGCCCGAGGTCTGCGCTCCATTTTGGAGCAATCGTTGATCGACACCATGTACGAGCTGCCCAATGCCGGTAACGTAGAGCGCGTCGTAGTCGATGAATTAACCATTGAAGAGAATAAACCTCCGCTGATGGTCTACCGCGAAACTGCCAAAAAGGCATAAACCGGAATCTGTCCCCATTCATCCGATAAGCGAGGTGTTTGGGGGCATTCAAGACCGCTCGGTGTGAGCAATGCGTTTTCATAATGGGCTCGTACTTGTAATCCGGGCAATCCGGTCCATATTCAACAGGTAACGTAAAGGTTTTCCTATGTCTGGCCATATTCCCTTGCCTGCTACCCCCCTAGAACTTCCCCTGCTGCCTTTGCGGGATGTCGTGGTGTTCCCGCACATGGTGATCCCTTTGTTTGTAGGGCGCCCGAAAAGCATCAAAGCACTCGAGGCTGCGATGGAGGCAGAGCGCCGCATCATGCTGGTGGCCCAGAAAGCGGCTGCCAAAGACGATCCGTTAGTGTCGGATATGTTCGATGTGGGCTGTGTGTCCACTATTTTGCAGATGCTGAAGCTGCCCGACGGCACCGTCAAAGTGCTGGTGGAAGGCCATCAACGCGCTACGGTAAACAGTATTGCTGAAGGTGAGTCCCATTTCACCGCCAACATCACCCCCATAGAGATGCCTGCGGCAGTAACAGACGCCAGCCGCAAAGCCGGCAGTGAGGTAGAGGCCCTGCGCCGCGCGGTGATGCAGCAGTTTGACCAATACGTCAAGCTCAACAAAAAAATTCCGCCCGAAATACTCACGTCGATTTCCAGCATCGATGACCCGGGGCGTCTGGCTGACACAATTGCCGCGCACCTCCCGTTAAAGCTTGATAGCAAGCAAGCCATTCTGGGTTTGCCGGAGGTCAAGGACCGTTTGGAGAGCTTGTTCGAGCAAATCGAGCATGAGGTCGACATCTTGAATGTGGACAAGAAGATCCGCGGCCGGGTCAAGCGGCAAATGGAGAAAAACCAGCGGGATTTCTACCTGAACGAGCAGGTCAAAGCCATCCAAAAGGAACTTGGAGAAGGCGAAGACGGTGCGGACATCGAAGAGATCGAGAAGAAGATCAAATCGGCAAAGATGCCGAAAGAAGCTTTGAAGAAAGCAGAGGCTGAGCTCAAAAAGCTCAAGCTGATGTCGCCCATGTCTGCAGAGGCCACGGTAGTCCGGAACTACATCGAGGTTTTGACAGGATTGCCTTGGTCTGCAAAGACAAAGATCAAACACAACCTGCTCAATGCAGAGAATGTGCTGAACGAAGATCACTATGGTCTCGACAAGGTCAAAGACCGCATTTTGGAATACCTTGCGGTTCAGCAACGGGTCGACAAGGTCAAGGCGCCGATTTTGTGCTTGGTAGGCCCTCCCGGGGTCGGTAAAACCTCGTTGGGGCAGAGTATTGCCAAAGCCACGGGGCGTAAGTACGTTCGCATGGCCTTGGGTGGCATGCGTGACGAAGCTGAAATCCGCGGTCACCGTCGGACATATATCGGTGCGATGCCGGGGAAAGTGCTGCAAAGCCTCTCCAAAGTCGGAACCCGCAATCCCTTGTTCTTGCTGGACGAGATCGACAAGTTGGGCACGGACTTCCGCGGTGACCCGAGTAGCGCCTTGCTGGAGGTGTTGGATCCTGAGCAAAACAGCAAATTTGGCGATCACTATGTCGAAGTGGACTACGACTTGAGTGACGTGATGTTTGTCGCGACGTCAAACTCCATGAACATTCCTCCGGCTCTGCTGGACCGAATGGAAGTTATCCGACTGTCGGGCTATACCGAAGACGAAAAGACCAACATTGCCATCACTTACCTGCTGCCAAAGCAGATGAAGAACAATGGTGTTAAGGAATCTGAGCTTTCGGTGGCCGAGAGTGCGGTGCGCGATATCGTCCGTTACTACACCCGTGAGGCCGGGGTGCGCTCTTTAGAGCGCGAACTCTCTAAGATTTGCCGCAAGGTGGTCAAGGGTCTTCTGCTGAAGAAGATGGAAGCACAAGTCGTCGTAACCGCTGACAACTTGAACGATTTTCTAGGTGTCCGACGTTACACCTACGGTCGAGCCGAAGAGCAAGACCAAGTGGGTCAGGTGGTCGGTCTTGCTTGGACGGAGGTCGGTGGCGATTTGTTGACGATCGAGGCTGCGCTGACACCTGGGAAGGGCATCATCACCAGGACAGGTTCATTGGGTGACGTCATGAAGGAGTCTGTGGAAGCAGCTCGCACGGTGGTACGCAGCCGGGCGCGCAGATTGGGCATTAAGGATGAGACCTTTGAGAAAAAAGACATTCACATCCACGTGCCTGATGGCGCAACCCCCAAGGACGGGCCGAGCGCCGGAGCTGCCATGGCGACGGCCTTTGTGTCCGCGTTGACCGGTATTCCCGTCCGCGGTGATGTTGCCATGACAGGCGAGATCACGCTTCGCGGTGAGGTGACGGAGATCGGCGGCTTGAAAGAAAAGCTGCTCGCTGCACTGCGCGGCGGCATCAAGACCGTGCTGATTCCAGAGCAAAACGCCAAAGATTTGCAGGATATTCCCGCGAATGTCAAAGACGGTCTGGAGATCGTGCCTGTGCGGTGGATTGACAAGGTTCTTGAGTTGGCCTTAGTGTCTCAACCGGTGCCGCTGCCGGATGAAGAGCCTGTGCCCCCTGCGGTTGCGGAAGTGTCAAAGGATGTCCTGGCAACTCCGGTGAAGCATTGAAGGCAATTCGTCTTTAAAAAGTTTTCATTTTTGAATTTGGCGTAAAAAATCACGCTATAATTTGAGGCTTGAAACGCGGGAATAGCTCAGTTGGTAGAGCGCAACCTTGCCAAGGTTGAGGTCGAGAGTTCGAGACTCTTTTCCCGCTCCAATTCCGAAAAAGGGAAGCACAAGCTTCCCTTTTTTATTCTGCTGTTAGCCAGCAGATTCGGTTAGTGGCGCGGTAGCAAAGCGGTTATGCCCCGGATTGCAAATCCGGTTAGTCCGGTTCGACTCCGGACCGCGCCTCCAGATTTATCTGGTCAAAATGCCCTGTCAGCCCCGGTTGGTAGGGCATTTTTGTTTGACAATAGACACCCGTGCCTGAGTGGTGAAATAGGTAGACACATCGGACTTAAAATCCGCCGCTTCGTGAATAACGGGCGTACCGGTTCGATTCCGGTCTCAGGCACCATTTCATTCAAGTCTTATGTCACGATTCAACGCCTCGTTCGAAATTCACGTCCACGGCCAAGTCGTGTTGCGGCCGGAGGTCACCTACCTCCAACTCCAAGATGCTCTCAAGCCACTTTGGCGTTACGCAGGTTCGAAGTCACTCGCCGATGCTGCCAAGAGCAGCTACGAGGACGAACCCGGCATTCATCTCAATCCGCACGAACATATCTTGCAAATGTGTTGGACGGTGCCTGGCGAGGATGATTTTCGGCAGACGCTGGACGAGGTATGCATGAATCTGAATGACCTCGCCTCGGCCGGCGCGGCCATCGAGGTTACTTTTTATGATGCGGAGTTCGACGAGGAAGAGGGCGCGCCCGGCTCCGAGTCGAGAGACGATTTTGTGATGCTATTTGTGGGGCCGGACCCTGCTGCCATCATGCAAGTTCAGCGTGACATTCTCGTGCAGGACATGGTCAATTTGATGGAGCGTCATTTTGATGGTGCCGAATTGGGCGGTGTCGTTTCTGAAATCGACAAGTTATTTGCCCAGCGGTTCGATGATCTCGTGAATTCTTTGGAAATCGGGAAACCGCCCCGCGGCTCGGGCGGCTCGTCCTCCGGTCATGGTGGCGGCAGAAAACCACGGCACCTGCATTAACGGGCCACGCTACAGGCTCAGGGTGCGGTTACTTCACACGGCAGTGTGACTGGATTTGGTACCTAAATTCCCCAACTGAATTCGCTGGGAAGCGGTAGGCTATAGGTTCCTATGCTAAAAAAAATTACAGTCGATCAGTTGGTCATTGGCATGCATCTGAAAGAGTTTTGCGGCTCTTGGATGGATCATCCTTTTTGGCGCACCGGGTTTGTTATTACTGACCCCAAGGACTTGGCTACGATCCGCGCGAGTGCCATCCGGGAAGTCTGGATTGACTGCAGCAAAGGATTGGATGTTCCGCCCGGAGAGTCGGTCGTCTCTGAAGTCGAGACTGAAGAAGCAGTGGATGCTGAACTCCAAGAGGAAGTCGCCGTGCACAGGGACATTGCACCGGTGTCTGCTCAACAGGAGCTAGCCCGGGCCGCGAAGATATGCAACCAGTCGCGCGCTGCTGTCCTGTCGATGTTCGAAGAAGCCCGCATGGGCAAGACGGTGGACAGTGGCGGTGCAAAGCAGCTCGTACAAGAGATTGCTGACTCGGTGTCGCGTAATCCGGGTGCCTTGATCAGCTTGGCTCGCCTTAAGACCGCCGATGACTACACCTACATGCACTCGGTGGCGGTTTGCGCGATGATGGTGGCCTTGGCTAAACAGCTCGGCTTGAATGAAGAGGAAACCCGCTCCGCAGGCCTTGCCGGCCTGATGCACGATCTCGGCAAGGCAGCCATGCCCATGAGCGTGTTGAACAAGCCGGGCAAGCTGACTGAAGCAGAGTTTTCAATCATCAAAACGCATCCCGAAGAGGGCTATCGCTTACTGCAAAACAGTGGCGGGGCCGATCCGGTGGTGATGGATGTATGTCTTCACCATCACGAAAAAATGGATGGATCTGGTTATCCGCATGGTCTCAAAGGCGATGAAATCAGCCTTTTTGCAAAAATGGGCGCCGTGTGTGATGTGTATGACGCCATCACTTCCAACCGTCCCTACAAAGCGGGGTGGGACCCTGCCGAGTCACTTCGAAAAATGGCGGAGTGGGCGAGTGGGCACTTTGACGGCAAAGTGTTTCAGGCGTTTGTGAAGAGCCTTGGTATCTATCCGATTGGCTCGCTGGTAAGGCTTAGCTCCGGGCGCTTGGGGGTGGTGGTCGAGCAAACCGCCAAATCGTTGACAACGCCTTGCGTGAAGGTTTTTTACTCAACCAAGTCCCAAATGCGCATCCTGCCGGAGGTTGTTGATCTGTCGAGGCCCGGGACTACCGAGAAGATTGTGAGCAGAGAAGAGCCTGCCAAATGGAAGTTCACTGATCTGGATGAGCTCTGGTCGGGAACGCCAGGGAACTACTGAGAATTACGTAATTGCGGTGCCTAGCGCTGATAAATATTGCGGGTCTTGCTATCAATAACAGAGCGCGGCGGTCGCCGCGCTCTGTTGATATCAGCAGCCGCGAGTGATCGGCATTTCTACGGGTGCGCTCGCAACCGAGTACTTGCCCAGCTCCATTTTTGCGATGGCGTTGCGGTGGACTTCATCGGGGCCATCGGCAAATCGCAGCGTACGCGCACAGGTATAGGAGTAAGCCAACGGAAAATCGTCGCACATGCCGCCGCCGCCATGGGCTTGCATGGCCCAATCGATGACTTCGCAGGCCATATTGGGTGCTACCACTTTGATCATGGCGATTTCTGTTTTGGCGAACTTGTTTCCGCCCATATCCATCATCCATGCGGCTTTGAGTGTCAGCAAGCGTGCCATATCGATCTTGCAGCGGGCTTCCGCGATGCGTTCTTGCGTCACCGTTTGTGCAGCGACGGGTTTGCCAAATGCGATGCGTGAACTGGCCCGCTTGCACATCAACTCCAAGGCGCGCTCCGCAAGGCCGATGAGGCGCATGCAGTGGTGGATGCGGCCGGGGCCGAGGCGACCTTGTGCGATTTCGAATCCGCGGCCTTCTCCCAAGAGAATGCTGCTTGTTGGCACACGCACATTGTCGAAAACCATTTCCATGTGCCCATGTGGCGCATCGTCGTAGCCAAATACGTTTAATGGCCTGATGATTTTGATGCCGGGGGTATCCGCCGGTACCAAAATCATGCTTTGTTGTGAATGGCGCGGCGCAGTCGGGTCAGTCTTGCCCATGGTGATGTAGACCGCGCAACGTGGATCACCAGCGCCAGATATCCACCATTTGCGGCCGTTGATGACGTAATCGTCCCCATCCCGCGTGATGCTTGTTTCAATGTTGGTGGCATCACTCGAGGCAACAGCGGGTTCTGTCATCGCAAAGGCGGAACGGATGTGTCCTGCCATGAGCGGCTTAAGCCACCGTTGCTTGGCTTCCTCCGATCCATAGCGTGCAATCGTTTCCATGTTGCCGGTGTCGGGCGCTGAGCAGTTGAATACCTCACTGGACCACATCACCCGACCCATGATCTCAGCAAGCGGTGCGTATTCCTGGTTGGTCAGTCCTGCGCCGTGGAATCCGGCTGCTTCGGCGCTGTCAACCGGCATGAAAAGATTCCAAAGGCCTGCCTCTTGAGCCTTGACCTTCAGCGCCTCTATCGTTTGTAAGGGCGTCCATCGCTTGCCTGCTGCCGTATTGGCAGCGATTTCCTCGTGGTACGCGGTCTCAGCAGGATAGATGTGGTCCTCCATGAACTGAAGCAGACGTTTTTGCAGCGCTTGAGTTTTTGGCGAGTAGTCAAAGTCCATGGGGTTCTCCGTTGGGTTGTGGCTGAGTGAGTTGGAGGCAGGTATCAGGCGCGAGTCGCAAATTTCCAGGCCATTTGTGCAAGGGGCCTCGCACCGGCTGCAGAAGCCATGGCCTGAGGGCTGGATGCGGTACCCGCTTCGACCCGTTTGGCAATCCCTTGGAGGATGGCCGCAATCCGGAACATGTTGTAAGCCATGTAAAAGCTCCAGTCTTCCTGCAACTGCGCAGGCGTGGCCAACCCTGTTCGCTCACAGTACCTCGCGATGTAATCATGCTCAGAGGGGATACCTAAAGCCTTCAGGTCAAGACCTCCGATTCCTCGGAAGTCGCCCGGTGGGATGTGCCAAGCCATGCAGTGGTAGCTGAAGTCCGCCAAGGGGTGGCCGAGCGTGGACAGTTCCCAGTCGAGTACGCCAATGACCTTGGGCGCGTCGCTTGCGAACATCAGGTTGTCGAGCCGATAGTCTCCATGCACCACGCTTACCAAATTGTCGTTCCGCGCCATCGCCGGGATGTTGGCTGGCAACCACTCCATCAGACGGTCCATTTCGGGAATTGCTTGGGTAACGGAGGCGATGTATTGCTTGCTCCAGCGTCCGATTTGTCGCTCGAAGTAATTACCCGGCTTTCCGTACGCGGCCAAGCCGCGCTCTTGAAATTTGACAGTGTGCAGGGCAGAAATCACCCGGTTCATTTCGTCGTAAATGTCGGACCGCTCGCTGGGTTTCATTCCCGGTAAGGACTGGTCCCACATGACCCGGCCCTGCATGAACTCCATGACATAAAAGGCTCTACCGATGATGCTCTCGTCTTCGCACAGACAAATCATCTCGGGGACGGGAACTTCACTACCCCGTAGTCCCTGCATCACGGCGAACTCGCGCTCTATGGCATGGGCGGAGGGTAGGAGTTTGGCTACCGGTCCCGGTTTAGCCCGCATAACATAGCTTCGCGCGGGCGTGATTAGCTTGTAGGTCGGGTTCGATTGCCCGCCTTTGAACATCTCCACGCGCAGGGGGCCTTGGTAGCCACCCACGTGGCCTATCAGCCACTGTTCCAGCGCAGCTTCGTCGATGGCATGGGCTGCCCCCACGCTTCGGGTTCCCACAAATTGGTCAAATTGGGTCATGGTGGATGGCTCCCTTCGGGCTATAGGTCGGATTCAATGATGCGCATCAGTGCGGCGCGGTCGCGAATAACCAAGCCGCCCGGTTCAATGCGAATCGCTTCTTCACGCTCCATGGCCTTGAGTTCCTGGTTGACGCGCTGACGGGATGCCCCAAGCAATTGGGCCAACTCTTCTTGCGCCAGTTGCAGGCCAATTCGAACTTCGCTGCCATCGCTCAACGAGGGAACTCCGTAGCTTCGCACGAGGTGTAAAAGCTGTTTGGCAAGGCGAGCGCGGAGTGGCAGGGTGTTGAGGTCTTCCACGAGACCGTAGAGTTGGCGGATGCGGCGGGCATGCAGGCGAAGCATGGCCTCATATAGCTCGACATGGCTTGCCAATATCTTCTTGAAATCCGCTTTGGCGACGCACAGTACGGTGCTGTCTCCATGGGCATAGGCATCATGCGTGCGGCGGTCGCCATCAAAAATAGCAACGTCACCAAACCAGATGCCTGGCTCTACGTAGGTGAGCGTTATTTGCTTTCCGGAAATGGATGTGGAGCTGACCCGCACCGCGCCTTTGGCGCATGCAATCCACTCTTCGGGTGGCTCACCGCGCGCTGCGATCAGATCCCCATCGCGGTAGCGCTTTACATAGGCACACCGCAAAATATCATGCTTGAGCGAAGGCGAGAGGCTCGAAAACCACCGGCCTGCATTGATGGCAGATCGTTCTTCAATTGTAAGAATGGGTTCGTCCATAAGGTGTCTTGAGTGGGCAGGGGAGCGAATGCCGAGGATCAGATTGTCGTTTGTCATTGCGCTAGCCGGAGGAGCGGTTGTCTCCTGTGTGTCTGGCGACTCAGCTGGTGGGGGCGGGCCTCAGTCGTTTGTATGACTTGTGCGAGAATCATTTGTAACAATGAAATCTGTTTTCAAAATTAAAAGCTGTGCGCTCGGCGCCATGTTGCTTGTGGCATCGCTGGGCTCCGAGGCTCTGACGTTGGGCCGCGCGAGTGGTACAGCGCTGATTTCGCAGCCATTCAATTTGTCAATTTCAGTTTCGGCGGCCGCTGATGAAGACGTCAGCGACGTCTGCTTTGAGGCCGATGTTTTCTATGGCGAAAACAAGGTTGAGCAAAGCAGGGTAACTCTGGTCTCCGAGGAGCCTGCTGCGGGCCGCACATGGCAGGTGCGCATTGGGGCGCGTTTGCCTGTAGATGAGCCTGTCGTGACGGTCTACTTGCGCTCAGTATGTAGCGCCAAGACATCACGCCGCTATGTATTGCTCTCGGACATAGTGAGCGACACCGCCAAAGTGGTCGCTGCACAAGTGACGCCGGTTGTCCCCCCCGCTTTAAACCGACCAGGAGCGCTCGCTTCCATCCCGGATGCGGATAGCGTCAGATCAGTTCCGAGCAGAGAAAAAAAGACAGAAAGCCCTGCAAAGGCGCCACGAACGTCGCCGTCTGTTCGAGCCAAACAGGTGTTCGAGCCTCCTGTTGTAAAGAGCAAACCGCGATTGAAATTAGCACCCTTGGATCTCACGGTGGAGCGTGATCCCGTGCTCGTCTCTTCGCAGGAGCTATTAAGCACATCCACTGAAGATGCCCAAAAGCGGGGTGAGGCGGTGGCTCTGTGGCGCGCCCTAAATCTGACGCCTGAAGATATCCTGAAGGACGCGGCGCGCTTGAAAAGCATGGAGGCTGACATTCTCAGTCTGCGCAACGCATCTGGGGAAAACCAAAAACAGATGCAAGATTTGGTGATGCGAATCGAGCGAGCCGAGAGTGAAAAATACACTAACCCGGTGGTGATTGGACTCTCTGGCCTGTTGCTTCTTTTGTTGGCAGGGGGAGGATGGTTTTTCCGCCGGCAGGCACAGCGAGCGAACGCCGGTAGTGCATGGTGGAGCGGCAGCGGTACGACTGAGGTTATTCCAGAAACGGTGGAGGTGTCCCCGTCCTTCCTGCAATCCTTGTCGGAACAAGAGCGTGCCGAGTCCAATTTGCCAAAGAGCGAAGGCCAGGCATCTCAGGGCGCTGTCAGCAGCGTCGATATTGATCTAGACATTGGGGCTCACCCCTCTGCCTCCAGCGAGCCTGTGAGTTCTTATGGTCAGAAAGACCAAACATCTGCTTATGCGGATTCTCGTGATTTCTCGGTCAGTATGCCGTCCAGTCTCCGGGCGGTGAACAGCCATGAAATGATCGATGTTCGTCAGCAGGCGGAGTTTTTCATGGCTCTGGGGCAGTATGAGGAGGCCATCTCCCTGTTGGAGGGGCACGTCAATGACTCCATTGGGCTGAACCCCATGGTTCATATCGACCTGCTGAAAATATTCCACACCTTGAGCCGCAAGGACAAGTTCGATCACTATCGGCGGGAATTCAATGCGGTGTTTACAGGCTATGTGCCCGAGTACCAGTCATTTAATCAGGGCGAAGGCAGTTTAGAAAATTTCCCGGAAATTTGTGATCAGCTTGTAAAGCTCTGGCCGTCGAAAGAGGCACTGTCCCTCATCGAGTCTTACCTCGTACGCACGTCTGGTTCAAAGTCTGATATGCGGTTTGAGCTGGAAGCCTTCAAAGAACTATTGCTCTTGCATGCTGTCTGCAATCGCTTGGTGCATGCGCTGGATGGCGCTCCACTGTCATTCAGCGCGAACAGGTTGTCGTCCGAAAATGCGTTCGAAGTCCCCACGGGCCCGGGCCCCGTTTCTTCCGGCATCCCCTCGGCGTATCAATCGGGCAACTCTGTAGATTTCGAGCTCGACATCACAGAAGACTCTCAGAAGGCAGCTCCTTCAGAGGTCGACAACTTGATCGACTTTGATCTGCCTCCGCTGGACAGTAAAAAAACCAGTCTGTGATTTCCCTCTCCCGGTCGTGAGGGGTGGTATCTAGCGTCGGACTTGAAGGGCGCCCGGGTTGACGATATTGCTGGGTGTGCCTTTGATGTAGTTGATGACATTGTCAAAAGCCGCACTGAAATACATTTCGTAGCTGTCTTGCTCCACATACCCGATGTGGGGGGTACAGATGCAGTTTTCCAGACGAAGCAAGGCGTGGCCCTGAAGAATGGGTTCCGCTTCAAAAACATCGACCGCCGCCAGGCCGGGACGTCCTCGATTCAGCGCACCAATGAGCGCATCAGTTTCAATCAGCTCAGCCCTTGAGGTGTTCACAAACAGTGCGGTGGGTTTCATGTTCGCCAAGTCTGACGCTGTGACGATGTTCCGAGTCGCATCAGATAGCCGGAGGTGAATAGACAAGACGTCGCTGCTGGCAAAGAACGACTCTTTATCTGGTGCAGCTGCGTAACCATTTTGAACAGCCTTGTCTCGAGACTCTTGGCTTCCCCAGACGCTCACTTGCATTCCAAACGCTTTGCCGAAGTCGGCGACCAGTTGGCCGATTCGCCCGTAGCCCCAAATTCCCAAGGTCTTGCCGCGCAATACGTTTCCGAGCCCAAAGTTCGGCGGCATCGATCCGGCCTTGAGCCCCGATTGTTGCCACGCGCCATGTTTGAGGTTACCGATGTACTGAGGCAGGCGCCGCATCGAGGCCATGATCAAGGCCCAAGTCAACTCGGCAGGGGCAACGGGCGAGCCTAAACCCTCGCATACAGCGATGCCTCTCTCAGTGCAAGCTTGGACATCGATGTGCGCGCCTACGCGGCCCGTTTGGGCAATGAGCTTCAGCCTAGGCAGTTTCTCCACCAGGGCACGCGTGATCTGGGTGCGTTCTCTCACCAGAACAATGACATCCGCATCCTTGAGGCGTACTGAGAGCTGGCCAATTCCTTTGACGGTGTTGGTGTAAACCTTTGCTTGATAGGCATCCAGCTTGGCAGCGCAATCCAATTTGCGAACCGCATCTTGGTAATCGTCAAGAATCACAATGTTCATACCCAACATTGTGCCTTGTTGACACGCCACCAAGTCGCTCGGCTGAACGTGTAATCTATGGAGCTTCAGCGGCTGCAAGCCGATCTAGTTCGGCGCACACGTCTGCCATGCGTCCCGAAATCACCATTCTTCCGACGTGCGCTGTTGGTTGACCTTGCTCGACCAATCGCACGATCCGCAATGGTCTGGTTTGTACTGGTTTTGGGGCCCTGGCGCACGCTACGGTTGCGGTGGATGCTATCGAATTGATAGCGTTGGCAACCTTGGATGACGCCGCGAAGGGGCGTCTTGTGCGGGTAATGCAGTGTGACGTGGAAGGGGCAGAAAACCAGTGATTCGGAGCCCATTGGCTCAGGAGACTGAGTGCAAGCGTGCTAATGGTCATACGGTGCTCCTGTTCACATCAACATCGTGTTACGAATCAGGCCAACGGCAAGACCTTCGACTTCGAAAGGCTCACCAGGCTCCACCACGATGGTCTGGTAATCCGGGTTCTCTGCATGCAACTCGATCAGGTGCTTGTTGCGGCGAAAGCGCTTGACGGTGACTTCTTCGCCCAAGCGGGCCACGATGATCTGACCATTTTTTGCATCTTTGGTCGCCTGGACCGCCAGTAGGTCCCCATCCATGATGCCGGCATCGCGCATCGACATACCGCGCACTTTCAGCAAGTAATCCGGTTGCCGCTGAAAGAGGCTGTTTTCTACGTAATAGGTTTGGTCCACGTGTTCCTGCGCCAGGATCGGTGAGCCTGCGGCAACGCGCCCGACCAAGGGCAGGGCTAGCTGGGTCAGACCAGGTAAGGGGAGAGAGAACTGCTTGATGCGTGACTCTTGGATAGACCGTAGGGCGTCGCTTTTGAGGCGAATCCCGCGGGAGGTGCCGCTCACCAGCTCGATCACCCCTTTGCGGGCCAAGGCTTGCAGATGCTCTTCCGCTGCGTTGGCAGACTTGAAGCCCAATTCACTGGCGATTTCTGCCCGTGTGGGTGGCGCGCCTGTACGCGCAATGGCACTTTGAATCAGATCAAAAATCTGTTGTTGCCGGGCTGTGAGTTTAGGACTTTCGAGCATACTGACTCCTTGGTAACTGTAGAGGCTGTGTGTGCATACACACTGTTTTCTTATCCAGTAACTGTATTTTCAACCAGTTTTTTGAATTTGGCAAGGGCAGTGGAAATGGCAACAAAGCGAGTCGTTTTTTTGGGAACAGGTGGAACGATTGCAGGGCGGGCCGGCAATGCGGCCGATAACGTGGGGTACCGCGCCGGTGAGGTTCCTGTGGCAGATATCTTGGCTGCGATTGCCGGTATGCCTGAGCGACTCCAAGGGGCCGCGTTGGGCAGCGAACAGATTGCGCAAGTCGATAGCAAGGATATGGACTGGAGTGTTTGGCAATCACTGGTCCATGCTTGCCATCGCAACCTTCAAGACGAAGAGGTGGCGGGCATTGTCATTACCCATGGCACCGATACGATCGAGGAGACGGCGTACTTTTTGCAACTCGCGCTGGCCAATTGCCTTAATGGCAAGCCCGTGGTGCTGACGTGTGCCATGCGCCCGGCCAGCGCCTTGACACCCGATGGGCCGCAGAACGTCTTGGATGCGGTGTCTGTCGCCCTTCATCCCGCGGCCAGGGGGGTGATGGTCGTGTGTGCGGGAGCTGTGCATGCGGCCCAACACGTACAAAAAGCGCACACCTACCGCGTCGATGCCTTTGATTCAGGCGATGCAGGTCCCCTGGGATGGGTGGAGGAGGGCGCCGTACGTTGGACTTTCGCGTCTGATACTTCGTCCAGCATGCTGGCTCAGCGTTTGCCTGAGTGGGTTGATGCCACTCCCCCCCGAGTGGAGGTGGTGATGAACTACGCAGGTGCCGGCGCGCACGTGATCCAAGCGGTGCTGAATGCCCGTGACAGCGATCCAGTGCCCTTGGCAGGCTTGGTGGTGGCGGGAACTGGTAACGGAACCGTGAACGAGGCCCTACAGGCCGCTCTGGTGCGCGCTGCAGGTTTAGGCGTGCAGGTTGTGCTAGCCAGTCGATGTGCGAGGGGGGGCGTGGTGCGCAGCGAAGCGCCGGGCACTGGCTTGCGCGTCTACCCAGGGCTCTCTGCGGTGAAGGCGCGCGTGCAATTAATGTGCGACTTACTGGCGTAAAAAAAGCCGCTGAAGCGGCTTTTTCGTGAGGTTTGCGGCCCTTATTTGGACAATGCTTCCAGCACCCGTGAGGTGATGTCGGACACATCGCCCATTCCGCTGATGGCACGGTAGCGGGGCGCGGTAGCGGGCTCGTTCTGCGCCCAGGTTGAGTAGTACTCCACCAGTGGACGGGTTTGGGCGCTGTAGACCTCCAGGCGCTTTTTGACTGTTTCTTCCTTGTCATCGTCCCGTTGGATCAGGGGCTCGCCGGTGACATCGTCCTGGCCTTCGGCTTTGGGCGGATTGAACTTCACGTGGTAGGTGCGTCCGGAGGCGGGGTGCGAGCGGCGACCGCTCATGCGCTCAATGATGGCCTCGAACGGTACGTCGATCTCCACCACATAGTCCAAAGCAACGCCCGCGGCCTTCATGGCATCTGCCTGGGGGATGGTCCGTGGGAATCCGTCAAACAAGAAGCCGTTGGCGCAATCGGGCTGGGTCAGGCGCTCTTTCACCAGGTTGATGATGAGCTCGTCGCTGACCAGTCCGCCGGATGCCATGACCGCTTGGGCTTGCAGGCCCAAGGGTGTGCCGGCCTTCACGGCAGCACGCAGCATGTCGCCGGTGGAAATTTGGGGAATTCCGTACTTTTGGCAGATGAAAGTCGCTTGCGTACCTTTACCAGCGCCTGGTGCGCCCAACAGAATCAGTCTCATGAATACCTCGGATTGAAAGAAAAGCCAGCGCGTCTCCGTGGGCGCTTGCTTCAGCGCGCTTTTTATGGACGGGCGATTAGCCTTGGAGAATATCACGCCCTAACCGGTGCGGAACTTACAGCGCGCCACAGTATCAGGCGGTCAGTTGGCGAGGATGATGCGTCTCACGCGTTCAAGGTCTTCCGGGGTGTCAACACCGGGGCCTGGCGCTGTCTGGCTGACATGCACCGCGATGCGGTGACCATGCCACATGGCGCGGAGCTGCTCCAGGGCCTCGGTGACCTCTATGGGGGCTTGCGGCAGGGAAGGGAAGGTCCGCAAGAAGCCTACCCGGTAAGAGTAGATTCCGACGTGGCGCAGCGGCGCCGGGTCGGGCAATGTGTGGATGCCTTGGGCAAATCCATCCCGCCACCAGGCGATAGGTGCGCGGCTGAAGTACATTGCCAATCCGGCGGCATCGGTGACCACTTTGACCACATTGGGGTTCGTAAAGTCCGCCACTTCTTGGATGGGATGTGCGGCGGTGCCCATCGTGGCAACTGGGTGGGTTTCCAGCAGGCTCGCAACCGCAGACACCAGCGAGGTGTCAATCAGGGGCTCATCTCCTTGCACATTGACCACAATATCGTCATCCGCCAGACCCAAGAGGCTGCAGGCTTCTGCGAGACGGTCACTGCCCGAGGGGTGGTCCACTCGGGTGAGCAGGCACTCTATGCCATGCGCTTGGCAGGCACTCAGGATGCTGGCGTCGTCAGCCGCAACGACCACGCGCACGTCGGCCGATAACCCGGCCTTTACCCTTTCCGCAACGCGGACCACCATCGGTAGCCCGCCGATGTCTACCAAGGGTTTGTTGGGCAGACGGGTGGAAGCCAGACGCGCCGGGATCAGCACTGTGTAGACCATATCACCCCTCCAGTTCTGCGTCGCTCAATACCCGAGCTTCGTTCTCCAGCAACACCGGAATGCCGTCCCGCACGGGGTAGGCAAGGCGAGCGCTCCGGGAAATCAGCTCTTGCTTATCGCGGTCGAATTCGAGGGGCCCTTTGGTGACGGGGCAAACCAGTAGTTCAATGAGTCGTGTGTCCATGGGGGAATGATACCGAGGCGTGGGTCATGTCTTGGAGCGCTGTGTCCAGCGCAGCCAGAAAATCAGGAGGCAGGGTTTGAATCAGCGGGACTGACCATGCGTCCGGCCAGTGCTGCCAGAGTTTGGTGGCGTCTTTTTCTGTGCAAATAAGCACTTTACCCCCGTATTCATTGCGCGAGCAGCTATGAAAATCATAGTGATCCGGCAGAGCGTCGGTACTTGCCAGCGTGAGCCCTTGGGCGCGCAGCATGCTGAAAAAAATCTCGGGTTGTGCAATGCCTGCCACCGCATGCAACGGCAGCTGACTGTGCTGTAGCGTAGTCAGGGGCATTGTCTGCCCGGCGGCGTTGATGGCCGTGGTCGCCAAAGACCGCTGGGCCAAAAAACCCGGCAGGGTGTTGGTGCCGGTATGGAGCGTCAATGTCCGGCTCTCGGCTTGACCTGCAGTAGCTACCAGCGCGCGTGGCCAGGCTTGGCGTAGCGGGCCCGCTGGCAACAGGCCACCGTTTCCGAGGCCGCGGGCATCAAATACGCAGATCTCGATATCCCGGCGCAGGCGGTAATGCTGCAATCCGTCGTCACACACGATGTGGGTTGTGCCGGGGTACAGGTCGAGCAAGCGGCGCCCGGCCGCCACGCGATCGCGGCCCACCACCACTGGCACGCCGCTTTTGCGGTGCATCAGCAAAGGCTCGTCGCCCACGAGCGCGGCCGGGCTGTCTTGGGTGACAGGCGTTGGCTCCTGATGGCTTCCGCCATAGCCCCGCGAAACAATGCCGGGCCGGTGCCCTTGCGCCAGCAGGTGGGCTACCACTCCGAGCACGGTGGGGGTTTTGCCTGCGCCACCCACAATCACGTTACCCACCACGATCACCGGGACGGGCAGCGCGCTGCTCTGGAGCAGTCCTGCGCGGTAGGCGGCGCGTTGCAGGCCCGTGAGAGCGCCATAAATCAGGGAGATAGGGGTCAGGGCCCCACGCACCCATCCACCGGAAACCCAGGCCCGGGTGATGGCCGCCTGGACTGCGGGCAGCATGGTTTATTTGCCACCGTTTCCGGAGGACTGGGTCGCGAAGGTGATTTGATTCATTCCCGAGCGGCGGGCGGCTTCCATGACAGTCACCACGGCTTGGTGCCGTGCACTTGCATCTGCACTGATGATGATGACGGTGTCTTTGCCCGCCTTTGCATTCTCGATGAGGGCCATGGAGAGGGCCTCTGTGCTGCGGCCTGCTACCACCTGTTTGTTGATGCTGTAGGCGCCATCTGCGCTGACCGCTACGATCAGTTCTTTGGGGTAATCGCGCTGCGCATCCGCATCCGCGACCGGCAGCTTGAGTTGGAGCTCGGTGAACTTGCTGTAGGTGGTCGACAACATCAAGAAAATAAGGATCACCAACAACACGTCAATGAAGGGGATCAGGTTGATCTCAGGCTCTTCCTGATGGCGGCGCCGGAAGTTCATGGATGCGTCCTTCTTCACTTGCGCAGTGCTTTGAGGTGGCGCACCAGATGCTCAGAGCTCAGCTCTAGTGTCAGCAGATAGGCGTCGACCCGGCCCCGGAAGTAGCGCCAAAAAATCAAAGCGGGGATGGCGACCACCAAGCCGAAGGCCGTGTTGTACAGCGCAATAGAGATGCCGTGGGCCAGTTGTGCCGGGTTGCCTCCGCCTGTGCTGCCGGGGGCTTGGGAGCCAAAGATTTCAATCATGCCGACCACGGTGCCAAACAAGCCCAACATGGGCGCGGCTGAGGCGATGGTGCCCAATGCGCTTAAGTATTGTTCGAGCCGTTGGGCAACCAGGCGACCGCTGCCTTCCATCGTGGCGCGAAGATCATCTTCGGTGCAATGCGGGTTTGCGTTCACAGCACGCAGTCCGGAGGCCAAAACCTGCCCCAGCGCAGAGTTCTTTTCGAGCTGCGCAACCACATCGGGGCCGGGGACCGTGCTTTTGGTCACGCTCAAGACTTCATCCAGCAGGCGGGGTGGCGCCACTTTGGCGGTCTTGAGGCTGATAAACCGCTCAATAACAATGGCCAGAGCCACAATGGAGCATGCAATCAGGGGCCAGATGGGCCAGCCGGCGGCTTGGATGATGGAAAACAAATGCAGATCTCCGCGCAGTTAAAAAGCTGGGGGATTATGGCCCACTGCCGGTTACCCAGTGGCGCGCGGGCGTCTCTGGAATCGTTTCAAACCGTTAGCCCCGCGTGGGGCGTTTGCAAGAGGCATACTCCGCCCCAAAGGATTTGAAACCGCATGATTTCCCCGCAATTTTTGGCAGTGTTTGCAGCATTGCAAGCCGGACAGCCCCATGATCAACCATGACGAGGCAGCGCCCCGCGTCTGGCGGGTAGACGCGCTCTGCCGTGCGCTGGCAGACACCCTGAATGCCCGTTTCAACCCCGTGCGGGTGACTGGCGAGCTGTCTGGCTTTTCCAAGGCTGCTAGCGGCCATTGTTACTTTTCGCTCAAAGACCAAGATGCCCAGATCCGGTGTGCCATGTTTAAGCGCGCGGCCTCTCAGCTGGACTTTGCTCCCCGTGACGGCGAGTTGGTGGAGGTGTCGGGGCGCTTGGATATTTATGGCCCGCGCGGAGATCTGCAGCTGATTGTGGAGAGCATGCGCAAGCAAGGGCAGGGCAATCTATTTGAAGAGTTTGTTCGTCTCAAAAATCGGCTTGAATCCCGCGGCCTCTTTGCGCAGGAGCGCAAAAGAGCGCTTCCCCTGATGCCCCGCGGAATAGGCCTGATTACGTCTTTGGGGGCGGCTGCACTGCATGATGTTGCCACTGCGCTGCGCCGCCGTGTGCCGCACATTCCAGTGGTGCTGGCTCCTGCTTCGGTACAGGGTGGTAATGCGCCGGCCGAGCTCATCCGCGCTTTGCAAGCCTTGTTGGCCCGCTCCGCTGACATGGATGGCGCAGGCACCCCCTTGGATGTGATTTTGTTGGTGCGCGGCGGCGGTTCTATGGAGGACCTGTGGGCATTCAATGACGAGGCACTGGCCATTGCGTTGAGTGAGTCGCCGATTCCGGTAGTGTCTGGCGTCGGGCATGAGACCGACTTCACGATTGCAGATTTTGTGGCGGATGTTCGCGCCCCGACGCCTACCGCCGCTGCTGAATTGGTAGCGACAACCACTACAACCTGCTTGGCTGCTATCGATTTGATGCAAGAGCGTTTGAGTGCCGCTGTCCAGCGTCAGTTGGATACCCAGGCGCAGCGCTTGGACCGCGTTGCCACCAGAGCTGGTCGCCCATCTGGGGTGGTGGTCGGGCACTCACTGCGGCTGCATCAGGTTGCGCATCAGCTCCAGGTGGCTCAACAAGCCCACTTGCTGGAGGCCCGCCGCCAGCACGAGGCATCGGCGCTTAAATTTTCAGATGGGGTTCACACCTTGGGGCGGCAAGCGCATGAGCGCTTGGATCAATCCGCCCTGAGACTTCGGCTACTTGACCCCACTTTGGTGCTGCAACGGGGCTACGCTTGGCTTGCGGATGCCCAAGGCGCCACGGTGATCTCGGTTCGACAAGCCGGGCCCGGGGATGTGATTACGGCCACCCTCGCAGACGGTACGGTTGATATGGCCGTACACGCAGTCCACGAAAATTAGTTTCTACAATAAGTTTTGTTAACAACCCACCCACTACGAGGATCTCATGGAACATACCCTGCCCGCGCTGCCCTACGCCATTGATGCATTGGCCCCTGCATACTCCCAGGAAACTCTGGAGTTTCACCATGGCAAGCATCACAACGCTTATGTGGTGAACCTGAACAACCTGCAAAAGGGCACAGAGTTCGAGAGCATGACGCTCGAAGAAATCATCAAAAAGTCTAGCGGTGGGGTGTACAACAACGCAGCCCAGATCTGGAACCACACCTTTTTCTGGAACTGCATGAAGCCACAAGGCGGCGGCGAGCCGACTGGTGCTTTGGCTGATGCCATCAATGCGAAATGGGGTTCTTACGCGGCCTTCAAGGAAGCCTTCGTCAAGTCGGCAGTCGGCAACTTTGGTTCCGGATGGACATGGTTGGTCAAGAAGGCTGACGGTTCCGTCGACATCGTCAACACCGGCGCTGCAGGTACCCCTTTGACAACCGCTGACAAGGCTTTGTTGACCGTGGACGTGTGGGAGCACGCGTACTACATCGACTACCGCAACATGCGCCCCAAGTTCGTGGAAACCTTCCTCGATAAATTGGTGAACTGGGATTTCGCTGCAGCGAACTTCGCCTGAGTTTTGGTGCAATAAAAAGGCTCGGCGGGCAACCTCCGGGCCTTTTTTTATGCGTTTGCTGCACTGCACCTATAAAAATATTTCCTTGAAGTGGTTTTAAATTTCATATTGCGGTAATGCATTGCGAAAAATGCATTTCGGGTCAGACCACTGAAAGCACAATTACGCACTATCCGGAGACCGCTGCCTGTGCGTGAAACAGTTCTGCGTCAACAACACCTCATTTTTGGAGATAAGCGATGAGTACCCAGCAACCGACGATTATTTACACACTGACCGACGAAGCCCCCCGTTTGGCCACTGCTTCGTTCCTGCCTTTGATCCGCACATTCACTGCGCCTGCAGGCATCAACGTAGTGGAGTCGGATATTTCGGTGGCTGCGCGTGTTTTGGGCGAGTTTTCTGACTTCCTCACAGAAGACCAAAAGGTCCCCAATACCTTGGCTGAACTGGGTAAAAAGACGCTTCAAGCGGACGCCAACATCATCAAGCTACCCAACATCAGCGCCTCGGTAGGCCAGCTGGTCGCCTGTATCAAAGAGCTGCAGAGCAAAGGCTACGCGATCCCTGACTACCCCGAGACTCCCAAAACTGACGAAGAGAAGGCGATTCGCGTCCGTTACTCCAAGTGCACAGGTAGCGCGGTCAACCCGGTTTTGCGCGAAGGCAACTCGGATCGTCGTGCACCCAAGGCGGTGAAGGAATACGCCCGCAAGAACCCGCACAGCATGGCTGAGTGGAGCCAAGCCTCTCGCTCACATGTGTCTCACATGCATGCCGGCGACTTCTACCATGGCGAAAAGTCCATCACATTGGACCGTGCGCGTGATGTCAAGATGGAGTTGATCACCAAGAGCGGCCAGACGCTGGTGCTCAAGCCCAAGGTTTCTTTGCTCGACCGCGAAGTGATCGACAGCATGTTCATGAGCAAAAAGGCCTTGCTGGAGTTCTACGAGAAGGAAATTGAAGACGCTCGCAAAACGGGTGTGATGTTCTCCCTGCACGTCAAGGCCACCATGATGAAGGTGTCGCACCCTATCGTGTTCGGTCACTGCGTCAAAATTTTCTACAAAGACGCGTTTGCAAAGCACGGTGCATTGTTCAAGGAATTGGGCGTCAACGTGAACAACGGCATGGCTGATCTGTACGGCAAGATCGCGACATTGCCCCAGTCCAAACAAGACGAGATCAAGCGTGACCTGCACGCCTGCCATGAGCACCGCCCTGAGCTGGCCATGGTGGATTCCGCCAAGGGGATTACCAATTTCCACTCACCCAACGACATCATTGTGGATGCGTCCATGCCCGCCATGATCCGTAACGGCGGCAAGATGTGGGATGCCAACGGCCGTTTGAAAGACGTGAAGGCGGTGATGCCTGAGTCCACTTTTGCCCGCATTTACCAGGAGATGATCAACTTCTGCAAATGGCACGGCAACTTTGACCCCAAGACCATGGGCACCGTGCCCAACGTGGGTTTGATGGCTCAGCAGGCCGAGGAATACGGATCGCACGACAAGACCTTCGAAATTTCCGAAGACGGCGTTGCGAACATTACTGACTTGGCCACAGGTGAAGTGCTGTTGAGCCAGAATGTGGAAGCGGGTGACATCTGGCGCATGTGCCAGGTCAAGGATGCCGCGATTCGCGATTGGGTGAAGCTGGCAGTTAACCGCGCCCGCAACTCTGGAATGCCAGTTGTGTTCTGGCTCGACGCTTATCGCCCCCACGAGGCGCAGCTGATCACCAAAGTCAAAATGTACTTGCACGAGCATGACACCACAGGCTTGGATATCCAGATCATGAGCCAGGTGCGCGCCATGCGCTACACCTTGGAGCGCGTGATTCGCGGTCAAGACACGATTAGCGCTACGGGCAACATCCTGCGCGACTACCTGACGGACTTGTTCCCGATCATGGAACTCGGCACCTCTGCCAAGATGCTGTCCATTGTGCCTTTGATGGCCGGTGGTGGCATGTACGAAACCGGTGCCGGCGGCTCTGCCCCGAAGCACGTCCAACAGCTGGTGGAGGAGAACCACTTGCGTTGGGATTCGTTGGGCGAGTTCCTCGCTTTGGCCGTGTCGTTGGAGGACTTGGGCCTGAAGACCGGCAATGCCAAGGCCAAGGTGTTGGCGAAGACATTGGATGCGGCGACCGGAAAATTGTTGGATAACAACAAAAACCCATCTCCAAAAACAGGTCAGCTCGACAACCGTGGCAGCCAGTTTTACCTGTCCTTGTACTGGGCCGAAGCGCTTGCAGCCCAGACAGAAGACGCTCAATTGGCGTCTCAGTTTGCACCATTGGCCAAAGAGTTGGCTGCCAAAGAGCAAACCATTGTGGCCGAGCTCGCTGCAGTGCAAGGTGCGCCAGTGGATATCGGTGGGTACTACCTGCCAGACACCGCTAAGCTTGATGCCATCATGCGCCCGAGTGCAACTTTGAACGCAGCCTTGGGATCTGTTGCTGTCTAAAGACGCACTGCAGCCTTCGGGTTGTGACCCATAAAAAAGGGTTGCCGGAGATTCCGGCAACCCTTTTTACATGGTGCAAGTGTATTTATTTTGCCGAATCAAAAGGCGCTCCACTGATCTTGGAGCCTGCCTTGATTCCTCGCTTTTCAAACCACCCTCGGTTCATTTCCAACACGTATCGAACTGGGCGCAACGCACAGTGTGGGTCGGTCGTTTGTGGTTTCATGTCGGCAAGGTTCACAACTGTGCCATCGTCGCTGATGAAGGCCGCAGTCAACGGGATGAGTGTGTTTTTCATCCAAAAGCACAAGCCGGAAGGTTGTTCAAACACAAATAGCATGCCTTCATGGGTCGGCATTTCCTTGCGGAACATCAAGCCGATGGATCGCTGATCGGGGGTGCGGGCTACCTGCGCTTCGATTTGGTGCATGCCAGCACTCATCTTGATCCTGGGTAGGTCCATCTGGGCGCTTTCTTGGGCGTGTGCCCAGGGGGCTCCCAGGAGCACAACAGAAAGAAACAGTGTTTTGAAATAAGTCATGCGGACATCTTTACGGGATAACGGGTTGCGAGGCGCATTGTCACCGCTTCGCAAGAAGGAGCCTGTGACTTTACAACTAGAATGATTCCAAGGCATACCGCGCCGGAGCCCAGAGTTTTTCAACACTCTGCGGTTGTGCGTTTTGGATATTGGAGTTTTGTTTTTCTATGTACCAGCACATTCAAATACCTCAGCAAGGCCAAAAAATCACGGCCAACCCGGACAAATCATTGAATGTTCCGGATCAGCCCATCATCCCTTTCATTGAAGGCGATGGCGTTGGCCAAGACATTACGCCGGTGATGTTGAAGGTCGTTGACGCAGCCGTGGAGAAGGCCTACGGCGGCGCCCGAAAAATCCAATGGATGGAAATTTTTGCAGGTGAAAAAGCCACCCGGGTGTACGGCCCTGATGTCTGGTTGCCACAAGAAACTCTGGATGTGGTGCGCGACTATCTGGTATCCATCAAAGGCCCTCTCACGACGCCGGTAGGTGGCGGTATTCGCTCTTTGAATGTGGCGCTGCGGCAGGAGTTGGACCTCTATGTTTGTTTGCGGCCGATCCAGTATTTCAAAGGCGTTCCCAGCCCGTTGAAGGAACCGGAAAAGACCAACATGGTCGTTTTCCGCGAGAACTCTGAAGACATTTATGCGGGCATTGAGTTTGAAGCCGGCTCTGAAAAAGCCATGCGCCTGATCCAGGTGCTGCGTGACGATTTTGGGATTCAGAAAATCCGGTTCCCGGAGACCTCCGGTCTGGGTATCAAGCCCGTTTCGCGCGAAGGCACTGAGCGTTTGGTGCGCAAGGCCATTCAATACGCGATCGACAATGACAAGCCCAATGTCACCATCGTGCACAAGGGCAACATCATGAAGTTCACGGAAGGCAGCTTCCGTGATTGGGCCTATAACTTGGCAATGGCAGAGTTCGGGGCCGAGCTGATTGATGGCGGGCCATGGTGCAAGTTCAAAAACCCCAACACGGGCCGCTACATCATCATCAAAGACAGCATCGCGGATGCGTTTTTGCAGCAAATCCTTTTGCGCCCGATGGAGTACAGCGTGATCGCCACTTTGAACTTGAACGGGGACTATATTTCTGATGCCTTGGCTGCCCAAGTGGGCGGCATCGGCATAGCGCCCGGAGCCAACCTGTCGGATACGGTTGCCATGTTCGAAGCGACCCATGGCACGGCACCCAAATACGCCGGCAAAGACTACGTCAACCCCGGCTCAGAAATCTTGTCCGCAGAAATGATGTTGCGTCACATGGGCTGGAAAGAGGCCGCCGACCTGATCATCCGCTCTTTGGAGAAGTCGATCGCAAGTAAAAAGGTCACTTACGACTTTGCGCGACTGATGGATGGCGCCCAGCAGGTCAGCTGTTCACGCTTTGGGCAGATCATGATCGACAACATGTAGCCGCTTGAAAACCCGTGTTTTGAGTTAACCAGCCGCACCTAAGCGAAAGCTTGTGCGGCTTTTTCTATACGGTGCTTGAAATTCAGGCATCTCCCCCCAGTTGATCTTTGCATTTGCGGCTTTGTGCCTCCCGATAGAATCATTTCATGGCTACAAATACTCCCAAACCACCCGCAATCAAGCCACCGCCTACAGGCAGCGATGACGGCACTGTCGTCCTTGAACGCCTGGCGCAGAAGGTCCAACCGCCTTCGATGTACCAAGTCGTCATGCTCAATGACGACTACACACCGATGGAGTTTGTGGTGGTCGTGATTCAGGAGTTCTTTGGAAAAGACCTGGAGGCTGCCACAGCCATCATGCTCAAAATCCATTTGGATGGACGTGGCGTGTGTGGCGTTTACCCGAAAGATATTGCCGCTACCAAAGTGGACCAGGTGCTGGATGCAGCACACAAGGCAGGCCACCCATTGAAATGTGTCAGTGAGCCCGTAGATCTGTAGGGGAAAGCTGAAACTTCGGTCACTCAGCAATCAAATCGGATTACAGTTAATCAACACCAAGGCAGAAAAAGGAATTCACATGATTGCCCAAGAATTGGAAGTCAGCTTGCACATGGCATTCGTGGAAGCCCGTCAGCAGCGCCATGAATTCATCACCGTAGAGCACTTGTTGTTGGCTCTGTTGGACAACCCCAGTGCGGCAGAAGTGCTCAGGGCTTGCGCCGCCAACATTGATGATTTGCGCAAATCTCTTACCAACTTTATCAAGGACAACACGCCGCAAGTGGCGGGGTCTGATGAAGTCGATACGCAGCCGACGCTGGGTTTCCAGCGTGTGATCCAGCGCGCCATCATGCATGTGCAGAGCACAGGCAGTGGCAAAAAAGAAGTGACTGGCGCCAACGTGCTGGTAGCCATCTTTGGCGAAAAAGATTCTCACGCGGTCTACTATCTCCACCAGCAAGGCGTGACCCGTTTGGATGTGGTGAACTTCATCGCGCATGGCATCAAGAAAACGGACCCGCCCGAAGCTGCCAAATCGAATGAAGCACCTTCGGATGGCGAAGAGGGCGTGAGCGAGAAGAACGAAAAAGCGTCTCCGCTGGAGCAGTACACGCAGAACCTGAATCAGTTGGCCAAAGAGGGCAAGATTGATCCGCTGATCGGTCGTGATTACGAGGTGGAGCGGGTTATTCAAATCCTGTGCCGCCGGCGCAAGAACAATCCCTTGCTGGTTGGTGAAGCTGGTGTGGGCAAGACTGCAATCGCGGAGGGATTGGCATGGCGCATTTCTCAAAATAACGTGCCCGAGATTCTGGCCGACTCGGTGGTGTATTCGCTCGACATGGGCGCCCTCTTGGCAGGTACCAAGTACCGCGGAGACTTTGAGCAGCGCCTGAAAGCGGTTCTCAAGTCCTTGAAGGAAAAGCCCAATGCCGTCTTGTTCATCGACGAGATTCACACGCTCATCGGAGCAGGTGCAGCCTCTGGGGGCACCTTGGATGCGTCAAACTTGCTCAAGCCAAGCCTGAGCTCCGGCCAGTTGAAATGCATTGGTGCGACGACATTTACCGAATATCGCGGCATTTTTGAAAAAGACGCTGCGCTGTCACGGCGCTTCCAAAAAGTGGACGTGGTAGAGCCCACCATTGACCAGACGGTTGAGATCCTGAAAGGATTGAAGTCACGCTTTGAAGAGCACCACAACGTTAAATACGCAGTGGCTGCACTTCAGGCCGCAGCAGAGTTGAGTGCCAAGTACATCAACGATCGGCAGCTGCCGGATAAGGCGATCGATGTGATTGATGAGGCGGGTGCTGCACAGCGCATCTTGGCGCCTAGCAAACGCAAAAAGACCATCAGCAAGACCGAGGTGGAGGAGATCGTGGCGAAGATCGCACGCATTCCCCCGGCCAATGTCTCCAACGATGACCGCAGCAAGTTGAAAACGCTGGAGCGCGATCTCAAGAGCGTGGTCTTTGGTCAGGACAAAGCGCTCGATGTGCTCGCCTCTGCGGTCAAAATGGCTCGGTCAGGCTTGGGCAAAGGCGACAAGCCGATCGGCTCCTTCCTGTTCAGCGGTCCCACGGGTGTCGGTAAGACGGAAGCAGCTAAGCAACTTGCCTACATCATGGGCATCGACCTGATTCGCTTCGATATGAGCGAGTACATGGAGCGCCATGCGGTGAGCCGGATGATTGGTGCGCCTCCGGGCTATGTGGGTTTTGACCAAGGTGGGTTGCTGACCGAAGCTATCACCAAGAAGCCCCATGCCGTGTTGTTGTTGGATGAGATCGAAAAAGCGCATCCGGACATCTTCAATGTGCTGTTGCAGGTGATGGACCACGGGTCCTTGACCGACAACAACGGACGCAAAGCCGACTTCCGTAACGTTATCATCATCATGACCACTAACGCTGGCGCCGAGACGATGAATAAGGCCACGATCGGTTTCACCAATCCGCGGGAGGCCGGTGATGAAATGACCGATATCAAGCGTCTGTTCACGCCGGAGTTCCGTAACCGCTTAGATGCGATCGTTGGCTTCAAGGCCTTGGACGAGGTGGTGATCTTGCGGGTGGTTGACAAGTTCCTCTTGCAGCTGGAAACCCAATTGGCCGAGAAGAAGGTCGAGGTGACTTTCACTGACAAGTTGCGCAAGCATCTGGGCAAGAAAGGCTTCGACCCCTTGATGGGCGCCCGACCCATGCAGCGTTTGATCCAAGACACGATTCGTCGTGCACTGGCCGACGAGTTGTTGTTCGGGCGCTTGGTCGACGGTGGTCGCCTGACGGTGGACCTGGATGACAAGGACGAGGTGTCTTTGGATATCCAGCCTATCCCCAAAAAGGAAGGCAAATCCAAGCCTGAAGAGGCTACGGCAGGCTGATTGAAATGCCTACCAAGCCTGCAACCCCTGAGTGTTGCAGGCCTTCAAGGGCTCAGTTCTTCTCGAACTGGGCCCTTATGCTTTCTACACGGGCCCTGTTGACTGCGAAGTCCTTGCGTCCGATACGACTAGCTGAGCGGACATGGATGACCTGTTCTGCAGGGTTCAACCAAAACTCAACGTCGTCTGTGAACTTCAGCGTTGGAGTTGTACTCTGAGCGTACAGGTAGTCGCTGGTCTCCGTGACTACCGTCGTCGCTGGCAAAGCGCGGACAATATCGGCTAGCTTGCGCAGCGCAGACGCGCCGTCGCCTTGGTAGTGCAGGGGAGGGATATCGGCGTACCCGCGCTGAGGGTGTTCGGGGTATAGCCCGGCTTGGCTGCTGACACTATTCGGCGTGTTGGAGGGAGGCTTGAGGCGACCGTTGTGAACGCCGAGGTCACCCGGTGCTTTGCCTTTGAGCATGCCAAGCTGCCCTGCGAAGAAGACCACCGCAGGCAGCAGGATCACTACCAGGCCGACGAACCATAAAGTTTTCATGAATGTTCCTTTGGGCGAATGTTGCATGCGGAGATGGTAGGTCAAAGTTTGGAGCGATTGAAGTGTGCGTGACAGTCAGGCGACATTGACAGCAAACAGTTTTTTGATTGGGATGGTGATGAAGTTTTTGAATGTATTGCGCGGACCACTGTTGCTCGCGGTAGCCGCGCTGATCACGGCGTGTTCCACAGCACCTGGCGTGCCGAAAAACAGTGGCTCAAGTGCTCTGGAGTCCGTGCCTCCGCTGGTTGTAACGCCCAAGCCGCCCCCGAAAATCGGTTTGGCCTTGGGTGGGGGCGCTGCGCGTGGCTTTGCCCATGTCGGCGTGATTCAGGTGTTAGAAGAAAACGGGATCAAACCCAATCTGGTGACTGGCACATCCGCGGGGAGTCTGGTCGCAGCGATTTACGCGAGCGGCAAAAATGGAGTCCAGCTCCAGCGTGTGGCGGAAACGATGGAGGAGGCTGCGATTGCCGACTGGACCTTACCCATCTTCAGCCGTGGCATGTTGCGTGGTGATGCCTTGGCGCGCTACGTCAACGCGCAGGTCAGCAGCAAATTGATTGAGGATTTGCCCATGCCCTTGGGCATCGTGGCTACCGATCTCAACACCGGGAATGACGTGTTGTTCCAAAGAGGGGATACCGGCACTGCGGTGCGGGCCTCTAGCGCTGTGCCGGCCGTGTTTCAGCCGGTAAAAATCGCAGGGCGCGAGTATGTCGACGGCGGACTCGTGTCTCCGGTGCCTGTGGGGGCAGCGCGTCGCATGGGGGCTGATTTTGTGATCGCGGTCGACATTTCCAGCCCGCCTGAAGGCAGTCTGACTGGGGGCTCCCTCGATATCCTGATGCAGACATTCTCGATCATGGGCAAGAGCATCAACCGCTATGAACTCCGGGACGCTGAGGTCGTGGTGCGCCCAGCGCTGCAAGGGATTGGAAGTTCAGATTTCAGTGCCCGCAAACGCTCTATCGAGGCAGGCCGGCAAGCTATGCTGAAGATGATTCCCGAGCTCAAAGCGGCACTTGCCGCGAGAGACAGATAAAAAAAAGGCCCCGTTTTACAACGAGGCCTTGAAGGGATCCCTGAACCTGAAGGTTTCGAAAGGACCCGAGGAGACAAACGGTAGAAACAAGTAAGTTTCTGATGACTGAATTATCTCAGGGTTTTCCCTTGGTAGCTAGTGGTAGGGACAAAAAAACCTAAATTGTTTTAGTGCCCCGTACCCAAATTAGCGCTTTTTCGCAGTCGCAGCCTTGGTGGCGTTGGTTGCAGTAGCGGCCACAGCGTTGAAGTTAGCTTCGGCAACTTCAGTCGCTTGCTTCACTGCTTTTTGCACAGATTCCAATGCATTGTTGGCAGCAGCCACAGAGCTCTTCATGATGGCGACCACAGATTCGGAACCTGCAGGAGCGTTCTTGGCAGCGCTGTCGACCAGACCAGAAAACTTCTTCTGGGCTTCAGCAGCTTGGGCTTCAGCGTTTTTGGTGAATTCAGCGCCAGTGGAGGTCGCGATGTCATAGAGGTGACGGCTGTAAGCAGCAGTCTTCTCTGCCAAAGGCTGCAGCAGGCCGGATTGCAGGGCCAACAGCTCTTGGGCGTCTTTCACGCTCAACAAAGTTTGTGTGTGGGTAGCGGCTTCGGCCATGGCTGCTTTGGAGGCAGTCATGTTCAGCTCGACAATCTTTTCCACGCCTTCGAAGGCCTTGGTGGTCAAACCAAACAGGGTTTCGATGTTGGCTTTGTGGGAAGCGATAACTTGTTCAACGGTCAGCATAGAGATCTCCAAGAGTTAAGGTAAAAATCACCATCTGCGCCGTCATCATCTGTCCCTGTGGACTTTATGTTGCAGTGCAGCATGGATCGGATTATAGGCAGCCCCTGTATCAATGCAAGCACTTTTTGTTGCGATGCAGCAATTTAGGGCATTTTTCCTAATTCAGCGATTACCGGCCGTTTTTCACAGGCGTGTCATCGACCGCAAGTTAAGCTTTTTAGATAAATCCACTTCGCACACCCCAATATCGGGCGCGACGGCAGCCCGTGTCACTATCGCTGGCAAAATGGTTCGCATGCAGCAAAACGTGCCCTTGAAGCCCCACGCCGAGCCGCGAAGTGCCTACCGGGTACTGCGCACCATTCCCACCCGCTGGAGCGACAACGATGTCTACGGTCACGTCAACAACGTGGTCTATTACAGCTGGTTCGACACAGCCGTCAACGCTTACCTGATGGAGCAGGGCGTGCTCGACATCCATGCGGGCGGCACCATTGGACTGGTGGTGGAAACCCAGTGCAACTACTTCGCTTCTGTGTCCTTCCCCGAGGTGGTGCAGGCCGGCATTCGGGTTGCCAAGCTCGGTACCTCCAGCGTGCGCTACGAGATCGGCATCTTTGGCGAGGGTGAGGCCACCGCCGCCAAAGGCCACTTCATCCATGTCTATGTGGACAGGCTCACCCGCAAGCCGGTCCCGCTCCCTGATGCTTTGAGACAACTACTGGAGACCTTGCAATGACCGCAGCTATCGTCGATGACGCCATCCGCTCCCGCATGTCCGCCCGGGCCTTTCTGCCCCAGGCAGTTGCCCGGGAAGATATTGAAGCCATTCTGGACGTAGCCAGCCGGGCGCCTTCCGGTACCAATTGCCAACCTTGGAAGGTCTATGTGCTGCAAGGTGCGAGCCGCGATGCGCTGGTGGACAAAACCTGTGCCGCGCATGACGCCATCCGCGCCAACCCCGAGCTGGCTGCGGAGTACCAAGAGGAATACGACTACTACCCTGCCCAGTGGGTCAGCCCCTATATAGATCGTCGGCGCGAGAACGGTTGGGGGCTCTATGGCTTGTTGGGCATCGGCAAGGCCGACAAGGACAAAATGCACGCGCAGCACCAGCGCAACTTCCGTTTCTTTGATGCGCCGGTGGGCCTGATGTTCACCGTCGACAAGGTCATGGGGCGCGGCTCGTTGGTGGACTACGGCGCGTTTTTGCAAAACATCATGGTGGCGGCGCGGGGCCGTGGTCTCCACACCTGCCCGCAGGCGGCGTGGAATGGCTTCTCCAGCATCATCCTGCCGCACATCGGCGCGGGCGAGGGCGAAATGCTGGTTTGCGGCATGTCGCTGGGTTATGCCGACCCCGATGCGCCGGTCAACACCTTCCATACCCCACGGGTGCCCGTCGCCGATTTCACCCGCTGGGTAGAGTGACCGTCATTTGAACGAAAACGGCTACTAGCTCTCTAAAAATAAGCGCAATTAGCTCCTGAATTGATAGCAATTTCCTGGGCGGCCTTTCATGGCAGCCTGAACGCCTCATGATCATCACCAGCCTGCTGGACACCGACCTCTACAAATTCACCATGATGCAAGTGGTGCTGCACCAGTTTCCGGGGGCGCAAGTGGAGTACCGCTTCAAGTGCCGCAACCCGGGCATGGATCTGGCGGCGCATGCGGCTGAGATTCGCGAGGAAATCCGTTCCCTGTGCAGCCTTCAGTTCCAGGAGAGCGAGCTGGCTTATCTGCGGTCCATGCGCTTTATCAAGAGCGACTTTGTGGATTTTCTGGGGCTGTTCCGCCTGAACGAAAAGTACATCACCGTCACGCCCTTGGCCCATGGTGAGTTGGACATCAGCATCGTCGGTCCGTGGCTGCACACCATCTTGTTTGAGATTCCGGTGCTGGCCATCGTGAACGAGGTGTACTTCCGCAACACTCAGCGGGTGCCGGATTTTGTGGAAGGGCGCAAGCGCCTGGAAACCAAGATCGAGCAGTTGCGCGCGGAGGGCCTGCAAGACCTGAAGATTGCCGATTACGGCACCCGTCGCCGCTTTTCACGTGCGTGGCACGACGAGGTGCTACGCGTACTCAGTGCTAAGCTCGGCACGGTGCAAAGCCCGGGCAATGCCGCAGGCCGCCCCGGCCAGCTGGCGGGTACCAGCAATGTCTTGCTGGCCATGAAGCTGGGTCTTACGCCCTTGGGCACCATGGCCCACGAATACTTGCAGGCCTCGCAGGCCTTGGGCCCGAGACTGCGGGACAGCCAGATTTTTGCCTTCGAGTCATGGGCCCGGGAATACCGCGGCGACCTCGGCATCGCGCTCAGCGACGTGTATGGCATGAACGCGTTTCTGCGCGACTTCGACATGTACTTTTGCAAACTTTTCGATGGCGCGCGCCACGACAGCGGCGACCCGTTCACCTGGGGTGAGCGCATGATTGCGCACTACCTCAGCAACCGGGTGAACCCGAGTACCAAAACACTGATCTTTAGCGACGGGCTGACCATTCCGCGCACCATCGAGCTCTACCAGCAGTTCCGCGGACGCTGCCAGCTGGCCTTCGGCATCGGTACCAATCTGACCAATGATCTCGGCTACACGCCGTTGCAAATCGTCATCAAGATGGTGCGCTGCAACGGTCAACCGGTGGCCAAGCTCTCCGACACACCGTCCAAGAACATGTGTGATGACGAGAAATACCTGGCCTACCTGCGCCAGGTGTTTGAAATACCGACCCCGACGGAAACACCCGCCGCGCCCGCCACCCAACCCTCGGTTTCAGCATGACAACACCATCTACCAAACCTCGCATTCTCGTCAGCCGGGCCATCTTCCCCGAGGTGATCGCTCAGCTGGAGGCGGCCTTCGAGGTCGAGCACAACCAAACGGATGCCGTCTGGTCACCCCAAGAGTTGGCCGCCCGTTTGCAAGGCAAAGACGGCGTGCTCACCACCGGTGGCGAGCGCATCAGCGCCGAGCTGCTGCAGGCTTGCCCGCAACTCAAAATCTGCGCCAATATGGCCGTGGGCTTTAACAACTTCGATGTGCCGGCCATGACCGCCAGCGGCGTGCAGGGCACCAATGCACCGGACGTGCTGACCGAGACCACCGCCGACTTCGGCTTCGCGCTCATGATGGCTACCGCCCGCCGCATGGCCGAGAGCGAGCACTTTTTGCGCGCCGGTTTGTGGAAGCGCTGGAGCTACGACATGTTTTGCGGCAGCGACATCCATGGCGCCACGCTCGGCATTCTGGGCATGGGGCGCATCGGGCAGGGCATTGCGCGGCGCGGTTTCCATGGCTTCGGCATGAAGGTGATCTATCACAACCGTAGCCGGCTGGATGCGGGGCTGGAAGCCGCGTGTGGTGCGCAGTACGTAGACAAAGCGACGCTGCTCGCACAAGCCGACCATCTGGTGCTGGTGGTGCCGTACTCGGCGGAGTCGCACCACACCATCGGTGCTGCGGAGTTGGCGCTGATGAAGCCCACCGCCACCCTGACCAACATTGCGCGCGGCGGCATTGTGGACGATGCGGCGCTGGCCCACGCCCTGCGCAGCGGGCAGATTGCCGCGGCCGGGCTGGACGTGTTTGAAGGCGAACCGCAAGTGCACCCGGACCTGCTGACGGTGCCCAACGTGGTGCTGACCCCGCATATCGCAAGCGCCACGCTCTCCACGCGACGTGCTATGGCCCAACTGGCTGCGGACAATTTGCTGCGCTTTTTTGCGAGCGGCGAGGTGCTCACCCCCGTGAACACACTGGGCGCAGTGCGCCGTTAAAGCGCTCCGGGAGGGGCAAGTTCACACAAGTGCGCAACAGGTCTTGTGTTTATATTTGCTATTGAATTCATAGCTACCTGCGTATATTTAATGAGCGCTAGCGGCCTAAATGATGCATAACTAGAAGGAATCTATGACGGAGTGGATGGTCGTGGCGGGAGTGGCTTTGGGGCTGTTGCAACTGGTACTGCTGGTTGTGCTTTTGCGCAGTCGCACGGCCAACGATCCGCAGGCCCGAGCCCAAGAGCTGGCGCAACTGGAGGCCCAGCGCCAGGAGCTGTTGGCCCGCTTGCAAAGCAGCAGCGAGCGCGTGGAGCGCGAGCTGCGCCGCGAGGTGCAAGAGAGCGCGCGCAGTGGTCGCCAAGAGCTGGCGCAAAACCTGGCCATGTTTCAAAAGAGCCTGGTGCAGCAAGCCGCCGAAGCCACCCGCACCCAGAACACGCAGATCGACGCCTTCGGCCAGCAACTCGCGTTGTTGCAAAAGACCCTGTCTGACACCCTGGCCAACCAGCTCAGTGCCCTGAGTGAATCCAACGCACGCCGCATGGCGGAAGTGCGCCAAACCCTGGAAGCCCAATTGGCCCAGCTACAAACCACCAACTCTGCCAAGCTCGACGAGATGCGCGCCACGGTGGACGAAAAGCTGCAAACCACCTTGCAAGCCCGCTTGGGCGAAAGCTTCAAGCAAGTGGCGGAGCGCTTGGAGCAGGTGCACAAAGGGTTGGGCGAAATGCAGTCGCTCGCCCAAGGCGTGGGTGACTTGAAGCACCTGCTCACCAATGTCAAAACCCGCGGCATGTTCGGCGAGGCCCAGTTGGCATCGCTCTTGGAGCAGGTGTTTGTGCCCGACCAATACGCTACGCAGGTGGCCACCCGCCCAGGCAGCAAAAACGTGGTCGATTTCGCCATCAAGCTGCCCGGCAAATCGGAGAACGGTGAGCCGCTGTGGCTGCCGATTGACGCCAAGTTCCCCAACGAGGACTACGAGCGCTTGCTCGACGCGCAGGGCAGGGCGGATGCTGCCGCTGCCGAGGCGGCGGGCAAGGCGCTGGAGATGCGCATCCGGCTGGAGGCCAAGTCGATTTCCGAGAAGTATGTGGAGCCCCCGCACACCACCGACTTCGCCATTCTGTTTTTACCGACTGAAGGTCTGTACGCCGAAGTACTGCGCCGCCCTGGTCTGATGGATGTCTTACAGCGCGAACACCGCGTCACCCTGGCCGGGCCCACTACCTTGCTAGCCATGCTCAGCTCTTTACAAATGGGCTTTCGGACGCTGGCTTTGGAAAAGCGCTCCAGCGAGGTGTGGCAGGTGCTGGGTGCTGTCAAAACCGAGTTCAGCAAGTTCGGCGATGTGCTGGCCAAGGTCAAGTCGCAAACCGAGACCGTGCTCAAAACCCTGGACAGCGCCGAAGTGCGCAGCCGCGCCATGGGGCGAGCACTCAAAAAAGTGGAGGCCTTGCCGGACACCCAGGCGCAAGCCCTGTTGCCCATAGACCGCGATCTGGACCGGGATGCTGACGGTGCCGGTCTATGAGCGGCCTTCACCCTTCCGCGCCATCCGCAGCTGACCCACAGCAGGGACCTAGGGCGCTGCTGCGCTTGATCAGCGGACACGTCTGCCTGCATGCCAGTATGGCCGGGATGCGACTGGCTGCGCCCTTGTGGGCCCTGCAGCACGGATATGGCCCCTTAGCGGTGGGTTTTTTGCTGGCCCTGTTCTCTTTGTCACAGGTGTTTTTGGCCTTGCCGGCGGGGCGCTTTGCAGACCGCCATGGTCTGCGCAAGCCAGTATCCCGGGCAGTGGTGGCCGCCACGATAGGTGCCAGCGCGGCGGTGGCTTTTCCTCATTTCGTCGTGCTGTGTTTTGCCGCCCTGATGATGGGCGGCGCCACCGGCGCGGCTTCGATTGCTCTACAACGCCATGTCGGGCGTGCGGCGGCGGATGCGACTGATTTGCGCCGTGTGTTCAGTTGGTTGTCCATCGGCCCGGCGATCTCCAACTTTTTGGGGCCTGTGTGTGCGGGTTTGCTGATTGACTATGCGGGTGTCTGGCTGGGCGGCAGTGCAGCAGACCGCAACGGCTTTGTGGCGGCATTTGCACTCACTGCCTTGTTGCCCTCGTTAGCGTGGCTGTGCGTGCGCTCTACCCGTGAGCTGGAACCCATCGTGCACGCGGGAGGAGTCGCACCCAGCGCGTGGCCGCTGCTCAAAGAGCCGATCATGCGCCGGCTGCTGTTGGTGAATTGGTTGCTCTCCAGCTGCTGGGATGTGCATACCTTTGTGGTGCCGGTGCTCGGCCATGAACGGGGCTACAGTGCCTCTGTGATCGGCACGATTCTGGGGGCCTTTGCGGTGGCGGCTGCGGTGGTGCGGGTCTTCTTGCCCATGTTGGCGGCCCGTCTGCGCGAGTGGGCCGTGGTTACCGCGGCCATGGTGGTGACCGCTGTGCTGTTTGCGGTCTACCCTTTGATGCCCAGCGCTTGGGCGATGGGCGTGTGCTCGGTATTGCTGGGGCTGGCGCTGGGCACGGTGCAACCCATGATCATGAGCATGCTTCACCAGATCACGCCCCATGCCTTGCACGGGCAGGCAATTGCCTTGCGGCTGATGACCATCAACCTCTCCAGTGTGCTCATGCCCATGCTCTTTGGCACGGCAGGCGTAGTAGTCGGGGTGTCGGTGGTGTTCTGGACCGTGGGTGCCTTGGTGGGGCTGGGTTCACACGCAGCGTGGGGGCTGCGTGTGGGGCCTCACACCGGAAGTCCGTAAAAGTTACGGATCACGTCCCAGGCGTCTTGCGGGTCGTCGGTGTAGTGGAGCAGATTCAGGTCTTCGGGCGAGATGGCACCTTCTTCCACCAGCACATCCATGTTGATCAGGCGCTTCCAGTAGTCGGTGCCGAATAGGATGATGGGGACCGGCTTGGCCTTTTTGGTCTGCACCAGGGTGATGACTTCAAACAGCTCGTCCAGGGTGCCGAAGCCGCCAGGAAAAGCGACCAGCGCTTTGGCCCGCATCATGAAGTGCATTTTGCGGGTGGCAAAGTAGTGAAACTTGAAGCTCAAGGACGGCGTCACGTAGGGGTTGGCACGTTGCTCATGCGGCAGGGTGATGTTCAGACCGGGGGTGAGTGCACCCATTTCGTGGGCGCCGCGGTTCGCCGCCTCCATGATGCCGGGGCCACCGCCGGTGCAAATGAACAAGCGCTGGTCTTTGGGTTTGCGGGCGCTGTGTCCGGCTACCAAGCGGGCAAACAAACGTGCGTTGTCGTAGTGCTTGGCGTTGCGCAAGTGGCGCTTGGCCACCGCGATTTGTTGGGCATCCCCTGACAATTCGGCGGCTTGAGCAAACGCCTCGGCATCTTCGGGTGACGGGAAGCGCGCGCTACCAAAGACCACCACGGTGTTGTCCACGCCCTGTGCGGCCTGGTCCAGGTCGGGCTTGAGCATCTCGAGCTGGATGCGGATGCCACGGGTCTCGCGGCGTAGCAGGAATTCGGGATCGGCGAAGGCCAGGCGGTAGGCGTCTTGGTCGAGGGCACCACCTTGGTCGGAGTGGTTTTGCAGGTCCGCCCAGGCGTTGGCGATACGGCTTTCGTTGAGGTTTTGCGTGTTTTCCATGGCTTCATTGTGCGGCAGTTTCGTGGCACTCTGAAGGCAAGAGACGTGCCGTTTTTTGCGACTTATTCGTAGGCATAAAAAAAGCTCCCGAAGGAGCTTTTTTTGAGCAGGCCCGGTAAGGCCAGTGCACCGCGTGGATTAAACGCGCTTACGGTATTCGCCGGTGCGGGTGTCGATTTCGACCTTATCGTTTTGAGCCACAAAAATTGGCACGCCGATTTCGAAGCCGGTAGCAATCTTGGCGGGCTTGAGCACCTTGCCGGAGGTGTCGCCCTTGACTGCAGGTTCAGTCCAGGTAATTTCGCGCACCACGCTGGTGGGCAATTCGACAGAAATAGCCTTGCCTTCGTAGAACACCACTTCAGCGGTCATGCCGTCTTCGAGGTAGTTCAGGGCATCGCCCATGTTTTCCGATTCCACTTCGTACTGGTTGTAGTCAGCGTCCATCCAGACATACAGGGGATCAGCGAAGTAGGAGTAGGTGCAATCCTTCTTGTCCAAGATGATCTGGTCCATCTTGTCGTCGGCCTTGAACACGACTTCGGTACCGAAGTTAGCGATCAGGCTCTTGAGCTTCATGCGCACGGTGGCAGAGTTGCGGCCGCCGCGGCTGTATTCGGTCTTCAGGACGACCATGGGGTCTTTGCCGTGCATGATCACGTTGCCGGCGCGGATTTCTTGTGCGATTTTCATAGGGTTGCTTGAGCGAGTGTCACTAAGTGCGACTGTAGGCCGCAGTCTGCGGCGGGGCATGAATCGCCCCAAAACTCGGGCGGCAAATTCAGCAAAGCTTCGTATTTTATCGCTTTTTCTCCACGAAATTGACCAGCGCTGTGACCAGGTCCTCTTGAGCCGCCAGCTGAATGCACCAGCGGTGCGCTGCTATGCGAGATTCTTCGGCGTGCAGCAGCGCCCAGTCTATGGGGGTGCCTTCGGCACCGCTTGGCAAGGGGAGGCCATTCCAAGCGGCAAAGAGCGTCCGCAAGCCGGCGGGGACTTGCAGGCAGTCCAGAAAGGCGTTGAGCTTGTAGAGGTGTGCCCCGTCGTCTTGGGGGTAGATGTGCCACAGGAAAGGCTTGCCCGCCCATAGTGCGCGCACCAGCGAGTCTTCTCCCCGAACCAGGTTGACATCGCAGCTGCGCAGCAGATCGTCAAACTCGGCCTGCGTCAGCGCGGGAAGGTGGTGGAGACGCAGTTTGCTTTCACCTTCAGGGACACCAGAAGCCTCTATAGCAGTGCTCCATGCCGCTTGTACGGCCCGCGCAGCCCGGCCTGGGGTAACCAACAGCAGCGTCTGCTCGGGGCCGCGCATCCAATGTGCAAGTGCAGCGCCCAAGCCCTCGGGCTCGTAGCAAAACAGGCTGATCAGCCGCTCGCCTTGCCAAGCCACTCCATGGCTGCGCAGCCAGTCGGAGCGCTTTGTGTGGTCCCATTGCGCTGCGGTTGCCAGCAGCTTGGATTCCCGCAGCAAGCCGCCCGTGCCTGCGGTAAAGCCGGGGTAGTAAAAATGTTTGGTCCGACCTTTGGCGGGACCCTGCATCACCGGCGAGGGTAGGGCGTGACAACGCTCTACATAACCCTCTGCAGACAGGTATTCGAGGTTGATCCACACCGGGGTTTTGATGCCTTCTGAGGCGCTTGCGCTCATGTGGCTTGCATGCAATGCTATGAATTCAGGAGCGATATCGCATCCGAATCCCTCAATCCACACGCTTGCGGCAGGCAGTTGTGCGACAAAGGTTGCGTCTTGGGACTGTGTCCAGTCCAGTACTTGAACGCCTGGCCATAGGCCCTCACGCGCACCGGGAGCCATCCAGGTTAACGGGCTGCTATCGTCCGCCCACAAACGGACGTGGTGGCCCCGGCTCGCGAGGTCTGCGCACAAGCGCCAGCACACGCCGATGTCGCCGAAGTTATCGATCACTCGGCAGAACACATCCCATTGCCATGGTGGTGCGGGGTCGTGGTGGGAGGTCGGTGTAGAGGTGACTAGGGACATGCGCCCGATTGTGCACAAGGGGCGCCACTGGGCGGACAATAGCGCCCCATGAGTGATACCCATCCTGAAGAGCTACTGCGTGAAGTGGCAGCGTTGCCGTCTTTGCCCGGCGTCTATCGTTATTTTGATGCGGATGGCCAGGTCTTGTATGTCGGCAAAGCCATCAACCTAAAGAAGCGGGTGAGCAGCTATTTTCAGAAGAACCATGGCGGCACCCGTATCGGGCACATGGTCAGCAAGATTGTGCGCATGGAGACCACGGTGGTCCGTTCCGAAGCGGAAGCGCTGCTGCTGGAAAACAACCTCATCAAAACCCTGAACCCCAAGTACAACATTCTGTTCAGGGATGACAAGAGCTACCCCTATTTGAAGATGACGGGTACGCCTCCCGTGCCCAAAAAACTGGCTCCAGCCGAGCCCCCGGTGGCAGCACGGGCCCCGCAACCGGTGGAATTTGCGCGGGTCTCGTATTACCGGGGGGCGGTCGAGAAAAAGCATCGTTACTTTGGCCCGTACCCCAGCGCGTGGGCGGTCAAAGAGGCCATTCTGTTGATGCAAAAGGTGTTCCGCTTGCGCACCTGTGAAGACTCGATATTTGCCAACCGCACCCGCCCTTGTTTGCTGTACCAGATCAAGCGCTGCTCAGGACCTTGTGTCGGCCATATTCAGCCGCTGGACTACGCGCAGGATGTGGCAAATGCCGAGCGCTTTCTGAAGGGGGAGGCGCAAGACGTCATGCGGGGGCTGGAGACCCGCATGATGGCGCACTCGGACAAGCTGGAGTTTGAGAAAGCCGCCGAGTTGCGCAATCAAGTCGCTGCGCTCTCCAATGTTTTGCATCAGCAATCGGTCGACAACGTGTCAGACCGGGATGTGGACATCTTGGCCGTCAAGGTGCAGGGCGGCAAAGCCTGTGTGAATCTGGCGATGGTGCGGGGTGGGCGTCATTTGGGCGACCGACCGTATTTCCCGGTGCATGTGGAAGATGCCTCGGTCATGGATGTGACGGACGAGGGGGCGAGCGCGCCGCCCGTCGAAGTGCAAGTGTTGGAGGCCTTTATCGCCCAGCACTATTTACAAGTACCCATGCCTTCGGTGCTCGTGGTGAGTGAGCCGGTGAGCAAAGCGCTCATGCAGGCATTGGCAGAGCAAACCGGTGTTAAGGCTGCGGCAGTGCACCAACCCCGCGAGCAGCGCCGGGCTTGGTTGGAAATGGCCCAAACCAATGCAGCACTTCAATTGGCGCGCTTGCTATCTGAAGAGGGCTCGCAGCAGGCTCGCACACGCGCCTTGGCGGATGCTTTGGATCTCGCGATGGACAACTTGGATGATCTGCGGATCGAGTGTTTCGATATTTCACACACGGCAGGGGAGGCTACACAGGCTTCGTGCGTGGTGTTTCAGCAGCACAAGATGCAGAACGCTGAGTACCGGCGATTCAACATCGATGGCATCACCGGTGGCGATGATTACGCAGCGATGCGTCAGGTGCTCACCCGGCGTTACAGCAAGATTGCAGAGGCGGTGCGTGAAGCCAAGCACATCGGAACCACTTTGGCCAGCAACGCCCGGTTGCCGGACCTCGTGTTGGTGGACGGCGGCAAGGGGCAGGTGTCCATGGCGAGGGAGGTCTTCGAGAGCCTGGGCCTGGATTTGTCGCTGATCGTCGGTGTCGAGAAAGGTGAGGGCCGCAAAGTAGGTCTTGAGGAATTGGTGTTTGCCGATGGCAGAGACAAGGTGTACCTTGGTGCTGACTCGGCTGCCCTGATGTTGGTTGCTCAAATCCGCGACGAAGCCCACCGCTTCGCTATTACGGGAATGCGGGCAGCCCGCGCCAAGGTGCGAACGGGTGGCAGCAAGTTGGAGGAAATACCCGGCATAGGCCCCAAGCGGCGGGCGCGCTTGTTGCAGCGTTTCGGTGGGGTTCGCGGCGTGGAGCAGGCCAGTGCGCAAGACATTGCATCGGTCGAAGGTATATCGCGTGAATTGGCGGAGGAAATCTACCGGGCGCTGCATTGAGCCGTGCCACAATCCCGACATGTTTACCACCATCCCCACCATCATGACCTGGGCGCGGATCTTCGCGATTCCCCTCATTGTGGGCGTGTTCTACCTGCCAGGTAGCATGGCCAGCGATTACGAAAAAAACCTGGCTGCAACGGTAATGTTTGTGCTGTTCGCCTTGACCGATTGGCTCGATGGCTATCTGGCTCGCAAGCTGAACCAGGCCTCTTCATTTGGGGCCTTTCTGGATCCGGTAGCCGACAAGTTTTTAGTGTGTGCATGTGTGCTCGTGCTGGTGCACTTACAGCGTGCGGATGTTTTTGTCGCATTGATCATCATCGGGCGGGAGATCGCGATTTCTGCCCTGCGTGAGTGGATGGCGCAAATCGGAGCAAGCAAGAGCGTGGCTGTCCACATGATCGGCAAACTCAAGACGGTGGTCCAGATGGTGGCGATCCCCTTTCTGCTTTTTAACGGCATGTTGTTCGGCGTGATTGATACCCACCTGTGGGGCGTTTGGTTGATGTGGGGGGCGGCCGTCTTGACTGTGTGGTCCATGGTGTACTACTTGCAAAAGGCAATCCCTGAGATCCGGGCCCGTGCCTCGTAATCGCTGCGGATGCGGTTTGCGCATCTTGCTTTCGGGTCGCTGACAAAAGCTCACAATAAAAAACTTGTGCGTTGATGAGAAGGGCCCGGAATTCAGTCTAGAATTCGCCTCCGCGCTGATCGAAATCAGTCGCAGAAAAGCGTGATTTGCGGTGCCCGGTTAAGCCGAAGCGCCCTGAGGCGAATCACCAGAAATTTGAAGAGACATTGTCTAACTCCGTTTCCGATTAAGGGGCCCTTGTGAACAAAACAGAATTGATCGAGCACATTGCCAAGCACGCAGATATTTCGAAGGCTGCTGCTACACGCGCTTTGGAGTCCACCATCGGTGCCGTGAAGACGACCTTGAAAAAAGGCGGTACAGTGTCGCTCGTAGGTTTTGGTACATTTGCAGTTGGCAAGCGCGCTGCGCGCACTGGTCGCAATCCCCGCACTGGCGATGCGATTAAAATCAAGGCAGCAAAAGTTCCAAAATTCCGTCCAGGTAAAGCATTGAAAGATGCCCTGAACTGAAAATCGGTTTCCGGGAGGGTGATTAGCTCAGTTGGTAGAGCGTCTGCCTTACACGCAGAATGTCGGCGGTTCGAGCCCGTCATCACCCACCACCCCTACCCAGCAAAGGCGAACAGTTTGTTCGCCTTTTTTGTTGTTCAAATGGAGAGTTAGCGCATGTTCGATTTTGTTCGCAAGCACACCAAGGTGTTGATGTTCTTGATGTTCTTGCTACTCATTCCCGCCTTTGTGTTGGTGGGGGTTGATGGTTACAAAAGCATGGCAGATCAGGGCGCAACGGTAGCGACCGTTGGCAAAGCAAAGATTACCCAAGAAGAATGGGACTTTGCCCACAAAAACGAAGTCGACAGACTGCGCACCTCCGTACCCAATTTGGATCCCAAGCTCCTGGATTCCCCCCAAGCACGTTACGCGACACTTGAACGTTTGGTACGTGACAAGGTGATGGCCGAGGCTGTTCAAGCGTCGCACCTCACCATGAGCAATGCCCGCCTGGCGCGAGAGTTGCAGCAAAACCCGACGATTGCAGGTCTCCGCAAACCCGACGGTACCGTGGACATGGAGCGTTACCGGCAATTGGCGGCAAGCCAAGGGCTGACGCCAGAAGGCTTTGAAGCGCGTGTGCGCCGCGATCTCTCGTTGATGCAGGTGGAGTCGGCCATTTCGTCTACCGCTTTTTCACCGAAAGCATTGGCGGACATTGCGCTCAACGCTTTTTTTGAGCGCCGCGAAATTCAAGTAACCCGCTTCGGGCCGGCAGATTTTGTTGCGAAGGTAAATCCTTCTGAGGCTGATATTGAAGCCTACTTTCAAGCGAACACTGCGCAGTTTCAGTCCACTGAAACCGCCAACATTGAATATGTGCTGCTTGATATTGAAGCGCTGAAGAAATCGGTTGTGGTGAGCGACGCTGATTTGAAGTCTTACTTCGATCAAAACGCAAGCCGTTTCAGTGCCCAGGAAGAGCGACGTGCGAGCCATATTTTGATCAATGCGCCGAAGGACATGCCTGCGGCTGAGCGTACCAAGGCTCAAGAACGCGCCGCTGCGCTGCTCGCCCAAGTTCGCAAAGCACCCGAGACCTTTGCAGAGGTCGCCAAAAAGAATTCGCAAGATGCCGGATCTGCTGTCCGCGGTGGCGATTTGGACTACTTCGGTCGTGGCGCCATGGTGAAGCCTTTTGAAGATGCAGCTTTCTCCCTGAAAAAGGGTGACATCAGCGATCTGGTGGAGTCTGATTTTGGCTTCCACATCATCAAATTGGCGGACATCAAGAGCGCCAAACAGCCGTCTTTTGACGAGGTCAAAGCCAGTCTAGAGCCAGAGCTGCGGGCGCAACTGGCGCAACGGAAATTTGCTGAAGCGGCTGAATCATTTACCAATGGTGTTTACGAGCAATCGGACAGCTTGGCGCCTGTCGCCGATCGTCTGAAGCTCGTAGTGAAGACAGCGGACGGTGTTCAGCGTGCGGTGCAGCCGGGTGCTACTGGTCCTCTCGCCAACAGCCGCTTTTTAGAGGCTATTTTTAGCGCTGACTCGCTGGAGAACAAGCGCAATACGGAAGCCCTTGAACTTGGCGCCAATCAGTTGGTATCTGCACGGATCCTCTCTTACAGCCCTGCGCGTGCCCTGTCGTTGGCAGAAGTCAAGCCTCTGGTGCGGGATCGTTTGATCGCTAGCCGGGCGCTGGAGCAGGCGAAAAAAGAAGGGGCCGAGAAATTAGCCTCGGTGCAAAAAGACCCGTCAAGTGTCAGCTTCGCTGCCGCAGTGACGATGTCACGTGATGCGAGCCAAGGCTTGCAAGGCGCAATAGTAGACGCTGCTCTGCGTGCCAGTCCTGCCAAGCTCCCCGCATTCGTGGGCGTTGACTTGGGGACACAGGGCTACGCCATTGTGCGAGTCAACAAGGTTCTGCAGCGCACTGCAGTGGAAGAGGCAAAATCCAAGCAGGAACAAGCGCAATACGCCCAATGGGTGGCTGCAGCTGAGAGCGCCGCTTACTATGAAGGCTTGAAGCAGCGTTTCAAAGTGCAGATGAAGGTACCTGCACCTTGAGACCCAAAACCGGCTTGAATTGAAAAAGAGCCGGAAATTCGGGTTATAATTTATTTCTATGGTGGCTGTAGCTCAGTTGGTAGAGTCCAGGATTGTGATTCCTGTTGTCGTGGGTTCGAGCCCCATCAGCCACCCCAGTTTGAAAAACCCGCTAACGCAAGTTAGCGGGTTTTTGTTTTTGTAGGTTTGAAAAGTGGCGACCGGCTGATTTCAACTATTCACCAGGACCACTTTGCCCATTACTTTGCGTGAACCCATATGCGCGTAAGCGGCTTTGGCTTCGCCCATCGGCAGGGTGCGGTCAATCACTGGCTTGATTTTTCCCTGCATGTACCAGCCGACAAGTTCTTGCATCATTTTGGCATTGGCACCCGGCTCTTTCTTGGCAAAGTCGCCCCAGAAGACGCCTACGATAGAAGCGCCTTTCAGGAGCGCCAAGTTGAAGGGAAGCGCCGGAATAGGGCCTGCGGCAAAACCCACGACCAAGTAGCGACCGCGCCATGCGATGGAGCGGAATGCCGGTTCTGCAAGATCCTCACCCACAGGATCGTAGATCACATCAGGTCCGCGTCCTTGCGTCAGTGCCTTCAGGGCATCGCGCAGGTTCTCGGTGCTGTAGTTGATCGTGGCATCGGCGCCGATACGGGTACAAAGTTCGCATTTTTCTGCGCTCGAGCCAGCGGCAATCACTTTGGCCCCCGCGGCTTTGGCAATCTGGATGGCCGCAGTGCCCACGCCGCCAGCGGCGCCCAAAATCAAGACCGTTTCACCTGCCTTCAGTTGCCCACGGTCTAGCAATGCATGGTGTGAAGTCGCATAGGTCATGATGAATGCTGCGGCATCCACCATCGGGAACCCTAAGGGAAGCGGCATACACATGGCAGCGGGTGCGATCGTGTGTGTCGCAAAACCGCCGGTACCACTGAGGCATGCGACTGCTTGGCCCACTTTCAAATGGGTGACGCCTTCACCGACTGCAACCACGATTCCGGCGTACTCTGAACCTGGCACGAAGGGCAGTGCGGGCTTCATTTGGTACTTGTTTTGAACAATCAGCAGGTCTGGAAAGTTCAAGCTTGCAGCGTGAATCTCCAACAGGACCTCTCCGGCCCTGGGCTCAGGGGTTGGTAGTTCCTTCCAATTCAAGGCGTCAACGCCTGTGGGGTCTTCGCATAGCCAGGCATGCATGGTGTTTCTCCAAAGATAATTCCTCAAATCATAGAACCCGTGCGCGGAGTGTCTGCGCCCGATTGTCCCGACGGCGACCGGCTGCAGTACTGCCCCCTACAATGCCTCCACACTATTTCTTGCTATGAAAATTCTCATTTCCAACGACGACGGTTATCAAGCCCCCGGTATCGTGGCGCTTTACGAAGCGCTCAAAGATGTTGCTGAAGTGGAGGTCATTGCTCCTGAGCAAAATAACAGCGCTAAATCCAATGCACTGACGCTGCATTCGCCCTTGTATGTGCACCAGGCCGCGAACGGTTTTCGCTACGTGAATGGCACACCTGCAGATTGTGTGCACATCGCGCTCACCGGTTTGCTGGATTACCGCCCAGATTTGGTGGTGTCGGGTATCAACAACGGTGCCAATATGGGGGATGACACCATCTACTCTGGCACTGTCGGAGCCGCGATGGAAGGCTTTTTGTTCGGCATTCCAGCGATTGCGTTTTCCCAAGTGGAGCGGGACTGGGTTCACTTGCAATCTGCCGCGCAAAAAGCCCGTGAGATGGTGCTTGCAATGCAGCAGCAGCAAATGATCACCACAGCGCCATGGCTGCTCAATGTGAACATTCCCAATTTGCCTTTTGAGATGATCGGCGCTGCCAAGCTGTGTCGCCTGGGTAAGCGACACGCTGCCGAGAAAGTGATCAAGCAGCAGAGCCCCCGAGGGGAAACCATGTTCTGGATCGGTGCCGCGGGTCCGGTGAAGGACGATGCTGATGGCACTGATTTCCATGCCACGGCTCAAGGCCATGTTGCCGTGACTCCGCTCAAAGTCGATCTCACAGACCATGACAATCTGGGCTATTGGGCTCAGTCGATGAACCGTTTGACCTCATCACCCAAGATATGAAGGAGCGGCCCTCCTTTCCGGCGCGGCTCGACACCACCCTTGCGAAAAACCGGCCGCATCCGTCAGGTACGGTAATGCCACTGGCGCCGCGGGGCCAAGCCGGCCCCTTAACAGGTGCTGCTAAAACGGTGGCTCCCAAAAGTGGAGTCTCCAGCGTACCTGTCCCCCAAGGTTTGGGGATGGATTCGCTGGCGGTGCGGCAACGCATGGTGCAAAAGCTGGCCGGGCAGGGTGTTACAGACCCCTTGGTCTTGTCTGCCATGGGTTCGATTGAGCGACACCGGTTTGTGGACAGTGGCTTAGTGAACCAGGCCTACGAAGACACCAGCCTGCCCATCGGGCTGGGGCAGACCATTTCCAAGCCGGGAGTGGTGTCTCGCATGATCGAGCTGTTGCGTAATGGTGCCACCGGGCCCATGGGCCGCGTACTGGAAATCGGCACCGGTTGCGGCTACCAGGCCGCAGTGCTGAGCCGTGTGGCCACAGAGGTCTACAGCATTGAGCGCTTGAAGGGTTTGCACGACAAAGCCCGAGACAATTTGAGGCCTCTGCGCTTGCCCAATGTGCATTTACTGTTCGGGGATGGCATGGCGGGTTATCCCAAGGGGGGGCCTTATGCCGGGATTATTTCGGCCGCCGGAGGCGATGCTTTGCCGCAAGCGTGGATTGATCAATTAGCGGTGGGTGGGCGCTTGGTCGCTCCCGTGGTACACGCCGGAGGACAGGCCCTCCTGGTCGTTGACAAAACAGCCCAGGGCCTGCGCCAGAGCATTCTGGAGGCGGTGCATTTTGTACCCCTAAAATCGGGTGTTGCCTGAAGGGAAAAATCAATATGGTTGGTATGCGTAGTTTGTGGTTTTGCGTTGCGGGTGCCGCGCTACTGGTGGTGGCGGGTTGTGGCTCCAAGCCCATTACCCGAGCGCCTGTCGAGGATCGCTCCAGCCAAGCGCCACAACAAACGGTGAACACCGACCCACGCACCCAAGCGGTCAAGCAGCCTCCCGGTTTTGAGAATGCAGGCAAGCCGGGCTACTACACCGTCAAGCCTGGCGATACGCTGATTCGTATTGGCTTGGAAAACGGCCAAAGTCATAAAGACATCGCACGTTGGAACGCGCTGGACAACCCCAACAAGATTGAAGTGGGCCAAGTACTGCGGATCGTTCAGCCGGTAGCGGTGGCGGAAGCTGCAGGTACCAAGCCGGTGGCAAGCAGTAGTAGCACCGTGACGGCTCTGCCACCCGCTAGCGGGCAGTCTTCGGCGGCGAGTGCGCCGGCCAGAGCGGCCTCCGCCGTCACCGCAGCAGCGAGTGCACCGGCCAAGGCAGCATCTGCTCCTGCCAGTGCGCCTGCGGTTGCGGCGGTTACCCCCGTTGCCACGAGCGACGATGCAGTCGCTTGGATGTGGCCGGGCAATGGCACGGTGTTAGCCGGCTTTGATGAAGTCAAAAACAAAGGCTTGGACATCGGCGGGAATGCCGGAGACCCTGTCTTGGCAGCGGGTGAGGGGAAAGTCGTGTACGCCGGTGCCGGATTGCGCGGCTATGGCAACCTGATCATCCTCAAGCACAACAACACCTTCTTGACGGCCTATGCCCATAACCAGACCTTGCTGGTGAAGGAAGACCAGACGGTGAAGAAGGGTCAAAAGATCGCCGAAATGGGCAGCACCGATGCAGATCGCGTCAAGTTGCATTTCGAGGTTCGCCGCCAAGGCAAACCGGTGGATCCAATGAAATACCTCCCCGCTCGTTAGGCTGCTGAGGCTTTTTTATCGCCTTCGCAGTCCGAGGAGAGATCGACGCGGAGTTTTGGGCGAGGTGTGGTCTGACCTGAGACAATTCAGGGATGACTGACGAACACAACAACGACACAGCGGCCACGCCGCAGCTGCCTGATGGCTGGCTGGCAGTGAAATCTCTAGACCTCGAAGCCCAAGGGGTCGCCCACCGGCCTGACGGCAAAGTGGTGTTTATTGAAGGTGCTCTCCCCTTTGAAGTGGTGAGTGCGCAGATGCACCGCAGCAAGGCCAGTTTCGAAAAGGGCACTCTGACCGAGATCCACATCGAGTCTTCCCAGCGGGTACAGCCTGCGTGCCCGCACTTTGGTCTGCATGAAGGCGCCTGTGGCGGCTGCAAGATGCAGCACTTGCACGTGGGCGCCCAAGTGGCCGTGAAGCAACGTGTACTGGAAGACAACCTGCATCACATCGGCAAACTCAAGCCGGACAATGTGGTGCGGCCGATCGAGGGGCCCTCGTGGGGCTACCGATACCGTGGTCGTTTGTCCGTGCGATTTGTTCGGAAAAAGGGTGCGGTGCTGATCGGCTTCCATGAGCGCAAGAGCCGCTATGTGGCGGATATGAAGGTCTGTCACGTGCTGGCTCCTAGGGTTAGCGCGATGCTGATGCCTCTGCGTCAGTTGATTGAGTCCATGGACGCCGTGGAAACCATTCCGCAACTTGAGCTCGCCATGGGCGACATCAGCGACCAACAAGACAATCAGGCTGGCGTTATTGCGTTAGTCCTGCGCCATATGGAGCCCCTGTCGGAGGCTGACAAAGGCCGCCTGCGGGCCTTTGCAGCGACCCAAGCGGGTTTGCAATGGTGGTTGCAGCCCAAAGGCCCTGAAACCATTCACCGCCTTGACGAGTTGCCGGGCCATGAGACCGGAGAGTTGGCCTACAGCCTGCCCGACTTTGGCATCACCATGCCGTTCCGCCCGACCGATTTCACGCAGGTCAACCCGCACATCAACCGGGTGCTGGTCTCAAGGGCGCTGGGTCTTTTGCAGGTGGAGAAGACTGAGCGCGTGATTGATTGGTTCTGCGGCTTGGGCAATTTCACTTTGCCACTGGCTACCCAAGCGCGCGAAGTGTTGGGTATTGAAGGGGCTGAAGCCCTGGTGGCCCGTTCGCGTGAAAACCTGGTCTTTAATTCCAAGCGAAAAGCGGCTGCATCGCCCGCAGAATCTCCGCTAGCAGCTACTGAATTTGTAGCGCGCAACCTGTTTGAAATGACGCCTGAGCTGTTGATTGCGGATGGCTCTGCCGACAAGTGGCTGATTGACCCACCGCGTGAGGGTGCCTATGCACTGGTGCAAGCCTTGGCAGCGCTGTGCCAGCAGCCCGAGCTGCGCAAGGGCTGGACACCGCCCAAGCGCATTGTGTATGTGAGCTGCGCGCCTGCCACTTTGGCCCGGGACGCCGGAGTGCTGGTCAATGAGGCCGGCTACACCTGCTCTAAGGCTGGCGTGGTGAACATGTTCCCCCAAACGGCGCACGTGGAGAGCATTGCCGTGTTCGAGCGGAACGACTGAGCCCTTGGCGCTAAGCACTAACCTTTGGGTTTGGCCTTGGATTTAGCTTTGGGATCTTCCTCTTCCTCCGTGATCACGGCCTCTGCAGGTTGCGGTGGCGGCGGAGGTGGAGGAGGTTTCAAGCCTTGGGGCGCAACCCCTTCAATTTTGTTTTCGCGCATGTAGAGATCCATCTCTTTCCAGCCGTTGAAAATGGCGGACTTGGATGCTTTCTCGTTGAGCGAATAGCAGTCTTCAATACTGCGCAGCCCGTGCCGGCAAGCGCTGCCGATGGCTTTGGCCTCCGCCTCGCGTTGGGCGATCTTCGGGTCGGCCATTGCTGCCTGAATCGATTGCAGATCGCAACCTGAGAGCAGCAAGGGGAGTAGCAACAGAAGAGGGCGTAGTGTCATAGGGCGGATGGAGTGCTACTGGTGTTATCGGCATTCCGGTGTTGATATTGACAACAAAAAAGGCCCCTCGGGGCCTTTTTTGTTGTGCGCGTGCTGCCATTTGCGGCAGCTACCCCGCTTAGTCGCGTTCGCCGCCGAAAATGCCCAACAGAGCGAGCAGGTTCTGGAACACGTTCACGATGTTCAGGTACAGGCTCAGGGTCGCGGTGATGTAGTTGGTTTCGCCACCGTCCACGATGCGTTTCACGTCATACAGCATCCAGAAGCTGAAGATGCCGATGGCAGCCATGGACAAGGCCATCATGCCGGCAGTAGAGCCCACGAAAGCGTTTACCAAGCCGCCCACGATCAACACGATAGTGCCTACAAACAACCATTTACCCATACCACTCAGGTCGCGCTTGATCACGGTGGCCAAGCTGGCCATGGCGAAGAACACACCTGCGGTGCCGGCAAATGCGGTCATGATGAGCTGAGGGCCATTGCTAAAGCCCAGGGTGCGCTGGATCAGGGGAGACATCATCAGCCCCATGAAGAAAGTAAAGCCCAGCAGCACAGGGACGCCAGCGGCAGAATTCTTGGTCTTTTCAATCGCGAAAATGAAGCCGAAAGCGATGGCCATGAACAGCACGAAGCCAAGGATGCCGCTGAAAATAGGGCCCAAGTTCATCGCCACGCCCACCCAAGCGCCCACCACGGTGGGAACCATGCTCAGTGAGAGCAGCCAATATGTGTTGCGCAGCACCTTGTTGCGTTGCGCGGTTGATGCGCCATAGCCCAGGCTTTGGCCAAAGGTAGTAGTGCGATCGGTCATGGTGTAACTCCAGTTGTTGACTGCTTGAGTCGCGCACATGCACGGTTACAGCAAGCAGTGCGAACATTCTAGGCCTTCATGCTGCCACCCCCACGGTTTGTATGCTTATTCTTGTCATTTCGGGTACAGGTGATCTGCATGCGAGCGGGGTAAAAAGACTCCGCGTTTGGTTATGCTCAGGGTTTTCACCCTTATCACCTGCACACCTTATGAAAACCAAAGCCGTTCTCGAATTTGCCGACGTCACCGCCATCGCCGCCGCCGCTCAGGCTGAAGCTGCGAAAAACAGCTGGGCCGTGAGTATTGCCATCGTGGACGACGGCGGTCATTTGTTGTCATTCCAGCGCTTGGATGGCGCGGCCCCCATCTCCTCCCACATTGCCCCCGGAAAGGCCCGCACAGCCGCTTTGGGACGCCGCGAGAGCAAAGTGTATGAAGACATGATCAACGGCGGCCGCGTGTCCTTTTTGAGCGCGCCCAACCTCGATGCCCTGCTCGAAGGCGGCGTGCCGATCATGAAGGACGGCCAATGCCTGGGTGCGGTGGGTGTGAGCGGCGTGAAGTCGAACGAAGACGCCCAGATCGCCAAGGCGGGTATCGCTGCTATTGGTCTGTAAGCCCACCGATTGCTATTAAAAAAATAGCGGGTGGTGCACGTTCTATGTGCGCCACCCGCTTTTTTATGGTCAACTGCTATTTGGTCAGGATCAGTTTGCCTGCCTTCGTAGTTTGCAGGCGATAGCGCTGGCCGTTGTATTCAATGTCCACACTCTGGCGCTCGCCGAGGAGCGTGCTCGCCTTGACAACCCGGTTGCCAGCGCTATCGATCGGCTTGGAAGCGTTGCGCCGCGTCGCAGACCCCAGCGGGCTGGGCTTGGGGGCAAGGGTGCCGGGGAGTGATTGATGGGATTCCATACGTTAAGTTGATACGCGCCGCGCTCATCGTGTCGGCTCGGAGATGAACCCGATTTTGCGCAGCCCCGCCTGTTGAGCGGACGCCATGGCTTGCGCCACGAATTCATAGCGCACGGCTTTGTCCCCGCGGATATGCAATTCCGGCTGCGGATCCTTGGCGGCCTCGGCTTGCAGTACCCCGCTCAGGGCATCGCTGGCAACTAACGATTGGTTCAGAAAATAAGCGCCTTGCGCGTCCACACTGAGCTGCAGTGTTTCAGGCTTGACTTGCTCCGGCTGGCTCGTGGCCGTTGGCAGCTCTACATTGACAGCGTGTTTCATCACCGGCACGGTAATGATGAAGATGATGAGCAGCACCAACATCACATCGACCAGCGGTGTCATGTTGATCTCGTTCATGACCTCGGCGTCGCTGTCGGAGCCAGCGTCTTGCATTCCAAATGACATGGGGTCTCCTCCGGCGGATCAGGCTTTTTTCATGGCGACGACTTTGCTGTCACCGCTCTGGACGTGGGTGACCCGTGCGCCCGTCACAAAGTAGGCGTGCAAATCGTGGGCGAAACGGTTGAGCTTGGTCAGGATGGACTTGTTGCCACGGACCAACGCGTTGTATCCCAGCACTGCCGGGATGGCTACAGCCAAACCCAAGGCGGTCATGATCAGCGCTTCGCCGATTGGGCCAGCGACCTTGTCGATAGTGGCTTGGCCTGATGCGCCAATGCCCATGAGTGCGTGGTAGATGCCCCAAACGGTTCCAAACAACCCTACGAAAGGTGCTGTCGAGCCGACCGATGCCAACACGGCCAAGCCGCTCTGGAAGCGTGCGGTGCTGTCATCAATGCTGTTGCGCAAGGCGCGGCTGATCCAGTCGCTGATGTCCAGGGCGTCATGCAATTGGGTTTGGGTGTGGCGGTGGTGGGCGGTGGCCTCTTGCCCCGAGCGCGCCAATTGAACGAACGGGTTGTCGACCGGGTTGCCTAGGGTCGTCATGCCGGATTCAAAGTCAGCGCTATGCCAGAAGCTTTCGGTGCGGCCCGCCAGCGACTTGAACTTGAAGATGTCGAGGGCCTTGATCAGAATCACGATCCATGACGCCAAGGACATGCCGAGCAGCAAAACTGCCACCGCTTTGGTGACCCAGTCGCCTTGGTTCCAGAGGGTGATGAGGCCGAGTTGAGATTCCATAAATAACTCCGAAGAAAAACGAATTGAATAAAAGACAAAGAGTGGACTAGCGGGTGAGCTGCCAGTTAAGGGGCACGTCAAACCACATGCCTTGTGCGACACCAGCGCGCTTGCCCGGGGAGTAGCGCCATTTCAAAGCGGTCTCCACCGAGGCTTGATCCAAGCGGTCAAATCCGCTGCTTTGCTTGACACTGGCCTGGCTGGGTTGCCCGTCGGCATCGATGAATACCCTCACCACGACGCGGCCTTGCTCACCCAAACGCTTGCTGATTGCGGGGTAGGCAGGCTTGGTGTTGTTCAGGTAATCGGCATCGCTGGAGGGCAATTCGACCTTTGGCGGAGCCGGTGGTGCGGGCGGGGCTGCAGGTACATTGCTACTGCCAGTGGCATTGCTTTGTGTAGTTGCCGTTGCTGCGGGGGTTGCCGCTGACGGTGCCGGTGTATTGGCAGAGGGTGCAATCGCCAAGGGCGTGGGCGCGGGTTGGGGTGCCACTGTGGGGGTGGGTGCAGGCACCGGAGGTGTCGGTTGTTTGGTAGTGACTGTTTTGGTGGGTGTTTTGGGCTGCGGAGTGGCACGTGGTGCGGGTGGTGGCGATGCGGGGGCTACAAACTCCACCAGGATTTCGGCGGGCACTACCACCTCCACGACGCGCTTAAGCAAGCCACTTTGAACGGCCCACAAAGCCGCCACGTGGAAGGCAACCACCGTCACGACAATGCTGGTGTTACGACTTAAAGCAGGAAGTGCGCCAAAACGCGGAAGTGCAAAAGTAGACATAGGCAGTAAAAATCATCAAAGGCGTTGAGCGTGGCCAGTGGCCTTAGGTGTCGGCCCACATGCGCAGCATGTTGTGGTAAACGCCCGTGAGTGCTGTGGTTTCTTCCGAATCACCGTGCCGGCGACGCATGGCCAGCAAGTTCATGTCGAGCTCGTACAACATGCGGCGTTGCTCGTCGCTTCGAACCAGGCTTTCAATCCAGAAAAAGCAGGCGATACGGTGCCCGCGGGTCACGGGTTTGACCTGGTGCAGGCTGGTGCCGGGGTAAAGCACCGCGTGACCCGCCGGCAGCTTGACGGTCTTTTCGCCGTAGGTGTCGGCGATCGTGAGTTCGCCTCCGTCATAGTCCTCAGGGTCATTGAGGAACACGGTGCACGACACATCCGTTCGCAATCGCTGCCCGTTGCCGGGCATGTAGCGAATGGCGCCATCGATGTGGTTGCCGTAGAAGTTGCTGTCGCCCCCATACCGGTTGACACGGGGTGGAAATACTTTTTTGGGTAGTGCCGCAGAGAAGAAGGTGGTGTTGCGGTCCAGACCCCGCAGCACCAGTTCGCGGATGCTGCGGGCAATGTCACCCTCGTGGTCCAGTTGCTCGTTGTTTTTGACCTGCCTTGCCAACTCACCGGTGCCTTTGCGCCCATCCGTCCACGGAGCCTCCTTCAACAGGTGCTGGGCATGGGCGACCTCGTCAGAGGTCAGCAGATCGGGCAGGTGCAAAAGCATGGCAGTGGTTGGCAGGTAAGGACGCTGGCTTAGAACTTCAGGTTCAAAGTGGCTTGCAGATTCCGGCCGGGGCCAGGTGTGTAGAAGCTGGTGTACAGACCATCTGCGTACAACTTGTCCAGTGCGTTGGTCAGGTTGACTTTGAGCACTGTTTTTTCGTTGAACTTGTACTCGCCCATCAAGTCGAGGGTGGCGTAGCCGGGTGCAAAGAAGCCGGGATTGCGGTTGGGTGACTGCTCGCTGCGGAAATTCACACCAGTGCCGGCACGGAATTGGGGGGTGAACTGGTAGGTAGTCCACACCGTTCCGCTATGCACGGGAGTCAAGGAAGGTCGATCGCCGACACGGTCACCTGCTGTGTTCTGAGAGCAAGTTCCTGTGGCAGGGCACGGGGCTGCCGCATCCACCATGGCGTCGGGCATCCACATGTAGGAGCCGTAAATCTCCCACTTGGGGGTCAACATGCCCGAGGCGTCAATTTCCAGTCCGGTGGCATGGCGCTGACCGGACAGTACCGGTGTTGCTGCGGCATTGTCAGGGTCGGTGTTGCGCTCGTTGAACTTCACCGACTGGAAGATCGCCAGACGCGTGGTGTAGCGCTTGTCTGCGGAGTCCAATTTGGCACCGATTTCCACGTTCCGGCTTTGTTCCGGTTTCGCATTGGAGTTACCGGCGCTGTAGGAATAGGTGTCACCGGAAGTGTTGAAAGATGTTCCCCAAGAAAAGTGGAACGAGCTCAGCTCAGTGGGCTGGTACATCACGCCAACCCGTTGACTCCAATTGGCAATATTCTGCTCAAAGGCTGCCGTTTTCACGCCAGCTGCGCTTTCTGTGATGTAGTTGCCGCGCATGCGGTCAAAGCGCAATCCACCCAGGACTTTCCAATGATCGGCCACTTGAACCAAGTCCATGGCGTACAGGCCGAGGTTGTCGGCTTGGAACGCACTGGAGCGGGTCACGATTCGAGCCGATTCGTCCACTGAAGCACCGTCGTTGGGGGTGCCTACGGTGGTGGCGGGGCGGGATACGCCGCCAGTGGCCCGGAAAACGTTTTTGTTCTCTTGGCCAAAATCCACGCCAGTGAACAACTCATGCTTCACGCCCAAGGCCGAGAACTTCTTGGTGTAATCCGTTTGCAGATACACCGAGTTCAGGTCCTGGATCTTGTTTTGAGCGCCGCGGGTTAAAACGGTGGCATCCGAGAAGTTGTTGATGCCGGTGCCGGTGGCGTAGTTCCAGAGGGTGGCGCGCTGGTCGCGGGTGTAGACGCCACGGCGCACTGAGGTTTTCAGCTCGCTTTCGTCGTCAAAGCGGTGGGTGTGGCTAGCGGTTAGGTATTCTGCGGTCCCCTTGTTGTAGTCGCTGGCCATGCCGTAATAGGTTTGGGGGGCGATAGCGCTGTTCAGGACCGAGCTCGTGGTTGCTGTTGCGGAAGTGGGCCTGATCCAACGCACGCCGTAGTTGATCCCGTTGTCATTGTCCAGAGACATGATTCCCACCGAGAACTCGTCCTTGGTGCCGATGCCCCAGCGGTAGTTGGCGGCGATACCGCGTTTGTCGATGCTGCTGCCCGCGGCGTTGTTGTCCGCTTTGGTGACCATGGCATTGATACGCAGGCCCGAGTCTTCACCGGTTTGGATGTTGAAGTCGCCTGTCACCCGGCGGTAGTTGTACATGCCGACGGTGGTGCTGATTTCATGGTCGTCAATGGCGCGACCTTGCTTGCTGCTTTGGTTGACAGCGCCTCCGGTGGAGCCACGGCCGAACAGCATGGATGCGGAGCCGCGCAGCAGTTCGATTTTGTCGCTATTGAAGGTGTCGCGGTCGTAGAACGCGGGGTCGCGCATGCCGTCTACAAAAATGTCGCCGGTTTGCGCCAGCGAAAAGCCGCGCAGGCGGATATCTTCTTCTCCACCCTCTGCAGCTAGGAATGTGACGCCGGCGGTGTTGTGCAGCACGTCTTTCAGGGTGTCGAGGTTACGGTCGTCGACCAGCTTTTCAGTCACTACTGTGATGGACTGGGGAATGTCGCGCAGCTCTTGCTTGCCTTTGCCGATTGATGTTGTGGTGGCACGCACGGAGTCTTTGCCCTGTGCCTCTTCGGCCTTTTCGGTGATCGTGACGGGTTTGAGTGTTTTGACAGCTTCCGTTCCGGTGTCTTGGGCTACCGCAGAAAAAGATCCTGCCAGCAGCATCGCGCCCAAGGGGAGCAAGGTCGCAGGGTTAGCCGCCAAAGGCGTCGGGGAAGGGAAGGGGCGAGTAGTGGGCATAGCGCTCTCAACGTTCAATGAAAAGAATTTGCTGGCTATGTCTCCCACCGGCAGTGCGGTCTTGGACGTGGCTTGCTAACGTGTCAACTAAACAAGAAGCATTCCTGTTTAGTTTTAAAAAATGACCTAAAGGTGGCGGGTCATGGTGATGGTTTTCCAGGCACCGTGCACCATGGTGGCATTGGCGTGGCAGCGCTCCACGACATCGCGTGCACAGTCTTCGCAGCGGCCGCACTGGGTGGCCACGCCCAGATCGATCTGGATGTCTTCAAAGCTCTTGCCTTCACTGGCGTGATGGTGGATCTCTTTGTCGGATACGCGATGGCAGACACAAACAATCATGGGTAGTCCGGTGCTGTGGAAAAACCAAATTGTAAATGAGAAGTTGTCGCATTTGCATTTATAGTTCTTAAAAAATTTACTTTTGTTTACCATGCCCGCGCTGAAACTGCATTTACCTCCTTCTCCCGACATTCTCCAATCCATGACACCGCAAGACTGGCAAACGGTGACACAGGCCGAGCCGCTCGTAGCGGCCCGCTGGATGGAAGCCGCAGCCGTGCTTGGCAGTGCGGATGCACAAGCCATCGCCGGGCAATGGCTGCTCGATGGCCACGGACAACCCCGGAATGCGGATGCCGCAAGAGCCAGTTTTTTGAAAGCGGCGCAGCAGGCACACCCCATGGGCATGAATATGGCTGGTCGGTGTTTTGAAAACGGTTGGGGGGGCGACGTGGACTACTTTGCAGCCGCCAACTGGTACCGCCAGGCAGCGCACGCGGGGCTGGATGCGGCGATGTACAACTACGCCAACCTGCTCGCAGCCGGCATGGGGGTTGCACAAGACGATGCCGCTGCGCTCGAGTGGTACCGCCACGCCGCGGCGCGCGGGCATGCCAAGTCCATGACCAAGATCGGCTACTTTTACGAGGATGGTAGGGTCGTAGCCCGTGACCTGAATGCGGCCTTTGTCTGGTTTGAGGGTGGAGCCACAGGCGGCGACTTCCGTGGGCAATTCAACTACGCCACCCTGCTGGCACAGCGCGGTGATTTGCAGGCGGCATTGCACTGGTTGCGCAAGGTGCCTGCCACCGCCACGGCCGCTTACCAGCGCCAAGCAGGCCAGCGGTTGTTGGATTCCAGCTACCCCGAAATCCGTAGTATTGGCGAATCCATGCTTCAAAAAGCCGCCTAGCGCCCACCGATATTGCGCGGATAGCTATTAAATAGATAGCAAAGTGCCGTGGTTGTCCCAGCCTCTGGCCAAGCGGTAGCGCTTGTGGTGGCTGGCACTGCCAATAGCGCTAGTGCCTGTAGGTGCAGCTAGCGCCTCGCGACTACCGCCCGCCATAAAGCCATCAGCGCCGATGCCCACAGGCATCAGGGCGCCGGCGCCTGCCAAGGGCAACATGCCCCGCCATTCGCCAGCTGTGGACCAGCCCATCACCTGGCCTGCGTAGGTGGCGCTCACCCAAAACGTGCCGCCAGCCCAGCACACGTCGCCCGCATAGCCCTGCCACCCGTCGGGCGCTGCGTCGTCAGCGAGCCACGCCACCGTATGCAGCCCATCAGAGCTCAATAAAGCCAACGCCGGAGCCGCTTGCCGCAGCGCAGGGTCGGAATGCTCCGCCTGCAGGGCCACCGCCAAGGTGCCATCGGGTGCCAGCGCGAGGTGGCGCAGGCTCAAATATGGGTCGTTTAACGCAAACTGCGCGCCGATGCGGCCACTCGTGCTGTCCAGCCGCGTCAGGTTGGAGGCCATTTGCGGCAGGTTGCGTTTGCGGCGACCGGTCTCGGGCAGGGTCAAAATGCCGCCATTCGCCACGATGAGTTGCCCACCGGGCTGCCACATCAGGGCGTGGGGGCCGATGCCCCCGCTAGGGAATTCGCGAATCGTTTCCAGCGAACCCGCATGCCGCTGCGCAATCACGCCTTGGCCGGTGTCGCCATCACTCTCGGTGGTGAAAATGAATTTCCCGTCGGGCGACTGCACAGCGTGGCCCCCCAAATAGCGATCAGGTTCCATGGGGTGTAGGTGCAGCAGGCGGCCGTTGCGCGTGTCCACCCGGGCCAGGTATTCGCCCGGCCGCCGTGCGACCACCAGCGCCTCTGGCGCTTGGCCCGCGCGTGAGGCGGTGAGGGGCAGCAGTTGGTGCGCACGGTCGGGCAGCGCGGTGGCCCAGCGGGCGCCCTGTGGGGTCCAGACACCGGCGTAGGCCTGCCCCCGGTCTTGCCAGGCGGTGAGCACTTGTGTCTCTGTGGCGCGAGCACCGGGCTTGGCCAGGGATGCGCAGGGTAGCCCTGCACCCCAAGCTGCGAAGCCCATCGAGGCCAGTGTGCCCAGTGTTTGCCGGCGCGTCAGCGACTGCGCGTCTGGCGCAGGGTCAATCGCCATCGGCATCCGTAAACCCTTGGCTGAAATCGAAGAGCCGGGCCCCCATGTCACTGGCCAAGGTGCACAGCGCCGCGATGCTGTGCTGCGCGCGCAATACGCTACTCGCTGTTTGCGGGCGGGCCTCGTGCACCGCACGGCAGGTCGTTGCCAGTTGCTGCGCCAACTGGGTGGCGGGAGCAAGGTGGCCGCGCGAGCGCAACAAGTCGGTAAAGCTTCGGGCCACCGCGTCGTTGGAGGGTGCGCAGTTGCCTGCAGAGTCGCCTGTCAGAAAGTTTGCGATGCTTTCCCACTGCGCTTGCCACGCGGCGGCAGTTTGCCCGCTCAGGCCGCGCACCCAGATGGCGCTGTCTTTGCCCCGGGTGTTGACCCGCATTTTCTTCAGGCGTAACTGGTCGAGGCTGCCCATGCATTGGGTGAAAAATTCGCCGTAGTCGGCCCAGGCTTTGGCTTCATCTACCGAGTCGCTGTCAGGCGCCTGCGCCGCGGTCTGGTAGGCCTGCAGCAGCGTGCCGGCCTCTGCAGATACCTCGCCGCTGATAGCCGCAGCCAGCGCCTGCGCACCGGGCTCAGTCGCTTGGACCCAGAGCAGCCATTCCAAGGCGGGCAGCCCTTTGGCGCCCACTCCGGCAGCCCGCACCCGGGCGGCTAAGGCCTCTGCGCTGGCATCTTTGGCGACTTGCGCCAGCGCCTGTACCTGCGCTGAGCGGGTCGGCCAAAAATCCAAGGTGCGCACCGACCGGCGCTCCAGCAGTGCTCCTGCGGGCACCGCTGCGAGTTACTCCCACGCCAACATGCAGCGCACCCAGGCTGCGCGCTGGGTGGGCACATCGGCAGGCGTGGTTTGCAGGGTCTGATGAAGTGCGCTGGCGGTTTGGGCGAATCCATGGGCGCGCGGCAGCCAGTGGCTTTGCAGACCGCCCAGTACCAGTTCGCTCGCGCGGTAAAACGGCGTCGCCGTCCCGGCGGCCCCTGCGCAGTTGAATGCTATGGTTTTTGTAGCTGCGTGCGCAGGTTGTATGAGCGCTAGAGCACTCAAAGACCATGTTTTGAGAAGGGTGCGCCGCTTCATAAAGATTCCACAAACGCGACCAGCGCCTGGCGGTCGCGTGCACTGAATTTGAGCACTTGCTGTTGCGCTGCCTGGGCCTCGCCACCGTGCCAGAGTATGGCCTCGAGCACCCCGTTGGCCCGCCCGTCATGGAGGAGCCGCCGGTGGCCGTTGACATCGTGAATCAGACCCACGCCCCAGAGCGGCGGTGTTTTCCACTGCCGGCCATTGGCGGCATAGTCCGGGCGGCCGTCGGCCAGCGCGGGGCCCATGTCGTGCAGCAAGAGGTCGGTATATGGCCAGATTTTGACGCCCTCAACCTTGGGGCTGGATAAGCGGGGGAAGGGTGCTGCGCCCGTGGTGTAGCTGGGGCGGTGGCAGGTGGCGCATTGGGCTTGCACAAACAGCGATTCCCCTCGGACCACGTCCGCTCGGTTGCTATGGCGGCGCGCTGCCGGGGCGAGGGTGGCCTGGTAGAACACCACGTCGCCCAAGGTGCGGTCGTCGATTTCCGGCGCCTGGCCCTGTGCACCCCGGGGTGCAGCCAAACAATCTTTTTGGGTGGGGGTGCAGGCTTCTTCAGGGTGGGTGGTGGAAGTAATGCCGATATCGCCCAAAAACGCGCCGGCCGTTTGGCTGGCCAGACTGGCTTGGTTGGCCTTCCAGCCGAAGCGGCCGATGCGCTCTGCGCGGGCAAGGTCGTCCCAGACCCGATTGGGCACACCCTTGATGGGGCCTGCCATGGCGGCCTGGGCGCTGGCGTTGGCAAGGATGTCACTCTCGGCAATGGCCTCTATCAGCCCGAGCCCGGCCATCTGGGGCGCAATGCGGGGGCTGATCATGGCGCCGGGTGCCAGGGGGCCATAGGCCAGTTGGGTCAGGCGGTAGAGCGGCTTGCGCAAAGTGTAGGGAGTGCCATCCGCAAAGCGGCCATGTACCGGCTGGTGGCGAATCTGCACTTGCCCCTCGGCTTGTACGCCTTGAATGGCGGCGTTGTTGAGCTGGTCGCCATAGACCGGGTCGGGCACCACGCCGCCATGGGCGCCAGTGCCCGGAATCGAGAGCCGTATCAGCAAGGCGACCGGCGGCTCGCTCAGGCCCTTGCGGAATTCGGGCGGTGCGCCGCGGCCGTCTTGCACATGGCAGCCGCCGCAGGAGCGGGCAATAAAGTGGGGGCCTAAGCCGTCGCGGGCGGTGGTAGAAGCTGGTGCCTCCACCCAATTGCGGCGGAAGAAAGAATTACCCACGGCAAACCGGGCCCGCTCCTCGTCGTCCAGGGTGGGCAGTGGCATCGAAAATGCATTGCGCCCGGTGACAAATGCAGTCACTTGGTCCGCGGTCAGTTCGCCTTGACTGCGGCCAGCGGTGTCACTGTTGCTGTGGCCCCATACGGGCCAGAGCAATGCGGCAACTGCGCCGGCCGCCGCGATCAGCAGCCCCAGTTTTTGACGGGCGCGCAGCTTCATTGCGCTTGGGCCAACTTGTGGATGCCCAAAGCGGCGGCTGCTTCGGTCAAGTCTTTGGATTGCTGGACCAGGCTATCGATCGTCTTTTGCACCCGGATGCGCCCAGGCGCGTCTTTGGCGCCCAAGATCTCTCGGTCAAACGGAGCCTGGATCGCGTTGGCATAGGCCACGCTTCTGGCGATTTGTTGACTCACTTTGTCTGCAAGGGCCGGGTTTTTGAGCGCCACCAGGTCTTTAAGCGAGGGGCCTTGCAGCGAAGTACCGTCCAGGCGCTGGTAGCTGCCGAGCCAGACGTTTTGGATGCCCTGCGCGTTGGTGGCAGCATCGCGGTGGGTGTTGTCAGAGAAGCAGGAGTGTTCGTCTTCTTTGTCCTGGGTGTTCATGGCGACTTCCAGGCGCTCTCCGGCCAGTTCGCCACGGGACAATGAGCCTAAGCCGACGATCATTTTGCGCACCGACTGGATGCCGCCTTGCTCGAACCGCGCACGGTAGTTTTTGCTGGCAGGTGCCCACGCTTTGACGAGGAAGCCCAGGTCATCTATCAGCAGCTCGGTCACTACATTCAGGTAGGTGCGGCGGCGATCCGCGTTGGCGGTTTTGCCATCCACAAAGTCTTCAAAAGAGCGGTTGCCTGGTCCGGTGTCGCTTTGGTCTTGACCCCACAGCAGAAACTCAATGGCGTGCCAACCGGCGGCAATGTTTTCTTCGCCGCCGCGCTCGTTCAGCTTGGCGAGGGTGGCTTTGTTGATCGTGATCTTCCGGTTGTTGACGATGCCGGCTTTGGGCTTGCCGGCCACGCTGTCAATGTAGGACTCATCCAGAGGCCAGGCGTTGAGTCGTCCCTCGGGGCCCTTGTCGTCATCAATCGGGCCGCTGTAGAAGCGAAAGGCTTCGGTCTGGCCGTAAAACGCGCGGGCAGCCAGCCATGCTTTTTTCGCATCGTCCAAGCTTTGAGCGCTCGGGGCAGCCGTCAGGGCTTTGATGGCCTTTTGCAGGCTCAGTGCACTGGCCAAAACATCCTGGTAGTTGGCCGAGACCAATTCTGCGTAGTTGCGCACGACGCTGGCGGTATCAACGGTCTGCGCCCGCAAGGGGAGTCCGCTCAAGAGGGTGGCTGCGAGTAGGGTTCCTTGGAGGAAGGTGCGTTTGTGCATAGAGTCTTTCTGCAAAGTGCAAAGCTAAATGCACATCTTAATGCAAATCGTTCTCAATAAATTGCACAAAAAAACGCTGAGGTCATCAGCGTTGAAGGGGAGCGAATTAGGAGAGTTCGCCCATCTGGGACTGCAGATAGTTGGGTAGGCCCACTTTGTCGATCAGGTCGATCTGGGTTTCTAGAAAGTCGATGTGCTCTTCAGTGTCATCCAGAATTTTTTGGAGCAGATCACGGGACACATAGTCGCGCACCGACTCGCAGTGGGCAATGCCAGCTTTGATGGTGATTTGTGCACCCATTTCTGCCTTCAGGTCGCACTCCAACGCCTCGGGCACGGTTTCGCCGACCATGATTTTTGCCATGTCTTGCAGGTTGGGCAGGCCGTCGAGCATGAAGATGCGGTCCATCAGCATGTCGGCGTGCTTCATCTCACCGATGGATTCGCTGTACTCCTTTTTCGCCAGCTTCTCGAAGCCCCAATGCTTGTACATGCGGTAGTGCAAAAAGTATTGGTTGATGGCGGTGAGTTCGTTCTTGAGCTGGGCCTGCAGGTGGCCGATGACTTGGGCGTCGCCTTTCATGGGGGTACTCCTTTTTGAAACATTCATTATCCCTTTGGGGCTTGTCGAAGCGAATCGAATGGATCTAAAAAAATCCCGTATTTGAAGCGCGGGATTTTCTTGTTAATGAGAATGATTCGCATATACTTTAATTTCAGGTCTCGCTGTGATACCTGTTTCCACAAGGAGATGACGATGCCCACGCATTGGAAGCCGCAAGACGAGGAATACCTCATTCCAACCGCCGAAGCCTTGATGGCCAGCACCATGGCCCTGATGACGGGACATGTGCAGACAGCTTGCCCGGAACACCGGGAGGCCATGGTCGCAAAAATTGTGAGCAACCTGACCCGCTTGTCGGCCGACCCTTTGTTGTCGCCCGGATTCCAAACCTTGTTGTGGTCCTTGCGGCAGCGGTGGTCGCACCAGGGCTCGCCTGCAACCTGGGCGGGCCCCGCTGCGGTAGTCTGGCACGCAAGTCCTGAGGCGATTCAATGAGCGAGTTCGCTAGCAAACACCGCGCAGCCGGGCGCTACCGGTCGATGTGCCCTTGCTGCGAGCCAGAGGCTGAACCCGTGCGCGGCCGCCCGACCAAGCAAGCCACCCGCCGCCCTGTAATGGCATGGCGTGTTCGCTTGGCAAATGGCTTGGAGCAAGATGTTCAGCAAGCTACAGAAACCGGAGAGACTTAACCATGCCAATTGCAAATCAGGACCCGGTGGCTGTCAGCGCAGCTATGGACAACTCCGACATCTGCCCACCCGCGCATTTGTTGCCTGCGGGCGCCACAGGTTCGCGCCGCAGGCGCCTGTGGGACTTGGGGACCCATTGCCATTGCCCTCTGGTGGGGGTGAGTTTTGCCTATGGAGGTGCTCCGGCGGCTGGTCAATAAGTCACTAGGCGCGCAAGCGGTTGCCAATGACTACGAGGTGCATGCGGGTGCGGTTGCTGAGGCTGCGCGCCGCTGCAAGCTCTCGGAGCTGATGCAGGCCGAACTCGAATCCCGGTATGTGCGCGAGATCCAAGCCTTCAAGGCGGCGAAAAGCAGTTTGGCGGTCGCCGAGTTGTGGGTCAACCACCTGAAAGCGGGCGATGTGGCGGGCGCCTTCTGGGCGGCTTTGACCCACCCTCGTTGTGATGCCGCGCTACAAGATGCCATGTGCAAAGACCTGCACATGTTCCAGCACCAGGCTGGGGCCGGCGTACGGCTTGAAATCGCGCGTTTCAATGCGTTGGCCCATGAGAACGCGGTGTTGACGCGTGAGCTCGGCAAGGTGCAGGAGCGCATCTCCCGTGTGATGGTGCAGAAGACGGCAGAGCTCGATCGTGTGCAAGCGGAACTGCTACGCCTCAGGGCGGAGAGCATCGCCAAGGACAGTCGGCTCGCGTTTTGGGCGCAGGACTACGCGGAGTTGCAAGCCTCGATTCCGCAGCTTGATGAGCGTCAACGATTGCAAAAGCGCATTGAGCAACTTCTGCAACGCCAAGAGGAGCAAGACCAATTGCTCGCCGATTGCCGTCGCAAGCTACAAGTAGCCGAACGCAGCTTGCTGGAGAGAGCGCGAACTGAGCGCATGGATACGAGCACGGTCGTGGGAGTCGAGGGGCCACAAGTACCGGTGCGCTTTGATCACAAAGTCGTCTTGTGTGTAGGCGGGCGCACCGGCAATGTGGCCAACTACCGTGATGTTGTCGAGCGGGTAGGGGGGCGCTTTGCGCACCATGATGGTGGGGTGGAAGACAACGCTGCCGTTTTGGATGCCAACCTGGCGGCGGCTGATCTGGTGATTTGCCAGACCGGCTGCATCAGCCACAACGCCTACTGGCGGGTCAAAGACTTCTGCAAGCGCACCGGCAAACAGTGCGTGTACGTGGAGAACGCCAGTGCCTCGTCCCTGGAGCGCAAATTGCAGACGCTCAGTACACCAGTCGTTCAGGATGAATTTCCTGAAGAATCGTCGTAGCGATCTCTTCGATCGACTTGGTCGTGGTGGACAGCCACCGGATCCCGGTGCGGCGCATCATGGCCTCGGCCTCGCTGACCTCCATGCGGCAGTTCTCGAGCGAGGCGTATTTCGAGTTAGGTCGCCGTTCATTGCGGATCTCGGACAGGCGCTCGGGCTGGATGGTGAGGCCGAAAATCTTCCCACGGTGCGGCACCAGGGCCGGCGGTAGCTGGCGGCGCTCAAAGTCTTCGGGAATCAAAGGATAGTTAGACGCTTTCAGGCCATATTGCATGGCCAGGTACAGCGAGGTCGGGGTTTTACCGCTGCGGCTGACCCCGACCAGGATCACATCGCTTTGCTCCAAGTCGCGGTTGCTTTGCCCGTCGTCGTGGGCCAATGAGAAGTTGATGGCCTCGATCCGGTCGTGGTACTCCTTGCTCTTGCTAGCGTCGCTGAAGCGGCCGATCCGGTGGTTTGATTTCAAGCCCAACTCTTGCTCCAGCGGGTGAACGAACATACCGAACATATCGAGCAACATGCCTTGGCAGCCTTCTTGGATGACTCTCAGCACATCCATGTTTACCAAAGTCGTAAACACAATCGGCTTGTTGCCGTCGACCACGCCCGTATGGTTGATCTGCCGGACCGCTTGGTGCGCTTTGTCCACGGTATCCACGAAAGGCAGGCGCACATGCCGTGCTTTGGTCTCAAATTGCGCCAGGATCGCATTGCCGAATGTTTCAGCGGTAATGCCGGTGCCGTCAGAAATAAAGAATACGGTGCGTTGGGGCATATACAGGTCGTTGGTGGTGTCAGTCAGATGCAAGGGCATGGCGGGGTTTCGTAATCGGGTTACACGATGTGCCCACCTACAATGATTGCAATTTAGCGCATTTAGGTACCGGTTACGTTTCCCACAACACCAACAACAGGAAAGTGACAGGTCGCGCGACCCGCCCAAGGCCTGGCCGGCGGGTCAAAGAAAGGTTTTAACTTCTGGAGCATCCTATGTCTGAACTTTTCAATGCGACCGACCTGGTCGTGCCTTTCGAGCGCTTGCGCATGACGGACGTCGAGTCCGTCGGCGGCAAAAACGCCAGTCTGGGGGAGATGATTTCCCAGCTTCCGCAAGGCGTCCGGGTCCCAACGGGCTTTGCGACGACTGCCCACGCATTTCGCCAATTCTTAGCCCACGACGGCCTGGCCGACAAGATCAGCGCCAAGCTGAAGACACTGGATACCGAAGACGTGCGCGCTTTGGCAGTCGTCGGAGCCGAAATCCGTTCCTTGGTTGAAGCTCAGCCTTTCCCCGCAGATTTAGAGCATGCGATTCGCGAAGCCTTTGTAACGCTGTCTGCGGGCAATGACCAAGCCAGCTTTGCGGTGCGCTCGTCCGCTACCGCCGAAGACTTGCCTGACGCCTCTTTTGCCGGTCAGCAAGAGACCTTTTTGAATGTGGTGGGCATTGAAGACGTGCTCCACAAAATGAAAGAGGTGTTCGCCTCCCTGTACAACGACCGCGCGATTAGCTACCGCGTCCACAAGGGCTTTGCCCACGATGTCGTGGCTTTGAGCGCCGGTGTGCAGCGCATGGTGCGCTCAGACTTGGGCGCGGCCGGTGTGATGTTCACCATCGACACGGAATCCGGCTTTGACCAAGTGGTGTTCATTACCTCCAGCTATGGTCTGGGGGAGACCGTGGTACAGGGTGCTGTGAACCCTGACGAGTTTTATGTGCACAAGCCGATGCTCAAAGCGGGCAATCGTGCAGTGATTCGCCGCAATCTGGGCTCCAAACTTTTGCAAATGGTGTTCACCAGTGTCGAAGAGAAGGCAGCTGGCGGCAAGCTGGTCAAAACGACCGATGTGCCCACCGAACTGCGTAACCGCTATTCCCTCACCGATGCGGATGTGGAGCAATTGGCCAAATACGCCTTGGTGATTGAAGAGCATTACGGCCGTCCGATGGACATCGAATGGGGCAAAGACGGTATTGATGGCCAGTTGTACATCCTGCAGGCGCGCCCTGAAACCGTGAAAAGCCAGGCCGGCACATCCGCTGAGTACCGCTACAAGCTCAAAGGTAAGGGCAATGTGGTGGCCGAAGGTCGTGCCATCGGTCAAAAGATCGGCACCGGGCCGGTGCGGATTGTTCACAACATCAGCGAGATGGACCGGGTGCAGGCGGGCGATGTGCTCGTGACCGATATGACGGATCCCAATTGGGAACCGGTGATGAAGCGCGCCAGCGCGATTGTGACCAACCGGGGTGGTCGTACCTGCCACGCCGCCATCATTGCGCGCGAGTTGGGTATCCCAGCCGTGGTGGGTTGCGGCAATGCCACCGACCTACTTAAAGAAGGCATGCTGGTCACCGTGAGCTGTGCAGAGGGTGATACCGGCTTTATCTACGATGGACTGCTGGAGACAGAAGTCTCTGAAGTACAGCGCGGTGTGATGCCGGAGATTCCGGTGAAGATCATGATGAACGTGGGCAACCCCCAACTGGCTTTCGACTTTTGCCAGTTGCCTAACGAAGGTGTGGGCTTGGCGCGGTTGGAGTTCATCATCAACAACAACATCGGAGTGCACCCCAAAGCCATTCTCGACTACCCGAATGTGGATGCCGACCTGAAAAAGGCAGTGGAGTCGGTTGCACGTGGACATGCATCGCCCCGCGCGTTTTATGTGGATCGGGTGGCAGAAGGGGTTGCAACTATTGCAGCAGCGTTCTGGCCCAAGCCGGTGATCGTGCGTTTGAGCGACTTCAAGAGCAATGAGTACCGCAAGCTGATTGGTGGTAGCCGCTACGAGCCTGAAGAAGAGAACCCGATGCTCGGCTTCCGCGGTGCTGCGCGCTATATCAGCACCGAGTTTGGCGAAGCCTTTGCCATGGAATGTGAAGCCCTCAAACGGGTTCGCAATGAAATGGGACTCACCAATGTGCAGGTGATGGTGCCTTTTGTGCGTACCTTGGGCCAAGCCAAGCGGGTCACAGAATTGTTGGGACGTCACGGCCTGCGTCGTGGCGAGGCCGGTCTCAAGCTCATCATGATGTGCGAGATTCCGAGCAATGCCATTTTGGCGGACCAGTTCCTCGAGTACTTCGACGGCTTCTCCATCGGTTCCAATGATCTGACTCAGCTTTCCTTGGGGCTGGATCGCGATTCCGGTCTTGAGTTGCTGGCGGCTGACTTCGACGAGCGCGACCCCGCTGTCAAGGCCCTCATCACGATGGCAATTGAGGCCTGCAAGCGCCAGGGCAAGTATGTGGGTATATGCGGACAAGGGCCTAGCGACCACCCTGACTTCGCCAAGTGGCTGGAGCAACAAGGGATTTCTTCTATCTCCCTGAACCCAGACTCGGTGATCGCCACCTGGCAGCAACTCGCGGTCTGATGCCCTTCAAGACGACCCAGCGCAATTGGCACCTGCACGCAGTGCTGCTTGCGCTGTGGTTTGTCTTTTCTTTCGGTATTGTTTTTTTCGCCCGGGACCTGAGCGGTACGTTTTTCTCGTGGCCGCTTGCTTACTGGCTGACTGCCCAAGGGGCATTGTTGGTATTCATTGCGATCGTGGTGGTCTTCGCCTTGGTAGCCAACCGGCGTTCGCCCGAAGTCTTCCAGTTTGACTCTGTTGAATATGGTTCCTACACCGCCTCGTTGCGCAGGCGGTTTTTCGGTTTTGTGGTCGGTTTGTTGTTGTTTTTGGTGGCTTTGGGTGTGGCGGAGCAGTACGGCTTGCCCAAGGCGTGGGTTGCCGGCATTTTTCTGTCCGTCACTTTGGTGCTTTATGCGGTGATTGGCGTGTTTGCGCGCACTGCTGACGCCAACGAGTATTACGTGGCCGGGCGCCGTATCCCCGGCGTTTACAACGGCATGGCGACAGCGGCAGATTGGATGAGTGCTGCCTCGTTCATCAGCTTGGCGGGTGGTTTGTATACCCAGGGTTTTAGTGGTTCCGGGTCTCAGCCCGGAGGCTTGGCCTATGTGCTGGGGTGGACCGGGGGCTTTTGTCTGGTCGCATTGCTGGTGGCTCCCTATTTACGCAGCATGAATCTGTATACCGTTCCGGATTATTTTCGGGTGCGGTTCGGAGGGCATTGGCCCCGCCGGATTGCCGCCTGGTCTGCCGTGTTGTGCTCTTTTACGTATGTGGTTGCCCAGCTGTACGGTGTGGGTTTGATTACCTCCCGCTTAACAGGTGTGCATTTCGAAATCGGGATTCTCCTGGCGTTGGGCGGTGTGCTGGTATGTTCCTTTTTGGGGGGCATGCGCGCGGTGACATGGACCCAGGTCACACAGTATGTGGTGGTCATTTTGGCTTTTCTGATTCCGGTGTCCTGGCTTTCTTACCAGCAGACCGGCAATCCTTTGGCGCCACTGGCTTACGGGCAACAACTGGGGAAGATTACCCAAATGGAGCAAGCCTTTGCGGTGTCTCCCCAAGAGCAAGAGGTGATCGCCATCTATGCGCAGCGCGCAGAAGAGTTCAAGCACAAGTTGGCGGATGTGGAGTCTTCGCTCGCGAGTGAGCGTGAGGAATTGCGCCGACAGTTGCGGATCCTTGGCGACAGCAAGGCGCCGGATGCTCAGGTTCAGGCGACGCGCAAGGCCCTAGCGTCACTTCCTAAAGATGTGAATGCAGCCCGTGAGCTGTGGACCAAAAACTGGCTCGAAAACACAGAAAAAGCTAAAGCACTGGGTGGCATGGCGCCACAGACGCGGCCCTTTGCGGGGGATCCAGAGGGTTCTGCATCGGAGCAAGCAGAGTTTTCGACGTCGCGCGCCAACTTTTTGGCTTTGATGTTTTGTTTGATGGTGGGCACCGCCGGTTTGCCTCATCTCTTGACCCGGTACTACACCACTCCGGGGGTCGCGCAAGCCAGGCGCTCCGTGGCTTGGTCTCTCATTTTCATTACCCTGTTGTATTTGTCTGCACCTGCTTTGGCTGTTTTGGTGAAGTACGAGGTGATGGCAAATTTGGTCGGGCAGCCGTTTGATGCGCTACCCGCCTGGATGCTGCAGTGGTCGCGTGATCCCAACTTGCTATCGTTCAGCGACGTAAATGCGGATGGCGTCTTGCAGTTTGCCGAGTTACGGGTCGGTGCGGATCTGGTGATGTTGGCCTCCCCAGATATTGGCGGCTTGCCGTATGTGGTGTCTGTGTTGGTGGCAGCCGGTGGCTTGGCAGCGGCGCTCTCAACGGCTGACGGTTTGCTGCTCACCATAGGCAATGCGCTGGCCCACGATGTTTATTTTGAAGGTAACAGCAACAAGGCCGAGGCCATGCGCCGTGTGATGCTGTCCAAGTTCGCGCTCTTGGTGGTGGCTTTGATGGCCGCCTATGCCGCTGCGCAGCGACCCGCGGGCATCTTGTATCTCGTGTCAGCCTCGTTTTCATTGGCAGGCGCTGCATTCGTGCCGGCCATGGTGCTGGGTATTTTCTGGAAGCGTATGACCAGGGCTGGCGCGGTCGCCGGCATGTTGGCAGGCTTGGGCACCACGGTGGGTTACATGGTGCTGAATTTTCCAGTATTGCGGCAATGGTTTGGTTTTTCGGAAGAGCATTTATGGTTTGGCATACAGCCCGTCTCTGCCGGTGTTTTCGGGGTGCCTGTGGGGCTGATGATGGCTATTTTGGTCAGTTTGTTGACGTCGCCCGACTCTGCCGAAGATCGCAATTTGTCACCCCCCTTGGGTTAGGCTATAATCGTGGGCTTCGCCTTGCTGCACCCTGTCTAGACGCCGGGGCAGCTTTTATAGCCGGTACGAGAGTTCCGGAAAACCCAGATGCTGGGAAATCCTCAAGGAGTATCAATGCGTCATTACGAAATCATCCTCATGATCCACCCGGATCAGAGCGAACAAGTTCCTGCAATGCTGGAGCGTTACAAGGGCATGATCACCGCTGGCGGTGGCAAGGTGCACCGCGTTGAAGATTGGGGCCGTCGTCAGATGGTTTACCTGATCAACAAGCTGGCCAAGGCTCACTACCTGTGCGTCAACATCGAAGCTGACCAAGCTGTGATGTCTGAACTCGAGCACGCGTTCAAGTTCAACGATGCAGTGTTGCGTCACCTGACAGTGTCCAAGAAGAAAGCCGAAACCGGTCCTTCTTCCATGATGAAGACTGTCGAGCGCGAAGACGCACGCAAGGCCCAGCAGGCCGAGTACCAAGCCTAATTGAACGGGTCTACGAACCTCTCCCTTAAAGGAGTGCAGGCAAATTCATTGGTTTTAGGTGCTTGTATCGCAGAGTTTGAAACGATGCGCTACACACCATCAGGCCTCCCGGCCCTGAATCTACGGCTCGAACACGAGTCTCAAGTATCAGAAGCCGGATCTGTACGAACCGTGAAGCTTGTGATGAAAGCGGTGGCCTTCGGCACGCTGGCTGAGCGGCTTGCAAAGCAAGCAGTTGGCAGTGTGTGGCAGTTCTCCGGATTCATGGCAAATGCACGCCAAGGAAAGTCAGTCGTTTTCCACATTCAAGAATTTTTGCAAAATTAATTTTTAGGAGTCCATCATGCCCGGACCAAAACGTTTCAACAAAGACAAGCGCCCCAAGCGCAACACGCAATCGTTGTTGTTCAAGCGCAAACGCTTCTGCCGCTTCACCGTCACTGGCGTCGAAGAGATCGACTACAAAGACATCGACACATTGCGTGATTTCATTGCTGAAAACGGCAAGATCATTCCCGCACGCCTGACAGGCACCCGCGCTATTTTCCAGCGCCAACTGAACACCGCTATCAAGCGCGCTCGCTTCTTGGCGATGCTGCCTTACAGCGACCAGCACAAGATCTAAGGAGTCCCGACCATGCAAATCATTCTGCTCGATAAGGTCGTGAACCTCGGCAACCTGGGCGAAATCGTCAAGGTGAAAGACGGCTACGCTCGTAACTTCTTGATCCCATCCGGCCGTGCACGCCGTGCTACCGAATCTGCCAAGGCAGAGTTCGAAGCCAAGCGCGCTGAGTTGGAAAAGGCTGCAGCAGCCAAGTTGGCTGAGTGCCAAGCTCTGGGCGAAAAGCTCGGTGGTACTACCATCAAGCTGACCCAAAAGGCTGGTGTGGATGGCCGTTTGTTCGGTTCCGTCACTAACTACGACATCGCTGAAGAATTGGTGAAAACCGGTTACAAGGTAGCGAAGTCTCAAGTGCGTATGCCTAACGGTCCTATCAAGGTCGTGAGCGACAGCACTGTGAGCGTGGCTCTGCACACTGACGTGGTGGTGGATATCACCGTGTCCGTGTACGGCGAAACTGCTTAATCAGCATTGTCCGCGCAGCCTGCTTGCAGGCTGAACACCTACAAAAGCCGCCAGGGTCCGCCCTTGCGGCTTTTGTATTTGGGGATCGGGTTTATCCCTTGGTTTACACAGTTTTTCCACAACTTGCCCCCAGCTTCTCACTCGACGCGGTGCGTGCTGCGCCTTAGGATGAAGAGCTCATAGGAAACCACATGTCTGCAGTACCGTTCGCTACCGAAGGATTTGAATCCGACCGCCAGATTGCCCAGCTCAGGGTGCCCCCGCATTCGATTGAGGGTGAGTCCAGCGTGATCGGTGGCTTGCTTCTTGATAATGAGGCCTGGGACCGGGTGAGTGACATCCTGATGGATGCAGACTTTTACCGCCACGAGCATCGTCTTATCTACGCCTCGATCGGTGTGTTGATCAACGGGAATAAGCCGGCTGACGTTATTACCGTTTTTGAGCATCTCCAGAACCAGGGCAAGGCAGAGGAGGTGGGGGGGCTCACCTATCTGAACTCGCTGGCCCAGTACGTGCCGAGTGCGAGCAACATCCGCCGCTATGCGGAGATCGTGCGCGATCGCTCGATTTTGCGCAAACTGGTCAGTGCCAGTGATGAGATCGCGACCAACGCGTTCAATCCCAAAGGCCGCCCAGTCTCTGAAATTGTCGATGAGTCTGAGCAGAAGATCTTCAACATCGGCGAAGCAGGCAAGCGCAACAAGCAGGGCTTCCAGTCGATGGACAGCCTGGTCGTCAACCTCCTGGATCGTGTGCAGGAGATGGCGGACAACCCGAATGACGTGACCGGTGTGCCCACGGGCTTCATCGACTTTGACCGCATGACAGCTGGTTTGCAAGCAGGTGATCTGATCGTGTTGGCAGCGCGTCCCTCTATGGGAAAAACCGCTTTGGCTATCAACATTGCCGAGCACGTTGCCCTGAACGAAGGTTTGCCGGTGGCCATCTTTTCGATGGAAATGGGCGCCGCCCAACTGGCGGTGCGTATCGTCGGCTCTATCGGTCGCGTGGACCAAGGGCATTTACGCACCGGTAAGCTGACCGACGAAGAGTGGCCCCGTCTATCGGAGGCGATCGAGAAGCTGCGGACTATTTCCTTGCACATCGATGAAAGCGCGGGTCTGAATTCCAGCGAAGTGCGTGCGAATGCCCGTCGCTTGGCGCGCCAGTGCGGGCAGCTCGGCCTGATCGTGGTGGACTATTTGCAGCTGATGAGCGGTAGCGGTGGCGATGGGGAAAACCGTGCGACTGAGCTGGGTGAAATTTCCCGGGGCTTGAAGATGCTAGCCCGTGAGCTGAAGTGCCCTGTAATTGCACTCTCTCAGCTAAACCGTTCGGTGGAGCAGCGGCCCGACAAGCGCCCCATGATGAGTGACTTGCGTGAATCCGGCGCTATTGAGCAGGATGCGGACATCATCATGTTTATTTACCGTGACGAGTACTACACCAAGGATCAATGCAAAGAGCCGGGTGTGGCGGAAGTCATCATCGCTAAGCAGCGTAACGGCCCAACCGGCACCGTCAAGCTCGCCTTCATGAACCGCTTCACCAAGTTCGAGAACTTGGCACATAGCGGTGGTGACGATTACTGAGCTTTAGCGATCGACATAGAAAAAAGGGCTGGAAGCCAAATCGGCTTCCAGCCCTTTTTACATCTGCGCGAGTAGCTACTATTTTTATAGCACTTCGCTGGCGAAGTCTGCAAGGCGGGAACGCTCACCGCGCGCAAGGGTGATATGTCCGCCGTGTGGCCAGCCTTTGAACTTGTCGACGGCAAACGTCAGGCCCGAAGAGCCTTCGGTCAGGTAAGGCGTATCGATCTGCGCGAGGTTACCCATGCAGATGATTTTGGTTCCCGGACCTGCCCGGGTGATCAGCGTTTTCATTTGCTTGGGTGTCAGGTTCTGGGCTTCGTCGATGATCACGTATTTGTTCAGGAACGTGCGGCCCCGCATGAAGTTCATGCTCTTGATCTTCACCCGGCTGCGGATCAGCTCGTTGGTCGCTGCACGGCCCCATTCGCCGGCATTGGTATCGGTCTTGCCCAGCACTTCAAGGTTGTCATCCAAGGCGCCCATCCAGGGACCCATCTTTTCTTCCTCAGTGCCAGGTAGAAAGCCGATGTCTTCGCCCACGCTTACCGTGGCGCGGGTGACGATGATCTCGGTATACCGGCGATCGTCCAGCACCTGCGTTAAGCCCGCTGCCAGTGCCATCAGTGTTTTGCCGGTACCGGCCGTGCCGGTCAGGGTCACAAAGTCCACTTCAGGATCTGTCAACAAGTTCATCGCAAAATTTTGCTCGCGATTGCGGGTGGTCACGCCCCAGACTGCATTTTTCAAGTGGTTGAAGTCCTTGAGGGTCTTCAGCACCGCGGTTGTTCCGCGGATCTCTGTCACGCGGGCGTAAAGGCTGGGCTCACCGGGCGACTCGAAATACACAAACTGATTGATCAGCATGCTGGGCACAGACGGGCCGTCCACCTTGTAGAAGGTGTGGGGGCCTTGCTGCCAGCTTTCCACGCTCTGGCCATGGGTGGCCCAAAAGTCAGAGGGCAGGGCGAGCGAGCCGGAATACAGCAAGTCGCCGTCTTCCAAAGTTTTGTCGTTCTGGTAATCGTCGGTGGCGAGACCTAGAGCGCGTGCCTTGACGCGCATGTTGATGTCTTTGGAGACCAACACCACTTCGCGGGGGGCATAGTGCTGGCGCAGGGCTTCCACCACACCCAGAATTTGGTTGTCTGCCTTGCCTTGGGGCAAGCTGGTGGGTAGTGTGTAGTTGAGTGGCTGCGTCTGAAACATCAGCTTGCCGTTGGCATCTTTGTGCCCGGTGCTGTCGAGCAAGAAGCCGGCGGTGATGTCTGCGCCCGGTGCGCCTGCCAGCGTGTCCAGTGTGCGGCTGGTTTGGCGTGCATTGCGGGCGACCTCTGTCATCCCCTTTTTATGTCCGTCGAGCTCTTCGAGCACGATCATGGGCAAATAGATGTCGTGTTCTTCGAACCGGAACAAGCACATGGGGTCGTGCAACAACACATTGGTGTCCAGCACAAACAGTTTTTTCGGCCCGCTGGTTTTTGCGCGTTTGCTGCGTTTGGTGTCCGGCGCTGCGGCAGTCACAGCCGCAGCCACAGGTGCTGCGACTGGTAGGGGCTTAACGCTGGGTGTGGGCACGTTCGCGGCTGTAGGGGCCGTAACCGGGCTATGGGTCAAGGCCGCAGATTGGGTGGAGCGTTTGGATTCCCGTTCAGTGCTGCGCTTGACTGCGACGGCGCTTACAGGTTCGGCGATAACTTCTGTCGGAGCCTTGCGGGCTGCGCGGGGTTTGGCACGCGCGGGAGCCTCAAAGTCTTTGGCGGTCAATCGATCAGCACGCTTGGACGGGGCAGTGGGCAGTGGCATGGAGTGGATTCGCAGAAGTTGAGAGTGAAAAAACTATGCCGAAAAAGCGAAAAAGCCGCCTTGAGCCAAGGCGGCTTTTTGTGTGATCGCGGTTGCAAGCTTCAACGGCATGCGAACCATTATGCATGAGCCCCGTGACGCCAATCGGCAACGGGTGCATCAAAACAACAAGGGGATCAGGCGGCTTTTTTGAGGACCTTGACGGCTTTTAAAACGTCGTCGACATGCCCTGGAACCTTCAGGCCACGCCACTCCTCTTTCACCAGCCCATCCGCGCCGATCAGGAAGGTGCTGCGCTCGATGCCTTTGACCTTTTTGCCGTACATGATTTTGTTTTTCACCACACCGAACATGTGGCACATTTTTTCTTCAGTATCAGCAATCAGCTCAAAGGGCAGCTCGAGCTTGGCCTTGAATTCGTCGTGGGACTTCATGTTGTCGCGGGAAACACCGAACACTTCGGCGCCAGCTTTCACGAAATCTTTGTACTTGTCCCTGAACTGCATGGCTTCGGTAGTGCAACCAGGGGTATTGTCTTTCGGGTAAAAGTACAGCACCATGGTTTTCCCGACGTGGGTGGTGTTGGTCACCTTGATGCCGCCGGTAGCGTTGGCTTCGAATTCGGGAAGGGGTTTGTTGACAACAATCGCCATATGGAATTTCAATCTCGGTGTGTTGACCGGCTAGCCGGACATGTCAGTCATAGGGGACAGCGTCGAACGTGACAGCAATTCTTCGCTCTGGACCGCAGCCTGCTATTTTACTCTGAAATGCCCCCACCAAGCGTCGGGCGGTGAGTTGCTTTCTCAGACCATGAGGGCCGCCACCACCTTGCGACCTTCACCCGACAGAAAGTTATAGGTGCGGCAGGCAGCCTGGGTGTCCATGGTTTCTATGCCGATGCGGGCGCTGTAGAGGGGCGATATCCATTTCGGATGCGGAAACCGGATCTTGCTACCGCTCCCGAAGAGCACCAATTCCGGTGCGAGTGCTGCCAATTCTTGAAAGAGTTCTTCCGTCAGGTCTTCAAATCGGGTGCAAGCCCATGGGCGGCAGATCCCTTGGCTGCTAACGATGATGCTGCTGTGGTGTTTTTCACCGTTGACTTCGACCCAGTCAGGACCGTAGCCGGTGATGGAGGGGCCTTGTGTTGCGTCGGGGATGAATTTCATGGGGAGGGTGGTACCGGAAGACGCAAGCGGAGTGCCTGCCGAACTGTGGTCAAATTATAGGTTTCACCCTGTGCTGACACCTCCCGGAGGGACTTTGAAAACCATTCAGAAATCTGCCAAGCTGGCCAACGTGCTCTACGACATCCGCGGTCCCATCATGGACGCGGCGCGTCAAATGGAAGACGAGGGTCAGAAGATCATCAAGCTCAATCTGGGCAACTTGGCGGTGTTCGGTTTTGATGCGCCCGAAGAAATCCAGCAGGACATGATCCGCAACCTGCCGAACTCGGCAGGCTACTCCGACAGTAAAGGCATTTTTGCTGCCCGCAAAGCGGTCATGCATGAGACCCAGAAGCAGGGCATTGCCGGCGTCACTCTCGATGATATTTATTTGGGTAACGGCGCCAGCGAGCTGATCACCATGGCCACCAACGCCTTGCTGGACAACGGCGACGAGTTGTTGCTGCCCATGCCCGACTACCCCTTGTGGACTGCAGCCACCAGCCTCTCCGGCGGAACGCCGGTGCACTACCTGTGCGATGAAAACAATGGCTGGATGCCCGATCTTGACGACATCCGCGCCAAGATAACGCCACGCACCAAAGGCATTGTGGTCATCAACCCCAACAACCCGACCGGCGTGTTGTATTCCACCGAGCTGCTGCAAGGCATCATCGAAATCGCCCGTCAGCACGGCCTGGTGATTCTGGCGGACGAGGTTTACGACAAAGTTTTGTACGACGGTATCCACCACACGGCCATGGCCAGCCTGTCGACCGATGTGTTGACGCTCACCTTCAACTCCTTGTCCAAAAGCTACCGCTCCTGCGGGTATCGCGCTGGCTGGCTGGTGGTGTCAGGCAACAAAAAGTCGGCGACCGATTACATCGAGGGCCTCAACATGCTCTCGAACATGAAGCTCTGCTCGAACGTGCCCGGCCAGTGGGCGATCCAGACCGCTTTGGGCGGTTACCAGAGCATCAACGATCTGGTGTGCGAAGGCGGGCGTTTGCGCCGCCAGCGCGATTTGGCCTTTGAGCTGATTACCGCCATCCCTGGCGTGACCTGTGTGAAGCCGCAGGCCGCGCTGTACATGTTTCCCAAGCTGGACCCCAAGGTGTACCCCATCTCGGACGACCGGCAATTTTTCCTGGAGCTGCTGCGCGAGACCCGCGTCATGCTGGTGCAGGGAACCGGCTTTAACTGGCACGCGCCCGATCACTTCCGCATCGTGTTCCTCCCGCATGAGGACGATTTGCGCGAAGCCATTGGCCGCATTGCCAAGTTCCTCGAGAGCTATCGCAAGCGCAACGGGAACTGACTCACTCCGATTTTGATAGCTGCCCGCGCACTGTTTGCAAGGGCTAGACGCACTTTTTACGTAAAAACGATATGAAACCGATACAAGTAGGCCTGCTCGGCATTGGCACCGTGGGAAGCGGCACATTCAATGTGCTCAAACGCAACCAGCAAGAAATCCAGGGCCGTGCCGGCCGCGGTATCGAAATCACCATGGTGGCTGACCTCGACGTGGCGCGTGCCCAAAGCGTTGTCGGCCCCGACGTGAAGGTGGTGAACGACGCGCGCGCGGTCATTGCCAACCCGGACATCGACATCGTCATCGAGTTGATCGGTGGCTACGGCATTGCCAAGGCGCTGGTGCTGGAAGCCATCGCGGCCGGTAAGCATGTGGTCACAGCCAACAAGGCCTTGCTCGCCGTGCACGGCACCGAAATTTTTGCAGCTGCATCCGCCAAGGGCGTGATGGTGGCGTTTGAAGCGGCCGTGGCCGGTGGCATTCCCATCATCAAAGCGCTGCGCGAAGGCCTGACCGCCAACCGCATCCAGTGGATTGCCGGGATCATCAACGGCACCACCAACTTCATCCTGTCCGAGATGCGCGACAAGGGCCTGGACTTTGACGTGGTGCTCAAAGAAGCCCAGCGCCTGGGCTACGCCGAAGCCGATCCGACCTTCGACATCGAAGGCGTGGATGCAGCGCACAAAGTCACCTTGATGAGCGCGATTGCCTTCGGCATTCCGGTGCAGTTCGACAAGGCCTATGTGGAAGGCATCACCAAGCTGGGCGCGGCTGACATCAAATACGCCGAGCAACTGGGTTACCGCATCAAGCTCTTGGGCATTACCAAGCGCACGGCCGCCGGCATTGAGCTGCGCGTGCACCCCACACTGGTACCGGCCAAGCGCCTGATCGCCAATGTGGAAGGTGCGATGAACGCCGTCATGGCCCATGGCGACGCCGTGGGCACCACACTGTATTACGGCAAGGGTGCGGGCTCTGAGCCCACAGCCAGCGCCGTGATTGCCGATCTGGTGGACATTACCCGCCTGCACACCGCTGATGCCGCCCAGCGCGTGCCGCACCTGGCTTTCCAGCCCGATGCCATCAGCAACACCCCCGTTTTGGCGATGAGCGAAGTGGTGACTAGCTACTATCTGCGCCTGCGCGTGGCCGACGAGGCCGGTGTGTTGGCCAAGGTCACCGGTTTGCTGGCCGAAGCCGGCATCAGCATCGACGCCGTGCTGCAGCGCGAAGCGGACGAAATCAGCGGTGAAGCGGCGACCCAAACGGACGTCATCATCCTGACCCATGACTGCGCCGAAGCCAAGATGAATGCGGCCCTTGCCCAGATGCAAGCGCTGCCTACCGTGTTGCAGCCCATCACCCGCATCCGCAAGGAAGAGCTGGCGTAATCAGGACACTGCCGAATGCAATACATCTCTACCCGCGGTAATCAAGACCGCAAACGCTTCTGCGAAATCCTGCTCGAAGGCCTGGCGCCGGACGGCGGCTTGTACATGCCGGTGGCCTATCCGCAAGTGGACGACGCTACGCTGACCCGCTGGCGCAAGGTCTATCACGAGCAGGGCTACGCCACGCTCGCGTTTGAAATCCTGTCGCTGTACATCGACGACATTCCGGCTGACGATCTGCGCGCCCTGTGCGCCAAGACCTACACCGCTGAAGTGTTCGGCACCGGCGAAATCGTGCCCCTGCGCCACCTGCAGGACGGTGTCTGGATCGAAGCGCTGTCCAACGGCCCGACTCTGGCGTTCAAGGACATGGCCATGCAGCTGCTGGGCAACCTGTTCGAATACGAACTGGTCCGCCGCGGCGAAGAGCTCAACATTCTGGGCGCCACCAGTGGCGACACCGGCAGCGCAGCCGAACACGCCATGCGCGGCAAAAAGGGTGTGCGCGTATTCATGACCAGCCCACACGGCCGCATGAGCCCCTTCCAGCAGGCGCAAATGTTCAGCCTTCAGGACGCCAACATCTACAACATCGCCATCAAAGGCGTGTTTGATGACTGCCAGGACATCGTCAAAGCAGTGTCCAACGACCTCGAGTTCAAGCGCAAGTACAAAATCGGCACGGTCAACTCCATCAACTGGGCGCGTTTGCTGGCGCAGGTGGTGTACTACTTTGCCGGCTACATCCAGGCGACCGAGTCGAACGTCCAAAAGGTGTCGTTTAGCGTGCCAAGTGGCAACTTCGGCAACGTATGTGCCGGCCATGTGGCCCGTCAGATGGGTCTGCCGGTCGACAAGCTGGTGGTTGCCACCAACGAAAACGATGTGCTCGACGAGTTCTTCCGTACCGGTGTGTACCGCGTGCGCGGCACGGCCGACACCCACGAGACTTCCAGCCCGTCCATGGACATTTCCAAGGCCAGCAACTTCGAACGCTTTGTGTTCGACCTGCTGGGCCGCGACGGTGCGCGGGTCAAGGCGCTGTTCGGCGAAGGCCTGTCCCAGACCGGCCTGTTCGACCTGAGCGCCGACCCCGTCTTCGCGCAAGCGGCAACCAAGTACGGTTTTGTGAGCGGCAAGAGCACCCACGCCAATCGCTTGGACACCATCCGTGCCACTTACGAGCAACACGGCATGATGATTGATACCCACACCGCCGATGGCCTGAAGGTGGCCTTGGAGCACCTGACCGCCGGCCTGCCCATGGTGGTGTTGGAAACCGCATTGCCCATCAAGTTCGCGGCCACCGTGGTCGAGGCCTTGGGTCGTGACCCCGTCCGCCCGCCGCAGTTTGAAGGCATCGAAGCCCTGCCCAAGCGCGTGCTGGTGATGGATGCAGATGTGCCCGCCATCAAAGCGCTCATTGAGCGTGAGTGTGTTTGATTTGTGTATGAAAACGCTGCTTAGCGCCCGTCAATAGTGCGCGAGCAGCTCCTGAATCGATAGCAAATGACTTCTGCACCCGGCGCCCCCCGTAAGCCTTTATTGCCTTTGGACGATGCGCTGGCGCAGTTGCTGGCGGCTGTCAGCCCCCTGACAGCGACCGAGCAGGTTTCCACCTTCGACGCAGACGGCCGTGTGCTGGCGGCTGACGTGGTGTCTGAGTTGCAAGTGCCGGCCTTTGATAACAGTGCGATGGACGGCTATGCGGTGCGGGCTGAGGACCTGATGTTCGGCTCCAACGAGCTCCGGGTCACGCAGCGGATTGCCGCTGGCGCTGTCGGCGAGCATTTGCAAGCCGGCACGGCCGCCCGCATTTTCACCGGCGCACCCGTACCCCCCGGCGCCGATGCGGTGGTCATGCAAGAAGACTGCACCCGCATCCATGACGAGCGCCAAGGCCAGCCCGAGACCATCCGCGTCAACACCACGCCCTTGCCGGGCCAGCATATCCGCCATGCCGGTGAAGACGTGCAGCGCGGTGACTGCGTGTTGCCTGCTGGCACCCGCCTGGGCCCGGCTGAGTTGGGCCTGGCTGCCAGCATCGGTATGGCGCAGCTGAAAGTGGTGCGCAAACCGCGGGTCGCCTTGTTTTCCACCGGCGACGAGCTGGTCATGCCCGGCACGGTGGCTCCACAAGACATGCCGCCGGGCGCCATTTACAACTCCAACCGCTTTTTCTTGCTGAACCTGCTGCGCCGCATGGGTTGTGAGGTGGCGGATCTGGGTATCGTGCCTGACAACCGGGAAGCCACCATCGCAGCGCTACAACGCGCGGCGGCTGACAACGACGTCATCCTCACCAGCGGTGGCGTGTCGGTGGGCGAGGAAGACCATATCAAGCCCGCGGTGCAAAGCCAGGGTACGCTGGACTTGTGGCAAATCGCCATCAAGCCCGGCAAACCCTTTGCCCACGGGCGCATAGGTGCGGCGCATTTCATCGGGCTGCCCGGCAATCCGGTGTCCAGCTTTGTGACCTTTCTGGTGCTGGTGCGGCCCTTCTTGTTGCGCCTGCAAGGCGTGCAGGAATCCGCTATGAAAAGCATAGCTGTCCGCGCAGACTTTGATTGGCCCAAAGCCGATAAACGCCGAGAATTTTTGCGGGTGCGCCACAACGCCAATGGCGGCCTCGATCTGTTCAGTAACCAGAGCTCTGGGGTGCTGACATCCGCAGTTTGGGGGGATGGCTTGGTCGATGTCGCCCCGGGCGAACCGATTCTGTACGGCCAAGCCGTGCGCTTCATTCCTTTTCAAGGCCTGCTGGCATGAGGGTCACGGTGCGGTACTTCGCCTCCATGCGAGAGGCCATGGGCACTTCCAGCGAAGTGCTTGACACGGCAGCCACCACCTTGGCGCAGTTGCGCGCGGAGTTGATGGCCCGCGGCGGACCCGGCGCCGAGGCCTTGGGCACGGACCGCTCTGTGCGGATGGCGCTGAACCAGGTGATGAGTGCGCCCGGCGACTCCTTGCACGAAGGCTGTGAGGTCGCGTTTTTCCCGCCGGTGACCGGTGGTTGATTGAGACCCATGGTGGCTCCGAACAATCTACACGGCGCTGGCGCGCAGGTACGAATCCAAGAGGTTGCCTTCGACGTCGCTGCTGAACTCGCTGCGCTGCAGGCGGGTGACCCCCGCGTCGGTGCGGTGTGCAGTTTTGTCGGCACGGTGCGTGACCGCAATGCGCCGGGCGCTGCAGGCTCGGTCCAGACCCTAGAGCTGGAACACTACCCAGGTATGACTGAGAAGTCGATTGAAGCCATGGTGGACGCCGCGTTTGCCCGCTTCGATATCCTGGGCGCGCGGGTGGTACACCGGGTGGGTGTGCTGCAGCCCACCGAGGGGGTGGTGCTGGTCGCCGTAAGCTCCGCCCACCGTGGCCAGAGTTTTCAAGCCTGTGAATTCATCATGGATTACCTCAAGACCCAGGCACCGTTCTGGAAAAAAGAGACCACGCCCGAAGGCGCTCACTGGGTGGATGCGCGGGTGAGCGACGATGAGGCCTTGGCCCGCTGGGGCATTGCCGCCCGCAACGCTTGACCGGGCAAGGGCTCAGTTCAGGTACTTGGGGCGTTCAGCGAGGGCAAATGCATCCCAGTCGCTGGTGTCCGCGTCCAGAGAAGCCTGGGTGAGCAACGCGGACTGGGTATTCGGTTGATTTGCGCCGCTGATTCCCCATCCGCTGGCCTGCAAACCCAGGCGCAACACATGGAGCAAAGCCAACGCCGTTTCGCTCACCATATGGATTTCGACGGTACGGGACTCCGTTTGTCCTTGGCACGATTCGTCAAAGCGCAAGCTCATTTCGTGTTTGTTTAGCAGCTGGTAGTGGGCTGCTGTCACTAAGAGCGGCCCGTCTGCGTCGGGCGATGCCTCTTGATACGGGGTCTGGAAGTCTGACTGGCCCAGAGTCTCCGCCTGCTGGTGGTCTCGCACGGCACCTTCGGCCGCACCGTCATGGCCCACGACCTGCGGATCGCTCAGGCTGAGCTCGTGCACTGCCTTGTCGAGATGGGGGAACAGGTCCAGCATCAAACGGCGGGTTAGCCACAGGCCTTGCTCATCGCCCGCGGTCGAGTTCATCCGCACCAGCAGGCGGTCTTGCTCGGCGATATAGCTGACTTGAAACTGGTGGACTTGCATGCGGACTCAACGACAAAATGGCCAGCACGCATTATCGGGCTCCGGGGTCTTTCAGCCCAGAGTTTGCGCTAGGTCAAACATCACCACTGGCGGTGACTTGAAAACCATCGCCAGGGCCCAAGCTGATGCATCAACGGATGAACCGTGAGGAGTAACCCCATGCGAATCGACAAACTGACCACCAAATTTCAAGAAGCTCTGGCAGAGGCGCAAACGCTTGCGCTGACCCATGACAACGCCTTTATTGAGCCTGTGCACGTCCTCGCGGCCATGATCCGCACCGACGATGCGCCCAAGGCCTTGATGAATCGGGCCGGCGTGAATGTGGCGGGCCTGCTGGCGTCTGCCGAGGCTGGCATCAAGCGCCTGCCGCAGGTGCAAGGCCATGAGCAGGTCACCGTGGGGCGCGATATGGTGTCGCTGCTGCAGGCGGCTGAGAAAGAGGCCATCAAGCGTGGCGACCAGTTCATCGCCGGCGAGCTGTTTTTGCTGGCCGTGGCGGACCACAAGGGCGACGCCGGGCAAATGGCCCGCACCAACGGCCTGACCCGTAAGAGCCTGGAGGCCGCTATCGACGCCGTGCGTGGCGGCCAGACGGTGGACAGTTCGGACGCCGAAGACCAACGTGAATCCCTCAAAAAATACTGCATCGACCTGACCGAGCGCGCTCGCATGGGCAAGCTGGACCCGGTGATCGGGCGGGACGACGAAATCCGCCGCGCCATCCAGGTGCTGCAACGCCGCACCAAAAACAACCCCGTCCTGATCGGCGAGCCCGGTGTGGGCAAGACCGCCATCGTCGAAGGCCTGGCCCAGCGCATCGTGGAGGGCGAAGTGCCCGACAGCCTGAAGGGCAAACGCGTGCTTTCGCTGGACATGGCTGCGCTCTTGGCCGGTGCCAAGTTCCGTGGCGAATTTGAAGAACGCCTGAAGAACGTGCTCAAGGACCTGGCCAAGGACGAAGGCCAAACCATTGTGTTCATTGACGAGCTGCACACCATGGTGGGGGCCGGCAAGGGCGAGGGGGCCATGGATGCCGGCAACATGCTCAAGCCGGCGCTGGCCCGTGGAGAGCTGCACTGCGTAGGCGCCACCACGCTGGACGAGTACCGCAAGTACATTGAAAAAGACGCTGCGCTGGAGCGCCGCTTCCAGAAGATTCTGGTGGGCGAGCCCACGGTGGAAGCCACCATCGCCATCCTGCGTGGCCTGAAAGAGCGCTACGAAGTGCACCATGGCGTAGACATCACCGACCCGGCCATCGTGGCTGCGGCCGAGCTGAGCCACCGCTACATCACCGACCGCTTTTTGCCGGACAAGGCCATCGACCTGATTGACGAGGCCGCCTCCAAAATCAAGATCGAGCTGGACTCCAAGCCCGAGGTCATGGACAAGCTGGACCGCCGCTTGATCCAGCTGCAGATCGAGCGCGAAGCCGTCAAGAAAGAGAAGGACGAAGCCTCGCTCAAGCGCTTTGAGCTGATCAACGAAGAGATCGACAGCCTGCAAAAAGAAATTGCCGATCTGGACGAAATCTGGAAGGCCGAAAAAGCCACCGCGCAAGGCAGCGCCCAGGTGCGCGAAGAGATCGACAAGCTGCGCACCCAAATCGAGAGCCTGACCCGCAAGGGCGACTTGGCCAAAGTGGCCGAGCTGCAATACGGCAAGCTGCCCGAGCTGGAAAAGCGCCTCAAAGAAGCCCAGGACCAGGAAGCCGGCAAAGCGGCTGCAGGCGGTGCCAATCGCTTGCTGCGCACCCAGGTGGGCGCGGAGGAGATTGCCGAGGTGGTGAGCCGTGCCACCGGCATTCCGGTCTCCAAAATGATGCAGGGCGAGCGCGACAAACTGCTGCAAATGGAGGCCAAGCTGCACGACCGCGTGGTGGGGCAGGAAGAAGCCATTGCGGCCGTGGCCAACGCCATTCGCCGCTCCCGCTCGGGCCTGTCGGACCCGAACCGACCTACGGGTTCTTTCTTGTTCCTCGGCCCCACGGGCGTGGGCAAGACCGAGCTGTGCAAGGCCCTGGCCGGTTTCTTGTTTGACAGCGAAGAGCATCTGGTCCGTATCGACATGAGCGAGTTCATGGAGAAGCATTCGGTCGCCCGCTTGATTGGCGCGCCTCCGGGGTATGTGGGTTACGAGGAGGGCGGTTACCTTACCGAGGCCGTGCGCCGCAAACCCTATGCCGTGCTGCTGCTCGACGAGGTGGAAAAAGCCCACCCCGACGTGTTCAACGTGCTGCTGCAAGTGCTGGATGATGGCCGCCTGACCGACGGCCAGGGCCGCACCGTAGACTTCAAAAACACGGTCATCGTGATGACCAGCAACATCGGCAGCCAGCTCATCCAGAGCATGGTGGGGCAGGACTACGAGGACGTGAAAGAAGCCGTGACCGGCGAGTTGAAGAACCACTTCCGCCCCGAGTTCCTGAACCGGATCGACGAGACCGTGGTCTTCCACTCGCTGGACGCTGCCAACATCGCCTCGATTGCCAAGATTCAGCTGGCCACGCTGATGGCGCGTCTGGCCAAGATGGACTTGACGCTGGCGGTGAGCGACGCGGCGGTGGCCGAGCTGGCCAAGGTGGGCTTCGACCCCGTGTTTGGTGCGCGGCCCTTGAAGCGCGCTATACAGCAGCGCATTGAGAACCCGCTCTCCAAGCTGCTGCTCGAAGGCAAGTTCCTGCCCAAATCGACCATTCAGGTGGGGGTGGACCCCATCCTGGCGCCGGGGCAGTTCAGCTTCAATTAAGCCGTCTGGGGCGCCATGGCGTCCCAGGCTGCGGTGGCTTCTGCGGCGTACATCAGGGCAGGGCCGCCGCCCATGTAGACGCACACGGCCAACATCTCGTCCAGCTCAGCACGGGTGCAGCCCAGCTTGTGCAAGGCCTTCACATGAAAGCCTATGCAGCCCGAGCAGTGCTGGGTAATGCCGATGGCCAGCGCCATCAACTCTTTGTGTTTTGCGCTCAGGGCGCCTTCCGCCATCGATGCCTTGGCCAACAGCCCAAATCCTTGCATGGCCTCAGGTTGTGCCTTGCGCAGGGGGCCCAGGTTTTCGTTGATCTGCTTGATGAGGGTGCTGTGGTCGAAAGAGCTCATGGGGTGTACCGTGGGATAAGGAAAAACCCACTGTAGGTACAACGACACGCTGGCATCTTGATACGCCGCAATTTCAGATCAAAGAGTGCTCTTGCGCCCGTGAAATCTGCGCGAGTAGCTATCAATTCAGGAGCGTTTTGCCAGCAGTGTCAGTGGTGTTCCACTGCAGTCGTCGCGCCAGGCGATCAAACGCGAGGTCGGCCGAGATCGCCAGCAGGCCTACCAGTACCGCGCCTTGCAACACATACGCGGTGTTAAACCCCGAGAGTCCCACGATGATCGGCGAGCCCAAGGTTTTGGCCCCCACGGTGGAGGCAATGGCCGCGGTGCCGATATTGACGATGACCGAGGTGCGCACCCCCGCCAGCCACAGCGGCAGGGCCAGCGGAATCTGCGCCTGCGTGAGGATGTGCCGAGGTGACAGGCCCATGGCGCGGGCGGATTCCAGCACCGGGCGCGGCACCGACTCCACCCCCGCCAGCGTGGCTTGCAACACGGGCAAGAGCCCGAAGAGTGACAAAGCAATCAGGGCCGGTAGCTCCCCGAAACCGACCGCCGGCACGGCCACTGCCAAGATTGCCACCGGTGGAAAAGTTTGGCCCATGGCGGCCAGAGCCTCCAGCAAGGGCCTGAAGGCACGGCCCGCAGGCCGCGTGGCCGCCACGCCTGCGGCTGTGCCCAGCAGAATAGCAATTGCGCTGGACAACAGCACTAGCCCCAAGTGCTGCCAGAGCAATTGAGCCAAGGGCTCTTGCAAATACACCGGACGAGGTAGGGCCGGGAAAAGCGCGGCAAACACAGGCGTGCTGTGTGGCAGGCCATAGGCCAGCGCGAGCAGCGCGGCCAGCGTCCACAGCAGCCGGTCATTCCACCAGCGGGGTGAGTGCCGCGGTGCCTTAGCCATGCCGTGCTTCCAGCAAATTGGCGGCGCTCACCTGGCCCAGTACCGAGCCGCTCGGGTTAATGACGCCCAGGCACGACACGCCCAGCGCCGCCATCTGCGAAATAGCCTCCCGCACCGTGGCGGTATCGGCAATTGCGTGGGCTGGCGTGGCCCCCTTTAGCGCTTGCACCAAGGGTGCAATCGGCCGCAGCGAGAGCTGCTTGAGCCCCAAGTCTGCGCGCCCCATAAAGTCGGCCACAAAGTCGCTGGCGGGTTGCTGCAGCAACTCCAGCGGCGTGCCCACTTGCGCGATGCGGCCTTGGTACAGCAGCACGATGCGGGTAGCCAGCAGCAGGGCTTCGTCAATGTCGTGGGTAACCAGCACAATGGTTTTGCCGGTGGCGCGGTGAATGCGCTTGAGCTCCAGTTGTAACGTTGCGCGGGTCACCGGGTCCAGCGCGCCAAAGGGCTCGTCCATCAGCAGCACATCGGGGTCGGCGGCCAGCGCGCGCGCCACGCCCACCCGCTGCTGTTGCCCGCCGGAGAGCTGGTGCGGGTAGCGGCTGGCGTATGACTCGGGGGCCATGTCCAACAGTTGCAACAGCTCCGTGACCCGGGCTTGCACGCGGGCGGCATCCCAGCCTAGCAGCGTGGGCACGGTGGCGATGTTGCGCGCCACGGTCCAGTGCGGGAACAGGCCCACCGACTGAATCGCGTAGCCCATGCGGCGGCGCAAGTCCTGCACATTGAAGCTGTAAATTTCTTCGCCGTTGAGCAGAATGCGGCCGCCATCGTGATCGACCATGCGGTTGATCATCTTCAGCGCGGTCGATTTGCCAGAGCCCGAGGGGCCAAGCAGCACTACCAGTTCGCCTTGAGTGATATGCAGGTTCAGGTCGGTGATGGCCGGTGTGCCGTCGTAAGACTTGCAGGTGTGGTCAAAAGTAATCATGCGGCGGGCGTCTCCAGCAAGGTGCCGAGCGCCTTGAAAAAATGGTCTGCCAGCAAAGCCAGCAGCACGATGGGAATCACACCCAGCATCACCAGCTCGTTGGCCGCGCTGAACAAGCCGTCAAACATGATGCTGCCCAATCCACCCGCACCCACCAGTGCGGTCACTGCAGCCAGACCCGTGGTTTGCACTACCGCCGTGCGCAGTCCGATCAGCAGCACCGGCAAGGCCAGCGGCAGCTCCACATGCCAGAGCACTTGCCTAGGTGTCATGCCCATGGCGCGCGCTGCGGTCACGGTGGCTACGGGTACCTGCTCCAGCCCGGCCAACGCCGAGCGCACGATGGGCAGCAGCGCATACAGCAGCAGCGCCAGCACCGCAGGCGCCAGGCCCACACCGCTGATCCCCAGCCGGCCCAACATGGGTGCCTGCACTGCCAGCCACGCCAGAGGCGCCATCAGCAAGCCGAACAGGGCGATGGACGGGATGGTTTGAATCACATTCAGCACCGGCAACAGCGTCTCGCGCAGGCGCGGTTCGCGGGTCATGCGCCAGGCCAGCGGCACGCCGATGACCACGGCCGGCGCAATAGCCAGCAACACGATCTGCAAATGGCGCACGATGGCGGGGCCGAACACATCGCTCTGGTTGGCGTACTCCTTGGCGATGGACAAGTCTTGCCCCGCACTCAACGACAGCAATAGGGGCGCGAACAAAGTGCTTTGCAGCAGCAAGCGTGGCAGGGTCTTGAGTTGCAAGCGGGCGACTGCGTCGAGTGCCGCCATCCACGCCAGTGCCGCCAGCGTCCAAAAACCGGCACCCAACGAAGTGCGGACCAGTGGGTTGTCTGCTTGGTTGGCTAGGCTGACGCTGCTGGCATGGTGGCCGGCCGCCAGCCACAGTGCGGCCAGGCCTGCCGATAGCACCAGCGCCGCTGAGGCCTGCACGGCCCGGCGGTGGGCTTGCACAAGCGCTAGGCACAACACCCCCAGCCCGAGCGCCAGGGCTGCTGCCACCCACGCACTGGTGCCCGGCAGCCATTGCCATAAAAAAACCGGCTCGCCAGACAGCAGCCGGTTTGGTGCGACCCGCACAAAGGGCAGGCCCCATGCGGCCCCCAATGCGAGCGCCATACACAGCGCCAGCACCGGGTTCCAGCGCTCGGGGCGCGTGTCCATCACGGCGGCGCTTATTTCAAGAAGCCCTTGCTTTGCAGGTAGGTTGTGGCCACTTTGCGTGGGTCTTGGCCTTCGAGTTGGATGCGTGCATTCAGCATTTGCAAAGTGGGGCCATCCAGCGATTTGAAGATGGGTGCCAACACAGTGGCAATGGCGGGGTAGCGCTTGAGCACCTCTTCACGGACCAGCGGGGCAGGGGCATACACCGGTTGCACACCCTTGGGGTCGTCCATCACGACCAAGCCCAAGGCTGCCACGGGGCCGTCGGTGCCGTAGGCCATGGCGGCGTTCACGCCCGATGTTTTCTCGGCCGCGGCCTTGATGGTGGCTGCGGTGTCGCCACCTGCCAGCACCAGTGCCTGGTCCGCGCGCAGTTTGAATCCGTAGGCAGCTTGGAAGGCGGGCATGGCGTCAGCACGCTCCATGAACTCGGCCGAGGCAGCCAGTTTGAAGGCGCCGCCCTTGGCGATGTATTGGCCCATGTCGTCCAGGGTGCGCAGCTTGTTGGCTACCGCCACATCGCGGCGAACTGCAATCGCCCAGGTGTTGTTGGCGTTGGCTGGCTCTAGCCAGACGACCTTGTTTTTCTCAAGATCCATCTTTTTGGCGAGCTCGTAGCCAGCGCGCAGGTCTTTCCAGGCCTTGTTGCTTTCGTCACCCAGCATGAAGGCGCCGTTGCCGGTGTACTCGGGGTACAGGTCAATCTCGCCGGCCAGCAGGGCGGTGCGTACCACCTTGGTGTTGCCCAGCGAGACCTTGTTTTCTGTTTTGATGCCATTGGCCTCCAGCGCCAGCACCACGATGTTGCCGAGCAGCTTGCCTTCGGTGTCGATCTTGGAGCCCACACGCACCGGGCTTTGGGCATGGCTGGCAAAGGTGGCCAGCAGGCCGGTGGCCAATACAAGAAGGTGACGGCGCATAAAAGGGGTGGTGGGTAGCATGGGGCGAGCCTTTAGAGTGAGGCCACAGGATAAGCGAAACCGATTGCCCCCGGTTGGCCCGCAGCACTGGCAGCTGTGTTGCAATGTCACCCTCAATACCCCAAGGAAACCGCCATGAAAGCCATTTGGAACGGCACTGTGATTGCCCAGAGCGACGACACCGTGCTCGTAGAAGGCAACCACTACTTTCCCGCCAGCAGCCTGAACCGCGACTACGTGCAGTTCAGCAACCACAAAACCAGCTGCGCCTGGAAAGGCCAAGCCAGCTACTACTCGCTGATGGTGAACGGCGAAATGAACATCGACGCCGTTTGGTACTACGCCGACCCCAAACCCGAAGCCGCCATGGTCCGCGACCGTGTGGCGTTCTGGAAGGGTGTGCAAGTCACTGCTTGAGGCGAATCCCGGAGGCGATTTGAGGCTTCTGAGCCTGGTCTTCAGCGGGCATATTGCACTTGGGCTGTACGCATGACTTCGTCTCTGAAGTACCGCGACAAATCACTTGGTGTGCGCAAATCTACTTTGCGTCCGCCCGCCAAGGCCGAAAGCTCATCCTCCAACGCGGCCATACCCAGCAGGCCAGGTACACCGTCGGGCTCAAAGTCGACTAATAAATCTATATCGCTGTCGAACCGCGCAGTTCCTTTGGCTTGTGAGCCAAACAAGGCCAAGCTGCGAATCCGATGAGATTCACAGAACAGCTTCAAGGCTTGCTCATCAAGGTGGAGTGCGGGATGCATACGTGCTGAGTTGAACTAATTGGGAGACATTGTGCCTTGGATAGCTGTCTTTTCAAGTGCAGTTCACTGCATCAAACCTTCCGCCATCGGTGAATCTGATCCACAGTTTGTAGGCGGCTTCCTACGCCGATTCGGGATCAGGTCCTCTGGTGACAAAAGCAGGGGGCCGCCACACTGGCGGTGTATCAAGTCACCCCATAAGGACACCCGATGAACACATACCCCACTACTCTCCAGCAACCCAGCGCGTCGCGCTTGCATCCAGTGATTGCGATCGCTGCAGGCTCCGTCATCGTTGTGAGCCTTTTGGGCGCAGCTGCGCTCACAGGCCTGCTCCCCAACTCCAGTGCCACTGCTCCCGCGGGCCTCACCGCCAGCACGCCGGCCAATGTGTCAGCACCGACTGCAAAAGCGCCTGCGCCCAAAGTTGTGAGCCAAAAGCCTGCTACTCCCAAGACCTCTGCGCAAGTGGCATCGAACTCCACGCCCCCCGCACAAGCTGCTGCCACTCCCGCTGCTCCGGCCGAGAAAAACAGCGCGGTCGGTATCGGTATCGGCGCGGTTGTGGGTGGCTTGGTCGGCAACCAGTTTGGCAGCGGCGATGGCAAAACCCTTGCCACCATCGCCGGTGCAGTCGGTGGCGGCTACGTTGGCAATGAAATTGCCAAGAAGAACGCCGCTCCATAAAGCATGAGCCGCCGTTAAGCGGCTTGCCGACCAGCACGCTCTGCACCTAGCACCGCTGGGTGTATTGCAGGGCCTGCTCGTAGATGCGCTTGGCGCCCCTCGAGCTGGCGCCCCCAGTTTCCACCGCGATGATCGGTACTTGCCCCCAGCCATTTGCAGCGCAGTATGGTTGGTGTTGTGTTCTCCCACGCTAGGGAAGTGAGATTGCTTCAGGCTGCCGTTACCATGCCGCCATGTCTCCTTTGCAACGTCGAATTCTTCAAGCTTGCCTGTACGAGGGTATTGCGATCGCTGTGGTCACGCCTACGCTGGCGCTGGCGTTTTCTCATCCACCGGGTTCCGCTTTTGTGCTGGCGGCGGTGATGTCGAGCATTGCACTCGTCTGGAACTATGTGTTCAATGCGCTGTTTGAGCGCTGGGAAGCGCGCCAGACCGTGCGGGGCCGCTCACCCAAGCGCCGGTTGGTGCACGGCCTGGGTTTCGAGGGGGGCTTGGCCATCATCCTCATGCCGGTGATGGCCTATTGGCTGGACATTTCACTCTGGGCTGCCTTTGTGGCGGACTTGGGGCTACTGGCGTTTTTCTTTTTCTACACGGTCGGATTTACCTGGGCGTTTGACCGGATTTTTGGTTTGCCCGCATCGGCGCGCTAATTTGCACTATGGGGCTCTTTTTTTTGAGAAAAATCTGCCTCTAGCCCACATGGATATTGCGCTACCAGCTATTATTTTGATAGCGTCTTACTTTGAAAGAAACTCGGCGCCTTGCCCATGGCCTGCTTGAACATGGCCGAGAACGCGCTGTCGCTGGCGTAGCCGCTGGCGGCTGCCACTTGGGCAATCGGCACGCCACGGGCAAGCTGGGGCAGGGCGTGGGCCAGCACCGCCTGGGTGCGCCATTGCTGGTAACTGGTGCCCAGCTCGTCGCGGAACAAGCGGGCCACGGTGCGCTCGCTGGCGCCCACCTCGGCCACCCATTCGCGCAGCTGGTTTTTTTCTGCCGGGTCGCGCAACACGGCTTCGCACAGGGCGCGCAGGCGTTTGTCACCCAGCACCGGGTGCGGCATGGGCACGCCGAGTGCCTGGGTGTCGGCGTGTTGAATTTCGTCCAGCGCCAGGGCCATCACAGCGTCTTCGCGCGGGCCGGGCTCGCTGCCCTGCAGCGCGCCTATCAGCTCACGCAGCAGCGGGCTGACCACCAGCACTCGGCAGTCCGCCCAGCTGGCGGGCAGGGCGGCGGGGGCGATGTCTACCGTGCGCAGCTCGGCGCTCTCCAGCACCACCACGGTGTGCTGCACTTGGGGCGGAATCCACACCGCGCGACTGGGCGGCACGATGAACGTGGTTTCGCATGCGCCTTGGGTCACGGTAACTTGCATCAGGCCACTGGCGCAGTAGGTGAACTGCGACCACGAGTGTTGATGCGGCTCGATGTGCGCGTTCATGGCCAGTGCACGGCCGCGGCTGCGCACCGGGCGCTGGGCGGTGGGCGGGCGGTGGGGCGAGGTGTCGCTCTGCACCGGGTGCAGGCGGGCGGGTTTGGTGGCGCGGGTCATGGGTGTTTGGGGTGGAGTTGGCCAGTGGGGCAGGTTTGGCGGGTTTTCGATGATTATTGTCTTTTTGTCGCATTTCAGAAAACCTGCCCAGTCGTAGGATGAGTGCATGACTACTGCCACCATGCCTGCTGCCGCCGTTGCGGCCCCTTTCAAACAAGACGCCACCGTGATCGGCCTGATCGGGCTGGCCCACGGCAGCTCGCACTTCGGGCACTTGATACTGCCGCTGCTGTTCCCGGTGTTTATGCAGGAGTTCGGCCTCAATTACTCGCAGCTGGGGTTGCTGATGACGGCGTTTTTTGTGGTGTCTGGCGTGGGGCAGGCGTGCGCCGGCTTTGTGGTGGACCGTTTCGGGGCACGGCCGCTGCTATTCATGGCGCTGAGCCTGTTTGTGGTTGCCTGTGTGCTGGCCTCGTTTGCGAGCAGCTATGCCGGCCTGATGCTAGTTGCGGTGCTGGCGGGCTTGGGCAATGCCACGTTCCATCCGGTGGATTTCACCATCCTGAATCAGCGGGTGTCTGCACCGCGGCTGGGCTACGCCTTCAGCGCCCACGGGCTGAGTGGTAATTTGGGCTGGGCACTGGCGCCAGTGTTTTTTGCCAGCCTGGGCGCTGTTATCGGCTGGCGCCAAACGTATCTGGCCGCCGCTTTGCTGTTTGTGGTGGTGATTGGCGTGCTGGCGAGCCAGCGGCAGCATCTGCACACCACGGTGGCCCGAAAAGTCGCCCCCGTGGCCGGTGGCCCGAAAGCCGAGCACGACATGGCGTTCATGAAGCTGCCGGTGGTGTGGTGGTGTTTTGGCTTCTTTTTGCTCTCGACCATGACGCTGGCCGTCGTGCAGAGTTATGCGGTCTCCATCCTGAAGGCGATGCACGGGGTCAGCTTTGAGGCGGCCACTTACACCATCTCGTCGTACATGCTGTTTGGGGCGGTGGGCATGTTTATCGGCGGTTTTGTGGCGGCCAAGTCCAAGCACTCAGACCGCGTGGTCGCCATGGCTATGGCAGCCGGTGCGGTTTTGCTTGCGCTGTGCGGCACCGGTTGGCTGGGCGCCACCGGCACCATGGTGGTGTTGGCGATCACGGGTTTTGCGGTGGGCATCGGCGGCCCCTCGCGCGACATGATGATCAAAAAAGCCACCCCCAAAGGCGCAACCGGCCGGGTGTATGGGCTGGTGTATTCGGGGCTGGACACGGGTTTTGCCATCTCGCCTTTGGTGTTCGGCGTGTTCATGGACCGGGGCTGGTATGGCGCCACCCTGCTGGGTGCGGCACTGGTGCTGCTCTTGAGTGTGGGGGCCGCGCTGGGTGTGGGCCGCCGCACTTCCGTGCCGTAGCAGACAGACCGCAGCGTCCCTGCTGCCTAAGCTTCATGCATCGGACCTCTCGCCCCTGGTAAAGCAGGTGCAAGAGGATCGAGGCGTGACGCAGTGCCTTCTTTGGAGTTGCGTCCCGATTTTTGTGACGCCAACCAGGAAGCGCTATGCAACTCCAAAAATCCACGGCCTTTGCGGCCATTTATGCAGTCACCCTGGCCAGCCTGGCTGGCTGTGCAGGCATGTCATCACAAGAAAAAGGCACCGCCATCGGTGCCGGTGTAGGCGCCGTGGGCGGTGCGGTCCTGGGGGGCGGCACTTTGGGCACCCTGGGCGGCGCAGCCGTTGGCGGCGTGATCGGCCACGAGGTCACCAAACCGTGAGACGGCATCTGCCGCCTCTCTTCATCGATACCACTGATAAGGACATTCCCATGAGCTATTCCAATCCGCTTTCCAACGCACTCGGCGCCAACGGCCCCCTCGAGTCAGATGTCATGCCCGTGCTCAACCACGCCGCCCAGCAAGCCGATGGCTTGTTGCAACGCGGCGCTGATGCCTTGCGCGAGAACCGCACATTTTTTAAGGAAGGCGCAGAGCGCACCCAAGCGCAAGTCAACACCTATGTGCGTGAGGAGCCGCTCAAGTCTTTGCTGATGGCAGCCGCAGCCGGCGCCGTGCTGATGGGCGTGGTGGGCCTGATGTTGCGTGGTCGTTCACACCACAGCCATTGAACGATGGCCGCACAAACTACCCGTGCGGCCGGTGCAGTCTGGGCGCTGTTACAAGAGCGCCCGGATTTGTTGCTGGAACATGCCCAAGCCTATGCCGACCTGTTGCGCGATGAAAGCACCACATGGGCGGCTTTTTGGCTTGTCAAAGGCTTGTGGTTGGTTGGCGCAGTATTACTGGCATTTGTGGGTCTCACCCTCGCAGGGGTGGCGGTGATATTGGCCAGCGTGTTGCCTGTGGGGTGGGCAGTGTTGATAGTGGTGCCCTCAGTCGCATTTTTGGGTGCGCTGTTGTGCGGATGGGCTGTAGTGCGGGGGCCTGCTGCTCCGGGCCTCGATGAAATGCGGGTGCAATGGGAGGCTGACCGCAACATGTTGTCGCCGGGCGGGTTATGACGATCGCCAGCCCCGTAGTCGTCACCCCCGCGCAGCGCCTGGAGGCGAGCCGCCTCAACATGCAGCAGGTGTTAAGGGCTGACACGTGGCCCGAGTTGGTCATGGCGCGCCAAGCTGCCAGGCAAATGGCGCAACATTACCCTTTGGCAACGGTACTGATGGTGGTCGCCGGGGTTGTGGTGGTGGCGTCGGTCAAGCCATGGCGCTGGTTCCAGCCGAGCACGGCTGTGAAGGTGGCGGTCGCGCAATCGGTGTGTCGCATGGTGGGTGGGGCCGTGTTGGCGGCCATGCAGCCGCGCAAGCCCCGTCAGCCGGGGCGCACGCCTCAGGCTGGAGCCTCAAAGAAGGCATAACCCGTTTGTTCCCGCTTGGCGCGGTACATGGCGGCATCCGCGCGGGCCAGCAGCTCGCTGCCAGTGATGTCGCACGGTGGGCAAATCGCAATACCAATACTTGGCCGCACCGTCAGTTCACAGGCCTGTAAATGGCAGGGTGCGGCGACCGAGTCAAACAATTTGGCGGCCAGTTGCATTAGTTGCCGGACCTGGTTGGAGCCGCGCAACAAACAGGCAAACTCGTCTCCGCCCAAGCGGCACACCATGTCTTCTTTGCGCACCGACTGGTTGAGGCGCGCCGCCACAATTTGCAGCAGGTTGTCGCCCATTGCATGGCCATGGGTGTCGTTAATGTGCTTGAAATCATCCAGATCCAGAAAGAACAAGGCCAGGCCGCGCTGGTGGGCCAATTGCTCATTGAGCGACTCTTGCAGGCACGCCTCAAAGTACGCCCGGTTCGGTAGCCGGGTCAGGCCATCGTGCCGCGCAAGGTGACGCGCGCTGCGCTCGCCCGCACGGGTGCCTGCAAGGTCACGCTGGGTCCTGACCAAGGCATTGCGCAGCTGGGTGACTTGCTCACGCAGTTGCGCGTTGGAGAGCAGCGCACCCTCCAGGGCAGAAGGCTCGGCGTGGTGGCCGTTGTTGAATGCGCCGTCCGGCACGTGCAACTTGAAGTTGGCCGGGGTGGGGCGAGCGCTCATACCGTGGATTCCGTGTCTAACAGCGAGAGCTGGGTGGGCCCTTGGGCTGCTGCCTGATTGGCATCTCCCGCAGGTGCCCGGTGGCTGAGGTGCAGGGTCAGTGTGGGTTTGCGGGCAGGGCGTGCGCCGGTGCTTGCAGTGCCTTCAGGAAAGACACTCGTTTGGCGGTCCGGGTCGTTGTCAAACACCGGTTGACGGTGCCGTTTGCTGGTGGTGATGCAAGTCATGGCGCACTCCTTGTGGTGGGGATGTAAAGGGTTGTAAACCTTGGTCCCGGCAGGGTCTGTGCGCGAGCGAACAAGCGTCTGCGCCGACCGTACAGACCCGGAGTCGAGCAGGGGGTTAGTCTGCAGTTTTTGAAGCAAGGTCCCCCGATGCAACGCAACCGCTTACTCGCCAGTTTGTCGCAAATAGACCAGCGAAAAATCAGGGTGGCGGGTACCTGCGTGCCGCTCGCATTCAAGGACGTGCTGTGGACGCCCGGCGGGCACCAGGCCCATGTGTACTTTCCCCTGGAAGGCTATGTCTCGCTGCTGGCCGATGCGGGCGATGCGCATGTGGTGGAGGTGGGCATGGTGGGGCCCGAGGGCATGTTAGGGCTTGGGGTTGCCCTGGGCGTGCCTGTGGCGGTGGTGAAAGCGCTGGTCCAAGAGGGCGGGTGGGCCTGGCGTGTGGATGGCCGGGCATTCAGGGCGGTACTGGCGGACTCCGTCGGCCTGCGCAAGGTGTTGTTCTCTTACGCCTATGTGGTGCAGACCCAGCTGTCACAGGGGAGTGCGTGCATCCGCTTCCATGAGGTGTTGCCCCGGCTCGCCCGGTGGCTGCTGATGTGCCAGGACCGATCACCGGCGAACACCTTTCCGATGACCCAGGAGTTTTTGTCCACGATGCTGGGGGTGCGCCGGGTGAGTGTTACCAACGCTGCCAGCGAGCTGCAGGCACAAGGGCTGATCCACTACCACCGCGGCATATTGACGGTGGTGGATCGCCGCGGCCTCAAAGCCGTCTCGTGCCTGTGTTACGCCCGGGACTCATCGATTTACGAGGCCATCTTTCACCGGCCGGTGCAGGGAGACCTTTAAACCGCCACAGTCGCCGGCAAGAGCCGGTCGTATTCTTTTTTGACCACCTCATAGCATTCGCAGGTCCGCTTTTCCAGGCCGGGGCGGTCCAGAACGCTGATGTGCCCGCGGGCGTAGCTGATAAGGCCGGCGCGTTGCAGCTTGAGCGCGGCCTCGGTGACGCCCTCCCGCCGCACGCCCAGCATGTTGGCAATGAGCTCCTGCGTCATCACCAACTCGCTGCCGCGTAAGCGGTCCAGGCTCAAGAGCAGCCAGCGGCAGAGCTGCTGGTCGAGTGAGTGGTGCCGATTACAGACCGCGGTTTGGGCCATTTGGGTGATCAGCGCCTGGGTGTAGCGCAGCATCAGGTGCATCACCGGCCCTGAGCGGTTGAACTCTTCTCTCATCATTTGCGAGCTCAGCCGGAAGCCTTGTCCGGCGCTTTGCACCACGGCGCGGCTGGGAGTCGAGCCACCGCCCATGAAAAGCGAGACACCCACCACTCCCTCGAGGCCCACCACGGCAATTTCAGCCGAGGCACCGTTTTCGAGCACATACAACAGCGAGACGATGGCGCTGGTGGGAAAGTACACATGGCGCTGGATGGCCCCCGACTCATAAAGAACCTTGCCCAAGGTGAGCTCCACAAGCTCCAGGTGGGGCTGCCATCGGACCCATTCGGCATCCGGTAAAGAGGCAATCAACTGGTTGCGGCGCGAGTCGGTGTTGGCGGGCATAAATACCTCTGTTGTGTTTTCCCTGTCAGCCGGACTCACCGGATCGATGGCCCGTGCTGCGGAGCAGTGTATGCCTCCGTGTTCAGTGGTCTGTGCGGTAGCGCACCTTTGCGAAGGGCGGGCGATGGCAAACCGTTCGCTTCCGAACAGACCTTGCGGGCGGCCGGGCGCAGCATGGGCTCCCTGTGCACGGGGCGAGCAAGCGCTCTCAGATTGCCCCGCTGCTGCTGTTGGCATCGCCCATCCCAAGGAGTACCCGTATGACCCATTCGACTGATTTACCGTGTCCCATTTCGCAGTGTTTGGCGCGCTGGAGCACTGCTGCCTACCCGGATGCGGCTGAAACCTCGTCTTTTGACCTTTGGAGCCTGTCCTCCCATGTGCAACATTGCAGTAGGCGGGTGAGCCATACCGAACGCCTACACCGTGCTGCGGGCTGGGCTGGTGGCATGGTGCGTGTGCGGCTGATGACATTTGTGGTGGTCGCGGTGTTGGTGCTCGGGGCGGGTTTCGCCCTGGCGGCGTAGGGCATGCCGCCGGCCCGTTGGAACGAGGTACTGGAGCAGGTACCGGACGGCCTGTGGTCCGCACTCGGCTTGGATGCCGGCCCGCTGGACGCGCCGATCCGGTCCGAGGTGTTCGGGATGGAGCGCTTTGAGCGGCACGGCATCAGCCTTGGGCTGACCCACAAGGTCGTTAGGGAGCGCAGCCACCGGGAGAGTTTTACCCCCCGCTTGCAAGACAACATTCAACGCCTGCGCAGCGTAAATGCGTATATCGGCAGCCAAGCGCGCACCGGGTACGACATCAGCCCGGCTGCCGAATGGCTGTTGGAAAACTTCCATTTGCTGGAGGCCCAGTTCAAAGAGGTGGATGAGGGCCTGCCGTCCAACTATTTCAAGGGCCTGCCGGTACTGGTGCAGCCACCTCTGGCGGGCCTGCCGCGGGTCTACGGCGTGGCCTGGGCGTTTGTAGCGCACACCGATGGCGCATTCGATGAGTCCTTGCTGGTGCATTTTCTGAACGCCTATCAGCAGAGCTGCGAGCTGCGCTTGAGTGAGCTGTGGGCATTGCCCACCACCCTGCGCGTGGTGCTGATGGAGAACCTGCGGCGCTTGGCAGATCGGGTGGCGGCCAACAAGGCCGCACGCGAGTTGGCCAACCGCTGCTGTGATGACCTGGAGCACTACAGCATCAGCCTGCTGGGGGAGTTGGCAGCCCGTATGCGGCTGCGGGGTGTGGAGGGCGTGTTCTTGGCGCAAATGAGCCGGCGCCTGCAAACCACCCTGCCGGACAGCCGGGTGATGGTCAAAACCTGGCTGCAAACCATGTTGCCTCTCTTGCCCGCAGTGTTGCTGCAGCAGCGCGCAGAGCAAGCTGCCGACAACCTGAGTGTGAGCAACTCGGTGACCTCGCTGCGCACGATCGGGGATGCCGATTGGCCAGAAGTGGTGATGCGCACCAATGTGTGTACCCGCCTGCTGCTGGGCAATGCGGTGTTCCAGGCAGAGCACTCCATGACCCGCGAAACCACATTGCACGGCATTGAGCAGCTGGCTAAGCGCAGCGGCAAGCCCGAGGCCCATGTGACCGAGACCCTGCTCGATCTGATGGCAAAAGCGCCAGTCAGCGAGACGGGGACCCAGGTCCCGGCCTATTGGCTGGTCGGGGCGGGCGGCGGGGCCTTGCGGGTGGCACTGGGCTTGCCCGCGCACTTGCGGTTTGACGGGGCCCGTGTGCGCCGCGTCTGGGCCTTGCCCCTCTACCTGGGCGCCATTGGCCTGGCCACTGCAGCGCTGATGGCGTGGCTGGTGCTCTGGCACGGCGCGCCACGCGCGCTCGACTCCGCCTGGCTCCGTGTGGCGCTGTGGTTGTTGGTGATGGTGCCGGCCTCCGAGGCGATGGTGGCCTTGGTCAACCGCTTGGCCAGCGAGTCCTTGGAGCCACGGCGCCTGCCACGACTGGCATTCAAAGAGGGGCTGCCCGCTGAGCACCGGGTGGCGGTGGTGATCCCGTGCATGTTGGTCGATGCGCCGGGCATTGAGGCCTTGGCCCGCAGGCTCCATTTGCACTACCTGGCCAATCCGGAGCCTCTGGCCCAGTTTGTGTTGTTGACCGACCATCTGGACGCTGCCACCCCAACCACGCCCACCGACCCGGTGTTGCTGGCCCATGCGGTGCGCGCCCTCGAGGCTTTGAACCAGCGCTACCCAGTACCCGCCGAGGCAGACGCTGCACCGGGGCAGGCACTTGTGGCCCCGCGCTTTGCGCTGCTGCACCGCGAGCGGCGTTTCAGCCGGTCTGAAAACGCCTGGATCGGTTGGGAGCGTAAGCGCGGCAAGCTGGAGGCCCTGGTCGCCAGACTGACAGGAACTGGCCAAGGTGATTTTGTCGATTTGGGCACCCTGAGCCACGTGGTGCCCGGCACGCCCTATGTGGTCACGCTGGATGCGGACACCCAGCTGCCGCCCGGGCGATTGCGCTCGCTGGTGGGTATTGCGGCCCACCCCAGCAATCAGCCCATTTTTGACCCGGCGACCCACACCATCGTGAAGGGTTACGGGGTGCTGCAGCCTAGGGTGTCTGCACCTTTGCCGGGCGAACATGCACGCACCTTTTATCACTGGCTGTTTGCCGGGCAGTTCGGCATTGATACCTACAGCGCTACCAGCTCCGAGGTGTACCAGGATGTATTCGGGCAGGGCACTTTTACCGGCAAGGGCTTGTTCAATGTAGCGGCGGTGCACCAGGTGTTGAGCGGGCGGTTTCCCGATGGGCAGGTGCTGAGCCATGACTTGCTGGAGGGCGCTCTGGTGCGCTGCGCCACGGTTACCGATGTGACGGTGCTGGAAGACGGCCCGCACCACCCCGAAACGGCCAACGCCCGCATCCACCGCTGGACGCGGGGCGACTGGCAGTTGATTCCGTTCATGGTGCGCTATCGCCAGTACGGCATTTCATTTCTGAACCTGTGGAAGATGCTGGACAACCTGAGGCGCTCGCTGGTGGCACCGGCTTGCCTGGCACTCTTGTTGATGTCGGTCAGCGGCATCGGGCTGGAGCCGGTATTTGCCTTGCTATTGGTATTACTGGCCTATACCGCGGGTCCCTTCATCGGGGCGGTGGCTGGGTTGGTGCCGGGGCGACCCCATCTGGAGCTGCGCTACTTTTACGCCTGTGCCGGCGTCGACTTTGCGCGGGTGCTGGCGTTGGGGGTATGGCAATGCATGCAGTTGTTGCGCCAGAGTATGTTGGCCGTGGACGCCGTCTGGCGCTCGCTGTACCGCCTTGCCATCAGCAGGAGTGGTTTGCTGGAGTGGACCACGGCCGCCAGCGTGCAAGCCGGCAGCAGCACACGCCTGAGTGCCATGCTGCGAACCCATGCCGGTTTGGTGGTGTTGACACTGGCGGGTGCCGCAGCTTTGGCCCCGTGGATCACGCTGCCAGCCTGGGCTACAGCGTGGGCGGTCTTGTGGTTTTTGTCTCCGTTTGCTTTGTGGCTGGCCTGCCAGAGCCAGTGGAGCCGCCGCATCGACATGCCGGACGCCGCCGGAGTGGCCTACCTGCAAGGCGTGGCGCAAGACACCTGGCGCTTTTTTGAGCGCTGTGTGACGGTGCAAGACCATTGTTTGCCGCCCGACAACTTGCAGGTCCTGCCTTTTGAAATGCTGGCCCACCGCACCTCGCCGACCAATATCGGCCTGTACCTTTTGAGCTGCGCCTGCGCGGCACAGGCGGGCTGGATCAGCATGGCCGATCTGGCTACCCGCTTGAGAGCAACGCTGGACACGCTTGACAAGTTGCCCCGGCACGAGGGGCATTTTCTAAACTGGTACGACACCCAGACTTTGGCAGTGCTGCTGCCCGCTTATGTGTCCACCGTCGACAGCGGCAACCTGAGCGGTCACCTGCTCACCACCGCCCAGGCGTGTCTTGATTTTTGTACAGAGGGGCGCGACGGTGTGTCGGTGGCATGTGATGCACAAAGCGCCGAGCTTCAAGTGTTGGCCCGGCGCATGCAGGCCCTGGCGCTGGCGCCGGACTACCGGTTTTTGTACAGCACCCGCAGGCGTCTGTTTCATATCGGCTACCGGGTGCGTGAGCAAGAGCTGGACAACTCCTTTTATGACCTGTTGGCCTCCGAATCCCGGCTGACCAGTTTGCTGGCGATTGCCAAAGGCGATGTGGACGCCGCGCATTGGGGGGCTTTGGGGCGGATTGTTTGCCTTTATGGGGTACAGCCGGGGCTCAAATCGTGGTCCGGCTCGATGTTTGAGTACCTGATGCCGTCCCTGATGCTGGACGAGCCCCGGGGCAGCTTGTTGCAAAGTGCTTGCGAACACGCGGTAGGGGCACAACGCGCATTTGGCGAACAGCAGGGCGTGCCCTGGGGTGTGTCGGAGTCCGCCTATGCCGGGCGCGATAGCTCCATGGCGTATCAATATGCGCCGCAAGGGGTGCCGTCGCTGGCCCTGCGCAGGACGCCCCTGGATGAACTGGTGGTTGCGCCCTATGCCACCTTGATGGCCTTGATGGTGAGCCCGCATGCGGCCATCGCGAACTTGCAGCGCCTCGAAGGGCTGGGAATGCGGCGTGAGTGGGGCTTTATGGAGGCCTTGGACTACACGCCGGTGCGGCAAACTGGCGTGGAGCTTTTCACGCCGGTAGGTACTTTCATGGCCCACCACCAAGGGATGGCGCTGGCCTCATTGACCAACCTGTTGCACCGCGACATTGTCAAACGGTGGGGGATGGCCGATCCGCACATGGAGGCGGTCAGCAGCTTGCTGCATGAGCGGGTGCCCAAGGAGATACGCAAACCCACCGGACTGCCGCAGCCGGTGGTGGAACAGCGCTTGCAAACACGCCCACCGGGCCTGGTGCGGCAGCTGGTGCCGGGGCAGCACGCGGTGGAGCCGAGTCAACTGTTGTCCAACGGCCGCTACGGCACGGTGGTCCGCGCCAACGGGGCGGGCGCCAGCCATTGGGGCACGACGGCGATCAGCCGCTTTCGCGATGACGCGCTGCGCGACGCTTTTGGCCACTTTGTGTTTTGCCGCAAATTGGGGAGTGCGGGCTTGCCCCGGTATTCCATTACCCGCAGCCCGGCGCCGGACCCTGCGGCCGACTACCGCTGCAGCTTTCAGCCGGATCGAGCGATTTTTCATTGCACCACCCCGCGCTGGGAAAGCCGGATGACGGTCTGGGTGAGCCCGGAGGATGATATCGAGTTCCGGCAGGTGGAGCTGCACAACACGGGGGATGAGGTCTTGGAGCTGGAGCTGAGCTGCTGCTGGGAAGTGGCGCTCAACGCCCAAGGTGCCGATGAGGCGCACCCGGCGTTCTCCAAGCTGTTTGTGCACAGCGAGTGGCTCGTGGCGCAACGTGCGCTTTTGTTTCAGCGCAATCCACGGGTGCCCACCGAGCCCGCGGTGTGTGCGGTGCACTTTTTGGCGCACACCGATGCCACCGTGCTCTCGGTGCAGGCCTGTGCGGACCGGCAGGTTTGGTTGGGGCGCAACTGTAAACCGGGGCGGGACAGCGGCTGGTCGCAGGGCATGCGCCATGGTGAGGCGTATTTCCAGGGGGCAGGGCCGGGTAGCAGCGGTTTGGACCCGGTGGCAGCGCTGTCGGTGCGCATCCGGCTGGCGCCTTTTGCCAAAGCACAGTTGACCTTTGCAAGCGCGGCGGCGGCAGGCACGGCACTCTTGCACGCCCTAATCGACAAATACCAGCAAAGCAGCCATGTGCTGCGCGCATCGTCGATGTCGTCCACCTTGGCCGGTATCCGTTTGCGATCGCTACAGATCAGCCCGGATACATTGACTGCGATGCAGAGCATTACCACCGCTTTGCTGTTTGTGCTGAGCAAGCCTTCCGCTCTGCGCAGGGCGGCATTACCCATCCAGAGCAAGGTGTGTGACAAGCGCTTGCTGTGGCGAATCGGCTTGTCGGGCGACCGGCCGATTTTGTTGGTGTCGATATCGGTATTGCAAGGCTTGGGGCTGGTGCGCGCGCTCAGCCAGACCATGCGCATGTGGGCCTGGGCCGGAATCGGCTGCGACCTGGTGGTCTTGAATGCCGAGCTTGCCTCGTACCACCTGTCTTTGCAACGGGAGCTCACGGTGCTGTGTGACCGCTTGAACTCAGAGCACCCGAAAGAAGATGCAAACACCAGCATTGGCATGTGGGTGCTGCGGGATGATGCGGTCAGTGATGACGAGCGCAGCACGCTGCATGCGCTGGCCCGCATGTTTCTGGATGCGGATGGCCGGCCCTTGCTGCACCATGTGCAGGCGTGGTCTGCCAGCCATGACCTCGATGCCCAACAGCGTGCTACACACCCCAGGCGCGCGCCCGGTGCCGCAGCTAGTGCCTTGCCAGCAGCGGTGCGCGTGTCCACCGGCGCGTTTGCCGCCAACGGTGAAGCGTTCCGCTTTTTGGTGAGCCGGGAGTCGCGGCCCCTGCGGCCGTGGGTCAATGTCTTGGCCAACGACGCCTTTGGCACTGTGCTCAGCGAGGCCGGTGGCGGCTTCACCTGGGCCTGCAACAGCCGATTGAACCAGCTGACCCCGTGGTCCAACGACCCTGTTGCGGACCCGCCGGGCGAGTGGTTGTGGCTGCAGGATCTGGACGCATCACCCAAGGCGGTGTGGTCTTTGAGCCCGGACGCCTGGGCACTGCCTGGCGTGGAATACACCGTGAGCCACACCCAAGGCATGACCCGGATTCGCCACCGGCGGGGCTACCTAGAGGTGGAGGTGCTGTGGCTGGTCGATGTGGCCCGGCAACTAAAACAGGTGCAAGTGCTTGTGCACAACCAGGGGGCGGCGGACGTGCGCCTGCGCTGCACCGGGATGGTGGAGTGGGTGCTGGGTGCGGCCTTGCGCGACCGCATGTCCACCGCAAGTGCCGCCTACATTTCTGCCACCGAGGCGGTGCTCTTGTGCAGCCAGCGTGAGCAGGCAGCGGGCTTGGGCGGAGGCACGGCTTTTTGGGCGTGTTTGACCCCACACGAAAGCAGCTCGAAGGCGGGGCGGTTGCAGTGGACCACCGACCGACGGCGGTTTTTTGACTCCACCGGGGCTCTCTCGGTGCCTGACCTCATGGCCGGCGACGAAGGCACCAACGCACCCGAGGCGTCAGGCAGTGACCCGTGTGCTGCACTCTCGATCCCGCTGGATGTGCCGGCAGGCCAGAGCCGCAGTCACGTGTTTTTGATGGGCTACGCCGCTGATGCCGATGCCGCTTTGGCCTTGGCGCGTCAGGCGCTCACGGTGGTGCCGGCACATCGCATCCACGAGCTCAGCGCCCACTGGAATCGCCGCCTGGGCCAGATCACGATCACCACGCCTGACCCGTTGATGGACGCGCTGGTGAACCGCTGGTTGCTCTACCAGACCCTGGCGTGCCGCATGGCGGCGAAGGCCGGCTTTTACCAAGCGGGCGGGGCGACAGGTTTTCGCGATCAACTGCAAGACGCGATGGCGCTGGTGCAAACCGAGCCGGCCACTCTGCGAGCCCACATCAAGTTGTGTGCATCCCGCCAATTTGCGGCCGGGGATGTGCAGCACTGGTGGCATGACCCGGGTGGTGCGGGTGTGCGCACCCGCATGTCAGACGATCTGCTGTGGTTGCCGCAAGCCTTGACACGCTATGTGCAGGCCACGGGTGATCACACGGTGCTGGACGAGCAGGTGCCATTTCTCGAGGGGCCGCTGCTGGAGCCCGAGCAAGAGGACGCTTACTTTGCTCCACCTGCCACTGCAGGCACCGCCACGGTGTACGAGCACGCAGCCCTTGCCCTGGACCACAGCCTCCAGGTCGGTGCCCATGGTTTGCCATTGATCGGCACCGGCGATTGGAACGACGGCATGAACGCCGTGGGCCCACTGGGCAAAGGGGAGTCGGTGTGGTTGGCGTGGTTTTTGGTGCAATTGGTGCGCAACTGGGCTCCCGTGGCCAGAGCCAGGGGCGAGAAGGCGCGTGCGCAGCGCTGGGAGCTGGCGGCGGACGGCTGGCACGCGGCGCTGGCCGGCCCGGCTTGGGATGGCCAGTGGTATGCCCGCGCCTTTTTTGACGACGGCAGCCCTTTGGGTAGCCACACCTTGCAGGAGTGCCGAATCGACCTGATTGCGCAAGCCTGGGCAGTGCTCAGCCAAGCGGCGCCCCCGGAGCGCGCAGCACAGGCCATGCAGGCTGCGCACCACGAGTTGACGGACCCTGCGCTGGGCTTGATCAAGCTCTTGGCTCCGCCCTTGCAGCATCAGGTGCCCAGCGCGGGCTATATCCAGAGCTACCCGCCCGGAGTGCGCGAAAACGGGGGGCAGTACAGCCACGCGGGCGTGTGGGCGCTGATAGCGATGGCGCAGCTGCACCGGGAGGCGGGCAGTGACTTGCCTTACCGCTATTTTTGCGACCTCAGCCCGGCCCACCGGAGTGCTGACCCGGTGCGGGGGCCTGTCTATGGCTTGGAGCCCTATGCCATGGCCGGCGACGTCTACGGCGCGCCACCTTATGCAGGCCGGGGAGGGTGGAGTTGGTACACCGGCTCTGCGGCATGGATGTACCGGGCGGCCACCGAGTCGATTTTCGGGCTGGAGTTCGGGCCGCAGCGGCTGTGTTTCAGGCCCTGTTTTCCCGAGCACTGGGACCAAGCGCACATGCAACTGCGGTTGCCCGACTGTGTGTTGGAGGTGAGATTCGATAAGCCGCTAGTCGAAGAAACGCACATGGTGTCGGTGCGGCGTGTGACAACGCTGGCCGTTGGCGAATGGCTGAATTACGCGGCTTTGCGGGGCGTTCACCAGGTGGAGCTGCAGATGCCGGCGCACCGACAGTTCGATAGCGTACCGACATCCGGAGCCGTCAGAACTACTGTCTAGGTGTTCATTCACCGTTTAGGAGTTCTCCATGAAAAATTCAATGCGCATCCTTGTGACCGTTATCGCGCTGGCCTCTGGCCTCTGGCCTCTTGTCAGGTTGCGCAGTGCAGCGGGGGCAGGAAACGATGGGCGCCTATGTGGACGACGCCACGATCACCACCCAGGTGAAAAGCCGCTTTGTCGAAAGCAAAGAAGTGGACGCCGGCGCCATCAGCGTAGAGACCATGAAGGGCACCGTGATGCTCTCCGGCTTTGCGAAAAGCGTGCTTGAAAAGAACTCGGCAGAGCGCATTGCACGGGGTGTGAGCGGGGTTCGGGCGGTGAAGAACGAAGTGTCGGTGCGTCCTTGAACCACCGGTCTAAGGAGTAAGGTATGACGCACATCCAACAAGGTGCATTTCGCAGGGCCCCGCTGGTCGCGGGGCTGGCACTGGCGATGTCGTCCGGGCTTGGCTTGGCGCAGGCGCCAGATACCCGGGGGTACTTGCTGGACGGGGCTGGCAGCTTCGTGGGCAGTGCCACCCCCGGTCAGTGCTGGCGCAACGGGGCGTGGACGCCCGCATTGGCAGTAGCGCCCTGCGACGCGGTCATCATGGCCGCTGCGCCGGTCGTGGTGCCAGCACCAGCGCCTGCCCCTGTAGAGCCGGCACGGGCTGCGCCGCCGGCGGCTCCGGCTTTGATTCCGATGCCGGCGCAACGCCTGAACTTTTCGGCAGACGCGCTGTTTGGTTTCGATCAATCCGTTCTCGGACCGAATGGCACCGCGATGCTAGACGGCTTGGCCGTGGAGCTCAGTGGCAGCACGTTTGATGCTATCCACGTGCGGGGCTATACCGATCGCATTGGCAGCACGGCATACAACCAGAAGCTGTCATTGCGCCGCGCCACTGCAGTCAGCGACTACCTGGTGAGCAAGGGCGTGTCACCTGCGAGCATTCTGGCCTATGGTGAAGGCGAGTCCAACCCGCTGACAGCCTTGGCCGATTGCCCTGGTGGAAAGCGGGCGGCGTTGATTGCCTGCTTGCAGCGGGATCGCCGGGTCGAGGTTGACGTGCAAGGCACCAAGGCCGCAGTGCGTTAAGGCAGTCCGCGCACCGGAGGTCTTATGCCGAGCTGCGCTTTAAGTGGCCCAAGGGCAGCTCGGTGCTGCTTTTGATGCGCCCCAACACAATATTCGACCGGATGCTGCCGACCCCCTGAATCCTGGTCAGGCGGCGCAACACCTGCTCAGAGAGCACGCCCAGATCGGCAGCCACGATCTGCAGGATGTAGTCCGACTCACCCGCGACCGAGTAACACTCCAACACTTCGGGGAAGGCGGCAATCTCCCGCTCAAAAGCCAGTCCCTCATCACCGCTGTGCCGGGTGAGTGTCACGTAGCTGATCGCGCGAACGCCCAAGCCAATAGCCTGCGGCTCCAGCAGCGCCACATAGCGCCGGATGATGCCGGCCGCCTGCAGCCGCTGCACCCGCCGGCTGACTTGGGACGCCGACAAATGCACCTGCTCCCCGATTTGCTGGTGGGTGGCGTGCGAATCTCGCTGCAGTGCAGCAAGAAGGCTGATATCAAAGCTATCAAGCAACGAATCTTCGTCTTTAATCATCTTCATGCACAAATTATGCATGTGGCTGTGCGTAGTCCCGCTAATTTGCATACCCTTTGCAGGCAGGTTTGACCACAATTAACGCTTTCAAAACAGCGTTCGAGGAGCAGCACCATGACCACTACCAACACCAGCGGAGCTAGCGGAGATTTGTTCGAGAACCCGATGGGCCTGATGGGCTTCGAATTTGTGGAATTCGCTTCGCCCGTCGCGGGCGTGATCGAGCCGGTGTTTGAGCGCATGGGCTTCACGCTGGTTGCCAAGCACCGTTCCAAAGACGTGGTGCTGTACCGCCAGGGCGATATCAATTTCATCGTTAACCGCGAGCCCAAGAGCGTGGCCGGTTACTTTGCCGCTGAGCACGGCCCCAGCGCCTGCGGCATGGCATTCCGCGTGAAAGACTCGCACCACGCCTACAACCGAGCGCTCGAACTGGGTGCCCAGCCCGTAGAGCTGCGCCCCGGCCCCATGGAGCTGAACCTGCCTGCCATCAAAGGCATTGGCGGCGCGCCTTTGTATCTGATCGACCGCTTTGAAGACGGCAAGTCGATTTACGACATCGACTTTGAATTCATCGAGGGCGTGGACCGTCACCCGGTGGGCCATGGCTTGAAGTTGATCGACCACCTGACCCACAACGTCTACCGCGGCCGCATGGCTTTTTGGGCCGACTTTTACGAGCGCCTTTTCAACTTCCGCGAGATTCGTTACTTCGACATCAAAGGCGAGTACACCGGTCTGACCTCCAAGGCCATGACCGCGCCGGACGGCAAGATCCGCATCCCCTTGAACGAAGAGTCCCGCCAGGGCGGCGGCCAGATCGAGGAATACCTGATGCAGTTCAACGGCGAGGGCATTCAGCACATCGCGCTGATTTGTGACGACCTGGTGAGCACCGTGGACAAGCTGGCCATGGCGGGTGTGCCCTTGATGACCGCGCCCAACGATGTGTACTACGAAATGCTGGAAGGCCGCCTGCCCGGGCACGGTCAGCCCGTGGCAGAGTTGCAGAGCCGCGGTATCTTGCTGGATGGCAGCACGGACGCTACCGAAGGGGCTTCCGGTTCTGGTCAACCGCGCCTGCTGCTGCAAATCTTTTCGCAAACCCAGCTCGGCCCGGTGTTTTTTGAGTTCATCCAGCGCCGAGGCGATGAGGGCTTTGGCGAAGGCAACTTCAAGGCCTTGTTTGAATCGCTGGAGCGCGACCAGATGCGCCGTGGCGCACTCGAAGTGGCATAAGTTATACAGCACGCGACCCGAGGAGACCCCATGAAAATAGAACGCATCCACCACGTGGCCTACCGCTGCAAAGACGCCAAAGAAACCGTGCTCTGGTACCAGAAGATGCTGCACATGGACTTTGTGCTGGCCATCGCCGAAGACCTGGTGCCCAGCACCAAAGCGCCAGACCCTTATATGCACGTCTTTTTGGACGCAGGGCAGGGCAATGTGCTGGCTTTCTTTGAGTTGCCCACCCAACCCCCTATGGGCCGCGACCCCAACACGCCTGCCTGGGTGCAGCACATCGCCTTCAAGGTGAAAGACAGGGCAGAGCTGCTGGAGTTCAAAGCCCACCTCGAAGCCCAAGGCGTGGATGTGTTGGGCGTGACCGACCACGGCATGTTCCACAGCATTTACTTCTTTGACCCCAACGGCCACCGGCTGGAGCTGTCTTGCCCGGACCCCGACGAACAGGCCAAGCTGGCGCAAATGGACAAGGTGAAATGGGCCATGTTGGAGGAGTGGAGCGTGACCAAGCGCGCGCCCAAACACGCCGCCTTTTTGCATGCCAACGAATTTGGAGCGAAAGCATGAGCGCAGTGCCCCAAGGCTTGGACGCCACCCACGCACCCGACACGCAAAGCTGGGTCGAGTCTGCCAATGCGCCGGGCACCGACTTCCCGATCCAGAACCTGCCCTTCGGCCGCTTCCGCCACAACGAGTTGGAGCCTTGGCAAATCGGCGTGGCCATTGGCGACCGCGTGTTGGACCTGCACGCCACCGGCCTGATCGACCACAACGACATGCACCGCCTGATGGCCGCACCGGTGGCGCAGCGCCGCGCTTTGCGACTGGCCATCTGGGAAGGCCTGCGCGAGGGCTCGGCCCTGCAAAAAGTCTGGGCCGATGCTCTCCTGCGCCAGACCGAAGTCGAGCTGGGCTTGCCCTGCGAGGTGGGCGACTACACCGACTTCTACACCGGCATCCACCACGCCACCACGGTGGGCAAGCTCTTCCGCCCCGATAACCCACTGCTGCCCAACTACAAGTGGGTACCCATCGGCTACCACGGGCGGGCCAGCAGCATCGGCGCGAGCGGCCAGCAGTTTCATCGCCCCATGGGCCAAACTCTCAAGCCGGGTGCCACGGTACCGGATTTCGGGCCCAGTGCGCGGATCGACTATGAGCTTGAACTCGGGGTTTGGGTCGGCATGGGTAATGCTTTAGGCGCTCCTGTTTCTATAGCGGATGCAGAAGAGCACGTCTTCGGCCTCACGCTGCTAAACGACTGGAGCGCACGCGATGTGCAGGCTTGGGAATACCAACCCCTGGGCCCCTTTCTGGCCAAAAACTTCGCCACCACCGTGTCGCCCTGGTTGGTGACCATGGAAGCGCTGGCTCCGTTTCGCGCGCCCTTTGTGCGAGATGCGGCCGACCCGCAGCCGCTGCCGTATCTGGACGGCGAGGCCAACCGCGCACAGGGCGCGCTGGATGTGCAACTCGAAGTCTGGCTGCAAACGCCCGCCATGCGCGCCGCTGGCGACGCTGGAGTGCGTCTCTCACAGTCCAACATGCGGGACGCGTACTGGACGCTGGCGCAGCTGGTCGCCCACCACACGGTCAACGGTTGCAACCTGCGCGCGGGTGACCTGCTGGGCACCGGCACCTTGTCCGGCCCGGCGCCAGAGCAGGGCGGCTCACTCTTGGAGCTGACCCAGGGTGGCAAGCAGCCCATCACCTTGCCCAACGGCGAAGTACGCACTTTTTTGCAAGATGGCGACACGATCATCCTGCGTGGTGCCTGCGAGGCTGCGGGTGCGCGGCGTATCGGCTTTGGCGATTGCCGGGGCACCTTGCTGGCGGTGCGTTAAGAGGGGTGGCCGGTGGACGACTACACCATCCCCCAACACTGGGCGCACTACAGCGCCGCAGACCACGCGGTCTGGAAGACGCTGTTTGAGCGCCAGACCGCTTTACTACCCCAACTGGCCTGCCGCGAGTTTGTGGAAGGCATGCACGCCTTGCCCTTGAGTGCAGACGCCATTCCCGACTTTGCCGCGCTCAACGAAGTGTTGATGCCCGGCACCGGCTGGCAGGTGGTGGCCGTGCCGGGTCTGGTGCCGGACGAGGTGTTTTTTAATCACCTGGCGAACCGGCGCTTTCCGAGCGGCAACTTCATCCGTGGTGCTGACCAGCTGGACTACCTGCAAGAGCCCGACGTGTTCCACGACGTGTTCGGCCATGTGCCTATGCTGATGCACCCGGTCATGGCGGACTTCATCCAGCTCTATGGCCAAGCCGGCCTGCGCGCCCAGCGCATCGGCAAACTCACCGAGTTGGCGCGGGTGTATTGGTACACGGTGGAGTTCGGTCTGGTCAAAGAACAGGTGCAGGGCGCAAGCGGCGCTGAGGAGGCTTTGCGCATCTACGGTGCAGGCATTGCCTCGTCATTCACCGAAAGTGGCTTCGCGGTGCAAAGCCCATCGCCCCACCGCATCGGCTTTGAGTTGGAGCGCGTCATGCGCACCCGCTATCGGATTGACGATTTCCAAGAGTGCTACTTCGTACTCGACAGCCTGAGCGACTTGCTCGACCTGGCCCGCATCGACTTTGACCCGGTGTACGAGCGGCTCAACAGCGGCCCAACCTATGCGCCGGGCGAGGTGCTGCTAAGCGACAAGGTGTTTCAGCGCGGGGATGGCGGCTACGCCCGCAGCCACAAGCCAGTTTCGGCCTGCGTTGAATGAATCAGATGGATTTTTAAGCCGAATCAGCCTCTAGCCCCTATTCTATATGCGCAGGTAGCTATTGAATTTATAGCGAGATGGCGCCTTGCATGAAGCGAATCAGTGGCTCCGAGAGGGAGGTGTCTGCGGTGCCGATGGCGTATAGCTCTGACATATGGCTGTGCCCATCCAGCCTGTGCACCGGGGTGGGTTTGCCGGCGCGTTGCAGGGCAGCCCCTAACTGGTGGGCCTGTTGTACAAAATCCGGCGGGTCGAGTTCTGCATAACCAATCCACAGGGGCACAGCCGATTTCAGCAGGCCGGGCACGGCTGAGCGCTCGCTGTAGCGGGTCGCATCGGCCCCGAAATAGGCCTTGAGTGGCGGGTTGTGCTCCGCAGTCACCGGGTCGAACAGGCCGGACAACAAAACTGCAGCCCGCACCCCGACTCCAACTTGTTGATGGAACTCTGGCATGGCCACATACTGGGCCACATGGGCTGCTCCGGCGGAGTGCCCCATGAGTACAAGGGGGCCGCCAAGCCGGTTGCTCAAAGCAGGGGCTGTGCGCAAGTGCTGGATGGCGGCTTGAATATCGCGCTGCGCGCAGGGCCAGCCGTGCTCTGGCGCAAGCCGGTACGACATGTTGACCCCCACCATCCCGTGGCGCGCTGCCCAAAGACCCATGTTGTCGTGAAACGTGCCGTCGCCAATACGCCGGTCACCCCGCATAAAGGCGCCGCCATGCACAAATAGCAAGACAGGCAGCGGCCCGGTGCCAGTAAGCGGCGTAAAAATGTCTAGCCGGTTCCGGGCATCGGGTCCGTAGGGCACGTCACGCTCAATCCGGACGTCCTGCGGCACCGTTTTGGAGTGCAGGGGCGCAAACAGCACCTCGGTGGGCTGCGGTGCGACGACCGGCCCCATGGCTTGGAGCGCGGCCTGTATTGCGGCGGGCAACTGTGCGGGAATGTGCGTCGGGGCGAATGTGAGGTCAGTGGTCATGGTGTGCAAATACCGCAGGGCGCTTTTCAAGGCGCGCGCGAATGCCCTCTGTCTTGTCAGGGGTGGCAAACAATAACTGAAACGATTTGCGCTCCCACGCCAAGCCTTGGGCCAGGGGAAGATTCATACCTTCCAGCACGGCCTCTTTGATGAATTTCAAGGCTTGCACCGGCAGGCTGGCCAAGTGGGTGGCGAGCTCTATGGCACGCTGCTCCACCTCGGCGTCAGGCACGACTTCACTGGCCAAGCCCATAGCCAAGGCCTCGGTGGCCGTGAAGGGCTCTCCGCTAAGCAAAATTTTCATGGCGGCAAACTTGCCCACTGCCCGGGTGAGCCGCTGGGTGGCACCGCCACCGGGCATGATGCCGATTTTGATTTCCGGTTGGCCGAAGCGGGCGCCTTGGCCGGCAATGATGATGTCGGCGTGCATGGCCAGCTCGCAGCCACCGCCAAGGGCATGGCCACGTACCGCGGCGATCACCGGCTTGCTGCACCCGCTGATGGCACCCCAGAGCTGGTCCATCTGCCTGGCCAGGATGTCGGTAGGGGTGGCGTCTACATATTCCTGCAAGTCGGCACCCGCGCAAAAGGCCCGCTCACTCCCGCCAATCACAATCGCATGGACCCCTGGGTCTCGGTCGAGTGCGTGAAAGGCATCTGCCAGTGCCTGCCGCAGGGCCAGGTTCAGTGCGTTGAGTACCTCCGGTCGGTGCAGACGCAGCAGCACCACACCGGGTGTTGCGTTTTCACGGAGCAAGGGGCTCATGTAGGGGTACCCGGTTGTGATGCGCCGTCGTTACCGAAGACCGGGGCGCGTTTTTCAAAAAATGCAGATACGGCCTCTGCGTGGTCTGCGGTGTGGTGCGCCATGCCCTGAAATTGGCCTGCAGAGTCCAGCGCCTGGTCGAGGGTGCTGTCGCGCCCCTCTTGGAGTAATTGCTTAGTCCAGCGCAATACCTGCGGCGGGTTGGCGGCAATCCGCTGGCCAAGGGCCATGGCGGCCTCCAGCAGTTGGCCGGCAGGCACAACCTGGCTTACCAGTCCAATGCGCAGCGCCTCGGCCGCATCGATAGTGTCGCCGGTCAGGGCCAGTTCGGCCGCTTTGGACCAGCCGACCACCCGTGGCAGCAACCAGCAGCCACCGTCTCCCGGGACGATGCCGACTTTCACGAAGCTCTCTGCAAAGCGCGCGGTGTCTGCGGCAATCCGGATGTCGCACATGCAAGCCAGATCGTTGCCCGCACCTATGGCCGCACCATTGACCGCGGCAATGATGGGCACTTGCAGGGTTTGAAACGCCCGCGGTATGCGCTGAATACCCGCCCGGTAATTGGCAGCAATTTGTGCGGGCGAGCCACCGAACATGCCGGTGCGGTCGCGCATTTCCGCCACATTGCCCCCAGAGCAAAAGGCACTGCCCGCGCCGGTCAGCACGGCAGCGCGAATCGAGAGGTCGGCGTTCATCTCTGCAAACAGCTGCTCGAAGGCTGCAAACATCTCCTCACCACTCAAGGCGTTGCGGGTGTCGGGGCGGTTCAGGGTGAGCAGGGCCAGATGGCCATGGCGGGTGAATTGAATAGGGTCTGTGCTCATGGTTGCTTTCAAACGCGTTCAATAGCCAGTGCAATGCCTTGGCCCACGCCGATACACATGGTCACCAGTGCCCGGCGACCACCGGTGCGCTTCAGTTGTAGCGCTGCTGTCAGCGTCAGCCGCACCCCCGACATGCCCAGCGGATGGCCATAGGCGATGGCACCGCCATGCGGATTGATGTGCTCTGCGTCGTCGGGCAAGCCGAGGCTGCGCAATACGGCCAGGCCCTGTGCCGCAAAGGCTTCGTTGAGTTCAATCACATCAAAATCAGTGATCTGCAAGCCGGTCTGGGCCAGCAATTTTTGAACTGCGGGTACCGGCCCGATCCCCATCACGCGTGGGAGCACGCCTGCAGTGGCGAAGCCGGTGATGCGGGCCAAGGGCTGCAGGCCATGGCGCGCCACCCCTGCTTCGCCGGCGAGCAGGAGCGCTGCTGCACCATCGTTCACCCCGGACGCATTGCCTGCGGTGACGCTGCCACCTTCCCGGAATGCCGGTTTGAGGCGGGCAAGACTCTCCAGGGTGGTGTCTGCACGCGGGTGCTCGTCTTCGGTGATCTGCAGGGTTGTGCCGCGCTTGCTGCCGGGCACGATGACCGGGATGATTTCTTGCCCCAGTACGCCACTGCGTTGGGCCGCTGCTGCGCGTTGTTGGCTGCGCAGGGCAAAGGCGTCTTGGTCGGCACGGCTGATGCCGTGTTCCTCGGCCACGTTTTCTGCGGTCTCGCCCATGGAGTCGATGCCATAGAGGCGTTGCATTGCGGGGTTAACGAAGCGCCAGCCGATGGTGGAGTCGTAAATCTCTGCCTGCCGCGAAAACGCGCTGGTGGCTTTGGGCATGACCATAGGGGCGCGGCTCATGCTCTCGACCCCGCCCGCGATGGCCAGATCCAGCTGGCCGCACCCGATGCCGCGGGCTGCGCTGGCAACCGCCTCCAGGCCGGAGCCGCACAGGCGGTTGACAGTGGCAGCTGCCACCGTGGGCGGCAGGCCTGCGAGCAGGGCGCTCATGCGGGCCACGTTGCGGTTGTCTTCGCCGGCTTGGTTGACGCAGCCGTAGTACACCTCTTCCAACTGTGCCCAATCCAGCCCGGGGTGACGCGCCATCAGCGCCTGCAGGGGGAGTGCCCCCAGATCGTCGGTGCGGATGCCCGAGAGCCCACCACCGTAGCGGCCAATGGGGGTGCGAACCCCATCACACAGGTAGGCGTGCGCCATCACAGCCCCAGCACCCGTTCAGCGTTGCCGTGCATGATTTTTTCCATCACCTCGGGCTTGTAGCCGAGCTCGGCCCACTCGCGCAAGATGCGCTCGTAAGGGAGGCTGGGGTAGTCGCTGCCGAACATGATTTTGTCTTGCAGGCGGCCGCGAATATCGACTTTGAGGTTGCCCGGAAAGTGCTTGGGTGCCCAGCCCGACATTTCCCAGTACACATTGCCCTTGTGCAGCGCAACGGCGGTGGTTTCCTCCACCCACGGCCAGCCGGGGTGGGCCATGATGATCTTCAGGTTCGGGAAATCTGCCGCCAGGTCGTCGATGGCGGACGGGTGTGCGTGGTTGATGCGCGCGCCGTGTCCCCCGGGCATACCGGCACCCATGCCGGTGGTGCCCACATCGATCATCACCGCAGCGCCCAGGCCGTTGATGACCTCAAAGAGGTCGTAGTGGCGCCGGTCGTTCACTGCAAAGTGCTGCATGATCGGGTGAAAGTGAAAGCCCACAAAGCCCAGCTCTTTCACCGCTTTTTCGACTTGGCGTATCGCGATTTCGCCCTTGGCAGGCTCCACGGCTCCCCAGCACTGGATCACCCGTTGCGGATGGCGCTTCCACATGCCGTGCACATACTCATTGGTGCAGGGCGGGGTGGCCACGGTGGTTTCCAGATCCAGTGCCACCAGGCAGGCCTCGACGCCGGCGCTGGTGAACTCGGCAATGACGTCGTCTTCCGACTTGGCAACCCAGTCGCGTTTCCAGTAGGTGGCCAGGGCTTCCGGGTAGGGGCCCTGGGCATCAATCCAGGTTTGGGTGCCGGGGTAGCAGTGCAGATCGATAATTCTCATGGTTGCTCCTGTTTTTATAGCTAATTGCGCAGTATTTAAGAGGGCTGTGGGCTGTTTTGAAGCATATTTGCGACCATTTCGCCCAATGCCTTTTTAGACACTTTGCCGAAGGTAGATACCGGAAAATCGGCCAGCACCTCCAAGCGCTCTGGTAGCTTGAACTTGGCGATTTCTTTGGTCAGCAAAAAGTCGACCAGGGTTTTGAGCTCCAGGCTCTGGCCGGCCCGCAAGATGACAAAGGCGCACATTTTTTCGCCCATGTGGGCATCGGGCATGGGCACGCAGGCCACGTTTTGCACGGCCGGGTGCATGAGGATGAGGTTTTCTACTTCCTCGGCGCTGATCTTTTCGCCGCCACGGTTGATCAGGTCTTTTTTGCGTCCTTCGACCACATAGTTACCGGAGGGATGCTTGCGCATCAAATCGCCGGAGCGGTAGAAGCCATCGGTGGTGAACTGCTTGGCGTTGTACTCCGGCACGCCGAAATAGCCGCGCAGGGTGTAGGGGCCACGCACCGTGAATTCACCCACCTCGCCGGGGGCCACTTCTCGGTCATCTTCATCCAAGAGCTTGACCTCGTCGTCTTCGCAGACCGGGCGGCCGCAGGTTTCCAGCTTGACCTCTTCAGGGTCGCTGGATCGCACAAACATCAGGGTGCCTTCAGACATGCCGAAGTTCTCTTGCACGAACACACCGGGAATCAAGGCCCGGGTTTTGGCGCGCACTTCGGGTTGCATGCGCTGCCCGCCACTCTGGATGAGCTTGAGGCTGGAGAGGTCGTAGTCGCCTACCGACGGGTCATTGATCAGGCGGATCAACAACGCCGGCACGACCTTCAAGTGTGTGACCTTGTGTTTTGGATCAGCGCAAACATCTCCGCCGGCCGGGTGTTGGCGTGCACCACGACCTTGGCGCCGTTGAACATAAAGCCTTGAATACCAGGGCAGGCCAAGGGCAGGTTGTGGGCGATCGGCAGTACCAGGAGCAGCACCGACTCGGCATCGACCTCGCACACGCTGGCTGCCACTTTGGAGTTGTAGGCGTAGTCGTTGTTGGTGCGGGGAATGAGCTTGGGAATACCTGTGGTGCCGCCCGAGAGCTGAAAGATGCAGGGGTCGGTAGGGTCGATGGCAATTTCGGCCAAGCGGGATGCCGGCAGCTGCGCAGGGCGGTCGATCAGCTCCCGCAGGGAGTGTTCGCCGGGCTTGGCCTGCCCCAGCACGATGCGTATGCGCAGGGCGTTGTTTTCAGCGGCCACACGGTCGATGACCGGCGAGAAGTGAAAGTCGCCCATCACATCCGGATACACGCAGGTGGTGGCGCCTGAGAGATTCACAAACTGGCTGATCTCGGCGTAGCGGTGCGTTACCAGCGCAGCAATCGGGATGGCGCCGATTTTTTGCAGCGCGAAGTACAGAACCACAAACTCATGCACGTTGGGCAGGGTGGGTACCACCCGGTCCAGCGGCTGGAGTCCGATTTCCAGCAAATTGAGCGCCAAGTTGGTGCTCAGCCGGTCGAGGTCGGCATAGCTCAAGCTCACATCGCCATCGACGAGTGCGGTGCGGTCGCTGAAGCGCGCATACACCGCGTTGAACTCCTGGGCCAGCGACTTGTCTTGCCAATAGCCGCGGGCGCGGTAGCGGGCCGCAAATTCAGGGGGGTAGGGAACGAATCCTTGCAACATGGCGGGCCTCCGTGTCTCAGGTCGAACTGGTGAAGCCACCATCGATCACCACAATCTCGCCGGTCACAAAGCGATTGGCGGTGAGCAGGTTCAGCATGGTTTCAGCGACATCGTCAGAGGTCACGCAGCGCTTGAGCGGTGTGGCTTTGGCGCGCTTTGCCATGAGGTCGTCGTATTTGTCACCCAGCATGCGCTGCATCCAGTCGCCTTCCATCCAGCCCGGTGCCACCGCGTTCACCCGGATATCCGGCCCGAGGTTCCAGGCCAGTGTTTTGGTGAGGTTGACCACCGCTGCTTTGCTCGCTGCGTAAGGCAGGGGTTGTGGCCCCGGGCGCAGGCCCACGATGCTGGCGCTATTGACCACCGCCGGGTTGCTTCCCTTTTTGAGCAACGGCACGGCTGCGCGCGTCACTTGGAAGGTGCCTCGCACATTCACGGCAAAAGTGCGGTCCCACTCGGCCATGTCGAGGCTTTCCAAGTCCTTGACCTTCCAGGTCGCGGTGGTGCCGGCGTTGTTGATCAGGGCGTCGAGGTGGCCGAACTCGGCGTCAATCGTGGCCATCATGGCGCGTACCGCGCTGTCGTCTGACACATCGCACTGCACCAATAGGGTCTTAGCGCCCAGTGCTTGGGCTTCTGCGGCGGTGGCTGCGGCGCCCTTGGCGCTGGAGGCGTAGTTGATGGCAATGTCATAGTCAGCCTTGGCAAGGGCCAGCACAGCGCTGCGTCCGATGCCGGTGGCTCCGCCGGTCACCAGCGCTTTTTTACGTTCACTCATGGGAATCTTTCTGTGGATAGGTGAGAGGGGTGCCATGGCTTACTGGGCCTGGATACCGAGATCCGCGACGATCTTTTTCATCGCTTTTTGTTGGCTGACGAAAAACTCGCGGGCACCTTCCACGCTGTCTTGGCGCGGGTACACGCCCAGGTCCGACAGGCGGGCGGTGATGTCGGCCGACTGGGTGATCTTGTTGATCTCTTTGTTCAGGGTCTCGATCACCTTGGGCGGTGTGCCCTCGGGCACCATGATCTGAAACCAACCGACCGCTTCAAAGCCGGGATAGGTCTCGGCCACCGTGGGAACATCCTCAAAACCCGGAAGGCGTTTGGACGACGTGACCGCCAGCGCATGCAGTTTTTTGGCCTTGACGTGTTGCAGCAGACCCGGAATGCCGTCCGCCGTCATGGTGACTTCACCCGTCATGACCGCCACGATGGCGGCGGGCGGGCCTGCGTAAGGCACGGTGAACAAGCCCATGTTGCCGGACTTGTTGACCAGCTCTCCTGCGAGGTGGGGCAGGGAGTTGTTTTGCGGCGCTGCAAAGTTGAGCTTGCCGGGTTGGGCCTTGGAGGCCTTGGCCAGATCCGCCAGCGACTTGATGTTGTTGCCAGACTGGGTGACCAGAATCAGCGGGCTGATGCCGATGGTGGCGACCGATTGCAAATCGGTATCGGGGTTGAACTGCGGGTTTTTGTACACCAAGGGCGTGATGGTGCCCATGGCAGCCGGCACAAAGCCAATCGTGTAGCCGTCGTTGGCTGAGCGGGCCAGTGCAGACATGCCGGGGATGCCACCTGCACCTGGGCGGTTGTCCACCACCACGCCTTGGCCGAGTGCGGCGCTCAAGCGGTCTCCGATCAGGCGGGCCACCACGTCCGGTGCAGCACCGGCTTGGGCGGGAACAATCATGCGAATGGGCTTGGCGGGCCAGTTTTGTGCAAAGGCTCCGGCGGCACCGGCCAGCAAGCAGGCGGCCGCAATCACGGCGCGCCGTTGACGCGATAGGGGTTTCATGGTGTCTCCTGTGGTCGTCGACGAATATGTCGATCTGGGCGTGACTGTAGAAGTGGCCTGTGATTCACATAAGATGGCAAATTGCAAATCGTGATTCATATTTCGCATCTCCCATGAAGCTTGATCAACTCCAGTACTTTGTCGCCATCGTGGAACATGGCAGCCTGCGCTCTGCAGCCCGACGATTGGGCGTGCCGCAGCCTGCGCTCACACGCAGTATCCGTGCCTTGGAGAAGGAGTTGGGGGGCTCGCTGTTCACACGCGAAACCACCGGCATGACGCTCACCGACACCGGGCGGCGCTTTCATATCCGGGCCAGCAATATCGTGCATGAAGCCCGCCGGGCCCAAGACGAAATCGCCCAGCACCGGGGCGATGACCGCGGGGCGGTGGTGGTGGCTCTGTCGATCATGCCGCACGTGGGCATGTTGCCCTTTGCCCTCAAAACCTTCCGGGCGCGCTACCCCGGCGTGAAGCTGCAAATCATCGAAGGCCTGTTCCCGGATGCGGAAGGCCCGTTGCGCGATGGCACGGTGGATTTTTATCTGGGGGCGGCGCCGCGGACACCCCCGGCCCCGGGCCTGGCGATGCGCAAAATGTTTGAGAACCGGCGCGCCGTGGTATGCCGTAAGGGCCATCCACTGGCCAACGTGCGCTCACTGAAGGCCTTGCAAGCGGCGGATTGGGCGATTACGGGCGTGGACTACAACGTGGAAGACGACATTGCCCGCCTGTTCGAGAGCCATGGGCTCACGGCACCCCATGTGGTGCTGCAGGCCAGCTCCGCCATGTCCATCATGGTGAGCTTGGCCCACAGCGACTTGCTGGCGATGTTGCCCGTTCAGTGGGAGGAATTCCCGATGACCCGGGATGCGTTGCAGGTCATCCGGATCCGCGAGCCGCTGCCGGCGCCTGCGATTGTGATGGTCCAGCGCCCGGACTTTCCGCTCACCCCGGCGGCTGAGTACCTGTCGGACGTGTTGAGTCGCTATGGACCCACCTGATAGATATGATCAAAATCAGCCTCTAGCCCCCGTTCAATATGCGCAAGCTGCTATCACAATGGTAGCGCCGTGGTGCTTTTGATCTGCTCCATCGAGAACGCCGATGACACGCCGGAGAGCTCTGCGAGTTGGATCAGGCGCTTGTAGAACCGGTCGTAGCCGGCGATGTCGATGGCCACGAAGTTGAGAAGGAATTCCATATCGGCATTCATGCGGTTGGTCTTTATCAAAAAAACCTCAATATGGTTGAAATAACGATCACAAGAATCGCTGCGTACGTAACAGGTATGAGAAACGAAATCCCCCAGATCGCCAAACCTGAAAATAAGATCAATAAAGCATCAGCGAGGAAACTGTACTCTCCCTTTCTTGGAGTTAACTCGGAATTTGCATTTGCCTGAATAAATTCAATTGATTCAGTAAATGTTTTTAGTCGATCTTCTGAATTGTTTATTGCCTCTAATTCTGATCTTAGTTTAATAATGAAAATGTCATCGAGTTCAGCAATCATGAATGGAGGGTGTGAGTGTTTTATGCTTATTTTATTAGTATCCTTGTTGATAAGCACTTCGCCGTCATAAGGTAATTCTTTAGAGGTAATGTCAAATTTGACTTTAGAGCGAGTTTTTCGTGATATTGAAAGTTCAATATGATTTGGAGCGGTTTGTGTTATTTCAATGTAAGATAGCCATAAAACTGCAGCAGCTTCAATCGCTAATTTAAGGTCGTCAGAAGAGATATATCTGGAGTCAATTATTTGAGAGTCGATGTATTCAAGTATTCCTGCATTAAAAACTGCAGAAAATTCAGGGGTTAATCTCGTATAGTTTACACAGGGGGTCGCAAGACCAGGCGACAGGGGTAAACTTCCTTTGAAAATGAATAAGTTCGTGCGCGAGATGTTCGATGTTGTTTGACTAATTAATTCCTCAGCGTATTCTCTTCCAAGAAGTTTGAAATGAAAAAGTGCCACATCATGTTTTTTGCTTAACTCGGTTATGAGTGTTACTCTTAGTTCGTGATTGTCTTCAATTCCCTCCCAAGGTGTAAGCCTAAGCAAGTTGAGGAGAGTGTAGTCAATTTCAAAAAATTCTTCACTGTTCATTTGATATTTGTATGATATTATTTTTTGATCTGACTCTATGTGTGGCCTTGCTCTGAGTTCAGATAGAGTTTTTTGGCGGCAGTTGGCGATTCAAGCGTGGTGAGAATTTTTTAATTAATGCCTCCTCCTCTATAGAGTACATACTAACTTCACCGCTCAACAGATCAACTTGGCAAGAGGCTGAAGTTCTAAACCAAACTTCAATTGCTGCACCTTTGCATTTTCCTGCTATTGATGCTACCAATGCGGACTTTTCAGGTACTCTTTTGTATCCAGCAATGTGTTGGTTTATTCGTCTATGGATCCCGTATCCAGCCTTGCCTGCATAAATGACTCCAAGATCATTATTGTGATTACGGGTAATCCATAGATAAACTCCTGCAATGCTATCTATTTCAACTTCTGCTGATCTGTAGTAAATTTCTGATTGATTGCGAGCCAAGATTTCACCAGCTTTGAAAAATTTAAATCTTTTTAAGTATGAAGTGGCAATCATTTTTTTTGTTACTTTAACTTGAAATAGTTTCAAAAAGGTGGATTAAAGTTACTTAAATCCAGTTTTTTGAAACCCGAAAAATTCAACCAAATTGAATTTAATTTGCGTGTTCTTGCTGGCTGCTTCCAATAAACCCAATTGCCCAATGTTTAGCGAATGGCATTCCAAAGAACCCATCCGGAGCATGAGTGCATAGCACGTTTCTCACTTCCGCGAAACCCAACTCCGGGTGGAGCGGAGCATTGCCCTGACACGTTGCTCGAATCAACCTTCGCCATTGAGTTAAATGTGTCTATTTGTCTAGGTCCTGTCCAATAAGCACAGTTTCCACAAGCTTTCTGGTTTTTACGGAAATCACTCATGATTGCTCCATTTGGTTCTGTTCAAAAGAATTCAGTTTCGTACTTTTGTGCTGCCGATATACGCGAATAAGGTCAGTTAAAGATTTTATATTTGGTTTATTTTTCATCAATTTTTTAATGCCATTAATCTGCTCCTTTTTAAAAAAAATTTCAATGTTCACCAAAGATATATAAATGCGATTGGTACTAAAGTTTATGTATTCTTTAATGCCGCTACAACTGAACTCATTTGCCTCTCTCTCTGTAAAACCATGAGACGGAATCTTTCTAAACTTTAGCTCGAGCATGTCGGCATTGATATTTACGGCAGAAAGCTGTGCATGCATTATCAGTCCGCCTTCTTTATAGATGCACTCCTTTCCAATTTGCTTCATTAAATGCTCTAAAGAAGAAGATAGGTTTGCCATAGGTGGTGTACTTTCCTTATTGTGTTTGCTATTGCGAATTGATCGTTTAAATTGAGTGGCCCTCGAATTTGCAATCTGTAATGAGTGAGCTGAGATCTTCTTCAGTACCGTGGCCAGTATTGTGAATAACGGGCAAAATGTTTTTTGCTCGCATCTTTAGTTTGGGCGTAAATATCGCTAAATTCAGTAGCCTACCCAAGCTGCCCTGCTGATGATGCGGCGTTGTTTGATCAGGAATAACTAAAATCTCGCCGCCTTGCACCCGTGCTGCGCAAGGTATGAAGAGCAACCCGACAGTCAGTTCAGAACCTTCGTAGTTTGAAAATACCAAAGTAAAGTTCATGGCGTTTTTACGTTTCTAATCGGGTCGTAAATCCGATAGATTTGTAGTAGTAATTTCCACCGCGTCTACTGGTTACCTCTGCCTCCAGCAGGGCTACATATTCTGCTGAATCCAGTTCATCTCCGTACACCAGTTTTTGGCGTTGCACATTTACAAAATCGGCTGGCACTAATCCGCCTACGTTATGTAATGTGGCTGGTGCGGCCTCTGAGAAAATGCGTTGATACATTGCACTTGCCTGTTCAGTGGTCAACACATTGAAGCGCAGCTTGAACTGAAAGCGCCGCAAGATGGCTGAGTCCAGTTCATTCATCAGGTTGGTTGTGCAAATGAAGGTGCCGGGGAATGCTTCCATCCTCGTCAGAAATTCATTGGTATGAGAAATCTCCCAGCTGTAGCGGGCACCGTCGCGGTTGCGCAATAAGGTATCTGCCTCATCAAGTAACAACACGGTTTCGGGGCCTGCGGCAGATGCCTCGTCAAACATGGCGCCTATGCGCTGTTCGGTGTCACCGATGTACTTGGATAAGAGTGAACCGGCTGTTTTGATGATGATGTCTCGGCCGAGCGATTCAGCTATGTGTTTTGCGAATCCGGTTTTACCTGTGCCCGGTGTACCGTAGAGGCACAGGCTCAGTTTGGGAGATCGTTTCAAGTAGTCAATAAGTCGCTCAGGGCTGGGGCCGTGGGAGATATTCAAAAACTCTGAGGAGTAGGCGGTTGTTTGTGTTGCTGTGGCTTGCAGGCTGCTGAGCCCCAAGGCTTTGCGCGATGTATTGAGCTGTTCGCTGATCCAGAGGCTGGCTTGCACATCGTTGTTCGGGCCAGCCAATGTCACTGTGCGAGCGGCGTTTTGGATATGACCTGGTGTCAAGTCGGGCATATCGATGATGGTTTGCAGCATCTGCTCAGGTAGCTGTAGCACGTCCAGGTATTTGCGTGTGTAGCTTTCTTTAACAGCCCTGGGCGCGGTTTTGAACTCTTTCAGTAGCGAGAAGCGCCGTAGGTGTGCGGGGTCTACGTCAGCGATCGAGTTGCCGGTCCAAATCACAGGCACTGGCGTGCGCTCAATGAGTTGATTCATCCACGCTTTATTGACCTTTTGTCCGCGGTCTATCGGCAAGTCGAAAACCTCTTCTGACTCGTCGAACAGCAGTGCCGCGTCTGTTCGCCCCTTGAGTGCATTGAGCATCATCAAAAATGAGGCGAGCCGTTGGTGCGGCTCCAAGCTGTTGCCCATATTGGTGGCGCAAGGTACTTCGTAGAGTGCCAATTTGGATTCTTGTGCCAGCAACTTGGCGTATTCCGTTTTGCCAGAGCCCGGCGCGCCATAAAGCATGACGTTGACTCCTTGCTGGCCAGCAGCGGCGGCCTGCGCAAGAAGTGACGTGGCGAGCAGGTGAAACTCTGAGAGGTGTGGAACCGCGTCGGTCGCGATTTGCGCGGGTGCCGCCAAATTCAAAAAACTGTTCAAAAAGGCCTCTTGGCTAACGTGCGTTTCCTGTAGCTGCGTAGCCAAGGCGAAGTTGTCCAGCCGCAGTGCGGACTCCAAATCACCAATTTGCCGCAGCATGCCCTCATGCACTCCGGCTTGCGCCAAAGGCCCGTAAGAGGAAAACAAAGTGTGAATCGCCAGTCGATCGGCACCAACCCACCGAGCAATGATGTTTACTGCGGTAGACATGTTGCTCAGAGCAACGCCCGCAAGCGCGCATTTGAATGGCTCACTCACCAAAGCTAAAGCCATCAGCTCAAGCACCCGCGTTTGCACTGCGGGCAGACTCAATGACGCTCCTAAATAGCGTGCGCTTTGTATGCATTGGAGCTCAAGCGCAGGGTCGGGCGCCTTGGATAACCACTCGATCGTGTCTTTGGCAATTTGCAACCGGAACTGTGCGCTGCAAGCGATGTTGCTGAACGTGCTGCTGTTGGTTTCTAAAACCCGCTCAGGAGTAACTAGTGCGGACGATGGGGCACCCAGCTCGGAGCGACCGTACAGGCGGATGCGGTCTACGGCGGGGCTTCTTTGCCTCTTAGGTGTAGCGGGGCTCGCGCTGTCGTGCACTGGCATCGGTATGGCGTGTGCCATAGCTTGAAGTACTTGCTCCGACCATACCCAAGCACCATTGCATGCGGCGACGGCGCGGCTAAAAAATATATCTTCTACAAAGCTTCTGTCCAGTCCAATTAATAACTGGCAGCTTGCGAGCGCAACCGCCCGATCCATGGCAGGAATCTCTGCAGGATCTTCGCAACGCGTGAGTAGTTTTACCCCTGTTTTTTTATAAATATACATTAGGCTATCTCAGCTCCAGTTACCTCGCCGTCATAGTAAGCCGTGATATGTCGGCCAATGCCGGGAACCCATTCCAGCACTACTTTTACACTGCCCGAAGTGTCTTCATCTTCCAGTTTGCAAGCCAAGGCTCTCTTTTTGAAGTGATTGTTAATTAAGCTAACTTGCTGTTGGCTTAATTCAAAATCTACTGTTTTAAGGCCCTTATTCATGCGGATTATTGCTTGTTGTTTTTGTATTCGCTGTTCATACGATCAAGCTCTTTGAACTCTGCCTCTGACGTCGATTTAAAGTCTCTAGAGCCCGCATCACCTTTGCTCAGGCTTAGCAGTACAAATGCGCGAAACCGGGAGCCATCGCGAATAATGTGCTGTTTTTCTACCGTGGCAGCGGCTACATCAAGGTCTGGACAAAAGGTGCGCGTGGCGGTGGTGTTGACCTGCTGACTGCTTTGGGCCGTGTCTTGCCTAAATTGCTTGCTTTGGCTGCGAACCACAGAGCCCGCACTTTGGCAGAGGCCTTCAAACGCAGCGGTTCGTGCATTGCTGAGCGCACCGCTCATGCTGGCTGAGACGCCATCGCCCACTGCCTGATGGTTGGAGGGATTGGTTTCAGGCTTTAAAAACCAAGCTGGGGTTTCTTTTTCAATTAGTTTGGCCGACAACACTTGTGGATCAGTGCGCGTTGCAGTGCCGCAGCCCACTAGTGTCCATGCCATAAATATCGTAATAAAAGTCTTATTCATTGGTCATTGCCTCCCATCGGGTGATTGCTGCGCGTCCGTCCTTTGCTCGGCACTGTGTGCCCGAGCTTGCTCCGCTGGGCATGTTTTCTTCTAAATGCAAGCATTGCGGTGTGTTAGGTTTTAGTGGTGGGCAATGGCGTCGAATAGCAGTAATTAAGTTCTCAGCGATGGCGGCTTGTTTGCCATCGAATGTGGCTCGGTTTTCAGAGCGAGTACCTTCTAATGCACTGAAGATATTGCCACTCAAACTGGTCATACGAAGGCCATTAAGGAGCCGATCATTTTTCGAGGGAATTTGTCTTTGTAGAAACTGCAACTGCTGCTCCCTGATTCGACAATCTATTTGGAAGTAATTGAGATCCACAACATCCATGCCTGCAGTTGTTGTGGTTGTACAGCCGTTAAGAAGTAATAAGCTTCCCAAAGTCGCTGTTACCAATTTATTTCGAGTTCGCACAGTAGTAGGCTAATCTTTCAATTTGAATATCGATTGTTTGGTTGTATCGGACTTCGTTAGTACCATCATTACTTTTTATATGTTTCAATTTATTCAGGTATCTCATCTGGGCTGCTTGGTTGGCGCAGTCTGGCGCGAAGTACGTCACTGCCTCATAGCCAGGCCTGTGAAGGCTGGTGCACCCCACTAAAAACGCGACAGAGGTAAGCGATAACAATCTGTTTGAATTAAAAGAGGTCACGTTTGGTTTTAATTTTTTGTACCGAAAAAATGAAATTCGCTTGAGGAAATTTACATTAAAAAAAATTAAAGACCAAATTTTGGAGGTTGAAACTCTCGGCACGCCCTCAGTTGCTATGTGCCGCAGATCCACCCTGCGATGGTGGGTAGGGCTGCGTGTACTGGGGCTTCTAGGCTTTTAAGATTTGGGCTATGTATGCCCCGACAGCAGTAATTAACTGAAACAAATCAGCCGCTAGCGCCCATGGAATATGCGCAAGCTGCTTTCACAATGGTAGTGCCGTGGTGCTCTTGATCTGCTCCATCGAGAAGGCCGATGACACGCCAGAGAGCTCTGCGAGCTGGATCAGGCGCTTATAGAAACGGTCGTAGCCGGCGATGTCGGCAGCCACCACCTTGAGCAGGTAGTCCACATCGCCGCTCATGCGGTGGAACTCTTGCACCTCGGGCATGCCGGCCACCGCGGCGGCGAATTCGCGCAGCCAGGCTTCGTCGTGCCGGTTGGTGCGCAGGCTCACAAACACGGTGACCGGCAGGCCGGCTTGTTCGCGGTTCACGATGGCCACGCGCTTTTCGATCAGGCCGGACTCTTCCATCGCTTTCACCCGTTTCCAACACGGGGTGGTGGACAGGCCGATCTTTTCACTCAGCTGTGCCACCGACAGGGTGCCGTCTTTTTGCAGCTCACTCAAGATGGCACGGTCAGTGCGGTCCAGTTCTTTATGGGCTTTCATTGCTTCAATGGTGTGTTATTGGAGAATGAATATTCTATGGTTCGCTGAATATGAGTAAAAAATAAGATGTTTGTTAGTGGGGGCCTGCCTACCATCGAGGGCTTGTTTTCACCACCCTACGACGACCTCCATGCACGCACCTGCCCACGAGATTTACCTGGATTGCAATGCCACAACACCGGTCTTGCCCGCCGCTCGGGATGCCGCGGTGCGGGCCTTGTCCGGCCAATTTGGGAACCCCAGCAGCAGCCACAGCACCGGCTTGCGCGCCAAGGCCGTGCTTGATCGGGTGCGTGCGCAGGCCGCCCGGGTGCTGGGTACCGAGAATGGGCAGTTGGTGTTCGGGAGCGGGGCTACCGAAGGCATTCAAACGGCTGTGCTGTCGGCCTTGTGTGCCGCGCGCGCACGCCGTGATGCTGGCGAAGCGGTAAACGGGCCGATTTTGCTGGGTGCCACCGAGCACAAAGCGGTGCCACAAGCGGTGGCGCACTGGAACCAGCTGTTGGGCCTGAACCTGCCGGTGCTGACCGTGCCGGTCAACACACACGGCTTGCACGAACTGGCATTCCTGCAGCAACACCTGCCGGGCGCGACCTTGCTGTGCACCATGGCCGCCAACAACGAGACGGGAGTGGTGTCGGACATTGCCGGTATAGAGGCCACGTTGCAGGCTAGCGGCTCCCGCGCTTTGTGGCTGGTGGACTGTGTGCAGGCGCTGGGTAAGCTCGAGTTGAATTTGGCGGCCACCCGCATCGACTACGCGCCGTTCTCCGGCCACAAGCTCTATGCGCCCAAAGGCATCGGCATGCTCTATGTGCGGGAGGGCAGCCCCTACACCGCGCTGATGGCCGGTGGTGGCCAAGAGGGCGGGCACCGCGCCGGCACCGAAAACATGCCCGGCATTGCCGCCCTGGGCGCCGTGTTGCAGGTGCTGGAAGACGGGGGCGACGCGGTGTTCCGCAGCCACGCGCAACTGGCGCACTACCGTGCCCGCCTGGCCGATGCGCTGCAGGCAGCATTGCCCGGCGTGGTGTTCAACATGCCCTTTGAAGGCAGCTTGCCAACCACGCTCAATTTTTCGGTTCCCGGCATCGACAGCAAAACGCTGCTCAATGTGTTTGACGCGGCCGGGATGCGCATCAGCGCAGGCAGCGCTTGCAGTGCCGCCAAAGCCGAACCCAGCTATGTGCTGCAGGCCATGGGCTTGCCGGCCTGGCAGACCGAGGGCGCGGTGCGCCTCTCGATAGGCGCCACAGTAGACGCAGCCTTCATCGACGAGGCATGTGCCCGCATCGCCGTCTGCGGCCAAGTGCTGCGGGCCTGCTGTACGGGCGCTGCCCCAGTTAATGGCGGGCCTGACCTGGCCATCGAATGCGGTAGCGAGGGCGGCCTGTCAGCTGACGCCCTGGGTGATTTCTTTCAACGCCACCCGGACGCCCGGATGGTCGATGTCCGCGATGTGGCCGAGCACCAGGCCAGCCACAACTTGCTGCCGTGGACGCAAGCCAGCACCCTGAATGTGCCCATGGAGGCTCTTCGCCACAGCATGCCTGCAGACCTATCGCAAGCCTTCGGCCCAGTGGTCATGTTCTGCCGCAGCGGCGCACGCAGTCGCCAAGCCGCAGCGCTCTTGCGGGCGCGGGGGCACACACAGGTGTGGCACCTGGAGGGCGGGGTGGCACTGGCGGAAATGGCATAGGTCTGTGCGCCCTGCGCATGGCACCTAGCGGCACAATGTCGGGCATGCAGACATCCACACCCACTCTTGACACCTCCACCCCCGCACTCGCCGGGCACCTCTTGGTCCAGTGCTTGATTGCACAGGGCGTTACCCACGCTTTTGGTGTGCCGGGGGAAAGCTATTTGGCGGTGCTCGATGGCTTTCACCGCTACCGGGATCAGATTCGCTTCATCATCAACCGGCAAGAGGGCGGTGCTGCGTTCATGGCAGAAGCCCAGGGCAAGCTGACCGGCCGCCCCGGTATTTGTTTTGTGACCCGCGGCCCGGGGGCTACGAATGCCAGCATTGGTGTGCACACCGCGTTTCAGGATTCCACGCCGATGGTGCTTTTCATCGGGGATGTGGCCAGCGACCAGCGCGACCGCGAGGCTTTTCAGGAAATGGATTACCGGGTCATGTTCGGCCCCAGCGCCTTGGGCATGGCCAAGCGGGTCGAGCGGATTGACGATGCGAAACGCATTCCCGAATACGTGGCGCGCGCTTTTGCAACCGCCATGAATGGGCGCCCCGGCCCGGTGGTGCTGGTGTTGCCGGAAGACATGTTGACGCAAGTGTTGGTGCCCGATGCCGCGGGGCAGCTTCCGCAGCCGCTGGCCCGTGTCGAGCCTGTCGAGGCCTGGAGCGACCCTGGTGCCCTGCGGGATCTGCGCCAGCTGCTCTTAAAAGCAGAGCGCCCCTTCGTGATTGCAGGGGGTGGGGGGTGGACGCCGCAGGCCGCGCAAGCGCTGCAGCGCTTCGCTGAAAACTGGCGCTTGCCGGTCGGCAATGCGTTCCGCTTTCAAGACACCTTTGACAACCACCACCCGCAGTACGCGGGCGATGTGGGCATCGGCATCAACCCGGCGCTTGCCAAGCGGGTGCGCGACAGTGACTTGATCATTGCCATCGGCCCCCGTTTGGGTGAAATGACCACCGGTGGCTATACCCTGCTGCAAGCGCCTAAAGCGGCGCAGACGCTGGTGCACATCCACGCCAGTGCAGAAGAGCTCAACCGGGTGTACCAGGCGGATCTGGCCATCCACGCCAACATGCGCGCCGCGGCCCGCTCTCTGGAGGTGTTGACCGCACCGGTGAATGTCCCGTGGGAGGCTTGGACGCAGGCCTGCAATGCCGACTACCAGGCGAATTTGGTGCCCTCGGTGATTGCCGATTTGCCGGCCGACAACGAGCGCGGTTTGGTGGACATGCCCCATGTGATCGCTTGTTTGCAAAAGCACTTGCCTGCCGATGCGGTGCTGACCAACGGTGCCGGCAACTTTGCTAGCTGGTTGCACCGTTTTTACCGCTACACCGGCTTGGCCGCCGGACACAAGACCCAGTTGGCGCCGACCAACGGCGCCATGGGCTATGGCGTGCCCGCAGGTATTGCGGCGGCGATTTTGAGTCAAGAAGCGACTGGCAGCGGCCAGAGCCGGGTGGCGTTCACAATTGCCGGGGATGGCGATTTCCTGATGAACGGGCAAGAGCTTGCCACCGCGGTGCAGCACGGTGCCAAGAGCATCATTTTGCTGCTGAACAACGGCATGTACGGCACCATCCGCATGCACCAAGAGCGCGAATATCCAGAGCATGTGGCCGGTACCGCGCTGGCGAACCCCGACTTCAGTGCGCTGGCAAGGGCCTATGGCTATGCCGGTGTCACGATCCGCAAGAGTGCAGATTTTGAGGCCGAGCTGCTTGCCGCCTTGGCCCGGCCCCAGGGCACCGTGATTGAGGTGGTGCTGGAGCCTGAGCTCATCAGCACCCGCGGAACCCTGCAGAGCCTGACCCAAAACGCCCTCAAGCGATGAGCGCCATGCCTGCGCTGCAGTTGCAAGGTGTGCACCATGTGGCGGTGATTGCGTCGGACTACGCCCGCTCCAAGCACTTTTATGTCGAGGTTTTGGGTTTGCGCGTGTTGGCGGAGAACTACCGTAGCGCGCGCGATTCCTGGAAGCTGGACCTCGCATTGCCGGATGGCTCGCAGATCGAGTTGTTTTCGTTCCCGAACCCGCCACCGCGCCCTTCACGCCCGGAGGCGTGTGGCTTGCGGCACCTGTGTTTTGCGGTGGCCGATGTGGAGCTTGCCAAACAGCAACTCGAGGCACAAGGCCTCGCGGTGGAAGCAGTGCGGGTCGACGAGTACACCGGCAAGCGGTTTACTTTTTTTGCCGATCCCGATGGACTGCCATTGGAGCTCTACGAAGTTTGCTAGAGCGCCCACTCGCTCGGGGATTGAGCAGAGCGCACTGTCTGGGCTTGCGCTAGTTGAGCTGAAGAATGCGCCAGTCGATTCGGTTGTCCGGGCGGTGAACGATGCTTACGTTGCTCCGCATTGCCCAAGGGATGATTTGGTTGATCAACGGAATATTGGCCACTTCATCATTTTGAAGTTGTAGGGCTTCGGTAATGAGGTCGGTGCGGGCTTTGGGGTCCAGCTCCATCCTGATTCTGCCAATGAGGGCATCCATGGCGGGGTTGCTGTAGCGTCCGAAATTGCCGTCACCACTGTTCCGGGTGCGGGTTTCGACTAGAGATTGAAGCGTGTTCAAGCCATCAAATGTGGAAGGGCCGAAACCGATCAGATAGGCACCCAATTCGTGGCGTTGCAAGCGGGGGAAGTAGTCAGTGAACGGGTAGGTCGTCAACTTGGTTTTTACTCCGATACGCTCCCACATCACCGTGATCGCCTTGCAGATGTCTTCATCATTGGGGTAGCGATTGTTGGGGCACGAGAGTTCCATCTCGAATCCGTCCGGGTAACCTGCTTGGCCCAGGAGGGCTTTGGCGTCGGAGATGCTGAATTCAGGCCGCTGGCTGAGCGCCTCTGTCCAACCATTGACCTTGGGCATTATCAGTGCGCCGGTTACCTGTCCCATCCCGCGCAGGGTCACCCGGGTGATTGCGCCTGTGTCTATCGCGGTGTACAGCGCTTTGCGAACACGCAAATCTTTCAGCGGGTTTTTGCCTTTGACATTGCTGCCCTTGAGCTGATCACTGAAATGATCCATCCCAATGAACAAAGTGCGGTTCTCTGCGCCCGTGAGTACTTTGAAGTCTGGGTTGTTGCGTATGGTTAGCAGGGTTTGTGGACTAGGGTCGAGCACCAGGTCGATACTCTTGTTTTCCAGTGCCGCCATCCGGCTGGGCAAACTGGGTATGGGACTGAAAACAATTTCTGTGACGTTGGACTCCATTGACCCCCACCATGCAGGGTTGCGGGTAAGAATGATGTCCCGATTGGGGATCCATTCCTTGAGTACAAAAGGGCCGGTACCGTTGGCATTACGGTGGGCGTAGTTTTCTGACTTGGATTTGATGTCCTTGGGATTTGTCGAGTCGTTTTCCTTTGCCCACGACTCGCTGAGTATGCGCAGCTCTGTGAGTTGGTTGAGAAGGACCGGGTTTGGTGTTTTGGTGTGGATGTCTAGCCTCAAGTCGTCAATTTTTACGACACGCACAATGCCCTGGGTGAAGGGGCTGAACGTGGAGGTGGGCTTCATTGCGCGCAGGATGGAAAAAGCCGCATCGTCAGCAGTGAATGGACGCCCGTCGTGAAACTTGACCCCGGAGCGCAGGGTGATGCGCAAGTGTGTAGGGGTGATTTGTTGCCACTGGCGCGCCAGTAGAGGCTCGATCTCAAAAGTCCGGCTGTTGTAATACACGAGGCTCTCGTACACCGCCGCGTGGATACCGTTTTGAAGACCGGCGTTTTGGCTATGCGGATCCCAGGACAGTACGTCGCTCGCAGCTGCCCACTTGAACGTTTTGGCCGGGCTCAAAGGAGCGGCCAGTATTAGCAGGGTTACGAGTGCTGTACGGACGAGTGTAACGATCATGAGTGCCTCCAACGCTTGGCTATTTTGCACATCATAAAAGCGTTCGGCCCGCTTTGCTACCGGCCGCGCAGTAGAACTCATCGCAAAAAAAAGCGCTCGCTGAACAAGGTCTGCGAGCGCTTTGAGGTGCTTTGCCCCGGCTGGGGCGGAGGCGGTTCAGCCGATCAGATTCGGCCTTCCTCCACTGCGTGGCATGCGACGCGAATGCCATCGAGCTTCTTCATTTCCGGCTTTTCACTCTTGCAGCGTGCATTGGCGTGCGGGCAGCGTGGGTGAAACGCACAACCCGATGGCGGGTTGAGCGGGTTTGGCACTTCGCCTGCCACCGCCGTACGTGCGCGCCCGGTGTCGTGCATTTTGGGAATGGCATCTAGCAACATGCGGGTGTAGGGGTGACGCGGGCTGTCGAACAGCGTGTGTTTGTCAGCCAACTCCACCAAGCCACCCAAGTACATGACCCCAACCTGGTCGCTGACATGCCGCACCACCGCGAGATTGTGCGAGATGAACAGGTAGGTCAGCCCCTGCTTGCGCTGCAGGTCTTTCATGATGTTGAGCACTTGCGCCTGCACACTCACATCCAGAGCGGAGGTGGGTTCATCGCACACCAGAAACTCCGGCTGGGTCGCCAAAGCCCGTGCAATCGAAATGCGCTGACGCTGGCCACCCGAAAACTGGTGCGGAAACTTGACGCGGTCTTGCGCCGAGAGTCCGACAGACTCCAGCAGCTCGCCCACGCGTTGATCCAGGGCAGCTTGCTCACTCAGGATTTCATGCTCGATCAGGGGCTCGGCAATGATGTCACCCACCGTCCAGCGCGGATTCAGGCTGGCATAAGGGTCTTGGAACACCATCTGCACCCGGCGGCGCAGTTTGCGTCCCTCTGGGGTTTTGAATGCGGCATGGGCATCTTGCCCATCGAATTCAAAGCCGCCACGGGTGGGTTCATACAAACCGACCAGCAAACGCGCCACCGTGCTTTTGCCGCATCCGGACTCACCCACAAGAGCGAGGGTGGTGCCGCGTTCGATATCAAAGCTCACGCCATTCACTGCCTTCAGCAGCATCTTGGGTTTGCGCTCGATTACCCGGTTCAGCCAGGGGGCAGAGACGTCAAAGGTCTTGGCGAGGTCAGTCGCCCTGACCAGCGGTTGTGCGTCTTGGCTCATGCGGCACCTCCAGCCTCGTGCAGCCAGCAGGCTGCTTGGGTGTTGCCTGCCTGCATCAGGTCGGGGCGTTGTTGGGTGCACTTGGCGATGGTGCGGGTGCAGCGAGGGTTGAATGCGCAGCCTTGTGGGATGGCATTTAGTCGTGGCATGGCACCATCAATCTGATGGAGGTTTTCGCGATCTTGGCTCATGTCGGGGATACAGGCCATCAGGCCCGCCGTATAGGGGTGTGACGGCCGGTTGATCACATCGTGCACGGGGCCGATTTCAGCCACCCGGCCTGCATACATCACAGCCACGCGGTCGCAGGTCTCGGCAATCACGCCCATGTCGTGGGTAATCAGCATGACCGCAGCACCACGCTCTTTGCAGATGGTCTTGAGCAAGGTGATGATTTGCGCCTGGATGGAGACGTCCAGTGCCGTGGTGGGTTCGTCAGCCACAATCAGCTTGGGTTCTGCGGCCAAGGCCAAAGCGATCACGACGCGCTGGCGCATGCCGCCAGAGAACTGGTGCGGATAGTGGTCGATCCGCTGTTCTGCGGCCGGAATGCCGGTGTCTTTGAGCAGCTGAATCGCCCGTTCACGCGCCTGTGCCTGGTTCAGTGGCAGGTGGGTGGTGATGGTTTCAATCAGTTGCCGGCCGACCGAGTAGAGCGGGTTCAGCGAGGTCAGCGGATCCTGAAAGATCGCGCCGATCTTGCGGCCGCGTATCGCACGCATGCGATCTTGCGGCAGGTTGTCGATACGCTGGCCTTCAAGCAGGATCTCGCCGCTGCCGATGCGGCCCGGCGGCTCCAGCAAGCCGATGATCGCCGCCCCGGTCAGCGATTTGCCGGCACCGGATTCACCGACAACACCCAGAATTTCTCCGGGTGCAATGTCGAACGAGACTTGATCGAGCGCACGCAGCGTGCCCCTGCGTGATGGGAATTCCACCACCAGATTTTTAACTTGTAACAAACTCATAGGTGCTTATCTCAAGCGAGGGTTCAGGGCATCGCGCAACCAATCACCCAGCAAATTAACGCTCAGGGCAATCAGGACCAGCATCGCGCCCGGGAAAATGGTGATCCACCATTCGCCGGAGAACAGGTAGTCGTTGCCGACCCGGATCAGGGTACCTAGCGACGGAGAGGTGGGTGGCGCACCAACGCCAAGGAAGGAAAGGGTGGCTTCGGTGATGATGGCCGTGGCTACTTGGATCGTGGCTAGCACCAACACGGGGCCGAGCACGTTGGGTAGCACATGCTTGCGCATGATGCGAAGCGGTGCCACACCGGTGACTCGCGCAGCTTGCACATATTCCTTGTTGCGCTCAACCAGGGTACTGCCGCGCACGGTGCGGGCGTATTGCACCCAACCCGTCAGGGAGATCGAGATGATCAGTACGCCAAAGGCGAGCGACTCATGTGCATTAGGGAAGAGCGCGCGGCCCACACCCGCAATCAGCAAAGCGACCAGGATTGCGGGGAAGGAGAGCATCACGTCGCACAAGCGCATCAGCAAGGCGTCAACCCAACCACCCAGGAAGCCCGCCAGCAGGCCAAAGCTGACCCCGACCAGTAGTGACAACACCACGGAGGCGAGCCCCACGGCCAGTGAGATGCGGGCGCCGTACATCAAGGCGGACAAAATGTCGCGGCCCTGATCGTCGGTACCCAGCAGGTAGCCGGCTTTGCCGCCTTCACTCCAGGCGGGCGGGAGTCGGGCGTTGTCCAGCTGCAGCGTGGACAGGTCAAACGGGTTATGAGGTGCAATCCAAGGCGCAAAGAGCGCACACACCAGACAGGTGAGTGCAATCAGCGCAGCGAAGATGGCAGTAGGGGACGTGCGGAAGCTATAGCCCACATCGCCATCCCACCACCGGTGAAATAGAGAGTTCAATTGATGTTCCTCTGTGAGGGAAATAAGGTTGGGTTCTGTGGCTCAATGCCCGCTGGACTTGCCGGCACGCAGCCGCGGATCCACCGCGAAATACAGCAGGTCCACGATCAGGTTGATGACCACAAAGATCAAGGCAATCAGGCAGAGGTAAGCGGCCATGACCGGAATGTCTGCAAACGTCACCGCCTGTATGAACAAGAGGCCCATGCCCGGCCACTGGAACACAGTTTCCGTAATGATGGCGAAGGCAATCAAACCGCCCAGCTGCAAGCCGGTGATCGTCATCACGGGTACCAGCGTGTTTTTCAGCGCATGCCCGAAGTGAACAGCTCGTGTCGTCAGGCCCCGCGCGCGCGCGAACTTGATGTAGTCGGTCCGCAAGACTTCCAACATCTCCGCACGTACCAGTCGCATGATCAGGGTGAGCTGAAAAATAGCCAAAGTGACTGCCGGCAACACGATGTGGTGCCAGCCTTTAGCCGTCAGCAAACCGCTGGTCCACCAGCCGATCTTCACCACTTCTCCACGGCCGAAGCTCGGGAACCAGCCCAGCGTTACGGCGAACACCAGAATCAACAAAATGCCGATCAAGAAGGTGGGAAGCGAGACGCCCAGAAGCGACAGCGTCATGAACACTTGGCTCAAGAACGAGCCGCGTTTGAGCGCAGCATAAACCCCCATGGGGATCCCGACCGCAAGTGCCAGAAAACCAGCGACCAAAGCGAGCTCAAGGGTGGCAGGGAAACGCTCGGCAATCAGCGCGGAGACCTGGGTCCCCTGGCGCAAACTGAAACCGAACTCACCCTGGGCAGCATTACTGAGGAAATGCCAGAACTGAACAATAAAAGGTTGGTCAAGGCCCAGGGCCTGACGCAGTTCCTTGATTTGCTCTTGCGTTGCATCCTGTCCCAACAAGAAGACGACAGGGTCGCCAACGTATTGAAACAGCATGAACGATATGAGGGCAACGGTGACCATCACCAATGCCGCTTGCGCCAAGCGCCGCACTATGAATGCAAACATAGATTCAAAAAAATGAGGGTCGCGGCAGATACTGCCGCGACCCCGTTTACTAAAGAAGTGCGGTCTTACTTAACTTTGACCAAGCGCCAGTCGAGGCGGTTGTCTGCGCGGTGGACCACGTCAATGTTTTTCTTCATGGCCCAAGGAATGACTTGGTTATGCAAAGGAATATTGGCAACGTCGTCGTTGTGCAGTTGAAGTGCTTTAGTGAGCAATTCGGCGCGTAGCTTCAGGTCGGTTTCTTTTTTGGTGCGCTCGATCAAAGCGTCCATCTGGGGGTTGCTGTAGCGGCCTACGTTGTAGTTACCGTCACCGCCGGCGCCCACGGTACGAACCAGGGATTGCAGGCTGTACAGCGCATCAAATGTGGGCACGCCCCAGCCCAGCATGTAAATGCTGGCTTCATTGCGCTGGATCATGGGGAAGTAGGTCACCAAAGGCATGGTGCGCAGCTTCGCCTTGACGCCGATACGCGACCACATGGCAGTTACGGCCTGGCAGATCTGTTCGTCGTTGATGTAGCGGTTATTCGGGCAAGCCAGATCCACTTCAAAACCGTCTTTGTAGCCGGCATCGGCCAACAGCTTTTGAGCAGCCGCCACGTCGAACGGGTAACGCTTGTGCACAGCTTCGGTCCAGCCAGTGACCTGAGGGGCCACGATGGCGCCGGTGGCTTGACCCAGTCCACGCATGGTGACGCGGGTGATGGCGTTTACGTCGATTGCCTGGTAGAGCGCCTTGCGGACGCGCACATCTTTCAGCGGGTTTTTGCCCTTAATGTTGCTGCCCACGAGCTCGTCGCGGAACTGGTCCATGCCGAAAAAGATGGTGCGGTTTTCAATGCCGTCCATCACCTTCAACTCGGGGTTGGAGCGCACGCGTGGCAAGTCTTGCGGGCTGGGGTCCAGCACCAGGTCCACTTCGCCGGAGAGCAAGGCCGCCATACGGGTAGCCACTGCCTTGACGGGGGTGTAGACAATTTCTGTCACATTCGAATCACTCTTGCCCCACCAGCCTTTGTTTTGGGTGAGAACCAGCTTTTGGTCCGGCAACCACTCTTTGAGCATGTAAGGGCCGGTGCCGTTGGCATTGCGGTGGGCAAAATTCTCTTCTTGGGTCTTGATGTCCTTGGGGGCAACAGACTTGTTCTTCTCGGCCCAGGCTTTGCTCATCACACGCAGCTCGGTCATCTGGTTCAGCAGAACGGGGTTGGGCGTCTTGCTGTACACATCGAAGGTGGTTTCGTTGACCTTGACGACCTTGTCCACGCCCTGGATGTAGGGGGTGAAGTTCGATGTCGGCATCATGGCGCGCTGGATGGAGAACACAGCGTCATCCACAGTCAACGGGCTTCCGTCATGAAACTTCACGCCACTACGCAAAGTGAAGCGCATCTGGGTGGGAGAAATGTCTTTCCAGGCAGTTGCCAGTACGGGTTCGATCTTGAAAGTCTTGCTGTTGTAGTAAACGAGGCTTTCGTAGACCGCGGCGTGAATGCCGTTTTGGAGTGCGTTGTTTTGGGAGTGGATGTCCCAAGTAGCGATATCACTGGAGCTGGACCATTTGAATGTCTTGGCCTGCAATGCGGTTGCTCCGAATGCCATGGTTGCGGCGAGAGCGAGTACCTGGAGTTTCATGGGTAAAAATCCCTTGGTTTAAAGGTGGCGATTATGCATAAACCATACCAATAAAAATTGGCGGAAAACCCTAGGTGTTCCGGGGTCCAGATCGCGGCTTTTTTGACCTTTACCACGAATAAAAAAAGGCCGGAGAGTCCGGCCTTTTTTGGTAGTCGCGCAGGCGACTTACTTCAGGTGCTTGCCGATCAGGCCAGCCAATTCAAACATGGTGACTTGGGCTTTGCCGAAGATTTCTTTGAGCTTGGCATCGGCGTTGATGTTGCGCTTGTTGGCCGCGTCTTGCAGACCGTGCTTTTTGATGTATGTCCAGAGCTTGCTCACCACTTCGGTGCGTGGCAATGCAGCTGAACCAACCACTGCTGCCAGTGCGGAGCTGGGGGTCAGGGCTTTCATGAACGCGGCGTTCACAGTGCGCTTTTTGGCGGGGGCCTTCTTCGCAGGTGCTGCAGCTTTCTTGGCGGGTGCAGCGGCTTTCTTTGCAGGAGCCGCAGCCTTGACGGCTACTTTCTTCGCAGGTGCTGCAGCCTTGGTTGCAGGAGCAGCTTTCTTTGCTGGTGCAGCGGCTTTCTTAGCCGGCGCTTTTTTCGCAGTTGCCATGGTGAATTGTCCTTTTTGAAGTTGGTTTTAGCCCAGCAAAAAAAAGCTTCTTCACTGGTGTCGCACATGCTAATGGCAAAAAAGCGGCTTTCCAAGGGAGCATGGTCAATTTTCCTGCGCGAATGTTGTTTTTTTCATTGGAGAATCCATGCAATTGAGTCCTCAAGGAGTGCCCTGATGTCCGGTTTCGTGTTTCCTCCGTTTTCCACCTGTGACTTTTGCGATCTCTACAAGAGTGACAGCAGCGGTGATTTCAGGGTGCTGCCCCCTGTCTTTAGAGAGTTCGGCGGACTGTCAGCCTTCTGTGGGCCGGTGTATACCGTGCAGTGTTTGGAAGACAACAGCTTTGTGAAACAGGCGGTGGATTCTCAGGGGTGGCTGGACACGCCAACGGGCCGCGTGGCGCAGGTGCTGGTGGTCGATGGCGGTGCCTCGATGCAGCGGGCGTTGGTCGGAGGCAATTTGGCCGCAGCAGCGGCCCGTAACGGGTGGGCCGGTATTGTGGTGAACGGGTGTGTCCGCGATCTTGCAGAGCTGGAGCAGCAGCCTGTGGGCATCCGGGCTCTGGCGCCCATGCCGTTGCCTACCGAAAAACGTCAACAGGGTTTGGTGCAGCTCCCGGTGCGGGTGCAGGGCGTGTGGGTGCGCCCGGGTGACTGGTTATATGCCGACCGGGACGGCATGGTGATCGCGCCCCGCCCCTTAGTGTGAGGGTGCGCTGCCGCGCCCCGGCAGCGTTGCCAGTACAACGCTCAACACAGCGATGCCGAACGCCACCATCTGAAGGCCGCCCAGTGGCTCGCCCAGAACTAAAACGCCCACCACGGCCGCTGATATCGGCAGCATCACGGTGAACACCCCGGCGCGTGAAGCGGGCACGTTTTTCAGGCCGCTCATCCACAGCCACACGGTCCATACACTGGCGGCCAAAGAGTAAAACAGCAGCAGCAGCCAGGAGCCTGTCGTCACTGAGCCGAAGTCAAACGACCAGGCGACGTAAGCGCCCAGAGGTGTCATCAACGCAAAGCCCCACAAATTAATGAGTGCGGTGATGCGCCGTGGAGTCAGGGCACCGGTGAGCTTTTTGGCAATCACTGCATAAGCGGCTTCGCAGAGCACTGCGGCAAACACCAGAGCGTTGCCCAAAAGGTGGTGGTTTTGAGTCAAATCGCCACTTGGCGCAGATGGTCCGTGCGCAGAGTGCTCACTTTTTGATAGTGCGAGCAAGCCGATACCCAAAGCGCTGCACGCGACAGCCAGCCACGTGCGGCCACTGATTTTTTCCTTGAGAAACACCCAGCTCATCAGCGCCACGACTGCCGGTATGGCCGCCATGATGACGCCGGCAGACACTGCGGTGGTCATGCTGACGCCATACAACATGCAGATCGAGAACAGAAAGTTTCCGAAAAAGGACTCCAAGAACAAAAACTTGCGGGTGGCGGGGCTCATTGGCATTTCGTCTGCGGGGCGCTTGAGCCAATGGATGGTGGCCAAGCCGCCGATGCCAAAGCGCAGCCACGCCAGCAAAAACACCGGGAGCACCATCACCAGCGGCTTGGAGAGTGCGACATAACTGCCGACGAGTGCCATGCTGGAGGCCAGCAAAGCGTAGGAAAGGAGCCGGGGCGTGGTGTTCATGGGGCGCACTGTGAATCGGACTGACAAGGACCCGATGAGCCTACACCAAGTCACTGGCGTCAAGTGGCTCCATGCAGGAGATGTGGTTCAGGTAAGGTCGCATCCATTTTCATCAACCCACTTGTTGACCAAAGGATGTTTCATGGGTGCAGGTACCTTCGCTTACGCGAGCAACAGCAATCGCTTTTTGGCTTGCGAGCCGCTTCACCACCAGCCGTTTGCCCTTGCAGGCATCCCGTTTGACGGCGCGGTAACCAACCGCCCGGGCGCACGATTCGGCCCCCAGGAGATCCGGCGCGCATCGTTGATGTTGTGTGATGGGCTGCATCCGTACTTTGGGGTGACCCCGATCGATGTGCTGGGTGATGCGGGTGAGTTTGCTTTGCCGAATGCATCGCCTTTGGTGAATGTTCGGGCTGCGATTGAGTATCAAGCGGACGCTCTGTTGGCCCAACATCACTGCGTGTTTCTAGGGGGCGACCATTCCGTCACCCTGCCGTTGCTGCGCGCGATCAAGCGCCGCCATGGTGCGGTGGCGCTGATCCATTTTGATGCGCACTGTGACACCTGGGAGGACCATTTCGGTGAGCCCTCAGGCCATGGCACCTGGACCTATGAAGCGCTGCAAGAAGGACTGGTGCAGGCTGAAAAAACCATTCAGATCGGGCTGCGATCCAGTGGCACCCGTGCCGCCCGGGAATACGTGCGGGACCAAGGCGGGCTGATCTTTACTGCCCGCGATCTGCGCGGGCGCGATGGCGATGGGCTGGCAGGTGTGGTCGCGGCCATCCGTGAGCGAATCGGCGACACGCCGGTGTATTTGACGCTGGACATCGATTGCCTGGACCCCGCATTTGCCCCAGGCACCGGAACCCCTGAGCCCGGTGGCATGAGCAGCTCTCAAGTGCTGACCTTGTTGGAGGAATTGGCGCCGCTGTCGTTCATCGGGATGGACTGTGTCGAGGTCGCCCCCGCGTATGACCATGCCGAACTCACCAGCAATGCCGCGGCAACATTTGTCTGGACTTACCTGAGCGGGCAGGCCGCCAAATTGGCCAAGTAAAGCGCAGCAAACATGTCCCTGCTGAAGTCCGACACCCAGCTCCATCGCAACAGCTTTTACGAAGCGAGTGTGACCCGTCCGCCGGCCTCTGCGGCGCTGGCGGGCGCGCACCGGGCGGATGTGGTGGTGGTGGGTGGTGGCTTTGCCGGTTTGTGTTGTGCGCTGGATTTGCGCGCAGCGGGCTACTCGGTCGTGCTGCTGGAGGCGGATCGGGTGGTCAGCGGCGCGTCGGGGCGCAATGGCGGGCAATTCATCGTGGGCGTGGCCAGTGGGCAGGAGCCGCTGGAGCAGCAGGGTGGCAAAGCGCTCGCCCGGAGCGTGTGGGACATGTCTTTGGAAGCCGTGGCCCTGCTCATAGAACGAGTGGCAGAGCACCAGATTGCGTGTGATCTGGCTACCGGGTACCTGACGGTGGCCGACCGCCCCCGCAAAGCGCGTGCACTTGAAGCCGATGCCGCTGCACTGGAGCGTGACTACGGGTTCAGCACCCGCTGGCTGGAGGGGGCTGCCCTGCAGGAGCAGATACAAAGCGATCGCTATGTTGCCGCGACGTGGGAGCCCGTCTCGGGGCACTTGCATCCTTTGAAGTATGGCCTGGGTCTCATGCGTGCAGCGCTAGCGGCAGGGGTGCAGGTGTTTGAGTCCTCACCAGTCACCGCGCTGGAGCGGGGGGCGAAGGTGACGGCCAAAACAGCCACCGGTGAGGTGCAAGCCGATTTTGCCGTCCTGGCGGGCAATTGCACCCTGCCGGAGTTCGGCCCCCGGGTGGCGCCGGAGATTCGCAGCCGCATCATGCCGGTAGGCACCTACATGGTAGGCACCGAGCCTCTGCCAGAGACGCTAGCCAGCAGCTTGCTGCCCGCAAACGCGGCGGTGTGCGACAACAATTTTGCGGTGGACTATTTCCGCCGGAGTGCAGATCACCGGCTCTTGTTCGGTGGCGGGGTGAGCTACTCCACGGCCACGCCGCGCAATCTGGCGGCCACCATGCAGCAGAGGATGGCCCGGGTGTTCCCGCAACTGGCCAAGGCGCGCCTTGAGTTTGTGTGGGGCGGCTTTGTCGATATCAGCATGAACCGTGCACCTGATTTCGGCCGCATCGATGGCAATGTGTATTACCTGCAGGGTTTCAGCGGGCACGGAGTGGCCTTGACCGGTTTGGCCGGGCGTTTGGTCGCGCAAGCTATTGCTGGTCAGGCCGAGCGGTTTGATGTGTTTGCGCGCATCCAGCATCGCAGCTTTCCGGGGGGGCGCTGGTTGCGGACGCCCAGTTTGGTGCTGGGCATGGCGTATCACCAGCTCAAAGATCTTTGAGCGCTCCAGCAACCAAGCGTGCGAGCTGCGGGCCCCAGTGCGCAATGTCCTGCAAGGTGGCGTATCCGTAGCCGATCACGAGGCCTTTGGCGTCGCGCCGTGCGAGGCAGTAGGCGGACAGGGGGCGAACCACCATGCCGGCTTGTCCGATCCGGCGGGCCAATGCTTCGTCGTCCAACACCGTGGGGAGTTGCAGGCACAAGTGCAGGCCCTGCTCAGCGCCACTGATGCTGGCGTGTGGCCCCAATATGGGTTGAAGCGCGTCCAGCAGGCATTTTCGGCGCTGGGCATAGCTTTGCCGCGCCTTTCGCAAGGCCGCCGCAAAATGGCCCAACTCTATGAATTCTGCGAGTGCTGCCTGCAGGGGGAGTTGCCCCGGCCGGTTGAGGTCGTAGTGGGCTTGCTTGAAAGCAGCAGCCACGTTTTTGGGGACGACCAGATACCCCAGCTTGAGGCCCGGGTAGAGCACCTTGGAAAAGGACCCGAGATAAATCACCCGGCCACTGTGATCGAGCCCGGCCAAGGACGAGAGGGGAGGGCCGCTGAAACGGAACTCGCTGTCGTAGTCGTCCTCCAGGATCCAGGCGTTGTGTTGCCGGCCCAAGGCAAGCAGTTGTTGCCGGCGGGCGAGCGACATGACGGCACCGGTCGGGTACTGGTGCGAGGGCGTGGTGTAAATCAGCCGGGGCGGGTGCTGGTCGTCCAGAGGGCCGGGCGCCAACCCTTGTGGGTCTACCGAAACAGGGTGAAGCTGTAAGCCGGCGGCAGTGAATGCCTTGACGGCGCCCCAATAGGCGGGATCTTCCATCCACACGCATTGCCCGTGGTCCGCAAGCATGTGGGCGCACAAATCGAGAGACTGCTGGGTTCCATTGGTGATCAACACCTGATCCATATCGACCGGCACACTCCGCGATACCCGGAGGTAGTCGGCCACTGCACGCCTCAAAGGGGTGTGGCCGCCGCCGTACGAGTAGTCCAGCATCTCGGGGTAGGTCATGCGCCAATGCTTGTTTTGCAGGCGTTGCCAAAGAGCCACCGGGAAAGCGCTGAAGTCGGCCACACCCGGGGTAAACGGCTGCACTTCGAGTTGGGCGGAGGTGAACTGGGTGGACACGGCAACTCCCCGGCTCGACAGCCCGGACCCCTTGTCTTCCCGCGCTGGCTGGAGGCGCGTCACCTGGCGTGATTGCTCGTTGACATAGGTGCCACTGCCCACCCTACTGACAAGGTAGCCCTCGGTGACCAGCTGGTTGATGGCGGCCACTACTGTGTTGCGCGACAAGTTCAGATCCTGGGTGAGTTCGCGGCTGGAGGGGAGCTTGTCTCCGGCATGGAGCTTGCCTTGCAGCACTGCCCGGCGCAGGGCTTCATACAGTTGGCGGTGCAGCGGCATCTGCCCTTTGCTGCTGAGCTGGTGCATTTCACTGAGGATGAGTTCTGACAGCATGGGGATGCAAATGGTTAAAGTGGCACCATGAAGGTCTTTTAAATGGCTCCGGTTTGCAACCAATTTTGCACCAGAATGATTTGGTCTACAGCGCCGCACTGCAGGCATGATGGCGGTGCAGCACCCCAAGGAGATACAACATGACGGAAAACAAAAACATGAATTTCAACGATCTGGAGCAATGGCTCAATGAGCGCCGGGTCACGGAGGTGGAGTGTTTGGTGCCCGACTTGACCGGAGTCGCTCGCGGAAAAATCCTGCCACGCGCCAAGTTCACCGAAGACCGTGGCATGCGGCTTCCGCAAGCGATTGTGGCCATGGGGGTGACAGGGGAGTTTCCTGAAAGTGGCCCGTACTACGACGTCATTGACCCCACCGACAAAGACATGCAGCTGAGGCCCGATCCATCTTCGGTGCGTATCGTCCCGTGGGCTACAGATCCTACGGCGCAGGTCATTCACGACTGCTTTGACCACGAGGGCAAGCTGGTGCCTTTTGCACCGCGCAGCGTGTTGCGCCGGGTCCTTGATCTTTACGCTGCGGAGGGGCTTCAGCCGATTGTGGCTCCCGAGTTGGAGTTTTACCTTACCGCTCGTAACACCGACCCTAACACCCTGTTGCGTGCACCGGTGGGCCGCAGCGGGCGTGCCGAGACCTCCCGCCAGGCCTACAGCATCGACGCGGTAAACGAGTTCGACCCCTTGTTTGAAGAAATCTACGACTACTCCGACAAGATGGAGCTCAACGTGGACACGCTGATCCACGAAGTCGGGGCAGGGCAGATGGAGATCAACTTCTTCCACAACAAGCCGCTGGGCTTGGCGGATGAGGTGTTTTTCTTCAAGCGCACCGTGCGCGAAGCTGCACTGCGCCATGACATGTACGCGACCTTTATGGCCAAGCCGATTGCAGGCGAACCCGGTAGTGCCATGCACGTGCACCAGAGCTTGGTGGATGTAGAGTCGGGCAAGAATGTGTTCAGCAATGAAGATGGCACGCCATCCGAAGCCTTTATGCACTACATCGGTGGATTGCAGCGCTACATTCCGGCTGCCATGGTGTTGGTGGCACCGTATGTGAATAGTTATCGGCGCCTGTCTCGCAACACAGCGGCACCTATCAATATCGAGTGGGGCTATGACAACCGCACTGTTGGTATCCGTTCGCCCATCTCCTCGCCGGCAGCCCGCCGGGTAGAAAACCGGGTGATCGGCGCAGATGCCAACCCCTATGTGGCGATGGCGATGACCTTGGCGTGCGGCTACCTCGGTCTGAAAAACAAAATCAAACCCAAGCCGGAGATGCGGGGGGATGCCTATCTGTCCCCGTATGCCTTGCCACGGAGCCTCGGGGAGGCGCTGGATTGGCTGCGCAAAGAGACCGATTTGCATGAGGTCTTGGGCAAAGAGTTCGTCACGGTCTATTCAGAAATCAAGGAGCTGGAGTTTGACGAGTTCATGAAGGTGATTTCGCCGTGGGAGCGCGAGCACTTGTTGCTCCATGTGTAACGCCTTCGCCCACCTTTGATTTGAATAGCCATGAACGCATCCATCGATACCGCACATATTCAGGCGCTCGACAGCGCGCACTTTTTGCATCCGTTTACCGACTTTAAAGACCTGCAGGGCCGCGGTGCCCGGGTCATCAGTCATGCGGATGGCATCTACGTCTGGGACTCTGAAGGTCACCGCATCCTGGACGGCATGAGTGGTTTGTGGTGCGTGAATGCCGGATACGGGCGCCGCGAGCTGGCAGATGCAGCCCATCAACAAATGATGACGCTGCCCTACTACAACAGCTTTTTCCAGACGACCAATGTGCCTGCCGTGCAACTGGCCGCCAAATTGGCATCCTTGGCACCAGATGTGGGCGACCGCAGTTTTCAGCATGTCTTTTACTCGTCAAGCGGCAGTGAAAGCAATGATTCGAATGTGCGCATGGTACGTCGCTATTGGGATTTGTTGGGGCAGCCCCAGCGCAAGGTCATCATCAGCCGCCTGAATGCTTACCACGGCAGCACGATGGCGGGCGCCTCTTTGGGGGGCATGAGTGGCATGCACGCGCAGGGTGACTTGCCGATTCCCAACATCACCCACATCGGGCAGCCTTATTTCTTCGAGAACGGCTTGCCCGGCGAGTCGGCCGAGGAGTTCGGGGTGCGGGCAGCGGGGTGGCTGGAGGAAAAAATTCTGTCCGTGGGTCCCGACAAGGTCGCGGCATTCATTGCAGAGCCTGTGCAGGGCGCGGGCGGTGTGATTATTCCGCCGGACAGCTATTGGCCCGAGATCCAGCGGATTGTGGACAAATACGGCATCTTGCTGATCAGTGACGAAGTGATTTGTGCCTTCGGCCGTTTGGGGCACTGGTTCGGGTACGAGAAATTCGGCTACAAGCCCGACTTGGTGACTTTCGCCAAAGCCATCACCAGCGGGTATATCCCCCTGGGCGGCGTGATGGTAGGCAACCGTGTCGCCAAGGTCCTGATTGAACAAGGTGGTGAGTTCAACCATGGCTACACCTACAGCGGCCACCCCGTGGCTTGCGCTGTCGGGCTGGCCAATGTCGCCCTGATGGAGCGTGAGCAGCTCCCTCAAAGGGTGCATGGTGACATTGGGGCTTACTTTGCGCAGCGTTTTGCAGAGCTGAATGAGCACCCCTTGGTCACTGCTGCCGAAACCTGTGGATTCGTAGCTGGCATGGTGCTGATCAAAGACAAGCGCGCAGGTACCCGGTTTGCTGAGCAAGATGCGGTGGGTATGGTGTGCCGGGCCCACTGCTTCGGCAGTGGCTTGGTGATGCGCGCAGTCGGTGACCGGATGATCATTGCCCCGCCGCTGACCATGTCCCGCGCTGACATTGATGAAATGATGCGCTTGATTTATTTGGCATTGGACCTTACCCATGCGGAGCTGAGGGCCAAAGGGCTGGCATAGCACTTCTATAATCTTTTTTGGTCTGAATATTGCTTGAGTCAGGCTAGTCGTTCGTAGTTCAACACCTTCATTTCTACGGGAATCAGCTCACCATGAATAAGTACCTTTGCACGTTTGCGCTCTCTGCGCTGGTTTTGGCCGCATGCGGCAAAAAAGAGGAAGCACCCGCGGCTGCGGCAACACCCGCGCCTGTGGCGAGTGCCCCGGCTGAGCCGGTGAACACCGAAGAAAAGGTACTGAATATTTACAACTGGCCGGACTATATTCCTGAGGGAATGATTGCCGCCTTTGAGAAAGAAACCGGTATCAAGGTTAACTACGACACCTTTGAGACCAACGAAGCGCTGCATGCAAAACTGGTGGCAGGCAACACAGGATACGACTTGGTGGTGCCAGGCACCGTTTTCGCCAAGCCACAAATTGAAGGCGGCTTGCTGCAGCCCCTGGATAAATCAAAAATCAAAAACTTGGCCAATCTGGATCCGGCCCTGATGGCCACCATGACCAAGGCAGATCCGGATAACAAGCACCTCGTGCCGTGGGCTTGGAGCTTTACCACCGTGGGTATCAACAAGACCAAAGTCGAGAAAGCCTTGGGCGGCATGCCCATGCCCGAAAACGCGTGGGATCTGGTATTCAACCCCAAATACACCGCCAAGCTGAAGTCTTGCGGTATTGCCTACCTCGATTCGCCCACTGAAATTCTGCCGGTAGCCTTGCATTACATTGGTAAAGACGCGTATTCCAACAGCGCTGATGACTACAAAGAAGCAGGCGCCATGTTGGCGAAAGTCCGTAAAGACGTGCGTTTGTTCAGCTCCACCATGATTGACGATCTCGCAGGCGGTAAGGCTTGTGCATCCATCGGCTGGGCTGGCGATATCAACATTGCGGCAGTCCGTGCCAAGGAGAACGGCTCCAAAGACGTAATCGAAGCGATGTTGCCCAGCACAGGTGCTCTGATTTTCATTGATGCGATGGGGCTGACCAAGGATGCCAAGCACCCTAACAATGCCCACGCTTTCATTGACTTCTACCTCCGCGCTGAGAGCGGTGCATCCATGACCAATGAGATGAACTACAACACCGGTAACAAGGCTTCGGTGGAAAAAATCAATCCAGAGATGACTGCTAACAAGAGCATTTTTGTGGATGCCGAGTACTTTTCCAAAATGATCCCACCAAGCAGCTTCACCAATGAAGCGCGTGAATCGATGGCGAACGCCTACAACGCGTTCAAAAAAGGTAAGTAAGCCCCGTATTCGACGTACCTCAGGGCTGTTTGTACCCCCGGTATGAACAGCCCTTTTTGCATCTAGAGACATCATCAAAGGTCAATCACATGGCAGTGCAACCCGACAAAGTGGGATATCTTGTCACCGAGAAACTGGTAAAGCGCTTTGACGAAGCTGTTGCTGTCGACGAAGTCTCGCTATCCATCGCCCAAGGTGAAATCTTCGCCCTTTTGGGGAGCTCGGGCTGTGGTAAGTCGACCTTGCTGCGCATGTTGGCTGGTTTTGAGTCGCCGACCTCAGGGCGCATCTTGCTTGGTGGGCAGGACGTGGCCAAGTTGGCACCCTATGACCGCCCGATCAACATGATGTTCCAGAGCTATGCGCTGTTTCCCCACCTGGATATCTGGGAGAACGTCGCTTTCGGTTTGAAGCGGGAGGGCCTGCCCAAAGACGAAATTAAGCAGCGTGTAGGCGAGATGCTGGATTTGGTTCAGCTGGGCGCCTATGCCAAGCGTAAGCCCCACCAACTGTCAGGCGGGCAGCAGCAGCGGGTGGCGTTGGCGCGCAGTTTGGCCAAGCGCCCCAAATTGTTGTTGTTGGATGAGCCCTTGGGCGCGCTCGACAAAAAACTGCGCGAGCAAACCCAATTCGAGTTGGTCAACATCATCGAAAAGGTGGGCGTTACGTGTGTCATGGTGACCCATGACCAGGAGGAAGCCATGACCATGGCAAGTCGTATTGCGGTGATGAGCAAAGGCCGTGTCTTGCAAGTGGGGACCCCTGAAGAAGTCTATGAACATCCGGCCAACCGTTTTGTGGCCGGTTTTATTGGCAATGTGAATGTGTTTGAAGGTCGCCTCAGCGTAGACGAAGTCGACCGCTGTGCCGCAGTCACCGGTATCGGCGAGATACAAGTCGGCCATGGTGTGAGCGGCACGCTCAACATGCCGGTGGGCATCGCTGTGCGGCCTGAAAAAATCGAAATCAGCAAGACGCGCCCGGCGGTCAATGTGAACGTGTTCACCGGGAAGGTGAAAGAGATCGCTTATTTCGGCTCGTACAACACCTTCATCGTGATCGCAACGGACGGAACCCGGGTGAAGATCACCGAGGCCAACACCTCGCGCCAAGACCTGAGCGATATCACCTGGGAGGACGATGTGTTTTTCTGGTGGGGTGATCGTTCCGGCATCGTGTTGCGGGATTGAGGTCGCTTATGTCCACGAACCCTTTGCCTTCCCCCGGACGCCGATTTGTGATCGGTGTGCCATTCAGTTGGTTGCTGATTTTCTTTTTGTTGCCTTTTCTGATTCTGGTCTACATCAGTTTTGTAGACATGGGCAATGACATCAACCCGTTCAAGCCGATTTGGGATTCGGGAACGGGTCTGTTGAAGTTGAAGTACGAGAATTACTGGTCCATCTTCCGAACCGGAGAGGGTGGGGCGCTTTTCCAGACGCTCTACATTGAGGCCTATCTGCGCTCCATTTGGTATGCGCTTTGCACGGCGGTACTGTGTCTGTTGATTGGCTACCCGTTTGCGTATTTCATCGCCCGTGCCAAGCCGAGTGTGCGGCCCGCGCTGTTGATGATGGTGATGTTGCCGTTTTGGACTTCCTTTCTGCTGCGGGTCTATGCATGGAAAGGGATTTTGGCGGATCAGGGGGTCATCAACCAACTGCTGATGGCGGTGGGGCTGACGTCGGAGCCGATTCAGATGCTCTATACCAATGTGTCGATGTTGGTCGGCATGACCTATGTCTACCTGCCCTTCATGATCTTGCCGCTTTACGCCAACTTGGTGAAGATGGATTTCCGTCTTCTGGAGGCGGCCTACGACTTGGGAACATCGCCGTTCAAAGCCTTTTGGTTGGTGACGGTGCCATTGTCCAAAGCGGGCATCGTGGCCGGCTTCATGTTGGTTTTCATCCCTTCGGTCGGTGAATTTGTGATTCCCTCGCTCTTAGGTGGGCCAGAGAACATCATGATTGGCCGGGTGGTCTGGGATGAGATGTTCACCAGCAACAACTGGCCCCGGGCCAGCGCCTTAGCCGTTGTGATGATTGGCCTGATTGTGGTGCCTTTGGCCCTGTACTACCGCTACACCGGCGAAGCCGCTGAGCCCAAGCATTAAGGATCGCCATGAAAGCCTGGATAGAAAAGCATTTCGGCAAAGCCTGGTTGGCTTTGGTGTATCTGTTCCTCTACATGCCGCTGTTGTTTATGGTGGTGTTCTCGTTTAACAGCACCCGTCAGGATGCCAACTTCACGGGATTCTCCCTTCGCTGGTACGAAGCCCTGACGCGGGATACCAAAATTGTCGAAGGGTTTTGGTTATCCATACAAGTGGCACTGGTCACAGGCGTGCTGTCTGCTGTGTTGGGCACTTTTGCCGCATTTGTACTGGTGCGTTACCGCCGTTTTCTCGGCCGTACCGCCTTCTCTGGCATGGTCAATGCACCTTTGGTGATGCCTGAGGTGGTGATTGGTTTGTCACTCTTGTTGTTGATGGTCGGCGCCCAAAATGTGTTCGGTTGGCCCGAACGCGGCATGTTCACCATTATTTTGGGCCACACTCTGTTGGGAATGGCCTATGGCATGGTGGTGATTCAGTCCCGCCTGCTGGAAGTGAACCGTTCGTTGGAAGAGGCCGCCATGGACTTGGGTGCACGACCTCATGAGGTGTTCTTTCTAGTCACACTCCCCAACATCGCCCAAGGCATTTTGGCGGCGTTTTTGCTGAGCTTTACTTTGTCGTTTGACGATGTGGTGATCTCAGAGTTTCTGTCGGGTCCGGGGGTGAATACCTTGCCTCAGGTCATATTCGGCTATGCCCGCCGCGGTATCAATCCGACGATCTATGCAGCCGCTACTTTGCTGATCGTTACGGTGACCACTGTGATTGTGGGCTACAGCATCTGGGTGGCACGCCAGACGCGTAAACGTGAGCGTGAGATTGCTGCAGCCTCAAGGGCTGTGACAGGTGTACTGCAGTCGCCCACCGCTTAAAGGCTGTTGATTTGCTATTGTTTTTGTAGCGCGCTCCGTACGATGGGTGAGCGCCATAGGGGTTTTTATGCATGATTACCCGGCGCTGATTGGGGCCTTGCACGCACAAGGCATCCATTCGCTACTAGCTCAGTTCACAGATATCCACGGGGTCGCCAAAGGCAAGTTGGTTCCTGTGGCGAACTTGAAGGAGTGGGTGGAGGTCGGAGCTGGCTTCGCCGGGCCCAGTATCTGGGGTACTGGTTTGCCTCGTTTTGGACCGCGTAGCGAATACTATGGGCGCATCATTCCAGAAACCATACGCCCTTTGCCTTTCATGCCCGGAGTGGCGCACGCGGTCTGTGATGGCTACGCCGATGGCGTTCCGCTGGAAACGTGCTCACGACAGTTGCTCCTGAAAGCCGTTGAGCGGCTGCGCTCGCGCGGTTGGACCATGTGGGTTGGCATAGAGCCTGAGTTCTTTTTGTTGAATAAGCGAAATGGCCGTTGGGTGATTGCCGATGACGGTGACCAGTTGTCCAAGCCGTCTTACGACCTGAAGTCGATACACCGCAACGCGGCCTATTTGGATGACATGCGCCAGACTTTGGTGAGTTTGGGTTTTGAACTCCAGCAAATCGATCATGAAGATGCGACGGGGCAATACGAGGTGAACTACCGATTTGACGACGCGCTTGCCGCCGCAGATCGATTCATGCTGTTCAAGATCGCGGCCCATGCGGTGGCCGAGAGGCATGGAATGGTGTTTAGCGGCATGCCCAAGCCACTGGCCCATGCACCCGGTAGTGGATTGCATTTTCATGTGAGCATTACCAATGCCCAGGGGGAGGCGGTGTTCAGTAGTGAGCAGGACACTTTGGGGCTGAGCCCTTTGGGGCACCAGTTTGCAGCTGGTTTGCTGGCGCATGCGGATGCGCTTTCCGCGATTTGCGCACCGACTGTTAACAGTTACAAGCGGTTGGCGAGTAGTGCCAGTGCATCCGGGACGACTTGGTCGCCTGTTTGGAAGTCCTATGGCAACAACAACCGGACCTGTCTGGTGCGGACAGTGGCGGGGCGCCTGGAGTGGCGGCTCCCTGACCCGTCTTGCAATGTGTATGCAGCGATAGCTGCCACTCTATTGGCAGGTCTAGACGGTATCGACAAGGCTTTAGTCCCTCCGGAGCCTTGCGATGTGGATCTTTATGCGAAGGCGGCCAGCGGTGCCGCTTTACCGCCAGCTCTTCCGCGGACCTTGATTGATGCACTTGACTGCTTGGCGAATGACACCTTTTTGGCTGAGGCATTGGGCCATGGCTTCGTCGAGCAGTTTCTTGCCGTCAAGCGGCAGGAGTGGAGCGAGTTTCATCAAGCTGTCAGTGATTGGGAATTAAATCGCTACGCTGATGCGTATTAACGGCGTGTAGTGTTCTTCGATTTTTTGCGACTTACATTTCAATATCGCAATGTGGAAATTCCTTGGTTGATTCGACGTGTTCGATTTTCGGATCGTATGAAGTCATTTCATATTGCAGTACATCTCAGTTAAGTCATTGATTTTTAATGAGAAAATTTATGTCTTATATAAGACATAAGATTGGACTTCTGTCTTATATAAGACTTAGAATTCACTCATCGACAGCGTCAAGGCTGCCGAACCATTCAATCAACCTAGGAGTGTTCACATGCCGCAATCCATCAAAGAACAATTGAGCCGCGAACAGCAAATCGCAGCCCTGGAAAAAGACTGGGCGACCAATCCCCGCTGGAAGGGCGTCAAGCGCGGTTACTCCGCTGCAGACGTGGTTCGCTTGCGTGGCAGCGTGCAGCCTGAATACACCTTGGCTCAGCGTGGTGCCGAAAAATTGTGGGAAAAAGTCAACGGTGGCGCCAAGAAGGGCTACGTGAATGCTTTTGGCGCCATCTCTGCAGGCCAGGCCATGCAGCAAGCCAAGGCTGGCTTGGAAGCCGTGTACCTGTCTGGTTGGCAAGTGGCTGCTGACGGCAACACATCCGAGACGATGTACCCCGACCAGTCCTTGTACGCCTACGATTCGGTGCCGACCATGGTGCGTCGCATCAACAACACTTTCAAGCGCGCTGACGAAATCCAATGGGGTCGCGGTATCAACCCCGGCGACAAAGAGTTCATCGATTTCTTCTTGCCAATCGTGGCGGATGCTGAAGCAGGCTTCGGCGGCGTGTTGAACGCTTTTGAGCTGATGAAGAACATGATTGCATCGGGTGCTGCCGGTGTGCACTTCGAAGATCAATTGGCAGCTGTGAAGAAGTGCGGTCACATGGGTGGCAAGGTTCTGGTGCCTACCCGCGAAGCGATCGAGAAGCTGATCGCAGCGCGTTTTGCAGCAGACACCATGGGCGTGCCTACCATCATTCTCGCTCGTACGGACGCTGAAGCAGCCAACCTGATCACCAGCGACTATGATGAAAACGACAAGCCGTTCATTACCGGTGAGCGCACGCAAGAAGGCTTCTACCGTGTCAAAAACGGCTTGGAACAGTCCATCAGCCGTGGCGTTGCATACGCACCGTATGCTGATCTCGTGTGGTGCGAAACCGGCGTGCCAGACATCGGCTTTGCACGTGAATTTGCCCAAGCGGTTCACGCGGCATGCCCTGGTAAGTTGCTGTCTTACAACTGCTCGCCTTCTTTCAACTGGAAGAAGAACCTCAGCGACAGCCAGATCGCGTCCTTCCAGGAAGACCTGTCTGCACTGGGTTACAAGTACCAGTTCATCACCTTGGCCGGCATTCACATCAACTGGTTCAACACCTTCCAGTTCGCCCACGCTTACGCCCAGGGCGAAGGCATGAAGCACTACACCGAAATGGTGCAAGAGCCTGAATTCGCCGCACGTGAAAAGGGTTACACCTTCGTGTCCCACCAGCAAGAAGTGGGTGTTGGCTACTTTGACGACGTCACCACCGTGATCCAGGGCGGTTCCTCCTCCGTGAAGGCGCTGACTGGTTCCACTGAAGAAGAGCAGTTCCACTAAGCAACCCGCTGTGGAGCGAGGGCCGGGCAGCTCACAAGGCGCCCGGCCTTTTTTATTGGGTAAAATAGCCGCTCAACTTTGTATAAGAGCGAGAAAGGCAGTTTGGTTATGACACCGCGAACTACTCCGGCAACATTCACTGTGCAATAAGGCCGTAGTCCGCGCGCCTTGTGCGCAATCAGCTACCAAATTCATAGTAAAGCGCGGACCATTCCGCGCTTTTTGTTTTTCTGAATCCTCTTTTTAGACACCACCATGATCAACATCACACTTCCTGACGGCTCCAAACGTGAATTCCCCGGCCCGGTAACTGTCGCTGAGGTCGCGGCCTCTATTGGTGCCGGATTGGCTAAGGCTGCGCTGGCGGGCAAAGTGGACGGCAAGGTGGTCGACACCAGTTTTCAGATGTCGGCGGACAGTGCGTTGTCTATCATCACAGCCAAAGATGCAGATGGGCTGGAAGTCATTCGACATTCCACGGCCCACTTGTTGGCTTATGCCGTCAAAGAGTTGTTTCCTGATGCGCAAGTGACGATCGGCCCTGTGATTGAGCACGGATTCTTTTACGACTTTTCGTACAAACGCCCCTTCACCCCCGAAGATTTGGTCGCCATCGAAAAGAAGATGACTGAATTGGCCGGCAAAGATGAGCCGGTGGTTCGCCGCGTATTGCCGCGTGACGAGGCGGTGGAGTACTTTAAGAGCTTGGGTGAGCAGTACAAAGCGGAGATCATTGCCAGTATTCCGGCAAACGAAGATGTTTCGCTGTACCGCGAAGGCAAGTTCGAGGACTTGTGCCGCGGTCCCCACGTGCCCAGCACCGGCAAGCTCAAGCACTTCAAACTGATGAAGGTGGCAGGCGCCTACTGGCGCGGTGACCACAAAAATGAAATGTTGCAGCGGATTTACGGTACCGCGTGGGCCACCAAAGATGAGTTGCAGCAGTACTTGACCATGCTGGAAGAGGCTGAGAAGCGCGACCACCGCAAGCTCGGCCGCGAGCTCGACTTGTTCCATATTGACGAGCACTCGCCCGGCACCGTGTTTTGGCATCCCAAGGGCTGGACGCTATGGCAGGGTGTTGAGCAGTACATGCGCAAGGTGTACCAGGACAATGGCTACCAAGAGGTCAAGGGCCCCCAGATCATTGATAAAAGCTTGTGGGAGAAAACAGGCCATTGGGACAAGTACCGCGAGAACATGTTCACCACCGAAAGTGAAAAGCGCGACTACGCCCTGAAGCCGATGAACTGCCCGGGCCACATCCTGATCTACAAGCAGGGTATCAAGAGCTACCGCGACTTGCCACTGCGCTTTGGTGAATTTGGCCAGTGCCACCGTAACGAGCCATCAGGTGGCTTGCACGGGATCATGCGTGTCCGCGCATTCACTCAAGACGATGGACATATTTTTTGTACGGAAGCCCAGATCCAAGAGGAGGTGAAAACCTTCACTACGCTGCTGCAAAAGGTCTACAAAGACTTCGGTTTCACCAACATCATTTACAAATTGTCGACTCGCCCCGAGAAGCGTATCGGGACCGAAGAGAGCTGGGATCGTGCGGAAAACGCTTTGGCAGAGGGCTTGCGCGCATCCGGATGCGACTTTGAGTATTTGCCAGGTGAGGGCGCTTTTTACGGCCCCAAAATTGAGTACACACTGAAAGACGCGCTGGGTCGGCCGTGGCAATGCGGCACTATCCAGGTGGATCCCAACCTCCCGGAGCGCTTGGACGCCGAATTTGTCGGGGAGGACGGCAGCCGCCATCGCCCTGTGATGCTGCACCGCGCGATCGTCGGAAGCCTAGAGCGGTTCATCGGAATCTTGATCGAAGAAAGCGCGGGAGCTTTGCCTGCTTGGTTAGCGCCAGTGCAAATTGCCGTGCTGAATATCACGGATGCACAGGCTGAATATGCCCGGAACGTCGCGAAAACGCTGCAGGATCAAGGGCTTAGGGTCCATTTAGATCTGCGCAACGAGAAAATAACCTATAAAATACGGGAGCATTCGATGCAGAAGCTGCCGTACCTAATTGTCATTGGTGACAAAGAGATGGCGGCAGGCGCTGTCGCAGTGCGTGCCCGGGGTGGTCAAGACCTCGGTGCAATGCCTCTGGAGTCGTTTATTGAACGTATCACCTCAGACATTGCCAACAAAGCTTCCTGAAGAGATTTCCAAGGATTGAATGGTTTGTTGGTGCGCGCTGTGCGGCAACCGCTACAGTTTGTGTAGCAGATATTGTGAAGGATTGAGCCATCGCTACTGAATTTCGTGACCGCCGCCAGCGCGAAGAACGTAAACACCGTTTGAACCGTGAAATCATGGCCCCCGAGGTTCGCCTCTCCGGGCCTGAGAACGAGCCTCTGGGTGTCGTCAGCCTTATGGAGGCGCTCCGCATGGCGGGCGACCTCGACGTTGACTTGGTTGAAATTGCCGCTACTGCCAACCCGCCTGTGTGCCGGTTGATGGACTATGGCAAGTTCAAATACCAAGAGCAAAAGAAGGCAGCGGAAGCGAAAGCCAAGCAGACGGTCATTGAGATCAAGGAAATCAAGTTCCGCCCGGGTACTGATGACGGCGACTACAACATCAAGATGCGCAACATCAGGCGTTTCTTGGCGGATGGCGATAAGTGCAAGATCACTTTGCGTTTCCGCGGTCGTGAAATCACCCACCAGGAAATCGGTTTGGCGATGTTGCAGCGGATGCGTGATGAGTTGGGTGACACCATCCTCGTCGAGCAGTTTCCGAAGCTCGAAGGCCGCCAGATGATCATGATGATCGCACCAGGCCGTAAAAAGCCGGGTGGTTCACCAAAGCCAGCTGCAGAAGCAGCAGGTTAAATTTTGCAGACAGGTCCGGTCACCTGTTTGTGATGAGCAGGGTTGCGTAAGCGGCCTTGCAAAGCGAGGTCTGAAATAGCCTCGCACAAGTGGCTCGGGGCCAACAAGGCTGGGAAAGTTTCTCAGACGCCTCACGAGCACAAATGAAAAGGAGCATGAATATGCCCAAAATGAAGACCAAGAGCGCGGCGAAGAAACGCTTCCGCGTCCGTCCAGGTGGTACCGTGAAACGCGGTCAAGCCTTCAAACGTCACATCTTGACCAAGAAGACCACTAAAAATAAACGCCACTTGCGCGGCTCCACTGGAGTTCATGAGACCAATATGGGTCACATGGCACAGATGTTGCCCGGTCGTGGTATTTAATTAACGACGTACAAGGAGTAATCACATGCCTCGCGTCAAACGTGGTGTAACGGCTCGCGCCCGCCATAAAAAAGTTCTGGCCCTTGCAAAGGGTTTCCGCGGTCGCCGCGGTAATGTCTACCGTATCGCTAAACAAGCGGTAATGAAGGCTGGGCAATATGCCTACCGCGACCGCCGTACCAAGAAACGTGTGTTCCGTCAGTTGTGGATTGCGCGTATCAACGCTGCAGCCCGTCAATGTGGCATGACATACAGCCAGTTTGCCAATGGTCTGAAGAAAGCCAGTATCGAGATCGACCGTAAGGTTCTGTCTGATATCGCAATCCATGACATGGCTGCTTTTGCTGGCATCGTGGAACAAGTGAAAGCCAAACTGGCTGCTTGAGTCCGCAGCAGAGTGCTATTGATTCAGTAGCACTCCGCGCACCAGAAACAAGGGCTAGCGCTTGAAAAAGCACTAGCCCTTTTTCATTGATCTGAATCGTCAAGTACCTATTTATGACCGAGTTGAACGACATCGTTGACACCGCTAAAGCTGCATTCCTGCAAGCTCTCACGCCGGCTGATCTGGAAAATGCCAAAGCCCTGTTTTTGGGAAAATCCGGCAAGATCACCGAGCTGATGAAGGGCATGGCCGCCCTCAGCGTGGAGGAGAAGAAATCCCGCGGTGCCGCTATCAACTTGGCCAAGCAAGCCATCGAGGCCGCGCTCACCGAGCGTCGCCAAGCACTGGCCGACGCCGAGCTGCAGACCCAGCTCCAAGCGGAAGCGCTGGACGTCACGTTGCCAGGTCGTCAGCGCGGGCAGGGCGGTTTGCACCCGGTGTCCCTGACACTAGAGCGGATTGAAGCCATCTTTGGTTCGATGGGATTTGATGTGGCCCAAGGCCCCGAAATTGAATCCGACTGGTTCAACTTCACCGCGCTCAACACCCCCGAAGACCATCCTGCTCGCTCGATGCACGACACCTTCTATGTAGAAGGTGGTTCCGAGGCAGCGCCGAACCTGCTCCGTACCCACACGAGCCCCATGCAAATCCGGTACGCGGTTCAGCACGTCAAGGCCCACCGCGCGGCCGCTGGCGCTTCAGCGGAAGGCCTCTACTCCGGTGATATGCCAGAAATCCGTGTTATCGCTCCAGGCCGCACCTACCGTGTGGACAGCGATGCGACCCATTCGCCCATGTTCCACCAGTGCGAAGGCCTGTGGGTGGGCGAGAACGTGAGTTTCAAAGACTTGAAGTTCGTCTTTACTGACTTTTGCCGTACCTTCTTTGAATCGGACGACTTGGTGTTGCGATTCCGCCCCAGCTTCTTCCCGTTCACCGAGCCCAGCGCAGAAATTGACATCCAGTTCCAAACCGGCCCGCTCGCTGGTCGCTGGCTGGAAGTCGCAGGCTCTGGCCAAGTGCATCCCAATGTGATCCGTAACATGGGTCTCGACCCTGAGAAATTCATCGGATTTGCCTTCGGTATGGGGCCTGATCGCTTGACCATGTTGCGCTATGGCGTGAATGACCTGCGCCTGTTCTTTGACGGTGATGTCCGTTTCCTGTCGCAATTTCAGTAATCCACAAGAACAACACACACGCCGGTCTCGAACATGCAATTCTCAGAATCCTGGTTGCGCACTTTCTGCAACCCCGCCATTTCTACCGCCCAACTCGCCGAAACCCTGACTATGGCAGGGCTCGAGGTCGAAGAACTCAAGCCCGTTGCACCACCATTTACCCATATCGTCGTGGGTGAGATCAAGGAAGCCGAGCAGCACCCCAATGCCGACCGCTTGCGCGTTTGCAAGGTCGATGTAGGCCAGGCCGAGCTGCTGAATATTGTTTGTGGTGCACCCAATGCACGCGTTGGTATCCGTATTCCATGTGCCATGGTGGGTGCAGAGCTGCCCCCAGGCGAAGATGGCAAGCCTTTCCTGATCAAGGTCGGCAAGCTGCGCGGTGTGGAAAGCCAGGGAATGTTGTGCTCCGCACGCGAGCTCAAGCTGTCTGAAGACCATGGTGGTCTGATGGAGCTGCCTTTGGATGCACCGTTGGGCACAAACATCCGCGAATATCTGTACTTGGACGACACCTTGTTCACCCTCAAGCTGACGCCCAACCTCGCGCATTGTCTAAGTGTGTACGGTGTTGCGCGTGAGGTGTCTGCATTGACCGGTGCCCCCTTGCTGGCGCCCGAGTTCCCGCAAGCACCTGTTGCGATTCAGGACAAAGTGGCGGTCAAGATTAGCGCACCCGATCTGTGTGGGCGGTTTTCCGGCCGAGTCATCCGCAATGTCAATACCAAGGCCACTACACCGCAATGGATGGTGGACCGCTTGGCTCGCTGTGGCCAACGCAGTGTCAGTCCTTTGGTCGATATTTCGAACTACGTCATGTTCGAGCTCGGCCGCCCCAGCCACATTTTTGACCTCGACAAAATCCACGGCGGTCTCGACGTCCGCTGGGCCAAGCCTGGCGAACAGCTCAAACTCCTCAACGGCAATACAGTAGCCCTCGATGAGAAGGTGGGCGTCATTGCGGATGACCAGCAAGTCGAATCTCTGGCCGGCATCATGGGCGGGGACGCTACCGCAGTGTCTGACGATACCCGTCACATCTACCTCGAAGCGGCTTTCTGGTGGCCCAAGTCCATCGCCGGTCGTTCACGTCGTTTCAATTTTTCGACCGATGCCGGCCACCGGTTTGAGCGCGGTGTAGATCCTCAGCAGACGGTGGAGCACATTGAGCGCATCACCCAGCTCATCATCGATATATGCGGCACGCCAGAAACTCAATGCGGTGCGGTAGACGATGTAGTGGCGGCATTGCCTGCTGCAACTCCGGTGACCTTGCGCGTTGCACGCGCGGTCAAAGTGATCGGCATGCCGCTGACCCAAGCGCAATGTGCGGATGCGCTGCGCCGCCTCGGTTTGCCGGTGCAAGAAGAGCCCGGGTTGATCACGGTGACACCCCCATCTTTCCGCTTCGATTTGCAAATTGAAGAAGACCTGATTGAAGAGGTCGCCCGCATGGTGGGTTACAACAACCTGCCGCACACACCACCCCAAGCGCCCATTACTGCCAAGATCCGACAGGAGGCCCAGCGTAGCGCGTTCGCAGTGCGGCGCTCGCTGGCCGCTTTGGGCTACCAAGAAACCATCAACTTCAGTTTCGTGGAAGAGCGCTGGGAACACGAGCTGGCGGGTAACCCCAGTCCGATCAAGTTGCTGAACCCGATCGCCAGCCAAATGAGTGTGATGCGCAGTAGCCTGATCGGCTCTTTGTTGCAGGTGCTGAGGTTTAACCTCGCCCGCAAAGCGCCGCGTGTGCGAGTGTTTGAAATTGGTCGCGTATTCTTGCGCGACGCCGCAGTGAAGAGCACGGATACGACGGTAGAAGGCTTCGACCAACCCATGCGGGTTTCCGGCTTGGCCAGCGGTGGGGCAGACACCTTGCAATGGGCTCGCAAAGAGCAATCTGTTGATTTCTTCGACGTGAAGGGCGATGTAGAAGCCTTGCTCGCGCCACTCAAAGCTGAGTTCGTGCCTGCAACGCATCCCGCATTGCATCCCGGTCGTACCGCGGAGGTCAAGATCCAAGGGCGCTCGATCGGCTTTGTGGGGGAGTTGCACCCCAAGTGGCGTCAATCGTATGAGTTGGCTGCAGCCCCGGTGGTGTTCGAGTTGGAGCTGGATGCGGTGCTGGCGCGCCAGGTGCCCGCTTTCCAAAGCGTTGCCAAGTTCCAAGCGGTTCAGCGTGATATCGCTGTGGTGGTGGCAGATCAGGTGACCCATGCCGACCTAATCGCCGCTGTCAAAAGCGCACCCACTCAAGGCTTGCTGCGTGATGTTCAGTTGTTCGACGTTTACCGCCCCAAGCTGGCCAAGGATGCCGAAGTCATTGCCGGCAGCACCGATCGCAGCTTGGCATTGCGCGTGACATTGAACAGCGACGAGTCCACCCTCACCGAAGACCAAATCGAATCCGCCATGAAAGCGGTGGTTGATCAATTGGTCACTTCGGTGGGTGCCCGCCAGCGCGCCTGAACTTTGCAAAACAGAACGGTACAGTGATGGAATTTTCTGTAGAAAGTCTGGAAACCCCGGCGCTGACCAAGGCTCAACTTTCCGATCTGCTCTTTGAGCAGATCGGACTGAACAAGCGTGAGTCGAAAGACATGATTGACGCCTTCTTTGACCTGATTGCCAGCAGTCTTGTCGAGGGCACTGACGTCAAAATTTCCGGCTTTGGCAACTTTCAGATCCGTACCAAAGCGCCACGGCCCGGCCGCAATCCACGGACCGGTGAGGCGATTCCAATTCAAGCTCGACGCGTGGTCACTTTTCACGCCAGCCATAAGCTCAAAGAGCAAATTCAGGACGAAGGCAAGTCCGGTTCTTGAGCATTGACGTGGCGTCAGGTTTATTTCTCGCCACATCTCCATCGAAACTTTGCAGACAGGTAAAACTTAGAGTAACCTCTACGCTTTGTCTCGTACAGCATTGATTTCAATGGAGAAAACGCTCCCACCCATTCCTGCAAAGCGCTATTTCACGATCGGTGAAGTCGGTGACCTGTGCGGTGTCAAACCTCACGTGCTACGTTATTGGGAGCAGGAATTCACGCAGTTGCGCCCAATGAAGCGGCGCGGCAATCGCCGGTACTATCAGCACCACGAGGTCTTGATGATTCGCCGTATTCGCGATTTGCTCTACGACCAGGGTTTCACCATCAGCGGTGCGAGAAACAAGATGCAGGAAATCCTGCAAACCGAACGCGACAAAAAGCGTCACGGCGAAGTCATGCTCGATGGTGTCGAGGTTCTTGAACTCGGCGACATGGAGTTGGACGACTTGGAAGAGTCTGCTGAAGACATTCCGGTGGTGGCCGAGGTCTACATGGAATGGCAACAGGTAAAAAAGGAATTGCTCGATATTCGTGAACTTCTGATGATCGAAGCCTGAAGCAGCTGAAACTCACGCTATAATTTGAGGCTCGATCGGTGTGTGGCGCAGCCTGGTAGCGCACTTGCATGGGGTGCAAGGGGTCGAAGGTTCGAATCCTTTCACACCGACCATATGAATCAAGGACTTAGAGTAGAAATGCTCTAAGTCCTTTCTTCTTTTTGGCTCTAGTTTGTCAAATTGCCCCCACCATTGCCCCCACTGCTGCAAAAGCTGGCGGAAAGTGCGTATCCAACATTACTACCCCCTAGGAGTAGTTTCCAAACTAGAACGCACGCACCGTTCAATTCACCCGTGAGTGAGTTTGCTCAGGAAGTACCTTAGATACCCCCTTGTGCGAAGTCGCAATAGAAGGTAAGCCAGCGGCCACGCTGGCTTACAGGCCGTTAGGCCTGTAGCCCCCGTATTCCGTGCGTGACTAGCTACTAAACATGTAGCAAAGCCAACCCAATAGGCGCGCGGGCTGAGGGAGCCCCCATGGGGGGCGGACGGGCAGACCAGCGCGGGGCTGATGCCGCGCAGCGGCGAAGCACAAGGGTGGGCGGGGGCACACACCACATGACTGGCCGCAGACCACTGACTGACCACACAGCGCGCAGCGCCTGACCAATGCCACGGTGCCACGACAGCCACAAGGGCGCGCAGACGGCGGCGCGTAGGGCGTGCCAACGACCGGGAAGCGCCGACGGCTGTGCGACCGACTCCAGCGAAGGCCACTTTGCATAACGCCTGTTGCCTTCACCCGACAGGGCGCGAAGCGGTGACCGGCACCAAGCGGAGCTTTAGCGCAGCGACTGGCGGGCACTGAGGGCAATGCGGCGTTATGTAAAAGCGAAGCGGGTGGCCGTAGCGGGCGAGTGCCACAACTGCCACGCACACCACGCGACAGCTTTGTGGTCCTTGGGCATGGCGGTACTGCGCCGTGCCCACTGACTGGGACTACAGAGCATCGAACCGAGTCAAGCGGTGATGTGCCGTTGCCACCAAGCGCGGCGACACATGGCCGCGCTGCTGGAGGATGCTACGCGCCAGCTTCGTGGTGCCTGGCCATTGCGGTACTCCGCATTGGCCACTGACCAAAGCTACAGACTCACGCAATAGCAAAGCGGTGATGTTGGGTGCACTGCCACCAGCGCAAAGCGCCTTTCAGCAGGCAGTGCGCCCGGCATGACCGCGCTGGTGGAGGCCGCAGACACGCATCGAGTGCCGAAGGTTCGTCGCTGCTTGCCGCCTTCGCGGAAGCTGATCAAGCTCTTGCGCAGCACTATATATATGCCGAATAGGCCGCTAGCTGCCCTCGTAGAACGTGCGCAAGCAGCTATAAATATAGTAGCAGTTGAAGATTGTGTAATCTCGACCTGCCTTAGTTCCCATGGCGCTACGTGATCGGATTCACACCAAAACCCCACTGATTGCAGAGTTCCAAGGAATTCGCAACGTGGTTCATCTACGGCTGTGGTTCAGTTCATTCCTTGCATGGCGGAGGATCGCCTCGACTTGATTGTGCTGGCCCTTGGGATACCAAATGGCCGTGATACCCAGACTCGCCAGTTCCCCGTTGCGTTCCACAAGTTCCTCAAGCTGATCCGGCGCTTGCTCGATGGCGAAATGTTGAGGGAACAGTTTGTCGCCCGCCTGCTCCTTGGTGGCTTGAAAGACCTGCAGTGTCCTGTCACTTTTCAAGCTACAACCAACGAACAAAAGGCTGTTGTTACTGTAGTGATAGCGCAGCATCTTCGGGATAGGGCGATCCATATCTAGCTGCGCCTCGCCGTAGGCCTGATCGTATTGCGCCTTGCCCAAAATGCACCTTGCCGGGTTTTTGAAATCGCCGTGCATCTTGATGATCGTCACTTTGTCGGCCAGTGGCACTTCCATGGCTGTCACACCGTTGATCACCTGTACCCGCGAATCCGCGCCCGTGTCGTAAACCTGTTCCAGCAGTCGGTCGTAGTTCGTGGTGATCAGCGTGTCTTTGAATAGTTCGGAAATGATCAGCGTGATGCCTTGGATGCTACCGAGCTTGCCAAATACGTCGCGGATTTCTTGGGCGAAAGCGTCGCGTCCATTCTTCTGCTCTATGTGTTCAATGAACTGCTCATATTCGCCAGCGGCCAGCCAGGTTTCAATCTGTTCCTTTGGGATGCCCGCCGTGCGCCCTTGTTGTCGCAAATGATTGGCCCAGGTGGGGAAGCCCCCATCAACTGAAATACCCGCGCCGATGAATGGCACCACCATCTTCTCTGCCAGACGCTCAAGCAATTGGCTGAAACGCTGTTCATTGCGTTCAAACCAATGGTTGCCATCTTCTTCACCGAAAGCCTCGATCAACTGCGCGCGGCTTAGCACCTCTTGGCGTCGGTCGATGCGATAGGCGCTCAACGCTTGCTCGTAAGCCTCCCGGTCGCCAGCGAAAAAGGCTTTGCTGGGTTGGGAAAGGCCGACCGAGCCAAGCTTGAGCAGCAGAGGTAGATCCAGATTTACTTCGCCCTGATCAATCCAGGCATTGAAGTCTTCAAACAGTTCAAAGTCGGCGTGACCATCGGCCTGACACCAGGATTCAGCCCGCGCATTCATGCTCAGGCCTCCACCAGCGCCTGCTCGGCCAGGGCCTCGGCCAGATGCAGTTGCGTGGTTTGCGCATCACTCAGGCGGGATTTGAGCTGGTCGCACAGCACCATTAGTTCGTCAAGTTTGGCGACGATACGGTGTTGTTCTGCTAGCGGTGGAATGGGCAGTACCAGCCTTTCCATCCGCTCTTTCGTCATGTGGATCATGGCAATTCCGTTGCCAGATTCTTTGATTGCTGCCGATATGGCTTGCAAGTAATGCCTGAAGAAGTACTTATCTACCTCGGCCTTGCTGAAAAAATCCATCTTCCAAATGTGGTAATGGTAGATGACCTTACCGCCTTGCCAAATGAATGGACCGAATGAGGCAGACCACGCAAAAATCAAATCTCCGTCATCAATGTACTTTTCTGGCTCTAGCTCGAGATCGGAAAAGTACCACTCGTTAGACGTGAACAAATTCCCGACACGCAGGATTGGCGTCCCTTCTGAAAGCATCTCATGCTTACTGTAAGCACGTCCGTTAAGCACATTGATAACGTTAGCCAAACGAGCAACTGCCCATCCACTGGGCATAGCAAACGGAGTTTCTTCTTTAGCGATTGGTGAAAGCAATTTGCCCGCCTTGATCCTCCCTTCTTTCACCAGCTTCGCCTTCTCGGCAGCGATCCTTTTGAGGGGTTCGCTAGCGTGTTCATCCTTGGGGTCTTGGGGGACGAGCTTGCCCATTACGGCGAGTTGCAGGAGGGTTTGCTTGAGCTGGTCAATGCTTTCTTCGGTGGTGAAGAGGGTGTCGAAGTGTTCGGCGATGCGCTGCCAGGCGCTGGCGAACTGCGCGTGATCGGCCGCACCGGTGAGCGCGTTCAACAAAGTTTCCACCAGCGTCTGATGGGCGCTGAGGCTGGCGTACGTCTGTTGCTCAAGCTGGTCGCACAGCGCCATCAGCTCATCGACTTTGGCGACGATGCGGTGTTGCTCGGCCAGAGGAGGTAGCAAGATCAAAACTTCTCTGACTTTTTCTGAGTTTAAGTTTTGAACAACAGCACCTGCCGCAGCATCAGTGAAAGCCTTGGCAATGTATGGGGATGAAAGTAGGAGATACAAAAAGTCTTTGTTTAGATACTCCGAAGGGCTGATTCGAAGCCATCCGTCGTGAATGCATCCTTCAATTTTCGTAATGTAAGGACGACCAAAACTCATCGAATTAGTCAATAGAAAATCACCGGGGTATACCATCCTTGTTTTACTCAGACCCTCCTTAGTGATCTTTTCTCTCGTGGCGATGATGTACTTGCCCCCGATATCTGTATCGCCAATTTTTATCCAATTGAGTCCATCTGGTTGATCAGTCAGATAGGACTGGATAGGTCTTGGCGATCCGCCGCGTTCGATAACTGCAAAATTGCCAAAACGCTCACAAGCCCAACCTGTTGGGATGTAAGGTAGGGCTCTTCCGACGCTCGTCGAAGACAAAGATTTGTCCTGCTTAATCTTCCCCTCCTTTACCAGCCTCGCCCTCTCGGTGGCGATCTTCTTGAGCAGTTCGCTGGCGGGCTCGTCCTTCGGATCTTGCGGCACCAGCAAGCCACGCACCGCCAATTCCAGAATCAGCTCACGCAGTTTCTTGATGCCATACAGCTCAATTTTGCGGGACGAGCCCCGGCCAGCGGTGGATCTGCGCTTGATGGCGGCTGTCCACAGGTCGATGTGTTCGGTGATGAGTTGATCGGCGGTCATACTCAGCGTGCTCCGCTCAGGGCCGCTGCGAGGATGGTCTTGAGCTGATCGCGCAGGGTCTGGATGTTTTGTTGCTGACCCTGATACTGTGTGAGCAGCTCTTCAGGGTCGTGGTTGATCTGTTCACCGATGTGGGGGTTCTTGACGTCGAGGTTGTAATTGCGCTCGGTCAAGGCTTCGAGGCTCATCTTCCAGGCTTGCGGGGTCTCGACGCGAGCGGCAAAGCCATCTGCCTCGCTTCCCCACCAGGCGCATTCGGTGGCGAATTCTTCGACCTGCATGGGGCGGGTCTTGTTGTAGCTGGTGATGCCTTCGGGGTAGGGGTGCTCGTAGAACCAGACTTCTCTAGTGGCAGGCCATTCGCTTTCTGGTTTCTTTGTAAAGAACAGAATGTTGGTTTTGATCCCTGTGTAAGGGTTGAAAACCCCATTGGGCAGGCGAACGATGGTGTGCAGGTGGCACTGCTTGAGCAACATTTCTTTCAGGCGGGTCTTCATACCCTCGCCAAACAGAAAACCATCTGGCAAGACCACAGCGGCGCGACCATGGTTTTTCAATAGCTTCACCACCAACGCCATAAATAGATCGGCGGTTTCACGAGTGCGCAACGTGGCAGGGAACTGGTTTTCGACACCGTCTTCTTCCATTCCACCAAAGGGCGGGTTAGTGATAATCACGTTCACCCGGTCGGCGTCCCCATAATCTTTGTACGCACGGCGACTCAGCATGTTGTCGTGCTCTATCTGCGTGGGCGTATCAATGCCATGCAAGATCATGTTGGTAGTGCACAGCATGTGGGGGAGCGATTTTTTCTCCACGCCGTGGATGCTGGCTACCAACGCGGCTTCGTCATCGGCATTCTTCACATAGTTGACGCGCTTGTGGTCAATGGTGCAGGACAGAAATCCGCCAGTGCCACAGGCTGGGTCCAGCACGCTTTCTTCTAGTTTCGGGTCCACCCGGTCTACGATGAACTTGGTCACAGCGCGTGGTGTGTAGAACTCACCGGCATTGCCAGCGCTTTGCAGGTCTTTGAGAATTTGCTCGTAGATGCTGCCAAAGGTGTGGCGGTCCTCGGTGTTGTTGAAGTTGATCTCACAAATCTTGTTGATCACCTGCCGCATCAGGGTGCCTGACTTCATGTAGTTGTAGGCATCTTCGAACACGTTGCGAATCACCAGTGCTCGCTTGCCAGCTTCGCCGCTAACCATCAGCTTGGCTTTTAGCGTTGGAAACAGTTGCAAGTTAACAAAGTCATTGAGTGCGTCGCCAGTTATGCCTTCCGGGTCAGATGCCCAATTGCGCCAACGCAGGTGTTCTGGCAATGGCGACTTGTAGTTGTCTTCCAGTAGCTCGATTTCTGCTTCGCGGTCATCGTAAATTTTTAGAAAAAACATCCACACCAGTTGGCTGATGCGCTGGGCATCGCCGTCAACGCCGACATCCTTGCGCATGAGGTCCTGAATGGACTTAATAACTCCGCTGACATTGCTCATCTAATTTCCTGATTGGTTTAACTTGCTTTTTTGAAGAGCTCGTCTTCAAGTTCCGTTACGGCTTGTTCGTATTTCGCCTTGCCACCGAAAACACCATTGATGATTTCGACCGGTGTGCCCAGTGTTCTGAATGGGTCCAGCTTCAGCACGTTGTTGTTTTCAATGCTGGTGACGCCTTCGTCGGCGTATTTGTCGAGCAGGGCTTCCAGTACGGCCCGGACTTGCTCGCCATACTGCGCGAAGTAGTTGCGCTTCTTCACGTTGTTAGCGCGCTCGCTGCGTGTCAAAGGGGGTTGGTCGAAGGCGATGTGGCAGATCAGGTCAAAGTCACCATAATCTTTACCCACTTCTTGGGCAAGCTTTGGCAACTCAATCCCGTATTCGGCCAGCTCTTCAATGATGGCGGCCTTCTTCTTCGTGCTGCTCCACTTCTGCAAGAAGTCATCCAGCGAGGCAAATTCCTTGCGGATGTTCTTGCGGCTGTAGTCGCGGTAACTCTCCGTGACCATTTGACCGTCCTCGCCGATGTATTCCACTCGCTCCGAAAGGATGCGTACTTCCACACCACTGACATGAAATTTCTTGACGGTTTGGCCGTCGTCCTCGTAATCCCCAGCGTCGTCTTCACCCGGTTCTGGGTCTGGTGGTACGGGGTCGTCGTCGCCGTCGGGTTCGTAGATGACCACAGGCTCACCATCAAATTCCGGATCTTTGAAAAGCTCAGTGGCTTTTTTAAAGTCCATGATGGTGAAGAAATACTTGTTGTGCGGCTCATCAATGCGCGTGCCACGACCTACGATCTGCTTGAACGTAGTCATAGAATTGATGCTCTTGTCGAGCACGATGAGTTTGCAGGTCTTGGCATCCACGCCGGTTGTCAACAACTCTGATGTGGTGGCAATGACGGGATAGCGACTTTCCGGGTCAATGAAGTTGTCTAGCTCCGCTTTGCCTTCGATGCTGTCGCCTGTAATGCGCATCACATACTTGCTGTTTTCTTTGGCTAGCGGCCCGGAAGCATTGACGATGGCCTTGCGCATGCGCTCGGCGTGATCGATGTCCTCACAAAAGATGATGGTCTTTTGAAACGGATCGGTGGCATTGAGCAGTTTCATTACCCGTTCTGCCACGAGCTTTGTGCGCTTATTCAGTACCAACTTGCGGTCCATATCGACCTGGTTGAATTCGCGTTGCTCAATTTCGTTGCCAAGGTCGTCCGTCATGCCTGCTGGCGGCGTCCAACCTTCGAGGTCTTTGTCGATATTGATGCGCACCACTTTGTAGGGTGCAAGAAATCCATCTTGGATACCTTGCTTCAAAGAGTAGGTGTAGATCGACTCGCCAAAGTAAGTGATGTTTGAGGCGTACTTGGTTTCCTTGGGTGTGGCAGTCAAGCCAAGCTGGATTGCGCCTTCAAAATATTCAAGGATTTCCCTCCACGCCGAGTCCTCTTTGGCGCTGCCGCGATGACACTCATCAATCACGATAAGGTCAAAAAAGTCCCTTTTGACGGCCCTGAAAATCTTGTCTTCTTCGTCGGGGCCGGTTAGTGCTTGATACAAGCCAAGGTAGACCTCGTAGGCTGGATCGATTTTTCGATTTTTGATCTTGGTCATGACCGAGCCAAAGGGCTTGAAGTCGTTGACTAAGGTCTGATCGACCAAAATATTGCGGTCTACCAAGAAGAGGATGCGTTTGACTTTTTTGGCCTTCCAGAGGCGATAGATGATCTGGAAGGTTGTGTAAGTCTTGCCAGTACCGGTTGCCATCACCAGCAGCAAACGTTTTTGCCCCTGGGCGACTCTTTCCATAACTCGATTTATGGCTTCTGCCTGGTAGTAACGCGGCTCCTTGCCGCCACCTGCGTCGAAATACGGCTCGGTAACCAGCTCCTCGTTTGCATCCGAGATGCCTCTGAATTGTTTGTACCGCTGCCAAAGCAAATCTGGTGATGGAAACGCGTCCATGGCGAACTCAGTTTCCGTGTCCTCGCCCGCTGCTGCAGCTTTGTTATGGCTGGCAAAGCCGTCGCCGTTTGAACTGAATGCACATGGAACATCAAGGATGTCAGCGTATCCCAATGCTTGTTGAAGGCCATGGCTGATCGTGCAGTTGTTGTCCTTTGCCTCAATTACGGCGATAGGAACGCCTTTTTCCTTCTGCAGGACGTAGTCGGCAAACTTCTTCTTTTTCTTATTCCGAGAAGATAAGTTGCCTCGCACAACGACTGGACCAGGTGTGAGCGTAACTTCGCGACGAATATGGGCTATTTCATCCCAGCCTGCTTTGATGATTGCAGGGGTAATGAATTTGGCCTTGATGTCAGATTCGCTGAGTTCTTTCTTTTCTTTGGCGTCCATTAAAGCCCCTGGTATGTCGTTGAAGGGGCGGCTCGTCGCATCACAGTCAGCATCAACACCCTACGCTTGCTCTCGCGAATTGAAGATTTCACGCTTCCCCCTTGTTCTTTTGCTCATGAGGCTGCGATTGCCATCTATTGCCAACGCGCAGCGATACTCCGCCCATCAGAATCTCGTTGAGAGTATCGCACTGCCAACAGGTAATTTTGCCCAATTGAACGGCAACGTCATTTGCTGGACAAATGATAGATATTTGTCAGCGCTGGGCGAGAAACCCAAACCGCGCTGCTATGCCCGCCAATGACTGGTTCACATGCGCTTCATGGGCCGCATGCAAGCGCTCAAACGTGCGCCAGTGCATCCCCTTAGGCTTGCCACCGTCGCCATTCAAAATGCCAGGTTCCCACCCCAACCGCTTGCGGATGCGGTCTGCCCGGCTGCTTGCGCGGTCATAGGCCTGTTCACGCTGGGTGCGATAGGCCAGGTTATGGCAATGTCGGCAGGCATACACGCCACCCCCGTACAGCACCGCCACACGCCGCCCGCACCGCACAGCAGGGCATTGCCACCACGCGCGCTGCCCGCCCAGAGCGCAGTCAGTCCAGACCACTCGCACCGAGTAGTCCATGTCTTTCCATTCGTCCGCGCCGTAGTCGCGCGTGCGGTAGGTCAGGCGAACACGGTCGCGCTCCACAGGCCAGACCTGAATCGAGCCCACCTTTTCGTCGCCGCGTGACCATGTCCACAAAAATGCCGTACCACGCGCCAGCAAGCCATCACGCGCCAGCCTGCGAATGTCCAGCGCACACATATCGCCCGTGGTGCGCTTTCCGCCACTCCTGCCACTGTTGAATCCACCCATGTTTTTGCCGCCTTTATTTTCCGAAATCATTTGGGAAATTGCCCGCCTTTTCAAACGGGCAAAGTGGGTCAGGCTGCCGAATATGCCCGCCACAGCGCCATGCCAGCACCACAGCGTTGTCCGTACCGGCTGCCACGCCCGGCGGCGATGCAAGTGGGGCAGTTGAAGTGGTGGGCCAGATAGGCCGCGTCCAGCGCGTGCCAGTCGGCGGGTTCGGTCGCTGCCTTTACCGGTGCGCTGTGTAGTGGCTCCACCGGCTCGGATTGCAACGCATCGACCAATGCTTCCCGGTGCTCCCGCAGGGGCACGAGCAAGCGCGTCACTGCCTCGCGCGGGCCGCTGGCCTTGACCTTGTCGCCCACCAGTCGTAGAGCTATGCCTGACGCTTGCGCTTGCCGGATCAGTGCTTGCGCGCTCACAGTTCCACCTCGACCAGTTCATTTGCAGCATGAACAATCTCCGAAGATTCCAAAGGTTCCAGTTTTTCAGACGGGGAATCTTCGGAACCTTCGGGTGATTTGGAATCTTCGCTGGGCAACGCCATGTCGCTACCGCCGGGCAAGCGCAAGTACCAGCCGCCACCCATGCCGCCTTTTTTGCGAACGACATTGAGTTTCTTGGACGCATTCCAAATTTGCTTCTTGTTGAATCCGGCGTCTTTCAGTGGTTTGGACGCAACTGCAACCGGGGTCCAGCAGTCAGCCGTCAGTTCTGCTTTCAGCAGGCCCACCGCGTCGGCGTGGTCGGTGCCGTCGTCGCCCTCTGCTGGGTCGGTCAGCAGGTCGCGGGCAGAGCCTTCTACCGCTTGGCCCCATTCGATACGGCTTGCATCAATACCGGGCAGCGCTTCCACCTGCGCCAGGTGGTATTCAAACCCGCCATTGTCCGGCCCGATATTGGATTTGCTGCGCGCCAGAATGCGCTTGTCTGCGCCATCCTCGCCCTTGACCCGTGCCGCCACCAGCACCACGCGCGCCACGGCGGTAAACGCAATGCTGCCAATTACCCGCTGCGCCGGGTCACTGCCTTGGCCACCTTTGGACAGGTGGGTGATGCCCAGCAACGCCGCGTTGATGGTGGTCGCCAAATCAACCAAGGGTTGCAGCCCACGGCGCACCTCAGTGTTTTTGTGGCTGTCACCCGCCACGGCGGTCGATACCGGGTCAATCACGATTAGGCGCACGCTGCCGATTTGTTGGATAGCTTCCTTCAAGGTGCGCGTGTCGGTGGATGGGTCAAACGGCCTGACCGCGTCGCCCGTGCGCGTGCCGTCCACAAAGAAGACTCGGCTTCGGTCTGCCCCCGCTGCAATCAGGCGGGGCAGCAGCGTGTCGGTGTAGTGGTCCTCGCCGCTCCAGATCAGCACATTGCCTGCTGCGCAGCGTGACCCGTCTGGCCAGCGCCCGCCAATGGTGACAGTGGCGGCCATGCCCATTGCGATGGTGGTTTTGCCCTGCCCAGGGGCTCCCGCCAATAGGTGGAACTTGCCCAGCGCCAGCCAGTCGGGCCACAGCCATTGCACGGGCTCAGGCGTCAGGTCGGCCCCGCAAGTCAGCACCACCGTGCTTTTTGGCAATGGTTCAGTGCCAAATTGGCCTGTAGCCCCCGTAGAACGTGCGGGAGCAGCTACTGAATTGATAGCGACTGCAATACCCAAGTCGTCGTCCAGACCGGCTGCAAAGTGTTCATAGTCGTGCGGGTTCATGCGAAAGCCTCCACCAGTCGGTTGATGCGATTGGCCGCCACCATCAGGCGTGCCCGGTCGGCGTCGGTCAGCATCACACCGTTGGCCACATTGCCCGCAGCTACCGCCGCAAGCGTTGATTCAAACGCCATCACCGACAGCGCCAGGCGTGGGCTGAGTGGCGTGGGCTTGGTTAGAACCTGCGGGCGGCCATCGTCCGCCCAGCAGCCCAAGGCTTTGGCAGCATCCACAAACTCGCGGCCACCGTCCTTGATCTCATAGGCCAGCACGTCGCCGCCTTTCTCGCCGCAACTCATGCACACCCATGCGCCGGTGGCTACGTTGACACGCATGGAATCCGAGCCGCCATGAAAGTTGCAGGTGGTGGTTTTCCACTTGGCAGACCGTGGGCCTTTGAGGGTCAGGCCCTGGTTCTCAAAGTAGGTAACCGGGTCGGGTAGCAGGGTGCGGTCAAACGGCATGTTGATCTCCCGCTGCGATTGAAACCGACGTGCGTACCGACGTGCTTTTTCCCGGCGTTGTGCCGTTCAAGGTGCTTTTCATGCTGCACCTCGTTTAGAAAGAAGCAATCAGGGCGCGAATGTCGGCGCTGCGCCAGGCGACGCAGCGTTTTGACAGCTTCACGGGCGCTGGGTAGCGGCCTTCGGCCACGCCTGCCCACCAATGGGATCGGCTAACCGGGACGTGTGCCAGCACCGTGGGCAAGCGCCACAAGGCAATGTCAGGATTTTGGGGAGAGGGGAGAGCGCCAGCCGTGGGGGTGGTGGCATTGGGTTGCGCATCTGCGCGAGGGTTTGAGGTCATTTGGTTTACAGCGCCATCTCGGCGTTTGCGGGTGAATGAACTGCGCTGGTCAGCGCCTACCTTGGGGTTTCTGGTTCTGAGTGCCTTTCTGCTTTGTCGGTCGGGGTCGCCATCGCCTTCGCCGCCTTCGTCGTCATCACTTGCTGCAACGTCTGGACCGGCCCCGGTGGCATCTGCCCCGGCTGCGTCGGCGTCAACACCTATGACTGTGATTGCGGCGCTGGCACCGCCACCACCACTTTCTGGAAACCCGTCAGAGATCGAGGTGCCTCCGCGACGGGCGATTACGTTTGCAAGAATTGGGAGGGTGTGGCGTCGTTCAACGATGCCAGAAACGGATTGAAGAACCGCTAAAACTTTGTCTTGAGTCGCTTTGAGTACGATCATTTGGGCCTTGCATTTGGCTACCGATAAACCCGAATGGGTTTATATCCAGTAGTCCAAGCACGGCGTTTATAGCACGCACACATCCAACATGCAACAAAACAACGTAATTGTGGATAACGTGCGCGCTATGTCGGGTTTTGTGTTCAATCGAGCATGGCGGCCACCCGCGCGCGCACTTCTTCCACCAAATCGTCTGGCGCTTGCTCAATCAGGGTCAATCCGCGCTGCGACGGGTCAATCATCCTGAACTGGTGAACCAAAACCACGCCCTGCGTTTGCGTGCCGGTGCCCATGAGGCTGACAGACAAACCCGCATTGCGTGCGCCCATGCCACCTTGCGTGATGGGGCACACGCCAATCATGCCCAGCCGGTTCAAGTCGGCGTGCGTCACCACGATGCCGGGCCTGCGGCCTTGTTGCTCTTGGCCCAGCGTGGGGTCGAAACTGGCGACCACAATATCGCCACGCTGCCAAATCCGGCGGCTCAAACAGGAACCTCTTGGCCGACGGCGGGCATGTTGTCCCACGCCTTGTCAATCACCAGCGGCTCGTCGCCCTGCATAGCCAATAGCTCTTGCAAGCTGTACTTGCGACGGCTGATCGGCGAAATGATCAAACGCCCGGCGTCAAATTCAAAACTGACCTTGTCGCCAGGGTGCAAGCCGGTGGACTTGGCCAGCGACTGCGGAATGGTCACAGCGATGGAGCCACCAGCGGCGCGGAGTGTGGATGTGTGCATGGTTTGTCCCGTTAATGTCCAATGGAGTCCAAGGATGTAGCACTTAGTTTAACTGGAATGGCGGAAAATTGCATCAGGCCGCCCGTAGCGTCACCACATTGGCCGGTTTGTTGGTCAACAAGTCCAGCCGTTCACCCCACAGCCGCCACGCATCCCGCATGGGGCCTTCATAGGTGGCACGTTGGTAAATGCGCTTCATCTTGTTTTCTTCAGTGTGGTTCAGGCACTTCTCGATCACATCGGGCAGCGCGCCCAGCTCGGCCATGGCGCTCGCGCCCGTGCGGCGCAGGTCGTGCGGTCGCCATTGGCCCCCGCCCAGTTTCAGCGCGTCGATCTGCTTGGTGCGGCCCGCAATCTGCCCACCCGGTTCGCGCTGGCGGTCGGCCACCTGCTTGGTGACGGTTTTGGTATCCAGTGGCAAATTGGTCTTTTCAATCGCAGGGTCGTAACGGCTTCCCGGAAAGCACCACGGCGTTTCACCCGTGATAGCGTGCAGGCGCTCAAACTGGCGCAACGCAAAGTCACTCAGCCAAACCTGGTGCGACTTGCCGTTTTTGGTTTCAGGCAGCACCCACAAACGGCGTTCAAAATCCACATGCTCCCAGCGCGCGCCCACCGTTTCGCCAATGCGGGTGATGGTGGCCATTTGAATCAGCAGGGCGCATTGCGATGTTTCGGCCATGCCCGAACGAGGCAGCTTCTTCAATAGGTCGATCAATTCCGCCTCGCCCAGCACACGGTCGCGCTCGCCATCGGGGCCAATCTTGGCTTTCTTGATTCGCGCCGTCGGATCGGCTTCCACATAGTCGCGGTCCAGCGCAAAGCCAAACATCTGCCGCAGGTCGGACAGCACGCGCTTGGTCATGCGCACCACGTCGCGCGCCATCATGGTGTCCACGATGTTCTGAACGTGCGCCTTTTTCACATCCGCCACAGCCAGGTCGCCAATCAGCGGGAAAACGTCGCGCTCAAAGGCGCGCTGCGCCTCGGCACCGCCGTCGCCGCGCTGCTTCAAAGCCAAGTCACGCCAGAGCTTGAAAAGTTGCCGCACGGTCAAACGGGCCTGCTGCTGGGCGATCACTTCCAGCCGGTCAAGCTGCTTGTTGTGGGCCTCCACCTGGTCGACTTCGATCTTGAGCTTTTCGGTGGCCTTGCGCTGCACGGGGTCGGTCCCCGACTTCACTTCCACGGCCAGCCGGTCGCGCTCGTCGCGCAGCGCTTTGAGCGACATCTTGGGCCAGGAGCCAATGCGCACCTGCCGGGTTTTGCCGTTCAGCTTGTACCGCCACTGAAAATCCACACTTACCGGGTTCTTTGTATCGGGCGTGGCGCGCACCATGCCAAACATGGACCCGCCATCCGGCAAACGCTTGCCGTCGTCCATGCCGCGCAGCGCTTCCAGCGCCTTGGTTGTGATCAATGCCATGTCAAATTGCCCCCACCATTGCCCCCACCGTTAGGGTGGCTCAGAGTGTAACTTGCTGGATTGCTTTGGACTACAACAAAATGCTGCTAGTCTGTAACTCATTGATTTTTAATGATTATTTTCAATTTCTGAGATTGCGCTGTACCTTGCTGGAAATACAAGGGGTAGCATGGGGTGCAAGGGGTCGAAGGTTCGAATCCTTTCACACCGACCAAAATAAGATAAAGCCGTTAAGCAGTAATGCTTAACGGCTTTTTTCTTGCCTGTCTGATTCTGCAGGAGCCCAGTATTACAAAGGCCCTAAGCCTTTGGGCGTATCAGGTAGCGGCACCCTCATAAAAGCAACGCGCGCACGCTTGGTGGTAGCGGTCGTTTCCACCGATCACGACCTGTTCACCCTCACGGACTCTTTGGCCGTTATCGTCCACACGCACATTCATGGTGGCTTTGCGGCCGCATGCGCAGATGGTCTTGATCTCCTCAATGTCATCGGCCAACGTGAGCAAATGGGCAGAGCCGGGGAATGGCTTACCCTGGAAGTCTGAACGCAGGCCAAAACAAATCGTCGGGATATTGGCCATGTGGGCAACCCGGTGCAGTTGGCGCACCTGATCCGGTTGGAGAAACTGAGACTCGTCAATCAACACACAGGCCAAACCGCGGCGCTGCGTCAGCAGCGTTTCAAAATCGGTATGTTCATCAAAGGTTTCCGCAGCCCGCTGAATACCGAGGCGCGAAGCAATGCTTCCAACGCCGCAACGGTCGTCAATCTGTGCGGTGAACAAGGCTACCTGCTGGCCTTGCTCTTCGTAGTTGTACGCAATCTGCAACAAGGAGGTGGATTTGCCGGCGTTCATGGCCGAGTAGCGGAAGAAAAGTTTGGCCATGAGAGCGAAAGCGAGGGCGGGCTAAAAGGGGGCTATTGTGACCGGATTTGATTTGCTATCAAATAAATAGCAGTCTGCGCAGTTACTTGGTGGGCTCAGGGCAGATTTGATATAAATCTACCCGCCAGTTGGACCCTTAGTTTGAAAGAGATGGTGCGCATTTTTTGCTACCTGTAGGGTGTCGTAGTACGCATACGCCCCCACACCGACGGCACCCACCAATGGAACCCAGCGCGAGGCGCCTTTGCGCAGCGCAGTGCCCAAGAGCTTGCCGCTGATCTGCAGGGCCAGCGCTTCCAGTGCCTTCATCGTGCTAGAACGGACTACTACACGCTCACCTGCACGCACGGCATAGTCGCGGAATAGCTGGGCCGATACATGTTTGAACAAGCAATACAGCATTTGTTCTTTGCCCAGTCGGCTCTGCTGGCCGTGAAGGGCTGCAATGTCAGCAACCATTTGCGCCTGGATCTTCCAGACACTGATCATTTCCGGAAGCACGGTCAGCCAACCCATCCAACCCGGCGGTAGCGACAGGCCAGCCGCCACCATGCTGGCCTGTCGCGCGGCCTTGCGTGAGATGGCATGCACGCGCAGTGCGGCGTCGGCACCTGCCTGCTCAGTGCTCTCAGGCACTTGCACGACGAGTTCGAGGAGCGCATGGGCGATCTGTGCGCGCACAGGGCTAGGCGGCTGAGACAGGGTGTCCTCCCAAGTGCAAAACCTCGCGCGAACGCAGTCCTGTGCCCGTGAGACGCTTCACCAGCAGGCGATAGGTGTCGAGGTCAAAGGCCAGCACCTGCCGCTGGGCAATAGCCTCTTGCAGTTCCGCCTCGTTATGGACAGTGGCAACATGGCACCATTGGTCAAACACATGAATATCTGTGCGGCCGGTGATGGGGTTGTGCTCGCGGATACCCATGCGTCCGGCGTGGGGCCACGATTGCAAGCGATGCTCGGCCAACGCTATTTGCAGGCGCGCTCGGTGCAGTGGCGCTGGCTCCCGCCCGGCGCACACCCCTTTGCAACGCCCAATCTGGCTGGCAAAACAAGCGCCTTTCCCGGACTCCAGCCCGAGCACCAGCGGGCAGAACTGGTGCATATCGGCAAGGCTGCGCAGCGCCTCCATCGCCTGGCGTTTGGAGCGGTAAGCCCCGTAGAGCTGGCCCATGTCAGACGGGTCTACCTCATCGAGCCGCACCAGTTGCACAAGGGGGCGGGTGGCGGGGTCGTCGTGAAGTTTCCAGGCGGTGAGTTGTTTCTCGCGCCGCAGCAGCCGGTTGTGGATGGGTTGCAGCTCTTTCACGAGGCGCGACTCCAGCAACAGGGCCCCGAGTTCACCGGCTGTCTCGCGCCATTCGACGCGCCGGATTTCTTGCAGGATACGCATCTCGCGTGCAACCTTGGTAGACGCCTGAAAGTGCGACATCACCCGGCTGCGCATCGTCACACTTTTGCCCACATAGAGCGGGATGCTGCTTTCGCCGTAAAAGAGATACACACCCGGTGTATCTGGAATGTCAGACACCGGTGTTTCCAGCATGGGCGGTACGGCGGCACTCCCTTGCAAGAGTCCTTGCGCCTCGCGTGCCAAGGCCTCCGCGCCTAACTCGCGGTTTGCCACATCCAGCCAAGCCAAAACCACGTCCACATCGCCCATGGCCCGGTGTCGTGCCTGGGTGTGCAAGCCGTGGCGTTGCAAGATGGCGTCGAGCCCATGGCCCTTGTGCTGCGGGTACAAGCGCCGCGACAAGCGCACGGTGCACAGGGTTTTGACCTTTAGAGCGATGTCTAGCCGTGCCAATTCGTTCAGAACGAACCCATGGTCAAAGCGCACGTTGTGGGCCACGAAGACGGCGCCCTCCAACAAGGCAAGCAGCGGCTTGGCCAGCTGCTCGAAGGTGGGGGCATCCTCCACCATCGCATCAGTAATGCCGGTGAGGCTCTGGATAAAAGGCGGGATCCGGACGCCCGGGTTCACCAGACTTGACCAGCGCGCAGTTTCAACCCCGTTGTCGATTCGCACCGCGGCTATTTCGGTGATGCGGTCGTTGACGGCATTCCCGCCGGTGGTCTCAAGGTCGAGGACCACATAGCTAGGGAGCATGGCCGGCATCACGTGATGTCGAGGGTGTGGATGCCGTAGTGGCCCGCCTTGCGGTCCGCGAAATAGCAGTCCAGCGTCTCTTTGACGGTGCGGAATGCAATTTCATCCCAAGGGATTTCGTCCTCGCGGAAGAGTTTGGCTTCTATGGTTTCGGTTCCTGGCTCAAATTGATCGCTGGTCAGCCGGGCCCGGTAAAACAAGTGCACTTGCCCCACGCGCGCCACATTGAGCAGGCTGAACAGGCCTTCAAGTTCAAACTGGGCGCCTGCTTCTTCCACGGTTTCGCGGGCAGCACCTTCCGCGGTAGTCTCGTTGAGCTCCATAAAGCCGGCTGGCAATGTCCACTTGCCAAAGCGTGGCTCGATGTTGCGTTTGCAAAGCAACACTTGATCCCCCCAATACGGGACTGTGCCCACCACGTTGAGGGGGTTTTCGTAGTGGATGGTGTGGCAGGCAGGGCACACCGCACGAGGCTTGGTGTCGCCGTCATCCGGCACGCGGTAGACCACTGCGGTACCGCATTCTTTGCAATGTTTGAGGGGAGCGCGCTGCATGAAACCCTGATGGAAGTGACGTTGAGTCGGGATAAACAGTGCTTCACTGTAATGCAAGTGTCGCAAGCTTGCATTGCACTGATTGAGTCGAATAACACATAAATAACAATTTGAGATATGATTGCGGCCGACTCGGCATATCTGTTGAGTTTTTTGGGCAAACCGGTCGAAAGGTCGGGACGCAAAGCCACCGGGCTGTCGCACTTTTTCAGAGTGCCATGCCAGCGGGGTTGCCGGTTCATGGGGCTGTTTGCCAGCGCTCATGATTGGACTGCGTAGCCCTTGTGTGTTTGTTAACAAGGAATCGCACCATGTTTCAGCCTTCCCCCCTTTTTGCGGCATTGATCACTGCCTTTGCCTCCGGAGCCTATGCCCAAGTTCTGGAAGTGCATGAAGACGCCGATAGCGGCTGGGAGGCCCTTGCTGCTGCAGCACCCAAGCTGAGCGCATCTACCTTGGCGAAGGCAGCGCCCACAGCGGCAGAGGCCCGTGCGCGCAGTTACCAGACCTTCTTGAATCAAGTCAACAAGCCCTATGCCAATCAGCTCGGTAGCGGCAATGGCAGCGGTGTCGTCGTCGGGGTTGTGGACTCCGGGGTGCAAGTCAGTCACCCTGAATTGCGCGGTCAAGTGATTGCGACTTACAACGCCTTCAATGGCGGCACCGATGTGACCGACCAAATGGGCCACGGCACCCACGTAAGTGGCTTGGTTGCAGGAAGTCTGGCGAACGGGTCCCTGCTCGAGGGCGTGGCGCCCGGTGCGAAGCTGGTAGTCGCCAAGGTGTTCACCACCGGTGGCTCTGACAGCCTGACGATCGGCCGGGGTATTGACTGGGCGGTAAATGTACAAAAGGCGCCCATCGTCACGCTCAGCTTGGGTAGCAACGCAGCTGCCATGCAGTCCAACATCCAAAACGCCGTCAACAAGGGGGTTCTGATCACGGCCGCTTTGGGCAATGACGGACGCGCCAGCGGCAGCTGGCCTGCCGCTTACGCCAAGCAAGCCTGGGCCAAGGGGCAGATCATCGCGGTGGGCGCACTCGACGCCAACAATAAGCGCGCCAGCTTCAGCAATTACGACGCCACCTTGGCCAACTGGACCGTGTTTGCGCCCGGGGTCAACATCGCCTCCAGCTACTCCACGCCCGCCATGCCCAGCAGCTACGTCTATATGTCGGGCACCTCCATGGCAACGCCGATTGTGGCGGGCCAAGCGGCATTGATCAAAAGTAACTGGAACTTCCTGCCTGCCACAGATATAGCGCAAATCATCTTTCAATCCGCTACCCGTTTGTGCAGCGATAACGTGGCAGCGGCTGTGTGCCTCCCTCGCAACAAGGCGGACGCTGTGTACGGGTGGGGCTTGGTGAACGTCGGGGCTTCTCTGCAGCCTATTGGCGGTCTCAACCTGGGTACCAAAACAGGTGCAGTGATTAGTTTTGCGGGCGCCAGCCTCGCCACGCCCAAAAGCGGGCTCGCCACAGGGCTCAAAACGGTCAATACCTTGGCAGTCGACAAGTTCAACCGGGCCTTTCAGGTCAATGTGGGCGCCAGTGTGAGCAGCACGTCGACAGCGACATCCGCTTTGCCCATCAGCAAGACCACGACCACAACGACCAGCGGCGCCAAATTCAGCGCGGAGTACACCGCCTTGGTTACCGAGCAAACCATGCTGGGATTGGCGGCAGAGCAGGCGCCCCTGACCTTGGCCCGCATGAGCTTTTCCAGCCCATCGAGTGCGGGCTTTGCCTGGGGCGTCGGTACCGGTGGCAGCAGCGATGCATTTTTCGGCTTGCAGGCCACAGGCAGCGCGCCTTTGAGCCTGGCCGACGAGGCGAGCCGCTTCAATGCGCCGTATTTCAGCCTGGCGCAGAACGCCACTCATGCCGGTACTTCGTGGACGCTTGCTAGCGGGGATGTTTTGCGCATGGGCTCCGTGGTCCAAGGCAATCCCTTGAACAGCTCGCCGTGGCAATCGGCACCTTTTGCGGATACGCAGCGCACCGTCGCGGTGTTGGAGTACCAAAGCCGCTGGGGTGATGCAACCACTGTTGTTTCCGCGGGTCAGCTCCTCGAAAACAACTCCCTGCTGGGCGCTAGCGGCACCGAGGCCTGGGCCATGGAAGGCAAAGCCAGCACACGCTTTGTCACCTTGGCTGCATCCAAGCCGGTCGCAGCCCGTGTGTCAGCCTCGGCCATGTTGACGTTGGGGCAGGCCGATGCCTTCCGCAATGAAAGTGCCTCACTGATCGACGGAACCAGCGCGGTGCGGCAAATGGCCTGGAGTTTGGGTTTGGCGCGTGAGAGTTTGTGGCGCACCGGCGACAAGCTGGGTTTCAGCGTTTCCATGCCTTTGCGCACCATGTCCGGCGAGATGCAGGTCACCACCGCCGTAGAGCAAAGCCAGGAAGACGGCAGCCTGCGTTACGCCCAGCAGACCCTGAACTTGGCGCCGAGCGGCATGCAAAAGGATGTGGCGCTCTCGTACCAAAGCCCCAAGGTGTGGGGCGGCACCGTGGCCGCTCAAGCCCTGCTGAAGCTCGAGCCCGGCCATGATGCGAACGCCGAACCCCAGCTGGGACTCGGCGTGCGCTACCAGCGCAAGTTCTGAAAAAGGTTCAAACCACACGCACGGTCAAAGGCTCCAGCCCTTCGACCGTGGCGTAGAGCACATCACCGCGCACCACCGCGCCCACACCCTCGGGGGTGCCGGTAAAAATCAGGTCGCCGGGCTGCAGGGTCCACGCGACCGACAGCTGCTCAATGGTTTCAGCAATGTTCCAGATCAGCTTGGCCACGCTGCTGCGTTGGCGGCCCGTGCCGTTGACGGTCAGTGCAATGTCGGCTGCCTCCACCCCCGGCACCTGTGCAGCAGGGGTGATTGGGCCGATGGGTGCCGAGTGCTCAAAACCCTTGCCGATGCACCAGGGGCGGCCTTGTTTTTTCATGTCGTTCTGGAGGTCGCGGCGGGTCATGTCCAAGCCCACGGCGTAGCCGTAAATATGGCGATGCGCGTCCGCTGCACGGATGTTGCTGCCCCCTATACCGATGGCCACCACCAGCTCCACCTCATGGTGCAGGTTGGAGGTGAGGGCGGGGTAGGGCATGTCTACCGCTTGTCCGGCATCCGCCGCGAGCACGGCGTCTGCAGGCTTCATGAAAAAGAAAGGCGGCTCCCGGCCGGTGTGCCCCATTTCCTTAGCATGTTCCTCGTAGTTGCGGCCCACGCAGTAGATGCGGTGCACCGCAAAGCGGCCGACCGCTCCGGTCACCGCAATGCTGGGGATGGCAGGTGGTGGCAATACAAAACTCATCAGCAACTCCAGTAAATCAGCGTTGGGCTGGTTCGGTGGTCAGGCGGACTTCACCACCAGGTCAAAGTGTTCCACCACCGGTGGTTGTGCGAAAAACGGGCCGACGATCCCACGCCACTGGGTAAACAGTTCACTTTCCCGAAAGCCCACCGTGTGGTCTTCCAGGGTGTCCCAAAAGATTTGCAGCACATAGCGCTCCGGGCTCTCGATGCCCTTGTTGACTTTGTAGCCCTGGCAACCCTTGGCTTTGCTGATCACGTCGCGCAAACCGCGGGCAATGGCTTCGTCAAAAGCGGCGTTCTGGCCGGGGTGGATGCGGATATCTGCAAGCTCAAGAATCATGGGGTCTCCAAAAAAATCGGTGTAAGCGGGAATAGTAACGGCATCGGTTTATGCTCGCCGGCATGAAGTTGTACAGCTATTTCCGCTCGTCCGCAGCCTTCCGGGTGCGCATCGCTCTGGGCCTCAAGGGCCTGCCCTTTGACTACGCAGCGGTCCACCTCGCCCACGGTGAACAGCTCCGCCCCGATTACCGCTCCACCCATGCTGACGGCTTGGTTCCGGTATTGGACGACGGGGGCGAGCTGCTGACCCAGTCTCTGGCCATCATGGAGTACCTGGACGAGACCCATCCGGCCCCTGCCTTGTTGCCGGCAAGTCCGCTTGCCAAAGCCAAAGTGCGGGCGCTGGCTCTCGCAATTGCCTGCGAAATTCATCCCTTGAACAATTTGCGCGTACTCAAGTTTTTGAAAGACGGCATGGGGCTTGCCGATCCCGCCAAAGATCAGTGGTACCACCACTGGACGCGGCAGGGCCTTGACAGTTTTGAAGAGCAGCTGCTGCGCCTTGATACCTGGCAGCGTGAACAAGGGCGCCCCGCACCTGCCACTTTTTGCTTCGGCGACTCGCCCACATTGGCCGATTGCTGTCTTATCCCTTTGATCTTCAACGCCCGCCGCTTTGCGGTGTCGCTGGACGGCTTGCCCCGCACCATGGCAGCTTTTGATGCCTGTATGGCACTGCCTGCCTTTCAAGCAGCCAGACCGGAGGCGTGCCCTGATGCCCCGCAGTAACACCCCCTCGCAGGAAGGGCTTGCGCCCGACTGGCTGATTCCCGATTGGCCGGTCCCCGCGCAGGTGCGTGCCCTGTGCACCACGCGCCAGGGTGGCGTGTCGCAGGGGCCCTATGCCGGCTTGAATCTGGGCTTGCATGTCGCAGACGATGCCGCTTACGTTGCTATCAACAGGCAGCGACTCGCTAGTGGTCTCAGCAGCAGGCCGGTATTTTTGAACCAGGTACACGGTACCGCCTGTGTGGCGATTGATGCCTCTACGCCCGATGGCACCGAGGCCGACGCCTGCACTACGGCCCAGCCCGGTGCGGTGTGCACCGTCATGGTGGCAGATTGCCTGCCGGTGCTTTTTGCTGCCAGTGATGGAAGCCGGGTAGCCGCAGCTCACGCGGGCTGGCGTGGCTTGCTGGGGCAGGGCGGTCAAGGCGTGCTGGAAGAGACTTTAGAGTCATTTAAGCCTCTAGCCCACGTAAATGCTGCGGGGGGTGCTCCTGAAGTGATAGCGTGGCTAGGCCCTTGCATCGGTCAATCGGCTTTTGAAGTCGGTGACGAGGTGCGCGCGGCTTTTGTAGAGGCGCACCCGGATACCGCTGCGTTTTTTGCCGCCCACACGGCTGGCAAGTGGTGGGCCGATTTGCCGGGGCTCGCGCGTTACCGCTTGAAGGTAGCCGGGGTACGCCGCATTTTTGGCAATGACGGCAGCACTGCGTGGTGCACCGTCAACAACCCCTCACGGTTTTTCAGCCACCGGCGCGACCGGGTCAGCGGCCGTTTCGCGGCTTGCGTCTGGCTCGAGTGACGGGCTGTCGCCGGCAGCGGCCTGGTGGGCTGCGATGGCCGCGTTGCGCTCTGCCAGCTCTTGGGCCCGCAAGGCCCGCTTGCGGGCGGGCGTGCCCATGAAATACATCATCAAGGCGACGGGCAACACGCCGTATAGCACAAAGGTGAAGATCGCGCCCAGCACCGAACCGTTGGTGTTGGTGGCCTCGGCAACGCTCATCATGAGCGCCACGTAAATCCAAGCGATGGGGACGATGTACATAAGGGTTTCGGAGGGTGGGATGTGTCAGGATATCGCAGCTTAAGACTGCCATACTTGCACGTTAGACTAGACCCACTAATTTTGAAGGTGATGGCGTGACGCAACCCTCCTCTGACTTTATGGCCCAAGCGGCCGAGCAGTTCCAACAGGCATTGACCCAAAGCTTTGCCAAAGCGCTGGAGTCCTTCAAAGGGCTGGACACAGGTGTCGCCGGGGCAGGTTTTCCGGCCATGGGCGAGGCGGTGCCGGACATCAAGTTTTCCCAGGACCGTTTGCAAGCCTTGCAAAAGTCTTATGTGGAAGAGGCCATCAAGCTCTTCAGTCAGGGCATGGGCCACACGCCGCCCCTGCCGGACCGCCGGTTTGCGGCGCCCGCATGGGGTGATAACCCGGTGGCAGCCTACGCTGCAGCGGCTTATCTCCTCAATGCCCGCACCATGATGGGCTTGGCCGAGGCAGTCGAGACAGATAGCAAAACCAAAAATCGCATCCGCTTCGCGGTAGAGCAGTGGATGGCCGCCGCTTCCCCGAGTAACTATTTGGCTTTCAATGCCGAGGCCCAGAAAAAAGCCATTGAAACCAAGGGCGAGAGCATTGCCAAGGGCGTCAAAAACCTGGTGCACGACTTGCAGCAAGGCCATGTCTCGATGACAGACGAGAGTCTGTTTGAAGTGGGCAAAAACGTGGCGACCACCGAAGGTGCGGTGGTGTTCGAAAACGAGCTGTTCCAGCTCATCGAATACAAGCCGCTCACCGCCAAGGTCTATGAAAAGCCGTTCCTGCTAGTGCCGCCTTGCATCAACAAGTTTTACATCCTCGACTTGCAGCCGGATAACTCGCTGATCCGCTACGCGGTGGAGCAAGGCCACCGCACCTTTGTGGTGAGCTGGCGCAATCCTGATGACACCTTGGCCAACAAGACCTGGGACGACTACATCGAGCACGCGGTGATCCGCGCGATTGGCGTGACCCGCGATATCAGCGGCTCGCCCACCATCAATGCGCTGGGCTTTTGCGTCGGGGGCACCATGTTGGGTACCGCGCTCGGCGTGTTGGCTGCACGGGGCGAAAAGCCGGTGGACAGCGCGACTTTCCTCACCACCTTCCTCGATTTTTCAGACACCGGGATTCTCGATGTGTTCATCGACGAAGCCATGGTCAAGTTCCGCGAGGCCGAGCTGGGCAAGGGTGGCTTGATGAAGGGCCAAGACCTGGCCAGCACCTTCAGTTTCCTGCGCCCGAACGACCTGGTGTGGAACTACGTGGTGGGCAACTACCTCAAGGGCGAGACACCACCGCCATTTGACCTGTTGTACTGGAACAGCGACAGCACCAATCTGCCTGGCCCGTATTACGCCTGGTACTTGCGCAATACCTACCTGGAAAACAACCTCAAAAAGCCGGGCAAGCTCACCGTGTGCGGCGAGAAGCTGGACTTGAGCGCGCTCGATATTCCGGTCTACATCTACGGCTCGCGTGAAGACCATATCGTGCCGATCGGCGGTGCGTATGCGTCCACCCAGCTGCTACCGGGCAAAAAGCGCTTTGTGCAAGGCGCTTCCGGCCACATTGCGGGTGTGATCAATCCACCCTCCAAAAACAAACGCAGCCACTGGATCCGCGCCGACGGCAAATTGCCCAAAACGCATGCGCAGTGGCTGGAAGGGGCGACCGAGCATGCCGGTAGCTGGTGGACTGATTGGTCACACTGGCTCAAAAGCCATGCTGGCAAGCAAATTGCTGCCCCCAAGACCTATGGCAAAGGGAAGTACAAGGCCATAGAGGCGGCTCCAGGGCGCTATGTCCAGGCGAAGGCCTGAGTTTTCGATTTATCAAGAAGGAGACACCTGATGGAAGATATCGTGATCGTTGCTGCAGCCCGAACTGCAGTTGGAAAATTTGGTGGCTCTTTGGCCAAAGTGCCCGCGACCGAGTTGGGAAGCATTGTGATCAAGAGCCTGCTCGAGCGCAGCGGGCTGCCGGTGGACGCGGTGGGCGAGGTCATCCTCGGTCAAGTGCTGGCGGCTGGCGTGGGCCAGAACCCTGCGCGCCAGGCCGGCATCAAGTCCGGTTTGGCGAAAGAAACTCCCGCTCTCACCATCAACGCCGTCTGCGGCTCCGGCCTGAAGGCCGTGATGTTGGCCGCTCAGGCTGTGGCTTGGGGCGACAGCGAGATCGTGATTGCCGGTGGCCAAGAAAACATGAGCGCATCCCCCCACGTGCTGTTGGGCAGCCGTGACGGCCAGCGCATGGGCGAGTGGAAGATGGCTGACACGATGATCACCGACGGTCTGTGGGACGTGTACAACCAGTACCACATGGGCATCACCGCCGAAAACGTGGCCAAGGCCAACGACATCACCCGCGACATGCAAGACGCTTTGGCGCTCGGCAGCCAGCAAAAGGCAGCTGCGGCACAAGACGCGGGCAAATTCAAGTCCGAAATCGTGCCGGTGGTGATTCCCCAGCGCAAGGGCGACCCTGTGGTGTTTGACACTGACGAGTTCATCAACAAGAAAACCAATGCCGAAGCGTTGGCTGGCCTGCGCCCCGCGTTCGACAAGGCAGGCAGCGTCACCGCTGGCAATGCCTCCGGCATCAATGACGGCGCCGCCGGCGTCATGGTCATGACCGCCAAGAAGGCCGCGGCCTTGGGCCTGACACCGCTGGCGCGTATTGCCAGCTTCGGTACCACCGGTCTGGACCCGGCCCTGATGGGCTTGGGCCCCGTATCTGCGACCCAGCGCGCGCTGGCGCGTGCCGGCTGGAAGGCAGCTGACGTTGATTTGTTTGAGCTGAACGAAGCGTTCGCCGCACAAGCCTGCGCGGTGAACAAGCTGCTCGATATCGATCCGGCCAAGGTCAACGTGAACGGTGGCGCCATCGCCATCGGCCACCCCATCGGCGCGTCCGGCGCCCGTATCTTGGTGACTCTGTTGCACGAAATGCAGCGTAGCGGCGCCAAGAAGGGTGTCGCATCCCTGTGCATCGGCGGCGGCATGGGCGTAGCCTTGGCGGTCGAGCGTTGATTTGAAGTGTTTTTGGCTACTGGCGCAGAGAGGATAAGCGCTGGTAGCTATAAATTGAATAGCAAACTGATTTAAAAAGAGGAAACAAAATGAGTCAAAAAGTAGCGTATGTAACCGGTGGCATGGGTGGCATCGGGACCGCCATCTGCCAGCGTTTGCACAAAGAGGGCTTCAAAGTGATCGCCGGTTGCGGCCCCACACGCGACCACGCCAAGTGGCTGGCAGAGCAAAAAGAGCTGGGCTACAGCTTCTACGCTTCGGTGGGCAATGTGGGTGATTGGGATTCCACCGTCGAAGCTTTCAGCAAGACCAAGGCCGAGCACGGCAGCATTGACGTGCTGGTGAACAACGCCGGCATCACCCGCGACCGCATGTTCCTGAAGATGAGCCGCGAAGACTGGCAAGCGGTGATGAGCACCAACCTCGACTCCATGTTCAACGTCACCAAGCAAGTGGTGCCTGACATGGTGGAAAAAGGCTGGGGCCGCATCATCAACATCTCCAGCGTGAACGGCGAAAAGGGCCAGGCCGGCCAGACCAACTACTCGGCTGCCAAGGCCGGTATGCATGGTTTCTCCATGGCTCTGGCCCAGGAGCTGGCCACTAAGGGCGTGACGGTCAACACCGTGAGCCCCGGCTACATCGGTACCGACATGGTCAAAGCCATCCGTGAAGACGTGCTGGCCAAGATCGTGGCAACCGTGCCGGTCAAGCGTTTGGGTGAACCTTCGGAAATCGCCTCCATCATCGCGTGGCTGGCGTCTGAAGAAGGCGGCTACGCTACTGGTGCTGACTTCTCGGTCAACGGCGGCTTGCACATGGGCTAATTTCGCCCTGCGCATCCCAAAAACCCGCTTCGGCGGGTTTTTTTGCGTCTGTAGTGAGACAGCACCACAAGAAAGTAGGTGCGTTCTGCGATCGTTGGCGGGCGCTGGGGTATCCTCATTACGGTGTAGTTTTGTTGGCCCGCAATCGCCAAGGGCCAACCCCCGGAACCTATGAAATCTGAAGAGTCTGTCTGGATCGATGTTGCGCTTTTGCGTGTGGGCCACTACGTGGAATTGGACGTAGGGTGGATGGCACACCCATTTCCGACCGGCAGCTTCAAAATCAGCTCCCCCAAGCAAATCGAAGTCATCAAAGGCTTGGGTAAAAAGCAAGTGCGTGTGGTTCCGCGCAAGAGTGATGAGCCTTCTGCGGAGGCGGCTGATGTCCCGTCTGAAGCCGCCAGCCTTTTGACCCAGGAGCAGGCGGACGCCGAGCAGCGCCGACTTCGCGCCGCCATGCTCACCGCCCAGGAGCGCAGTCTGATCGCTTGTGAGCGCAGATTCGCAGAGTCGGTGCGCCTGTATCGCAAAACGATGGACATGGTGCAGTCGCAGCCCAAGTTGGCGACTGAGCCCTGCCTCGGGATGGTTAACACCTATGTCACCGAGCTGATGGACAACGGTGAGGCAGCCATCCGCTTGCTCTCCGAGGCGGCAGGTGACAAATCGGCCATGCACCCTGTCAACGTCACTGTGATCTCCTTGCTGCTCGGCAAGGCCATGGGGTTGAACAAAGCAGAGTTGATCGATCTCGGCATGGCGGCTTTCTTACACGATATCGGCAAAGTGAAATTGCCGGACCGGGTGCGCTGGTTGGAAGACAACTTTTCAAGTGCAGAGTACCGCCTCTATCAAGAGCACGTGCCTCAGGGCCTCGCTATTGGAAAGGGCATGGAGCTGCGCTCCCCTGTGTTGCTGGCCATGCTCCAGCACCACGAGATGGTGGACGGTAGCGGCTTCCCGTCACGCTTGCGCGGAGATGCCTTGGGCACCAGCGGGCGGATACTGGCCTTGGTGAACCGGTATGACAACCTGTGCAACCCGAGCCGGCCTGGCTCTGCGCTGACGCCGCATGAGGCGCTCTCGCTGATATTTGCGCAGTTCAAAGCCCGTTTCGACGCGGTGACCTTGAGTGCATTCATCCGCATGATGGGGGTGTACCCCCCGGGTTCCGTGGTGCAGTTGATCGACGACCGGTTCGGCATTGTGGTGTCGGTCAACTCGGCGCGGCCGCTCAAGCCGCGAATCATCCTTCACGAACCGGGTGTAGCGCGGGCTGAAGCGTTGATTTTGGATCTGGAGAAAATGCCGCAACTGGGCATCCGGCGCAGCTTGAAGCCTGGCAACCTGCCTGCGGCAGCGCTGGACTATCTGGCGCCGCGCCAGCGAATTGCGTATTTCTTTGAGCAGGCTGCGGAGCCGGATACGGCTAGTGCCGAGGAGTGAGGGCGTTCGCCCGGAGAAGGGTGTCTGCGAAACTCCACCGGACCCGCATCCTGAACCGGGGTTCAGGTGGGCGAGGTCAGCTGCCACTTTGGGTTCATCTGACGCGAGATGATCACGCTAGCGGAGCAATGTTCCAAGCCCTGGCTCAATGAGCATTGGTTCAAGGAAATATAAAGCCCGGCAGGTTCGCAGACACCTGCATTGTAGGGGTCAACCCTGAGCTTGAGTGGCCCTCAGGGGCTTATTTGCAGTGCTTAGAGCAAGCGGCCATCGTCGCTCAGCGCGACATCGAGTCGCTCTAGCAGCGAAGTCAGCAGCAATGCACTGTCGCCCTCAATGGCTAGCGGCGTGCCGGCGCTTGCAGCCACGGTGGCAGGGGCTGCAGACTTGTCAGAAAGGTCGAACGCCAGGTTTAGCGCTGCTAGCACGGCAATCCGGTCACGGGCCCGCACCTTGCCTGCATCGCGGATTTTGCACATGGCAGTGTCCACGCGCTCCACGGCTTCCAGCAATCGGGATTCACCGCCTTCGGGGCAGCCAAGCAGGTAGCTCTGCCCCATGATTTGAACTTCCAGCTGTTTCATGTCGGATCTTTATGGGTCAGCAGGTGATCGGGAATGCGCTCCAAAAGCGCATCGACCCGCGCTCGCGCGGCACTCAATCTTGATTTGAGGGAGTCCCGCTCGTGGCTGAGTGTTTCCACTTGGCTGGTGAGTAGCGCGTTGGTCCGCTGAAGCTCCTCGTAGCGGAGCAACAAGCGTTCTACACGCTCGGCAATTTGGTCGATGGGAGTCTGATTCGCCATAAGTGTTTCATTGTAGGGGTGGCGCAAGCATTCCCTGCGTAAAATGCGCGGTGTTGGTGCTCGCGGTGTGGTTCGCATGCCGCAGTTCAACGGGAAGCAGGAGAGGGTGCCGCACGCGGCGGTCCTTAACCTGCGCTGCCCCCGCAACGGTAAGTGGACGTGTCGCTTTGACACTGCTTTCATCACAGTCACTGAACGCTTTGAACACGCGCTTGGGAAGACGATGAGGGTTGCCTCCACCAGCCCGGATACCGGCCAACAAGGTGGATATGCGCCAAGGCGCATGTCCGTAACGCTCAAGCCCTGGCGGGGAAGCCGGGGAGAGTGAAGCAACACAAGGCATGAGACAGCGCCTGTAATGTCACGTTCCTGCCCGGCACTCTTGATCACCGCCCCGTCTTCTGGACAGGGGAAAACCACGGTCACTTCCGCGTTGGCGCGCCTGCATGCGCGCCAAGGACGGCGAGTGCGCGTCTTCAAATGCGGACCTGATTTCCTAGACCCTTACTGGCACCAGCTCGCCAGTGGCGCACCGGTGTACCAGCTCGATTTGTGGATGACCGGTGAGGCCGATTGCCGCCAGCGCCTGAGCCAGGCCGCCGAAGAGGCGGACCTGATTCTGGTGGAAGGAGTCATGGGCCTGTTTGATGGCGACCCCAGTGCTGCCGACCTGGCCCAGCGCTTTGGCCTGCCCATCATGGCCGTGATGGACTCCGGCTCCATGGCCGGCACCTTTGGCGCGCTGGCCTACGGCCTGCAAACCTTCCGCCCCGGCCTGCGCTGGGCCGGTGCCTTGGCTAACCGCGTTGCCACCGAACGCCACGCCGCCATGCTGCAACGCAGCCTGCGCAGCGACAGTCCGTGGCTGGGTGCTGTGATGCGCAACGCTGCGATGACATTACCCGAGCGCCACTTGGGCCTGACGGTGGCGAGCGAAGTCGCTGACGCCCAAGCCCGTCTGGATGCCGCTGCCGACGCATTGGCTAACACGCCGCTGGGAAAAATGAGCCTGCAAGACCTGCAGCAGTGGTCCGTGGAGTTTGAGACGGCGAGTTCTACACGCACAAGGCCAAGCCTCAAGGGCACAACCATCGCCATAGCCCGGGACACCGCCTTCTGCTTCATCTACACCGCCAACCTCGATTGCTTACAAGAGTTGGGCGCCGACTTGGTTTTCTTTTCACCGCTCGCAGACACTGCCTTGCCCACCTGCGACGCAGTCTGGATCCCCGGTGGTTATCCGGAGCTGCACGCCAACACACTCTCAGCCAACACCCGTTTGCGCGACAGTCTTGCCGCCCACGTGCAGGCCGGGCAAACCCGTGTGGGCCGAGTGCGGCGGCATGATGGTTTTGTTCGACACGATCACGACCACCGACGGTGCACAACACACCCTTTGGGGCTTGCTGCCCGGTGATGTCACCATGCACAAGCGCCTGTCTGCTCTGGGCCCGCAGCAACTCAAACTGCAGACGGGCACCCTGCGTGGTCACACCTTTCACTACTCCACCAGCGCCAGCCCGCTGGTGCCGGTCGCCCGCACTGCGCGCCCCGACCACGATCCCATGCCCGATGCGGGCGAGGCGGTATGGCAGCAAGGTTCTGTGCGGGCTAGTTATTTCCACGCTTGGTTCCCATCCTGCCCGGAGGCGGTGGTGGAGCTGTTCACCCCGGCACAAGAGGGGGTTGCATGACGCAGGACCTCTTGCATTTCAGCCCCGGCCCGCAGCGCATCGTCTGCCTGACCGAAGAAACCACCGAGTGGCTGTACCTGTTGGGCCAAGAGCACCGCATCGTCGGCATCTCGGGCTACACCGTCCGCCCTCGGCGGGCACGGGACGAAAAGCCCAAGGTCAGCGCTTTCCTGAGCGCCAAAACCGACAAGATCATGGCGCTGCAGCCCGACTGCGTATTCGGTTTCTCGGACTTGCAAGCCGACATCGCGGCCGATCTGGTCAAGCGCGGGGTGCAGGTCACCATCTTTAACCAGCGCAGCGTGTCCGACATTTTTTCCATGCTCTACCAAGTCGCGGCCATGGTGGGTGAGGCAGAGCAGGGCGCCCGACGCATTGCACAGATGCAAGCTGACCTGCGGGCCATGCAAGCCGCGGTCGCTGCCCGGGTGGCCGCTGGTGCGCGCAGGCCCAAAGTGTTTTTTGAAGAGTGGGACGAGCCCCATATCAGCTGCATCCGCTGGGTGTCAGAGCTGATGACGATTGCGGGCGGAGACGACTGCTTTCCCGAGCTCTCTCTTGAGCCCATGGGCAAGCAGCGCATCATTGCCGACGGCGCCACTATCGTGCAGCGCGCGCCCGACATCGTGCTCGGCTCCTGGTGCGGAAAGAAATTCCGCCCTGAAAAGGTAGCTGCCCGTGAAGGTTGGGCCGATGTGCCGGCGGTGCGGGAGGCGCAGCTGTTCGAAATCAAGTCCGCCGACATCCTGCAACCCGGCCCCGCTGCGTTGACCGACGGAGTGCAGCAGATGCACCGCATCTTCATGCAGTGGATGGACAAGACTTTGCCCACCGATGGAGCACCCGCATGACAGACTTCACCATCGCCCGCAGCGAGCTCATTCTGGGTGGGCAGAAGAGCGGCAAGTCCCGCCGCGCCGAATTGCTGGCCCGCCAGTGGGTGCAGCAGTCGCCCGAGCACCGCGCGGTCATGATCGCCACCGCCCAGCCCTGGGACGACGAAATGCGCCTGCGCATCGCCCGCCACCAGCAGGAGCGGGCCGAGCGCGTACCCGGCATGACGACTGTGGAAGAGCCTCTGGCACTGGCCGAAGGCATTGCCCAGCACAGCACTCCGGCAACATTGGTGGTGGTGGACTGCCTGACCTTGTGGCTCACCAACCAGCTAATGCCCGCAGATATTGAATCAAATAGGCCTCTAGCGCCCGTGGATAGTGCGCGAGCAGCTTCTCTTTTGATAGCAATTTCGCAAGCTCCCGGGCCTGTGGTGCTGGTGGGCAACGAAATCGGCCTGGGCGTGATCCCCATGGGGCGCGAAGTGCGCGCCTTTGTGGACGCGCTGGGCCGGCTCAACCAGCAGTTGGCCGCAACCTGCGAGCGTGTCACCCTCATGGCGGCCGGTCTGCCGCTGACCCTGAAGGCGCCATGAAACGTTTTTTTTCATGGTTTGATTTCCCTGTTTAATCTCATTCATCACTTTTTTTACCAAGGAGCACCCTCATGCACATTGAACCCGGTCTGGTAGACACCACCAAAATCTTCCTGAGCTATGCGACGGCCACTACCGCGGCCCTGTATGCCACCAAACTGGCGGTCGATGCGGTCAAGCAAGACGGCACTTTGGCCCTGATCGCGCGCGCTTTCTTGTGCATTGGTCTGGTGTTTTGCTTCTTTGAAGTGGCACCCCACCACCCCGTGGGCGTGTCCGAGGTGCACCTGATTCTGGGCACTACGCTGATGCTAATCTTCGGCGTTGCACCTGCAGCCATCGGCCTGATGGGCGGCTTGTTGATCCAGAGCGTGTTTTTTGCGCAGCAAGACTTGCCCCAGTACGGCATGAACGTCACTACCTTGCTGGTGCCCTTGTTTGCAGCCTCCGCCTTGGCCCGTCGCATCGTGCCTGCCAACGTGGCCTATGTAGACCTGACCTACAGCCAGGCTTTCAAGCTGTCTGCTGCCTACCAGGGTGGCATCGTGGCGTGGGTGGCTTTCTGGGCGATTTACGGCCGTGGCGTGGGTATGGAAAACATGAGCCAGATCGCCACCTTCGGCGCAGCCTACATGACCGTCGTGCTGCTCGAGCCTTTGGTGGACCTGGGCGTATTGGCTGCTGCCAAGGCCATGCGTCGCCTGCAAGGCAGCCCCTTGGTCAACCAGCGCGTGTACACCGCTGCCTGAGCATCGCTTGAGTTGAAGGACTGTTCTTGTGGAATTGATCGCCCCGCCCGTTGACCGTGACACGCCCCGCCCGCAAGGCGAGCGGCGTGGTTTGATATTGGTGCACACCGGCACCGGCAAGGGCAAAAGCACCGCCGCCTTCGGGCTGGCGCTGCGCGCCCATGGCCGGGGCAAGGCGGTCAAGGTCTACCAGTTCATGAAAGTGCCCACCGCCCGTTTCGGCGAGCACCGCCTGTTCGAGCAGTTGGGCATTCCCATTACCGGCTTGGGCGATGGCTTCACCTGGAAGAGCAAAGACCTCGACCACTCCGCCGAACTCGCCCAAGCCGGCTGGGAGCAAGCCAAAGCCACGGTGATGGCCGGTGAACACTTCATGGTGGTGCTGGATGAAATCATGTACCCGCTGCGCTACGGCTGGATTCCGCTGGAATCCATCCTGTCTTGCCTGCGCGAGCGCCCGCCGCATGTGCACGTGGTGCTCACTGGCCGCAATGCGCCAGCCGAGTTGATCGAGCTGGCAGATACCGTCACCGAGATGACGCTGATCAAACACCACTTCAAAGCCGGTGTGCCCGCCCAGCGCGGGATTGAAGACTGATGACCGTGCCCCGGGTTACGTCCGCTGAGCCCGCCTTGTCTCTCGCTGCCGTGTCGTATCAGCGGCAGGGGCGGGCGGTGCTGGCGCAGGTGTCGCTGGACATTCCGTTTGGCCAGCACATTGCACTGCTAGGGCCCAACGGCGCGGGCAAGTCCAGCCTGCTGCACCTGATGGCCGGTCGCTTGCGGCCCGAGTCTGGGCAGGTGTTGCTCGGCGGCACCGATCTGCAACAGATGCCCGGCCCCGAACGGGCGCTGCAGATGGCCGTGGTGCATCAGCATGAATTTATCCATGCCCAGCTCCGGGTGCGCGACTACGTAGCACTGGGCCGCACACCCCACAGCGGTGCAGGCCGCGCTGAACATGCGCACGCCATCGACACTGCGCTCAGTCGCTGTCGCCTGCAAGACCTGCAAGACCGGGCCATGGGCACACTCTCCGGCGGGGAGCAGCAGCGCAGCGCCATTGCTCGGGCTTTGGCTCAAGAGCCCCGTATTTTGTTACTCGATGAGCCCACCAACCATTTGGACCTGCGTACCCGCTCTGATGTGCTGGACCTGCTGGCCAGCCTAGAGATCACGGTGGTGGCCGCACTCCACGAGCTGAGTCTGGTGCAGCGCTTTGCCCACCGCGCCGTGTTGCTGGGTGAGCGCAGGGTGGTGGCTGACGATGTGCCCGCCCAAGTGCTCACGCCCGAGCTGGTGCTGGGCAATTTCGGGATGGATGTGTTTTACCTGCCGTTGCCCCACCGTGACCAGCCGGTCGCCGTGTTTGAATCCCCCGGGCTCCGCCCGGCAATCCAAGAATATGAAAACTAAACCCAATCTCACTTTTTCCTGCCGCTCGTGGCTTGCCGCTTGCGGCCTTTCGGTGCTGTCTTTGGCAGCACACGCCCAAACTTTCCCAGTGACGGTGGACAGCTGTGGCGAAAATCTCACTTTTGCAGCGCCGCCCAAGGCCGCCTTGATCCACGACATCAATATGACCGACATGGCCTTGTCGCTCGGGCTGCAAAGCCAGATGGCCGGTGTGAGCGGCATTACCGGCTGGTACAAGATGAGCCCCGAGTTCAAGCAGGCCTTGGGCAACATCAAAGAAATTGCGCCCAAGCAGCCCAGCCTGGAAAACATCTTGGCGCTCAAGCCTGATTTCTTTTTTGCAGGCTGGAATTACGGCATGGCCGTGGGCGGCGAGGTCACGCCCACCACGCTCAAAAAATACAAAATCCCCACGCTGGTGCTGAGCGAAAGCTGCATCCATGTGGACAAGGCCCGCCCGCCTGCCAGCATGGAGCTGCTGTACGCCGACTACCTCAAGCTAGGCACCATCTTCGGCAAAGAAGCCCAAGCCAAGGCACAAATTGCCCAGTGGAAGCAGCGCCTGGCAGCTTTGCCCAAAGCCACCGGCAAAGAGCCACTGCGCATGTTCTTGTTTGACTCGGGCGAAGACAAGCCATTTACAGCCGGCAAATTCGCCATCCCCACCGCGATGATGGCAGCCGTGGGCGGCCGCAACATCATGGACGATGTCGACGCCAGCTGGGGCACCGTGGCGTGGGAGGCCGTGGCCGCCCGCAACCCCGAGTTCCTGGTGTTGCTCGACTATCAAAACGACGGCGGCGCTGACAAGCTCCTCCAGTTCCTGCAAAAGCATCCGCTGATGCAGCACACCACGGCCGTCAAAAACAAGCGCTTTGTCGCTTTGCGCTACGAAGAGCTCACCCCCGGCCCGGCCAACGTGGCTGCCATTGAAAAAATGGCTCGGGCTGTTAACCGCTGATGCCCGGGTCCGCCTCCATGCGTCTGGCTCCTGCTGTGCGATCCACCAGCCTGCTGACCGTGTGTCTGCTGCTGTTGCTGGCGTGCGTGAGCTTGCTGTCAGTGGTGTCGGGTGCTACTGAGGTGGCGTGGTCGCAGGTTGGGCATGGCCTGGGCCTGTGGTTGCGCGGCGCGCCCGATGCGGACTACACCATGGTCGACCGCATCGTGGTGGATCTGCGCGTGCCCCGCATGTTGTTGGCGATTGTGGTGGGGGCCGGTCTGGCCTTGGTGGGTGCGCTGTTGCAAACCACCACCCGCAACGATTTGTCAGACCCCTATCTTTTCGGCCTGTCCTCGGGCTCGGCGGCCGGAGCCGTGGCAGTGATTACGCTCACCGGCGAGGTGCTGGGCGTCTGGACGCTTCCGCTCGCTGCCTTCGTAGGCGGCATGGCGTCGGTGGTGGTCGTGTTGCTGCTGTTGCGCCGCTACCGCAGCCACACGCCGGAGCGCATGATTCTGGCAGGCCTGTCCGTCTCGTTTTTGTTTACCGCACTGACCTACTACTTCACCTTTCTGGGCGACCAGCGTGCCGCCCAGTCGGTCATGTTCTGGACCATGGGTGGCCTGGGCTCTGCCCGCTGGGACAACCTGTTTATCCCCCTGACGGGTTTGCTGGTGCTGTCGCTTTTCTCGTGGCACAGGCGCCACGCGCTGGACGCCATGCTCAGCGGCGACCACACCGCGCACAGCTTGGGCATCGCGCCCGAGCGGCTGCGGTTGCAGGCCTTTGTGGTGTGCGCCTTTGCCACCGCGTGTTTTGTGGCAGTCTCCGGGGTGATTGGTTTTGTCGGCCTCATGGTTCCGCACCTCGCCCGCGCACTGGCTGGGGCACTGCACCGCCGCATGCTGCACATCGCCATGCTGATTGGCGCCTTGCTGCTGTTGCTCAGCGATGTGGTGAGCCGGTCCATTCTGGCCCCCCAAGAGCTCCCGGTGGGCATCGTGACCGCCAGCGTGGGCGCCTTGTTTGTCATGTACACCCTGCTGCACCAGTCTGACGGCGCCTGATTGCCACCCGTTTTATTCATTTTTTTACGTTCATTTCCACACCATGCAAACCCGCAAAATCCCCGCCACCATCGTCACCGGCTTTTTGGGCAGTGGCAAAACCACGCTCTTGCGTAACCTGCTCACCAACGCACAGGGCCGCCGCATTGCGGTCATCGTCAACGAGTTTGGCGAGCTGGGCATTGACGGCGAGCTGCTGCGCGGCTGTGGCATCGGCTGCGATGAAAACGGTGAAGAAAACGGCCAGTTGTTCGAGCTGGCCAACGGCTGCCTGTGCTGCACCGTGCAAGAAGAATTTGCTCCGGTCATGGAGCAACTGGCCGCCCGCCGCGACCAGATCGATTACCTCGTCATCGAAACCTCCGGCCTGGCCCTGCCCAAGCCGCTGGTGCAAGCCTTCCAGTGGCCCGCGCTGCGCAACGCCTTTACCGTGGATTCGGTGATCACCGTGGTGGACGCACCTGCAGTCGCTGCCGGCACCTTTGCCGAAGACCCGGTGGCGGTAGACGCCCTGCGCCGCTCGGACGACAACTTGGACCACGAATCCCCGCTGGCCGAGCTGTTTGAAGACCAGCTGGCCACGGCCGATTTGGTCATCGTGCACAAGGTGGACGGCATGGACGCCGCAGCGCTCGAAGCCGTGGAAGCCACCATCCGCGCTGAAGCGCCAGCGGGCGTGAAACTGGTGCGCGCCTCGCACGGCAATGTGCCGATGGACGTGCTGCTGGGTCTGGAGCGGGCGGTGGAGGATGTGATCGACTCCCGCAAAACCCACCACGACGAGGAAGAGGACCACGACCACGACGAGTTCGACTCGGTGTCCCTGACCCTGCAGGTGACCGACCGCGCCAAGGTGATTCCGGCCCTGACCGCGCTGGTGCAGCGCCATGAGATTTACCGCATCAAGGGCTTTGTGTCCTTGCCCGGTGCCGCCATGCGCCTGGTGGTGCAGGGCGTGGGCCAGCGTTTTGACAGTTACTTTGACCGCGCCTGGCGTGCGGACGAGCCGCGTGCCACCCGCCTGGTGTTCATTGGCGACCACCTGGACGCGGCCATGCTGCAGGCTGAGTTGCAAGCCGCATTGGCTTAAAGGCCGTTCATTAAAGGCAGTTCACCATGCATTTGCTCTCCACCCGCCCTGGCGGCCATGTCGAAGACGATGGCAATGGCATCGTGCGCGTGGAGCAAACGCCCGGTGACATCGTGGTGCTCACCGTGGCGGACACCACCTTGTCGCTCCTGGCCGAAGTGGCCAGCAACCTGCCCGCCGATTTTCCGACCGTGCGCCTGGCCAACCTGATGTGGCTGCGCCAGCCTGCGTCTACTGATTTGTACATGGACGATGTGTTGCGCCACGCCAAGGCCATCGTCATCGAACACCTGGGCGCCCCCAGCGACTGGGCCTACATCGTCGACCAGGTGTGCGAATCCGCCGCCGCGCGCGGCCAGTGGCTGGTGATGGTGTCGGGCGAATGTGTGGAAGACGCGCAGTTGCTGTTGCGCAGCACCGCCGCCAAAGACGACTGCACCCACCTGTGGCGCTGCCTCCGCGAAGGCGGGCGCGACAACGCCAACAACTTCTACCAGCTGATTGCCCATGCTGCCTTTGGCCGTGGCGAGCGGCCTGCACCAGCGCAGGTGCTCCCCGGTGCAGTGCGCTACGAGCCCTTGAGCCAAGTGGCCCCGTGGCGCGACGGTGCGCCCGTGGCGCTGCTGGTGTTTTACAAAGCCCATTTGCAGGCCGGCAACACCGCCGCGTTTGACGCCATGCTGGCTGCGCTGGCAGAGCAGGGGCTCAACACCCTAGCGCTGGCGCTGGACTCACTCAAAAACCCCGAGAGCATGGCGCTGCTGCAGACCATGGCGCGCGAGCACCAGGTGGATGTGGTGCTTAACGCCACCAGCTTTGCGGTGGGTTCCATCGACGGCAACGACAGTGGCGCCGAGGTGCAACCCGTGCTGCTGGCGGGGGATGCACCGGTGCTGCAGCTCATCACCGCGGGTTGCTCGCAAGAACAGTGGCAAGACGACCCGCACGGCCTCACCCCGCGCGACCTGGCCATGCAAATCGTGCTGCCCGAGGTCGATGGCCGCATTGGCACCCGGCCCATCAGCTTCAAGGGCCTGGCCTGGCGCTGCGAGCGCGCCGAAATTGATGTGGTGCGCTACCAGCCTGAGCTTGAGCGCATGGCCTATGTGGCCGCTCTCGCCCGTAAATGGTGCGCGTTGCGCTATAAAAAGAGTAGCGAAAAGCGCGTGGCGCTGGTGCTGGCCAATTACCCGAACGACGACTCGCGCTTGGCCAACGGCGTAGGGCTGGACACGCCTGCGTCCACCGTGGTCATCCTGAAAGCCCTGCAAGCCGCCGGCTATGCGACGGGCGATGTGCCGGCTGACAGCGACGCCCTGATGACCGACCTGACCCGCGGCATCACCAACAACCTGGACGCCAACGACGCTCGCCCAGTGGGGCAGAGCTTGGCCATGGCCGACTACCTGCAAGACTTCCACGCGCTGCCCGCCGAGAGCCAATCCGCCATCAACACGCTGTGGGGCCTGCCGGAGCAGGACCCGCTGGTGCGCCATGGCCGCTTCATGATTTCCGGCCAGCGCTATGGCAACGTTTTTGTGGGCAACCAGCCCGCCCGTGGGCGCGACCTGGACCTGGTAGCCACCTACCACGACGCTGACCTGGTGCCCACGCACAACTACCTGGCCTTTTACTTTTGGATGCGCCGTGCGTACAAAGTGGATGCCGTGGTGCACGTCGGCAAGCACGGCAACCTGGAGTGGTTGCCCGGCAAAAGCGTGGCGCTGGGCGCGGCCTGCTGGCCCGACGCCATCCTGGGCCCGCTGCCGCACCTGTACCCCTTCATCGTCAACGACCCGGGCGAGGGCGCGCAGGCCAAGCGCCGCACGCAGGCCGTCATCATCGACCACCTCATGCCCGCCATGACGCGGGCCGAAACCTATGGGCCCCTGCAGCAGCTCGAAGGCCGCATGGACGAGTATTACGAAGCCCTGTCCCTGGACCCGCGCCGCGCCAAGCTGCTGCGCGGCAGCATTCTGGAGCAGGTACTGGCCGATGGTTTGCATATCGAGCTGGGCTTTACCAAACCTGTCGATGATGCTGAGCGCGAAGCGCTGCTGCGCCGCCTGGACGCTTACCTGTGCGAGATTAAAGAGTCCCAAATCCGCGATGGCCTGCACACCTTCGGCCAGTCGCCCACCGGCCGCCAGAGGGTGGACACGCTGGTGGCGCTGGCCCGCTACCCCGGCGGGTCAGGTGCAGCCCAAGCCAGCCTGACGGTCGCCTTGGCGCAAGACCTGGGCCTGACGGACTTTGACGCCCTGAGCCCCGACTGGGCCGAGCCCTGGACCGGCGTACGGCCCGCCGTGCTGCAAGCCCTGAGCGATGACCCCTGGCGCCACGCCGGCCACACCCGCGAGCGCGTGGAGCTGCTGGCTACCCGCGTGGTGCAAGACATAGCAGAGCAGGGCAGTGCGCTGCCCGGTGGCCCGGCAGATATCCCCGACGCGTGGCCCCACACCAGCCAAGTGCTGCAGCGCCTGCAATCGGTGCTGGCCCCGCGCCTCGATGCCTGTGGCCCCAATGAGATCACCCAGCTGCTGCGCGGGCTCGATGGCCGCTTCATCCCGCCCGGCCCCAGTGGCGCACCGTCGCGCGGCCGGCCCGATGTACTGCCCACCGGGCGCAACTTTTATTCAGTGGACACCCGCGCAATCCCCACCCAAACCGCCTACGCCATGGGCGCCAAGGGCGCAGACCGCGTGGTCGAGCGCCATCTGCAAGACCATGGCGCATACCCCACGGCCATGGGCCTGTCGGTATGGGGCACCAGCACCATGCGCACCGGCGGTGAGGATGTGGCCCAGGCCTTCTCGCTTTTGGGTGTGCGGCCCAAGTGGGCAGCCGGCAGCAACCGCGTCACCGACATCGAAGTCATGCCGATGACCGTGCTGGGCCGCCCGCGTGTGGACGTGACGCTGCGGGTGTCCGGCTTCTTTCGTGATGCTTTCCCCAATGTGATTGATTTGTTTGACACTGCCGTGCGCGCCGTGGCTGCCATCTCGCCCGAGGACGAGGCGGATGATGTCAACCCCATCCGCGTGCGGGTGCAGGCCGAGGCTGCGCAGGCCCAGGCCGCCGGCCACAGCGATGCGGAAGCCGAGCGCGCTTCCACCTGGCGCGTGTTTGGCCCCCGGCCTGGTGGCTATGGCGCGGGCCTGCAAGCGTCGATTGCCAGCGGCAACTGGACCGAGCGCTCCGAGCTGGCCGAAGCCTATTTGCGTGCCGGTGCCTTTGCTTACGGCCAGGACAGCGACGGTGCTGCCGCCCCCGAGGCCTTTGCCCAGCGCATGGCCGGCCTGGACGCGGTGCTGCACAACCAGGACAACCGCGAGCACGACATCCTCGACTCCGGCGACTACTACCAGTTCATGGGCGGCATGGCCGCGGCGGTGGAGCACCTGAGCGGCAAAACAGCCGCCCTGTACCACGGCGACTTCAGCGTGCCCGGCGCACCGCAAATTCGCAGCTTGGGTGAAGAAGTGGCCCGCGTGGTGCGCTCGCGCGCCGTCAACCCCAAGTGGATAGACGGCATCAAGCGCCACGGCTACAAGGGCGCGTTTGAAATGGCGGCCACCGTCGATTTTTTGTTTGCCTTTGACGCCACTACCGGCGTGGTGGCCGACCACCAGTACGCGTTGGTTGCCGACGCCTATGTGCATGACGACGACACCCGCGCTTTCTTGCAGCAACACAACCCCGGCGCCCTGCGCAGCATTGGTGAGCGCCTGTTGGAGGCCATGCAGCGCGGCCTGTGGGCCGAGCCCGGCGACCACCGCGAACGCATCCAGGACCATCTGCTGGCGCTGGAAAACCAACTGGAAGCATCCTGACCATGCCCCTTAATCCTGACATGCGCTCCACCGAGCCATCCGCCGCCCCGGCATCCGCCAGCGCGCCCGAGCCAGTGCCTTTCCCCTTCACCGCGCTGGTGGGCCAGCAGGCACTGCAGCGCGCTTTGCTGCTGGTGGCGGTAGACCCCGGCATTGGTGGGGTGCTCATTGGCGGGCCGCGCGGCACCGCCAAGTCCACCGCTGCGCGCGCCTTGGCCGCCTTGCTACCGCAGGCCCCGTTTGTCACGCTGCCACTGGCTGCCAGCCTGGAGCAGCTGGTGGGCACACTCAGTATTGAAGACGCCTTGCAAAGCGGCGCCGTGCGCCTCTCGCCCGGCTTGGTGGCGCGCGCGCACCAGGGTGTGCTGTATGTGGACGAGGTGAATTTGCTGCCCGACGCGCTGGTCGATGCCTTGCTGGACGTAGCCGCCAGCGGCGTCAACACCGTGGAGCGCGACGGCATCTCGCAGCGCCACGCCGCGCGCTTTGTGCTGGTGGGCACCATGAACCCGGAGGAGGGCGAGCTGCGCCCCCAGCTGCTGGACCGCTTTGGCCTCTCGGTGTGGCTGCACAACCCCACTAATGCAGAGCAGCGCCAGCAGATCGTGCGCAGCCGCTTGCTGTTTGATGCGGACCCCGTAGCCGTGGCCGCCAGCCATGCCGATGCGGTGCAAAACCTGGCTGCTACCGTGCTGGACGCGCAAGCCCTGTTGCCCCGCGTGCAGTGGCCGGACGATGCGGTGGCGCACGCAGGTGCGCTGGCCCTGGCCGCCGGGGTAGATGGTGTGCGCGCCGATCTGGTGATGCTGCGCGCCGCCCGCGCATCTGCCGCGCTGGACGGACGCGATGCGGTTGCGGTGGCCGATGTGGACGCCGTGGCCGAGCTGGCCTTGCACCATCGCCGGCAGGTGGGGGCGCAACAGCCAACGCCCCAAGCAGCGCAAAAGCCCCAATCCCCAATGCAAAGCCAAGACGCCAGCGCCCCCCGGCCGGAATCGGCCGGTGCCAGCAGTGCCGATGGCGATTGGGGCGCCATGCCTCCCGTGCCTGTGGGCACCCTACGGCCTGCGGCTGCAGGAGTGCTCCCGCCAAAAAAAGCCTGAGCCACCCCGGCCCCGCGCCCCAAAGTGCGGCGCGCGGCGGGCGGTGGCGCACAGCAGCTCTACCAGTTGGTGCCCAAGCACCGGCGGTAGCTGTGCGCGCGCCATCTGGCTCGGCAATACAACGCGGCGCCATCGCCTGGCTACCCACCTTGCAAGCCAAAGGCCGTAATGCCCTAGCCGCACAGCACCTGCGCTGGCGCGAGCCCAAGGGCAGGCCGTCTACCTTGCATTTGCTGCTGCTGGACACCTCAGGGTCCATGCGCCAAGGCGGCCGCCTAGCGCGGGCCAAAGGCTACGCGGCTAATGTGCTGGAGCAGGTCGCCCGCGCGGGCGACCATGTGGCGCTGCTGTGCTTTGGCGGACAGGGCGTGGAAGTGCTGGTGCCCCCAGGCCCCGCACGCCGCGCCGCCGCAGTGCGCGTGCAACAGCGCGGCGGCGGTGGCGGCACACCCTTGGCACAGGCCATGGCTGCTGCTGACAATTTGATGGCCCAACACCGCCGGGTGCGCAGCACCAGTGTCAGCACCGCGTCTACGGTTTTATGGCTGCTGACCGATGGACGCACTCTGGAGCAACCCCAAGCCCCGCGAGGTGCGGAGCAACTGGTAGTGGTGGACTTTGACGACGCCAATGTGCGGGTAGGGCGCTGTGCTGATTGGGCTGAGCACTGGAGGGCGGAGTATCGGCGGTGTGGCTAAGCGCTATGAAATTAGGAGCTGCTTGCGCATGTTTCATGAGCGCTAAAGCCTGTTTTTAGTCAAAAGTTTTCGTTGCAAAGTGGCGCTGTGCGCCACTCTTTAGGCTAGAAATCTAATCGTTGATCTGGTCTAAGTTGATAAGCAATTTACGTCAACCGCTGAACATCAGTTGACGAGTACGCATGTGTTGCTGACTAGGGCTTTGGTGTGAGTCTCGATTCGACCCATTGCAGTCTTCTGGCAATTCGGATTCATGACCCGCAAGCGGACATTCCGCGCGAGTTCCCCAGATGGGTACGATAGACAACCAGAATGGAGCGGTTGCTGTCGTTCGCCGCAGCGCCGTCACATCACGTTTGGATTCCCTTCTTAGACATTTGACTTCGCCAGATTGAGTGCGGAAAACCGGATGTCCTCGCGGACTCGCCGTGGTCGGCAGAGTTCGATCCGCAGCCGCCGGCGGCCGGTCCCCCTCAACCGATCAAGATCGGGCTTCCCGCGCCTCAAGCAGCTAGACATCATGGCCACTCTGCGGCGGGAGAGAACGCTTGACGATTTTTGACACTGGAGATTTGCCAGACGCAAACAGATATCTTGTCTGCCGTTCGGTAGCTCAGACGCTTGGTGCTAAATGAGATGGGGACTTGTGCATTGAAGCCGCGCTCAAAGTCTTTATAGAACTCTTGAAATCGATCAGAACAAGCCCTTACTTTGATCTTCGCGTCTGGGTTGCTTTTCGAGAACGACAGATACTCCCTTGTGAACCGCTTTCTTCCTCCACCTGCATTTACGTTCAGGTCCTTGAAGTTTTTGTCAAAGTGCTCTTTCAACCCTGCGACGATGAAATACCGCTTCACATGTCGTCCGGGAACTCGGACGCATTCAAGTCGGAGGATGTCATTCACGATTCTTTGCTTGTCGTACGGGCGTTCCGATACCCACTTGCATTCAATTGCGGATTCGATCACGCCAGTGTTTTTTGTATGAAGCACGTAGTCGATCTGTCGTGGACGCCCTGGGCCTGGCGCATTGAGCACCGGATGGTCGATCTCTGTTGCGAACGAACCCGAATGCTTGTGAATCAAATACTCAGCAATTGGATGTCCCAGGTATGCCTCCGATAGCAAGGCTTCTCGGCCACACAACAGCTGGTAGGACAGCCATCGGTTCACGGCGATTGCAAGATTTGGGACTTCTGCTGCGTTCACTTGGCATGCTCCTGAGAATGATCTAGGCGAATCACGTCAGTTGCGATCGACTGCTCGTAGCCCACAGCGGTCTTCTGAGGCTCTGGCCTACCATCTCCAAATCAGTCATCTGATCTGCAACCAGTGAATCGCGGCCGTTCAATTCACCTCGGACTCCAGAGTCCAGTGGAAAACGGGGGGCGTCGCAAGCGCGACGAAGAGTAATTGATTGCATCGCGCACAGCTTACTCATTTAATTGAATTAGGTAGCGTATCCATGGTCCGCCAAGCAACCATGGGCAGACCTGCTGCGTTTCGTGAGGCGTGCGTGAGATGACTCGCTGGCACAGCTGTTACCTGATTTCCTCGATTGATATCAATTAAATAGAAAACATCAGGCGCACCGCTCTCATCCCTTTTAACGGCAGCAACTCGAACAACATGTTCATCATTCAACCGAGCAAGATCAGGATTGTCACTGTAGATCTGCAACTTGTACAACCGGGATGCTTTTACTGACGCTAAAACTCCTCTACCTTCATCCAGCCAGCGAGCGAGCAATTCTGGATAATTTCCAGTGAAGCGACCGAGCCAGTCTCCCTCCAATTCCAGACCAAAATGCTGGGCTACTTTGGGAATACCCCATAAAGGTATCAACCCGGCAACGGATGAAAGAACACCTCTATTGCCTGTGCCCAGAGTCCAAAAATTGTTCTGGGAAAATTCAGCAACATCCTCATATTTCATCTTTGAATCGCGTTCGGCGAGTAGAGAATGCAATGCAAATGAGACACAGGTACCGTCTACCAGACGTGGATTTAACTTCCCAAGAGATTGAAGATGTTCAAAAGATGGGCTTAGAGATGCAATGCGCTGCGCCGCTTCTGTCGGCGAAACTGCCCAGATAGCAGGGCTAAGGAAAAATATCAACGAAAAAATGGTGAGTTTGAAACGCATGATGGGGTAACCGGCATTAGGGATGACTGTATTTGATGCATCGCCGAATTTCGGTTCTTAGCTATCCTTCTGAATAGCCGGCATTGTTGCCCATCTGTTTGCGTTAACGCCAGGAATCGCCCAGAAATCTTTAGCCATCTTCCAGCCTCATAGCTGTCATTCGTCGATGACTGCAGTTGGCCCTTACTCGTCTCAACAATCGACCCAAAGCGGTCCTCCGCACTCCTGAAATAGACGCCCGAAAGCAGACATCTGATCTGATACAAATGGGGCGCGCCTGCCGAGGTCGCCTATGCAGCGACTGCTGACTTTCCGCCTATTCAATCAAGCTCACGCTTGCTGTCGACAACCCGTCACTGACAAACTGCCGTCAAGTCGCGGTAACGGCTACTGCTCGCCATCCGTATCTATCCTCTTTCGGGTGCTTCGCGTACACAAGTACAGCAACCACGGTGTCGACTTCCAGCGGGACCGTCTCAACTATAAAAGGGGGGACAAACGCATCATCGACAAAAGCGAACCCCTTGGGATTCCTCCTCAAGTGCCCAATCGTCACCTTGACATCAGCATCTGGACGAGGACCTGGTTCAACGGCAAAAAGATCCTTTCGGCCCGTCTTGCGGTTTTGAGTCACTCGAAAACGAACGCCTTCCCCGGCTTCTGGGGAACGTGACCCGATCCAAGGGTCGTCGTCGATTCCAACCTCAAGATCCCGATCAACGAAGATTTTTGCCCGCCTCGTATCTGTTGCTGCGCGAGTTACCAGCCCGATCCCAGAATCGGTACAGTCCCAGTTAGCCCCATCCGACCGAACCGAAACCTGAACAATTGCGGCACGATCACTATCCCGTTGCTTGCCAAGAACTAGCGTTACAGGATCTCCGATCTTGATATTCCTGCAACGAACGCCCGGGCCAACAAGACTGACCGATGCACCATTTGATTCACGTATCGCAAAACGAGGAAGAGGCCGAGCTTTCCTTCCCGGTGGAGCATCCTTGGGCTGCTGTGGCACGATCGTTCCCAAATAGGTCGCAGGCTTCACTTCTACAGAATCGAAACACAGTACCAGTGCGTCCTGGGAATGTTGGGCATAGAAGTCCTTGGCCCTATCAGCACCTTGTGCTGACGAGTCATACCAACTGCTGTTAATCAAGTCCTGAAGCTCCGCATCGATTCCCCAACCTTGCTCTTGCCGGAGAGATATCACCGATGACAGTTCGCTGCTTGCCTGAGCAAAATCACCGCGATCTGCCAACATCTGGGCAAGCTCACGGTGAACCTTAACAGTGAACTTGGGGTCTGAACCGCATTCCAACGCCCGACACGCGCACGCTAATGCGAGGTCTGGCTGCTCCTCTGAATACAGTCTCGCAGCCTCGGCCCATACCCAAAACTCATTTCTCTTCGCTTTGATGACTGGACCAAGAACTCCGGCAGCTTCGGCATGGCGATGGACGCGCCGCAGCAGATAAACTCTGTCCCAATCCATCCATAGGGCATCGTCACCCTCGGCCACAGGCCGCACGCGGTCGATCCATTCAAGCGCCAGATCAATATCCTCTTGGGCCGCATCAGGGAATGCCTTCATCCACTTCGCCAAGCCACGGGCGATTCCAAGGGCAATAGGCGGAAAACGATTTTCATCGAGCTGGTTGTACTGCCAATCTTCCGCACCGAGGCCGTCGAAGCCCACCCACCGAATAAACCCAGGGAAGAATGGAAAGTGCGGCGCGATCTTCGACAACGCGCGCAAGATGTTGGACAGCGCGTTGTCTGGCCGGCGCTTCGGTTGCCGCGCGTATCGGCGTAACGCCTGATGAGTTTGATTGACAACCGCGGTGGGGACTGGCTGCCCTCCTTTTAGCTTGGAAACTATGGAAGACACGTAGTTCTTGACCAAGCCATAGAACGCCCAGTCAATCTGCGTCCGCATTTTGAAGTCATTGGAATCGTCCGCAAGCTCATGGAGGCCATGGTCAATAGCCTCTTGGAAACGCCCGGTTTTGCGGAGCGCTTGTATGTCTTCCCACGTCATTGGAAAACAGACCTTATCGTTTCAACGGACTCTGGGCTGCTGCACGACAACGGGCGCAAGCTGGAAACGAGCCCCTGCTTGTCGAAGTTGATCTCAAAACCGACTCGTGTCACTTTGCGGCATATAGGAGCCAGTGATTTTCGGCATATAGAGACCAGCCGGAGGGTGTCTGACGGACATCACTCGGGTATGGATTTTGCCTTTATTTGACGTCTTTTTGTTGCGTTGAATTCTTTGTTTTTGTCGGCATGGTGGTCGGCATCTGGCGTGGCGCCCGATAGGACTGGCCATCAAGCACCAGGCAGTATGCGTTGTGACGTAAGCGGTCCAAGGTTGCGGATGCCAAGAGCGGGTTGACTGGGAATGCCTGATCCCATTCAGTAAAGTCCAGATTGCTGGTGACGATGGTGGCAGTGCGCTCGTAGCGCTCGGCAATGAGTTCATGCAGGTCTTCGTCGGCCGGCGCACGCAGAGGCTTGAGTCCGAAGTCATCAATGATGAGTACCGGAATGCGACTCAAGGTCTGCAGCTTGCGCTCGTAGGCGTTGGTGGCGCGCGCGGCGTGCAGTGACTGCGTGAGTGCCGAGCAGTTGGTAAACAGCACATCCACGCCCTGACGGATCGCACAATGGCCCAAGGCCTGCGCAAGATGACTCTTGCCGGTTCCACTAGGGCCAACAATCAATACCGGAGAACACTCCCGCACGTAGCGCCCGGTGGCCAGGTCATGCACCAGCGCGCGGTTGAGTTGGGGTAGCCGCTCGAAGTCAAACTGCTCCAGCGTTTTGGTGGAGCGGAACTGGGCCCGGCGCAGGCGGGTACTGAAACTGTTCTGCTCCCGGCGGGCCACTTCATCGCCCATCAGGATGGCCAGGAACTCCGTATAGGCCAACTTCGATTCAATCGCCTGGCGGTTTCTGGCGTCCAGCGAATCCAGAATACCGGACAAGCGCAACTGCTTGAGATGTGGAACGAGTTCGGGGATGGGTGTCATTTGGGATGGTCTCCTGGATAGTTAATGCAGCAAATCCTGCTGCGGGTTGTGGGTATCGGGGGTGAAGAGGCTTGCGGCGTCGCGGACAAACCGGGCCTTTGCATAGGTAGGCACGATGCTGTGATCAGGCATCGGTAGCCGGTCGGAATTACTGCTCAGGATGGTCTTGACAGTGCGGTAATACGGACTGTTGTGGGCCATGGCACGTCGGCAGGCGAGCTCAACACGCTGGGCGCTGTAGGTCTTTGCCAGACCAATCACACCCTGAGCTGCGCGCAATCGCTCCAGAATCCGGTCACTCAGTAGCCAGTCAATAACCTGCTGACAGTACGGTCCGATTTGCAGCGCTTGGGTACCCAGCCACTCGCGGTCACGGGCAAAGAAGAGTTGTGCCTCGGGTGGCAAGTGGTCTTTGGTCGTGAGGCGTTCACCGGGACGCTGTCCCCGCGCATGGGTTGCCACCAATCGGTAGTCATCAAACAAAGTCACGCAGTTATCGGTGGCACGTAGCCACAGCTCTTTGCCCACCAGCGCAAAGGGGGCGGAATACAGCTTGTAGTCAAACTTGACGTGGCAGTCGCGGTGCAGCGTCACGCACTGCCAAACGCCCAAGTCCGGCGCCTGCGGTGGAAGCGGCTTGAGCAAGGCCCGCTCCAGCGCAAACAAATCCATGGGCTGCTGGCGGGTGGTGCCGTGAATGCGCACACCGGCTTCCTGCAATACCCACGCCTGCGCCTGTGCATTAAGGTCCGCCAGATCACGGAATTCGCGGGTAGACAGGAAGTTACGCTTGACGTATTTGACGCCCGACTCCACGATACCCTTCTTCTGCGGATCGTGCGGCGGGCACGGGTCAATCTTGAATTCATAACCTTCAGCGCACTCGGCATAGGAGCGCTGCACCTGCGGGTCAAATCGGCAAGCCTTGATGATGGCGCACTTGGCGTTGTCGATGATCACGCGCTCGGGCACACCGCCAAACCACTCAAAGGCACGGCGGTGGCAGCCCAGCCATGTGGCCACCGTTTGGTCCCAGACGAATTCCACATACTGATGGCGGCTGTGACACAAGGTCATAACAAAGGCCCAGGTGCGCCTACGCTGTCCATCCGGATGCACCAAAAATGGCCCCGCGCCAAAGTCAACCTGAGCGGCTTCGCCGGGCTTGAAGCTCAGTCTCACAGTGAGATCGGTACGCGGCTGTGCCTTGGCAATGTCACGCATGATGCGATAGACAGAGGAGTAGCTGCCGCAGAACTGGTGCTCGCGCACCAACGCGGCATGAATGGCTACGCCCTCAACCCCGGCAGCCATCCAGCGCGCCACTTGTTCGCGCCATGGGTGGGCTTTGGAGACCGTGCTGGATGGGCGCTTGGCCGCTGCGCACAGACTCAGGGCAATAACTTCGGGTTCGGGCAGCGGCAGCTCAGCCTCCAACCAGCCCAAGCTGCGGGCGTGTTCGCGAAAGCTCGCCACCTTGACCCGGCCCATAAGGCCCAGACGCGCGATCTCGCGATCGCCGTCACCGGCGCGTAGTCTGATTAAAACGTTTCTGTATTCATGCATCTCGATCTTTCTGCGACCCATCCGTTACTCCTGAACAAAAAATTCAGAAGGTAACGACAGTTACGTCGCGTTCGAGATGCCCGTCCAATCCCCCGGCTGGCTCCTATATGACGAAAACCAAATGGCCTATATGTGCCGAAAACGCTCTGGCTCCTATGTGCCGAAAACCAATTGGCCTGTATGTGGTGAAAAGTGACAACTCGCTCATCTTGGCTGCGAGCAACCGTTATTGCCAAGCGATACGAAGTCTCAGTGGCAGATACGACCTTCCAGCCAATTTGACCCAAGCGGGACCGGGTAGATCGGAGCAAAGCTGCAGCCTCTGGTGAATAGTCGTTCGTCAAGAGGCATTCAAAGGCCACGTCAGAAAGCAAACCCCAGTGCTCGGGTTCCTTCACGTGCATGGCCGTGACGACATTTTTACCGTTGTAGGCGATCCGAAGTAGGCAATGTTCGCCCTGTGGACCAGAAAGGTCATACTGCTCCTGGTAGGGGTAACTGGCCGCTTTTGCGACCCTCCAACCGAACCGCTCTACGGCGTTGACGACACGAAGCCAGATGGCGACGGACTTGAGAACATCCTTTGATTGGTCGAGTCCCTCGGGCAAGCTGCGCTGCTGATCTCTTTCGGACGCGATTCCGTTGGACTGAAATACCCAGCCTGCACCCACTGCGATGTCAGCGCCTACCTTGACAGCACCTGCTTTCCAAACAGCAGCATCGAAGGGGTGGATGTCAGTGAAATTCAACAAAACCAGTTCACGCTCGGCCACGGTGAGTGCAGAGTACAGCCAACGGAAAAATCCTTCAGAGTGGCGACCTGCGGCATGATCGCAATTCACGTAGCAAATCGGCTGCGACATACCCTGGGCATGGTGGACCGTGGAGGCATAGCCATAACGGGCATAGGTGAAATCTGTCTCGGCTGGTGGCGGGGGAGGCACCTCTATGCCCTGCAGCGCTGCCTGCTTACCGCCGAACGCGCTCTCTCTGTCGCGCTTTGCGGCCTTTCGCCAGACGCTTTCGGCAACTGCCGTCTCTTTGTCCAACTCCGGCTTTTCTGCCCGCAGGAACTCCTCGAATACCTCGAGTTCAATCTCATCACGACAATCGACCCTACACCTCAGGGAATGGAACTTGACTGGGCCGCTCTTTACCGAACTCAACCCTTGTTGGTAAGAGGATCGCTCGTTAACACTCGCGACCGTCACGCGCCCGCCGGGGGGCACGGCTTCCCCTGGGCTAAATGCATTGCGCACATCAGGGCTCACGTAGACCTCCAGCAGGTCGCCGACCTCCACCGTATCCAGGCGTTTCTTGCGGTGCAAGCGCTCACGAATCCACTGGGTGAATGCGTTCGACTGGCCATGTGTCTCGGCTAAATACCAGACTGAACTTGGGTCTGCTTGGAAGTGATCCACCATCTCATTGGCTGCATCCTTCTTATCGAGAACCCTGAAACCTCCATCAGTTTCTAGTTCTAAAGTAGCAAATTTCTGGGCATGTATGGCGGTTACCAGCTTGACTGCGTTGGTGAGTTTGGCTGAACCACCTGTGGAGTCGATCAACTGCGTTAACTCTAGCGATTGGTGCTTCAGTTCACGTGACTTCTGGAAGTCACCTGAAAGTACAGCACCTTCGCTGCCGCCGCGCTGAATCTGATACGGATCACCAAAGAAAACAACCTTGCGCGCTCCCTTGTCGAAGGCAGCGAATTCGAAGAAGTCCGACAACAAATGGCCGGTGCCATATTGTTTGCCGTCAGGGGTCGAGAATCTTGAGTCACCCAGCAGGTGCGCATCGTCCACGAGGTAGACGCAGTCGGCCGCGTCATCGCAGGCGCGCAACGGTATGACTTTGAGCTCCTTCTGTTCTACCTCGTTTTCCAGCTCATCATCACCGTTCACGCTGCCCGTGTAGAGATGCCCATAGATGCTGTTGGACTCCACCTCGGCTCTACCGGCAAGGCGTCGATTGGGTTGCAACACGATGACTTGCTTGCCCACCTTCTTGACCTCGTCGGCCAGTTCAGCAAGCAGACGGCTCTTGCCTGTTGAAGTCATGCCCAGAACTGAGAGACTGACAGAATCGCCCTCCGCGACGAAGCTGCTCAGTGTCTGCAAAGCCTCGCGTTGATGTGCCGTCAGCGGGGTGCGCGCCTGGGGCTGATCCGGACGCGAGTGGATATCGCGAACCTGTGGACGACTGTTTGCCCATTCAATCGGCTGAACACCCAGCCTGCGGACGATCTCCAGCGCCTCGTCGTGAGCAATCCTCAACTCGGGTGAGGACAGGCCATCGAGCATGACTGCGCAGTTGGCTAAATCAGTCCGGTAAAACCAGGAGCGAACCTTGGGGGGAAGTTCCAAATGATCTTCGATCCTGCTTGAAAAGATGACACCGGCAGAGATATGATCAAGGTTGCGCCCGGACAACAGCGCCTTGGATTGCAACCAATCCAGAACGAAGAACTTGTTGTCGCGCAGTTGCTGGTATGGGTTGGCCTTCCGCCCACCTTTTACTATCGCGCCATCCGCTTGCCAAGGTCCGTTCTCGGTGCCGGTCAGCTTGCCGCCGTGACTCTTGAAGTCGGCCACGATAATGGCCGAAGGCAGGATGCAGACCAAGTCAATTTCTGCACCGTTCCACATCGCGTTTGCAATGGCAACAATCCAGTCGGTACTGTACGCCCAACGGTCTTCCAATCGTTCCAGAAATACCTGGAGCATCTGGTTTTCGTGAGTACGTCCGGCTTTTTCGCCGTAGACGCGGATTGTCATTGCTTGCCACTCCCCATAGGTCCCAAATTTGTCTTATTACCTCAGCATACATGCGAACTGAAACGCCTCGCGTTGAGTAGTTTCCATTTTTGTGACCGGCTACTATCTATTTGTGGCCGCTCCGCATTTGAACCTGAGCGGCGGCGGCCAGCCTCAAGGGGTCGGTGACCTTTTTTTTGTCGGCACGGAAAGTACAGAGTCGAACGACTCGTAAGCTGACATTAGCCAGTGACTGCAGATGGCCCAAAGCGGAATTCGCCGTTGCACTCTTGAGTGCACGCTTCAGTCGATCACTCGCCTCATCAAATAAATATCCATCACCCACCCGTGCGCCGCGCGCGCAGTTTGGCGATCCGCCTGAATCCGCTCGCTCACCTCGGCCAGCGGCCCGGCGATGCAGATTTGTTGGGGCATGCCCAGGTAGGCGCCCCACCAGATAGTGATGCCCTCGGGCGGCAGGTGTTGGAAGGCGCATTGGCCGTCCAGCATCACGGCGATAGTGTCGGCGCTCTCGGGCCAGCCGTGGTCGCGCAGTTGGCGGCCGGTGGTGATGGTGACCGGGGCGTTGATGTCGTTGAGTGCGATGGCGTGGGCGGCGGTCAGCGCTTGCAGTGCGGTGATGCCGGGCACCACCGACACCGCCAGCGGCACTTGCAGCGCCAGCCGGTCTGCAATGCGCAGGGTGCTGTCATACAAAGACGGGTCGCCCCACACCAGCAGGGCCACGCGGCCCCCCTCGGGCAAATGGGCGCGGATTTTTGCCAGCCACACCTCGGCAATCGCGTCGTGCCAGCGGTTGACGGCGCCGGGGTAGTCCGGGTCGTGCGCGTCGCGCACCGGCATGTCGAACTGCACCACCTGCGCGGCAGGGTTGGTAACCAGCTCTTGGCACAACTCCAGCCGTAGCTCGGCCAGGTCGGCCTTGCCTTCGCCTTTGTGCGGCACGAGGATAAGGTCCGCCGCGTTCAGCGCTTTCACGCCCTGGCGGGTGACGTGGTCGGGGTTGCCAGTGCCAATGCCGACCAGGCAAAGTTCGATCTGTTTGGCCACCTTCATGTCCGCATTCATTCGGTGCCTGCCGGGAAGCGTGGCGCGGTGCCCAGCGGGCGGTAGCGGCGGTCGTAGTCGCCGGCGTACAGGCGGCTGTGGGTAAAGTCTCCTTCACCCAAGTTTTGGCCGAGTGTGTGGCCCACCAGGATCAGCGCGGTTCGCTCCATGCCTTCGCCAATCGCGGCTTCGATGGTGGCCAGCGTGGCGCGCACCACGCGTTCGTCCGGCCAGCTGGCGCGCCAGACCACGGCCACCGGGCAGTCTGCGCCGTAGTGGGGCGACAGCTCGGCCACCACGCGCGGCAACACATGGATAGACAGGTGAATTGCCAGCACCGCCTGCGTGGCCGCAAAGTTGGCCAGCGACTCGGTGTCGGGCATGGCCGATGCGCGGCCCGAGGTGCGGGTGAGCACCACCGATTGGCTCAGGCCCGGTAGCGTCAGCTCGGCCTCCAGCGTGGCGGCGGCGGCGGCAAAAGATGGCACGCCCGGTGTCACCGTGTAGGGGATGCCCAGCGCGCGCAAGCCGCGCAGCTGCTCGCCCATGGCCGACCACACCGACAAGTCACCCGAATGCAGGCGGGCCACGTCGTGACCGGCGGCGTGCGCGGTGCTGATTTCTTCAAAAATTTGCTCCAGCGACAGCGGCGCTGTGTTGACGATGCGCGCACCGGGCGGGCAGTGGGCCAACACGCCCTCGGGCACCAGCGAGCCGGCGTACAGGCAGACAGGGCTGGCAGCAATCAGGTCGCGCCCGCGCAGGGTCAAGAGGTCGGGTGCGCCGGGGCCGGCGCCAATGAAGTGAACAGTCATGGTGAGGTATTTTCTATGCAAGCCAGTGCGGCAGTGGCCATGCGGTCGGGGCTGATGCTGCGGCCGCCCAAGAGCGCCGCGACTGGGCCTGCTGCTGCCAATGCCGACGATTCAGCAACGCTATGATTTCCGTAGCGATCAGGCAGGTTTTCGCTGGGGCTGGAGGGTGTTTTTGCCAGTATGAGCAAGGAAACGGGGTGAATATCGAGCTGCAGTTCTGCGGCCAGTTGCAGCAGGGCCGGATGGTGGGCTTTGTCAGCAGCGGTGGCAAGCCCACGGACGTGCGCGATAGTGAGTTCTTCGCCTTGGTGGGCAGAGGCCGCCTGCAACGCCGCTTGCAAGGCCGAGCGCAAGGAGTCCACACTGCACCCGGCTCTGAAGCCCAAGCCTGCTACCAGCGTCATGCAATCTGGCCAGCGGGGTTCACAGCGTCACGCTCCACTGCACCACCGGGCGGCTGGGCTGCCAGCCGCGCATGCGGCCCAAGGGGGCGGCCTGCGCCAGCTCAATGCGCAGCAACTCGCCGCCGTGCTGGGCGTGCAACTGCAGCAGGGCAGATTCGGTCTCCAGCGTCACCGCGTTCACCACCAGGCGCGTGCCTTGCGGTGCGGTGGCTTGCATCCGGGCAAACAGCGCCAAGTCGAACCCGCCACCTACAAAAATGGCGTTGGGTATGGGCAGGCTGGCCAGCAGGTCGGCTGAGTGGCCGTGGTGCACCGTCAGGCGGTGGTCTATGCCAAAGCTTGCCGCATTGCTGCGGATGTTGCGCACGCGCTCTGCGTGCTGCTCCACCGCGCTGGATGTGCCGCCCGCCATGCACCACTCCACCGACACCGAGCCCGAGCCCGCGCCCAAGTCCCACAGGTGTTCGCCGGGGCGGGGCGCGAGTGCAGCCAGCGTCAAAGCGCGTATGGGCGATTTGGTGATTTGGCCGTCGCTGGTGAATCCTGCGTCGGGCAGGCCGGGGCTGCGGGGTAAACCGGTAAATGTGGTGTCGGTGCTGGCCACTTGCACGGCTAAGGCGACCGGCGTTTGGATGTCGGCAAAGTCGAGTGCAGCCGCAGTGGTCTGGCGGACTCGTTCGCGCGGGCCGCCCAATGCTTCCAGCACCCACACGTTAGAAGCACCGCAGCCTTGGTCGCTGAGCCATTGGGCAAATTCACCCACTGCCGCCGCATCGCGCAACAGGCAGATCAACTGCGCGCCGGGGTGCAGCGCGCTGCGGGTGCGGGCAAATGGCGCGGCGTGCAGGCCGAAGCAGTGCACCGCTTCCAGCCGCCAGGCCAAGCGCGAGGCGGCTAGTGAAAAGGTGGAGGGCGCGGGGTGGGCTACCCATTCGCCGGGCTGCAAATGCGCCGCCAGGCTGCCACCCGCCCCAAACCAAAACGGGTCGCCCGAGGCCAGCACCACCACCGGCTGGCCGCGCAGGGCGAGCACAGGCGCCACGTCAAACGGCACCGGCCATGCAATGCCACGACTGCCCAATTCCGCCAACGCCAAGTGGCGTGGCCCGCCGAACACATGCTGCGCGCGGGCCAGTGCCGAGCGGCTACCATCGCCCAGACCATGCAGACCATCTTCACCGATACCAATGATTGACAACCACGGTTCAGACATGGCGCGCGGCTCCTTGCGGGTGTTGTTGCTGGGCGGCACCACCGAAGCCAGCCGCCTGGCACAGGCCTTGGCGCAAGCCGGGGTGGACGCGGTGTTTTCTTACGCAGGCCGTACCGATGCGCCCATCGCCCAGCCGCTGCCCACCCGCGTGGGCGGCTTTGGCGGTGTGGCGGGGCTGCAGGCCTTTTTGCAAGCCGAGCGCATCAGCCATGTGGTGGACGCCACCCACCCCTTCGCTGCCCAGATGAGCAGCAACGCGGTGCAGGCTTGTTCCGCCGCTGGCGTGCCTTTGTTGGCGCTGGAGCGGTCCGCCTGGCAGGCGCAGGATGGTGATGTATGGACGAATGTGGCGGATATCGCTACCGCCGTGAAAGCCTTGCCCGTTGAGCCCGCCCGTGTGTTTTTGGCCATCGGCAAGCAGAACCTGGCGCCGTTTTTGGCTTGCACACAGCACTGGTACCTGTTGCGCTTGGTGGACCCGGTGTTGAACTTGCCCGCCTCGCGCGGCCATGTGGTGCTGGACCGCGGCCCCTTCACATTGCAGGGCGACCGCGCCTTGCTGCAAGCGCATGGCATTACGCACATCGTGGGCAAAAACTCGGGCGGCGCGGGCGCAGAGGCCAAGCTGGTGGCTGCCCGCGAGTTGGGCTTGCCCGTTATCTTGATAGACCGGCCGCACATTCCCAGCCGCCACACCGTGGGCAGCGTGCCCGAGGTGTTGCGCTGGCTGGGCGTGGCAGGCCATTGAAATTTTCATAGCGCCGAGCGCGGGGTGTAAACAAAGCGGCCCACATGGCGGGTGGCGCTGTTGCCCACGATGACCACGGTGCGCATGTCCGCCATTTCGGGGGTGGCGTCACCCAGTCGCACGGAAAGCAGCTTTTCTTCCGGGGTGCTCACAGCGCGGGCAAAGGTGATCAGGCGGTCCGGGCCGCAGGCCTCTAGCAGCACTTGCAACACGCGGCCAAATGTGTGGGGGCGGCTTGCGGAGCGGGGGTTGTAAAACGCCATCGCAAAGTCGGCCCCGGCGGCGGCGCGCACACGGGCTTCAATCAGTTCGGCGGGTTTGAGGTTGTCGCTGAGGTTGATGGCGCAAAAGTCGTGGCCCAGGGGCGCGCCGGCTTTGGCGGCGGCCGCCAGCATGGCAGTGATGCCGGGCAACACGCGAATATTAAGCGCCTGCCAGTCGGGCCGGCCTTCCAGCGCTTCAAACACGGCAGCTGCCATGGCAAACACGCCGGGGTCGCCAGACGACACGATCACCACCTGCTTGCCCTCGGCCGCCATCTGCAAGGCGGCGCGGGCGCGGTCCATCTCGACCCGGTTGTCGGATGCGTGCAGCGTGAGGCCGGGGCGCGGCGCAATGCGCGCCACGTAGGGGATGTAGCCCACGATGTCGGTGGCGGCCTCGATGGCGGCAGTCACTTCGGGCGTGACCAGCTGCGCGTCGCCCGGGCCCAGGCCGGCGATGCACAGCGTGCCTGCTGCCTGAAGTGCCGTCATTCCTGCACCTCGGGGCGGCGGCCGCTGCCGTGCACCAGCACGATGGCGAAGTAGGGGCAGTCGGTGCCATCCACCTCGGCCAGCTTCATGACGCGTTCACCGGGCATGGTGCCGCGCTCTACCAACCAGGCCTGCTCCAAGCGGCCGGCTTTGGCCAGCGCGCTGCGCACGCGGGGCAGGTTGCGGCCAGTTTTCATGACCACGAGTGCGTCGGCGGTTTGCATGTGGCGCACCAGCTCGTCTTCAGGCAGGGTGCCCATGAGCACAGTCATCACATCGTCGCCCCAGGTGATGGGCACGCCGGTGGCAGACCAGCAGCCCACCATGCCGGGGATGCCGGGTATCACCTCCACCGTGGCGCGGCCTTGCAGCCGGGTGTAGAGGTGCATGAAGGAGCCGTAGAAAAACGGGTCGCCTTCACACAGCACCAGCACGTCTTCAGTTTGGGCGAGTGCGGCCAGGCGGTCCGCCCAGTCGTCGTAAAACGTGGCAAGGCAATGGATGTATTCGGGGCTGTCAAAGGGCAGCTCGGTGGTCACCGGGTATTCCATCGGGTACTCGGTGGCACCGGGCAGCAACATGCCTTCGACAATGCGGCGCGCCTGGCCGGGGCGGCCTTTTTTGCGGAAATAGGCCACATGGCTGGCCGCACGGATGGCGCGGTCGGAGCGCACGCTCATCAAATCCGGGTCACCGGGCCCTAGGCCCGCGCAGAGGATGCGTCCCATCAGATTTCCCTCCGGCTGGCGAGTGCGTTTACGGCGGCCACGGTGATGGCGCTGCCGCCCAGGCGCCCGTGCACCACCATGCTAGGGGCGGGCAGGTCGGCCATGAGGGCGACTTTGGATTCAGCCGCACCCACAAAGCCCACCGGGCAGCCAATGATGGCCGCGGGGCGGGGGCAGGCAGGGTCTTGCAACATATTGAGCAAATGAAAAAGCGCGGTCGGCGCATTGCCGATGGCCACCACAGCCCCGGCGAGGTGCGGGCGCCAGAGCTCCAGCGCTGCGGCGCTGCGGGTGGTGCCCATGGATTTGGCCAGCTCGCGCACCGACGGGTCTTGCAAGGTGCACAGCACCTGGTTGTCGGCGGGCAGGCGGGTGCGGGTAATGCCTTCGCTCACCATGCGCACATCGCACAAGATGGGCGCACCGGCCTCCAGCGCCGTGCGGGCGGCCTCGGCCATGCCCTCAGAAAAGCGCACATGGGCTTCCAGCCCGACCATGCCTGCGGCGTGGATCATGCGGACAACGGCCAGCTCTTCGATAGGGTTGAAGCGGGCCAGGTCCGCTTCCGAGCGGATGATGGCAAAAGACTGTCGGTAGATGGCGTCGCCATCGGTTTCATACGTATGGCGCATGCAATCGTTGTTGTTCTAGGTAAGCGGCAATGCCTGCTGCGTCGAGGCCGGTGGCGTCGGGCAGGCTTTGGGCAGTGCCGTGGTCAATCAGGTGGTAGCCCGCATCACTGGCCACCAGCGTGAGGGTGGCGCCATGGTGGGCGCAGCCTTTGGTGCAGCCCGACACATGAGCTGTGCGGCAGGCGGGCAATAAAGGCGCTAGAAAACGGGCCAGCGCACGGGTGGGGCCCAGCGCCTGGGTGCAGCCGGGCGCGCCGGTGCAGGCCATGACGCGCAGGCGCGCATCGCCGGGTTGTGTGATTAGCTCGGGCAGGGCAGGCGTGGTGTGCAGGCCTTCGAGCACCAATCCACGCCAGGGCGTGACGCGCAACGGGGCCAGGGCCGCCAGCTGGTGCAGGGTTTCGGCGGGTAACTGGCCGAACTCCAAGCTGACCACCATGCCGGTGGCAGAGGGCCCCACGGTGGGTGCTTGTGCTGTGGCTTTTGGCGCTGGCGTACTGGTGAATTTGGCGGGCAGTGCCTGGCGCTGGAGCAGGCTGGCCATGCGGCCACGGCCGTTGACGACACCACCAGAAGCTACAAACCAGCGGGCTAACTCCATGGCGGTTTGCGCTGCTTGCGCTGGTTCCACGCAGGCGCCGGTGTTAGCGCCATCGGCATAGACCAGCACCTGATCGCCCATACGCTCTAGCCGGATGTCGGCAGAGCCCGCCCGCAGCAAGGGCTGTGGGCCCAAGTCGATCGCGAAGCCGAATTTGCTGGGCAGGGTGGGAGCGTCGGGCGCTGCCAGAGCTAGGGTTAGTGCCTCGCAAATGGCGGGCGTGCCATCAGAGTCAGTCCAGAAGGGGCTGAGTAGCAGGTTACGGCGGGCTTCCACATCAGCGTGTTCGTCCAGCAGGCCCAAGCCGCGCAGGCCGTTGATCAAAGCGGGGTAGCTGTCGGGGCAAACGCCGCGCAGCTGCAGGTTGGCGCGGCTGGTGAGTTCCAGCACGGGCGATGTGAATTGCTGGGCCAATCCTGCCAGTCCTTGCGCTTGCAGAGGCGTGAGGCGCCCCAAGGTCGGCCGGACTCGCACCACCAGCCCGTCGCCGGACGGCATGGGCCGCAGCGCGCCGGGGCACCAGCCCTGAATGCGGGGCTCGCTGGCAGTGGAGGGGGAAAGATGGCTTTGCACGAGGGGAAACGCGTCGGTAACTCTCAAGTATCTCACTATCCCCTCTCTAAAAACCCCACTATGCATGACCAACCTTCATGCCGCCTGACGCACGTATGATCGTGCGCCCAGCCCTGTTGCAAGCCCCGTTTCGGCACCGTTACAAGATTCGTTCCCTCCATGACTACTGAATTCACCCCCCAGCATTGGGCCGGCGCCGTGGGCTTGGCCCTGATCGTTGCCCTGTGGGTAGACCGCCGCTGGGGCGAGCCCCCGGTGCGCATGCACCCGGTGGTGTGGATGGGCAACTTCTTGGGCCGTGCGGGTGACCGGGTGCAGCGGCTGGCGCTGCAAGACCCGGAGGTCCGGGATTTAAGGGCTTTTGTGCTCGCCGCGCTCATGTGGATTGCGGGTGCTGCTCTGTTTTTGATAGCGGCTTTGCTGCTGCAGGGGGCCGCATTGGAGCTGCCGTGGTGGGCTGCCGGCGTGCTGATGGGCCTGCTGCTCAAGCCCATGCTCGCACTGGCCATGCTCAAAAGCGAGGTGCAGGCCGTGGAGGCGGCGCTCTCCGTATCGCTGGAAGCAGGGCGGGAACGCCTGCGCTGGCTGGTAAGCCGCGACGTGACCCAGCTTACCGAAGTGCAGGTGCGCGAGAGCGCCATCGAAACCCTGGCCGAAAACCTGAACGACTCGGTGGTGGCGCCCATCTTCTGGTTTTTACTGCTCGGGCTGCCGGGCGCGGTGCTCTACCGCTTTGCCAATACGGCGGATGCCATGTGGGGCTACCCGGGTGTGTACAAGGGCCAAAACTGGGCCTGGGCCGGCAAGTGGGCCGCCCGCGCCGATGACGTGCTGAGCTGGGTGCCTGCCCGAATTACGGCCGTGCTGCTCTTGCTGGCGGCAGGCCGGCGCGGCTGGGCGCTGCGCAGCACCCTGCGCGCCGAGGCCCGCAAAACCCCGTCTCCCAACAGCGGCTGGCCCATGGCCGCCATGGCCTTGGTGCTGGGCGTGGCCTTGCGCAAACCGGCGGTGTATGTGCTCAACCCCGAGGGGCGCGCAGCACAGGCAGCTGACACCGAAGCGGCGCAGGTTTATGCATCAAAAGCAGTGCTGGCGCAGGTAGCAATTGCGCTTGCCGCTCTTCTTTTTATAGCAATTGGGGTGTGAGGTGAGCGCGGCATTGCGAATCCACGGCGGGCCCGACGCGGGCGGGGTGGCGCTGCACGACTTCTCGACCAACAGCAACGCCTGCGGCCCATGCCCCGTCGCCTTGGCCGCAGTGCAGTCCGCCGACGCGACCCGCTACCCAGATCCGCAGTACACCGCCCTGAAAGCGGCCTTGGCCGCCCACCACAGCGTGGAGCCTTGGCGAGTGGTGCTGGCGGGCAGCGCCAGTGAATTCATTTTTCGTATCAGTGCCTGGGTGCGCCAAGGGGGCGGGAGCCGGGTACACCTGCCGCAGCACGCCTATGGCGACTACGCACATGCGGCGCAGGCTTGGGGTTTGCATCCCTGCGCTGACGCGGATGCCGCCGATTTGATTTGGGCCTGCGACCCCGCCAGCCCCACCGGCCAAAACCACACCGGCTGGCCCCAGGTGCTGGAGCGCTGCACGGTGGTGCTGGATGGGGCGTATGCGCCGTTGCGCTTGAGCGCCGCGCCAGCGTTGAGCGCAAAGCAGCGCGAAGCTGTGTGGCAAATGTTTTCGCCCAACAAGGCGCTTGGCCTGACGGGTGTGCGTGCCGCCTACGCGGTTGCGCCGGTGCATGTACAGTCTGCCGCCGTCGCTCTGGACGCTATGGCACCTTCGTGGGTGCTGGGCGCACATGGCGTGGCCATGTTGAGCGCTTGGGCGCAAGCGGACACGCAGGCGTGGGTAACCCAAAGTCTGGACATCTTGCGCCAGTGGAAGCAGCACCAAGTGGCCATGCTCGAAAACGCAGGGTGGGCGGTGATGCCCAGCCATGCCAACTTTTTCTGCGCTCGCCCGCCTGAGGGGCGCGACTTGCCGACCTTGTTGGCAACCTTGCGCGCCCACGGCATCAAGCTGCGCGACGCAACATCCTTTGGCCTACCCGGCTGGGTGCGGCTGGGTGTGTTGCCAGTGCCAGCAGTGACTGATTTGATGCAGGTGACTGCGCAAGCTACCAACCAATAACTTTGAAATATGACCGCTAAATGCATCATGGTGCTGGGCACCACCAGCGGCGCTGGAAAAAGCTGGGTAACCACGGCCCTGTGCCGCTATTACGCCCGCCAGGGCCTCAAAGTTGTGCCTTTTAAGGCCCAGAACATGAGCAACAACGCGCGGGTCGTGTCCTCGGCCAGCGGGCAGGGCGAGATTGGCAGCGCGCAGTACTTTCAGGCGCTGGCCGCCCGCACCGTGCCGGAAGTGCGCATGAACCCGTTGCTCTTGAAGCCGGAGCGCGACACCCATAGCCAGGTGGTGCTCATGGGGCAGGTGAGCCCCGAGCTGAGCGCCTTGCCCTGGCGGGGGCGCAGCCTGAAGGTGTGGCCCCAGATTGCCGCGGCGCTGGACGAACTGCGCGCGGAAAACGATGTGGTGGTGATTGAAGGCGCCGGCTCGCCCGCCGAGATCAACCTCTCCAGCAGCGATGTGGTGAACATGCGGGTGGCCAAACATGCGGATGCGGCATGCTTGCTGGTGAGTGACATTGACAAGGGCGGCGCGTTTGCCCACTTGTATGGCACCTGGGCCTTGCTGCCTGAGGACGAGCGGCTGCTGATCAAAGGCTTTGTGCTGAACAAGTTCCGGGGCGATGCCAGCTTGTTGTCTCCCGCGCCGGAGCGGCTGCAGGAGTTGACCGGTGTACCCACGGTGGCGGTGTTGCCCATGTGGTGGCAGCACGGGCTGCCTGAAGAAGATGGTGTGTTTGACGACCGCAGCGTGGCCTGCGGTTCGGTGGACTTGACGGTAGCGGTGATTGCCTATCCGCGCATGAGTAACTTGGACGAATTCCAGCCGCTCAAAAATATTCCAGGGCTCAAGTTGCAGTGGGTGCGCAGCCCCTCCGAATTGGCGGGGCTGAAGCCTACCGACTGGATCATCTTGCCGGGCTCCAAGCACACGAGTGGCGACTTGGCGTGGTTGCGTGCGCAGGGCTTGGATGCGGCGGTGGCGCACCATGCGGGGCAGGGTGGGGCGGTATTGGGCGTGTGTGGTGGTTTGCAAATGCTGGGCGAGGCATTGATTGATCCGCACGGGATTGATGGGAATGCGCCGGGGTTGGGGCTGTTGCCGCTGGTGACGGTGTTTGCGGAGGACAAGACGGTTCGGCATACGTCTACGCGGTTTTCTGTCTCGTTGCGTTCGCCTGCGCAGGGAGGCAAAGCCGGGGGGCTCATGCTGCCAAATGCGCAGAAATCGCCCCCCGATTTCGCCTCCCCGCGCTCGGTGGAGCTCTCGGGTGACGCTTTACAACCTGCCTCTCCTTGGTTGGCCCTCGCTGGCGTGCCTGTAGCTGGGTATGAGATTCACCACGGGCAAACGGCGCAGCATGTGGCCATGGCGGCTGCAGGCAATTTAGCGCAGGCGGTGTTGCCGGACGACCTGGGGTGGTGCAACGCGGCTGGCAACGTCATGGGCGTGTATCTGCACGGCATGCTGGAGGATGCGGCGGTGCTGCAGGCCTTGTTTGGTGCGCGTTTGCAGGGCGAGGTGCCTACGCTGGACAAGGTGTTTGACGGACTGGCAGATTACATCGGCAATCACTTTGGGCCCGGTGTGTTGGACGGGCTGGTCGGGCGCTGACACTGCGTTCTGGGCGGGTGTCGCTGGCGGTTATTCCAGCGGTGCGCCGCTGCTATCATCGATCGCTTCAGGTGCCCCTTGCCACGGCTTGGGGAGAATCGGGAAGACGGTGTAAATCCGTCGCGTGCCCAACGCTGTAAGGATGATGACCCGCGCTCAATGCCACTGGCCGCCAAGGCCGGGAAGGCGCGTCGGGTCAGGTGATTCCGAGCCAGAAGACCGGCCTGATGTTGTTTATGCACAGCAAGGCCGGGCTGTGCTTCTTTGATTCAGCACAGGGGAATGCCATGAATACATCGCCGGCGCACGCCGCATCGGGCTCGCACGCCCAAACTTCCGAAATTCACAATGACATTGCAGCCGCTTGGGACCTCGCTCTCGGGCGTACTGCCTTGGCCGATATTGCCGATCCGGCATTGACGCAAGCACTGCAAGACACGCTCAACAACAAAACCAAACCGCTAGGCTCGCTCGGGCGCCTGGAAGATGTGGCGCTCAAGATCGGCCAGATTTTGGGCAGCACCGCGCCGGTACTGGAGCAGCCGCAAATGGTGGTGTTTGCGGGTGACCACGGGTTGACCGCCCGGGGCATCTCGGCGTTTCCGAGTGATGTGACCTGGCAGATGGTGGAGAACTTTTTGGCCGGCGGCGCTGCGGTGAGTGTGCTGTCCAAGCAAAACGGGATTGCCTTGACGGTGGTGGACTGCGGCGTGAAACACGACTTTCTGGCCGGCTTGCCCGCGGGTACGACCCGGCCCGGCTTACAGGTGCGCAAGGCGCAGGGTGCCGAGCAGGGCACAGCAGATTCTTCAGCCCAGCCGGCCATGACCACCAGTCAACGCGACCAGGCCTTGCAACATGGCATGGCGCTGGTGAAGGAGTTGCCCGGCAATGCGCTCTTGTTGGGTGAAATGGGTATTGGCAACACGTCCGCCGCGTCCATGTTGCTGGCGCGTTTGGGCGGCTTGGACATTGCCGTGTGCACCGGGGCCGGTACCGGCCTGGACGCCCTAGCAGTGCAGCGCAAGACCGAGGTGTTGCGCGAGGTGCTGGCCTTGCACGCTGAAGCGACCGCGCCACTGGATGCCTTGGCAGCCTTTGGGGGTTTTGAGATTGCGACCATGGTGGGCGCGGTGTTGCAGGCTGCCCACGAGCGACGGGTGATGGTGGTGGACGGCTTTATTGCCACCAGCGCCATTGTGGTGGCGCATGCCTTGCAGCCGCAGGTGTTGCAGCGCTGTGTGTTTGCGCACCGCTCGGGCGAGCGGGGCCATGAATTCATGTTGCAGCACCTGGGCGTGCAGGCTTTGCTCGACCTGGGCTTGCGCTTGGGCGAGGGCTCGGGCGCGGCAATGGCTTGGCCGCTGCTGCAATCCGCGTGTGCGGTTCTGCGCGACATGGCGAGTTTTGCATCAGCCGGCGTGTCTGAGAAGTCAGATGCTCCGATGGCGGTGGGCTGAGCCCGGCGCGCGGCAGATATGCGCAGCTTCATCCGCCACTACCTGCTGGCCCTGCAGTTTTTCAGCCGCGTGCCAGTGACCGGCCGCTTGGCTGACTGGGTGGGCTTCAGCCCGGCCATGCTGCGCGCCAGTGCGGCGCACTTTCCCGGAGTGGGCTGGCTGGTGGGCAGCGTGGTGGCGCTGTTGACCTGGGGCTTGCTGGTGCTGTTGCCGGCCGGCCCGTTTGCCCCCTTAGTGGCTGCCACCTTGGGCACTGCCCTGAGCGTGGTGATGACCGGTGCCTTCCACGAGGACGGCTTGGCTGATGTGGCTGATGGCTTAGGTGGTAGCTACAACCGCGAGCGGGCGCTGGAGATCATGAAAGACTCCCGCGTGGGTGCCTTCGGGGCCATCGCGGTCATGCTGGCACTGCTGTGCAAAGTGGCGCTGCTGGCCATGTTGGGTTCGCTCAGCATGGGCTTGATGGTGGCAGGCGTGTTTGCTGCGCATGTGGTGTCCCGCACCTGGCCGCTGCTCACCATCCGGCTGCTGCCGCATGTGGGGGATAGTGCAGTCTCCAAGTCCAAACCGCTGGCGGCGCAGATCAGTCTGCCCGCCTTGGGGGTGGCCCATTTGTGGTGTTTTATGGCTCTAGCCCTCGTAGGGTTCTCGCCTGATGCTATGCATTTAGTAGCAGAAACTGGGTCACCGTCCATCAACCTGTGGCCTCTCTGGGGCTTGGCGACTGGATTCAGTGTGTTGGCGTGGGCCTGGATGCACCGCTGGTTTGCCCAACGTTTGCAAGGCTTCACCGGCGACTGCCTCGGCGCAGCGCAGCAGGTCAGTGAAATTGCGTTTTACCTGGGTCTTGCGCTGGCTTGGGGGTTGTGGCCCGCGGGTGCCGTGCCATGAGCTTGTGGATCGTGCGACATGCCGTGCCCCTGATTGCGCCAGGTAGCTGCTATGGCCAACTGGACATTCCGGCCGATGCAGCGCTCACCGAGTCTGCGGCCCTTGCAGCGGCCCAAGTGCTGCCCATGGGGGCTCGCCTGCGCTACTCGCCGCTACAAAGATGTGAGCGCCTCATGCAAGCTTTGTGTGCGCTGCGGCCTGATTTGGCACTGGATTGCCAGCCGGATGCGCGGCTCATGGAAATGGGCTTTGGCATCCACGAGGGCACGCTGTGGGCAGATATCTCCGCGCAGCAGATGGCAGCCTGGACCGATGATTTTGCGCACCACGCATTTGGCGGCGGTGAAACGGTGGCCGGGTTTATGGTGCGGGTAGCTGACGCTTGGGACGCTTATCGCAGCAACACCGGTGATCACGAGGTGTGGATCAGCCATGCGGGTGTGGCCCGGGCTGCGCAGTTGCTGAGCGAGGGCAAACGCACGATCACGCACGCCACCGAATGGCCGGTGGCCGGCCCGGCATTCGGCGAGTGGGTCTGTCTTTAACAAACGTTCACAGGCTTGTGTCACACTGCCACCGGTTTTTCAATTCACTCTAGGAGATGGGGATGGGACTATTTGATTCCGTACTGAGCGCCGTGGCGCAAAACGGTGGCTCCGGCGGCCTGCAAGACATCATGGGAATGGTGCAAGGCAACCCGCAGCTGATGCAGTTGGCCAGCCAGTTGCTCGCTAACGATGGCAGCCTTGGCGGTTTGCAGGGTTTGGTCAGCAAATTCCAGGAGGCGGGCCTCGGTGATGTGGTGGCCTCGTGGATTGGCAGCGGTGCCAACCAGCCGGTCTCTGCAGACCAGTTGACCCAAGTGTTGGGTGGCGACGCCCTGTCTGGCTTTGCCCAGCAGTTGGGTTTGAATTCCGGCGATGTGGCAGGCCAGCTCTCCACCATGCTGCCAGGCCTAGTAGACAAGCTCACACCCGGAGGCACTTTGCCAAACGGAGGCCTGGGCAACGCGGGTGATTTGCTGGGCTCTTTGGGCGCACTGCTCAAGGGCTGATTCGCAGCAACACAAGAAAAAAGGCTCCCTGTTGGGGAGCCTTTTTTATGGGCGGTAGCCGCCTCGAGCAGATACCTTAGTGCAGTAGAGCCGAGATATCGCTGAACTGCTCGGGGTCCGGCGCAGTGTCGATGAGTTTTTGGGCGTCCAGTCCCAAAAAGTCCATGACGTCTTGTGGCGAGGCTGCGATGGCCGCCTGCACCTCTGCCAGCGTTTTGCTTTGGTCGGCCCACAAAGCGCCCAAGTGCACCACGGCACAGAGTTTCGACGGAGCTGCCGCAGCCAATGGGGCAGCGCAATGGGTCAGGGCGTGCACCACCTCGTCTGGGAAATCCCATCGCCGGGCAATCTCGCCGGTGATTTCGCCTTCGTGGTGTCCGACCAAGCGCTGTTCGCGGGCCCAACGCTCACCGGGCTCGCAAGGTTTGGCTTCCAAATCAGCGATCACCGCTGGGGTGTGCAAAGCCACCAGGAGCTCGCCGAGCCGCAACATGGTTGCGGTCAACCAGGCTTGCTGCTCGTCCAGCCTGAGTTGGTGGGCCAAAAATTTGGAGTACCCCGCGCTCACCATGCTGTAGCGCCAGAATTCCAGCCGGTTGATGCCATCCGGCAACTTGAAAACCTGTGACATGCAAATGCCTAATGCGCGCGCCCGGATCTGCGCCATGCCAACCACGCTGACCGCGGTATCAAGGGTCGTCACAGTGCGGGACAAGCCGAACAGCGCACTGTTCGCCATGCGCAGCAGGGTAGTGGTGAGTGCAGGGTCTTTGGCGATGATGTCGCGCACGGTGACAACATCGGCATCGTCGTCGGTGAGGGTGCGGATCAGCGCTTGCGCGACCTCAGGCATCACCGGGAGTTTGACTGCTTGGATAAAAGTGTTGATGTCCGCCATGAAAACTATTTGTATTGGACTGCCCCCCGCGAGGGACTCGCGGCTCATCCCTTCAGTTTATATCCGCAATATGCATGAACGGAGCATGACTGGCATAAAGGTTTGCGTGCTTGGCACACATAGCGGCCGTGCAAAATCAGCCAGTGGTGCGCATCGACCAAATAGCGGGCCGGAATACGCTTTAGGAGCTTGAGCTCGACTGCCAGTGGCGTTTTGCCCGGTGCAAGGCCAGTGCGGTTGCCGAGCCGGAACAAATGGGTGTCAACCGCCATGGTGGGTTGCCCGAATGCCACGTTGAGTACCACATTGGCGGTTTTGCGCCCCACGCCGGGCAGGGCCTCCAAAGACTCGCGGTCTGCAGGCACCTCGCCGCCATGTTGTTCGACCAACATACGGCAGGCCTCCATCAGGTGTCTGGCTTTGCTGCGGAACAGACCAATCGTTTTGATGTGGTATTCAAGACCCGAAAGACCCAGATCCAATATTTTTTGGGGCGTGTTGGCCACGGCAAAAAGCCGTCGGGTGGCCTTGTTCACCCCCACATCTGTGGCCTGCGCCGACAAAAGAACAGCTGCCAACAACTCAAACACCGAACTGAACTCCAGTTCAGTCTGGGGGTGAGGGTTGGCAGCTTGTAGCGTGGAAAAAAATTGTTCGATCTGGGCAGGTTTCACAGACTGGTCACATTGATGAAGTTTTCTTGCGCCGGGAATTTGGCGTGTAGCCAATCATTGTCCAGCATCAAGGCAGTGACCACCTCGGGCGGCAGTGTGTCGATGACTTCCGGGCCGTTGTGGTCGGTCTCGGCCATGAGGCCCGCGAGGTGCACCACGCCCGCCAGTCGCGAGAACCCATGGGGGGTGACCGGATCGGCAGACTGGGCCAGCGCCTGAACAATCTGGGGCGGGAAATTCCAGCGCCGTGCCAACTCCGAGGTGATCTGGCCTTCGGTAAAGCCCACCAGGCGGGCCTCGCGTTGCCAGCGCACACCGGGGATATGCGGGAGTTTTTCGATCTCTTGCAACACTGCGGGCTCCGCCTGCACGATGAGCAGCTCGCCCAAACGCAGCATCATGCCTGTCAACCAAGCTTCCTGGCCGTCCATGCCCAGGCCCACTGCCAGCCACTGGGAGTACCCCGCGCAGGCCATGCTGGTGCGCCAGAATTCTTTGCGGTCCAAGCCCTCGATGATCGGAAACGACTCTGACAGGCAGGCGCCCAGCGCTAAAGTACGGACCTTCTGCATACCGACCATGGTGATGGCGTCGTCCAGCGAGGAGACGCCGCGCGGCAGGCCAAACTGGGCACAATTGGCCAGTCGCAGAAGTTTGGCGGAGAGTGCCGGATCCTGGCTGATCAAGTCCCGGATCTCCGGTATCCCCACATCGTCGTCATTGAGTGACTGAATGAGGGCGTGTGCAACCTCAGACATCGAAGGTAGTTTGACGGATTCAAAAAAGGCCGCAAGCTGGGTCATGGTGGCTCCTGAAGTGATTGAATGACCGGGACACGGACACAATCTACCTGTTTTCTGGTGGTTTGAAAATCTGGTTTCTTGCTAATTTTTAATAATTTTTTGTTTGAAATGTGAATTTAAATATGCTATTCGCTGATCGCCTGAACAATGTCGAAACGTCTGCCATCCGCGAGCTTTTCAAGCTCCTGGGCAAGCCCGGCATCATCAGTTTTGCCGGTGGTTTTCCGGACCCCGCGTTGTTTGATGTGGAGGGTATTCGCGAGTCCACCGACGCGGTGTTGAAAAACAACCCCGGCCCTGTTTTGCAATACGGAGCTACCGAAGGCTACCAACCGCTGCGCGAAGGCATCAGCCGGCACATGGCCGGCAAAGGCGCCACCGTTGCGCCGGATGGCTTGATCGTTACCACCGGCAGCCAGCAAGCGCTGGATCTGATCGGCAAGACCATGATTTCCCCCGGCGACAAGGTCATCATGGAGGCGCCTACGTTTCTGGCCACGATCCAATGTTTCAGGCTGTATGGCGCGCAGGTGATCGGTGCTCCGATCGATGCCCATGGGGTGGATGTCGACAAGCTCGAAGCCTTGATCGAGGAGCACAAGCCCAAGCTGGTGTACTTGATTCCGTCTTTCGGCAACCCGAGCGGTGCCATGCTGAGCCTGGAGCGCCGCAAACGCATTCTCGAAATCGCGGCCCGCACCCAAACCCTGGTGGTGGAAGACGACCCGTATGGCGAATTATTCTTCGACCAAGCGCCGCCGCCCAGCCTGTTGGCCTTGAGTGACTCGGTCCCCGGCAGCCGTGAATGGCTGGCGCACTGCGGCTCGTTCAGCAAAGTGCTGAGCCCGGGGCTACGGGTGGGCTGGTTGATTGCGCCGCCGGCTTTATTGGGCCGTGCCACCATGTGCAAACAATTCAGCGATGCGCACACCAGCAACCTGACCCAGGCCACTGCCGCCCATTACCTGACGCTCAACCGCCTGCCGACCGCGCTGGCTGCGGTGCGCGCCACGTATGCCGAACGCGCCCGTGTGATGGCTGCCCGCCTGCAAGCCGAGTTGGGCGATGCGATTGCTTTCGATGCGCCACAAGGCGGCATGTTTTTCTGGGCGCGGCTGACCGGAGCCAACGGCAAGCCGACCCACGCAGGCGACTTTGCCAAACGGGCGATCGACAAGCTGGTGGCTTTTGTACCCGGGGCCCCGTTTTATGCCCATGACCCGGATATGACGACGCTGCGTTTGAGCTTTGCCACGGCTGATGTGGCCAAGATTGAAGAGGGTATTGCCCGCCTGGGCCAGGCGCTGTAAGGCGCGCGGTTCACGCAGATGCTGACGCTGACGCCGCGCTGCGGTGTTAGCCGGTGTCTCAGTACTTGAAGAGCTTGTGGACCGCTACGACGCCGGGGTAGTCACTGAGCTGTACGCTGAGCTCACCGCGGCTGATGATTACGCTTTTCACTGTCTGGCGCACACCGTCGTATTCGACCAAGTCACCTGCCTTGATGGTGGGTGTATTGCTCGGCACGTAGGGCGCGCCGCTATAGCGCGGGCGTCGGTAGCCCGGCATGCGGCGGCCGACTTCATCAAACTCCTAACCCCAGGTTTCGAGCGCTTTGCCCATGGCGGTTTGCATTTCCGGCGCGGTGAAGGGCTTGCGCAGCTGAAACATCGCACCAAGCGTCGCCGCGCGACTGCCGAGTGCGCTGCTGAGCTCCATACTCATCAAGGCCCAACGCAGGCCGGGCAGGCGCGCTCGCAAAGTCTCCACCAGTTGAAGGCCGGTAGTTGCCTTGCGGCTGAAGCAGTCGGTGAGCACAAAGTGGGGCGCGATGTCATTGGCAAGCGCCAATGCGGTCTCTGCGGAGGCTGCGGTATGGATCCAATTGGCTTCAAACCCGTAACCCACGATCATTTTTCTGGCGAAAGTATGGAGGGCGGGGCTGCTGTCAGCAACCAAAAAGCGTACGGCGGACATACAGTCGGGGGGTAAAAAAAGCAGCGGCCTTGATTTTATGTGGCGCTGCACCATTTCTCTGGAACATCGCTGTTTCTTTCTCACCCTATCGCCCAAGGTACCCATTCGCTATGACCCCAGCCACCCTCAAAATCGACTTCGTATCCGATGTGTCTTGCCCTTGGTGCGCCATCGGGCTGCAATCCCTGGAAACCGCGCTGCAGCGCCTTGATGGCGAAGTGGCGGTGCAAATGCACTTCCAGCCTTTTGAGCTCAACCCGCACATGGCGCCCGAAGGCGAAGACATCACCGAACACCTGAGCAAAAAGTACGGTTCTACCCCCGAGCAAGCCGCCGCCGCGCGCGAGAACATCCGCGTTCGTGGCGAAGCACTGGGGTTCACCTTCAACATGGACAAGCGCGCCCGCATCTACAACACCTTTGATGCCCACCGCCTGCTGCACTGGGCGGAAGACACCGGCTTGCAAACCGCGCTGAAGAAAGCATTGTTCAAGGCCTATTTCACCGATGGCAAAGACCCGAGTCAGCACGCGGTGCTGGTCGAAGCGGCCGAGTCGGTTGGCCTCTCCGGTGAAGAGGCCCGCGCCATTTTGGCGGGAGACGACTATGCAGACTTGGTGCGCGAGCAGGAGCAGTTTTATCTCAGCGCGGGCATCCACTCGGTGCCGGCCGTGGTCATCAATGACAAGCATTTGATCTCGGGTGGCCAGCCGCCCGAGGTGTTTGAGCAAGCACTTCGGCAGATCGCAGCCGGCTGATCTACGCGCTATGGGCAGCCACTTATTCACTGCCGATCGCCGTCGCCTGCTGGCCCTCGCAGGCGCGAGTGCCGCCGGCCTTTGGTTGCCAGGCAGCGCCCGGAGCCAATGGCGTGCCGCCGGAGATCCTTTTGCGCTCGGAATTGCCAGCGGGTCGCCCCGGCACGACGGCGTCGTGCTCTGGACCCGGTTGGCAGCGGATCCTGCCCAGCCCGGCGGTTTGCGGGACCCTGTAGCGGTGCGCTGGGAGCTTGCCCATGACGAGGGCTTTAAGCGCATGGTGCAGAGCGGTACCGCGATGGCATTGCCCGAGTTGGGGCATGCGGTGCACGTGGAGCTCCAGGGGCTGGAGCCGGATCGCTGGTACTTTTACCGGTTCCAGGTGGGGCAGGCCAGCAGCGCTGTCGGGCACACCCGCACCTTCCCGGCACCGGGGGCTGTGGCCTCCCGGCTGCGGCTGGGTTACGCCTCGTGCCAGCATTGGGAACATGGCTTTTACAGCGCCTATCGCCATATGCGCGCGGAGTCGCTTGATGCGGTGATGTTTTTGGGCGACTACATCTACGAGTACGGGGGCAGCAGCAAAGCGGTGCGCAAGGTGCCGAGCGCCGCCACAGTGACGATGGACGATTACCGCGCTCGCTATGCCCTGTACAAAAGCGACCCTGACCTGCAAGCCATGCACGCGGCTTGTCCGTGGATATTCACCTGGGATGACCACGAAGTGCAAAACGACTACGCGGGCCTGAACCAAGGCACCCACGGGCCGGAGGGGGTGGACTTCGCGGCCCGCCGTGCCGCCGCCTACCAGGCGTATTACGAGCACATGCCCTTGCGGGCCAATACGCTGCAAAAGGCCCTGCAGGGCGTGATGCAGCCGGGCAGCGAGCTGCGGCTCTATGACCGTGTCGCCTTCGGCAATCTGGCAGTGCTGCACACGCTGGATGACCGCCAGTACCGGGACCGGCAGGCCTGCACCAAGGCGGGCGCTCCGGGCTCCAGCACCGTAAACCCCGCGCAATGCGCCTCTTGGGGTGACCCGTCCCGCAGCCTGCTGGGCGCAGTGCAAGAGCGCTGGCTGGACCAATCGTTAAAAGCAGGTGGTGCGACCTGGAGCGTATTAGCCCAGCAAACCGTGTTCGGGCAGCGCGATTTCCGCCCCGGTGAGGGGCAGGTACTCAGCAACGACGGCTGGGATGGCTATGCGCCTGCCCGCAGCCGGCTCACCCAAGCACTTCAAAACCACCGCGTCAGCAATCCGGTGTTTCTGGGGGGTGATGTGCATGCCAATTGGGTGGGGCACGTCAAGGCGGACTACAGCCGCCCTGACAGTGCAGCGGTGGGCGTCGAATTTTGCGGCACCAGCATCACCTCGCGCGGGGGCAGCAACGACGGAGCTGCCGCGGTGCTCGCCGAGAACCCGCACTTTGTGTTCACCGACCGAGAGCGGCGGGGTTATGGGGTCGCCGAATTCACGCCCCGGCAGCTAGAGGTGAGTTTGCGGGCGGTGGATGATGTGACCCGCACAGACAGTGGCATCAGCGCCCTGGCTCGCTTTGTAGTGGAACAGGGGCAACCCAAGCTTCACAACGCTTAGGCAACCTCAAGCCTTGCCACCAAGGCAGTGGTCAGTCAGCCAACACTTCCAGCAGGCGATCCAGCCCACCCTCGTTAATGGCCACCTGGGCTTGCGCACGCACCGCGGGCTTGGCGTGGTAGGCCACGGAGAGGCCAGCCGCGCCCATCATTGGCAGGTCGTTGGCACCATCGCCCATGGCAATGCATTGCTCAGGGCGAATGTTCATCAGGGACGCCACCTCGAGCAGCGTGCGGCGCTTCTCGGCGCCATCGCAAATTTCGCCCCAGCTTTGCTGGATCAAGCCACCCGTTAAGGCGCCGCCCTCGATTTCCAGCGCGTTGGAGCGCATGAAGTCGATGGCCAGCAGCGCACACACGTGTTCCGCAAAGTAGGTGAACCCGCCGCTCACCAGCAGCACTTTCAAGCCGGCCTTCTGGCAGGCCGCGACCAAGGCAGCCGCGCCCGGATTCAAGCGGAGGCGCTGGGTTTTAACGCCTTCCAGATCGGCCACCGTCACGCCTTGCAGCAGGGCCAGTCGGCGGCGCAGGCTGTCTTTGAAGTCGGTGATTTCGCCGCGCATGGCCGCTTCGGTGATGGCGGCCACCTCGGCCTTGCGACCCACGGCATCGGCGATTTCGTCGATGCATTCGATGTTGATCAGGGTCGAATCCATGTCAAACGCGATGAGCTTGTAGTCGCTCAAGCGCAGTTTGGCAGGCAGGTTTTGAACGACGAGGCCGGGGGTAGGTTCGGTGCTGGACATGTTTTCTGCTATCAATAGAGGAGCTTCTTGTGCAATGTGGTCGGGCGCTAGAGGCTAATTTGGTCTTTAAGCGGCTGCCGTTTCCACCTTGGGCTGACCCAGGGCGCGCAGGATGTCGCGCACCATCTGGGCCCGGTCTTTGACTTCGGGCAGCTCGCGCTCAATACGCAGCTTCTCGTTGCCGGCCAGCTTGATGTGCTTGTTTTTCTGGATCAGCTCGATGATCTTGATCATCTCGATCGGCGGGTTCTTTTTGAAGGTGATGTTGATCACACCCGGTGCCGCATCGACCTTGAGCACGCCGTAGGGCTTGGCAATCACCCGCAGGCGGTGCACATCGATCAAGGTTTGCGCTTGCGCGGGCAGTTTGCCGAAACGGTCCACAATTTCTTCCAGCAACGCGTCCACTTGGTCGGTATTTTTGGCGGTAGCCAGCTTTTTGTAGAACGACAGGCGCAAGTGCACATCGCCGCAGTAGTCGTCGGGCAGCAGGGCGGGGGCGTGCAGGTTGATGTCGGTCGTGACATTGAGCGGGCTCAGCAGGTCCGGCTCCTGACCGTTTTTGAGGCAGCGCACCGCCTCGGACAGCATCTCGTTGTAGAGCTGAAAGCCCACTTCCAGCATGTTGCCGCTCTGGTTTTCGCCCAGCACCTCGCCGGCGCCACGGATCTCGAGGTCGTGCATCGCGAGATAAAAGCCGCTGCCCAGCTCTTCCATCTGCTGAATTGCGTCCAGGCGTTGTTGGGCGTGTTTGGTCAGGCCTTCCAGGTCGGGCACCATCAAATAGGCATAGGCTTGGTGGTGGCTGCGCCCCACGCGGCCGCGCAATTGGTGCAGCTGGGCCAGGCCGAACTTGTCGGCGCGGCTCATCACAATCGTGTTGGCACTCGGCACGTCAATACCGGTCTCGATGATGGTGGAGCACAGCAGCAGGTTGAAGCGTTGCGCCACAAAGTCGCGCATCACGGCTTCGAGCTGGCGCTCGGGCATCTGGCCGTGGGCCACGGCGATGCGGGCCTCGGGCAGCAGCTCTTCGAGCTTCTGGCGGCGGTTCTCGATGGTTTCCACCTCGTTGTGCAGGAAGTAGACCTGCCCACCGCGCTTGAGTTCGCGCAGCACTGCCTCGCGGATCACGCCATTGCCTTCCGTGCGCACAAAGGTTTTGATGGCCAGGCGCCGTTGGGGGGCGGTAGCAATCACGCTCAAATCGCGCAGGCCTTCGAGCGCCATGCCCAAGGTGCGCGGAATCGGGGTGGCGGTCAAGGTGAGCACGTCCACCTCGGCGCGCAGCGCCTTCATTTGCTCTTTGTGGCGCACGCCGAAACGGTGCTCTTCGTCGATGATCAAGAGACCCAGGTTTTTGAATTGGGTGCTTTCAGACAGCAGCTTGTGGGTGCCCACCACGATATCCACCGTGCCATCGGCCACGCCCTTGAGGGCCGCGGTGATTTCTTTGGCACTGCGGAAGCGGCTCATCTCAGCGATCTTGACCGGCCATTTGCCGAAGCGGTCCACCAGTGTCTGGAAGTGCTGTTCCGCCAACAGGGTGGTCGGCGCCAGAAAGGCGACCTGCTTGCCTCCGGTGACGGCCACAAACGCGGCGCGCAGCGCCACCTCGGTCTTGCCGAAACCCACGTCGCCGCAGACCAAACGGTCCATCGGGCGGGGGGAGATCATGTCCTGAATCACACAGTGGATCGCGGCCTTCTGGTCGGCAGTCTCTTCAAAGCCGAAGTCGTTGGCAAAGGTCTCATAGTCGCCCGCGCTGTAGCGGAACGCATGCCCCTCGCGCGCCGCGCGGCGGGCGTAGATATTGAGCAGCTCGGCCGCACTGTCGCGCACCTGTTCGGCGGCTTTGCGTTTGGCTTTTTCCCACTGGCCGCTACCCAAGCGGTGCAGGGGCGCCTCGTCGGCGCTGACCCCGGTGTAGCGGCTGATCATTTGCAGCTGGCTCACCGGCACATAGAGCGTGGCCTTGTCGGCGTATTCGAGGTGCAAAAATTCTTGCAGCTCCGGCTCGCCCGCGGCGTTTTTGTTGCCCATGTCCATGTGAATCAGACCGCGGTAGCGGCCGATGCCGTGGGCACTGTGGACCACCGGGTCGCCGACATTGAGCTCGGAAAGGTCTTTGATCAGCGCTTCTACATCGCTGACCTGCTCCTGTTTCTTGCGGCGGCGGGTGGTGGGCCCGGCGGCAAACAGCTCAGTCTCGGTGATGAGATCGATGCCCATCTCCAGCCAACTGAAGCCCTTCGTCAGGCCCGAGGTGGCGATGCCGATAGGCTCTTTGCTATCCAGAAACTCTTGCAAGCTGTCAAAGGCTGGCGGGCTGAACTGCGAGGCGCGCAAAAAGTCCAGCAGGCTTTCGCGCCGGCCATCGCTCTCGGCCAACACCAGCAGGCGCTGCTGGGTGTTGCGGGCGTGCTGCTTGAGCAGGGCCAAGGGGTCTTCGGTACCGCGCTGGACACCCAGCTCGGGCAAGGGGCCGAGTTCTGCAAACTCGGTGCCGTCCGCTTGCGGGCGAATTGCTAGCTGGGCGTGGGCATTGGCCTTGGCGTAAAACTGCTCGGTCGCCAGAAACAGGCTTTCAGGCGGCAGCACCGGGCGTTCGGGGTCGCCGTGTACCAGGCGGTAGCGGTCTTTGGTGTCTTGCCAGAAACGCTGGAAAGCCGGCTCCAGGTCGCCATGCAAGACCACAGTGGCGTCCGCCCCCACGTAGTCGAAGACGGTGGCCGTGTCGTCAAAAAACAAGGGCAGGTAGTACTCAATACCGGCGGTGGCCACGCCCGCACCGATGTCTTTGTAGATACGGCTCTTGGTCGGGTCCCCCTCGAGGAGCTCGCGCCAGCGGCTGCGGAACTTGGCACGGGCGTCGTCGTCCATGGGGAACTCGCGGCCGGGCAACAGGCGCACTTCGGGCACCGGGTAGAGGCTGCGTTGGCTGTCGGGGTCGAAGGTGCGGATGCTGTCGATCTCGTCGTCAAACAAATCCACCCGGTAGGGCACCAGACTGCCCATGGGGAACAGATCAATCAGGCCACCGCGCACCGCATATTCGCCGGGGCTGACCACCTGGGTCACGTGGCTGTAGCCGGCCAGGGTCAGCTGGCTTTTGAGCTTGGCCTCGTCGAGCTTTTGCTTGACCTTGAACTCAAAGGTGTAGCCCGCCAAAAAGCTGGGCGGTGCCAGCCGGTAGAGCGCGGTGGTGGCCGGCACGATGACCACATCGGCCCCGTTGTCCTTGTCGCGCTGGCTGATGCGCCACAGGGTGGCCAGGCGCTCGCTGATCAGGTCTTGGTGCGGCGAGAAGGTGTCGTAGGGCAACGTTTCCCAATCGGGGAAGAGGGCGCAGCGCAGGTCGGGCGCAAAAAACGCAATTTCCTCCAGCAGCCGCTGGGCGTCACTCGCATCAGCGGTGATCACCGTCATCGGCTTGCCCGCGGCCTTGTCGCGCGCACCGAGGCGCGCCAGCAACATGGCATCGGCAGAGCCGGTAGGGCGGGGCAGGGTGAATCGTTTGCCGGGGGTGAGCTTGGGGAGGTCCATGGGTCCAAAGTGTGCGGGAGAGGGCTGCCATCCAAACGGCAGCCGGGGCACGATCACCCTGACAGGGCTGCGCGCAACAGCCGTGATTTTAGAATGGCAGGCTGCACCATGACCCACACTACGCCAATATCCCCCGCGCCGCACAGCGACCCGACCTCCAAGGCCAGCCCGCAGTCCCCGTCCACCCCGGAGCTTGTGGCGGTGGCACCCCGTTTGTGGGCTCTGGTGCCCTGCGCGGGCAATGGCAGCCGCTCCGGAGCCGCGGGGCCCAAGCAATACACCGTGTTGGGTCAACAGGCCTTGGTGCTGCACACCCTAGAGGCCTTGGCGGCGGTAGACCGCTTGGCAGGCATTCAGGTGGTGGTGTCGGCCGGGGACCCGTTTTTTGACACTGCGCCACAGCCGCAGGGTGCTCCTGTTTTTGTAGCGAACTGCGGAGGTGCCACAAGGGCCTCAAGCGTTTTTAATGGTCTATCCGCCCTGTTGGCACAAGGGGCGCAGCCTCTGGATTGGGTGCTGGTGCACGATGCCGCGCGTTGCCTGATCACCCCAGCGGATGTGAATCGCCTGATTGACGCCTGCAAGGACGATCCGGTGGGCGGCCTCTTGGCCCTGAAGCTGCCCGATACCCTTAAACAAGAGCAGGGCGGCCGGGTGGCTGCCACCCTGGACCGGAGCGACAAATGGCTGGCACAAACGCCGCAGATGTTCCGCATCGGCGCGCTCCAAGCGGCCTATGTGGCGGCTGGCGATGCTGTGACCGACGAAGCCAGCGCCCTCGAGTTGGTGGGCCAATCTCCCCGCCTGGTGGACGGCAGCGCTCAAAATTTCAAAGTGACCTACCCGCAAGACTTCGCGTTGGCCGCTGCGGTACTCGCTGCGCGCGCTGGGCACCCACTATAAAAATAATAGCTACCAGCGCAATCTACACCTGCGCTAGTGGCACTTTTGACTACGAAAGAGCAAAACCATGAACATCCGCATCGGTGAAGGTTGGGACACCCACCAACTGGTCGAAGGCCGCAAACTCATTCTGGGGGGCGTGGAGATTCCGTACACCAAGGGCCTGCTAGGCCATTCCGATGCTGACGCCTTGCTGCACGCTATCACCGATGCCTTGCTAGGCGCCGCCGCCTTGGGCGATATTGGCTCGCACTTTCCCGATACCGATGCGCAGTACAAGGGCGCAGACTCCACCTTGCTGCTGGCCAAGGTGGCGGCCGATGTGCGGGCGCTGGGGTACCAGATCATCAACCTCGACAGCACCGTGATCGCCCAAGCCCCCAAGCTCGTGCCCCATATACAAGCGATGCGCGCGCGGATTGCTGAAGTGCTAGCGCTCGATATCGGGTGCGTCAACGTCAAAGCCAAAACGGCCGAAAAAATGGGTCCTGTTGGCGAAGGCCGTGCGATGGAAGCCCGCGCGGTAGTGCTACTCAGCAAGTCCTGAGCAAGGCGCTACCCGGGCTAAAAGCGGGTCGCGCGCTGCAGGCGCAAATGGGCAGAGAGGCCGCCCGTATTGGAGTTGGCCAGTTGAAAGGTGCCGCCCATGCGCTGCATGGTTTTCTCGACAATCGCCAACCCCAAGCCTGCCCCGTTGGCGGCAGTGCGCGCTGCCTCGCCGCGAAAAAACGGCTGGGTGAGCTGGTACAGCTGCGAAGGTGCAACGCCGATGCCGCGGTCCCGCACTTTCATCAGCACCCATTTGTCCCGCGACAAGGCTGAGATACGGATATCGGCGATGCCGGTGTTCACCGATTTGCCGTAGCGCCGTGCGTTTTCCAGCAGGTTGGTAATGACGCGGCCGAGCTCAACCTCGTCGGCCAAGACGAGCAAGTCCTCTTCAAGGTCGACCTCGATTTTGACGTCCGGGAGCTTGCGCATCGAGTAGATGCAGCTGTCGATGACATCGCCCAATACGACAGGGGTCAGCTTCACCCGGTCAGGCCGCGCGTAGTCCAAAAATTTGTCAATGATGGCGTCGAGCTGGGTGATGTCCGATGCCATGTGGGCGCGGGCCTCGAGGTTGCTCACGCTCATCTCGGTCTCGAGGCGCAAGCGGGCCAGCGGAGTGCGCAGGTCATGGGAGATGCCTGCGAGCATCAGGGCGCGGTCTTGTTCGATCTTGGCGAGTTTCTGGGCCATGCGGTTGAAGCCGATGTTGACCTCGCGGATTTCGCTGGTGTTGACATGCTCGTCGAGCTGACTGGCTTCAAAGTCCCCATCCCGCATGCGGCTGGCCGCAAAAGAGAGTTCCTTGAGAGGCCGGTTGATCAGGCCTGCAATCAGAGCCGCACCGGCGAGCGACAGCACAGCTGCGACGCCGAGCCAGATCAGCCAGGTGGTGCCACCCGCGGGGTTGAACTTGGTCTGGTCGGTTTGCAGCCAATAGTCATCACCATCGATCACAAAGCTCACCCATAACCCGGGCTGCCCGTTCATGCGGCTGGCCACGATGGTGCCTTGGCCCAAGCGGCTGCCCAGTTCCGCGATCACGCGGCGGCTGAAGGCGTCGTTGTCCCGCGACTCAAAGCTGTCAGTGGCCTCGCGGGGCACGATCCGCAAGCCCTCTTCATCCTTCATGGTCTTGATGAGGGAGATACGGGCGATCCCATCCGCATAGACCAGCGCTGCCCGGCTCAGGTTCACTTGCGACGCCAACAGCTGCGCAGTCTGCACGGCCCGGGGCTCAAACTCCAGCGAGCGCAGGGTCTGCAACCACGCGAGGATGCTGCCGATCAGCAAAATCGACAGCAGGAAAAACGTACGCCAGAACAGACTGACCGACGAGAAAGGCTTGCGCCAACCGCTGGACGGTGTTTCCCCCAGCTCAGCGGGGGCACTTGCATCAAAGTCGGGGATCTGGGTGGATTGCAAAGCGGGGTTCCGGGGTGGTGGGGCCGTTAGGTCGTGGTTTCTTCCGGCACAAAGACATAGCCCACGCCCCACACAGTTTGGATGAAACGGGGGGTGGAGGGGTCGTTTTCCAGCAATTTACGCAGGCGGGACACTTGCACATCGAGGCTACGGTCAAAGGGCTCAAACTCGCGCCCCCGTGACAGCTGGGCCAGCTTTTCCCGCGAGAGCGGGATGCGCGGATGCCGCACCAAGGCCTTGAGCATGGCGAATTCGCCGGTGGTAAGCATGATTTCCTGGTCGACTTTTTTCAGGGTGCGGGCGCCCAAGTCAAACACAAACAGGCCGAAGCGAACGATCTCGTTGTCACTCGAGGGTGCACCCGGCGCCTCTTGGGCAGGCCGGCGGCGCAGCACCGCATGGATGCGGGCCAACAACTCACGCGGGTTGAATGGCTTGCCAAGGTAGTCATCTGCACCGACTTCAAGACCCACAATCCGGTCGATATCTTCGCCTTTGGCGGTGAGCATGATCACCGGTGTCTGGTCATTGGCCGCGCGCAGGCGCCGGCAGATGGACAAGCCGTCCTCGCCGGGCATCATCAGGTCCAACACGATCAGGTCTGCTGTTTCCCGCAGCATGACCCGCGTCAAGGCCTTGCCGTCTTCGGCGGTCAGCACTTCGAAGCCTTCTTGCGTTAAGTAGCGGCGCAACAGGTCACGGATACGGGCATCGTCGTCCACCACCAGGATTTTGTTGGGTCGGTTGGTTTGGGTTTGCATGACGTCCTCAAATTTGTAACAGAGCAGATTTTGCGCGTTGACTTTTTGGAAAACCGCGCAGATGCGGCCGTCTTTGACACCGTGTTACAAATAAGGACGGATTCTCACGTATTTCCGCTGGGGCTCAGGCCACCATCGGAATCTTCTAGAGACGGAGGCTGAGTTCATGGTGCGTCGGATTGTTTGGCTGATGGCGTTGGCAGGGTGCGTGTCCGGCGCCGCCGTGGCGCAAATTCCAGCTGCAAACCCAGCGGCGCAGCCCCTGCAGGAATCCAAGCCCCCGGTGCAAAGCCGGGCAAACAAGCGCGAAACACTCAGAGCGGCTTTGCAGCAAACACCGCCGGTCGCCCCCGTGGGCACCCAGCGCATGACCCCTAACGCCAGAGACGAGCTAAGAGGGCAACTCAAAACCCAACCGGGTTTGTAGAGGGGTTTACCACTACCCAGGGCCCCATGCCTTGACGTGGTGCACGGCCTATGCCATCGTCAACCCGAGAGAAGCGTCCGTAAAAACCAAAAGCGAGGCCTCGCGGGTCGATAGCGCGCCGGTGGGGCAACGGGAGTGTGTGATGAACGTCCAACAATCTGCGCTTTTTAAAAAGGTACACCAACGACGGGTGGTGAGTCTGTTGTGGGTCTGTGTGGCCCTGTTGGCAGGGCTGGGCAGTGCCTGGTCGCTGGTGTTTTCGCTCATGGGTCGCTGGGACCTTGTGGGCTTGGAGCTTGCGCTGTTGATCACTGCGGGAGCGGTGGCTTGGCTTACTCGTCACCAGCGCACCCGGCTCGCGTGGGCATTGGTGCTGGTGATTGGTTACGTCACGCTCTGCTTGTTCGCCATGTTTTTTGACGGGCACGATGGGGTGTCGCCGAGGACCTCTCACCTTTACTTTTTGGTTTTGACACTGGCCAGCATGCTGGTGTTCCGCAACGAGTCGCCCCTTTTGCGTTGGAGCACCGTTGCCGTCCTGATGGCATCTTTTGTGGTGTTCGCCAGCTCCAACTGGCCCCATTCCTCCGAGCTCTTCATTCCCCCGCCGATTCGCCTGGTTGGCGCTTGGATCAATACCGCGACTGCCATGATGGGTTTGATTGCTCTCGTGCACATCATGCTCAGCGAAGGAATGCCCGCCAACTCGCTGGAGCGGGATATTGACCAGGGCTTGTCGCGCGGTGAGTTTTTTTTTGCTGTACCAGCCCCAAGTGCAGGCGGATGGCAGTGTCATCGGGGCCGAGGCTTTGCTGCGCTGGCGGCACCCCAAGTTTGGGCTGGTTTCTCCGGCGGACTTTATTCCGGTGGCAGAGCAATCGGGGCAAATATTGCCTGTGGGTGCATGGGTGTTGTCAACCGCAGGGCAGACCTTGGCCCATTGGTTGCAGGTGCCTGCTTTGGCGCGGCTGACTTTGTCGGTCAATGTCAGTGCGCGGCAATTTTTACAGGCGGACTTTGTGGATCAGGTGGCAGCAGTGGTCCATGAGTTCGGCCTGAACCCTTCGCGCCTCAAGCTCGAGCTGACGGAGAGCACCCTGATTCACGACATGAACGATATCGTCCAGAAAATGCAGCAACTGCGCGCCTTGGGCGTGGGGTGCGCCTTGGATGATTTTGGTACCGGCTTTTCATCGCTCGGATATTTGAAGAAACTCCCGCTCGATCAGTTGAAAATCGACCAGACCTTTGTGCGCGACGTGCTCACCGACCCGAGTGATGCGGCGATTGCACGGACTGTGTTGCAATTGGGCGAGAGCTTGGGCTTGTCGGTGATTGCAGAAGGGGTGGAGACCTCCGGTCAAAGGGATTTCCTCCTGGAAAACCACTGCCGGTTTTTTCAGGGCTACCTGTTCAGCCGCCCCTTGTCGTTGGTGGACTTTGAGACCTATGCAGGGAAGTACCGCTCCAGCTAAAAAAACACCATGCAAAGGGCTGAGTCTTGAAAGCAAATGATTACGTTGGTCGATTTCAACTTGTCAAAATCCTCGGGGAAGGCGGACAAAGCACCGTGTGGCTGGCGTTCGACCCGCGGCTGGAGAGGGATGTTGCGCTGAAGCTCTTGCGGCCCGCCGGTACTGCCGACGGACAGGCTGTGAGCCGCTGGCTGGAAGAGGCGCGCAGTGTGGGCCGTGTGACCCATCCCCAGATTGTTCCGGTGTATGAGGCGGACATCCACGAAACCCGGCCTTACCTGGTCTTCAAGTACGTGGCGGGGCTCCCCCTGGACCAGCATCTCCAGCGGCATGGCGCGATGCCGGCCAGCCAGGCGGTGGCGGTCATGGCCGATGTGTTGTCGGCAGTGGCCGCGGCCCACGCAGCCGGGGTTATCCATCGGGACCTGAAGCCTTCCAACATCGTGCTGGATACCGAGGGCAGGGCGCTGATCATGGACTTTGGCATCGCCGCCCGCATGCGCGATGCCGGCAGCCCCGCCCCCGAAGAAGATTTGATGGGAACCATTGGCTACCTGTCGCCTGAGTTGGCCAGCGGAGCTGCACCCAGCCCGGCCATGGACATTTTTTCGGCCGGCCTGGTGTTGGCCGAGATGTTGACCGGCCGGCGCTTGCTGGCGGAATCGGATGTGTACAGCGCCATTTACCGCGTCACCCACGAGCAACTGGTGTTGCCGGCGTCGGTGCCTGCCGGTGTGGACGACCGGTTGCGTGCCATCGTGCAGCGGGCGCTGGCGCTCGATGCCCAGCAGCGTTTTGCGAGTGCCAGCTTGTTTCGCAGCGAGCTGGTGGAGTGGACCGATTCACTCAAGGCGCCGGCGGCCGAGCAGGCCACGGGCGCAGACGCGACCTTGGAGTTTTTGTTGCGCCGGATGCGGCACAAGAGTGATTTTCCGGCCTTGTCGGACTCGATCTCCCGCATCCAGAGCATGGCCCTTTCTGAAAAAGAAAGTGTTAGCAGCGTTACCAACGAGATCCTCAAAGACGTGGCCTTGACCAACAAGCTGCTGCGGCTCGTCAACAGTGCCCACTTTGCCCGGAGTGGAAGTATCAGCACGGTGTCACGTGCGGTGCATTTGGTGGGGTTTAACGGCATCCGCAACATGGCTTTGAGCCTGGTGTTGCTGGAGCACATGCAAGACAAGGCCCACGCAGCGCTGCTCAAAGAGGAGTTTTTGCGGTCTTTGATGGCTGGTGCGATTGGTGGCGAGCTCAGCCCTATCGCCCGTGGGAGCGAAGAGGCGTTTATCGGCTCGATGTTTCAGAACCTGGGGCGCTTGCTGGCCCAGTTTTATTTTCCGGAAGAGGTGGCGAACATCCGCACCTTGACCTGCGGCAGCCGCGAGATGCAGACCGAAACGCCAGCCGCCGTGAGTGTGCTGGGGCTGAGCTATGAAGACCTCGGCATCGGGATCGCCAAAAGCTGGGGCTTGCCCGCCGGTATCCAGCGTTGCATGCGCAAACCTGCCGGGACACCGCCTGCCATGCTACCGGTCGACCCGGCCGAGCGGGTCCGCTGGATTGCGATGGCATCCAACGAGATTGCTGACGTTTTGCTGGAGGCTGAAGCCAACGACGTAGCACCCAGGGTTGCGACGGTACTCAAGAGATACGCCCCTGTGCTGGGTGGCAGCCTCCCGCAGCTGCAGGAGGCGACTGCCAAGGCTCGCAACAAGTTGGTGGATCTGGTGCACGCGATGGATATCCATGTGGTGCCGGGGTCCGTCGCGGCCAAACTTTTACAGCTGCCTGCCGATGCGCTGGGTACCGCGCCGGACGCGCCTGCGACGACCGAAGATTCTTTAGGGGGGCTCGCTTTGCAGGCCACGCCCACTGTCCGGATCAGCATGCCCCCTGTCCAAGCGCCCGTCATGCCCAGGGCCGAGGTGGTGAGCCTTTTGTCGGCAGGTATTCAAGACATCACGGACGCGATGGTGGAGGACTCCAAGCTCACCGATATCCTGCGCATGATTTTGGAGACCATGTTCCGCGCCTTGGGTTTCGATCGGGTGATTTTTTGCATGCGCGATGCCCGTACCGAAATGATGACCGCCCGTTTCGGCCTGGGGCATGGCGTCGAGGCGCATATCAAAGGTTTCAAAACCCATCTCCGGGCCACGAGCCCCGATTTGTTTGGCGTGGTGTGTGCGAAGGGGGCAGACACCATGATCAGCGACGCCACCGAACTGCGCATTGCTCAGCGCCTGCCGCTTTGGTACCGCCAAGGTTTGAACGCGCCGGCCTTTTTGTTGTTGCCGCTGCAGATCAAAGGGGCGCCTTTCGGGCTGATTTATGCCGACAAACTGCAGTACGGCGCGCTGGAGCTGGACGAAAAAGAACTGGCCTTGCTGCGCACCTTGCGCAACCAGGCGGTCATGGCGTTCAAACAGTCGAGCTAGCCTCGCGAGGCTCCATTAAAAAAAGCCCCGGCAGACAACTGCCGGGGCTTTTTGCTATTGTTTTGATAGCTGTAGGTGCAGTAACTACCTGCGCCAGAGCCCGATTTCATCCCAATTACTGGGCAGTCCAGCCCCCATCCATGTTCCACGCCACCCCGCGAACGTTGTCCCCAGCGGGGGAGCAGAAGAACACCGCCAAGGCGCCCAGCTCTTCCGGGGTGGTGAACTGCATCGAAGGCTCCTTTTCACCCAACAGCTGTTTGGTAGCGTCCGCGTTGCTGATGCCTTGCGCGGCTGCTTTGGCATCCACCTGCTTTTGCACCAGCGGGGTCAGCACCCAGCCTGGGCAGATGGCGTTGCAGGTCACGCCGGTGGTGGCGTTTTCCAACGCGGTCACCTTGGTCAGGCCCACCACACCGTGTTTGGCCGCCACATAGGCCGACTTTTCGGCAGAGCCCACCAGCCCATGCACAGACGCCACGTTGATGATGCGGCCCCAGTTCTTGGCTTGCATGCCGGGCAGGGCCAGGCGCGTGGCGTGGAAGGCGCTGCTCATGTTGATGGCAATGATGGCGTCCCATTTTTCGATGGGGAAGTTTTCGACCCGCGCGACATGTTGAATGCCTGCGTTGTTGACCAGAATGTCTACGCCGCCAAAAGTGGCCTTGGCGTGCTCGATCATGGCTGCGATCTCGGCAGGCTTGCTCATGTCCGCGCCGTGGTAGGTCACCTGCACACCCAACGCCGCGATTTCCGCCTTGGGGCCTTCCACGTCGCCAAAGCCGTTGAGCACGATGTTGGCGCCCTGTGCGGCCAGTGCTTTGGCGATACCCAAACCGATACCGCTGGTGGAGCCGGTAACGAGGGCGGTTTTACCTTTCAACATGCGTCTTCCTTCACAAAGTGGTGGGGGGATTCCATTAGGATGTGGTCATTATCAAACGAGTGATTGCACCATGTCTGAACCTACGCTGAATTACGTACCCTGCGCTGACGCCAACGGCCCGCGCCGCATGGCGTATTGGCAGTGGGGCGCTGCGGATGCCGCCCACACGGTGGTGTGTGTGCATGGCCTTTCACGCCAGGGACGCGACTTTGATGTGCTGGCCCGGGCGCTGGTGGCTCGCTCATCCCAACCGATCCGTGTGGTGTGCCCCGATGTGGCCGGCCGTGGCCAGAGCGATTGGATCAAGGACCCCGCCGGCTATGGTGTACCCGTGTATGCGGCCGACATGTTGGGTCTGCTGGCGCACTTGAAACCGGCCACGCTGGATTGGGTAGGCACCAGCATGGGCGGCTTGATCGGTTTGGCGGTGACTGCGCATGCACAGTCGGTGGGTGTGCGGGTGCGCAAGCTCGTGCTCAACGATGTGGGCCCGGTGATCCAGTGGTCGTCGCTGCAGCGCATCGGCACCTATCTGGGCCGTGCGGTGAGCTTTGACAATCTGCAGCAGGCGGCTGATGCCATGTGGGCGATTTCGAGCAGCTTCGGCCCGCACACCCCGGCACAGTGGCTGGAGTTGTCGCGCCATATGGTCAAGACCCTGGCCGACGGCAAGGTGCGCTTGCACTACGACCCTGCGATTGCCATCCCCTTCCGGGCAGTGACCGAAGAGTTGGCGCTGGCCGGCCAGGCGCAGCTGTGGCAGCTGTATGACGCCATCACGGCAGACACCTTGCTGCTGCGCGGGGCGGACTCTGACCTCTTGTCCCCCGAAACTGCGCAGGCCATGACACAGCGGGGGCCCAAAGCCCGCTTGGTGGAGTTTGCCGGCGTGGGCCATGCCCCCACGCTGATCGCCCAAGACCAACAGGACGCCGTGACTTCTTTTTTGCTGGGGTAACGTCCCCCGCCTTGTGAGCCTTCCATGAAAAGTTTGTACGCCGGGGAGATTGCCTCGGCCACCCCGCAAGTGATTGCGGCTACTGCAGACAGCCTGCCCGAGCAAGCTGGCGCCCTGCAGCGCGCCCGCGCTTTTGCCGAGCCTTTGTTGGCGACGGAGTCGCTGGACACCGGTGAAAACGTGCTGCAACACGCCGACGCGGTGGCCGCCATTCTGCGCACCATCGGCGGCTCGGAGGCTATGCAGGCCGCCAGCTATCTGGTGTACGCCTGCGACCACCTGAACAAGCCGCACGAGGTGATTGCGAAAGCCTTTGGCGACAACTTTGCCGACCTCGCGATGGAGACCACCAAGCTGGTGCGTTTGCAGCGCATGGCGCGCCTGACTCACCAGTCGGCGGGCCACAGCATCAGCGCCGCACCCATGGCACAGACCGCAGCGGCGCAGACCGAGAGTGTGCGCAAGATGCTGCTGGCTTTCAGCAAGGATCTGCGCGTGGTCATGTTGCGCCTGGCATCGCGCCTGCAGACCTTGCGGCACTTTGCTGCGACCAAGCTGCCGGTGCCGCCTGGCTTGGCCTCTGAGGGCTTGCAGGTGTTTGCGCCCTTGGCCAACCGTCTGGGCATCTGGGAAATCAAGTGGGAGATGGAGGACCTGTCCTTCCGTTTTCTGGAGCCCGACACCTACAAACAGGTGGCCAAGCTCTTGGACGAAAAGCGCGTGGAGCGGGAAGCCTCGGTGGAGCGCCTGCGCCAGCAACTCGCCGATGACCTGGCCGCTCAGGGCGTTACAGCCACGGTGCAGGGCCGGCCGAAACACATCTACAGCATCGTTAAAAAGATGCGGGGCAAATCGCTGGGTTTTGATCAGGTGTATGACATCCGGGCGCTTCGCATCGTGGTGCCCACGGTGCCGGACTGCTATGCGGCTCTCAGCCTTGTGCACACCGGTTTCACGCCCATCACCGAAGAGTTTGACGACTACATTGCCCGGCCCAAGCCCAACGGCTACCAGTCTCTGCACACCGTGGTGCGCGACGCCGGTGGTCAGCCGATTGAGGTGCAGATTCGCACCCAGCCGATGCACGACCATGCCGAGCATGGTGTGGCCGCCCACTGGGCCTACAAAGAGGCGGGCGCCAAAGGCTATGGCGGCAGCGTGACAGCCGCCGGCGAGTACGACGCCAAGATTGCCGTGCTGCGCCAATTGCTGGCCTGGGAGCGCGATCTCTCTGGCGTTCACGCCACGTCTGACGGCCAAGGCATGTTTGACGACCGCATCTATGTGCTCACGCCTGATGCCGCCATTGTGGAGCTGCCGCAGGGGGCGACCGCGGTGGACTTTGCCTACAGCGTGCACACCAACCTGGGCCACCGTTGCCGGGGTGCCAAGGTGGATGGCGCCATGGTGCCGCTGAATACGCCGCTCAAAAACGGCCAGACCGTGGAAGTGACTGCCGTGAAAGAAGGCGGCCCCTCGCGCGACTGGCTCAACCCCGAGCTGGGCTACCTGGTCAGCCACCGCGCGCGGGCCAAGGTGCGGGCCTGGTTCAATGCGCTGGCCATGGGTGAGACCATGGCCAAGGGCCGCGAGGCGGTAGAAAAGCTGCTGCAACGTGAGGGCAAAACCGCCATTAAGCTCGACGACCTGGCCAGCCAGCTGGGCTTCCACAATGCCGACGCCTTGTTTGAGGTGGTGGGCAAAGACGAGTTTTCACTGCGCAACATCGAGCTTCTGCTGCGCCCGCCCGAGCCCGCCGGCACGCAGGACGACTACATGCCGCTCAAAAAGCCGCGCGGTGTGTCCGGCGGCAAGGGCGGGGTACTGGTGGTGGGCATCGATTCGCTGATGACCCAGTTGGCCAAGTGCTGCAAGCCGGCACCGCCGGATTTGATCAGCGGCTTTGTGACCCGGGGCAAGGGCGTGAGCGTGCACCGGTCGGACTGCTCCAACCTGCGCAACATGGTGCAACGCAGTGGCGACCGCCTGATCGAGGTGGAATGGGGCGCCCCGGGCGGCAAAGACGGGAACGTGTATCCGGTGGACGTTGCAGTTGAGGCTTTGGACCGCCAGGGCCTGTTGCGCGACATCTCGGAGGTATTCGCCAAAGAAAAGATGAATGTCATCGGGGTGCAGACCCAGTCTGTCAAAGGCACCGCCTGGATGACGTTCACCGTGGAAGTGGCCGAATCCGGCCGCCTGACCCGGGTGCTCAAGATCGTGAACGAGCTCTCCGGCGTGCGCTCTGCGCGGCGGCGCTAACCGGTTCCGCGCTAATCCAGCGCCACTTCGTACAAAGGGACTCCGCAAAGCTCGGCCAGTGCTTTGATGGCCATGGCGTGGTCGTCCCGCTGCGGGATGCCTGAAACGGTCACCACCCCGACCACACCCACGCCGCGCACCCGTATGGGCACGCTGCCACCGTGCGTGGCGTAGTCGCGCAGTGGCAGGCCTTGTTTGGCCTCCAGGGTGCTGCCTTCTTTTTCCAGCTTGAGGTTGAGCGCGTAAGAGCTGGTATGCAGCAACTCCACCGAGTTGCGCTTGCGCCGCGCCCAGTCCGCGTTGGTGGGGCCGGTGCCGGGCATGCTGTAGAAGAACACGGTGTCCTTGCCCAGCCGGATTTCTATCGCCAGCGCCACGCCGGCTTCTTCGCTAAGGGCCTTGATGCGGCTGCCCAGCGCCCATGCGGTGCGCTGGTCAAAGGCGTCAAACTGCAGACGCTCTTCCTGGAGGGCGAGGCGGGCGAGGTCAGTGTCTATGGTCATGGTGTTTGCTATCAATTCAGGAGCTCTCCGCGCATATTCCATGCGCGCCAGGTGCTCGTTGGATGATGAATGGGTCCCTCAGGCCGCCAGCAGCTGAATGGCCATCCAGAGGCAAATCACCAGCTGTACGCTCCAGAAACTGGCTCGCACAAACACCTGCAGCGGGCCTGTGCCCCACAGATGCGCCAGGGTCTGGGCGATACGGGCGTAGAGCACGAAGGGTGCGATCGCTTGAATGGTGTTGGACTTGTCCATCAGGCTGGCCGCAAGCACCAGCACCGCAAAAACCGGCAGGTTTTCCATGCAGTTGGCGTGGGCGTCTTCGAGGCGTTTGACCAGGCTGGCGTCGTCTTGCGGTTTGTTGCCCCGCGGCCAGTGGTTGATGGGCGTGCCCCGTAAAAAGCGCAGGCCGCGGTACAAAAACACCAGCGTGATCAAGGCCAGCGTCCAAAGTGCAAAACCCACCAATGCTTGCAATGCAGTCATGAAACATGTCTCCTTTGTTGTGATGTGAAACCATAGCAGACCGCCCCATAGGGGCAACTCGCATTACATGGGGGCAGGCTGGCGTGGCATGTTGCTGCGGTACTGACCGGGTGTGCTGCCGGTCCATCCTTTGAAGGCGCGAATGAATGAGTTGCCATCCTGAAAGCCCAGCAGCCACGATACCTCTCCGGGCGTGATGGCATCCTGGCGCAGGTAGTGTTCGGCCAGCTCCCGGCGGGTGCGGTTGAGTACATCCTGAAAGCTCAGGCCTTCTGCCAGCAACTGCCGTTGCAAGGTCCGCCGGCTGGTGAGCAGTTTGGTGGCCACATCGTCAATGCCGCTACGCCCGCCGGGCAGCAGCTCCAGCAAGGCGCTGTGCACCCGCTCAGAGGCTTTGGCCGTGTGGTCCTGATCGGTGATGCGCTTCATCAAGGCGGGCTCAAAGCTCTCCCACATGGCGTTGTCTTCGGTCAAAAACGGGCGTGCTGCGTCTTGAGGGCTGAAGGTGATGCGGTTACGGTCGGCGGCTTGCAAGTCGCAGCCGAAGAAGGCCTCCAGCGGGGCGCAGTCATCCGGTAATTGCACCAGCTCCACCCGCAGGGGCACCACCTGTTTGCGGGTGGCCAGACGCGCCAGCTGGGTAAAAAACACCATTTCGGTGGCCGCCAAGCTGCGGGGCAGATGCCCCTCATAGCCGTAGCAGCTCAAGTCTGCTGAGGTGCCGTTGGAGGTGACTTGCACTTCCAGAATCATGGGCCCGATAAGGCGCTTGAAGCTGGAGAGCCGCTGCAGTGCCACATTCATGTTGGGGGCACACAGGCTGGCGAAGATGGGCGGATCAAACGCCTCGACCGAAATGGCCCGGCCGAAGCGCAGGGGCAGGTCGTCGCCACCGGCCACTTGCTCCATGCCGTTCCAGAGCTTGAAGAAGTCTGCCGGGCTCAGGCTGGCATCCGGGCGCGAAAACATGTCGCCCGGCAGGCCTGCCCACGCGAGCACCTCACCCACGGGGAGCGCCATGTCGGCCAGAAGCAGCTTCCAGCCGCGTTGGATGGCAAATTTGCTGGCGTGTTTCACCGGGTGCTCCTGTCAGGTGGCGATGATTACTTCATCTGGCTCATGACCGCCATGTCAAAGAAACGGTCACCAAACCATTTGCGGATGAACATCAGGGGTTTGGCCATTTTGCCCGCCACATAACGGGTTTTGGGCCTGGGGGCGGCTATCGCTTCGGCGATCACGTCCGCAATCACGGAAGCAGGGGACGCAGCATTGGGCTTGCTGTAAGCGTCTCCGGTGGCCTTGGCCACGATGTGTGCCAGCTTGGCGTAAGGGCCTTTGCCGGAGCGTTCCAGCAGCGGGCCGGTCATCACGTCGCCGAACTCGGTGGCAATGATGCCGGGCTCCACAATCACCACTTGAATGCCGAAGGGTGCCAGCTCCAGGCGCAGGCAATCGCTCCAGCCCTCCAGGGCGTGCTTGGTGGCGTGGTACCAGCTACCCAGCGGGGTATACATCTTGCCGCCCATGGACGAGATGTTGATGATGCGCCCGCGCTGCTGGTTGCGCATATGGGGCAGCACCAGCTGTGTCATGCGTGCGAGGCCGAAGAAGTTCACATCGAACTGGTAGCGCGCATCGGCCATGCTGGTGTCTTCCATGGCACCGTAGATGCCGAAGCCGGCGTTGTTCACCAGCACGTCCACTCCGCCGTGGGCTGCGGTGATTTGCGCGATACCGGCTTGCATCTGGGCTTCATCAGTAACGTCCATTTTGAGGGGATGTGCACCCAGAGCCTGCAGGTCTTGCATCAACTCGATGCGGCGCGCAGCGGTGTAGACCACATGCCCTTGGCGAAGCAGCAACTTGGCGGCTTCTTTGCCCATGCCGGAAGAAGCACCGGTGATGAGGACGACTTGGGGGCGTGAAGATGTAGACATGGCGTTTTCCTGTGAATGCAGAGAGGTTTGTTGACGGAATAGCTGAATCGTAGGTGGCAAGACGTGCCACGTCACTCGCAATTCGCGCCAAGGTACATGCAAATCGCGCCTGCACTGTGGCGCGAAGGATCACCCGCGGGGCTATCGCGTTTCAAAGTCCAGAGTCTGGGTAATGTGCTGCCAATGCGCTGGCGCTACTGGCGTGATAGACAGCCGGTTGCCTTTTTTGAGAATAAGGAGATCGGCGAGTGATGCGTCAGCGCGCAGCGCCGGCAATGTGAGGTTGCGCGTCTTGTGCACGACCTGCACATCGACCAGGAGCCATCGTGGTGCTTCAGGCTTGCTCGCCGCATCAAAGTAGGGCGACGCGGGGTCGAATTGCGTCGGATCTACCTTGGTGCCCGATGCCACCCGCGCGATCCCCACAATGCCCGGCTGCGCACAGCTGGAGTGGTAGAAAAGCACGCCATCGCCCACTTGCATCTGGTCGCGCATGAAGTTGCGAGCCTGGTAATTGCGCACACCGGTCCACCCTACGGTGGCATCGGGCATGGCCAGCACATCGTCAATCGAAGCCTCGGCGGGCTCGGCTTTCATGAGCCAGTAGTGGGGCATGGGCTGGGGGGCGACAGTAGAAGAATGGCCTAGAGTATCGCGCGGATACAGGTCGGCATGCTTCTTCGGTACGGGCTCGGCACTGCGCACCGCTTGCCAGCGAACAGACCGCCCCTTGGTATGCACCTATCTTGAACGGGCTAATCGGGGAGCCTGCATTCGTTGACGGTTCCCCCCAAACTAAATGGTCAGGGGCTCGAGATGGACTTGCCGATATTCAGGAAAGAGCGCGATTCGATGGGCGTCGTCGACGTGCCCGCTGGCGCACTCTGGGGCGCTACGACACAGCGCTCGTTGACCTTTTTTGCGATCTCGACCGAGCGCATGCCAAGGGAATTGCTTGTCGCGTTGGCACATATCAAAAAGGTGTGTGCGCATGTCAACAGTGAGCTGGGGCTGTTGAATCCCGCCATGGCAGCGGCTATCGCGCAAGCCGCTGACGAAGTTCTGGCAGGCGCGCACTGGGAAGACTTTCCGCTGTCGATCTGGCAGACCGGTTCGGGCACCCAAACCAATATGAACATGAACGAGGTGCTGGCCAACCGGGCGTCAGAAATTCTTGGCGGGCCGCGGGGCCTGGACCGGACGGTGCATCCGAACGACCATGTGAACCTTGGTCATTCGACGAATGACATTTTTCCGACCGCCATGCACTTGGCGGCGGTGCAGGGGGTGTCGCAGAAGCTGCTGCCCTCGTTGAATCAATTGCGCAGCACATTGCATCAACAGGCTCAACAATATGCGGGGCTGATCAAACTGGGGCGTACCCATTTGCAGGATGCAACGCCCATCACCTTCGGGCAAGAAATATCGGGCTGGGCCGCGCAGCTCGACCATGCGAAAGCGTGTCTTGAGCAATCGCTTGTGCCGCTGATGGAGCTTGCGGTAGGGGGCACTGCAGTGGGGACCGGCCTGAACACCCACCCCGAATTCGGTTTGCGCGTGGCGGCCCGTTTGTCCGCGGAGTGCGACTTTCCCCTGCGGTGTGCCCAGAACCGGTTCGCGGCCATTGCGGCGCACGATGGATTGGTCAGTGCGCACGGCGCCCTTAAAACGCTTGCGGTGGCACTCATGAAAATTGCAAACGATATCCGCTGGCTGGCCAGTGGCCCACGCGCCGGCTTGGGCGAGATTCACCTCCCGGAAAACGAGCCGGGGAGCTCCATCATGCCCGGCAAGGTGAACCCGACGCAGTGCGAAGCGTTGACGATGGTCTGTTGCCAAGTGATCGGGAATGACGTGGCCTTGGGGCTGGGTGGGGCTATGGGAAATTTTGAGCTCAATGCTTTCAAGCCCCTGATTGCCCACAACTTCATGCAAAGCGTTCGGTTGTTAGGCGATGCGATGCACAGCTTTGACACCCATTGCATGCAGGGGATGGTGGCCGATGCGGACCGGATGACAAGCCTGCTGGAGCGCTCGCTGATGCTGGTAACCGCGCTCACCCCTCATATCGGCTATGACCGTGCGGCAGCGATCGCGAAAGCGGCCCAAGCCCACGGGACCAGCCTGCGCGAGGAAGCTCTGGCTTCCAACGCGCTGACTGCGGCTGAGTTTGATGCCTGGATTCAGTACCCCAAGATGGTCTAGCCCGAGCCTGCGTTCAGGCCGAGTGAGGAAAGTCCTCCAAATAGTCGGCCAGTTCGTTGGCGTGCTGCTCTTCGACGGCCAGAATGGTTTTGATCAAGTCACTGGTCGTCGGGTCATCCGTACCAAGGTAGCGCACCAACTCGCGGTAGCTGTGGATGGCCACCCGTTCTGCCACCAGGTCTTCGCGGATCATGTCGCGCAAGGAGCTCCCCGCGATGTACTGGGCATGGCTGCGGCGGGTCAGGGTGTCCGGGTCGAAGTCGGGCTCGCCCCCTAGCTGCACAATGCGCGCAGCCAGCAGATCCGCATGGCCTTGCTCTTCATTGGAGTGCACCAAAAACTCGGCAGCCACGCCGCGTGCATGGATGCCACGGGCCATGAAATGGTGGCGGCGGTACCGGAGCACGCACACCAGCTCGGTGGCTAGCGCCTGGTTTAAACGCTCAATCACCGCCTTCCGGTCCGCGCTGTAGTCGGTGGTTACCGCACCTAACTCCAGGTGTTGCAGGGCATCGTGGCGAAGGGCGTCAATGTCGGTGGGGGCGTGCTTGGAGTGCATGGTGGCTTTCCGTTGTGAAGGGCTGAACCTTGCGCGCTCTGTGCCTGATCGTCTGTGCGACGGCTCACACTCCCCCCGGGCCAGTGCTATGTGCGCCACAGCACAGTCAGCGCATCCACCTGGTTTCACCATGGGCTGCATGCACCACTTCCACCAACTTTTTGCCCAGCTCGGCCTGCCCAACCATCCGGAGGACATTCAGCGCTTCATCACGCTGCACTCTGCTATGGCAGAGGGCATGCGCTTGCCGGACGCACCGTATTGGACGGCGTCGCAAGCCGCGTTTTTGCGGGAGTCATTGACGCAAGACTCTGACTGGAGTGACATGGTGGACCAGCTCAGCCTTGCCCTGCGGCTTGCCCCGGTGGCAGAAGGTGCCCCATGACCGGCCCGCAGCGGCAACCCCGCCCCTTGTTTTGGTTGACAGGGGCCCTTCTTTTATCGGCCTGCGGGGAGACTGCCACGCTGGCAGTGTCTGACGGCTCCGGCACCGCCCCAGTGTTGCCGCAACCGGTGCACACCGTGTTGCCGACGGTGAATATTGCGCCCGCGGTGGGTTGGGCGTCCGGCGCCACGCCGGTAGCGGCCCCGGGTACCCAGGTGGCCGCCTTCGCGGCTGAACTGGACCACCCGCGCTGGCTGTATGTGTTGCCCAATGGTGATGTGCTGGTGGCTGAAACCAATGCACCGCCCAAGCCGGACGACGGCAAGGGCATCAAGGGCTGGCTCATGGGCTTGGTCATGCAACGGGCGGGCGCTGCAACCCCCAGCGCTGACCGCATAACCTTGCTCCGCGATACCAATGGGGATGGCGTGGCGGATTTCCGCTCGGTGCTGCTCTCCGGGTTGCATTCACCCTTGGGGATGACGCTGATCGACAAGCAACTCTTTGTGGCCAACTCCGACGCCATTTGGCGCTTTCCGTACGAGACGGGTGACACGACCATTCGCGCAGAGGGCACCCGCTTGGTGGAGTTGCCCGCGGGGCCCATCAACCACCACTGGACCAAGAATTTGATTGCCAGCAAGGACGGGCGCACTCTGTATGTTGCGGTGGGGTCCAACAGCAATGTGGCAGAGCGCGGCATGGAGGTCGAGGCCGGACGCGCGGCCATTTGGCAAGTGGACACGCAAACCGGTGCCAACCGGGTGTTTGCCTCGGGCCTGCGCAATCCCGTGGGCATGGCATGGGAGCCCGCCAGTGGTGTGCTGTGGGCCGTGGTGAACGAGCGTGACGAACTGGGGAGTGACCTGGTTCCGGACTACCTCACCTCGGTCGTAGCAGATGGCTTTTACGGGTGGCCTTACAGCTACTACGGCTTGCATGTCGATGTGCGAATGTCGCCATCGCGCCCGGATCTGGTGGCCAAGGCGCGGGTGCCTGACTACGCGCTGGGTCCGCACACCGCATCGCTCGGTTTGGTGAATGCGCAGGGGAGCCATCTGTCGGGCTTTCAAAATGGCATGTTCATTGGTCAGCACGGCTCGTGGAATCGGCAGCCCCACAGTGGCTACAAGGTGGTTTTTGTACCGTTTGCAGGGGGCAAGCCGATGGATGTTCAGCCCCTCGAGGTGTTGGGTGGTTTCTTGAGCCCCGAGGGCCGCGCCTGGGGCCGGCCGGTGGGTTTGGCCATTGATCTACAGGGTGCTTTGCTGGTGGCCGACGACGTGGGTAACGCTGTATGGCGGGTTAGCGCGCTGTAGGGATGCGGGTCACGAGGGCGAAATGCCGGGTCTGCTGCCCAACGCACAGTCAGCGGTGTGCAAAGACCTTACCGTCCAACAAACCCGTTAAGGAGAACTACATCATGAGCCTGCCACAACCCCGTTCCCCAGAAGAAAAGCAGCCTGTTGATACCGATTTGCAGGTGCAAGCCGTGCCGGGGCACGGGATTCCCTCTCAAGATCCGGATCCCGCAGCGCAATTGCCCCTGCCGCTGGAAGACAGCGAGAGAGAGGCGCAATCCGTGCTGGTGGGTGGTGGCCTTATTGCTGGGGCGGCGGTGGGTGCCGCCATCGGAGTCATGATCTCCGGGCCGGTTGGGGTGGTCGTGGGAGCAGGTATAGGTGCTGTGACGGGTGCAGCGGGTGCCGTGAACACCGCCGCATCCGATCAACAAACCCTACAAGACCCTGGCAGGTAGGTCCTACAGATAGTTGGCAGATGGCGATCGGTTCAAGCGGTCTGCGCCACCACTAGGTAATCCCCCGTCCCGAGGGCTGCCACCAGCAAGGAGCCATCGGAGTCCCAAATGCCGCTTCTGCCTGCGGATACATAGCCGCCGGAGGGCCCGCCGTGGTTGGCGATCAGGACCGTCATTGCATGTTCACGGCCATACCCGGCCCACAGAGGGGCCTCTGCGGCATAGCCCGTGGCCGAGGTCAGAATGCCCGCCGCATAGACCCTGGCCCCTGCCTGTGCAGCCTGTGCCGCGTGGCTCGGGTGGTTGGTATCTGCACAAATGGCGCTGGCGATCTGGTGGCCGTTCAAGGTTTGTAAGTGCACCGGCAAAGAGCCGGCAGTGGCGAACTGGGTTTCGCTGCCGTGCAAGTGGTGCTTGGCATAGACGGCATGGCGACCATCCGGCCCCAGCGTGATGGCACCAATAAAGGGCAGGGCGCTGCCACTGTCCACTGGCGTACCCACAGTGATGGCCATGCCGGTGCGCCGGGCTGCTTCGCGCAAGGGGGCTAAGAGCGTGTGTTCGGGCTGGAGCACTAAGCCGGGCATGGCGGCCAGCTCGTAACCAGTGAGCGACAGTTCCGGGAAGACCAGCCACTGCACGCCATGCTGCGCCGCGGCTTCCACAAAGCGCAGGTGGTTTTGCACATTGGCCACCACGTCCAGCGGGACTGAGGTGCTTTGCGCAGCGGCTATCGTGACTGCTATGCTTTTACTAGCGGCTCGCGCAATATCCATGAGCGCTAGCGACCTATTTGGTATGTAAGAAAGACGTGTTCGCCGGCCGGCCGGGCAGAGTCAACGCCGCTGTGCGTGGCGGAGTTTGTGCCACCAACGCGCCCCGGCGCCAGACCTTGAGGCGGGTGGCTTTGAGGCGGATGGCCTCGATAGGGTTTTGCGCCTGCAGCAACACCAGGTCGGCGTGACAGCCTTTTTCCAGGCCATAGCCTTCCAGGTGCAGGATGCGGGCAGGGTTTTTCGTGACGGCATCAAAGCACTGCTGCATGGCCGGCTGGCTGGTCATTTGCGCCACGTGCAGGCCCATGCCGGCCACTTCCAACATGTCGCCGCTTCCCATGCTGTACCAAGGGTCCATGCAGCAGTCCTGACCGAAGGCGACGGTCATGCCGGCTGCCATGATTTCAGGCACGCGGGTCATGCCGCGGCGCTTGGGGTAGGTGTCGTGCCGGCCCTGCAGGGTGATGTTGATGAGCGGGTTGCTCACTACGCTCAATTGCGCCTCCGCCATCAGCGGCAGCAGTTTGCTCACGTAGTAGTTGTCCATGCTGTGCATGGAGGTGAGGTGCGAGCCGGTCACGCGGCCGTGCAGGCCCAGGCGATTGGCCTCAAAAGCCAAGGTTTCGACGTGGCGCGAGAGCGGGTCGTCCGACTCGTCGCAGTGCATGTCGACCAGCTTGCCTTGCTCAGCAGCCAGCTCGCAGAGCAGTTTGACGCTGGCTGCCCCATCGGCCATGGTGCGCTCGAAGTGGGGAATGCCACCCACCACGTCCACGCCCAGGCTCAGTGCTTTTTTGATGTTGTCCACGCCGCCTTTGCTTCGCAACACGCCGTCTTGCGGGAAGGCCACCAGCTGCAGGTCGATATAGGGCGCAACCTTCTTTTTGACGGCCAACAGGGCTTCCACTGCCAGCATGCTCGGGTCGCTGGTGTCCACATGGCTGCGGATGGCCAACAGACCGTTGGCCACCGCCCAATCGCAGTAGGCCAGCGCGCGGTCCACCAGTGCGTCAAAGGTCAGATGCGGTTTGAGCTCGCCCCACAGGGCAATGCCTTCCAGCAAGGTGCCGCTCTGGTTCAAGCGCGGCAAACCCAGGCTGAGCGTGGCGTCCATGTGAAAGTGCGCATCTACAAAAGGGGTGCTGAGAAGCATACCGCCTGCGTCCACCACCTCAGCCGCCGGAGCGGCCTCAGGTGTGAGCCCTTGGGTGACCTCGGTGATGCGACCACCTTGCACCGCCACTGACATGTGGTGGCGCCCGTCGGGCAGGGTGGCGTTGTGGATGAGCAGATCGAGCATGGTGAATGACTTATTGGGTGCCGAAGATGCGATCGCCCGCATCACCCAAGCCCGGCATGATGTAACCATGGTCGTTCAGGCCGCGGTCTATGGCCGCCGTAAAAACGCGCACATCGGGGTGCTCACGGTACAAGGTGTTGATGCCCTCGGGGCAGGTCAACAGGCACAAGAATTTGATGGACTTGGGGTTGCAGGCTTTCAGGCGGGTCACCGCAGCGGCGGCTGAGTTGCCGGTGGCGAGCATGGGGTCTACCACCACCACATCGCGCTCTTCCATGTTGCTGGGCATCTTGAAGTAGTACTCCACCGCCTGCAGGGTTTTGGGGTCGCGGTACAGACCCACATGGCCCACGCGGGCACCGGGCACTACGCCAAGCACACCGTCCAGAATGCCGTTGCCGGCGCGCAGCACGCTGGCAAACACCAGTTTTTTGCCGTCGATGACCTTGCCAGTCGTCTTCTCCAGCGGGGTTTCAATTTCCAGGTCTTGCAGCGGCATGTCGCGGCAGACTTCGTAAATCATCAGGCCAGCCAGCTCGTTGAGCAGGCGGCGAAAGCTGCTGGTGCTGGCTTCCTTTTTGCGCATCAGGGTGAGCTTGTGCTGGACCAGAGGGTGGTCAATGAGGGTGACGTTGGCACGTGCTGCGGGATCGATGGTGACCATGTTTTTAGTTCCTTGTGCTTATCGCTTGCTGCCGCCCAGGATGCTACCCAGCACCCCGCGGATGATTTGGCGGCCCACTTCGCGGCCGATAGAGCTCGCAGCACTCTTGATGAGTTGCTCGCCCACGCTGGCGCGTGAACGGCGGGCGCCGCCGCCCAACATGTCGCCCAAGCTGTCCAGGAGGCCGCCGCCGGACGCGGCCTGCGGCTCGGCAGCAGGCGCTGCGCGACCTGCGCGGGCACGCGGAGCGGCAGGGGTGGCCTCGCCTTCAGCATCAGTAGCGGCTGGCGCACGGTTTTGTGTGCGGCCTTTGAGTGCTTCGAACGCAGACTCGCGGTCCACCGCTTGTTCATACACGCCGGCCACGATGGATTCAAGGATCAGCGTCTTGCGTTGCTCGGGGGTGATGGGGCCGATCTGGCTGGCCGGGGGAATGACGAACACGCGTTCTGTGAGAGCCGGGCGGCCTTTTTCGTCCATCAGGCTTACCAGGGCTTCGCCCACGCCTAGCTCAGTGATAGCGCTGGCTACGTCCAGACCGGGGTTGGCCCGCATGGTGTCGGCAGCACTCTTGACCGCTTTCTGGTCGCGCGGAGTGAATGCGCGCAAGGCGTGCTGCACCCGGTTACCCAACTGGGCGAGCACGCTGTCGGGAATGTCCAGCGGGTTTTGGGTCACAAAGTACACGCCCACGCCCTTGGAGCGGACCAGGCGCACCACCAACTCAATGCGCTCGATCAGCACCTTGGGTGCGTCGGCAAACAGCAGGTGGGCCTCGTCGAAGAAGAACACCAGCTTGGGCTTGTCGAGATCGCCCACCTCAGGCAGGGCCTCGAAAAGTTCGCTCAGCATCCACAGCAGAAAGGTGGCGTACAGACGAGGTGACTGCATGAGCTTGTCTGCCGCGAGGATGTTGACCACGCCTTTGCCCGAGCCGTCGGTCTGCATGAAATCTTCGATGTTGAGCATGGGCTCGCCGAAGAATTGGTCGCCACCTTGCTCTTCGATTTGCATCAGGCCACGCTGGATGGCGCCAATGCTGGCGGCGCTGATGTTGCCGTATTCGGTGGTGTAGCTGGCTGCGTTGTCGCCCACGTCCTGGCACATGGCGCGCAGGTCCTTCATATCTAGCAGCAGCAGGCCATCGTCGTCCGCGATCTTGAACACCAGTTGCAGCACGCCGGCCTGGGTTTCATTCAAATTGAGCATGCGGGCCAGCAGCAGGGGGCCCAAGTCGCTCACGGTGGCGCGCACCGGATGACCTTGTTTGCCGAACACGTCCCAGAGGGTGGTGGGAAAAGCAGAGAACGCGGGTTCGTCGAACCCCCGTTCTTTGATGATTTTTCCGAGCTTTTCGGTCAATACACCTTTTGGGAGATACCGGTCAGGTCGCCTTTGACGTCCGCCATGAACACCGGCACGCCCAGGGCAGAGAAGCCTTCCGCCAGACTTTGCAGCGTGATGGTCTTGCCGGTGCCGGTGGCGCCGGTGATGAGGCCGTGGCGGTTGGCCTTGTCGGGGCGCAAGAAACATTGGACTGCGGACTTGCCCGCGTGTTGGGCAATCAGGATGCCTTCGTCTTGGATGGAAGCCATAGGTGTCTCAAAAAGTACAATCGAACGAGTAGCGTAACGAATTTTTGAAGGGTTTCGTGTGGCAGGACATAGCAAATGGGCCAATATTCAGCACCGCAAGGGGCGTCAGGACGAGAAGCGAGGCAAGATTTGGACCCGCATCGTCCGTGAAATCACGGTAGCGGCCCGTCAAGGCGGGGGCGACCCGGCCATGAACCCGCGTTTGCGCCTGGCCATTGAGAAAGCCAAAGCCGCCAACATGCCGGCGGACCGGGTGAAATACAACGTCGACAAGGCCACCGGTTCGCTCGACGGCATCACTTACGAAGAAATCCGCTACGAGGGCTATGGCATTGGTGGTGCGGCCATCATCATTGACACCATGACGGACAACAAGGTGCGCACCGTGGCCGAAGTGCGCCACGCGTTCAGCAAACATGGCGGCAACATGGGCACCGAAGGCTCGGTGGCCTTCCAGTTCAAACACGTGGGCCAGATGATTTTTGCGCCCGGTACCAGCGAAGACAAGGTCATGGAAGTGGCCCTGGAGGCCGGCGCGGAAGACGTGATCACCGACGACGAAGGCGCCATTGAGGTGCTGACTGCGCCTGCTGACTTTGAAGCGGTAAAGACCGCGCTGGAGGCTGCCGGCCTGACCGCTGAAATCGCCACGGTGACCATGCGCGCTGAAAACACGATTGAACTCTCCGGCGAAGACGCCGAGCGCATGCAGAAACTGCTGGATGTACTGGAAGACCTGGACGACGCACAAGACATCTTCCACAACGCTGCCCTTTAATTTTTAAGAAGTCACTTATGAACGTACTCGTAATCGGCGGCGGTGGCCGTGAACATGCTTTGGCCTGGAAGTTGGCCCAGTCCCCCAAGGTGCAGATGGTTTATGTCGCACCCGGCAACGGTGGCACTGCAACCGACAGCCGCTTGAAGAACATTCCCATCACCGATGTGGTGCAGTTGCGCCAGTGGGCACAGGACAACAAAATTTTATTGACCCTGGTCGGGCCAGAAGTCCCGCTGGCGGCCGGCGTGGTGGACGAGTTCCGAGCCCACGGCATGCGCATTTTCGGGCCGACCAAAGCCGCCGCTCAGCTCGAAAGCTCCAAGGCCTTCAGCAAGGCGTTTATGCGCCGCCACGGCATTCCCACCGCTGAGTACGCTACTTTTTCTGATCCCGTAGCTGCTCATGCGTATGTAGACAAGATGGGCGCGCCCACGGTGGTGAAGGCCGACGGCTTGGCTGCCGGCAAGGGCGTGGTGGTCGCCATGACCGTGGCCGAAGCCCATGAGGCCATTGACTTCATGCTGGTGGACAACGCCCTGGGCGTGGCCCATAACGATGGCGGCGCCCGGGTGGTGATTGAAGAGTTTCTGGAAGGCGAAGAAGCCAGCTTCATCGTTATGGTGGATGGCAAGAATGTGCTGCCCTTGGCCACCAGCCAAGACCACAAACGCTTGCAGGATGGCGACCAGGGGCCCAACACGGGCGGTATGGGCGCTTATTCGCCAGCACCGGTGGTCACACCGGATGTGCATGCCAAGGCGATGCGCGAAATTATTCTGCCCACGGTCAAAGGTATGGAGGCCGACGGGATTCCCTTCAGCGGCTTTTTGTACGCCGGCCTGATGATCGACAAAAACGGCCAGCCCAAGACGCTGGAGTTCAACTGCCGCATGGGTGACCCTGAGACACAGCCGATCATGATGCGTCTCAAGACCGATCTGGTGGATGTGCTGATGGCCGCCACCGAGCCCGGCCCACACGGCAAGCTCGATGAAGTCGAACTGCAATGGGATCGCCGTACCGCGTTGGGCGTGGTGCTGGCAGCGCACGGATACCCGATGAATCCGCGCAAAGGCGATGTGATCACCGGCATTCCCAAGGAGGCCGAAGATGCAGCCGTGTTTCACGCGGGTACCCAGTTGCAAGACGGTGTGTTGAGCACCTCCGGCGGCCGGGTGCTGTGTGTGACGGCGCTAGCAGACAGCGTCAAACAAGCCCAACAGCGGGCTTATCAGGTGATTGACGAGATTGCCTTTGACGGCATGCAGTACCGCACCGATATCGGTTACCGCGCAGTCAAAGGGTAATGAGCCCCATACCCCAAGTTAGGTTTTAAGGAAGCTCGAAGATGAGTGATTCACCAGCGGGCTCCATGCAGGTGCGCGCCTATTTGATGGGTCTGCAAACCCGCATCGTGGAAGCCATGGAGGCGGCGGATGGCGGCCATTTCATCTCTGACTCGTGGGAGAAGGCCGCTGGCGAACCCCTGCAGGGGCAAGGCATCACACGGATCATTGAGGGCGGGGCACTGTTAGAGCGCGGTGGTTGCGGGTTTTCTCATGTGCGAGGGCCGAAGCTCCCGCCCAGCGCCACCCAGCATCGGCCAGAGTTGGCTGGCGCCCCTTTTGAGGCCATGGGCGTGTCTTTGGTCTTTCACCCGCGCAACCCCTATGTGCCCACCGTGCACATGAATGTGCGCATGATTGCAGCCAAAAATCCCCAAGGCGAAGAGGTGTGCTGGTTTGGCGGCGGTATGGATCTCACGCCCTATTACGGTTTTGAGGACGATGCGGTGCATTTCCACCGCACCTGTAAAGAGTCATTGGCGGATTTTGGAGACGACAAATACCCGCGCTTCAAAAAGTGGTGTGATGACTATTTCTTCCTGAAGCACCGCAACGAGCCACGCGGAATTGGTGGGGTGTTTTTTGATGACTTCTCCGAACTGGGCCCGGTTCGCAGTTTCGAGCTCTTGCGGTCGGTGGGTGACGCTTTCCTGAAGGCGTATTTGCCCATCGTGGAGCGTCGCAGGCACATGGCGTACACCCAGCGGCAGCGTGATTTCCAGCTGTATCGCAGGGGCCGCTATGTCGAGTTCAACTTGGTCTGGGACCGCGGCACCCATTTCGGCTTGCAATCGGGGGGACGCACCGAGTCGATCCTGCTGTCGATGCCTCCACACGCAACATGGGCTTATCAGCAAGTGCCGGAAGCCGGGTCGCCCGAAGAGGCATTGACCCGCCATTTCCTTACCGCACGGGAGTGGGTTTGACGGGTGAAGGCGCTCCGCTGCGAATCGGTGTTTTCGGTGGGGCTTTTGATCCGCCACACCTGGGGCATACGGCCCTTGCACAAATTGCCATCAGCCAGCTGGGCCTGCAGCGCCTTGTGGTAATTCCAACAGGGCATGCCTGGCACAAGGCGCGGCCGCTGACCGACGCCAAACACCGGCTGCGCATGGCGGAATTGGCGTTCAGCCCAGTGCCCGGCACGTACGTAGACCCACGCGAAACCTTGCGGGACGGGCCGAGTTATACGGTGGACACCCTGCGCGAGCTCCAAGCAGAAAACCCGGGTGCGCAGCTGTACCTGCTGATCGGGGAGGACCAGGCCCAGCGGCTCAAAACTTGGCACCATTGGGAGCGACTGCCGGCACTTGCTATAATTTGTGTAGCTGCTCGAGCAGATTCATCGGGCGCCTATGGCCGTTTTGATGACCTCGCCAACGACATCCCCGGCCTGACTGTGCTGCAAATGCCTCCCATGGCAGTCAGCGCCACCGACATCCGACAACGCGTCGCCTCGGGCAAAAGCATTGCCCCACTGGTTTTTGAGCCGGTTGCGCGTTATATTGACCAACACCTTCTTTATCGATCCGACTGATGACTACTTCCACCGTTGCCAAAAACACCCAAAAACTCCAACGTGCCGTCGTCGATGGTCTGGAAGATGTGAAGGCCCAAGATATTGTGGTGTTCGACACCGAGCACCTGTCTGCCTTGTTTGAGCGCGTGATCATCGCCTCGGGCACCAGCAACCGCCAGACCAAAGCCTTGGCAGCCAGCGTGCGCGATGCGGTGCGCGAAGCCGGCTTTGCCAAGCCCCGTATTGAAGGCGAAGGCAACGGTGAATGGATCATTGTGGATTGCAACCAGGTCGTGGTGCACATCATGCAGCCCAACTTCCGCCAGTACTACCACCTCGAAGAGCTGTGGGGCGAGAAGCCCGTGCGCCTGAAGCTGGGTGCGGCAAAGCCGGTGGTCGCCAAGGCGAGCGAAGAGGCCAAGCCCGCCGCCAAGAAAGCCGCTGCAAAGGCCGTGGAGCCAAGCATGCGCCGTTCCAGTGCAGCCAAGAAGGGTGTGGAAGAAGCCTTCCCATCCAAAGCTGCTCTGAAGAAGGCTGCAGACAAAGCCGCTGGCGTAAAGGCACCTGCCAAGAAAGCCGCTTCCAAGACCACCGCTGCAAAGCCTGCCGCAAAACCCACAGTCAAGGCTGCGGTGAAGACGGTCGTGGTCAAACCCGAAGTGAAGAAGACGGTCGCAAAAAAAGCAGCAGCCAAGCCCGCTGCCGCCAAGAAGGCGCCTGCGAAGAAAGCCGCTCCCCGTAAAGCCTGAGGTCCCGCGTGAGGCTGGTCATCGTCGCTGTCGGTCAGCGGGTACCGGACTGGGCGCAAACCGCGTGGGATGACTACGCCAAGCGCTTTCCGCATGAACTCAAGGTAGAGCTCAAAGCCATCAAAACGGAGCCCCGCGGCTCTAAAACGGTGGAGCAGCTTTACGCCGCTGAGCGCAAACGCATCGAAGAAGCGATTCCCAAGGGTGCCCGCATTGTGGCGCTGGATGAGCGGGGCACCAGCCTGCGCACCACCGCACTGGCCGAACGCCTGAAAGAATGGCAGCTGGGCGGCACCGATGTGGCGCTCATCATCGGTGGTCCCGACGGTCTGGACCCCGAGTTTCGTCAGGCTGCGCATGAACGCATCCGCCTCTCCGACCTGACTTTGCCCCACGCCATGGTGCGGGTGCTGCTGATTGAGCGTAACCGGTCACTGTCCGGCGTTCTTGCGAACTGATTGCAGGTACCAAAGAATGCGCCCTGATCAACAAACAGGACGGGGTCGGATATGGAAGAGACGCAGAGCGTGCTCAGGCGTGCAGTGTTGAGTGAACAGACTTGGGCTGAGGTACTGGATCGTTTTGACCGCGCTGGATTGACGATAGATGAATTTTGCAGCCGCGAAGGCATCAGTCGCAGCAGCCTTGCTCGCCGACGCACGCTTAGGAATAAACAGAGGGGAATCGCGTCCCCGCTGCGAACGAACAAGGTAGCCCCCACCACCGTGCCGAAGGCGGCGTTCGTTGATCTGGGCGACCTTGCTGGAGTGCACGGCAGCGGCAATGGAGCCATGGAGTTACGCATCGAACTCGGCTCGGGCATGAGTTTGCATCTGGTACGCCGGTAATGTTCTTTCCCGAGGGCCGCATTCGCGTGTTCCTGTATGGCCAAGCTGCCGATATGCGCCAGTCCTACGACGGCTTGTACGCTCTGGCACGCCAGGGGTTTGAAGTGGATGTGCTGGCCGGACACATGTTTGTTTTCATCAACCGGCGGCAAACACAGATGAAGGTGCTGTACTTTGACCGCAGCGGCTGGTGCCTGTGGTGCAAGCGTTTGGAGAGCGGCAAGTTCTCCCGTAAAGGCGTTCAAGGCGGCAGTGGCGAGATCGACTGCACGGCGCTCAAACTGATGCTCGAAGGCATCGAAGTGCGCCGACGCCACAAACGCTACCAACACCCTGCGCGGAGGTGACGATGTGCCCATTTTCAATCCGGAGAAGCACTCTTTTGCTTTGTCCCTAAAGGCCGCAAGATAAGGCCCATGTCGATGCCCAATACCAGCACTCCCACATTTACCGTCGAAACGGTCATGGGGCTGTCGCCGCAGAGCATCGCGCAGACACTGCAAGCACAGGCCGCCAGCATCAGCGCGCTGGAGCAGCAGCTCGAATGGTTCAAACGCCAACTCTTTGGCAAGAAGAGCGAGCGCTTTGCACCCTTGCCCGATGCGCAGCAAATGCACCTGGGGCAACTCCTGGGCGACCTCCCTGCCACTGATGCGCCCGAAGCCGACTCCGACTCCAACACCATCCCTGCACACCAGCGACGCAAACCCCGCAGCAACTTTGCCGACGAGGGCACGCCCGCATCGTTCTTTGACGAAACCAAGGTGCCCGTGCACACCATCGAGCTGGCCAACCCCGAGACCAAAGACCTCTCGCCCGATCAGTACGAGGTTGTCAGCCAGAAGGTCAGCCACCGCTTGGCACAGCGCCCCGGTGCCTATGTGGTGCTGAAGTATGTGCGCTCTGTCATCAAGCGCCACGACACGCAAACCCTGCACTGTGCGGGCGCGCCAACAGGCATCATTGAGGGCAGCCGCGCTGACGTGAGCTTGCTCGCAGGCGTTGTTGTTGACAAGTTTGCCTGGCACATTCCGCTGTACCGGCAGCACCAGCGCCTGAGCCAAGCGGGCTTCAAACTCAGCCGGGCGTGGCTGACGCAACTGGCGCAAAAGACCATTTCCCTGCTGGAGCCGATTTACGACACGCAGCTCGAGTCGATCCGCAACAGCCGGGTCAAGGCAATGGACGAGACCCCCATCAAGGCCGGGCGCAGTGGGCCCGGCAAGATGAAGGCGGCCTACTTCTGGCCTGTGTACGGCGAACTCGATGAGGTGTGCTTTGCCTATTTCGAGTCGCGCCGCCACGAGCACGTACAGCAGGCATTGGGGCTGCCAGGGGCCACAGATGCCGTGTTGCTCACTGACGGCTATGAGGCCTATGCACGTTACGCTGCCAAGACCGGCATTACGCATGCCCAATGCTGGGCGCACTGCAGGCGTGGCTTCTTTGAAGCTCTAGGGGCCGAGCCACAGGCCGCTGGCCAGGCGCTGCAGCAAATTGGCGAGATTTACGCCCAGGAAGAAGCCATTCGTGAACGTGACCTCTACGGGGATGCCAAACGAGAGCACCGTCTAAGCCACAGCAAACCGCTGGTGCAGAACTTCTTTGAATGGGTGGATTTGCAGTTCGAGCGGCAAGGCTTCCTGCCCAGCAATCCGTTGACCAAGGCATTGGCCTATGCACGCGAGCGCCGCGCGCAACTGCAGGTGTTTCTGGGCGATGCGGATGTGGCCATGGATACGAACCATCTGGAACGCGCCTTGCGCGCGATACCAATGGGCAGGCGCAATTGGTTATTCTGCTGGACGGAGGTGGGCGCCAAGCGCGCGGGCATCATGCAGAGCCTGATCGTGACATGCCGTTTACATGACATTGACCCCTACACCTACCTGGTTGATGTCTTGCAACGCGTAGGCCACCACCCCGCCTCCAGAGTTTCAGAACTGACGCCTCGTCAATGGAAGCAGCACTTCGCCGAGAATCCATTGCGTTCACCATTACACGGTTTGGTAACGTAGGCAATAACGCCGGACAGTGACCGGTTACGATTGAGCAGCTCTACCGGGCCTGGTCGGTCAATGCCAATCACCCGTACCACAGGGAATGACCATGAGTGCCACCGATTTCATCTATCTCGCCTCCCAGAGTCCGCGTCGTCGCGAGTTGCTGACCCAGATTGGTGTCGCCCATGAGTTGCTGTTGCCCACCCCGGATGAAGATGCCGAGAGCCTGGAAGTGGTGCTTGAGGGCGATACGCCTGCAGCTTATGTACAGCGCGTGACTGCTCTTAAATTGATAGCGGCTCGCACACGCTTGGCGCGCGCTAGTGGCCAAAATCGCCCCATTCTTTGCGCGGATACGACTGTAGCCTTGGGTGACTCCATTCTCGGCAAGCCGGCAGATGCAGAAGATGCCAAGCGCATGTTGCGCGCCTTGGCAGGCGGAACCCACCTCGTGTTTACTGCAGTGGCGGTGGCATGGGGCGACAAGACCGTTCAGGCGTGCTCCGAATCGGTAGTCACTTTCTCTGCAATGAGCGAAGACGACATTACCGCTTACGTGGCGAGCGGCGAGCCCATGGGCAAAGCTGGCGCGTACGGTGTGCAGGGCAGGGCGGCCGCGTTCATTGCGCGCATTGAGGGCTCTTACTCTGGCATCATGGGCCTCCCTTTGTTTGAAACAGCGCAGGCCTTGCGCGAGGTGGGCTTTGCATGCAACAAGACATCCTGATCAATTGGTCCCCGCAAGAGACGCGGGTGGCCATCGTGGAACACGGTGCAGTGCAGGAACTGCATGTGGAGCGCACGCTGGAGCGCGGATTGGTGGGCAATGTGTACCTCGGCAAAGTGGCTAGGGTGTTGCCCGGCATGCAGTCGGCGTTTATCGACATTGGCCTAGAGCGCGCGGCCTTTTTGCATGTGGCCGATGTGTGGCATCCCCCGGCAGAGGGTGAGTCGCTGAGTGCCTCCCGCGCAGCACAGCCCCAGATTCCGATTGAGAAGCAGGTATTTGAGGGGCAGTCCCTCATGGTGCAGGTGATCAAGGACCCGATCGGCACCAAAGGTGCCCGCCTGTCCACGCAGATCAGTATTGCCGGCCGCCTGCTAGTTTTCCTGCCTCAAGACGACCACATTGGCGTGTCACAGAAAATTCCCACGGCCCAGCGTGATGAGCTGCGCAGCCGCATGCAGGCACTGGCAGGTAAAGAAGGTGGTGGCTTCATCTTGCGCACCAATGGCGAAGATGCGTCTGACAAAGAGCTGGGTGACGACATCGCCTACCTGCGCAAGGCATGGGCCCGGATCAAGGATGCATCGCTTCGTCTGCCGCCGCAAAGTTTGTTGCACCAGGATTTGAACCTGTTGCAGCGCGTGTTGCGTGACTTGGTGGGTGAAACGACGCAGACCATTCGTGTGGATTCCCGCGAACAGTTTGACGCGCTTAAGACTTTTGGCGCGGAGTTCATGCCCGCAGCAGCCGAGAAGTTGCAGCACTACAAGGGTGAGCGCCCCATCTTTGACTTGTATTCGATTGACGAGGAAATCGCCAAAGCACTGGCGCGTCGGGTGGAGCTCAAATCGGGCGGCTACCTGATCGTGGATCAGACCGAAGCACTCACCACGGTGGATGTGAACACCGGCGGCTTTGTCGGTGCGCGCAACTTTGACGACACCATCTTCAAAACCAACCTCGAGGCTTCTCAAGCGATTGCACGCCAACTGCGACTGCGCAATCTGGGCGGCATCATCATTGTCGACTTCATTGACATGGTGCGCGAGGATCATCGTGATGCCGTGTTGGCGGAATTCCGCAAGCAGCTGGGTCGTGATCGGGTGAAGACGATGGCGGGCGGATTCTCGCAGTTGGGTCTGGTCGAGATGACACGTAAACGCACCCGTGAATCCCTAGCTCACATGTTGTGTGAACCTTGCCCTACCTGTGAAGGCAAGGGCATCGTCAAAACGCCGCGCAGTGTGGCCTACGACATCTTGCGTGAAATCTTGAGGGAAGCCCGCCAGTTCACCCCCCGCGAATTCCGGGTCGTGGCGTCGCCCAAGGTGATTGAGCTCCTGTTGGACGAAGAAAGCCAGCACTTGGCAGGACTCTCTGAGTTCATCGGCAAACCGGTGTCGCTGCAGAGCGAAGCAGGCATGGCCCAGGAGCAATACGACATTGTGTTGCTGTGATGGTGGACTGTGACTGAGCGTTTGCGTATCGCGGTGCTGAGCCGCAATTTCTCGGTAACCGGGGGTGGGGCAGAACGTTACTCCATATCGGTGGTAGAGCAACTCGCGCAAGTGCATGAAGTGCATGTGTTTGCGCAGACCATTTCGCATGATTGCCCCGACGTGACCTATCACCAGGTGCCCATGCCGGTGGAGCGCCCCCGCTGGATCAACCAACTCTACTTCGCCTGGAAAACCTGGCGGGCTACACGAAGTGGCTTCGATATCGTTCACTCTCACGAAAACACCTGGCACGGGAATGTGCAGACTGTGCATGTGTTGCCGGTTAAGCACACCCTGTTTGCCGGGAAACAAGGCTTTGGCTTGGCTCTGCGCTGGTTGAAAGTGGTGACCAGCCCACGCTTACTAGCCTATCTGTGGCTGGAAGAGCGGCGCTTTGCATTTGCGTACAAGAAGAAAGTGGTCTGCGCTTCCACCACATTGAAAGAGGTGGTGGAGCGAGCATTTCCTGATTCACGCGGAATGCTGGAGGTCATTACGCCAGGCGTGGATGCAGTGCCAGGGCCGGCCACTGCAGCGGTAAAAGCCGAAGCGCGACGCGCCTTGGAGTTGCCAGATGATGTTCCGGTGCTCCTTTTTGTCGGCAATGACTTCAGCAAAAAGGGGCTCAAAACCCTTTTGGATGCGTTGGCTACGCTTGATAGGACGGTGCAGCTATTGGTGATCGGCCGCTCGGAGCGCACCGGCGACTATCAGCAACAAGCCACAGCGCTGGGCGTGCAGTCTCGGGTGCACTTTAGGGGCAGCTTGAGAGATATGTCTGTGGCCTATAGCGCTGCGGACATGTTGGTGCATCCTACCTTGGAAGACTCTTACGGCATGGTCGTGTTGGAGGCTATGGCGCATGGTTTGCCGGTGGTGGTGAGCGACGCACCATTCAGCGGAATCGCCAAGGATTTGACGCAGGGTTTGAACGCCATCTTGCTGTCAACACCGACCGATGCCATAGACCTTGCTTCAAAGATACAGGCTCTTTTGGGTGATAGAGAGAAGGCCACTGCACTGGCTACTTGTGGGGTGAACTTCGCTACTGCAAACTCTTGGACCGAGGCCGGGCGGCGCTACCGCACGCTTTTTGCCGGTGTGACGCGTCGGTACCGCCAGCGCTGGTTGGTGCTCTCCCATGCCTTCAATATGGACGGTCGTGCTGCAAGTCAAACGATTACTGATAAGTTACCGCACCTAGAGGCTGCAGGCATAGAGCTGGTGGTGCTAAGCGGTGTGTCGGGTAGCCGTGATCGTCACTACGAGCATTACCAACTCTGGCCAGCAGGGCCGGCAGGAATTCGCTTTGAGTTGCGTCACGTCTTACGCAAGCATCTAGGTTCTCCGCTGATGTACCGGCTGGTGATGTTGCTGCTCTCGCTGCCTTTGTTGCCTTTCATGTTGGTCGAAAAGGTTCTACGTCCGGTGGAGAGCTCTTGGTCTTGGTGGCTATCAGCCTATGTGAAGGGCTGGCTGTTGGCTCGTGACCGGAAGTTCGATCTGATTTATTCGACGGGCGGTGCGTTTGCAGCCCATTTGGCCGGTAACGCCCTAAAGCGAACGCTGGGCGTGCGCTGGCTGGCTGAGGTGCACGATCCATTGGTCATGCCGGGCAGTGAGCCTGTGAGCAAGCAAGAGTTGATGCAAGCTGAGGTTGAGCGCATTATTTGCACCCACGCGGATGTGGCGATCTGGTTCACCGATCAGGCATTGGCAAGTGCTAGGTGCCGTCACCCCCAATTGGGTGAGCGCGGCAAGATGATGTTGCCGGGGATTGATGCGCCATTCAAAGTAATGCCTCCGTATGTGCCGGGCCCGAAGATGGTGATCGGGCATTTCGGCTCCCTGTCTGCGACCCGTAACCTCAGCCCCATCATCTGCGCGTTAGAAACCTTGGTGTCCGAGAGCCCCGAGTTGAGAGAGCAGATTGAGCTGCAACTCACTGGTGGGCCACTGGATGAGGTGTCTGAAGCGGCCCTACACAAATCGCCGATCAGAGATATCGTGCGACACCTTGGGCGGATCGAGGCCGACCCGGTCACTGGTCTCTCTGGGCGGGAGCAAATTTTGCGCCGCATGCGCAATACGGATGTATTGCTGTTATTGCATGGTACAGAGCCTATTTGTGCCGAGTACATTCCGTCCAAACTGTACGAGTATCTTTGGATGCAGCGGCCGATTTTGGCGACTGTGTATGGCAATCCTCAGATGTCCGAGTTAATTGTGTGCGCGGGCCAACGTGCTGTCGAGGCTGTACCCGATGCTCCGGCCTCTTGGGATCTGGCGGAATCGGTTCGAGAATTATTGGTTCGATGGTTAGAGTTCACGTTATCGGATAACGGGTTTCAAAGTCCTTACACCACCAATGCAGCTGTTGCAGCAATGATTGGCTGGACTAATGCGCAAAGATAAAGCTGCGATGTTGTTTAGTGCACCATGTTTTTGTACGCTGAGGGTTGAACTATGAGTGAGTTAGGGCGTTATCTAGTCGACTATGAGAATCCAGACGCAGGTATTGGTCACTCACTCGGACATGTGAACAATGCGGTGAAAATATGCCTGCGTCATGGGCTTACCTTTGCTTATTCGGACTCTCAAGTCCGGAAATCAAGCAGCACCCAGTGGGCATGGCGGATAAAGCAGTGGATACGTCGAATGACATTTAGGCAAGTCTACGAAACACATAATATTGGCGACGATATCAATGCGCTGTTTGGATTTTCCACGCACACCAAAAATCGCAGTGAGATTGAGCTACTTTTGCGTAATAGAAAGCTGAGGCTCGTTCTGCTTCCAGCAACAGCGATTAGTATCCCTTCCAATTGTCAAGACGACGACGAAGCCTATCGCACTGTTGATGAAGCGGTGAGAGCCAACCCAGAGGATGGCATTGTTTTTCGTCTACCTGAGAAACGAACAGGTGATTTTGAATATGAAGCCACCAGAGCTTGGTTCAAACGCTGCTATGACGCAGCAGGGCAAAGCGGCTTCCCAGAGCAATATGCCCCCCAGCTATCGGATGCCCTGAAGGTCGCAGTTCACGTTCGAAGAGGTGACCTGCTGCCTGGTCGGCAATTCGCAGATCTCTCAAAACGTATGCTGCCTGATGCGTGGTACCTTCAAATTTTGACGACTATATTGCAATCCAGTGGCAATAGAGCTCTCTCCGTCTATGTGGTGAGTGAAGGTCTGAACGGTGGCTACTGTTCTGAAAATGGCGTTCCAGTGAATTGGCATGAATTGTTGCCGCCTGAACGATGCAAGGTTATTGAGTTGATTGATAGTCCGTTCATTGAGTCCTTCCGGGTGTTGACCGGAGCAGATATCCTTGTGGGCTCTAAAAGCGGTATGACGCATTTAGCCGGAATACTCGGCGGACAAACTAAATTTGTTCCCTCAATGTGGCATTCTTATCGCGGGGCTGATAGTGTGCTTGAGCTGGGCGATGCTCTTGTGCAGGAAGATCTCCAAGAGATAGCCCGCTTAACCTCGGCCTTATGTCTTTTGAATTAGTCCTTCATGAGCCTGTGGCTCAGGATTTCTTGTAGCGACCTCGTAGAGTCGCCCATAAAGCGATTACCAGACGTTCTATACGTAGTAGGGGCGTTAGCCAGCCGTTACTGCGATACTGAAATTCTGCATATAGCTCGTAGTTAGCACTAAACGAGATGCCGGGTATTTTTTGGTTAATCATTTTCATGAAGACTATTGCGTCTTCCCATCGCTGCTTAACCGGCATGGAGTGAGGGACTAAGCTGTTGCCCGTGACAGCCTGTACATATTTGGCTTGGATCGCCTTGAATGAGTTGTTGGCAGTCTCTCTTTTAACAATACTAATTTGGCCAGGGTGCAAACGGTACGTCAACAAGGGGCTTGTGATATTTTTAAACCGCCCGCCTTGTGAGGCAATATCACACCATAGACCATAGTCTTCAGCATGTGGGTAGCTCGGGTCGTAGCGGTGTTGGCGAAGTAGTTCAGTGGCCACACTCGTGCTCGGATTGCAGAGCGGGCAGTAGATGGTCAGCAAAGCCCTGATATCGCTGTCCGAAAACGCAGATCGTCGGGAGCGACGCCTTCCACTTTTTGTATCCAGAGTGATGTGGAAAGAACCGCACACATCAGCCTCTCCCGAATCCATTGCCTGGAGTTGCTCTTCCAGTCTTCGGGGGTGAGCAATGTCATCCGCGTCCATGATGGCGGTGTAGCGGCCTTTCGCGGCATCAAACCCGGTTGTTCTTGCAAAGATCAAACCTTGATTTGTATCTAGAGGAATAACGCGTATGCGTGGATCCGTCAGGGCATTCAAATAGGCAAGAGTTCCGTCTTGGGACCCATCGTCCACGATAATCAGCTCAAAATCGTGGAATGTCTGTTGGAGCAAGCTCTGAATGCATTCATCAAGATAAGGTTGAGCGTTATAGGTGCAAAGCACGATGGAAAAAACAGGCGACATAACAGTGAAAAAACGTAAAGTGCTATTCGTCGATGAGTCTGGTGGCGCGTGGCCCTGGAGCAGGCAGATGCAAGAAGTCGGTGACTCGTGGGGACAGACCGACTATTCTTTTGGCACCGATTGTACGGGGGGGTATGACTGGTTGGTGGTCTATTCAGCATGGCCAGATATGCCACTTGTGACTTCCGTGCCTTTGCATCGTCGCATCTTTGTGGCAGGTGAACCTGAGAGTTTTCACCGCTATCAACCGCGATTCCTTGAACAATTCGGTACGGTGATTACCACCCAGAGCAACACAAAACACCCTGGAGCCATTCTGATGCAACCAGGCATTAATTGGTTCGCGGGTGTCAAGTTCGTTGACGGGATTGAGCGCTTTCGCGCGGAGTTGGATTTCTCTTCGCTAGAAAAACAAAGTCCAGTAAAAACAAAGCTGTGCTCTGTGATTTGCTCAAACAATGCGGTGACAAGCGGTCACCGACAGAGAATCAAGTTTGTCGAGCAGTTAAAGGAGGAGTTCGGGGATCAGATTGATTACTTCGGACGAGGTAGTCGAACCATGGCCGACAAAGACGAGGCCTTAGCCGAGTATCGTTTTCACATAGCCCTCGAAAACTCCATTCACCACAACTATTGGACAGAAAAGCTAGCAGATCCGTTTCTGAGAGATTGTTTCCCGATTTATAGCGGTTGTATCAACGTGGCCGATTATTTTCCGAAAGGGAGCTATGTCCGCATCGATATTGATCGCCCACGTGAGGCATTCAAGACAATTCAAGAGGTCTTACGAAGCGACTTTGATCAAAAGAGTATGGAAGTGCGTCAAGAGGCTAAGCGTCGTGTAATGTATGAATACAATATTTTTTCTGAATTGGAAAAGCTATATCAGACTTTAGAACTATCGGAGAACGCGCGAATGCTTGATAACTCGTGCCCTCAAACTCGGCTCTATTCAGATCATGAGGCCAAAGACTTTAAACTCAGCCGACGTTTTCGCCAGTGGGCCCGCGGCTGTTTTGGAGCGTCAAGCCGCTGAACAATGCCGTTAAGAAAAACAAAAGCTCAATAAAATGGCCAGTACATACTTCGGTGGTAAGATAACTTACTCCGATCAAGGGAATTGTCCAAACTGCGTATACTCCCCAAAAGTCTGTCCTGTTTCTTGCTCTTACATAGCTTGCAATCAGAGGAATACAAACCATTAACAGCCCTGGTATTCCGAAACCCAAACCGAAGTCCAGCCATCCACTGTGTGTTGAGCCTCTATTGTTACCGTCAGGTTTGTGAAAGTCACTCCACTTTTGGATGGCCAGGGCCCCAAATGAGTGGTTAATGAGCCCGTAGCCTAGGGGATGATCAATCAGAAGTTCGAGCCCAGCTCGTGCCCACGCCACTCTTTCATAGGTACTGCCGTTCACAGCTATTCCGTTCCCATTGATTGGGAGTGGCGAGGTCTTATCTTTCCAGTTGTCATGCTCTTCAATTTTGACGCTGGTCTTGTAATCAGCTACTAAATTTGACCAAGCAGGATTGGTATCGAGGTGCTTGTATATGACGTAACCAAATATCAATACACTTACCAAAGTAACCCCGCCCAACTTAGGGAGAGAAACTTTAACTCGTGCCAGATTCTTGAGGGCCGCAAAGAAAGCAACACCGAGCAGCAAGGCAAACATCGCGAAACCGTTTTTTGTGTTTGCGAAATAAAACATCAGTAGAGTTGCTAGTAACCCCATAAAGCTATACAGATACCAGGCTTGCCGCTCCTTGCCTTGTAGCGCATCCAGTGCTTTGATGAGCATGACGGGAATTAAAAGCCCACCAAAAATGACCAATGGTGTTTTGCCAAGATAGGGCGTCATGTAAAAATCCGAATGGATCCACTGACCCGTCTGAAAGACTTCAAAAATATATCGGACGCAAAATATGCTGGTCGTACCAGCTAAGCCCCATATCAGCACCGGCTCCTGCATCTTCTGTAACTTCGGAGAGAGGTGTATCTTAGGGGCACTGAGCACGATGCCAAGAGCGAGGCCTGTTACCGAAGCCAAGAAATTTCTTAGCCAGTCTCCCGTTAGTTCTTTCCATTGCTCGGACAAGTGATTACTCGGTATCAGCAAGTGAAATAAGAGCCATATGAAAAAAGAAAAGAAAAAGTAAATCGGCCAAGCTTGGCGTGAATTGAAAAAATGACGATTTGGCAGTAATATGAATGCTGCAGCAGTAAAACCCGTAAGCAGCATTAAATGACGAGCCCCCATAGTATTCGGCAAGGGCCAAATTGCTAAAAGAATAGCTGCCGAAAGAACTAATACTGTCCCTGATTTCTTTGTGGTGATCATAGTCATGATGCGGTTTACGTGCGTCCCAGTGATCGCCTTAAACGACGGCCAAGTCTGGATGCCAGATTTCCCCCTTCGCTTGGCCAATCCATTTCCCGTTCCCAAGCGGACTGGTAAGTTACTCCACAATAAAATTGAGCCAGATCTTCTTCTACCAAGCCTTCAGCACGATCTCTCCGCAGCTGCCAAGCATAGGCGTACATCTTAAAGAACGGCTGTGAAGGTAAAAGCTTGATCGCCCCATACTTGAGTAGTGCCTCACCATACCAACGCATTTCAATTGGATGCTCCACGATGAGCTGAGCAAAACTTGTATCGCGCGGTTTGATAAAACTCTCGTCGAGACTCATCCAGACATCACGATGCCAAACAGGGCAATTGGGCCCAAAGTTGTAATGCTTGCCAGTTCTTTCAAAAGCCTGCTGAACTTGAAAAGACTCTTTATAAAAGTTATCAATGACTTTTTGCTTGCGCAAGGATACAGCGGGTAGAAGTATCTCGCGACATTCGTCGACTACCGTATATGGGGTACCTGAAGTGTCCAGAAATTCACTCAGATGGAATGGTCTGATGAATTGACAATCCGAGTCCAAACACAAATAGGCTTCTGCAAATCCTAGGCGCCAAAACTCTGATTTAATAATTTGTTGTGACAGATGCCCTGGGATGGCATTCACCTTGTCTAGGCTGTGCACTGGATTGCTCAGGATTATCTCCTCGTCAGTGATGAGTTTGACACTCAAACCAGAGAGGTATTCCCTAAATATAGGCAGGTCTGCTTGCGGGCAAGAAATATAAAATGGAATTGTATCTACGTTATATTTCTCCACTGTCAGCGCCAAACGCTTTGCACGCTTGACATCGACTCGGTAACTCTTGCAGTAGAGCGCAAATGTAATCACGAGCGGCGGTCCTCGTACGATGTGGCGAGTTTCATAAGAAACTGCAGGGGATTGGTGGCTCTCGCGACCATGATTCGCTTGAGCGCATAAGGATTGTCCCCCGCTTGAACACGACCACGACGCGTGCTCGTAGCCGATATATAGCCAGCCTCTCGCACCATTTTTTCGTGCTCTGGTTGGAACCAGCCGTAGGGATAGCAGAAATGTCTCACTTCCGCTCCTAACATTTGCTCCAATTCCAATTTGGATTGCGTAATTTGTTTACGCGCATCATCTTGTGTAAGCTCCGTTAGCTTGGCATGGTCTTGCGTGTGCGAGCCTACATCCATGCCTGCCGCATGCCATGAACGCCAATCTTGTTGAGTCATGAGAGGTTTTTCAGCAACCTTCCCAGAGTCCCATGAATTAGTACCGCCAATCATGCGACTCACGCCGTAGCATGTTCCCGTGAAACCATTGGCTTTTAAAATGGGTAAAGCGTAGGTCAGATTATTTTGGTATCCATCGTCAAAGGTTATCCCGACCACTTTGCCCTTTTTCTCACCTCGTAAATAGGGCTCTAGGTCCCGCATGGAAAGGCCGGTGTATCCCATCAAACGCAGCATCTTCATTTGCCAATTAAATGAGGAGGGTGCCACGATCAACCCTCGCAACATAGTTCCGCGAGGGGGAGGCGCATCGATTTGGTGATACATCAAAATAGGTATCTTCATGTTTGCAACCTCTGGAGACTGGCGTAATAACCGTTCGCTTGCACTAGGCTGGAGTGATTGCCGCGTTCCACAATACGCCCTTGATCCATCACAAGAATCAAATCAGCACCTTCAATCGTGCTCAGTCTGTGCGCAACCACCAATGTCGTTTTGTTGAGCATTAGTGACGCCAAGGCCTCTTGGACCATTCGTTCTGATTCCGTGTCCAGCGCTGATGTCGCCTCGTCAAGAATAAGTATGGGCGCATTCTTTAAGAGCGCGCGTGCAATCGCAATCCGCTGCCGCTGTCCGCCTGAAAGTGTTGCTCCGTTTTCTCCTACGGGAGTATCCAACCCATTGGGAAGTTTTGAAATAAATTCCCAGGCATGTGCAGCCATCGCTGCATCACGCACTTGCGCATCACTAGCCTCAGATGACTCTCCAAAGCTAATATTGGCTCGCATCGTGTCATTGAGTAAGACGATATCTTGGCTAACCAAGGCAATATGCTTTCGCAGATTCGGCAAGGTTAAATTTGCTATGTCGACTCCGTCGATAGTGATTCGACCTGATGTTGGACTGAAAAAGCGCGGAATCAAAGCAGCTAGCGAGCTCTTTCCTCCTCCAGAGGCTCCAACCAATGCGACAGTCTGGCCCGACTTCGCGGTGAAGCTGATATTTTCTAGTGCATTTCTCTCGCTCCCCGGGTACTGAAAGCTCACATTCTCGAACGCCAATTCGCCTTTGGCGGCGGTAAGCGATTGCTTTCCAGAGTCGGGTTCTGGTTCCGCATCAAGGACTCCGAACACGCTTTCACACGCGGCAAGGCCTCGTTGCAAGATGGGGCTGATGGTTGTGAGTTGCTTGATAGGTGAAATCAATAACAACATCGCGGTGATAAATGAGACAAAGCCACCCGCTGAATCCCCTGCCTGCCCCATAGACCGGCTAAGCGCCATGAAAATGATGAAAGCTATGGCGAACGACGCGGCGATATGGGTAATAGGTGTCAGAGCAGATGCCGGCACAGCTTCGCGCATCATGCTCCGCCGGAAGCTTTCGGTGACACGATGGAATCTGGCTCTTTGCTGCTCTTGCCCGCCGTACACCTTGATTACTCTGTTGGCAGCAGTTGTTTCTTCTACGGTGTGGGCGATCGCACGTAAGGACTCTAAACTGGCCTTGCTCGCTTTCCTGATGCGCTTTCCAAAGCTTTGAATGAGGATCGCGATGATGGGGCCTACCGTCAATGTAACCAGAGTGAGCCTCCAGTCTAAGTAAAGCAGGTAGCTGAGAAGCGCAATGGCGGTTAACGACTCTCTCAATGCAGTCACCAAAACATTGGTTGCCGCTTGGTTGATGTTGTCCACGTCGTAAAGCAAACGCGATATCCAGCGAGACGCAGGCTCAGACTGGAAAACCTGTGTTGGCGCACTCAAAAGCTTGTCAAACATGGCGCGTCGCAGGTCGACAACCAAACGCGTCGAAACCCACGTCATCAGGTAGTTTGTAACAAAAGACAAAAGGCCACGTACGACAAACAGCAGCACAATACTCGCAGGAATAAGCCACACCATTTTTTTGTCTGCCGTTTGAAACCCTGAGTCCAGCAGGTATTTCATGATGGCGGGGAACATTGGCTCAGTTGCCGCAGTGCACACCATGCAAGCTACAGCGATCGAAAAGGCTTTCCAGTAGGGCTTCAGAAAGCCCATCAGCCGGATGTAGAGCGCCCGGTCTTCCTTATTCATTGCTAGTCCGATCGTTTGCCGCAGGTGCCTTCCAACGTTCGCCTTGCTGAAGTTCAATCGCTTTCACGTACCTAAAGAATGTGCCCTCAAAATTGCCAAGCGCAATGACGAAACCCGCCCACCCATCCAGAAAGCCCTTTTTAAAGAAGTAGTGCTTTACGAATGCCCAAATTCCATGACTCAGTGCCGTAAACATGGTGATCTTCTTGTGCTTGATCTTCTCAGCACCCAGGCTTGAATATCGGTTGGCTTTGTGCATCACCTCCGCCATGTTCTTGAACGGGAACTGCCAAATCTCTTGCACCATATGTCCAATGGGCTTATTTGAATGAAGCACATAGCCTTCATGAACCGGCTTCATGTCGTAACTCATAGTTCCTCGACGGAACAACTGTGGCTGTCGGTAATTGGGATACCAGCCCGAGTGTTTGATCCACTTTCCCATAAAGTAATTGCGGCGGGGCGTGTGATAAACGTCGAGCGCTTGGGGGCTATTGATGAGTGTTTGAATTTCTTGGGCGGCTTGTGGTGTGCAACGCTCATCAGCATCCAGGCTGAAAATCCAGTCCTTGGTACACGCTGCAATAGCTTGGTTACGCAGGTGACCAAATCCCTTGAATTCGACTTGGACCACCCTCGCGCCCAGACTCTGGGCCAACTCGGCGGTACCGTCGGTACTATTTGAGTCCACTAGGATGACCTCATCTGCCCAAGAAACACTCTCTATCGCTGGTTGCACTTTCGCCACTTCGTTGTAGGCAATGATGTAGACGGAGATGGTCGGCATGGGGTGATAACATCCAAAAGGTTCGGCCCTCTCCTGAGCATCGACATGCTGTCTTTTTGCGGCTGTGCAAGAGGGCGGCCTAGTCTAGTCGAAAATGTCCTGCGCAGACCTTATCTCTATCGTCATCACCACCTACAACCGGAGCGACGCGCTCGCCTGTGTTGTTGGCGCTCTAGAGCATCAGTTTGATAAAAACTTTGAAGTGATCATCGCCGACGATGGATCAACTCCCAGCCATCAAGCGCGAATCCATGAGCTGCAAGCAAGCGCGTCTTTCCCTTTGACCCATGTGTGGCACCCTGATGTGGGCTTCACAGCTGCCCAGGCCCGGAACTTGGGTGTCGCAGTCTCGTCGGGCAGCTACCTGATACTTCTCGACGGGGACTGCGTGCCCGAATTGGATTTCGTCGCCCGGCACCGGTCTCTTGCGCAAAAGAATTGCTTTGTAAATGGAAGCAGGGTTCTGTTAAGCGAGGCGTTCACGCGCAAGGTTCTGACCAGTGAAGCCACAGTGATCGACCAGTCTTGGCCTGTTTGGATGGGGCGGCGTGTCCGGGGTGAGAGCAGCAAGCTAGGCGCCAAACTCCGCTTACCGGATTTCTCATCGAGACTCCAGCGTTCGTTCAAGTGGAAAGCAATTCGCAGTTGCAACATGGCACTATTTACGTCTGACTACATTGCGGTCAACGGCTTTGATGAAACATTTGTCGGGTGGGGTCACGAAGACGCCGATTTCGTCCTTCGTCTCCATAATGCTGGCCTGTGCCGCAAAAACGGCTTCTGGTCGACAGAGGTCTATCACCTATGGCATAGAGAGAGCAGTCGGGACATGGAAAACGTGAATGCCCGCTTGGTTCGGGAACGAATTTCAACAAAACAAGTCAAAGCATCCATTGGTTACCAAGAGAGCCTAGGCGCCTCTGAAGTCCTTGTGACACAGCAACGATAATCTATCTAATGAAAAATTTTTTGGTTTCTTGTATGTGGGGTTTGCTGGCTTTGCAAGCGCAAGCCCAATTTAGAGTTGAAGTATCCGGAGTTGGTCTTACTCAGATACCCGTTGCGATTTCCGGTTTCCGGGGTGACGATCAGTCGCCCCAGAAGATTGCGGCCATTGTTCAGGCCGACCTGGAGCGCAGCGGGCAATTCAAACCGCTCGATACAGCACCCGGGCTGGATGAGACTGCAAGACCTGATCTGTCCGCCATCCGTCTGCGAGGCGCTGATGCGTTAATCGCCGGAAGCGTCTCCCGATTGGCCGACGGCCGGTACGACGTGAGGTTCAGGCTGTGGGACACGGTTCGGAATCAGGATCTCGGTGGCCAGAGTCATGCAGTCCCCGCGGGAGATCTGCGACTGACAGCCCACCGGATTGCCGACTTTGTTTACGAGCGGCTCACAGGTGATAAAGGGATTTTTTCCACACGACTAACGTACGTAACCAAAGCTGGGTCTAACTATCGCCTGTGGGTTGCTGATGCCGACGGAGAGAATGCGCAAGCTGCATTCAGTAGCCCAGAGCCAATCATTTCCCCGGCTTGGGCGCCTAATGGAAATCAACTCGCCTATGTTTCGTTCGAAGCCCGGAAGCCAGTGGTTTACGTACAAGATATAGATTCCGGCAAACGCAGGTTGGTTGCGAGCTTCAAGGGCTCCAACAGTGCACCGGCATGGGCTCCTGATGGGAGCTCCATCGCATTGACGCTTAGTCGTGACGGTGGCTCGCAGCTTTTCGTTATGGATGCCCGCGGTGGAGAGCCACGCCGCCTGATGCAGTCTTCGGCCATCGATACAGAGCCGGTTTACTCCCCGGATGGCAAAAGCATTTATTTCGTCAGCGACCGTGGCGGTGCTCCGCAAATTTATCGGGTGGGTGTGACCGGCGGCAATGCCGAGCGGATTACTTTCTCCGGCAACTACAACATCTCGCCGGCGGTGAGTCCTGATGGGAAGTGGCTTGCCTATATTTCGCGGGTGAGCGGTGCCTTCAAGCTGCACGTCATGGACCTTTCGTCCGGCACCGCAGTGGCCATCACCGATACGACCGCCGACGAGAGTCCCAGCTTTTCGCCTAACAGCAGGATGGTGATTTACGCCACCCTGATGCAAGGAAAAGAGGCCTTGATGACAGCGTCCTTGGACGGCCGTATCAAGGCTCGACTTGCCGGTCAATCCGGTGACATACGGGAGCCCGATTGGGGTCCTGCACAGAAATAAACATTAATTTACTTGGAGAGAGCAGATGAAGAAGTTTGTATTGGTAGTTTCCGTGGCAGCAGTTTTGAGTGCCTGCGGTTCGTCCGTGAAGTTGGATAACGTTCCCGTGGAAGACAAAAGCGGTCAGGCGGTTAACGCGGGTGGCATGGCTGGACAAGCCGGCGATGGCTCTGGTGTGTCAAAGAGCGCAGTTGCCAGTGTTGAGCTCGACAAATCCAAACAAGACCCGGCCTTGAGCGCAGCGCAAAGAACCGTCTACTTTGACTATGACAGCTTCGTGATCCGCGCTGAATTTCAATCCACATTGGAATCACACGCTCGCTATTTGAAAGCAGATAAGTCACGCAAAGTGAACCTGGAAGGCCATACCGATGAGCGTGGTGGACGTGAATACAACCTCGCATTGGGCCAAAAGCGGGCGGACGCAGTGCGCAAAGCGCTGTCCCTGCTGGGCGTTGCGGAATCCCAGATGGAATCTGTCAGTTTCGGCAAAGAGAAACCTGCTGTGACCGGCAATACAGAGGCTGCTCTCGAGAAGAACCGCCGCGCTGAATTCAGCTACCGTTAATGCCGACCATGCGTTTACCGGTTCGCCGATTGCGGGCAACAGCCCTGGCCTTGGCGATTGTTTGTGGCGTAGGTCCTGCTGCAGCGGGCTTGTTTGACGATGATGAAGCACGCCGCGCCATCCTCGATTTGCGACAAAAAATCGAGGCCGTGCGCGCCGACTCAGAGCAAAAGTCAGCGGACCTCCAAAGACTGATGACCGAGGAGTCTTCTCAACTTCGCCGGTCTCTGGTGGAGTTGCAGAATCAGCTAGAGACAAGCCGGGTAGAAAATGCCCGTTTGCGCGGCCAGGTCGAGCAGCTCACCAAGGATGTGGCTGATGTTCAGCGCAAGCAAAAGGACTCTGCCCAGTCGGTGGAGGACCGTTTGCGCAAGCTTGAGCCGATGAAAATCAGCTGGGAAGGCCGTGATTTTCTCGTAGATGTAGCGGAAAAACGGGACTTTGACGCAGCGCTGGCCGTCTTTAGAAAAGGCGACTTTGCGGTTGCTGAGTCTTTGTTTTCGGATTTTTTAATTCGATACACGAACTCCGGCTTCCGTCCGTCGGCTCTTTATTGGACGGGTAGCGCTCAGTACGCGACCAAGGACTACAAGAGCGCCCTGACCAACTTCCGCTTGCTGGTTCAACAGTCGCCAGACCACCAGCGTGCGCCTGAGGCACTTTTGGCACTTGCCAATTGTCTTCTTGAGCTCAAAGATGCCAAGGGCGGTAAGAAGACCCTCGAGGAGTTGCTCAGCACTTACCCTTCCTCCGAAGCTGCATCTGCTGCTAGAGATCGTTTGGCTCGGTTGAAGTGACGGTGTCGGTCGATTTATATCCTTCAGTCGTGGATGGTGAGCGTCGATTTTCAGGACTGGCGCGTCTCTATGGCCAAGAGCCCTCTCGCAGCATCCGAAGCGCGCATGTGGCGGTCATCGGAATCGGTGGGGTAGGGTCTTGGGCTGCAGAGGCGCTTGCTCGTAGCGGTATTGCAGAGCTCACCCTGGTGGATATGGACCATGTGTCTGAGTCGAACATTAACCGGCAATTGCACGCACTGACCGACACCGTTGGCCAGTCAAAGATTGAAGCCATGGCACAGCGCATCGGGCAGATCAATCCAGCCTGCAAAGTGCACTTGGTCGATGACTTCGTGACGCAAGACAACTGGCCTGGCATTCTTGGATCCGAGGTGGATGCGGTGATTGATGCTTGCGATCAGGTTCGCGCCAAGACAGCGATCGCGGCGTGGGCCCGCCGCCATAAGAAACTGATGATTTCGGTGGGTGCCGCGGGTGGCAAGCGGGCTGCGCATTTGGTGGAGATCGGAGACCTGAGTGTCTGCACCCACGACCCCTTGCTCGCACAACTCCGGTACCGCTTGCGCAAAGAACATGGAGCGCCGAAAGAGGGAAAGTCCATCGGCGTTTCTTGTGTCTACAGCAAAGAAGCCGTGCGCGGCCCCGATGCTTCGTGCGCCCTGGAAGGCGATGGCACGCTCAATTGCCACGGTTATGGCTCTATGGTCAGCGTGACTGCAACCTTCGGCATGTGTGCTGCCGGATGGATTATTGATAAATTATCCTCAAACAGCGTTTTGACCCAAAAAACCGCGCTATAATTTGAGGCTTCGCAGGGTTCAATAAGTAATTAAAGAACACTGTCGGGACCATAGCTCAGTTGGTAGAGCAGCGGACTTTTAATCCGTTTGTCGTGGGTTCGACCCCCGCTGGTCCCACCAATTTATTGGGAATTTAGCTCAGCTGGTAGAGCAGCGGACTCTTAATCCGTAGGTCGAGAGTTCGAATCTCTCAGTTCCCACCACGGTACAAGTGGATAAAACCCGCCATCGAAAGATGGCGGGTTTTTTTACTTCTGCGAAATCTCATTCATGAGCGTCGGTAACGCACGGGAGAGGTGGTTCAGGCCTCTCCCGCGTAAAGAAGCCTTTACGCTTCCAATTGCGTGGTCAGCTCCAACCAATGCTCTTCGAGGGTTTGCAGCTCTGCATTGACTGCTTTCAAGCGTTTCCCAGCCTCAGCAATCACGGAAGGGTGGGGATTGGTAGACAGCTTGGCTTCCAATTCGGCGCCTTCGGTATTGAGGGTCGCCATTTGGGCTTCTACCTGCGCCAACTCTTTCTTCCATTTCTTGATGCTATCTGCGCTGGGTCCGGCGGGAGCCACAGGCAGGGCCGAGGTAGCAGGTGAGGGGGCAATAGCTCCTGCCTTGGCTTCCTCTTTGGCAAGCTCGCGCTGGCGCTTGGCTTCGTCCAGCAAATAGCGCTGGTAATCGTCCAAGTCGCCACCGAACGGCTCTACACCACCGCGCGACACCATCCAAAACTCATCGCAGACCGATCGAAGCAGCGCCCGGTCGTGGCTGACCAGCATCACAGTGCCTTCAAACTCATTCAGTGCCATCGCAAGCGCTTCACGGGTTGCCAAATCCAAGTGGTTGGTTGGCTCATCCAGCAACAAGAGGTTGGGGCGCTGCCAAACGATCATGCACAGCACCAGGCGCGCTTTTTCGCCCCCGCTCATGCTGCCGACTGATTGTTTCACCATCTCGCCGCTGAAATTGAAGGTACCGAGAAAGCTGCGCAGATCCTGTTCACGGGTTTGTTGTCCGGCAATTTTTCCGGCGGCTGTCATATCTTTGACCAACCGGATCATGTGTTCCAGTGGCGTCTCATCAGGTCGCAACACATCCAGTTCCTGCTGCGCAAAGTAGCCAATATTCAGGCCTTTGCCTTCAGTGACTTCGCCGCCAAGGGTTTTAAGGTCCCGCGCCACGGTTTTTACCAGGGTCGACTTGCCCTGGCCGTTTGCGCCCAAGATACCAATACGTTGACCCGCCAGAACCGACTTGCTGACGTTGTGTACGATCACCGTGGGGGGCGTGCCTTTGGGGGCATCTTCAGGGGGCGGGTAGCCAAAATTCACCCCCTGCATGGACAACATGGGGTTAGGCAGATTCGCCGGCTCTTTGAACTCAAAACTGAAGTCCGCCTCCGAGAGCAAGGGTGCGATTTTCTCCATCCGGTCCAAGGCCTTGACCCGGCTCTGGGCCTGCTTGGCCTTGCTGGCCTTGGCCTTGAAACGGGCAATGAACTTCTGCAAGTGGGCAATCTTGTCCTGTTGTTTGGAGAAGGCGTTTTGCTGCAGCTCCATTTGTTCGGCGCGCATATCCTCAAACTTGCTGTAGTTGCCGCCGTAACGCACCAGCTTGCCCATGTCGATGTGCAGCGTGACATTGGTCACCGCATCCAAAAACTCCCGATCGTGGCTGATGACGACCATAGTGCCTTCGTACTTCTTGAGCCATGCTTCTAGCCATACCAATGCATCCAAATCCAAGTGGTTGGTAGGCTCGTCCAGCAGTAACAGGTCACTCGGGCACATCAGTGCGCGTGCCAATTGCAAACGCATCCGCCAGCCACCCGAAAAGCTGTTCACCGGCTTGTCGAGTTCGGTCGTTTTGAACCCGAGACCCAAAATCAGTGCTTGTGCACGGGCTGCCGCATCGTACTCACCCGCATCGTGGAGCGCTGTGTAGGCATTTGCCATGCGCTCGTAATCATCGGTTGCCTCAGCAGCCGTCACCTCAGCACGTGCAGCCCCCAGTTGCGTGTCACCCTCGATTACAAAGTCGGTGGCACCCTGTTCGGTTTCAGGCATGTCCTGCGCCACCTGGCCCATGCGCCACTGGGCAGGAATGTAGTACTCACCGGCATCCTCATGCAGGTTGCCATTGAGCAGCGCAAACAGACTCGATTTACCGGCTCCATTGCGACCGACCAGGCCGACTTTTTCGCCCGGATTCAGGGCGACAGAGGCGCCTTCGAGCAACACCTTGGCGCTGCGGCGCAAGGTGACATTCTTAAGAGTAATCATGATGTGAATGCGGCGCTAGCCGCAGATAGTGGCCCCGCTTGTGGCGGGCAATGGTTTATCAGCCCCGACACGGAGCTGATCACTTCAGAGAAAAAGTTCAGTGTGTCTGCAAGCGCTGCAAAGCGTCATAGGTCACCAGTAGCACCTGGTCTTCACCTGCGCTTGTTTCGAGCCAGACGACTTCAAGATCCGGGAAAGCGGCTTCAAAAAAATCCCGCTCGTTGCCGATTTCCAGTACCAGCACCCCATCCTCAGACAATTTTGTGCACACGCTGCTCAAAAGAGTGCGGACAAAGTCCATGCCATCGCCACTGCCACCGGCTTGGTTACCGTCCAGGGCAATAAAGGGCTCGGCTTTGTATTCGGCAGGCAGCGCAGCCATGCTTTGGGCATTGACATACGGTGGGTTGCACAGAATCAGGTCAAAGGTGTCGTGTACCGCGTCCAAACCATCGGATTGCACCAGCGTAATGCGCTCCTGCATCGCGTGTTTGTCGACATTGATGCGTGCGACTGCCAACGCATCTGCCGAAATGTCGGCGGCAGTCACCACCACATCGGGGTACACCATCGCCGCCAGAATACCCAGGCTGCCATTGCCGGTACACAAATCCAGCACTTTGTGGGTGCTCTCCAAAAGCCAGTAGTCGATACCGCCGTCCACCAAGAGCTCTGCAATCAGCGAGCGCGGAACAATCACGCGCTCGTCGACGTAAAACGGCACACCCTGCAACCACGCCTCACGGGTCAGGTAGGCAGCAGGCTTGCGCGTGCTAATGCGCGCTCCTAAAAGCGTAGCGGCTTGCGCATATTCTTCGGGGGCTACCGGCCGTTTTGATGCTTCATCATCGGGTCCCAGCGGGGTATCCAGCGGCAGGTTCAGGGCATGCAGTACCAGCCAAGCTGCTTCGTCTGCCGCGTTGGTAGTGCCATGCCCGAAGGACACGCCGGCCTCCTCAAGTCGCTGCTTGGATTCCGCAACCAGTGCTAACAAGTTCATGCCGCACCCGCCTTGTTCAGGTTCTCGAGCACACGGCGGTAAATGTTTTTAAGCGGCTCGATATCTGCAACCTTCACATGCTCGTTGATTTTGTGGATGGTGGCGTTTGGCGGGCCGACTTCGACGACTTGGGCGCACACCTGGGCGATGAACCGCCCGTCACTGGTGCCGCCGGTGGTGGAGAGTTGGGTCTCGATACCGGTCTCCGCCCGGATGGCATCACGCACCGCATCCACCAGCGGGCCGGGTGTCGTCAGGAATGGCAGGCCGCCTATGGTCCAGACGAGGTCGTAGTCGAGCTCGTGCTTGGCCAACACGCTGGCCAATCGCTTTTGCAAGCTCTCCGGCGTGGATTCAGTTGAAAAACGGAAATTGAAGTCAATCACCACATGACCGGGGATGACGTTGCTCGCGCCAGTTCCGCCGTGAATATTGCTCACCTGCCAGGTCGTGGCCGGGAAGTAGTCATTGCCCTTGTCCCATTCGACGCCTACCAACTCGGCCAAGGCCGGGGCCGCCAAATGGATGGGGTTTTTAGCCAAATGCGGGTAGGCAATATGACCTTGCACGCCTTTGACCGTGAGCTTGCCGCTCATGGTCCCACGGCGTCCATTTTTGATCATGTCACCGGTGCGCTCGACCGAGGTGGGTTCACCTACGATGCAGTAGTCCAAAACCTCACCGCGCGCTTGCAGCAACTGGCACATCACCACGGTGCCGTCGAGTGCGGGGCCTTCTTCGTCGCTGGTTAACAGCAAAGCGATGTTGAGGTCTGGCGCCGGGTGTTCCGCCAAAAACTCTTCAATCGACACCACAAAGGCTGCCAGCGAGGTTTTCATGTCGCTCGCTCCACGGCCGAACAATTTGCCGTCGCGGTGGCTGGGTACAAAGGCGGGGCTGTCCCATTGGGCTTGCGGCCCGGTGGGAACCACGTCCGTGTGCCCGGCGAACACCAGCGTCTTTGCTATAGTTTTGCTAGCTGCTTGCGCATTGCCTGCGGGGCCTGCAGTTCGTTTTGCCCATAAATTGGTGACCCGGAAGTCATCGGGGCCGCTCTCTACGGTTTCACACACAAAGCCCAATGGGCGCAGTCGTTCGGCGATCAAGGCCTGGCAGCCACCGTCGGAAGGCGTCACCGACGCCATGGATATCAGTTGCTCGGTGAGCTGCAGGGTTCTCGTCATCAGTGTTTTACATCCAGGGTAATTTCGGTGAAAGACGCTTCATCGTCTTCCTCCGGCAAGGCGGCGCTCTGCGCGGCCTTGGTGAAGTCGTTTTGCAAACGCCACATCAGGTTGGTGGGCGAGTCCGCATGGGCCAAGCCTTCTTTGCGATCCACCACGCCGTCTCGGATCAAGCGCGCGATGTCTGCCTCGAAAGTTTGAGAGCCCTCTGCCATCGACTGCTCCATCGCTTCGCGCACCGCCGAGAAGTCGCCTTTTTCAATCATTTCGGCCACCAGCTTGGTATTGAGCAATACCTCTGCTGCGGGCGCGCGCAGCCCCGAGGTCGTGCGCATCAAGCGCTGCGACACAACCGCGCGCAAGGCGGTGGCCAGATCACCCAACATCGTGGGGCGAACCTCCACCGGGTAGAAGCTCAAGATGCGGTTCAGCGCTTGGTAGCTGTTGTTGGCGTGCATCGTGGCCAGGCACAGGTGGCCTGATTGCGCGTAGGCAATCGCAGCTGACATGGTTTCCTGGTCGCGGATTTCACCGATCAAAATCACGTCCGGCGCCTGGCGCAGCGCATTTTTCAGAGCAACTTGCAGAGACTCGGTATCAGTTCCAACCTCCCGCTGGTTGACCACCGATTTTTTGTTCCGGAACAAAAACTCCACCGGGTCTTCAATCGTCAGAATATGGCCTGACACATTTTCATTGCGGTGGTCCAGCATGGAGGCGAGGGTGGTGCTTTTGCCGGCACCGGTGGCACCGACCATCAGCAACAAGCCCCGCTTTTCCATGATCAAGTCGGCCAAAACCGGCGGCAGTTGCAGGCTGTGCAGCGGGGGCACATCCACGCTGATGAAACGGATGACCGCTGCAATCGTGCCGCGCTGGCGCATGGCACTTACGCGGAACCGGCCCACTCCGGGAATCGGGAAACCGATGTTGAGCTCGCCGGTTCGCTCCAATTCAGCAATCTGCTGCGGTTGCAACACTTCCGCTAGCAGGTTTTTGGGCGCATCAGAAGGCAGGGTCTGGCTATTGATCGGGACACATTGCCCGTTGATTTTGATGAGCGCGGGCGCATGGGCCGAGAGGTAGACGTCGGACGCCTTCTTCTCACTCATCAGGCGCAGGATGCGCTCCATCGTGCCAACGGGTTGCGCGGTGCCGGTCGTGGCCATAGTTGCCTTCCGTGGGATGCGCTTAGTCGCGCAACAGATCGTTCAAGCTGGTCGTGGAGCGTGTTTTGGCATCGACCTTTTTCACAATGATCGCTGCATACATGCTGTATTTGCCGTCACCCTTAGGCAGGTTGCCGCTCACCACCACCGAGCCGGCAGGCACGCGGCCGTAGCTCACAGTGTCTGTGGCGCGGTCATAAATCGGAGTGCTTTGGCCGATGTACACACCCATCGAGATCACCGAGTTTTCCTCGACGATCACACCTTCGACCACCTCGGAGCGCGCGCCCACGAAGCAATTGTCTTCAATGATGGTCGGGCCCGCTTGCATGGGTTCCAAAACGCCACCAATGCCGACACCACCAGAGAGGTGCACGTTTTTACCGATCTGAGCACAAGAGCCCACCGTGGCCCAGGTATCGACCATGGTGCCCTCATCCACATAAGAGCCGATGTTGCAGTACGACGGCATCAGGATCACGCCCTTGCCCTGGAAACTTCCGCGACGTGCCACTGCCGGAGGCACCACGCGCACACCGGTCGCCTTCATGGCTTCAGCGCTCATGCCGGCAAACTTGGTAGGCACCTTGTCATAGAAGCCGAGGTCGCCGGACTGGACAATTTCGTTGTCTTTGAGGCGAAAGCTCAACAACACTGCCTTTTTGATCCACTGGTGGGTCGTCCACTGGCCCACGCCCTCACGAGTAGCTACACGCAGGCGGCCCGCATCGAGTTCATTCAGGACATGTTCCACGGCATCGCGGACTTCAGCAGGCGCAGAGGCCACAGAAATATTCGCGCGGTCTTCCCACGCAGCTTCGATCACGGTTTGGAGTTGTTGTGTCATGGTGTTTTCAGGAGTTAAAGGGGGAGGGGGCCGCGCTGTGCTCAGGCCGCCCGGTTTTTCACAAATTGCACGATGCGTTGGGCAGCTTCGACACACTCTGCGGTCTCTGCGACCAGCGCCATGCGGATACGGCCTGCGCCCGGGTTGAAACCGTGGGCTTCACGTGCCAGGTAGCTACCCGGCAACACGGTCACATTGTATTGAGCGAGCAAGTCACGGGCGAACTCGGTGTCGCTGCCTTTAACATCCGCCCACAAATAGAAGCCGGCATCCGGCAAAGCCACATCCATGACTTCGGCCAGAAGTGGCGTGACTTCGGCAAACTTGGTACGGTACTTCGCCCGGTTATCAATGACGTGGGCCTCGTCGTCCCATGCGGCAATGCTGGCCGCCTGCACCACCGGACTCATTGCGCTGCCATGGTACGTGCGGTAGAGCAAGAACTTTTGAATCCATCGCGTATCGCCCGCGCAGAAGCCGCTTCGCATACCTGGAACGTTGCTGCGCTTGGACAGGCTGGTGAACGACACCAGATTCTTGAAGTCAGTTCGTCCCAGGCGTGCTGCGGCTTCGAGGCCGCCCAAAGGCGCCTCGTCCCGGAAATAGATCTCGCTGTAGCACTCGTCCGACGCAATCACAAACCCGTATTGATCACTCAGGGCAAACAGCTTCTCCCACTCGGAGAGCGGCATCACGGCGCCCGCGGGGTTGCCCGGGGAACACACAAACATCAGTTGGGTGTTTTGCCAGATCGAGGCTGGCACGCTGTCCCAGTCCTGGGCGAAATTTCGATCAGCGACAGACGGTACAAAGTAAGGCTGCGCACCACTCAACAGCGCCGCCCCTTCGTAGATTTGGTAAAACGGATTGGGGCACACCACCTGCACCGTGCCATCGCAAGCCGAGGGGTTGATGACCACCTGGGCAAAAGCGAACAAGGCCTCCCGCGATCCATTAACCGGCAGCACCTGGGTGGCCGGGTTGAGCGCGAGCCCATAGCGGCGCTGAATCCAGTTGACCATGGATTGACGGAGCTTGGGGTCACCAGCCGTCGCGGGGTAGGCAGCGAGCCCGCTCTCTCCGGATTGGATCGCGTGGCAATAAGCGTCCTTGATCAGTTGTGGTGTCGGGTGGCGGGGCTCGCCGATCCCCAGGCTGATCGGGCTGAAGGCCGCGTTAGGCGTGACTGCGGCAAACAATTGGCGCAGGCGTTCAAAGGGGTAGGCCTGCAGGCGGGACAAATTCGGATTCATGGGGCGGCATTATCCCTGAGTCATCGTTAAACTCAGGGGCTGCTGGCCATCGGGTTAGCCCAGCTTTGAATTTGAGGAGTGAGCCATGTCAGCAATCCCATCCCACGGTGATGCCCCACGCTACCTGAATATTGCGGGTGCCATGGAGCAAATCGGCGATGAAGGCGCGTTGCGAGAGATGCTGCCCATGGTGCTCGAGTCCTTGACGAACGATGTGCCTGCCATTACCGAGCTGTTGGCCCAGGGCGATATCAAAGGAGCCAACCACCTGCTCCACCCCTTGAAGGGTTTTATCCCGATTTTTTGCACCACCGAGCTGTATGGCCGTGTGTCCGAGGTCGAGCTCATGAGCAAAAAGGGAGACGTTGCTGCGGTGTCTGCCGCTTACGCCGAGTTGGCGCCTGAACTGCTCCGTTTGAAGGCTGAAGTCGCCCAATACCTCGGACTTGCTGCTTAGGCCGCCTGCCGCTTTCAGGTGTTGAGGGCACCGCGCGGTATCATCCGCGGCTCAGCTGTGTCGGTGTGAGACCGGCAAAGCTCAATAAAATCAAATACTTAGCGTCAATCAAGCTCCACCGTGCGACTCAATTCCATCAAGCTCTCGGGCTTCAAGTCATTTGCTGAACCCACGAACTTCCTGCTCCCCGGGCAACTGGTCGGGGTGGTGGGGCCGAATGGCTGCGGCAAATCCAACATCATGGATGCGGTGCGTTGGGTGCTGGGTGAAAGCAAGGCCAGCGAATTGCGCGGCGAGTCGATGCAGGACGTGATCTTCAACGGCACCACGACCCGCAAACCTGCCAGCCGATCCAGTGTGGAGTTGGTGTTTGACAATGCCGACCACCGCGCCGGGGGCCAGTGGGGTCAGTTTGGAGAAATTGCGGTCAAACGGGTGTTGACCCGGGACGGCACCAGCAGCTATTTCATCAATAACCAGCCGGTGCGCCGCCGCGATGTGCAAGACGTGTTCCTTGGCACTGGCTTGGGGCCGCGCGCTTACGCCATCATCGGCCAGGGCACGATCAGCCGGATCATTGAATCCAAGCCAGAAGAGCTGCGCCTGTTTCTGGAAGAAGCAGCCGGGGTCTCCAAATACAAAGAGCGGCGTCGCGAAACCGAAAATCGCCTATCCGATACCCGCGAGAACTTGACCCGGGTGGAAGACATCTTGCGCGAGCTGGGGAGCAACCTCGACCGCCTGGAAAAGCAGGCCGAGGTCGCGCAAAAGTACAACGCCTTGCAGGCCGAAGTCACCCTGAAGCAGCATCAGCAGTGGTTTTTGAAGCGGGCTGAGGCCCTGGCAGACAAAGCCAAAGTGCAAACCGAGGGCCTTGCCGCGGTTAACGCGCTTGAGGCGCGTATGGCCGATCTGCGCCATATCGAAGCCGATCTGGAAACCGTGCGGCAAGCGCATTACGCAGCGGGCGATCAGGTGAACCAAGCCCAAGGCTTGCTGTACGAGGCCAGCACCGATGTCGGCCGCTTGGAGGCCGAAATCCGCTTTGTGGTGGAAGGGCGTCAGCGGGTCGAGCAGCGCCTGATCACTTTGAAAGAGCAAATCGCCCAGTGGGCCACCCGCAAAGACGACGCCCAGAACGAAATGGAGCGGCTTGCCGAGCTGGCGGCTATGGGCGAAGAGCAAACCGAGTTGCTGGCCGCCCAGGTCGAAGAGCAGGCGCAACAGCTACCGGACGTGGAAGAGGCACTAGCCAAGGCCCAGGGTGCTGCCAATGACCAGCGCGGCGCGGTCACTCAGGTGCAACAGCAGATCCAGGTGTTGGCTGCCGAGCAGCGTGGCATTGAAGAGCAAAGCCGCCAGCTGGGTAGCCGCCGTGACCGGCTTTCCACTGACCGCAATGCGCTGTCTGCCCCGGACGAATCCCGCTTGCAGGGTCTCCAAGAGCAGTTAGAAGTTGCGCAGGAAAGCCATCAGATTGCGGACGCCCGCCTGCAAGAGTTGCAAGAAGCCGTGCCCCAGCTGGACGAGGCCCGCAAAGAGCAGCAAAGCCGGGTTAACGCCGAGTCTTCACGCCAATCCGACCTCTCCGCCCGGCTCGAGGCCCTCAAAGCCCTGCAAGAAAAAGTCAAGACGGACGGCAAGTTGCAACCCTGGCTGGCCAAACATGGCCTGGACCATTTACAGGGACTGTGGAGCCGCATCCATATCGAACAAGGCTGGGAAAACGCGCTCGAAGGCGCACTGCGCGAGCGACTGGGCGGGCTGGAGGTGTCCCGCCTCGACATGCTCAAAGCCTTTGCCCACGAAGGCCCCCCCGCCAAACTCGCGTTTTACAGCCCGCCTTCGGCGCAGGTTTCCGAGCCCTCCGGCCGTTTGCCGCGCTTGTCAGATTTGCTGCGCGTTCACGACGCGGGCCAAAAAGCGGTGCTCACCGACTGGCTGCACGGCTGTTACACCGCCAGCAGTTTTGAAGAAGCGCTGGGCCAGCGCGACCAATTAACGGCTGGCGAGAGCATCTTCGTCAAATCAGGCCATGTGGTCACCGCTCACAGCGTGAGTTTTTACGCCCAAGACTCGGAGCAGGCAGGCTTGTTGGCGCGCGCGCAAGAGATTGAAAACCTCGAAAAGCAGGTCCGCGCCCAGGTGCTGATCGCCGATGAATCGCGGGTCGCGCTGAGCCGCGCCGAGAGCGCCTATGCCGAGAGCGCCCAGCGCCTGGTAAGTGCCCGTCGCGAAGCCGCGGAAACCCAGAGCCGCGCGCACGAGCTGCAAGTGGAGACGCTGCGCTTGTCGCAGATGTTGGAGCAAACCCGTGCACGCAGTGCACAGATTGCAGCCGACATGGCGGAGGTGGAAGCCCAGCTCGACGATTTGCAGGAGCGCCGGGTCGAGGCAGAGGCCCGCTTCGAGTCTTTGGACATGCAGCTGGCCGATAGCCAGGAGCGCCACGCCCAACTGGACGAGCGGGTCATTGAGCTCCAAGGCAAGTTAAACCAGTGCCGCGAACAACAGCGCAGCCTCGAGCGGCAGGCGCAAGAAGCAGTGTTTGCCCAGCGCAGTTTGCAAGCCCGCAATGCCGAGCTCTCGCGCGCCATTGAAACCGCCATCCAGCAAAACCAGAGCATTCAGGCCGAAGAGCAGCGGGCGCAGGATGAGCTGAATCGCCTGACTGACGCCGCTGCGCAAGCAGGGCTGCAAAACGCCCTGGCCTTGAAGCTCGAGCGGGAGCAGGCCCTGGGTGCCAAGCGCAGCGAATACGACGACCTGACCGCCAAGCTGCGCGCCAGCGACGAGCGCCGCTTGCAACTCGAGCGTGAACTCGACCCCTTGCGCCAGCGCATCACCGAATTCCAGCTCAAAGAGCAAGCAGCGCGCTTGGGCTTTGAGCAGTACGAGAACCAACTTGCCGACGCGCAAGCCGATCTCGTTGCGGTCGAGCAGAGCATCAAAGATGGCAATGTGCGGCTGTTTGGCATGCAAGGCGACATCGACCGCCTGAACCGCGAAATCACAGCGCTGGGTGCCGTGAACCTGGCAGCGCTGGAAGAGCTGGCTGCCGCCCGCGAGCGCAAGCAGTTCCTTGATATGCAAAACGTCGACTTAAGCCAGGCCATGAACACCCTGGAAGACGCGATCCGCAAAATCGACGCCGAAACCCGCGAACTGTTGTCAGGCACCTTTGACCAGGTGAACGCCCATTTCGGCCGCATGTTCCCTGAGCTCTTCGGCGGTGGTAATGCGCGCCTCGTCATCACCGGTGACGAAATTCTAGACTCCGGTGTGCAGGTGATCGCCCAGCCGCCGGGCAAGAAGAACCAGACCATTCACTTGCTGTCGGGCGGTGAAAAAGCACTCACGGCGATTGCGCTGGTGTTTGCGATCTTCCAACTTAACCCCGCACCTTTTTGTTTGCTCGACGAGGTGGATGCGCCGCTGGATGACGCCAACACCGAGCGTTACGCCAAGCTGGTGTCCGCCATGAGCAAGGGAACCCAATTCCTGTTTATCAGTCACAACAAAATCGCCATGGAAATGGCAGAGCAACTCATCGGCGTCACGATGCAGGAGCAAGGCGTCTCGCGCATCGTCGCGGTGGACATGGAGTCTGCAGTACACCTCGCTGAGCTCGCCTGAACGGTAACCACATCACTATGAGCAACTTACAAATCGGTTTGGCCATCGCGGGCGGCATCGTGTTGGCCGGAGTCGTGGCCCACGGTGCCTGGTCCTCGCGCCGCAGTGCCCCCCGCCAGGCCCAGCCACTCCAAGAGCCTACGGACGACACCTCGGCCATGGAGCCGGGTCTGACCGAAGTGGACGCAGATACCCCCGCCTTCAACTTGCCCCGTCCACCGGCTCGGCCCGCCATGGACTCCCTGATCGATGTGATCGCCACCATCGCCCTGGACCCGGCAACCCCGGCAGTCTCTGGTGATGCGGCCTTGGCCGCCATGCCCGCCACCCGGCGTGCCGGCACCAAGCCTTTTTCGGTGGAAGGGTTCAACCTGAACACGCAGGTCTGGGAAGTGCCCGCCGCTGGGCAGCGCTACGGGGGCTTTCAAGCAGGTGTGCAGCTGGCGAACCGCTCCGGCGCGCTCAACGATATTGAGTACTCCGAATATGTGGTCAAAACCCAGGCCTTTGCGGACGCTATCAACGCCACGCCTGAGTTCCCTGAAATGATTGACGAAGTGGCCCGCGCCCGCGAGCTCGACCACTTTGCCAGCGCGCACGATGCGCAGCTCGGCTTCACCATCCGCGCCCGCAATGCGTCCTGGAGCCCCGGCTATATCCATCAAAATGCTGCACGCCTTGGCTTTGTGGCCGGTGCAATACCCGGTCGCATGGTGCTTCCGGCAGCGGCCGAGGGCTTGCCACCCGTGTTGGTGCTGGGTTTTGATTCCCAAGCCGCGCTTGCAGACGACCCGGCCCAAAGTGCAATACGCGAGCTCTCCTTGCACCTTGATGTGGCGCAGGTGGACCGCGGTGAACAGCCGTTTGTCCGGATGCGGGAAACCGCCAATGCCCTGGCACAGGCCATGGAAGGCGTGGTTACCGACGACCACGGTCAACCATTGGCGCCCCAAACCATGGATATGATCGCCGCCGACCTGCAGGTGCTCTACGACACGCTGGAGCAGCGGGACATTGCCGCCGGCTCGCCGATTGCGCGCCGCCTCTTCAGCTAAGTTTTTCTCTTCTTTATGGCTACGCTGGACTTGTTTTCACTAGAGCCGGCACAGCCGGATGCCGCTGCCCACCAACGCCTCGTGGCCCTGCGCGAGCAACTGCACGCCCATGGCCATGCGTATTACGTCCTTGATGCCCCCACGGTGCCGGACGCGGAATACGACCGGCTGTTCCGGGAGCTCCAAACCCTGGAAGCAGCTCACCCGGAATGGGCGAGTGCGGACTCCCCGACGCAACGGGTAGGCGGTAAACCCCTCGATGCCTTTACCAGCGTGCGACACGCGGTGCCCATGCTGAGCATCCGGACCGAAACCGACACCGAATCGACCGGTGCCCAGGCCTTTGATGCCCGGGTGCGCAAGGAGCTGGAGCTCAGCGATTCAGATCCCGCAGTGGAATATGTGGCAGAGCTTAAGTTCGACGGCTTGGCCATGAACCTGCGTTACCAGCAGGGCGTATTGGTGCAAGCAACCACCCGTGGCGATGGCGAATACGGTGAAGATGTGACCCAAAACATCCGCACCATCGGCCAGATCCCTTTGCGCTTGCCCGAGGGTGTGCCGCCAGTGCTGGAAGTGCGTGGCGAGGTGTACATGCGCCGCGATGACTTTGAAGCGCTGAATGAGCGCCAACGCAACCGGATTGCGGCTGGCGAAAAAGGGGAAAAGACCTTTGTGAACCCACGCAACGCTGCTGCCGGCGCCGTGCGGCAACTCGACCCGGGCATTGCAGCGCAACGCCCCTTGAGCTTTTTCGCCTACGGGCTCGGTGAAGTCACACCCGCTACCGCAGGCGGCCCGCAGTTCGGCACCCATTTCGCCATGCTCCAAACCCTCAAATCATGGGGTTTTCCGGTCGCAGCCGAGGTGGATATTGCGCGTGGCGCTACTGAATTGATAGCGTATCACCAGCACATCGGTGCGCGGCGCGATACCTTGCCGTTTGACATTGACGGCGTGGTCTACAAGGTCAACAGCCTTGCTCTCCAGCAACGCCTGGGTTTTGTGACCCGGGAACCCCGTTGGGCGGTCGCGCACAAATATCCGGCCCAAGAACAGCTCACTACTGTGCTGGCGATCGATGTGCAGGTGGGCCGCACCGGCAAGCTCACGCCGGTTGCCAAGCTTGCCCCGGTGTTTGTGGGGGGGGTCACTGTCACCAATGCCACCCTGCACAACGAGGACGAGGCCCGCCGCAAAGACGTGCGGGTGGGAGATACCGTGATTGTTCGCCGTGCCGGCGATGTCATTCCTGAAGTGGTCTCGGTAGTGGCCGAAAAGCGGGTGGCCGATGCCCCGCAGTTCACCATGCCGCATATCTGCCCGGTGTGCCAATCGGCGGCGGTGCGGGAAGAGGGCGAAGCGGACTACCGCTGTACCGGTGGCCTGTTTTGCAGCGCCCAGCGCAAGCAGGCCATTTTGCATTTCGCCCAGCGCCGCGCGGTGGAAGTCGAAGGCTTGGGCGACAAGCTGGTCGAGCAGCTGGTGGACGCCAACGTCATCCGCAATCTGCCCGATCTGTACCGGCTCGGTCTGAACGCGCTGGCGAGTCTGGACCGCATGGCCGACCGGTCCGCCCTCAACATCCTAGAAGCGCTGGAGAAATCCAAGCGCACCACCTTGCCTCGCTTTTTGTTCGGGCTGGGCATCCGCCATGTGGGCGAAGCCACTGCCAAAGAGCTGGCCCGGCACTTTGGCACCCTGGATGCCGTGATGAGCGCCAGTGAAGAAACACTGCTCGGTGTGTCCGATGTCGGGCCTATCGTGGCCAAGAGTATTCGCACCTTCTTTGAGCAGCCCCACAACCGTGAGGTGGTCGAACAACTGCGCGCTTGCGGCGTGACTTGGCCTGAGGGCGCACCTGCTGACGCCGGCCCCAAGCCTTTGGCCGGCATGACGCTGGTGCTCACCGGCACCTTGCCAACTCTGGGTCGGGATGCCGCCAAAGACCTGATCGAGGCCGCAGGTGGCAAAGTCAGCGGCTCGGTGAGTAAAAAGACAAGCTATGTGGTGGCCGGGTCTGAGGCCGGAAGCAAGCTGGACAAAGCCCGCGAGCTGGGCCTGGCAGTGCTGGATGAAGCCGGTTTATTGGAGCTGCTGAAATGACGGTCCGAGACATTCTCAAAATGGGCGATGCCCGCTTGCTGCGCACCGCGCAGCCGGTCACCGCCTTCGACAGCGATGCGCTGCACCTCTTGATCACCGACCTGCTGGACACCATGCGGGCTGCGAATGGTGCCGGTTTGGCGGCTCCGCAAATCGGGGTCGACCTGCAGGTGGTGATTTTTGGCAGTAACGATCGCAACCCGCGCTACCCTGACCGGCCGGTGGTGCCTCCCACGGTGCTGTGCAATCCGGTCATCACCCCGATGGGTGAGGCCGAGGAGAGCGACTGGGAGGGCTGTCTGTCGGTACCCGGCCTGCGGGGCCAAGTGCCGCGTTGGACCCATATCCGCTACACCGGATTTGACCAATACGGCGACGCCATCGACCGCACGGTAGAGGGTTTCCACGCGCGTGTGGTGCAGCACGAGTGCGACCACTTGTGGGGCAAGCTGTACCCGATGCGCATGCGGGACTTCAGCCAATTCGGCTTTACCGAGGTGTTGTTCCCGGGCATTGCCGCAGCCGAAGACGACTGATAGAGGCGGGCGACCCGGCCCTTGGGCGGCTCAGGTGATTTTGAAAACGGTGAGCTGCCGCTTGCCGCCCACCTTGTGCTCGTAAGCGGCCCACTGCTTGATGCCTTTCACCAAGACCTGGTTGCTCACGTCTTTGACCGGCTTTTTTGCGCTCAGCTGGGCCGTGACCCAGTCCTGGATGTGGGGCAGGGTTTCGGCCTGTTGGCCGGTAGGGATCAGCAGTTCTTTTCCGGCCACAGAGCCAGCTGCAGTGACGGTAATTTCAGTAGCGGGCATAGGTGTCAGGACGCGAGGGCGTCCAGTATTTCGGTCTCAATGTCGATCTGGGCCCGGTTGTGCTGAAGCTGCGAGCCATGGATCAAAAAGGTGTCTTCCACCCGCTCACCCAGGGTCGCGACCTTGGCCAGTTGCACCACGATCTGGTGCTTGGCCAACACCCGGGCGATGCAGTAGAGCAGGCCCAAGCGGTCGCTGGCAGAAATATTGAGCAGCCAGCGCTGGGCTTTTTCATCGGGTTTGAGGGACACGCGGGGCGCAATCGGAAAGCTTTTGACCCGGCGTGACACCCGGCCACGGCTAGGCGCCGGCAGGGGCCCTGCTTGGGCAATCGCGTGGGCCAGCCCGTTTTCCAGCAAGCTGGTCATCTCGCGGTAATGCTCGTCCATATCGGCCGAGGTCACCACCTGGAAGGTGTCCAGCGCATAGCCCTTTTTGGTGGTGTGGATGCGGGCATCCAGAATGCTGAATCCGCCCTGGTCGAAATAGCCGCAAATGCGGGCAAACAAATCCGGCTGGTCTTGGGTGTAGACCAAGACCTGCAGGCCTTCGCCCACAGGCGAACGGCGCACCCGGACAATCGGCTGTTCGGTCCCCACCAGGCGCGACAACTGCTTGGTGTGCCAGGCAATGTCGGTGGCGTCGTGGCGCATAAAGTAGCCCACATCCAGCGTGTCCCACAGCGGCTTGTGCGCCTCAAAGGGCAGGGCGTAGAGGGCCACAATGACCAGCGCCTCGCGTTTGCGCTGTTCCACCTCGGCATCCGCATCGGGGGCGCGGCCGCCCAGTGCGCGCGCGGTGTAGCGGTACAGGTCTTCGAGGAGCTTGCCCTTCCAGGCATTCCAGACTTTCGGACTGGTGCCCCGGATATCAGCCACCGTGAGGAGATACAGCGCCGTCAGGTAGCGCTCGTTGCCCACGCGTTGCGCAAATGCCTGGATCACATCGGGGTCCGAGAGGTCTGACTTTTGGGCGATGCGGCTCATGGTCAAGTGTTCGCCCACCAGAAACTCGATCAGCTTGGCATCTTCAGTCGGGACTCCGTGGTCTTTGCAGAAGCGGCGCGCTTCGACGATGCCCAGCTCGGAATGGTCGCCACCCCTGCCCTTGGCAATGTCGTGGAAGAGCGATGCGATGTACAAAATCCATGGCTTGTCCCAGCCGGAGGCCAGCTGGGAGCAAAACGGGTACTCGTGCGCATGCTCCACCATGAAGAAACGGCGCGCATTGCGCAGCACCATCAGGATGTGCTGATCCACGGTGTACACATGGAACAGGTCGTGCTGCATCTGGCCCACGATTTTGCGAAACACCCACAGGTAGCGGCCCAGCACCGAGGTCTGGTTCATCAGGCGCATGGCATGGGTAATGCCTTCAGGCGCTTGCATGATCTTCAGGAAGGTCGCGCGGTTGACCGGGTCTTTGCGGAACCGGGCGTCCATTAGGTCGCGGGCGTTGTAAAGCGCGCGCAAGGTCCGGGCAGACAGGCCCTTCACCCCGACCGTAGTCTGGTAGACGAGAAAGGTCTCCAGAATCGCATGCGGGTTGTTGCGGTACAGGTCGTCACATGACACATCGATCATGCCCGCCTTGTCATTGAAGTGCTCGTTGATCCGGCGTGGCGCATGGGTGGAGGGGTTGAGCCGCTCCTCGATGTTCATCAACAAAATCTGGTTCAGCTGGGTCACCGCCTTGGCGGCCCAGTAGTAGCGCTTCATCAGCGCTTCACTGGCGCGCACCATTTGCTTGCGGTCTTTGTCGGCTTGCACTGGCACAAACCCGAACGACTCGGCAACTGCGTTTTGCAGATCAAAAATCAAGCGGTCTTCGCGGCGCTTGGCAATGAAATGCAGCTTGGCGCGAATCAGCAGCAGCAGGGTTTCGTTGCGTTCAATCTGCTTGATTTCAAACGCGGTGGCGAGGCCGCCCCGGGCCAGATCGCTCCACTGCTCGCCGTAGCCGGCGGCCTTGGCCACCCACAAAATCACCTGCAGGTCGCGCAAACCACCGGGGGATTCTTTGCAATTGGGCTCGAGCGAGTAGGGCGTGTCTTCAAATTTGGTGTGGCGCTGGCGCAGCTCCAAGGTCTTGGCGACAAAGAACGCCTTGGGGTCCATGGCCTGCCGGTAGGCCTCTTGGAAGGTCGCCACCAGTTCTGCGCTGCCGGTGATCAGGCGGCACTCCAGCAGAGCGGTTTGCACGGTGACGTCTTTTTCAGCCTCTGACAAACAGTCCGAGAGCGTGCGCACGCTGGAGCCGATTTCTAGGCCCACATCCCAGCAGGTGCCGATAAAGGCTTCTATGCGCTTTTTGAGTTCGCTGTCGGTGTCTGCCGACTGGCCATCGGGCAAGAGCACCAGCACATCCACATCGGAGTGCGGGAACAGCTCTGCGCGGCCGTAGCCGCCCACGGCCAGCAAGGCAAACGGTTCGCCCAGACCCGCGGCCAGCCACAGTTTGCGCAGCACCTCGTCGGTCAGGTCGGCCATATGCTGCAACACCCTGCGCACTTGGCGGCCGGTCGCCTGAGGCGAGGCCACTTGATCCAGCAACTGGCCCTTGCGGGCCCGGTAATCAGTGCGCAGTGCTTGCAGCTCGGTCATCGTGGGGCGGTCAGACGGTCACAAAGTCAGGGGTGGCGGGGCTGCCGGCAGACAAGGTCAACACCTCATAACCGGTGGGGGTCACGAGCACGGTGTGCTCCCATTGCGCGGACAAGGAGCGGTCTTTGGTCACGATGCTCCAGCCGTCTTTCTCGGGGCCATCTTTGATGTCTTTGCCGCCCGCGTTGATCATCGGCTCGATGGTGAAAGTCATGCCTTCCTTGAGTTTCTCAAGGGTGCCGGGCTTGCCGTAGTGCAGCACTTGGGGCTCTTCATGGAACACTTGGCCGATGCCGTGGCCGCAAAACTCACGCACTACGCTGAAGCCCTTGCCTTCGGCAAAACGCTGGATCGCGTGGCCGATATCACCGAGGTGGATGCCGGGCTTGACCATCTGGATGCCGACCCACATGGCTTCGTAGGTAATGGAACACAAGCGCTTGGCTGCAATCGAGCAATCACCCACCAGGAACATGCGGCTGGTGTCGCCGTGCCAGGTGTCTTTGATGACGGTGACGTCGATGTTGACGATGTCGCCTTTTTTCAGCTGCTTGTCATTGGGGATGCCGTGGCACACCTGCTGGTTGACCGAGGTGCAGATGGATTTGGGGTACGGCGTGTTGCCGCCACCGGTGTAGTTCAAGGGCGCAGGAATGGCGCCTTGCACCTGGGTGATGTAGTCGTGGGCCAGCTTGTCGAGCTCGTTGGTCGTCACGCCGGGCTGCACGAAGGGCGTGAGGTAATCCAGAACTTCAGAGGCGAGTCTGCCCGCGATGCGCATGCCGGCAATGCCTTGGGCGTCTTTGTAAGTGATAGTCATGGGGCAGGATTATCCCATCCGCCAGACACCGCAATGCCGGTGGGGAAAAGCGGGTCGCTCTGGCGGGTAAAATCCGGAGCTTCCATATGCGTCCCCAGTCAGCGGCCGCGTGTGGATCACCACTCCCCAACGCTCCAGCCCATTACAAGGCCACCACAGTGACCCTGCACATCACCTCTTTCGAGGGCGGCAACGCCCTGAGCAATTTCCGCGTCCAACAACTTCTGCCCGCCCTGCACGGCGTGAGCGACAAGATTACCGGCATTGCAGCCCGTTTTGTGCACCTCGCTGCCACCGAAGCGGCGCTGGACAAGCCCTTGGCCGACAAACTGGCCGCGCTGTTGACCTATGGCGACCCGTACACCGGCCCGGTAGAGGGCCCCGCCATTGTGGTGAGCCCGCGTTTCGGCACCGTGAGCCCCTGGGCCTCCAAGGCGACAGATATTGCCCACAACTGCGGCCTGGCCGTTAAGCGGGTAGAGCGCTTGGTGGAGTACCGCCTGACACTCAAAAGCGGCTTGCTCAGCAAAACCGTGTTGACGCCCGAGCAGCTGCAGGCCGTGGCCGCTCTTCTGCACGACCGCATGACCGAGAGCGCCATGCTCGACCGTGCCCAAGCGCAAGAGCTGTTCAACGCCCTGCAACCCGCGCCCATGGACCATGTGGACGTGTTGGCCGGTGGCAAAGATGCGCTTGTAAAGGCCAACACCCAGTTCGGCTTGGCACTGGCTGCTGACGAAATTGACTATCTGGTGAATGCCTTCACCACGCTGGGCCGCAACCCGACCGACGTGGAACTGATGATGTTTGCGCAGGCCAATAGCGAGCACTGCCGCCACAAAATCTTCAACGCCCAGTTCACCATCGACGGGGTGGCGCAGGACAAGAGCATGTTCGGCATGATCCGCAACACGCACCAGCTGAACCCCCAGTACATGTTGGTGGCCTACTCGGACAACGCCTCGGTGATGGAAGGAGTGCAGGTCGAGCGTTTTACAGCCAAATCGGCCACTGGCGCAGGTGATGTCAGCGCACCTAGCTATGAAAAACATAGCAAAACCAACCACATCCTGATGAAGGTGGAAACCCATAACCACCCTACAGCCATTTCCCCATTCCCCGGTGCCTCTACGGGTGCAGGCGGCGAAATCCGTGACGAAGGTGCCACCGGCCGCGGCTCCAAGCCCAAGGCGGGTTTGACCGGCTTTACCGTCTCCAAGCTCTGGGGCAGCACCTTGGGCAAGCCCGAGCACATTGCCAGCCCGCTGCAAATCATGGTCGAAGGCCCCTTGGGCGGTGCGGCGTTCAACAACGAGTTCGGCCGGCCCAACCTGCTGGGCTACTTCCGTGAGTACGAGCAAACGGTGGCCAGCGATGTGGACACCGTGGCACGCGGCTACCACAAGCCCATCATGATCGCGGGTGGCCTCGGCATCATCGATGCCGACCAGACCCACAAGATCGAATTTCCCGCAGGCAGCCTGCTGATCCAGTTGGGCGGTCCCGGCATGCGCATCGGCATGGGCGGCAGCGCGGCCAGCTCCATGGCGACCGGCGCCAACGCGGCTGAGCTGGACTTTGACTCGGTGCAGCGTGGCAACCCCGAAATCGAGCGCCGCGCGCAAGAGGTGATCAACCAGTGCTGGATGCAGGGCGAGCACAACCCCATCCTCGCCATCCACGACGTGGGTGCGGGTGGTTTGTCTAACGCCTTCCCCGAGTTGACCAACGACGCAGGCCGCGGTGCGCGCTTTGACCTGCGCGCCGTCAAGCTCGAAGAGTCAGGCATGGCACCCAAAGAAATCTGGTGCAACGAGAGCCAGGAACGCTATGTGCTGGCTATCGCCCCCGCGTCGCTGGCGCAGTTTGAAGCGCTGTGCGAGCGCGAGCGTTGCCCGTTCGCGGTGATTGGTGTGGCGACCGAAGAGCGCCAGTTGCAACTGGTGGACGAGGGCGCGGAGTCTCCGGTGGACATGCCGATGAACGTGCTCTTGGGCAAGCCGCCCAAGATGCACCGCGATGTAAAGACCGTGGCTCGCCAATTCAAGCCGCTGGACCTGACCGGTGTGGACCTGCAAAAAGCCGTGATCGACGTGCTGGCACACCCCACTGTGGCCTCCAAGCGATTCCTGATCACCATCGGTGACCGCACCGTGGGTGGCTTGACCCACCGCGACCAGATGGTTGGCCCCTGGCAGGTGCCGGTGGCAGATTGTGCCGTGACACTCGCCGACTTCAAAGGCTTTGCCGGTGAAGCCATGTCCATGGGCGAGCGCACGCCGCTGGCAGCGTTGGATGCACCCGCTTCCGGCCGCATGGCGGTGGCAGAAGCCATTACCAACTTGCTGGCTGCCCCCATCGAGCTGCCGCGCGTAAAACTGTCCGCCAACTGGATGGCAGCCTGTGGCGAACCCGGCGAAGACGCGGCGCTATACGCCACCGTCAAGGCCGTGGGCATGGAGCTGTGCCCGGCTTTGGGTATCTCCATTCCTGTGGGCAAGGATTCGTTGTCCATGCGCACCCAGTGGAAAGACGCCGGCGCCGACAAGAAGGTGACATCTCCCGTGTCCCTGATCGTGAGCGGTTTTGCGACCTTGCAAGACGTGCGCGGCACGCTAACGCCTCAGCTGAACGCGACTGAAGACACCACATTGGTGTTGGTCGACCTGGGCAAAGGTCAGCACCGCATGGCCGCCAGCATCCTGGCGCAGACCCTGGACCAAGTCGGCGACAAGGTGCCCGATCTGGACGACGCCCAAGACCTGGTGAACTTGGTCAACGCGGTGAATGCATTGCGCGCCAAGGGCCAAGTGCTGGCCTACCACGACCGTGGTGACGGTGGTCTGCTGGCGACCGTGGCCGAAATGGCCTTTGCCGGCCGTGTAGGTGTGGCTTTGAACGTGGACATGCTGGTCACCGAAGGCGACGGCATCTCCGACAGCCGCATGGACGTGGGCGACAGCAAAAACTGGGCAGGGCAGGTGGGTGCCCGCCGTGAAGAAGCCACACTCAAGGCCCTGTTCAGCGAAGAGCTGGGCGTGGTCTTGCAGGTGCGCACGGCAGAGCGCTCGGAAGTGATGGCCACTCTGCGCGAACATGGCTTGTCCAAGTTCAGCCACTTCGTGGGTAAAACACGGCCAGCCACTGACGCAATCTCTGCCGGCAAGGGCGAGCTGCAAATCTGGCGTGACGCCAAGAGCATTTTCAGCGCCAAGCTGGCCGACCTGCACCAGGTGTGGGATGCCGTGAGCTGGAAGATTGCCCAGCAGCGCGATAACCCAACCTGCGCCGATGCAGAACACGCCGCTGCCGGTGCCGAGCAAGACCCCGGTATGCATGTTTACATGCCAAACAAGGCTCTAGCCCTTGTGGAATCTGCGCAAGCAGCTATCAAATCAGGAGCTCCTGCCATCCTGACAAGCCGCCCCAAGGTAGCCGTGCTGCGCGAGCAGGGCGTGAACTCCCATGTGGAAATGGCCTACGCTTTCACCGAAGCCGGCTTTGAAGCTTATGACGTGCACATGACCGACCTGCAGACCGGCCGCGCCAAACTGCAGGACTTCAAGGGCGTGGTCGCTTGCGGTGGTTTCAGTTATGGCGACACCTTGGGTGCCGGCATTGGCTGGGCGCGCAGCATCACGTTCAACGACGTGCTGTCTGAGCAGTTCAAGGCCTTCTTTGCCCGCCAGGACACCTTTGGCCTGGGCGTGTGCAACGGCTGCCAAATGTTTGCCGAGCTGGCCGACATCATCCCCGGCGCGCAAGATTGGCCGCGCTTCACCACCAACCAGAGCGAGCGCTTTGAAGCGCGCCTCTCGCTGGTGGAGGTACTGGAATCACCGTCTCTGTTCTTTACCGATCTGGCCTGGCATGCGCCTGCCGATTGCGGTGGCACACGGTGAGGGCTACGCCAACTTCAAATACCGTGGCAACGCCGATAAGGCCATTGCTGCGATGCGCTATGTGGACAACACCGGTGCAGCGACCGAGGCCTATCCGTTCAACCCGAACGGCAGCGCCGGTGGCCTGACCGCGGTCACCACCGCAGACGGCCGCTTCACCGCCATGATGCCGCACCCCGAGCGAGTGTTCCGCAACGTGCAGATGAGCTGGACCAGCCTGGACAAGAGCGAATTCAGCCCGTGGATGCAGTTGTGGCGCAATGCGCGCAAGTGGGTGGGTTAAGTTCGATGTAAACAGTCCGACCCCAAAGCATCCGCAGTGCGCCAGGGGCTCGGATTTCCGGGGCGGTGGCTGAACCTGGCCGGCCTTTTCTCAGTATTTTCACCGTCATAATGCGGAGAGAATGCTAAGGGGGTGCCATGGATAAAGAGGTCAGCCGGGCAGAAATAAGCGCAGCCGAAGTAGCTGCGTGTTACGTGGTGGGGGTAGGGGCGTCTGCCGGAGGGCTTGATGCCTTGGCTGCCTTTGTATCCGCGCTCCCTACAGGCCTGCCCTGTGTGTATGTGATTGCGCAGCACATGGCGCCTACACACCGGAGCCTGATGGCCGAGATCCTTGGGCGGGAAACCAGTCTGCCTGTGCAAGACATCGGGGATGGTGTGCTACCCGAGCAGGGCATGATTTATGTGGTGCCCGCAGGCCACAACGTGTCGTTCTCCAAGGGGCGTTTCAAACTGAGTAGCCCTCCCCCGGAGGTGTCGCCTAAGCCGTCCATCAACCAGATGTTCCAGTCTATGGCCAAAGAGTTTGGCGAGCTGGCCGTGGGCATCGTCCTTTCCGGTACGGGGGCGGACGGTACCCGCGGGCTGCTCGCCATCAAGGCCGGAGGCGGTCTCACCATGGCCCAAGTGCCCGAAACCGCCAAGTACGACGGTATGCCCAGGTCAGCCATCGAGGCCCAAGTGGTGGACCGGGTGCTGGCGCCCGAGCACATGGGTTCTGACTTGGAGCGTTACACCCAAAGCCCGGGCTCCTTGGTCTCTGTGGATGCATTGGCCTACCCCCGTGAAGAGTTAGACATTCTCTTTGGCCTTGTGCAAGAGCACACGCGGATCGATTTCTCCAGCTACAAACTTTCCACAGTGCAACGCCGATTGCAGCGTCGCATGGTGGCAGCCAACGCCCCGACGCTTTCAGACTACCTGGAGTTTGTGAAATCCAAACCGGCAGAGCTGGACGCACTGGCCAAAGAGACACTTATTTCGGTCACCGAGTTTTTTCGTGATCGCGAAGCGTTTACCGTGCTGTCTCGGGCAGCAGGCGAACTGCTTCAGCCCAAAAAAGCCGGCGATGAACTCCGCATCTGGGTCCTCGGGTGTGCTACTGGCGAGGAGGCCTACTCTGTGGGCATTGTGTTTCTTGAGTTGATGCGCCAGCACAACCCGCAAGTACGCATGCAGATTTTTGCCACTGATATTGATAACGACGCGCTCAATGTGGCCCGCAAAGGGCACTACAGCTTTGCCGCTGTCTCCGAGCTGCCGGCGGCCTACCTCGAGCGCTACTTTTCTAGGACAGAGGTGGGCTATGAACCTGTCAAAGCCTTGCGGGATTGCATCACCTTTGCAAGGCAGGACATCAGCGTAGACCCACCATTTTTGAGATTGGACCTGGTCACCTGCCGCAATGTGCTGATTTACTTCAACAATGAGCTTCAAAGCAAGGTGCTCGGCAACATCCGCTACGCCCTCAACGACGACGGCCTGCTGTTCCTAGGGCGGTCTGAAACTGTGAACCAGCAAGAATTACTTTTCTCGGTGGTGGACCGGCGAGCCCGCATTTACCGTGGGCGCGCTAGTGGCAAACCTGCCCGCGTGGGCACCCTAACACGCGGCCCGTTTAAGGCGGTCGGCCTGCCCAGCCGAAAACCTGCCCGCACCCATGAGCAAGTTTTTGTACAAGCACTGGCTGAACATGTAGGCCCCTCGATGTTGCTGGACAGCAACTTGCGGATACTGCACAGCCAAGGGCCCGTCGGGCAGGTTTTGGCTTTTCCCAGCGGTACCCCTGAGATGAACCTCGGTCAGCTGATCGTGCCAGAACTCTCTGGTGAGCTACTGGCCACTCTGCAACGGGCTTTGCGAAGCGGCAAACTCACCTACAGCAGACGAAGGCGGATCGTTTCACGCAGCGGGGAGACTTGGCGCTTGGGGCTGCAGGCGGTGCCGGGTAGCGGAGAGGGGCCTCTTTTGTTGTGTGTCTTTGAAGAGGGCAAAGGCCCTGACGCGAAGGACGCCGGCAAATCTGTCCCTACGGTGCATGACAGCGAAGAAACCCGCTTAGAGCTCGATAGCGCGCGCGAGCAACTTCAAACCCTCATGGAGGAAATGGCGGGCTCGAACGAAGAAATGCAGGCTTTGAACGAAGAGATTCAAGCCGCCAACGAAGAATTGCAAGCTTCAAATGAGGAGCTGGAGGCCGCTAACGAAGAGCTACAGGCCACCAATGAGGAGTTGATCAGCGTCAACGAAGAAAACTTGATGAAGTCGGCGACCCTCGCAGGCGTCAACAGTGAGTTTGAGAGCATGTACAACACGCTGGACTTCCCGGTCCTCGTTTTTGACACTGCTCTGTGTGTGCGCCGGTACAACGGTTGCGCTGTGCGAGCCTACTCTATGCCTGCCAGCAATATCGGCCTGCATTTCAGCCGTTTGCCTTTGCCCGTGCACCTGAGTGGGCTCGAAAACGTGTTGTCAGAGGTATGTGCTGCGGGTCAGAAACAGACGCTGCAGATTGAAGAAGGTACCCACAACTACCAAGTGTTACTCAACCCGATCCTGAACATACATGCCGCGGTTCAGGGGCTGGTAATGGTGGTTCTTGACAACTCTGCGCTGATGAGCGCGCAGCGCTTGCTGAAAAGCAGTCAGAAACAATTGGCCGACATCCTGCATCACACCATAGCGGCGGTTTCAGTGAAGGATGCCTCGGGCTGCTACACCTACGTCAACCGCCGTTTTCAAGAGATGTTCGGCCGGAGTAGCGAGGAGGTTCTGGGCAAAACCGACCAGCAACTGTTTGAGCCTGATTTGGCTTCGCAATTGCGCGGTGCAGACCTCGACACCATGCGCGGCACAACAGCGACTGAACGCATAGACCTTGTAGAGTTGGGCGGCAAAAGCGTGTGGCTAGAGAGCGTGCGCTTTCCGATTTTGGATAGCGAGGGTGTCGTCCGTTCGGTTTGCATTGAAGTTACCGACGTCACTGCGCGCAAGAACGCGGAAGCGCAACTCTTGCTGTCTGCCACCGTGTTTGAGCACGCGGGGGAGGGCGTCGCGATCCTGAGCCCGCGAGGGCAAATTGTGCGCGTCAACAAGGCGTACACCGATATCACCGGCTTCACCTCCAGCGATGTTGTGGGCCGCGACGTGCTCAGTCTGCTGGCCAACACGAGGGTGCAGTCGGATTATGAGAGGGTGCTGGAGAGTGTGGGCACCCAAGGCACCTGGCAGGGAGAAGTCCTCAGCACACGCAAGGACGGTGCTGAATTTCCGCAGTGGCTCACGGTGACGGCGGTACGCAATGACGCCAAGCAGGTGGTGAACTACGTACTGTTGTTTAGCGACATTACCGCTATCAAGAAATCCAGGGAACGTATTGAGCACATCGCAAGCCACGACGAGCTTACGGGGCTGCCCAACCGCAATCTGCTTACAGACCGCCTGAGGCATGCGCTCGCCATCGCCAAACGGCAGGGCGGTAAATTGGCAGTGATGTTCATTGATTTGGATAACTTCAAAAATGTGAATGACACCCTGGGTCACGACGTTGGGGATCTGCTTTTGGTGCAGGCCTCTCAGCGCCTGCAAAGTTGCGTGCGTGACTCAGACACACTCGCCCGCCTGGGCGGCGATGAGTTTGTCGCCATCCTGACGTGTACTCAGATTGAGGAGATCAATACGATCGCAGCGCGGGTGGTCGACTTTATGTCCGCTTCATTCCATATTCAGGAGCATCAGTTGTTTGTGTCGGCCAGCATTGGTATCAGCGTGTTCCCTGACGACGGGGAAGATAGCGTGACATTGCTTAAAAATGCCGATACCGCGATGTACCGATCGAAAGAGCGGGGACGCAATCAGTTTCAGTATTTCGCCAACGAAATGAAAGTGCAGGCACTTCAGCGCATGACACTAGAGACCGGGTTGCGCGAAGCGCTGCACCGCCGGAGTTTGACGGTGGCCTACCAACCTAAGGTGTCCTTGGTGGACGGCTCCGTGGTCGGCGGCGAGGCGCTCGCCCGCTGGGAGGACAAGTTGCTCGGCCAGATACCGCCCAACACTTTCATCCCGATTGCCGAAGCGGCTGGTTTGATCAAAGACCTGGGCTTTCATGTCTTGGAGTGTGTGCTGCGCGACATGGCGCATTGGCGTGCCCAAGGCAAGCAGCTTCAGCGGCTTGCCGTTAACGTGTCTGCACATCAGCTCAAAGATGCAAGCTTTGTGAGTCGGTTGAGTTCCTTGACCCGAACCTACGCGATAGAGCCGGCACTCATCACCCTGGAGTTGACTGAGAGCGCACTCATGGAACGACTTGATAGCGTCTTGGACCGATTGGCCGCGCTCACTCAATTGGGCTTTGAGCTCAGCATCGATGACTTTGGCACCGGATATTCATCGTTAGCCTATTTGCGCAAACTGCCGTTGAACGAGCTCAAAGTGGATCGCAGTTTCGTGGACGGCATTGCGACAGACCCGGATGACCGCAGCATCGCCAAAATGATCATCGATATGGCCCATACATTGGGCTTGCGGGTAGTCGCCGAAGGAGTGGAGAGCGCCGCACAAGTGCAGGCATTGCGCAAAGAAGGGTGTGATGTAACCGGTCACTGTCCGGCGTTATTGCCTACGTTACCAAACCGTGTAATGGTGAACGCAATGGATTCTCGGCGAAGTGCTGCTTCCATTGACGAGGCGTCAGTTCTGAAACTCTGGAGGCGGGGTGGTGGCCTACGCGTTGCAAGACATCAACCAGGTAGGTGTAGGGGTCAATGTCATGTAAACGGCATGTCACGATCAGGCTCTGCATGATGCCCGCGCGCTTGGCGCCCACCTCCGTCCAGCAGAATAACCAATTGCGCCTGCCCATTGGTATCGCGCGCAAGGCGCGTTCCAGATGGTTCGTATCCATGGCCACATCCGCATCGCCCAGAAACACCTGCAGTTGCGCGCGGCGCTCGCGTGCATAGGCCAATGCCTTGGTCAACGGATTGCTGGGCAGGAAGCCTTGCCGCTCGAACTGCAAATCCACCCATTCAAAGAAGTTCTGCACCAGCGGTTTGCTGTGGCTTAGACGGTGCTCTCGTTTGGCATCCCCGTAGAGGTCACGTTCACGAATGGCTTCTTCCTGGGCGTAAATCTCGCCAATTTGCTGCAGCGCCTGGCCAGCGTAACCGGTCACTGTCCGGCGTTCTTGCGAACTGATTGCAGGTACCAAAGAATGCGCCCTGATCAACAAACAGGACGGGGTCGGATATGGAAGAGACGCAGAGCGTGCTCAGGCGTGCAGTGTTGAGTGAACAGACTTGGGCTGAGGTACTGGATCGTTTTGACCGCGCTGGATTGACGATAGATGAATTTTGCAGCCGCGAAGGCATCAGTCGCAGCAGCCTTGCTCGCCGACGCACGCTTAGGAATAAACAGAGGGGAATCGCGTCCCCGCTGCGAACGAACAAGGTAGCCCCCACCACCGTGCCGAAGGCGGCGTTCGTTGATCTGGGCGACCTTGCTGGAGTGCACGGCAGCGGCAATGGAGCCATGGAGTTACGCATCGAACTCGGCTCGGGCATGAGTTTGCATCTGGTACGCCGGTAATGTTCTTTCCCGAGGGCCGCATTCGCGTGTTCCTGTATGGCCAAGCTGCCGATATGCGCCAGTCCTACGACGGCTTGTACGCTCTGGCACGCCAGGGGTTTGAAGTGGATGTGCTGGCCGGACACATGTTTGTTTTCATCAACCGGCGGCAAACACAGATGAAGGTGCTGTACTTTGACCGCAGCGGCTGGTGCCTGTGGTGCAAGCGTTTGGAGAGCGGCAAGTTCTCCCGTAAAGGCGTTCAAGGCGGCAGTGGCGAGATCGACTGCACGGCGCTCAAACTGATGCTCGAAGGCATCGAAGTGCGCCGACGCCACAAACGCTACCAACACCCTGCGCGGAGGTGACGATGTGCCCATTTTCAATCCGGAGAAGCACTCTTTTGCTTTGTCCCTAAAGGCCGCAAGATAAGGCCCATGTCGATGCCCAATACCAGCACTCCCACATTTACCGTCGAAACGGTCATGGGGCTGTCGCCGCAGAGCATCGCGCAGACACTGCAAGCACAGGCCGCCAGCATCAGCGCGCTGGAGCAGCAGCTCGAATGGTTCAAACGCCAACTCTTTGGCAAGAAGAGCGAGCGCTTTGCACCCTTGCCCGATGCGCAGCAAATGCACCTGGGGCAACTCCTGGGCGACCTCCCTGCCACTGATGCGCCCGAAGCCGACTCCGACTCCAACACCATCCCTGCACACCAGCGACGCAAACCCCGCAGCAACTTTGCCGACGAGGGCACGCCCGCATCGTTCTTTGACGAAACCAAGGTGCCCGTGCACACCATCGAGCTGGCCAACCCCGAGACCAAAGACCTCTCGCCCGATCAGTACGAGGTTGTCAGCCAGAAGGTCAGCCACCGCTTGGCACAGCGCCCCGGTGCCTATGTGGTGCTGAAGTATGTGCGCTCTGTCATCAAGCGCCACGACACGCAAACCCTGCACTGTGCGGGCGCGCCAACAGGCATCATTGAGGGCAGCCGCGCTGACGTGAGCTTGCTCGCAGGCGTTGTTGTTGACAAGTTTGCCTGGCACATTCCGCTGTACCGGCAGCACCAGCGCCTGAGCCAAGCGGGCTTCAAACTCAGCCGGGCGTGGCTGACGCAACTGGCGCAAAAGACCATTTCCCTGCTGGAGCCGATTTACGACACGCAGCTCGAGTCGATCCGCAACAGCCGGGTCAAGGCAATGGACGAGACCCCCATCAAGGCCGGGCGCAGTGGGCCCGGCAAGATGAAGGCGGCCTACTTCTGGCCTGTGTACGGCGAACTCGATGAGGTGTGCTTTGCCTATTTCGAGTCGCGCCGCCACGAGCACGTACAGCAGGCATTGGGGCTGCCAGGGGCCACAGATGCCGTGTTGCTCACTGACGGCTATGAGGCCTATGCACGTTACGCTGCCAAGACCGGCATTACGCATGCCCAATGCTGGGCGCACTGCAGGCGTGGCTTCTTTGAAGCTCTAGGGGCCGAGCCACAGGCCGCTGGCCAGGCGCTGCAGCAAATTGGCGAGATTTACGCCCAGGAAGAAGCCATTCGTGAACGTGACCTCTACGGGGATGCCAAACGAGAGCACCGTCTAAGCCACAGCAAACCGCTGGTGCAGAACTTCTTTGAATGGGTGGATTTGCAGTTCGAGCGGCAAGGCTTCCTGCCCAGCAATCCGTTGACCAAGGCATTGGCCTATGCACGCGAGCGCCGCGCGCAACTGCAGGTGTTTCTGGGCGATGCGGATGTGGCCATGGATACGAACCATCTGGAACGCGCCTTGCGCGCGATACCAATGGGCAGGCGCAATTGGTTATTCTGCTGGACGGAGGTGGGCGCCAAGCGCGCGGGCATCATGCAGAGCCTGATCGTGACATGCCGTTTACATGACATTGACCCCTACACCTACCTGGTTGATGTCTTGCAACGCGTAGGCCACCACCCCGCCTCCAGAGTTTCAGAACTGACGCCTCGTCAATGGAAGCAGCACTTCGCCGAGAATCCATTGCGTTCACCATTACACGGTTTGGTAACGTAGGCAATAACGCCGGACAGTGACCGGTTACTGGCCAGCGGCCTGTGGCTCGGCCCCTAGAGCTTCAAAGAAGCCACGCCTGCAGTGCGCCCAGCATTGGGCATGCGTAATGCCGGTCTTGGCAGCGTAACGTGCATAGGCCTCATAGCCGTCAGTGAGCAACACGGCATCTGTGGCCCCTGGCAGCCCCAATGCCTGCTGTACGTGCTCGTGGCGGCGCGACTCGAAATAGGCAAAGCACACCTCATCGAGTTCGCCGTACACAGGCCAGAAGTAGGCCGCCTTCATCTTGCCGGGCCCACTGCGCCCGGCCTTGATGGGGGTCTCGTCCATTGCCTTGACCCGGCTGTTGCGGATCGACTCGAGCTGCGTGTCGTAAATCGGCTCCAGCAGGGAAATGGTCTTTTGCGCCAGTTGCGTCAGCCACGCCCGGCTGAGTTTGAAGCCCGCTTGGCTCAGGCGCTGGTGCTGCCGGTACAGCGGAATGTGCCAGGCAAACTTGTCAACAACAACGCCTGCGAGCAAGCTCACGTCAGCGCGGCTGCCCTCAATGATGCCTGTTGGCGCGCCCGCACAGTGCAGGGTTTGCGTGTCGTGGCGCTTGATGACAGAGCGCACATACTTCAGCACCACATAGGCACCGGGGCGCTGTGCCAAGCGGTGGCTGACCTTCTGGCTGACAACCTCGTACTGATCGGGCGAGAGGTCTTTGGTCTCGGGGTTGGCCAGCTCGATGGTGTGCACGGGCACCTTGGTTTCGTCAAAGAACGATGCGGGCGTGCCCTCGTCGGCAAAGTTGCTGCGGGGTTTGCGTCGCTGGTGTGCAGGGATGGTGTTGGAGTCGGAGTCGGCTTCGGGCGCATCAGTGGCAGGGAGGTCGCCCAGGAGTTGCCCCAGGTGCATTTGCTGCGCATCGGGCAAGGGTGCAAAGCGCTCGCTCTTCTTGCCAAAGAGTTGGCGTTTGAACCATTCGAGCTGCTGCTCCAGCGCGCTGATGCTGGCGGCCTGTGCTTGCAGTGTCTGCGCGATGCTCTGCGGCGACAGCCCCATGACCGTTTCGACGGTAAATGTGGGAGTGCTGGTATTGGGCATCGACATGGGCCTTATCTTGCGGCCTTTAGGGACAAAGCAAAAGAGTGCTTCTCCGGATTGAAAATGGGCACATCGTCACCTCCGCGCAGGGTGTTGGTAGCGTTTGTGGCGTCGGCGCACTTCGATGCCTTCGAGCATCAGTTTGAGCGCCGTGCAGTCGATCTCGCCACTGCCGCCTTGAACGCCTTTACGGGAGAACTTGCCGCTCTCCAAACGCTTGCACCACAGGCACCAGCCGCTGCGGTCAAAGTACAGCACCTTCATCTGTGTTTGCCGCCGGTTGATGAAAACAAACATGTGTCCGGCCAGCACATCCACTTCAAACCCCTGGCGTGCCAGAGCGTACAAGCCGTCGTAGGACTGGCGCATATCGGCAGCTTGGCCATACAGGAACACGCGAATGCGGCCCTCGGGAAAGAACATTACCGGCGTACCAGATGCAAACTCATGCCCGAGCCGAGTTCGATGCGTAACTCCATGGCTCCATTGCCGCTGCCGTGCACTCCAGCAAGGTCGCCCAGATCAACGAACGCCGCCTTCGGCACGGTGGTGGGGGCTACCTTGTTCGTTCGCAGCGGGGACGCGATTCCCCTCTGTTTATTCCTAAGCGTGCGTCGGCGAGCAAGGCTGCTGCGACTGATGCCTTCGCGGCTGCAAAATTCATCTATCGTCAATCCAGCGCGGTCAAAACGATCCAGTACCTCAGCCCAAGTCTGTTCACTCAACACTGCACGCCTGAGCACGCTCTGCGTCTCTTCCATATCCGACCCCGTCCTGTTTGTTGATCAGGGCGCATTCTTTGGTACCTGCAATCAGTTCGCAAGAACGCCGGACAGTGACCGGTTACGGTGTGATGTGGGTCAAGGTTTTCATTTCCACAGACCGATGAAAGCTGACGACTTTGTACAGCTGCTACGTAACCGGTCACTGTCCGGCGTTATTGCCTACGTTACCAAACCGTGTAATGGTGAACGCAATGGATTCTCGGCGAAGTGCTGCTTCCATTGACGAGGCGTCAGTTCTGAAACTCTGGAGGCGGGGTGGTGGCCTACGCGTTGCAAGACATCAACCAGGTAGGTGTAGGGGTCAATGTCATGTAAACGGCATGTCACGATCAGGCTCTGCATGATGCCCGCGCGCTTGGCGCCCACCTCCGTCCAGCAGAATAACCAATTGCGCCTGCCCATTGGTATCGCGCGCAAGGCGCGTTCCAGATGGTTCGTATCCATGGCCACATCCGCATCGCCCAGAAACACCTGCAGTTGCGCGCGGCGCTCGCGTGCATAGGCCAATGCCTTGGTCAACGGATTGCTGGGCAGGAAGCCTTGCCGCTCGAACTGCAAATCCACCCATTCAAAGAAGTTCTGCACCAGCGGTTTGCTGTGGCTTAGACGGTGCTCTCGTTTGGCATCCCCGTAGAGGTCACGTTCACGAATGGCTTCTTCCTGGGCGTAAATCTCGCCAATTTGCTGCAGCGCCTGGCCAGCGGCCTGTGGCTCGGCCCCTAGAGCTTCAAAGAAGCCACGCCTGCAGTGCGCCCAGCATTGGGCATGCGTAATGCCGGTCTTGGCAGCGTAACGTGCATAGGCCTCATAGCCGTCAGTGAGCAACACGGCATCTGTGGCCCCTGGCAGCCCCAATGCCTGCTGTACGTGCTCGTGGCGGCGCGACTCGAAATAGGCAAAGCACACCTCATCGAGTTCGCCGTACACAGGCCAGAAGTAGGCCGCCTTCATCTTGCCGGGCCCACTGCGCCCGGCCTTGATGGGGGTCTCGTCCATTGCCTTGACCCGGCTGTTGCGGATCGACTCGAGCTGCGTGTCGTAAATCGGCTCCAGCAGGGAAATGGTCTTTTGCGCCAGTTGCGTCAGCCACGCCCGGCTGAGTTTGAAGCCCGCTTGGCTCAGGCGCTGGTGCTGCCGGTACAGCGGAATGTGCCAGGCAAACTTGTCAACAACAACGCCTGCGAGCAAGCTCACGTCAGCGCGGCTGCCCTCAATGATGCCTGTTGGCGCGCCCGCACAGTGCAGGGTTTGCGTGTCGTGGCGCTTGATGACAGAGCGCACATACTTCAGCACCACATAGGCACCGGGGCGCTGTGCCAAGCGGTGGCTGACCTTCTGGCTGACAACCTCGTACTGATCGGGCGAGAGGTCTTTGGTCTCGGGGTTGGCCAGCTCGATGGTGTGCACGGGCACCTTGGTTTCGTCAAAGAACGATGCGGGCGTGCCCTCGTCGGCAAAGTTGCTGCGGGGTTTGCGTCGCTGGTGTGCAGGGATGGTGTTGGAGTCGGAGTCGGCTTCGGGCGCATCAGTGGCAGGGAGGTCGCCCAGGAGTTGCCCCAGGTGCATTTGCTGCGCATCGGGCAAGGGTGCAAAGCGCTCGCTCTTCTTGCCAAAGAGTTGGCGTTTGAACCATTCGAGCTGCTGCTCCAGCGCGCTGATGCTGGCGGCCTGTGCTTGCAGTGTCTGCGCGATGCTCTGCGGCGACAGCCCCATGACCGTTTCGACGGTAAATGTGGGAGTGCTGGTATTGGGCATCGACATGGGCCTTATCTTGCGGCCTTTAGGGACAAAGCAAAAGAGTGCTTCTCCGGATTGAAAATGGGCACATCGTCACCTCCGCGCAGGGTGTTGGTAGCGTTTGTGGCGTCGGCGCACTTCGATGCCTTCGAGCATCAGTTTGAGCGCCGTGCAGTCGATCTCGCCACTGCCGCCTTGAACGCCTTTACGGGAGAACTTGCCGCTCTCCAAACGCTTGCACCACAGGCACCAGCCGCTGCGGTCAAAGTACAGCACCTTCATCTGTGTTTGCCGCCGGTTGATGAAAACAAACATGTGTCCGGCCAGCACATCCACTTCAAACCCCTGGCGTGCCAGAGCGTACAAGCCGTCGTAGGACTGGCGCATATCGGCAGCTTGGCCATACAGGAACACGCGAATGCGGCCCTCGGGAAAGAACATTACCGGCGTACCAGATGCAAACTCATGCCCGAGCCGAGTTCGATGCGTAACTCCATGGCTCCATTGCCGCTGCCGTGCACTCCAGCAAGGTCGCCCAGATCAACGAACGCCGCCTTCGGCACGGTGGTGGGGGCTACCTTGTTCGTTCGCAGCGGGGACGCGATTCCCCTCTGTTTATTCCTAAGCGTGCGTCGGCGAGCAAGGCTGCTGCGACTGATGCCTTCGCGGCTGCAAAATTCATCTATCGTCAATCCAGCGCGGTCAAAACGATCCAGTACCTCAGCCCAAGTCTGTTCACTCAACACTGCACGCCTGAGCACGCTCTGCGTCTCTTCCATATCCGACCCCGTCCTGTTTGTTGATCAGGGCGCATTCTTTGGTACCTGCAATCAGTTCGCAAGAACGCCGGACAGTGACCGGTTACGCTGCTACCAGCTGCCGAGGGAATGGTTCATGACCTTGGCGATTGATACCTCTCGCACCCACGCTCCGGTTCAATGGGTGTCTTGTGAGCAAGAGCAGCTTCATCTCTCCGGGAAAATCCAATCCCATGGCGCCCTCGCGGTGGTGTCTCGAGCGAATGAGATGGTGACCCATGCGAGCACCAATCTTGGTGAAATGTTTGGTGTTCCCTTATCGGCGTTATTGGGGCACGCATGGCGAGATACCCCGTTGTTCCCGCCGGAAATGGAACAAACCCTGCCAGCAGGTACGTCGCCGCGCCCTTTGACGTTGACAGTCGCAAGGCCAGATGGTGAGTGGTTGGCCGTTGCGATGCAGGTCAGCACGTCACACGTGCTATTGGAGTGGGAACATGGGGTGGCAGGTGTGGAGCCGGTGCCTGTGCACGAGCTCTTGCGCAGTGTGGTCCGTTCACCCAACTTCCCCGCCGAGTTAGATGCTTACTACCAGACATTGGTGGGCCAGGTACGTCGTGTCAGCGGCATGGACCGGGTCATGATTTACCGTTTCAGAGAAGACTGGACGGGCGAAGTGGTCGCCGAAGATCAATCGGGCGACTACGGGAGCTACATGGGTTTGCGGTTTCCCGCTGGGGATATTCCGGAGATTGCGCGACGCCTGTACCTTCAGAACCCATACCGGATGATTCCCGACATCGAAGCTCCGGATCACCCCGTTTACGGTTTGGATGCGCAGCCGCCTGATTTGAGCCGCTCCGACCTGCGCAGCGTGTCGCCCATGCACCTCGAATACCTCCGCAACATGGGGGTCCGAAGTTCATTTTCGGTCCCCTTGATTGTGGGGGGAAACTCTGGGGTCTGGTCGCTTGCCACCACTATGCAACACCCCTGTGGCTATCGCATGACCAGCGTGACGCTTGCGCGGCGCTGGCATCGGCATTTTCTTTGGGGCTCTCCAGCTTTGCGGCCGCGCACAACTTGCGCTTGCACGACGGAATGGACCGCCAAGTGTCACGTGCCTTGCAAAGTATTGCAGGAGTTGCCGATCCGCTCGCAGCGTTTGACATCGTGGAGCCTCACTTTTCAAGCCTGATCGCCTGCGATGGATTTGCCATGGTGCAAGGGGAAGACGGAGCCATCCAAGGTGCGGGGCCAGACCTCCCCGGGCTCTCAGTGGTGGATGACTGGTTTCTGAATGCCAGTTCGGAGGTAGTTGCTGATTTGCAGAGCATGCAAGAGATGTTCGCAGACTACCCAGAGGTCTACCAATTCGCGGGTGGCGTGATGGCGATACAGGTGCCGATGTCAGGCGGGCGGATTTTGCGCCTCTACTGGTTCCGGCAAGCAGAAAACCAGAGCATCGCATGGGCGGGTAGCCCCCACAAACCTGCGGCGGAAGATGCTTCGGCGCTGCGACTGTCGCCCAGAAGATCGTTTGAAAAATGGATAGAGGTTCGAACCGGTTATTGCAGGGAGTGGACATCCAGCGAACGACTGCTGGCCACCAAGCTGCGCGGACTTGGCGCCCAATGGCTGTGAACTCGTTGCGACAGCGGCTCAGGGAGCAAACCCATCCCTTGCATATAAGGGTTGATGGCCACCCTTTGATGCGAACTTTGTGCTCACCCGAGCTCACACGGGATGTGTATACCGTGGTGCTGCGCGCGATGAACGAAGCGCTTTCCCAGCTTGAGCCGCTGCTTGCTGTGGCCCCATGGTCTCCAGATGTTGTGCCACCACCGCCCTTCACCCCACGACGAGTAGCGTTACAACGTGACCTTTTAACCCTCTCTGCAAATGGCGCGCCCGCTGGTGAGCCCGGGGGAGCGCCCCTCAGCCTGGAGACTTACGTGGGTGTGCGCTATGTGCTGGACGGGGCGCGGATGGGTGGGCTAGTACTGGCCAAACATGTGGAGCGCCTGTTGGGGACACAGGTCCCGACCGAGTTTTTCAGAGGCGAGGGCGAGCGTACCGGGCCAAGCTGGGCTGCATTCACCGCATGGGTTGATGCAGCAGCAACCCACCTTGACTTTCCTGTTGCCGCATGTGCGGCCGAACAGAGTTTTCAAGTTTTTTTGCAGTCATTTGAAAGTGCTCACCTTGAAATCTCACTCCCACTCCCTCAGCTGGATGGCCACAGATAGCGTTTAAAGCGAATTTTTTAACCTCACCGAAAGCCAAAATGTCCGACCTCATCAGCACACTCCAGTGGCGCTACGCCGCCAAGAAATTCAACCCCGCCAAAGCAGTCCCCCAGGACAAGCTGGACCGCATCATCGAAGCCGTGCGCCTGACCGCCACCTCCAGCGGCTTGCAGCCTTATGAGCTGATCGTGGTGAGCAACAAAGAGTTGCGTGAAAAAATCGTGCCCGTGGCTTGGAACCAGGCGCAGATCACCGATGGCTCGCACCTGTTGGTATTTGCCGCCTGGGACAACTACACCGCGGAGCGCATCAATGCGTCTTTCGACCTGGTCAATACCGAGCGCGGTTTCGTGAACGAAGGTTGGGAAAACTACCGCAAGATGATTTTGGGCGCTTACGTGCCCCGCGAGGCCGAAGTGAACTACCAGCACGCTGCCCGCCAGGCCTACATTGGCGTGGGCACCGCCCTGATTGCGGCTGCTGAAGAGAAGGTTGACGCCACCCCCATGGAAGGTTTTGACCCCAAAGCCGTGGACGAAATCTTGGGGCTCGACAAGCGCGGCTTGCGCAGCGTGGTGATCATGCCTTTGGGCTATCGCGCCGACGAAGGCGACTGGTTGGTGAACCTGAAAAAGGTGCGCCGCAGCCGTGAAAACTTTGTCACTGAGCTGAAGTGAAGTACCTGCGCCGTTTGCTTCAACCCCGCAAGCCGGCCTTCTGGCTCATGCTGGTGTTGAACGCACTGTCGACGGCGCTGGTTTGGATCGTGCAACACCACACACTGCAGCCCGCAGCGGCCATCGCGGTGGTGGTGTTTGCCGTGGGCAATATGGTGCTGGGGCTGTACTTCATGCGCCAGTTGCTGCAGACGCAGGCGCCTGAAGAGCGCCCGCCCCAGCGCCCCCACTAAGCGATCAGTGCCCGAACTCTTGTTTCGGGCGGGTTTTGTGGAAAGTCATCGGCACGCCCTGTGCGGCCTCCAGCAGCTCCAAGCGGCTTTGGCTGGCGACACCGGTTTTCATCTTGCCCACCACATGCATTTCGCAGGGTTTGCAGTCAAACCGCAGGGTGAGCTTCTCTTTGCCATTGATCAGTTGCAAGGGCTCGGCTTTGACCTGCCCTTGGACCCCCGTCACGCCCTTGGCTTGCTTGGGGCACAGGCTGAGCGAAAAGCGCACGCAGTGCTTAGTGATCATCAGGCTCACTTCACCCAACTCTTCAATCGCTTCGTAGGCGGGCGCAATCACTTTCACCCCGTGTTTGGCGTAAAAACCGTGCGCTGCTTGGTTGAACACGTTGGCCAGGTAGCTAAGCGTGTCTTCCGGATATGCCACCGGCGGTTCCACCACATGGCCCGGCGCTAAACGCACAAAGCCCCGCGTGCGGGCACGCTCCAAGGCCTCGACAGCTTCGCGCCGCAAGGGGTTCAGCACCGACGCGGGCACAAACCAAGGCTGGCTGAACTGCACCTGCACATCGAGTGTGGCAAAAATCGTGGTGCCCATTTTGCTCACGTTCGCGCGCAAGGTGTCGAGCGCAGTGGCCGGGTCTTTGGCCAGCTCCAAGGGCAGGGTGGTGTGGGCGGTGGCGGTAAAGCCGTCTTCGTCAGTCAGGGTCAGTGCCATGCCGCCATCGGTTTCCGCCAACACCGCCCAGACTCCGATGCGCCGATCGCTGCTCTTTTTATCGAGCACCCGGGTCCAGTTGACATCCCGGTTGCGGTTGACCTCCACCCCCTTGCGCAGGTCCTTGAGGCCGGGGAGGGGGTCTTTGGGGAATACCCGCCACAAACCCTTGGCCGCGTTGATGGCTTCGGCCCGGTTGATGGCCAGGCCCACCAGCTCTTTTTGCAAGTCGTAGTAGCACAGGCCGTCGCCATTGCTCAAAGCCTTGCTGCGGTCGCTCAGTTCCAGCTCCACACTGTCAGGGTTGACCTTGGTCACATAGCCAATTGGCTGGCCCGGGTTTTTGGGGCTGTCAAAGGCGCCGATGTCGATCTGCCGGCCCTGTACAAAGTAGTCAGTGAACTCGCGGTTGAAGTTCTGGTTGGGGTCGGGCTCAAACGTGAAGCTGGTGCTACCACTGCTGCTTCGGGCCAAGGGTTGATCCGAGTACTGGCGATCTTCGATCAAGCGGTCCAGCAGCTTGCGGTAATGGGCGGTGATGTTCTTCACATAACCCATGTCCTTGTAGCGGCCCTCGATTTTGAAGCTGCGGATGCCCGCATCCACCAAAGCGGCCAGGTTCTCGCTCTGGTTGTTGTCTTTCATCGAGAGCACATGCTTGTCATGGGCGACGAAGCGGCCTTTGTCGTCGACCACCTGGTAGGGCAGGCGACAGGCTTGACTGCATTCACCCCGGTTGGCACTGCGGCCGGTGTGGGCCGCGCTGATGTAGCACTGGCCGCTGTAGGCCACGCACAGCGCACCGTGGATAAAAAACTCCAGCGTGCATTTTTCAGGGTCCGTGGCCGCGCGGATGGCGGCAATTTGCCGGGCGGTGAGTTCGCGCGCCAGCACGATCTGGGACAGGCCCACATCCTGCAAAAAGCGCGCCTTCTCGGGCGTGCGAATGTCTGTCTGTGTACTGGCGTGGAGCTGCAGCGGTGGCATGTCGATCGCCAGCAAACCCATGTCCTGCACGATCAGCGCATCCACGCCCGCCTCGTACAACTGCCAAGCCTGCTTGCGGGCGGGCTCGAGCTCGTCATCCCGCAGGATGGTGTTCATCGTGACAAAAATGCGGCTGTTGAAGCGATGGGCGTGGGCGACCAGGCGCTCAATATCGGCAATGCTGTTGTCGGCGCTGGACCGCGCGCCAAAACCGGGCCCGCCGATGTAAACCGCATCAGCACCATGGTTCACCGCTTCGATGCCGATCTCGGCGGTACGGGCGGGAGCCAGCAATTCGAGTTGAAAATCTTGCAAAGACATGGGGCCGCATTATCCCGCAGCGTGGCCCCGCCGGCGCGCGGGCTGCCGCTACACTCACCGGCTCCCATGCCTCACACACACATCACCTATTGGCCCCGCGTTTTGCTGTTATGGGGCTGTGGCATTTTGGCGGCCATGCAGTTTGCCAAGGTGTCCCTAGCGTTTGCTTTGTTGCAGCAGCAGTTTGGCGTGAGCGCCACCCAGATGGGGTGGGCCTTGTCGGTCGTGGGCGTCGTGGGCTTGAGTCTGGGTGTCAGCATGGGTTTGTTGGCTCCGCGCATTGGTTACCGGCGCCTGCTGTGCGGGGGCATGCTGCTGGGCGCGGTGCTGGCGGCCGTGCAGGCACTGAGCTTGCCATTTCACTGGTTTGTGGGGACCCGGGTGCTGGAAGGAGCGTCACACCTGGCCGTGGTGGTGGCTGCGCCCACGCTCATGTCAGGCACCACTGCTGCGCGTCACCGGTCGATTGCCATGGGCTTGTGGAGCACCTTTGTGGGCACCGCGTTCGCCCTCACGGCCGCAGGAGGCCACCAGTTTTTGGCGTATGCCGGTGTGCCATCGATGTTTGCACTGCATGCGGTGCTGCTGCTCATTGCTGCGGTACTGGCTTGGGTGGCACTGCCCCTTGACCAGCCGCCGCCAGCTAGCGCCGCCCACGGAGCAGGTTTGCTGGCGCGTCATGTGCGCACCTATACCGACTGGCGCACCGCACTGCCGGGCCTGTGTTTCTTTTGTTACACCGGCATGGCTGTGGCGTTGTTGACGTTTTTACCCCGGGGCCTGACCGACACAGACCGATGGGCCGCCACGGTATTGCCCCTGATGGGCATAGCCGGCACCTTTGGTGCGGGTTGGCTTACCCAGCGGAGCAGCCCCTTGCGCTTGCTGCGCATGCTGTATCCCAGCCTTGGCTTGGCGGGCGTGTTGTGTGCCTGGAGCGCCATGACCGGCTGGGGCTACGTCGAAGCGGCCATCGCCTTGATGCTGATTTCCGGCCTGGCCGGGGGCAGCGCCTTTGCCCTGATTCCTCACCTCAACCACGACAGCGCCCAACAGGCCCGAGCCAACGGCGCGGTGGCCCAAATGGGCAATTTGGGCGCCACCTTGGGGCCGCCCCTTTTTGCATGGTCCACCGCCATGCACAGCGCTTGGGGGCTTGCAATACCAGTGCTTTTGTTAGCGTCCACCGGTGCTGTGCTCACCCAATGGGGCAGCATCATGCAACGGTCTGCCGCCGGCAAGCCACAAAGCCCTTGAAGCGGCCATGAACGCCCGGCGCTTGGACACTCTGGATGCGGTGCGTGGCTTGGCCATGGTGTGGATGACGGTGTTTCACTTTTGCTTCGACCTGAACAACGCCGGCGTCATTCAACAAAACTTCTTGCAAGACCCCGTCTGGACGTGGCAGCGCACTGCCATCCTCAGCCTGTTTTTGTGCTGTGCGGGCGCCGGTCAGGCGCTGGCCCATGCCCGTGTCCAGAGCGGGTGGCAGTTCGCACGGCGTTGGCTGCAGATTGCTGCCGCCGCTGCGTTGGTGTCTTTAGGGTCATGGTTCATGTTTCCCGGCAGCTATATCTATTTCGGGGTGTTGCACGCCATGGCGGTGATGCTGCTCATCACCCGCCTTGTGGCACCGCTGGGGCGTGGGTGCGGATTGCTGGGTCTTGCGATCATTGCTACGCATTTCATAGCAGGTAGCGCAATATCTACCTGGGCTAGCACTCAATTTGGCGTGGATATGAACGGCCGTGCCTTGAACTGGATCGGGTGGGTCACCCGCCTGCCACGCACCGAGGACTATGTGCCCTTGTTTCCCTGGCTGGGCGTCATGTTGCTGGGTTTCGCGTTCATGCACGCGTGGCAGCGCCAACCCCGCACAGGGCGGCTGCCACTGCCGGCAGCCCTGACGCGGCGGCTGGCAGCACTGGGGCAGTGGAGTTTGAGTTACTACCTGCTGCACCAGCCGGTCTTGTTGGGCCTGCTTTGGCTGGTCGGAATCGGCCGCTAGCTTTACGGCTGCGCCCCTTCGCCGGGTGGAGCGGACTTGGGGTGCAAGCCAGTGATAGGCAACAAAAAAGCGGCCGAAGCCGCTTGATGGGAATCAGCCTGTAGCAGCTTATTCGACCTTGGCTTTAGCGCGCAGGTCTTCCTGGAACTTGGCAATCTTTTGTTGCTGCAGTTGCTGGGCGATTTGCGGCTTCACATCTTCGTACTTGGGCAACTGGGCTTCGCGCAGGTCATCCAAACGGATGATGTGGAAACCGAACTGGGTCTTGACTGGAGTGTCGGTCATCTTGCCCTTGGACAAGGCCATCAGCGCGTCCGAGAACTCTTTCACGTAGCTGCTGGCGTTGGCCCAATCGAGGTCACCACCATTGGCACCGGAGCCTGGGTCTTTGGAGTTCTTTTTGGCCAGGTCTTCAAACTTGGCGCCTTTTTTCAGCTGGGCAATCAGGGCCTTGGCCTGGTCTTCTTTTTCCACCAGGATATGGCGGGCGCGGTACTCTTTGCCAGCGTTGGCTGAGGCAAACTTGTCGTACTCAGCCTTGGTTTCTTCGTCGGTGACCGGGTTCTTTTTTTGGAAATCGGCAAACAACTCGCGGATCAGGATGGACTGGCGGGTCAGATCGAGCTGGTTTTTGTAGTCATCCGTCGCGTCCAGGCCGCGTGCCTGCGCTTCTTGCACAAAAATTTCGCGGGCGATGATTTCCTCACGCATCTGGCCTTGCATTTCAGGGGTCACAGGGCGGCCGGAGCGGGCGACCTGTTGGGCCAGGGCTTCCATGCGCGCAGTGGGAACTGCCTTGCCGTTCACGATGGCAATGTTCTGCGCCACAGCGCCTTGGGAGACCGCCATCAGGCTGGCTACAGCCAAGGAGGACAAAATGTGCTTCTTCATACCGTTTCCTTCAGGAATGCTTAAATCTTAGTGTTGCCAGAGGGCGAGGCTTCGGCCTCAATGGCCAAGGCATGAAGGCCTTGATCAATGAAATCTTGCAACGAATCATACACAAGGCGATGCCGAGCTACGCGGCTCAAACCGGTAAATAAAGGCGAGGCAATCCGCACCCGGAAATGTGTGCCGACACCGCTGTCATTGGCACCCACATGACCGGCGTGCTGGTAGCTTTCATCGATCACTTCAAGGCGCAGCGGCTGCAATTTTGCCTGCAGGCGCTGCTCCAGGTTGTGCGCAGTAGGAGCCAGGGTGCTCATGGCTTGGGGGGCTCCTCTGGTGTGCTGTCGCCCTTGAGATAAGGCGAAATGTAGAGGCCCTGGCCAATCAAAAAGGCCAGCGGGAACACATAACCCCAAAGTTTGAAGTTGGCCCACGCGTCTTCGCTGAAATACGCGGCGACATAACCGTTGCTGATCGCCATGAACAGGGTGTAGCCGATCCAGGCGATATTGAGCTTGTGCCACACCGGGTCGGGGAGCTCCAACTGGCTGCCCAACATGGACTTGAGGAAGTTGATCTTCATACCCCACACCGCCACGGCCAGCGCAATCGCCATGCCCGCGTACAGCACGGTGGGCTTCCACATGATGAAGCGCTTGTCGTGCAACAGCAGCGTGATGCCGCCGAACACCAGAATCATGCCCAAGGTAATCTTGTGCATGGTGGTGAGCTTTTTGTCGATCCAATAAATGATCGCCATTTGCGCCACGGTGGCAGCCATCAGCACCGGCGTGGCGAAATAGATCGCTTCGTCTTTGCTGATGCCGAAGGTGTCATGCAGCTTGTAAGCCGCAAAGAACAAAAGGATGGGGATGAAGTCGAGAAGTGTTTTCATTTGGGCGTGAAGTGTAGCGAGGCCGAGTTCATGCAGTAGCGCAAACCGGTGTCGGTAGGGCCATCGGGGAACACATGCCCCAAGTGTGCGCCGCACTGGCTGCACACGGTCTCGACCCGGACCATGCCATGGCTGCGGTCGGTGATTTCGGTGATTGCGCCCGGAATCGCGAGCGAAAAGCTGGGCCAGCCGCAATGCGCGTCAAACTTGGTGTCGGAGTCAAACAGCTTGGCGCTGCAGCACATGCAGTGGTAGCTGCCGTCCGCCCAGTGGGTCTCATACTTGCCGGTAAAAGGCCGCTCGGTGGCAGCGTGGCGGGTCACCTGAAAGGCGACCGGCTCCGCACCTTTTTCGGCGAGCAGGGCTTTCCATTCAGCGTCGGTTTTTTGGATAGGGAAGGTCATGGGAACTCCTGGGGTAGGTGGATGCAAGACAGCGCTGAAAGTTCAGGAGCTGCAGCTGATGGAAATCTGCGCGGCCCAGTCGGGCGGAAATCCGGCCCAAGCCTCGAAATCCGGATGTTCGTCGTAAGGTGTCTCCAACACTTTTAGCAAATCGGCGACCACGCTGAAATCCTTTTGCCGGGCCGCTTGGATAGCTTGTTCGCCGAGGTGGTTGCGCAGCACATATTTGGGGTTGGTCTTGAGCATCAAATCAGCCGCTAGCGCACGTGGAATATGCGTAAGTAGCTCCGAATAAGATAGCAACCAGGCGTCAAAGCCGGCTCTGTCCAAGAACAGGTCGCGCACCGAATCAGCCTTGACACTGGAGTCAGCCACCCAGTGGCTGAGGCGCCGCCAGAAGATGGTGAAGTCGACTTTGTCGGCAGCCAGCAACTTCAAAATGCCCTCAATGACCGGCTTCTGGGCCTCTTGCACGTCGGTAAAACCGAGCTTTGCAGCCATCCGGCGGGCAAACGCCTGCGGGTACAGGTCTTTGAAGGTTTCGAGGGCGGCAATGGCGTGTTCCTGCTCGTCGATCAGCGGCATCATGGCCTGGCCCAAGCAAAACAGGTTCCAGTACGCCACATTCGGCTGCTTGTAAAAAGCGTAGCGGCCGCCCGTGTCTGAGTGGTTGCAGATGTGACCGGGGTCGTAAGCGTCCATGAACTGGAAGGGCCCGTAATCGATCGTCAGGCCCAAGATACTCATGTTGTCGGTGTTCATCACCCCGTGGCAAAAGCCCACCGCCTGCCAGGACGCCACCATCTCGGCGGTCCGCGCCGTCACTGCGGCCAGCAGCGCCACATAGGGGTTGCCGTTCCAGCGCGCCTCGGTGCGGCACTCGGGGTAGTAGTGGTCGATCACAAAATCGGCCAAGATTTTCAGCTCGCCGGGCATGCCATGGTGGCAGAAGTGTTCAAAGTGCCCGAAGCGAATAAAGCTCGGGGCCATGCGCGTCACCACCGCGGCTGTTTCTATCGTCTCGCGCCGCACAGGCGCATCGGACCCGGTGACACACAGCGCGCGTGAAGTGGGCACACCCAGACCATGCATCGCCTCACTGGCCAAAAACTCGCGAATGCTGCTGCGCAACACAGCCCGGCCATCACCCATGCGGGAGAAGGGGGTCAAGCCGGCGCCCTTGAGCTGCACTTCCAAGCCATCGACTTCGCCCAACAGGATCGCGCGGCCGTCGCCCAACTGCCCGGCCCATTGGCCGAACTGGTGGCCGCTGTATACGCTGGCCAGGGGCGTGCTGCCGGTCAGCGGGCGGTTGCCGGTCAGTGCCTGCAACACATCCGGGTCGCGCAACAAAGCCTCGTCCCAACCGGCGCTGCGCGCGGCAGCAGCACTGGTGCCCACCCAATACGGTGCCGGAAGCGGGGTGGGGGAGAGCGGCGCAAAGAACGCGTCTCCCAGGGTGGCAAAGCGGTTATTCCAGCGGAGGGGGAGGTCCAGAGCGTCGGGCGCAGGGGGCAAATGGGGCATGGGTGAATTGTCCCGCATATGACTAATTCAGCGTCTCCGAGGGGACTTGCTCGCAGTACTATGTGAGTCGCCGAAGTTGCAACAGCTTGTTTCCGGTGTTGGTGTGTTTGTTACAAAAATTTAGACAGAGGTGACTTGATGTTAGGTCTGATGCAAAGCCAGCAGTTGCTGATCTCCACCCTGATTGACTTTGCCGAGCGCCACCATGGCGAAGGCGAAGTGATTTCCCGCCGGGTGGAGGGCGATATCCACCGCACCAATTACAAAGAGGTGGCCGCCCGTTCCCGCAAAGTGGCCAACGCCCTCGATGGCCTGAACCTCGCATTTAGCGACCGCGTAGCCACACTGGCTTGGAACGGTTACCGCCACTTGGAGTTGTATTTCGGGGTGAGTGGTTCGGGTCGCGTGCTGCACACCCTGAACCCACGCTTGCATCCTGACCAGATTGTCTGGATCGCCAACCACGCCGAAGACCAAGTCTTGTGTTTCGACATGAGCTTTTTGCCCATCGTGCAAGCCGTGCACAGTCGCTGCACCACCATCAAACATTTCATCGCGCTGTGCGATGCGGACAAGCTGCCCGCCGACTCCGGCATTCCCGGCTTGCAGAGCTACGAGGCTTGGATTGGCCAGCAGCCTGCCACCTACACGTGGCCCGAGTTTGACGAAAACTCGGCCTCCAGCATGTGCTACACCAGCGGCACTACCGGCAACCCCAAAGCGGCGCTCTACAGCCACCGCTCCACCATCCTGCACGCGTTCTCGGGCGCTTTGCCCGATGCACTCAACATGAGCGCCCGTGATGCGGTGTTGCCGGTGGTGCCCATGTTCCACGTCAACGCCTGGGGCTTGCCGTATTCGGCTGCCATGACCGGCGCCAAGTTGGTATTCCCTGGCCCGGCGATGGACGGCAAGTCCATTTTTGAATTGATTGAGTCCGAGAAAGTCAGCTTTGCAGCCGGTGTACCCACTGTGTGGCAAATGATGCTGGGTCATATGCAAGCAGGCGGCCTGCGCTTCTCGACCCTCAAGCGCACCGTGATCGGTGGCTCGGCGTGTCCGCCGGCCATGATCACCGCGTTTAACGATGTGTATGGCGTGGAAGTGCTCCATGCCTGGGGCATGACGGAGATGTCGCCTTTGGGTACGGTGTGTACCCTGAAGAACAAGCACCTTGCCATGGACTCCGCCGACAAGATGAAGGTTCGCCTGAAGCAAGGCCGCGGCATTTACGGCGTGGATATGAAGATCGTGGACGGCGAGGGCGCAGAGCTACCGTGGGACGGCAAAGCCTATGGCGACCTGCTGGTCAAAGGCCCGTGGGTCATCAGCGAATACTTCAAAGGCGAGGGCGGCTCACCCTTGGTTGATGGCTGGTTCCCCACCGGCGACGTGGCCACCATCGACTCTGACGGCTTTATGCAAATCACCGACCGCAGCAAGGATGTGATCAAGTCCGGCGGTGAGTGGATTAGCTCCATCGATGTCGAAAATATCGCCATGGCCCACCCTGCAGTGGCGATGGCGGCTTGCATCGGTATGAAGCACCCCAAATGGGACGAGCGCCCCATCATTGCGGTGGTCAAAAAGCCGGGCAGCGAAGTGAGCCGCGATGAGCTGATTGCTTTTTACGACGGCAAGACCGCGAAATGGCAGGTGCCGGACGATGTGGTGTTTATCGAGGCGATTCCCCTGGGCGGCACCGGCAAGATGCAGAAAACCAAATTGCGAGAACTGCTCAAAGACTACAAGCTCCCTGGCGCGTAAGCTGGCGTTCAAAGGCTGGGTGAGCCAGCGCTGAGGTTCGGGAAAACCCTTTGTCCCAGCGGTGACAAAGGGGCTTGGTGAGGGGGGTAAAGCTCCTACAATCGAAAAAAGAACGATCGTTCTATTTTGAGATTAACCTCACCCACGGAGCCTGCATGACCGCCCAGTACCAAGTCCATGGCGATATCGCCGTCATCACCCTGAACAACCCGCCGGTCAACGGCTTGGGCCTTTCCACCCGCCAGGGAATTGCAGACGGCATGGCCCAGGCCAATGCCGATGCCGCGGTCAAAGCCATTGTGATCACCGGCGCCGGCAAGGCGTTTTCCGGCGGTGCGGACATCACCGAATTCGGTAGCCCCAAGGCGCTGCAAGAACCCAACCTGATCAGCGTCATCAAGGTGTTGGAAAACTCTGAAAAGCCAGTGGTCGCGGCGATCCACACCGTGGCCATGGGCGGCGGTTTGGAACTGGCCTTGGGTTGCCACTACCGCATTGCAGCACCCGGCACCAGCATTGCGCTTCCGGAAGTCAAACTCGGCCTCGTGCCCGGTGCCGGCGGCACCCAGCGCCTGCCCCGCGTGCTCGGTGTGGAGCCAGCACTCAACATGATCGTGAGCGGCGAGCCCATCAAGAGCGAAATGCTGGCCATGCTGCCGGGCCAGAAGCTGTTCGACAAGCTGTCCGCGTCCGCCGAAAGCCTGGCTGAAGAGGCCTTGGCCTTCGCGCGCTCGGTGGCAGATGTGCGCCCCTTGCCACTCGTGCGCGACCTGAAGTGCAAGCACCCGCAAGGCGACGCGTACTTCCAGTTCGCCCGCAACATGGTCAAGGGCATGAGCAAGAACTTCCCGGCTCCCGCCAAGTGCGTGGATGTGGTGGAAGCTGCTACCAAGAAAAAGTTTGACGAAGGCATGCAGGTCGAGCGCGAGGCCTTCATCAACTTGATGTTTACCGCAGAGAGCAAGTCCCTGCGCCACCTGTTTTTGGCGGAGCGTGCAGCGTCCAAAATCGCGGATGTGCCCTCAGATACTGCGCAGCGCGCTATCAACTCGGTCGCAGTCATCGGTGCCGGCACCATGGGTGGCGGCATTGCCATGAACTTCTTGAACGCGGGCATCCCCGTCAAGATGCTGGAAATGAAGCAAGAAGCCTTGGACCGCGGCATTGCCACGATCCGCAAGAATTACGAAGCCCAAGTCGCCAAGAAAAAGCTCAAGCAAGACAAGTACGAGCAGCGCATGAGCCTGCTGACCACCACCCTGAGCTACGACGACCTCGCCGGCACCGACATGGTGATCGAAGCGGTGTTTGAAGAGATTGGCGTCAAGGAAGCCGTGTTCAAAGAGCTGGACCGCGTGATGAGGCCTGGCGCCATCCTCGCCTCCAACACCTCGACCTTGGACGTCAACAAAATCGCCAGCTTCACTAAACGCCCAGAGGACGTGGTGGGCCTGCACTTCTTCAGCCCAGCTAACGTGATGAAGCTGCTGGAAGTGGTGCGTGGCGAAAAGACCGCCAAAGACGTCATGGCCACCGTCATGTCGGTCGCCAAAAAGATCAAAAAGACGGCCGTGGTGTCTGGCGTGTGCGATGGCTTCATCGGCAACCGCATGATCGAGCAGTACGGCCGCCAGGGCGGTTTCCTGCTGGATGAAGGCTGCACCCCCGAGCAAGTGGACAAGGCCATGGAGAAATTCGGTATGGCGATGGGCCCGTTCCGCATGGGCGATCTGGCCGGCAACGATATCGGCTGGGCCATCCGCAAGCGCCGTTACACCGAAAAGCCAGACATGAAGTACAGCAAAACAGCTGACTTGCTGTGCGAAAAAGGCCGCTTCGGCCAGAAGACCGGTGCCGGCTGGTACGACTATGTGCCCGGCAAGCGCGACGCCATCCCGAATACGGAAGTGGTAGCCATGATCGAAGAGCACCGCAAGGCGCTGGGCATCACGCCCCGCAAGATTTCGGACGAAGAAATTGTGCAACGCTTGGTGTTCAGCCTGGTGAATGAAGCTGCCCACATTTTGGAAGAGGGCATTGCCGCCAAGGCCAGCGATATCGACATTGTGTACATCTTCGGCTACGGCTTCCCCGCACACCGCGGCGGCCCGATGAACTACGCGGATGAAGTCGGACTGTTCAACGTGGTGCAAGCCATGAACCGCTTTGCCAAGAACCCGCTGGACGATGCCAAGTTCTGGCAACCCGCGCCGCTGCTGGCCCGTTTGGCCGCTGAAGGCAAAACCTTCAACTGAGCGTCCGCGCCGTTCACACCATTCAAGGAATCACCATGACATCTGCAGTTATTGTTTCTACCGCACGCACCCCCCTGGCCAAGAGCTGGAAGGGCTCCTTCAACATGACCCACGGCGCCACCCTGGGCGGACACGCCGTGGAGCACGCAATTGCGCGTGCCGGCATCGACGCCGCCGAGGTGGACGACGTCATCATGGGCTGTGCCACCCCCGAAGGCGCCACCGGTGCCAACATCGCGCGGCAGGTGGCCCTGCGTGCCGGTTGCCCGGTCACGGTGTCGGGCATGACCATCAACCGATTTTGCTCCTCCGGCTTGCAAACCATTGCTACCGCGGCGCAACGCATCATCTCCAATGAAGGTGATGTGTATGTGGCGGGCGGTGTGGAGGCCATCTCTTGCGTGCAGCAGGAAATGAACATCCACATGCTTAACGACCCTTGGCTGAGCAAAAACAAGCCCGAGATCTACTGGAACATGTTGCAAACCGCGGAGAACGTGGCCAAGCGCTACAACATCAGCCGCGACGCCATGGACGAATACGGAGCCGCCAGCCAGCAAAAAGCTACCGCTGCGTTGGAGGCGGGTCTATTCAAGGCCGAAATTGCACCCATCACCGTCACCATGGGCGTGGCAGACAAAGTCATGGGCCTCATGACCAAGCAGGTCACTGTGAGCGACGACGAAGGCATTCGCGCCGGCACCACCAAAGAAGGCATCAGCGGCCTGCGCTCGGCGCTGCCCGGCGGGCTCATCTCTGCGGGCAACGCCAGCCAGTTTTCCGATGGGGGTGGCGCCGCGGTCTTGATGCATGAAAAGCTGGCCGAGCAAAAAGGTTTGCAACCTTTGGGCCGCTTCCTCGGCTTTGCCGTGGCCGGTTGCGAGCCCGACGAAATGGGCATTGGCCCGGTCTTCGCCATCCCCAAGGTCTTGAAGCGCCTCGGCTTGACCATGAACGACATCGACCTGTGGGAACTGAACGAAGCTTTTGCGGTGCAGGTGCTCTATTGCCGCGACAAGCTGGGCATCCCCGCAGACCGCCTCAACGTGAACGGCGGCGCCATTGCCGTCGGCCACCCCTACGGCGTATCCGGCCAGCGTTTGACCGGCCACGCGCTGATCGAAGGCAAGCGCCGCGGCGCCAAGCGCGTCTGCGTGACCATGTGTATCGGCGGCGGCATGGGCGCGGCGGGCGTGTTTGAAGTGCTGTAACCCGCACGACAGCATTGGCCAACTGAAACGAGCCGGTCTGCGCACAATCCGCAGTCCGGCTTTTTTATTTTCTTGAGACTTCGTCCATGACCCTGCGCACCACCCTCGACTTTTTGCTCCACGACTGGCTGGACACCACCGGCCTTACCAGCCGTGAGCGCTTTGCGGATCACAACCGCGAAACCTTTGACGCGGTGCTGGACACCTGCGAGCGCATTGCGCGCGAGAAGTACGCGCCTTTCAACCGCCTGGTGGACACGCAGGAGCCGCACTTTGATGGCGAGAAGGTCACGCTGCCGCAGGCTACCCACGATGCGTTCAAAGCCTATGCCGAGTCGGGCATGTTGAGCGCCGCGCAGGACTATGACATCGGCGGCATGCAGCTGCCCTACAGCGTGGAGGCGGCAGCCAATGCGTTTTTTGCCTGTGCATCGGTCAGCATCGGCTCCAGCTTGCTGTCGGTGGGCAATGCCAACTTGCTCATGGCGCACGGCACCGAGTTGCAAAAGCAGGTGTTCGCCCACAACGAGTTTTCGGGTCGCTGGGCCGGCACCATGTGCCTGAGCGAGCCGCAGGCCGGTTCTTCGTTGAGTGATGTGGCGACCCGTGCGGTGCCGGACGGCGAGGGCTTTGAGTCTGACCCGCTGGGTGCGCGATACCGCCTGCGCGGCAACAAAATGTGGATTTCCAGCGGCGAGCACGAGCTCACCGAAAACATCGTGCACTTGGTGCTCGCCAAGATTCCGGATGCGGATGGCAAGTTGGTTCCCGGCACCCGCGGCATTTCGCTCTTTATCGTGCCCAAGAAGATGGTGAACGCCCAAGGCGAGCTGACCGGTGTGCGCAACGACGTGGCGCTCGCCGGTCTGAACCACAAGCTGGGTTGGCGTGGCACCACCAATACCTTGCTGAACTTTGGCGAGGGAAAGTTCCCCGTCGACGGCCAAGCCGGCGGACCCTTTGGAAACGGCGCAGGCGCCGTGGGCTACCTCGTGGGGCAGCCGGGCAAGGGCCTAGCCTGCATGTTCCACATGATGAATGAGGCCCGCGTGGGTGTGGGCATTGCCGCAACCATGCTGGGCATGGCGGGCTACTACGCTTCACTGGACTACGCCAAAAACCGGCCACAGGGCCGCCCCATCACCGGTGCCGGCAAGGACGCCGCCGCTCCGCAGACCCGCATCATTGAGCACGCCGATGTGAAGCGCATGCTGCTCACGCAAAAAGCCTATTGCGAAGGCGCTTTAGCCCTCGAGCTGTACTGTGCCCGCCTGATCGACGAGCAACACACCGGAACCGCGCAAGACGCGGAAGAAGCCCGCTTGTTGCTTGAAGTGCTGACCCCGATTGCCAAAAGCTGGCCCAGCGAGTGGTGCCTGGAAGCCAACTCCTTGGCGATCCAGGTGCACGGCGGCTATGGCTACACCCGCGACTTCCCGGTGGAGCAATACTGGCGCGACAACCGCCTGAACATGATCCACGAGGGCACCCACGGCATTCAGGCCATGGACCTGCTGGGCCGCAAGGTGCTGATGGAGGAGGGCAAAGGCCTGACCCTGCTGAGCCACCGCATCATGGCCACCGTCAACCGCTGCAACGGCATTCCAGCGCTGGCGCCACACGCCAAGGCGCTGGCTCGCGCCTTGCAGGATGTGGGTGTTGCAACCCAGAAGGCCTGGTCCACCGGCGTACCTAGTGAGGCTCTTGCGAACGCGGTGCCTTACATGCAGGCTTTCGGCCACACCGTGTTGGCCTGGATCTGGCTGGACGTGGCCGGTTGCGCGCTGGATAACGACCCGCGACAAGAGACGCTGGAGACACAGGGCCATGTGGGTTGCGCCAAATTCTTCTTCCACTATGAGTTGCCAAAGATAAATGCCTGGCTGGGTGTGGTGCAATCGAGGGATCTGACTTGTGCAACATTCCCCGAAGGAGCTTTCTGATGGCATTTTTTAAAAAATACAACGGCACCACTAACGTCAAATTGGTGCGCATGGAGCGCTTGATCTGGACCCTGATTTACGGCGGCCTGCTGGCTATGGTGTTGGGGTACTTTATTGACCAACAAGAGGCGCAAGACGCGGCCTTGTTTTACAACCTTGGCGGCCTGGCGGTTGTGGGCGGTGTGGTGATGGTGTTTATCCGCTCGCGCTTGCGCGGCGAATAGGCCCAAGCACCCGTTTCTATCGCTGAGGGGACAGGCTTTTGCGCAGGGTTCTGCGCACAATTCCGTCCACCTTTTTTGCAACTCCGGGCTGACCGCATGACACGCACTATCCAACAACTTTTCGACCTCACTGGCAAGACCGCCTTGATCACCGGAGGCTCCCGCGGCCTGGGCCTGCAACTGGCCCACGCTTTGGGCGAAGCCGGCGCCAAAGTGCTGATCAGCTCGCGCAAAGCGGCAGACCTGGAAGAGGCCTGTGCCGAGCTGCAAGCCGCAGGCATCGACGCGCGTTGGGTGGCTGCCGACTGTGCCAAAGAATCCGATATCCAGCGCTTGGCCGATGAAACCCTGCAGCGCTTGGGCGATGTGGACATTCTGGTCAACAACGCCGGCGCCTCCTGGGGCGCACCCGCTGAAGACCACCCCTTGGAGGCCTGGGACAAGGTGATGAACCTCAATGTGCGTGGCTACTTTTTGCTAAGCCAGATCATTGCCAAGAAAAGCATGATTCCGCGAAAAACCGGACGCATCATCAACCTGGCCTCGATTGCCGGGCTCAACGGCAACCCGCCGGCCATGCAAACCATTGCCTACAACACCTCCAAGGGCGCGGTGATCAACTTCACCCGCGCTTTGGCAGCCGAGTGGGGCAAGTACAACATCACCGTGAACGCCGTGTGCCCGGGCTTTTTCCCCAGCAAGATGACAGCCGGTTTGTTGCAAGCCATGGGCGAAGAAAACCTGGCCGCTGCCGCACCGCTCAAGCGCCTGGGCGACGATGAAGACTTGAAGGGCCTGTGCGTTCTGTATGCGTCCGACGCCGGTAAACACATCACCGGTCAATGGCTGGCGGTCGATGGCGGCGTGAGCGTGGTTACCGGTGCATGAGTAACCTTTGGGAAAAAGCGGTGGGCTTCGGCGTTGAGATTCCCTTCGTCACCCACCTCGGTTTCGAGCTCACCGTATTTGAGGGCGGGCGCTCTGAGATCCGGTACACACCGCTGCCTGAGCACCTGAACTCGTTCAACGTCACCCATGGTGGCGCGCAAATGACCCTGCTGGACGTGACCATGGCCAGTGCGGCCCGCAGTGAAACACCGGAGCTGGGCGTAGTCACCATCGAGATGAAGACCAGCTTCATGCAACCCGCTGTCGGCGCCCTGACCGCCAAGGGCGAGCTGATGCACCGCACCGCCACCATGGCCTTCACCCAGGCCACGGTCTATGACGCAAACGGAAAAGCCTGTGCCCACGCCACCGGCACCTTCAAGTACATGAAACGCCTGGCCACCGGCGCACGCAGCGTGAACGCACTGAACACACCGGGCACCGGCATTGCCACCGACTAGCGATTTATGGGCCGAATTGGCTTCTGGCGCCCGTTAAGCAAGCGCGAGCAGCTATCAAAAGAATAGCGTTTGAGGAGACAGCATGCACAGCGAGACCGATTTCCCGGCCACCCACACGGTGTTCAACCAGGCCGAGCCCCTGGCAGACAGGAATCTGCTGGCGGGCAACCGCGCCTTGCAGAGCGCACTGGCTTTTCACGCGCCGGGCATGGACACATCCACACTGCATTCCCTGGGCGGGCAAATGGGCAGTCGCGCCATGCAGACCCATGCGCGCCTGGCCAATACCCATCCACCGGTGCTGCACAGCCACGACCGGCTGGGCCGCCGGCTGGACCAGGTCGAGTTCCACCCCAGCTACCACGCGCTGATGGATGCTGCAGCCCAAGCCGGCCTGCATGGCAGCCCCTGGGACCCGGCGGCGGGTGAGGGCGCCCACCTGCGGCGGGCGGCTGCATTCATGCTGTTCACCGAGGCGGAGCCGTCCATCCTGTGCCCCATTTCCATGACCTACGCGGTGCTGCCCGCGCTGCGGGGCAACTCCGCAATTTTTGAGGCTTGGGCACCCGGCCTAATGGCGCGGGCCTATGACCCCGAGTTCAAGCTTTACCGCCACAAACGCGGCCTGACCATGGGCATGGGCATGACCGAGAAGCAGGGCGGCTCTGACGTACGGGCCAACACGACGCAGGCCATCCCCGATGGCGAAGATGCATGGGGCCCGCGCTTCAAGCTGCTGGGCCACAAGTGGTTTTTCTCGGCCCCCATGTGCGACGCTTTTCTGGTGCTGGCGCAAAGCCCGGCGGGTTTGTCCTGCTTTTTTGTGCCGCGCATCTTGCCCGACTTTGTGGATCCGCAATCACCCGGCTCGGTGAATGCCATCCGCATCCAGCGCCTGAAAGACAAGCTGGGCAACCACGCCAATGCCAGCTCGGAAGTGGAGTTTCAACATGCCACGGCTTGGCTGGTGGGCGTGGAGGGGCGCGGTGTGCCGCAGATTCTGGAAATGGGCACCATGACCCGACTGGACTGCGCCTTGGGCACCACCGGCCTGATGCGCCAGGCGCTCAGCATCGCGCTGCACCATACCTCGCAGCGCCAGGCCTTCGGCAAGGCCCTCATCGAGCAACCGCTGATGCGCAATGTGCTGGCCGACCTTGCTATCGAATGCGAAGCGGCTTGCGCACTCTCCATGCGGCTTGCAAGCGCTTTTGACCATGCATCTGACCCGCATGAATTGCTGATGGGCCGCCTGCTGACGCCGGTGGCCAAGTACTGGATCTGCAAGCGCGGCGCGACCTTTGCCCAAGAAGCCATGGAATGCCTAGGGGGCAACGGCTATGTGGAGGAGGGCGGAGAAGGCACCATGGCCCGCATCTACCGCGAGATGCCGCTCAACTCCATCTGGGAAGGCGCCGGCAACATCATGGCGCTGGACCTGCTGCGCGCCCTGCGCAAGGGCGATACCGCCGCAGCCCTGGCCCGTGAATTGGCTCCCGCCCGTGGAGCCCACCCCGCACTCGACAGGCTGGCAGCGTCCTTGCCCACGCGGGTGGAACTCATGGCTACCGAGATGGAAGCCCGCCGCCTAGCGCAAGAGGTGGCACTCGCCGTGCAGGCCGCGCTGCTTTACCAAACGGCGCCCACTGCGGTCTTCGAGGCGTTTTGTGATTCCCGGCTTGCTGGCAACTGGGGCTACAGCTTCGGCACCCTGGGTGCTGCGGTGGATTTTGACGCCATCCTGCAGCGCGCCATGCCCTATTGATTTTTCTGGAGAAACCCATGACAGACCTCATTCTTCACCACTACCCCACCTCGCCTTTTTCTGAAAAGGTGCGCCTGGTGCTGGGCTACAAACAGCAGGCTTGGAAGTCCGTCATCATCCCGGCCATCATGCCCAAGCCCGATGTGGTGGCCCTGACCGGCGGCTACCGCAAAACGCCGTTTCTGCAAGTCGGCGCTGATGTGTATTGCGATAGCGCCCTGATCTGCGAAGTGCTGGAACAGCTGCGACCCACGCCTCCCCTCTACCCCGAAAACGACAAGGGCCTCAGCCGCATCGTTGCGCAGTGGGCGGACAGCACTTTGTTCTGGGCCGCCATGGCCTACAACCTGCAGCCCAAAGGGGCGGCCAGCATGTTTGAGGGCGCGCCCCCGGAAGCCGCCAAAGCCTTCGGCGCCGACCGCGCCGCCATGTCCAGCGGCATGACGCGCCTGCGCCCCGGTGACGCTGCCGCCGCTTACAAGAGCTACTTGCGCCGCATCGCCAGCATGCTCGAAGGACAGAACTTTTTGTTGGGGCAAGCCCCCTGCGTGGCCGACTTCGCTGCCTACCACCCGTTGTGGTTTACCGCCAAACGGGTGCCGGTGATGGGCGACATCCTGAACGCAACCCCCTCGGTACAGGCCTGGATGGCACGCATGGCGGCCATCGGCCACGGCAGCTTCGAGAAGCTGTCTGCTACAGAAGCCATAGCAGCTTGCGCAGATGCTGCGCGCGCCACAGCCCCATTGGATACTTTCTTCCAGGACGAGCACGGCATTCCTTTGGGCAGCGAAGTGACCATCGCCGCCGAAACCTTCGGCCAGGAGGCGACTGCGGGCACCTTGGTCGCTGCCACCCGCACCCGCTTTACATTGAAGCGCATGGACGAGCGTGCCGGCACCGTGCATGTGCACTTTCCGCGCATCGGCTATGTGCTCAAGGCGGCGCAGGCATGAATTTGGACATCCAGTGGCAGTGGCTCGCGTTTGATGCGCTGAGCCGGGATCAGTTGTACGAATTGCTGCGGCTCCGCAGCGAGGTGTTTGTGGTCGAACAGAACTGCGTGTTCCAGGATATGGATGGGCTGGACGACAGGGCTATGCACTTGCTGGGAGTTCGGGCGGCAGCGGGTTCTGCTCCGTGTCCCCCGCCCGCGTTGCGGGCTACTCCTTGTACGGAGCAGAACCCACTGCCACCCAAACTCCATGGCGAACTTGTTGGTCGGGCCAAGACCGAACTAGTCGCCTATGTGCGCTGCTTCCCCGCCGGCGTAACGTTCGACGAAGCCAGCATTGGCCGCGTGGTGACCAAGCCCGACGCCCGCGGTGGTGGTCTGGGCCACCTGCTGATGGCTGAGGCCGTCAAAGCGCTGGAAAGCGAGTGGAGCCCTCAACCGATTCGCATCGGTGCGCAAGCCCACCTCAAGGCCTTTTACGAGCGACACGGTTTTGTGGACGTGGGCAAGCCCTACACCGAAGACGGCATTCCGCACCTGGAAATGCTGCGCGGCGCCTGAAAAGCAGCGCTGACTTACACCTATAACGAGGAGAACCCCTGTGATTCAAGACTTTCAAGGCAAAACAGCCGTGCTGACCGGCGCAGGCTCCGGCTTCGGGCTGGAGTGCGCACGCATCGGCGCACGACTGGGCATGAACCTGGTGCTTGCTGACGTGCAGCAAGACGCCCTGGACAAGGCGGTTGCCGAAATGGAAGCCGCAGGCGCCCAGGTGCTGGGCATGCGGGTCGACGTGTCCCAGGCTGCACAGGTGGAGGCGCTGGGTGCCGCCACGCTGCAGCGCTTTGGCGCGCCGCACCTCGTGTTCAACAACGCCGGCGTAGGCGCAGGGGGTTTGATTTGGGAAAACTCCGCCCGCGATTGGGAATGGGTGCTGGGCGTCAACCTCATGGGCGTGGCCCACGGCGTGCGGGTGTTCACCCCCATGATGCTGGAGGCGGCCAAGCAGGACCCGGCGTGGCAGGGCCACATCGTCAACACTGCCAGCATGGCCGGCCTGCTGAACGCGCCCAATATGGGGGTTTACAACGTGAGCAAACACGCTGTGGTGTCGCTGAGCGAGACCCTGTACCAGGACTTGGCGCTGGTCACCGAACAGGTCTCTGCCAGCGTGCTGTGCCCCTTCTTTGTGCCCACCGGCATCAGCCAGAGCGAGCGAAACCGCCCGTCAGATGCGGCGCCAGCCCAACCCACCCGTAGCCAGCTGATCGGCCAGGCCATGACGGACAAGGCAGTGACGAGCGGCAAGGTCACCGCGGCAGAAGTCGCACAAAAGGTGTTCGATGCGGTGGCCGAAGGGCGCTTCTATATTTACAGCCATCCCAAGGCGATTGCTTCTGTGCAAACCCGCATGGAAGACGTAATGCTGGCACGTAACCCCACCGACCCGTTCGCCCATAAACCTCATCTGGGTGAGGAATTGAAAAGATTACTCCGCTGAATCCGTGACCATCTGTTAGTTTCGGGCAAAATGAGACCGAAGCCCGGACTGAACACTTGGTTGGAGAGCGCAATGCGTTGGATATCACGGCCCTTACGACTGCTTTCATTCGTCACCCTTTATGCGGCGGGCATCGCTTTTGCCAATACACAGGTATCGGTGACCGATAAAGATGGCAAACCCCTCGCAAATGCGGTAGTTTTCTTGGAGTCTCCCTCCGCGAAGGCTGCAGCCAAGCCGCTGTCCGGCGTCGAAATCATTCAAATTGCGAAACAGTTTTCACCACAAATTGCTGTGGTGACACCCAATACCTCGGTGCTGTTTCCCAACAAAGACACGGTTCGGCACCACGTCTATTCGTTCTCTCCAACCAAAAAATTTGAATTGAAGCTCTACTCTGGTGTTCCGGCAGCTCCGGTAGTGTTTGACAAACCCGGAGTGGCCGTACTGGGCTGCAACATCCACGACAACATGGTGGCGTGGGTATTGATCGTAGAAACCCCTTATTTCGGTGTCACCGACGGCAAAGGGCGGCTTACCCTCGATGCCCCGGCAGGAAATTACCAACTCAAAGCTTGGCACTCCACGGTTGTGCCCGGCTCACCATTAACCGAACAGCCGGTCAAAATTTCACCGGGTAACGACACCCTCAGTGTCAAAGTCGCGGGGAGTACGGCTTGAAGTTGTTTGGTTTCATGCGCAGATTCGGGGTGGGCACCAAGTTCGTGTCCATGTCGATTGCCATTCTTTTGGTGATTCAGTCGGCTTCCTATCTGATCACCCAGCGGAATATTGACGATATCGTTCGCCAGCAGGTCAAAGAAGAACTGATTACGGTCGATGCCAATTGGTGGGCCTTGATGGAGCAGCGCGCGGCCAGTTTGCGCCAGAGCGCCTTGGTGCTCGCCACCGATTTTGGCTTCCGCGATGCAGTGCTCAGTGGCGATACCGAGACCATCCGCTCGGTGCTGGACAACAGCTCCGGGCGCATCGGAGCAGCCTTTGCTGCGTTGCTGACCGTGGACTACAAGCTGCAAGCGTCGAGCACCGATGCATTTACCGAAGCTGGTTTGGTCGGGTTCTTCCAGCAAACCGCAAGCCGACTGGCCGCCGGCGGCGACGGTTACACGCTCATAGATTTTGACGAAAAATTGCTGGTCACCGTGATGGTGCCTTTGAATGCCCCTGTCCAAGTGGGCTGGGTGATGATGGCGTTTCCCGTCACGCGGGAGCAGGTGGAAGAACTGGTCAAAGTGAGCCGGGCTGATTTGGCCATCATTGGCTCTACGGGTGGGGTGGCGGTCAGCAGCTTGCCGTCGTCTACCTATCCAGCGTTGCTGAACCTTAAAGACGGCGGCAACGCCATTTTGAATGGTCGTGAGTATGTGGCGCGTAAATCGGGCGACCGGAGCCATTCCGCCGGACTGGATGTCTATATGTTGCGCCCGATCGATGTGTTTGTGGAACCGTTTTCCCGGGTAGAGCAGGCGTTACTCGCACTCGCCGCCATCGCGATGGTGCTGTTTACCTTGGGCAGCTTCATTCTGGCCCGGCGCATCACGGTGCCTTTGCGCAAACTCTCCAAGGCATCCGATCAGTTAAGCGCCGGTGACTATTCGATGGCCTTGCCTGCGCTGCGGCACAGGGATGAGATCGGTGATCTTTCGCGTGCGTTCAACCACATGCGGACCAGCATCCAGAGCCAGCAGGACGAAATCCGCGCACTGGCGTTTTGGGACCGTTTGACCGGATTGCCTAACCGCATCCAGTTTCGCGATCTGGTCACCTTGGCCATCAACAGCAACACCCAAGAGTCAGGGACCAAGCAACCCGTGACCATCGTGATGCTGAACCTGGACCGCTTCAAGTTCGTAAACAACGTGCTGGGCTACGCATTCGGCGACCAGTTGTTGATCGCAGTGGCTGAGCGCCTGGTTAGTATTCCCGGCATCGTGCGTGAAAACATCGCCCGTGTCGGCGGCGATGAGTTTGCGATCTTGCTCGAGGGAGTGGATTCAAACGGTGCGCTGCCGTTCGCCAACCTCGTGGCACAAGCGTTTGAAGCCCCGATGAAAATGCAGGATCAGACAGTCGACATCAGCGCTGGCATCGGTATTGCCAGCTGGCCGAGCGATGCGGGAGATGTAGACCGCCTGCTGAGCCGCGCCGTGATTGCCATGTATGTCGCGAAAAACAAGTCGACCGGCATCCAGGTCTACAACGCAGCCCTCGATTCCTCTAGCCCGGAAACGCTCTCAATGCTCTCGGAGCTCCGGAACGCTGTGGAGAATAACGAGTTGCGGGTCTATCTCCAGCCCAAGCTCCACATAGCGAGCGGCACTGTCTCGTCTGCAGAGGCTCTGGTGCGCTGGCAACATCCTGTGCGCGGCTTGGTGCCCCCGATGCAGTTCATCCCTTTTGCCGAGCAAACGGGCTACATCCGGCAAATGACCCTGTGGATGTTTGAAGAAGTAGCCCGCAATATGCAACTGTTGAATTCAGCGGGTGGGCCCTTGTGCGTGTCGGTGAATTTGTCGACCCGCGACTTGCTGGACCAGGACTTCCCTGACAAGCTCGAAGACCTGATGCGCAAGCACGGTGTAGCTACCGATTCGTTTTGCCTGGAGATCACCGAGAGTGCCATCATGGATGACCCGGACCGGGCCGAGGCAACCCTCAACCGCCTCTCGCAGCGCGGCTTCAAGCTGTCGATTGACGATTTCGGCACCGGTTACTCTTCGCTGGCCTACCTCAAGCGTTTGCCAGTCAATGAGCTCAAAATTGACAAATCCTTTGTCATGGGCATGGACGGCGACGAGAGCGACAGCTTGATCGTGAAGTCGACCATCGAACTCGCCCACAACCTCGGCAAAACTGTGGTGGCCGAAGGGGTGGAGAACCAGGTGATCACCGACAAACTACGGGCTTTGTCGTGCGACGAAGCCCAGGGCTACCACTTGAGTCGGCCGCTGCCCTTAGAACAGTTCACCGCCTGGCGCTTAAAGTTCTCTGAAACCGCTGCAGCCCAAACCGCGACCACTTTTCAGATATAAACGTCGGCCTCTGCCCAGCGTTGCGCATGGGCAGCGGCCAGCGCGTACGTTTGCATTTGCACTGCCACTGTCTTTTCTAGATCGTGACCGTAGCCACCACCCATGGTGATTACTACAGGAAGCCTACGGTCCAAACACCAGTCCAGCACTCTTTGGTCTCGAGCATAAAGACCGGCTGCGGTGAGTTTGAGCCGCCCTAGACGGTCCCCCTCATGCGGGTCAGCGCCTGCGAGGAAAAACACAAAATCCGCGGAGAAGCGCAGCTCCAACTCTTGCAGGGCGTGGTCCAGGGTGCTCAGGTATTCATCGTCCGCGCAGCCGTCGGGCAAACCGATATCGAGGTCACTGGCTTCCTTGCGGAAGGGGAAGTTTTTTTCACCGTGCAATGAGAGGGTGAACACCGTGTCATCGCCTTGGAATACGCTCGCGGTGCCGTTGCCCTGGTGCACATCCAAATCAATAACTGCTACTTGCAAGGGACTGCGGCGGCTGCCATCCGGATTACGGCTGCGGCCCCATTCCGCTTGCATGACCCGTGCGGCTACGGCAAGGTCATTGAACACGCAAAAGCCGCCGCCTTTGTGGGCGTAGGCATGGTGGGTGCCGCCCGCAAGGTTCGCAGCAACGCCGGCCACGAGCGCGGAGCGCGCGGCGGCCACCGTCGCGCCAACTGAGCGAAGGGCCCGCTCAGCCATCGCAGGGCTCCAAGGAAAACCGATTTCACGCAGCACCGCAGGGTCCGCCGTACCTTGCAAGATCGAGTCAATATAGGCTGGCGTGTGCACCAACGCCAACTCGCCCTCGGTGGCGGCCGGTGCCTCGTGCAGGGCAATAGCGGGGAGCTCCGCTGCGATCCGGTCGCGCAACATGCGGTACTTGGCCATCGGGAAGCGGTGACCGTCCGGCAGGGGCAAAACAAACTGGTCCGAGTAGTAGGCAAGCATGTCTGGATTGTGGCAAATCCGCGCTTTTCGCCCTGCTGTGGGGCCTTGATTTACACCGGTGCCGATAGCGGCCCAAAATAATGAGAAAATACTGTTTTTCTCACCAACCTCAACAGGATCGCCACATGGGCAACAAAATCTTTACTGAAGCAGACCGCAAAGCTACTCCCGCTCCTAAGCCACTGCCCGGCTTCACCCTGCCTACCGGCGGCCGTGGCCAGCGCGTGAGCTTGGAGCGTGGTGTTGCTACCCGCAGCAAGAAGAACCCAGGCAAGCGTCACCGCTAAGCCCTGCAATCGCTGCCGGCCGATGGTCAGCAGACTTGCCAAACAAAAGGCCCTGTTTCAGGGCCTTTTGTTTTGGAGAATCGCATCAAAGGCTTAATGCACCACGGGAGCCACGCCCAAGCGCCACAGGCTGGTAACTTCCCGGCTGCGCGCCGGGTGAAGCGCATCCGCTGGGGCCTGACTTTTGGCGTGGATGGGTTTTGCGTCGCTGCGGCCGAGTACCACCAGGCCAGCAGCCGCTATAGCGTCCGTCAACATGGTGGGACTGCGTAGCCCCAAGCGCTCGGCCAGATCCGACAGGATCAGCCAGCCCTCGCCACCGGGCAACAGGTGGCCCGGCAGGCCTGCCAGAAATGCCAGCAGCATCCGGCTGTTTTCGTCGTAGACCGCATATTCCACCGGTGCACTCGGCCGGGCAGGAAGCCACGGGGGGTTGCACATCACCAAATTGGCACGCCCCTCCGGAAACATGTCGGTTTGCTGCAATTCAATCGAAGCAGCCACCCCCAATCGGGCGAAGTTATCTCCGGCGCAAGCCATGGCCCGACCGTCTTTTGGCGTGGATGGGTTTTGCGTCGCTGCGGCCGAGTACCACCAGGCCAGCAGCCGCTATAGCGTCCGTCAACATGGTGGGACTGCGTAGCCCCAAGCGCTCGGCCAGATCCGACAGGATCAGCCAGCCCTCGCCACCGGGCAACAGGTGGCCCGGCAGGCCTGCCAGAAATGCCAGCAGCATCCGGCTGTTTTCGTCGTAGACCGCATATTCCACCGGTGCACTCGGCCGGGCAGGAAGCCACGGGGGGTTGCACATCACCAAATTGGCACGCCCCTCCGGAAACATGTCGGTTTGCTGCAATTCAATCGAAGCAGCCACCCCCAATCGGGCGAAGTTATCTCCGGCGCAAGCCATGGCCCGACCGTCTTGATCGGTGGCTACCACTTGGGCCACCCGGCGGCGAACCAGCACAGCCGACAGCACTCCGGAGCCGGTACCGATGTCAAAAGCCCGGTAGGGGACGCTTTCTTGCACTCCTGCTGCGTCTTGCGCAGGCAAGGGCTGCGCGGCCACCAAGTCGATGTACTCCCCACGGACCGGCGAAAAAACGCCGTAGTGCGGGTAGATTCTGTTGCCGGGTGCGGGGCCCAGAGCGGCAATCTCCACGCCATTTTTGCGCCATTCGCTGGCACTGCGCATCGCGAGAACATCGCGCAGCGAGGCCACGCTGGCTTGCGCTGGCTCGACCACCGGCCCCCAAGCTTCTGTGCAGGCAAGGCGCGAGTCGGGCGCGCGGCGCAGCGTGATGTCGTAATTGCCATCCAAGGGCACCAATACCATGGCCAGGATCCGGGCACGCTGCGCTTGGGCTTGGCGGTGCAAATGGAAAACCTGGGGGTCCATCGGGCCGTCTGTAGGTGCTGCACTCGGGTCTTTTGCATCCCGGTTTTTGCGTTTGGGCGGGGTGTCAATGCGGCGTTGCAGGGCCTGCAGCAGTTGCCGCGCGTTGTGGAAGTCGCCCCGCCACAGCAGGGCCGTACCGCCACAGGCCATCTGGTAGGCCGCGTCAGCAGTCCAGGTATCGTCCGCCAGCACCACTTTTGCCGGCGGCGCCGCACCGCGTTCAGAGCGCCAGACCGCAGAGCAGGTTTGGCCCTGTTCGGTCCAATGGAGATACTGGGTGGGGGCGCGGGCGGGCAGGGTGCCGACGCTGGGGGTAATCGGCTGCATCGGTTTGCTCGCTGAGAAGGGGGGACGCGAAAAGGGAAGGGGGCGGAGCTAGTTTGTACCCCATAAAGCCACCGGGGCCAACGGCCTACTACAAATGGGCGTACTTTTTGAGGATCGCGTCGTACACGCCGTTGCTCTGGATGATCTTCAAACCGGCATCGAACTGGTCGCGCACAGCTGCGTCTTTGAACACGGCTTTGCGCGGGTTGGGCGGAAAAATGGGGTGAATCGTGAGCGGCTTGCTGCGGTCGAGCTTGGGGTCCAGGTCGCGCAGAAGGTGGTGCAGGATGCGCTTGTCACCCACCACCACGTCAACCCGCCCGGCGAACAACAAGTTGTTTTGGGTGATTTGTTGAGGGTACTCGGTATACCGGGTGTGGCCGCCCGCGACCCGCTTGAACCGCTCGCCCAGCAAAAAACTCGCATTTTGAAAAGCCGCCACGGAATAGCCGGCCAGGTCTTCTATTTGTTTGATAGGGAAGCGATTGGCTGCCAAAGTGATAGCCACGTTTTGGTTGGAAATGTAAACCTCTGAAAAAAAGCCATCGCCGCCAATGCCTTCATCCACCGTCAATAGCACGTCGAGCTGGCCAGCGCGATAGACCATGAGCGCCCTGGACGGCGGAAACTGCTGCGCCTGCATGCTGAGCCCCACGGCTTGAAAAGCTTGGCGGGCGATCTCCACCTCGAGTCCGGCCTGCCCACCGTCCATCACATAAGGCGGCTTGTTCAGGCCCATTCCCACCGTGAGCGGCTGCGCCCATGCCGCGCCGCAAAAGGCAGCAAACAGGCTGGCACCCAGCAGGAATGAGAGAACACGCGGCATCGGCAAAGTGTAGATCCTCTCTGTGGCACACTCGCGCCCTTGATTGAATTCCATCACCGGTTTTGACCGGCTTTTCCGCAATGCAGAAAATCATCGCGCAAATTGCGCAAGAAATCCGGGTACGCCCCCAGCAGGTCGAGGCCGCCGTGGCCTTGTTGGATGGCGGCGCCACCGTGCCCTTCATCGCCCGCTACCGCAAAGAAGTGACGGACGGGCTGGACGACATCCAGCTGCGCGAGCTGGAAGCCCGCCTGAGCTACCTGCGCGAACTGCGCGACCGCAAGGAAGCGGTGGTCAAAAGCATTGAAGAACAAGGCAAGCTCACGCCCGCCTTGTTGGCCGCCATCGACGCCGCTGCCACCAAGCAGGAGGTGGAAGACATTTACCTGCCGTTCAAGCCCAAGCGCCGCACCAAGGGCATGATCGCCCGCGAAGCAGGCATTGAGCCGCTGGCGGACAAGCTGTATGCCAACCCGCAGCTGGTGCCCATGGACGAGGCACAGGCCTTTGTACTCAAAGAAAAGACCGAGGCCGGCGACGACTTCACCACCGTGCTGGCGGTGCTGGACGGGGTGCGCGACATCCTGAGCGAGCGCTGGGCCGAAGACCCGGTGCTGGTGCAGGACCTGCGCGAATGGCTGTGGCAGGAAGGCCTGTTCCGCTCCAAGTTGATGGACGGCAAGGACGAGAACAATGCCGATGTATCCAAGTTCCGCGATTACTTCGACTACGACGAGCCGATCGGCCGCGTGCCCAGCCACCGTGCGCTGGCGGTGTTCCGTGGCCGTTCGCTGGACATTCTGGATGCCAAGCTGGTGCTGCCCGAGCCGGTTTCTGTATCAAATCAGGCTGTAGCTCCCGCAGGATATGCGCAATCTGCTACGAATTCTGTAGCAAAGCGGCCTGCAGCGGTGGTGTCATTGGCAGAAGGGCGCCTGGCGCTCAAGCTGGGCTGGAGCCACCAAGGCCGCCCCGGCGATGACTTGATCCGCAAGTGCGTGGCCTGGACTTGGAAGGTCAAGCTCAGCCTGTCAACCGAGCGCGACCTGTTTGCCCGTCTGCGGGAAGACGCCGAGAAGGTGGCCATCAAGGTGTTTGCTGACAACCTGCGCGACCTGCTGCTGGCAGCGCCCGCCGGCCCGCGCGTGGTGATGGGCCTGGACCCCGGCATCCGGACCGGTGTAAAGGTGGCCGTGGTCGATGCCACCGGCAAACTGGTGGAAACCGCGACCGTGTTCCCCCACGAGCCGCGCAAGGACTGGGAAGGCTCGCTGCATACTTTGGGCAAGCTGTGCGCCAAGCACGGCGTGAACCTGATTGCCATCGGCAACGGCACCGCCAGCCGCGAGACTGACAAGCTGGCCGCCGACCTGATCAAGCTCTTGGCCAAGATGGCCGACCAAGCCGGTGCGCCTGAGATCAAAGTCGACAAGGTCGTAGTGAGCGAAGCAGGCGCCTCGGTGTACTCCGCCAGCGAATATGCATCGCAAGAGATGCCTGACGTGGACGTGAGCCTGCGCGGTGCGGCCTCGATTGCCCGCCGCCTGCAAGACCCGCTGGCTGAACTAGTGAAGATCGACCCCAAGAGCATCGGCGTGGGCCAGTACCAGCACGATGTGAACCAGAGCGAACTCGCCAAGACGCTGGACGCGGTGGTGGAAGATTGCGTGAACTCGGTGGGCGTGGACCTGAACACCGCCTCTGTGCCGCTGCTCAGCCGTGTATCCGGCTTGTCAGGCACCGTGGCGAAGGCCGTGGTGCGCTGGCGCGAGTCCAACGGCGCCTTCGGCAGCCGCCAGGATTTGATGAAGGTGACCGGCCTGGGTGCCAAAACCTTTGAGCAGAGCGCAGGCTTTTTGCGCATCCGCGGTGGCAGCAACCCGCTGGACATGACGGGCGTGCACCCCGAGACCTACCCGGTGGTGGAGCAAATCATGTCCAAAACCGGCAAGCCGGTGGCCGAGATCATGGGCCGCGCCGACATGCTCAAGACCCTCAAGCCCGAGCTGTTCGCCAACGAGCAATTTGGTGTGATCACCGTCAAAGACATCTTCACCGAGCTGGAAAAGCCCGGCCGCGACCCGCGCCCGGACTTCAAGGTGGCCCGCTTCAACGACGGCGTGGAAGACATTGCCGACCTGAAAGAAGGCATGATTCTGGAAGGCACCGTGAGCAACGTGGCCCAGTTCGGCGCCTTTATCGACTTGGGCGTGCACCAGGACGGCTTGGTGCATGTGAGCCAGCTGGCGCACAAGTTTGTGAACGATGCCCGCGAGGTCGTCAAAACCGGCGACATCGTCAAAGTGCAGGTGGTGGAAGTGGATGTGGCCCGCAAGCGCATCGGCCTCACTATGAAAATAGGAGCAGCTCCCGCAGGTTCCAAGGGCGCTGGAGGGCAGGACTCGGGGTTTCGCCAAAAAGCCGGTGATAACCGCTACCAGGGCCCGGCCCGTGGCGAGCGACAGGTGGGTCGCTACCAAGACAGCGCACCGGCTGCCGGCAACGCCATGGCAGCCGCATTCGCCAAGCTCAAGCGCTAAAAGAGCGCATGTGACACGCTTCAAAGCCCCGTTCCACGGGGCTTTTTTTTCAACGAAGTGCCAAACGGGCAGGGTGGATACGGCCGGGACCACCTTGGTCTCCAACCTGAAAGACCTCTACTGATTGCACCAGAGCGTTGGCTTGTTGGTTCAGCGTGGCGGCCGCGGCCGCCATTTCCTCGACCAATGCCGCGTTTTGCTGTGTCGACTGGTCGATTTGTGTGACGGCAGCACCAATTTGACCGATCCCTGTGCTTTGCTCACGAGTGGCCGTGCTTATTTCTCCAATCAGGTCTGCCACCCGATTGACTTCGGTCACGATGCCGGTCATGGCTGTTCCCGCTGTCTGCACCAGTGATGTGCCAGCTTGCACGCGCTCCACGCTAGCCTCGATCAGGGTTTTGATTTCTTTGGCAGCTTGCGCACTCCGCTGTGCGAGAGTGCGCACCTCAGTGGCTACCACCGCAAAGCCGCGCCCTTGCTCGCCGGCACGGGCTGCTTCCACGGCAGCATTGAGCGCCAGAATGTTGGTTTGGAAAGCAATACCGTCAATCACGCTGATGATGTCTCCGATGCGGCGTGAGCTGCTGGAAATGTCTTCCATCGTGCTCACCACCTGTGCCACAACACTCCCGCCGTGTTCTGCGGCTGCCCGTGCACTGGTCGCGAGCAGGCTGGCTTGCTGAGCGGTCTCTGAGCTTTGCTGCACGTTGGCCGTCATTTCTTCCATGGACGCAGCGCTTTGCTGGATGCTGTGGGCCTGTTGCTCTGTCCTCTGCGACAAGTCGTTGTTGCCACTGGCAATCTCGCGGGAGCCAGCTTCGATAGAGGTTGCAGAGCTTCGCACCCCGGCAACAATGGATGCGAGGGCCGACTGCATATCGCCAAGGGAGGCCAAAACGCTATCTTTCGGAGCATTCGCACTTCCTTCCACCGTACCCAGATTTCCGGAGGCTACACGCTGGGCGGCAGCGCTCAATTGGGCAGGGTCTGCGCCCAACGAGCGCATGAGACTGCGGTGAATCATGGTTGCTAAAAGAATAGAAATCACCACCGAAGCGATGGAGCTCGCCACCAACAAAAACCGGTTACTCCGGAATTTTTCGCCAGACCGTTTGATTTCGTTACCACCTGCGGTAGCAATCAGTTTGGAATACTCCGTAGTGGCTCCGATCAGCTGTTTGAGCAATGGTTGACACTGCTCGTTCATCTGGAGGATCGCAGCATCTTTCTGCCCGGACGTCGCTTTCGCCACAATCGCAAGGGCTACCGGGCCGTACTGCTGCTCCAGCTTTTCTATTTTTTCGAGCAGCGCCCGCTCTTCACTGCTGACGTCTTTGGCATTTGCAACAGTGGTTTTCAGCAGGGCCAGGCGCTCTTGCACCCGATCGTGGGCCGCTTGCACTGCAACAGATTCAGCCTTGATGTCTTCGGCACCATTCAGAATGATCAAGTTACGGGCAGATATGGCACGGGCGCTAGTCGCAGCCCGGATGTCGCGCGCCAGACTCCCACGACTGAACTCATCGCTTACAAATCCGTCAAAGTCCCGCTGGGCTTGGCTCAGACTTTGAATTGCAAGAATCGAAACAGCCACCAATATGGTGACCAGGATGGAAAAAGCAATAAAGAGCTTTTTCCCCACCGATTGGTTGTGAAAATTCATGATGAGGGTCTCCAACGACGCAAAAGTAGAACGGGCCTTGCTTGTTACGCAGCATGTGCACGTTTAGATTCAATTAAAGCGCATCGTGACAAAACTGATAGTAGGAAAAGTACTGCCTTCCCGGCGCTGTGATAATCCGGGCGGAGATGGAAAAATTTTGCGGAGCTTGCCTACATGATTCTCAGTGCCTTGCTGGAACAGCAGTTTCACCTGCCCAGCATTCCGAAAGTGGTGGCGCTGCTGCTGAGCGAGCTGGGCCAACCCGAGGCGGACCTGCACAAAATCAACCGCCTGATCAGCACCGACCCTGCGCTCACCAGCCGGCTGCTCCAGCTGGCGAATTCGAGCTTTTTTCAGCAGTCGGGCAAGATCAGCACCGTCTCTGAGGCCCTTGCTCTGCTGGATTTGAGCCACGTCCGGATGATGGCCCAGGCCGCCGCCGAGGTGGCGTCGCCCAAAGCGGTGCCGGGCATCCTGCTGCCGCAGTTCTGGGACTACAGCCTCAACGTGGCCAAGGTGTCGCGCTCACTGGCCACCTTGGTCCGGCTCAACGCCCAGGCGGCGTTTACCACCGGACTGATCCATGCGGTTGGCGAGCTGGCCATGCACTTGGCGATGCCCGATGTGTGTGCCATGCTGGACAACGAAATCGCTCCCTTGGCCATGAACCGCGCCTTTGTAGAGCGCACTGTGCTGGGCTACTGTTATGCCAGCGTGGGCGCGGGCTATGCGCGGATGTGGCAGTTTCCCAAGCCGATGGTGGATGCCATCGAGCACCAATACGCCCCGTTTGACAACAATGTTTACGAGCCCCTGGCCGGCGTGATTCACCTGGCCGCCTGGCGGGCACGCGCCAAGGAGGCCGGCTTGAGTGAAAAAGGGCTGGCCGTGACCTACCCGGATGCCGTCGGCATTGCGCTGGGCCTGAACATCGACATGGTGCTGCAACAAGACCCGTTTGACTGGGCAGCCCACACCTGAACCGGATATGAAAGCACTTCGCATCTATGCGGGCCCGACGGCCCGCGCGTCATTGGCCGCGCACGGCTTGCAACCAGAGCACATCCGCACCATTCCCGGCGCTGCCGGCGGGCCCAAAGGGCTGATCCTTGGCCCGATGGACCGCTTTTTGTTCGGGGATTGGCTACAGCGATCCAACCAGCCGGTGGATCTGGTGGGCGCCTCCATCGGAGCGTGGCGCATGGCGACTGCCTGCCTGAATGACCCGGTGTCTGCCTTTCAGCGCTTGGAGCACGACTACATCCACCAGCATTACGAGCTTGCGCCCGGACAAAAGCGGGTCAGCGCAGACCAGGTGAGCGAAACCTTCGGGCGCAACCTGCTCGCTTTTTATGGCGGCCGCGTCCCCGAGGTGCTGAACCACCCGCGGTACCGGTTGCACATCGTGACCTCCCGCGGCAGGCACATGCTGGGCACCGAGCATGGCGTGCGCACCCCGCTGGGCTATTTGGGCGCCTTTTTGACCAATACCGTCAAACGCAAGGCCATGGGCGCCTGGCTGGAGCGGGTGGTGTTTTCCAGCGGCGGGGCAGGCGAGGGCCCGGCGCCCCTGCCATTTGCGACCCAGGACTACCGCACCCGGCGCGTGCTGTTGAGCGAGGCCAACTTCAACCCTGCGCTGCAGGCCAGTTGCTCAATTCCGTTTGTTTTGCGGGCCGTCCACGATATCCCTGGCGCACCCAAAGGGGCGTATTGGGATGGTGGCATTACCGATTACCACCTGCACCTCAACTACCCGGGGGCAGAACTTGCTACATATTCAGGAGCTGTTCCCGCAATGAATACGGGGGCTACCGGCACTTTTTATCCTAAAGGCTTGGTGCTGTACCCGCATTTCCAGCAAAGCGTGGTGCCGGGCTGGTTGGACAAAGGGCTGAAATGGCGCCATCGCAGCACGCCGTTTCTGGATACCATGGTCTTGCTGGCCCCCAATCCGGATTGGGTGAAAACTTTACCGAACAGCAAACTCCCGGACCGCACAGACTTTACGCACTACGGCAATGATCTGGATGCGCGCGTCAAGGCATGGAATGCCGCGACAAGCGCAAGCCAGCAGATGGTGGACGAGTTCATCGCCTGGCTGGACAAGCCAGACATGAACCAGGTACACCCGCTATGAATCTTCCGCGCTTCGGTTTCCGCGCATCCTTACTCCCTTTGCTGTGTGCAGCCCTCTGGGTCTGCGCCACGCCAAGCCATGCGGACAATGTGCTGGATCGCATCAAACAGCGCATCATGGAGCGTCGGGACAGCGGAGACCGGCGCGGCGCAGAAGAGTCCTTGGAGGCCCCGGACGGCGGCACTGCGAGCGAAGCGCGGTTCAGGGTCTTGCGCGACGTGCCTTATGGCAGCGACGCCCTGCAAAAAATGGATGTTTATCTGCCCGACACCCAGGCGGCGGGCCCCGCACCGGTCATTTTCATGGTGCATGGAGGGGCCTGGCGCACCGGCGACAAACGCAATGGCAATGTGGTGGACAACAAAGCCCATCGCTGGCTTGCCAAGGGCTTGGTATTCGTCTCGATCAACAACCGCCTGCTGCCTGAGGCCGACCCACTCGACCAGGTGCGCGATGTCGCGCAAGCCTTGTCAGTGGCGCAAAACCAGGCGCGCAGCTGGGGTGCAGACCCCAAGCAATTTGTGCTCATGGGTCATTCGGCCGGGGCCCATCTGGTGGCTTTGCTCTCGGCATCATCCGTGTACGGGCCTCAAGCGGGTGCCCAAGGCTGGCTGGGTTCGGTGCTGCTCGACAGTGCGGCGCTCGATGTGGCCGGCATCATGAAAGCGCGCCACTACAAGCTGTATGACCCGGCGTTTGGCACCGATCCGGACTTCTGGCGCGCAGTATCCCCACTGCACCAGCTGCAGGGCTCTGCCAAACCGATGCTGGCGGTGTGCTCCACCCGCAGGGGCGACTCTTGTGCCCAGGCCCAAGCATTCAGCCAACAGGCCCTCGTCGTGGGGGTGAGGGTGCAGGTCTCCGGCCAGGACCTCAGCCATGGTGAGATCAACAAGAACCTCGGGCTGGCCGGCAACTACACCGACACGGTAGAGGGTTTTCTGGCCACGCTGAGCCCGGCGCTCTCCAGCCGATTGCGCTAGAGCAGGGGTTTCGCTGTGCGGCGCGCCTTAGCCCATGGCACCACCGCATCCGCCGGCATGGGTTTGGCAATGCCATAGCCCTGGCCCATTTCGCAGCCCAAGGACAACAACTTTTCGGCTTGTTGATCGGTTTCTACGCCTTCGGCAATCACCGCGCGGTCGAACGCACGGGCCAGACCGACGATCGCGCTCACCAAGGTGCTGTCCTCTGGGTCGGTCAGAATGCCGTCGACAAACATGCGGTCAATTTTGATGGTCTCTGCCGGCAGTCTTTTTAGGTACGACAAAGACGAAAAGCCGGTCCCGAAGTCGTCGAGCGAAAAGCTCACGCCCAAGGCCTGACACTCCTGCATCATGTGGCGCATGTATTGAATGTCCTGAAGCGCAGCGGACTCCAAAATCTCGAGCTCCAGCAGCCCGGCGGGGACGGAGGGGTAGTCCAACAGCAGGGATCGCAGCGAGTCCACGAAATCCGGCCGGTGGAAATGGCGTGCGGCAATATTCACGCTGACCTTCCAGGCGTGCCCCTGCTGTACCCACAGCTGCAATTGCCGCATGGCCTGCGAGAGCACCCAGTTGCCGGTGTCGACGATCAGGTCGGTCTCTTCAATCAAAGGCAGGAAGGCCTGCGGGCCCACCAAGCCATCCTCCGGATGCTGCCAGCGAAGCAAGGCCTCGAAACCGATGATGTCGCCGCTGCGCAAATACACCTTGGGCTGGTAGTGCAAGCGGAATTCTTCGGACTGCAAGGCCTCCCCGATTCGCGCCATTCGGGTATGGGTGGTTTGAACCTGCTGGTCTTGCAAGGCATCGAACAAATGGAGGTTGCCTCTGCCGGCTTGCTTGGCTTGGTACATGGCCTGATCGGCGTGCCGTAGCAGGGTATCGGGGCTCGCGTTGTCCATCGGATACACCGCAATGCCGGCACTCGCCGTGCAGCTCACCGTGACATCGTCAATGGCAAAGGGCTGGGCGAGAGCCCCCAGCAACTCGCGCACGCGTGCAAATAACCGGGGCCCCTGTGCACTCTCATGAAACAGTACGACAAACTCATCGCCACCCAGCCTTGCGATGTCGGATTCGTCTTTGACAAAGCGCCGCAGGCGCAGGCCGACTTCTTTGAGCAGACGGTCGCCGATTCGCTGCCCCTCGGATTCATTGATTGCCTGGAAGTGGTCCAGATCCAACAGGCAAAGCGCTAGGCTCTGCCCGGATTCGCGGGCCTGAAACAGCGCATGGGTGAGCCGCTCGCCCAGTGCGTTGCGGTTGTTCAATCCGGTGAGGGGGTCGTGGCGTGCTTGCCATGAAATTTCGTTCTTCAGCGCGTTGGTTTCGGTCACATCACGGAACACCAGCACACAACCGGACACCTCGCCCCCCGAATAACGGATGGGAGAGGCCGTGAATTCGATGGCATAGCGCTCCCCGGAACGATGCACCAGAAGCTGATTCAAGGCGTGGACCGGCGCTTGCACCAGGTGCAAATGATTCACCTGGAGCCCCTCTGGCAGTGGTTGAGAGGTGGGGTCCCGGCGAAAAACGGACGCTAGTGGCAGCCCCACAGCCTGCACCAACTGGTGGCCTGTCAGGTACTGGGCCGCCTCGTTCATGGTTTCAATGCGCCCGGCGGCATTGGTCGTGATGACCCCGTCGGCGATCGACGAGAGCGTGACCACTGCGCGCTCTTTCTCGGCCAACAGCGCTGCTTGGGCGTTCTTTCGGTCGGTAATGTCTACCAGTGCGCCGATGGTGCCGGCCTGGGTACCGTCCCGGAGGGTGAACGGCGCCTTGTAGTAGGCCATGTCACGGACCTGGTGTTCATCCACTTTTATCTGGATCTCGTGATCCTCCCGCGGTTTACCAAATTTTTGATACTGGTTGGTCCCGCGGGGAAAGTTGGCGAAATCGCTGCGCAAGCGGCCGCCCACCACTGCGCCCGAAGGGTGGTTGAAAAACTCTTCCCAGGCTTTGTTGACCCCAAGACAGGTGCCGTCTTGATCTCTCACAAAAACAGGAAGTGGCAGCGCATTGATAAATTGATGTGTAAAGTGAACCTGCTCATGGTGATCTGTTTTGCTCTGACGCAAGGAGTGCACCAAAGACTCGATTTCTGCCGCCATGGCATTAAAGGTCTGGGCCACCGCGCGCATCTCGGAGGTGCCGGTTTCCACCATCCGCACCCCCAACTCCCCGGAACGCAGCGTGTCGCTAGCGAAACTTAAACGCTCCAGCAAGCGGGAATTGACCCTCAAGAGCAGCGACAACAAGGTGAACACCGTCACGAAGATCAACAGAGAGACCGGGATCTGCCGCATCACAGTGACCCAGCTCTTTTGCAGGGTGGTGTCGCCTCGCATCCGGACCGTCAAGCGGGCCTTGCTGCCCTGGGGGGAGATGGCCGCGAACTCTTGTTGCAACGGCGCAAGGTTGGCGAGCTCGGCAAACCAGCGGGGGACTTTCGCGCTCGCGGTAGCGGGCCTATCGCTGGTGTAATTGCGACCTTCAAACTCCCATTGGAGCGACTGCACACCGCGATGCCTGCCCAGTTCCTCGTCCAAGGAGTCTTGGATCTCGGTGCCATGAGAGACCAGGCTTTTGCGTAACAGATTGTCTGGAACATACGCACCCAGCAGCTCCAGTTGCAAGGCCCGGTCTTCCGTGGCCTCGGCAACGATGTCTTTGATAAGCAAGTGATACCGCGTCAGGCTCACGGCAACCATGATCACCAGAATCGCGAAGTAGAGCAGGGGATAGCTTCCGCGGAAAAAAGGTAGTCGTTGTGTGGCTCTCTGTTTTACCTGGGGCATAGCGACGGCGGAATGGAGCGCTGCAGCGCGGATGATGAAGGCGCTGCGCAGTGTATAGCGCTATCTGCCCCCGGATAGCGCTCACGAGGGTAAAGATGGCCTACATCGCTTTTGCCAGCATGGCTCTGTAGTCGTCCCAACTGGCCAACCGTGGATTGGTCTTATGACAGTGGTCCGCCATAGCGCCTGCGATGATTTTGTCGAACAAATCTTCGGTGACTCCCATAGCGCCGAGACCCGAGGGCAGGCCTAGTCGGGCGTTCATGTCTTTGACAGCGTCTCCGATATCAGCAGCGGAGTTCAAACCCATGGCATGGGCCATGCGCTGCAGGCGCTTGTCTGCTTTCACAGACTCAGCTTCTGCGTTGAATGCGATGACCGCTGGCAAAAACATGGCGTTGAGGGTACCGTGGTGCAAGCGAGGATCCACGCCGCCCAGACTATGGCTGAGCGAATGCACGCAACCCAGACCTTTCTGAAACGCCATGGCGCCTTGCATGCTGGCACTCATCAGTTGGCGGCGCGCCTCGATGTCGGTACCATCGGTAGTGGCGCGTTCGATATGGGCCCATGCCCGCTCCAGACCGTCGAGGGCGATGCCGTCCGCCGGCGGATTAAAGGCGGCGGACATAAAGGTCTCCATGCAGTGTGCCACCGCGTCCATGCCGGTTGCAGCGGTCAGACGCGCCGGCAAGCCCAGGGTCAACTCCGGGTCGCAGATGGCCGACTTGGGCACCAGGTACCAGCTATGGAAGCCAAGCTTGCGATGGTCATCCACAATGATGATGGCACCCCGCGCCACCTCACTGCCGGTGCCGCTGGTGGTCGGTACCGCAATCAAGGGAGCGACTTTGTCGGTGATGCGGGCAGAGCCACCCTCGATGGTGGCGTAGTGGGTTAACGGCCCTTCATGGGTCGCCGCAATCGCAACGCCTTTGGCGCAGTCAATGGCGGAGCCGCCGCCCACCGCAATCAAACCATCACAGCCTTGTGCCCGGTAAAGCGCGGCGGCCGCCCGCACTGCAGCTTCGGTGGGATTGGAAGGGGTCTGGTCAAAAACGGCCGCGGGCATGTCCCCCAAGGCATTCAAGGCCCGCTGCAAGATACCGGCGGCCTTGACGCCCGCATCTGTCACGATCAGCGGGCGGCTGATGCCGACGCGCTCGCACTCGCTGCGCAGCAGGCGCAGTGCGCCACATTCAAACTGGATCTGGGTCAGGTATTGAATCAAAGCCATGGTGTCGCCGTGTAGGATTGAACAGGTTTCCAATGTACCCAATTCCCTACGTTCCATGAGTCCCCATTTTGACCGCCACGCCAACCCGCGTGCCTTGCTCACTCCGGCCACGCTGAAGGTGTTGGACAGTATTGCCCGGGCAGGGCACGTGCCCATGCATGCACTCTCGGCAACCCAAGCCAAAGCGGCTTATGCGGCGGCGGCGAATGTACTGGAGTTGCCGGTACAAAAGCTTGCGCGGGTCGAAGACTTTTCAATCCCCGCGCGCGATGGATACGCGATTCCTGCCCGCCACTACGCACCGGATCACACGGCTTTACCGGTGCTGCTGTATTTGCATGGAGGTGGCTTTACCGTAGGGAGCCTCGCCACCCACGACGGCCTTTGCCGCCGCTTGGCCCACCTGGCAGGTTGCGCCGTGGTCTCCCTCGACTACCGGTTAGCCCCGGAGTACAAATTCCCGACAGCGCATGAGGACAGCTGGGATGCCGTGCAATGGCTTGCTCACCATGGTGGCGAGCGCGGGTTGAATGGCCAGCGCATGGCCATTGGCGGGGACAGTGCCGGAGGCACTTTGTCTGCCGCATGCGCCATTGAAGCGCGGGACCAGGGCTTGCCTTTGGCCTTGCAGTTGCTTTTTTATCCAGGTTGTGCAGGGCACCAAAACACACCCTCACACCGCCGCTATGCCAAAGGCTTTGTTCTCGACGAGACCAATATCACTTACTTTTTCGATCACTACATCCGCACACCAGCTGACCGGGATGACTGGCGCTTTGCCCCGCTGGACGGCGTGCGCCCGGACGGACTGGAAGCCGATCTTGCCGGCACAGCGCCTGCATGGATAGGACTTGCCGAATGCGACCCCTTGGTAGACGAGGGGGTGCAGTATGCCGACCGCCTGCGCATGGCGGGTGTGCCGGTAGATCTGGAAATTTACCGGGGCGTTGTCCACGAGTTCATCAAAATGGGCCGCGCCATTCCGGAGGCGGCCCACGCACATGCCGATGCCGCCCGCGCACTGCGCGCGGCACTCCACACCACTACCTGAGGCTGACATCATGAATTCTTCGCTCCAAGACTTCAGGTTTTTGCACCCGCTACGGGTGCGATGGTCGGAAGTGGATATGCAAAAGATCGTATTCAACGCGCACTACCTGATGTACCTCGACACCGCCATGGGTGCCTATTGGCGTGAATTGGCGCTCCCTTATACCGACACGATGGCGTCTTTGGAGGGCGATTTGTTCGTCAAAAAAGCCACCTTGGACTACCACGCTCCGGCACTATATGACGAGTTGCTGCAAGTGGGGCTCCGGCTGGAGTCCATCGGCAATAGTTCACTGCGTTATGCAGGTGCGGTGTTTCACAACGGCGCGCTACTCGTCAGCGCTGAGCTGATTTATGTGTTCGCAGATCCCGCAAGCCGCACATCACGCCAAGTGCCCACAGCACTAAGAAAGGTTCTCTCGGATTTCGAAGCAGGCGCGCCCATGATCAAGACGATTACAGGGTCTTGGCAGGCTCTGGGCGAAAGCATCACGCCCTTGCGAAATAGCGTGTTTGTGAACGAACAAAAGATATCGCCCGCTCTGGTCTATGACGACGCCGATGAATCGGCGATACACGCGGCCGTGGTAAATGGTTTAGGGCGAGTGGTTTCCAGCGGACGGCTTCTGGTGCACGCACCCGGAACCGGCCGCATCGGCCGCATGGCCACAGACCCGGCCTTGCGCGGCCAGGGTTTGGCACGAGAAGTACTGCACGCCTTGATGAACGCATCCAAGCAGCGCGGGGATAGAGCCATCGTGCTGCACGCCCAAGCAAGCGCTTCCGGGTTCTATCGAAAAGAAGGGTTTGAGCCCGTAGGGCCAGAATTCGAAGAGGCGGGCATTGCCCACCAAGAGATGGAAATTCGCTGGACCTGAAGAGCGGCCGCCGGGCTTCAATTAAAAGCCTAAAGAGGCCAGCAAGTCATCCACATCATCTTGCTTGAGTGCGTTGTCCGCAGTTTGCGGCCCCTCGAGCACATGGTCGTCGACGGACACGGTGCCTTCGGTTGCAGCAGCCTTTGTGCTCACCACAGCCTCAGGGCTACTGTCGATCAGGAGCTGGACCAATTGCATTTCGGTCCGGGTGATGATGTCGATTACCTTCTTGATCACCTGGCCCGACAGATCCTGAAAGTCCTGGGCCATCATGATGTCACTCAAGACCTCGGCCTGCTTGGATGAAAACTGCGCCGTGGAGTGGGCAAACTTTCCGCAGGTCACTAAGAGGCCCTTGGCTTTTTCATCACTGTAGTCCGCGCTCTGCGCCAAGCGGGTGAGCGCAGCACCCAGCTCATCGCCACGTTTCGCCAAGTCATCACAAGCGGGCTTTGCTTCTTCGACCAGGTTCAACACCTTGTTGGCCGCGTCTTCGGTCATCTTGCCCACATAGGCCAAGCGATCACGGGCGTTCGGAATTTCTTCGACGATGTTGTGAAGTTGATTCGCGCCCAATACCGAGAGTGCTTCGTGCATTTCACGGGTGATGGAACCCAATCGGGCAAAAGCTTCTTCTTTGCTAAGCGGTGTAGACATAAGCGGTCGTAGTCCTTCGGGCGCGGTGTCGTTCAATGCTTATTATGGGCTGCCTTGCGGCACATGCAACCCGTCAACCCCGATAAACAGATGGTAAACAGGCCTCAAATGCTTTCCAATAACGGGTAGGGCAAAGGTTGGAGCGTGAGCCTAGCCCCGGCTACTGCCAATTCAGCGTCTTGGTGAGAGGTCTGTAACACCACCAAGGCGTCATAACCGCCAGAAGGGCAGGCCGCAGCTTGCACGACTTGGCCAACTACGCTTTCGGTGTCTTCAGCCACAGTGACGTCTTGGCCCGGCGACAGTTCGACAGCTGTGTGTGCGAGGTAGGTGCGTCGCTTTAATGTGCCCCGAAATTGACTGCGAGCTACCACCTCTTGGCCCGGGTAGCAGCCCTTTTTGAAGTTGACCCCGCCCACAGACTCGTAGTTCAACATTTGCGGCACAAACGCCTCAAAGACCGGCTGTGTCACGGTGGCGATGCCGCTGATGACTTCTCCCCATTGCCAAGTCTGCAAGCTCATTGCAACACCTTCTGGTTGAGGTGCATCGACCGGGCTCACCCAGAGTTGGCGCTTGGTGGGTCCCGCGGGATAAAGCGTAATGGCGGTGCCGTCCGCCAAGTCAGCCTTGGACCATGCCTGGTCATGCGTCCCAGCTGTGGTTTTGGTGGCGTCTCCAGAGAGTCCCCAGATGGCGTAAATGTCCGACACGTCACTCAACTGAACCTTGGCGCGCATGACAAACATCGATAGACGCTTGAGCGTAGGGGCCAGCAGATCTTTGCTGCAAAGCAAAAAGATATCGCCATCTAATGCCTTAAACCCGACGAAGCTGGCCTGCATGCGGCCTTTGGCATTGCAAAAAGCTGCCAAGCGAGCTTGATCTGAGCCCAGCAACGAGAAATCCTGCGTCAGTTGGCCATGAATGAATTTGGCAGCGTCGGCGCCGTGAAGACGGATCACGCCCCAATGTGTCAATCTTGCCACCCCGGTAGGCAGGGCGAATGGTGTGGATGCGTTCAGTGCTGTCATAGCCTGAATTATCATTCTTCGTTTCATCCAGACAGAGAGTAGGGCCGTGCGCTTTTTCATTGCCGTCGTTTTGGCAGTTGTCGCTTTAGTGGCTTCGGGCTTTGTATGGGTTCAGTCACCGCTGAAGTTGGAATCAACAGTAGTTGATATTCATATAGACGCAGGAAGTAGTGCGCGTGAAGTGGCACATCAGGTGGCAAGCTCGGGAGTGGATGTGTCGGAAGATCTGCTCTATGCTTGGTTCCGGCTCTCTGGCAAATCGCGCCAAATCCGCGCTGGCAGTTACGAGCTGAATGCAGGTATCACGCCCCGGACGTTGCTGGAGAAGTTTGTACGCGGTGACCAAGCGCTCAGGTCCGTCACCATTCTGGAAGGCTGGACATTTCGCCAAGCAAGACAGGCATTGGCCAAAGCCGACGCACTCAAACAAGACAGCCGGGGGTTGTCGGACGACGCCATCATGGCAGCCCTAGGGAGAGCCGGGCAACATCCGGAAGGGCGCTTTTTTCCTGACACCTACACCTATGCCAAGGGCAGCAGTGATATGGATGTACTCGGGCAGGCCCTCATAGCAATGGACAAGCAACTCGAGGCCGCGTGGAGCCTTCGCCGAGCAAACCAGCATTTGCAAACGCCCGAGCAGGCTTTGATTCTCGCCAGCATCATTGAAAAAGAAACAGGCAAGACGGCGGACCAAACGTTGATTTCATCGGTATTTCACAACCGGATGCAAATTGGAATGCGCTTGCAGACCGATCCGACGGTGATTTATGGCTTAGGCGAACGTTTCGACGGCAACTTGCGACGCTCCGATTTGCTGGCGGATACCCCTTACAACACCTACACCCGCAATGGACTGCCACCGACCCCGATTTCTTTACCGGGGAAATCTGCACTCATTGCCGCGATTCAACCGGTGTCATCCAAGGCACTTTATTTTGTGGCCCGGGGAGATGGAAGCAGCTATTTCAGCGAATCTTTGGACGAGCACAATAGGGCGGTTGACAAGTACCAAAGAGGGCGCTGAGCCAGAAGTTATGCAGGGACTGTTTATAAGTTTTGAGGGCATCGATGGAGCGGGCAAATCGACCCATATCGATGCTGTCCGGCTAGCGTTTGAAGCTACGGGCGCCAGAGTCACCTTGACGCGGGAGCCAGGTGGCACACCGTTGGCTGAGCAGCTGCGGGGTTTGGTCTTGAATGACCCGATGGACGCAATGACTGAAGCACTGATTGTGTTTGCCGCGAGGCGCGATCACTTGAAACAGGTGATTTGGCCCGCATTAGCGCGTGGCGATGTGGTTTTGTGTGACCGCTTTTCTGATGCCAGTTTTGCTTATCAAGGCGGGGGCAGAGGTTGTGCCTGGAGCACCTTGGAGACCCTTGAAGCTTGGGTGCAAACTCCGCCTGTTGCCAAGAACGACGCTGATTCGCCGCGACCCATAAAGCCGCTGTTGACTATTTGGTTCGATTTGCCGGCCGCCGTAGCGGCCCAGCGACTGACGTCTGCGCGGATCCCGGATAAATTTGAATCTCAACCTCAGGCGTTCTTTGAAAAAGTGGCAGAGGCCTACGAACGGCGAGCACAAGAGGACCCTACACGTTTTGCCAGGATCAATGCGGATCAAACAATCGCTGCCGTGCGTTCTGATGTATTGGCAGCACTTGTGACGCGAGGACTGCTGAAAGCATGAACCTTGCACCATGGATTGAGCGCCAGCGAAGCGCGTTATTGAGCCAAAACGGTCACGCTTGGCTTTTGCAAGGTCCGTCCGGACTGGGGCAGTACGCCCTGGCTATGGAGCTTGCGCGTGCCTGGCTTTGCGAAGCACTGAGCGGGGCAGGGGCGTGCGGCACCTGCGGCAGTTGCCATGCTATCGAGGTGCGAACGCATGCGGATTTGTGCATGCTGATGCCTGAAACCACCATGATCGAGCTCGGTTGGCCGTTGAGTGAAAAGGCCCAAGCAGAGGTGGATGACAAAAAGCGCAAGCCGAGCAAAGAAATCAGAGTCGATGCAATGCGCGATGCTGTGGAGTTCTCGCAACGCACCAGTGCAAGAGGGCGAGGCAAGGTGGTTGTGGTGTTCCCTGCGGAGCAGATGAATCACATTACCGCGAACGCTTTGCTCAAGACCCTAGAGGAACCTCCAGGTGATGTGCGGTTTGTCCTTGCCACTGAATCTGCCCACCAGTTGCTACCCACCATCCGTAGTCGCTGTATTTCTCACACATTGCAATGGCCGCCTATTCAAGAAGCCGAGAGTTGGTTGGCTGGCCAAGCAGTCACTGCCGAGCAGATGAATCTGGCGCTCAAGGCATCAGGTGGCAGACCTGAGTTCGCCTTGACACTGGCGCAAGCAGAAGGCGCACTCCATCGGTGGTCCGCTATCCCCCATGCTTTGCGCATGGGCGATGTGAGCATATTCAAAGATTGGAGCGCGGCCTCTCAGATCGACGCGATTCAGAAGGTTTGCCACGATCTTATGGTGGTTTCTACAGGCGCAGATCCCCGCTTTTTTCCACGTCAAGCTCTCCAGGACGTGCGAGTGCCCATGTTTGTGCTGTCTGCATGGTCCAAGGAATTGTCACAATCGATGAAGACGATTGATCATCCTTTCAACGCAGGCCTATTGACCGAGTCGCTTGTATCCAAAGCGCAAACCGTCCTAAACTCTGGGGAACCCAAGAGACTATGACCAGTACCCCTACCGCTAGTGCAAGGCCCAGCGTTATTCAGCTTTCGATCAAGGAGAAAGCTGCGCTTTACGCTGCCTATATACCCATGTTTACCGAGGGAGGCGTATTCATACCGACAACGCGCGACTACAGCCTGGGTGATGATGTCTATGTGTTGCTCTCATTGCCCGAAGACATGCAGCGCTACCCCGTAGCAGGGAAAGTTGCCTGGGTTACACCCGCCAAAGCTGCTGGCGGGAGAACCCAAGGGGTGGGTATTTTGTTTCCTAAAGACGAAAAGTCACGGGCACTCAAGTTAAAAATAGAAGAGATTTTGGGGGCGCATATGGCCTCTGAGCGTCCTACTCAAACGGTTTAAAACTCACGACTCGGAGGGCGTCAGATGTAGTGTCGAGGACGGCCGCGAGTTTCTTGCGGACTTTGCATGTTTACTGATTCCCACTGCCATCTTACGTTTCCCGAACTCGCATCCCAATGGCCAGATATTTCGGATGCGATGAAAACAGCGCAGGTAACTCGCGCCTTGTGCATCTGCACGACGCTAGAAGAGTTTCCTACGGTCCACGAGTTTGCAGTGGCTCAGCCTCATATTTGGGCGACGGTTGGGGTACATCCAGACAATGAAGGAGTGCAAGAGCCAGATCTTGAGCGTCTCTTGCAATGGGGCAGCCTACCCAAAGTCATGGCAATCGGTGAAACAGGCCTGGACTACTACCGCCTCGGATCCAGAAGCATCTCCGATATGGAGTGGCAAAGAGAGCGCTTCCGTGTGCATATCGAGGCAGCACGAAAATTAAATAAGCCACTGGTGATTCACACACGAAGCGCCTCGGACGACACCTTGGCAATTCTTAAGGAAGCAGGGGAGTGCGGTGATCAAAGCAGTGCGGGGGGTGTTTTCCACTGCTTTACGGAAGACGTTGATGTCGCGCGCCAAGCTCTTGATTTGGGCTTCTACATTTCATTTTCTGGAATCATTACCTTTAAATCTGCTCAAAGTATCAGGGATGTAGCAGCCATTGTGCCACTCGATCGTTTATTGATTGAAACCGATAGCCCATACCTTGCACCGGTGCCATACCGTGGCAAGCTAAACAATCCTTCCTACGTTCCTCATGTAGCCCAAGAATTAGCCCGGGTAAAGAACGTGACTATTGAAAAAATTGCAGAGCAGACAAGCGTGAATTTCGATGTTTTGTTCAAGGTGTAACCATGCGCAATCATCCTAAAAGACGTCTCCTCTTGGTTTTGGGTGCTTTGTCCCTTTGGTGCGGTGGCGCTCATGCGGGATCGTATGAGGATTTCTTCAAAGCCATCGAGACTGACAACCCCTTGGTCATCCAGAGTCTCTTGAGTCGCGGCTTTGACCCCAACACAGTGAATCCCAAGGGCTTACCTGCGCTACTGTTGGCCATTAAGTTGTCGGCAAACAAGGCCACGAAGCTACTTTTAGAACAACCCAGCCTTCGTGTTGAAGTCAGATCTCCAGACGATGAGAGCCCCTTGATGTTGGCAGCATTCGCGGGGGATGTGGATTTGTGTGCAGTATTGATTGCCAAAGACGCAGACGTAAATAAAACGGGCTGGACTCCATTGCACTACGCAGCGACTAACGCTCATATTCCTGTGGTGCGGCTGCTGCTGGAAAACTTCGCCTACATTGATGCCGCATCCCCAAATGGATCCACACCTCTGATGATGGCAGCGATGTACGGCAACAGTTCTGTTGTAAAGCTATTGCTCGAGGCTGGTGCCGATCCCAGTCTCAAAAACAGCAAAGGGCTCACGGCCATGGACTTTGCACGACAGGCAAAAAAAGACGAGTCCATGGAAATCATCGGCGCCTTTGTGAGGGCTCTACGTCCCAAGGGCGTTTGGTAGCTGCTACATCTGCGTGACCAGGGTGCATCCAATCTGCTGCTTTAGCGCGCCCCATAAATTGCTAACGCTGCATTAGCAATCCACAAGACACGCTAAGAATCCTTCTTGCTACTGTTGAGGCTCTTTTACTTCATACGATGTATATTATGTTAACCATTGTGCATGGAGATTGTTCAGCTTACTGAGAACGACACCACAGGCGCACTGCTGTCGCCAAAGGAAGCCCCAAGCCCTAGTTCACCTGACCCGTGCAAAACACACTCATCACGACGCAATAAGATTTCCCCAGACGAGTCATCAGCAAACCGCACCCACGTCCCATAAGTACTGAGGTCTTCGACCAGAACCCCCCCGTTGCGCCAAACCAGCCGCGCGTGCATCCGAGAGACCCTTGGGTCGGAAACGATAAACTCAGCACTCTTCACCCGGCCTATATGTGCCGGTAATTCGAACGAGCGGAATGTCATGTGCTTTTCCCGGTACGTAAGATCGACTTGCTTGCCTAAGACATCTTTGCCGGACAATGTGCTCACCATAATCTGCGCTTGCATTGTCAAAAAATCAGACTGCTCGTCCTCTTTCCACTCGACCTGTAAAACTTCGCAGTTTTCCGAACGCCCCCTGATGGCAATGTTGCCTACGGCACGGACGGATACCCCCTTTTTTAGGGCAAGCACGTCCACACTTCCTTTGCTCGCCCAAATCTGGCTAGGGCCAGCTAAATCACATAGACGCGCAGCGACATTGACCGCGTCACCGTAGTAATCACCCTCGGTGAATTCAGTATCACCAAATGCGATTCCGATCTTGACGGGCAAACTCACACCTAATTCAAAATTGTATAAATGGCGGCTATGGACCCGTTGCACCTGAACTGCGAAATCTAACGCCTTGCCAGGCTGCCCAAACACCGCCATTACGCCGTCGCCGAGCTTCTTTACGAGCTGTCCCTGATGCGCGTAGACCAGCGCTGTAATCTGGTCAAGAATTTGAGTGATAACAACGGTCGCGCGTGCGTTCCCTAAAGCCCCGAACGCACCGGTGCTTCCATGAAGATCTGTGAAGACGACAGTTGATTTAATACCCATCCGTGATATTCCGAAAGGCTTCGCATGACTTAAGTTACAAGCGCATTAAAAGGCGTTAATGCGAATTACGAGCCAACCGAATCTAATACACAACATTGTTACGCGACCGTTAAGTCCACTTGGTGCTGTTGCGTAACGGGAACAATTCGCAAAACCCCTATTGCACCGCTCTCCTGATGGCTTTATGTTCGCACAAAAGCAAGGAAAATATACATGAGTTGGATTGCAAAAAACTTGGTTGGCCGCGTTGGTTCTTTGTTGCAAGGACTGTCCGGGCCCTCAAAAAAAGCCTCGGTGACCACGTTGCACGAGATTCGCATGGAGATGCTAGCGGCGTTAGGCGATGTTGCAGAAAAACGATTCCCCTTAGTTCAGCTTCGAGTTACTTATGCAAGTGATATCGATGATCTTTGGTATTTGCGTGGGGATGTTATGGCAGCAATTGCATCCTTAAGTGGCGAAGCGGTGGCTAAAGAGAAACTTCACCAAATTAGCACCATGTTTGTAGGCCTAGTGCCTCACAACCTAACGAACAAATTTTCAGTACGCCACTCTTAAAACTAATGATGCCCCCAGTACAAGAGCACGTCTTTGCCGCTCGAGGTTAAATCGACCTTCAAGCCAAACGGAAGGAGTACTTTGGTCGGTACGTGGCCGTACGGAAGATTGGTATAGACAGGAATATTGAGCTGATTACGCAACCAGCCAATTACCTTTGGCAGGCCAAAACCGCTGTCATGAGAAGTCAGTTTGTAAGCGCTAAACTGACCTAAAACTATTGCTTGTTGACGCGCCAGGACGCCACTCCTCATTAACTGCGCCAACATACGCTCAATACGGTAAGGATGTTCTGCGACGTCCTCGAGAAACAGAATTCCTTCTCGAATATCCGGAAAGTAAGGAGTACCTATCAGAGACGTGAGAACCGTCAGATTGCCACCCCACAGGGTAGCGTCCTCGATCACAAAATCAGTTTCTGAAATATGACCGTTGCGATCTTGTCGCCAACCTGTCCCCTCCCCTTGCCCCATCAGCAGGTCAGCAAAGCAGTCTTCCATAATGTCGTCTGGAATTTCACCGCTGACACCACCTACACCGAACCCCTCACACAGTGCAGGGCCTGCCCAAGTGCGGGCTCCAGTTTGCGCGAACAAAGCTAGCTGCAAGGCAGTGAAATCACTGATTCCAACAAACTGAGTTCCGTTCTCAATGGCAGAAGCAATAGAGGTATAGGGCAGTCGATCTATGACCCGTGTAATGCCGTAACCACCTCTAGTTATCAGGGCGACATCTGCGCCACTATTCGCAGCACGCTCGACAGCTCGGATTCGAGTCGCATCATCTCCGGCGAACCGCTCAAAACGAGTCAGGGCATCTTGATCGACTTCCACGTCATATCCCAATTCAGTAAGACGACGAACTCCTCTTTTGAAGGCAGCACGGTCGCGAACAGCGCCCGATGGAGAATATAGATAAATAACTTTTTTAACGAGGCTCATTTGATCAACAACTCACGCTCAAGAAAATCGAGATGGGTTTCATCCAAAACGACCGGACAAAATGTCGGTGATTTGAGCGTATTTTCGGGTGAGAAATCAGGTTTTCTTATGGCATCCAATACGGCGGCATGACCCTTGTCGGGAAAGTGCGCAATCAACGCCTTTACCACATTGTCTGGAAAACCAACCAAGTGATTCAATTGTTTTCTGGACAAACCACCGATCGACCTGCAGCTTTGATGGCGGGACGACTCGGCTAGAGCCGCCAACGCTGGCGGCCTGGCTGTAACAATTGATAAAACTGAAGACTCATCTAATTTCAAAACAGAGCAAAGTTCAGTCCCAATCGCTTTTGCGTTGCCTATGGCCACGATATGGGTCGGGGTAAGGTCCATATATTTCGTCAATGCGATGAGCGAATTTACGTGCGCTCGCACAGAATGCCATGCACTTTTTTTCGGTCTATCACTCAAGCCATGGCCAAGCAGGTCTGGAACGATGACGCGCACACCATGATGAGCCATGCGGCTCACTAAGGACCACACTTGGAAAGACCAAAAACCCAATTCATGAACACAAAGCAAGGTGTATCTCGGATTTACCGTATTCGAATCCAGATACCGAATTCGATAACCTTCACTGGTATAAAAATAGCTGCTTCTGATTGTCGAATCATCGGGGCAAGGTAATGCCTGCGCATCTAAACGCAATGCATCTTCCCGAAGTGAGATTTGTTCCTCGCGGTTTCTCATTCGCGCCGACACAAAAAAAGATTGCAGAATTCGCTGACACGCGTCTCTGAGAACTCCACCGGTTACCAGCGTGTGGTGGTTGAGTTGACGCTGGCTGAAAAGATCCAAAACAGACCCCGCGGTACCAGTTTTGGGATCTGGTGCACCAAAAACCACTCGAGCGAGGCGACTATGAAAAATTGCACCACTACACATCGTGCAAGGTTCCAGGGTTACAAACAGCTCAGCACCACTCAATCTGTGACTGCCAATGGCTTGAGAAGCATCTCTCACCGCGAGTATCTCTGCGTGGGCGCTAGGGTCGTTCAACTCTCGAGTTCTATTCCGTCCACGGCCAATCACCTGCCCTTTAAGAACAACTACAGCACCCACAGGGACTTCACCGGCAGACTCTGCTAACACGGCCTCCTCCAAGGCCAGTGTCATAAAAAAATCATCAGATTCCAACGATTGCCCCGCGCTCCTTCAGCCAGTCTTTCAGCAAGACTGAGGTCATGGGCTTGGCATACAAGTACCCTTGACCTTCGTGGCAACCCAGCTGCTTTAAGCGCGCTGCTTGTGCTTCGGATTCAATACCTTCGGCAATAACTTTTAACTGCAAATTTCTGCCTAACTCGATCACCATCGACGCAATATGGCCCCCCATCACATCGTCACTCAACTCCGAAACAAAGGCCCTATCAATCTTCAACCTATCGATGGGCAACTGTCGTAACTGACTGAGTGATGAATATCCGGTTCCAAAATCATCAATGGCGATCGATATTCCTAGCTCGCGCACACTGTGCAGGGTCTCCAGCATGAAGTCTGCATCTTCCATTGCAACGGACTCTGTAATCTCCAGTTCCAGACACTCGGGTTGAATAGATGTGTCGGACAGAGCTGACTTCAGCTTATCGATGAACTCAGGATTTCGAAATTGAATCTGGGACACGTTGACCGACATCCGAATGTCCTTCGCGCCCTGCCCCTGCAGCCTAACCAACTCATGGCAGGCCATCCTCAACACCCAATCTCCAATGGCGATAATCATTCCGGAAGCTTCTGCAAGAGGAATAAATCGGTCGGGAGGAACGAAAGTTCCATCTTCGTTACGCCAACGTATAAGAGCCTCTAAACCGACGACCGCGTTTGTGATCAGATCAACTTGAGGTTGATAAACGATAAAAAGCCGTTCGCTCTCCACAGCGCTCCGCAGGCTTTGCAATAACCGAACCCGCTCGCGAATGTCTGAGCCCATCTCGGCGGAGAACATCACGAATCCTCCACGACGACTTTTCTTGGCGCGCTTTAGGGCTATGTTCGCATCCTTCAACGCGTCTCTGCCGGAGGTACTTCCGCTCATCAGGCTTGTCAATCCCATGGTCGCGGTGACAACCATGGCGTCGTCTTGAACCACAAAAGGACGGCGGAAAAGCGCAAGAATCCTGATCGGATCGACCACGTCATGTGGCCCCATCAGCCCGAATGTATCGCTTCCGATTCGTGCTAAAACAGCATCAGGGCCCAACTCAAATTTGAGGCGATCTGCAACAGACTGAAGCAACCTGTCACCCTGCTGGTGACCGAGGGCATCATTGATCTCTGAAAAGTCATCGATGTCCAGTATCGCGATGATCTCGTTGCAACTAGCAGCACAAGCAAGTCGAGCTTCGCTGAGGTCAATGAACTTGTTACGGTTTGGCAAACAGGAAAGGCGATCGTAAAAAGCCATTTCATCCAGTTTGCGGATTTGTTCGTACGCGCGCAGTGCAGCAGTTACCGTCGCATACAGCTTGGTACGGGTTAACTCCGACTTTGTCTTGTAGTCGTTGATGTCGTAGTCGTGAATCGTTTCGATTTCTGGCGCGTAACCAGGCTGTCCCGTCCGCAGAATAATGCGAAGGTCCGTCAGGTTAAGCTCAGTGCGAATCGTCTTGACAAGGGCGAGACCGGCGTCTTCCCTCTCCATCACCACGTCAAGCAAAACAATCGCAACATCAGACTGTGTGGAGAGAATACTGGCCGCTTCCGCTGCTGAGTAGGCATGCAAAAACTCCAACTGACGTCCCAATATCTCGATGCCCGCCAGCGCAAAGGTTGTTGCTCTGTGCACATCAGGTTCGTCGTCGACAACCAGCAGACGCCAAACAAGTGGCTTACCACTGTCTCCCGCCACCTCATCGTCTAAAAACTGCAGGGCGTCTGTGTCCACGGTCTGTTCCAACAAGTTGCCAGTACTCATATAAACATTGTGCATCAAGCAAAGAATAATGGTGAACCATTGAATGTTGATTTGACGCCGCCGTAGCTCAAAAATTAAAAAAGCTGAGGCAACGGGAGCGTTACCTCAGCTTTTTGCGCCTCACTCATATCTAACTAGTAACGCTATTCCCACTCAATAGTTGCGGGGGGTTTACTGCTGACGTCATAAGTCACACGGTTGATACCCCGTACTTCGTTGATGATCCGCCCAGATACTGTCTTCAGCAAGCTGTACGGCAGCTCAGCCCAGTCTGCGGTCATGAAATCGCTCGTTTGCACCGCACGAAGTGCAACGACATAGTCGTATGTCCGGCCATCGCCCATCACACCAACACTCTTCACAGGCAAAAACACCGTGAACGCTTGAGACACGGCGTCGTACCACGTCTTAGGAGGCTTACGCGGATTCGCACCGGCCAAACTACCCCCGGTGTAAGGCGTGTTACGGAGCTCCTCGATAAAGATAGCATCGGCACGCCGCAAAAGGTCTGCGAATTCCTTGTTGACCGCACCCAGAATACGAACACCGAGGCCAGGCCCGGGAAAAGGATGGCGGTACACCATATCTGCCGGCAACCCTAGCGCGACGCCGAGCTCACGAACTTCATCCTTGAACAACTCCCGCAAAGGCTCCAAAAGCTTCAGCCCCAGTTGTTCGGGCAGTCCACCCACGTTGTGATGGCTCTTGATGGTGACGGCCTTCTTACTCTTTGCACCACCGGATTCAATCACGTCCGGATAAATGGTGCCTTGCGCGAGCCATTTGGCGCCCGCCTTCGACGCACCAGACGCGGTCAACTTAGAGGCTTCGGCCTTAAAAACCTCCACGAACTCGCGCCCGATGATCTTGCGCTTGGCTTCGGGATCGCTGACACCTGCCAAATGCCCCAAAAACTGCTCGGAAGCATCCACTCGAATGACCTTCGCATGCAGTTTCCCTACGAACATCTCCATGACCATGTCACCTTCATTGAGGCGAAGCAGGCCGTGGTCCACAAACACACAGGTCAGTTGGTCACCGATCGCACGATGGATGAGTGCAGCAGCGACGGAGGAGTCAACCCCTCCGCTCAAACCGAGGATTACCTCTTCATCACCCACCTGCTCACGGATCCTTTGCACCGCCTCGGCAATATAGTCGCCCATGATCCAATCTGGCTTGGTGCCACAGATTTGCAAAACGAATCGCTCAAGCAGCTCTTGCCCTTTTTTCGTGTGGGTCACCTCGGGATGGAACTGAACCGCGTAAAAGCGACGTGCTTCGTCAGCCATTCCCGCGATCGGGCAGGCTGCGTTCGAAGCCATCACAGAGAAGCCGGGGGGCAACTCTGTCACTTTGTCCCCGTGGCTCATCCAGACATCCAGGATGCCGTGCCCCTCATCTGTACGAAGATCCTCCAAGCCATCCAGCAATCGGGTGTGGCCGTGAGCACGCACCTGTGCAGATCCAAACTCCCGCGTGCGCCCTGCTTCCACTTTGCCGCCGAGTTGTTGCGCCATGGTTTGCATACCGTAACAAATGCCCAATACGGGAACGCCTAGGCTAAAGACAGCTTCAGGGGCTTTGTCCGTCTCGTCTTCATAGACACTGGCGTGGCTACCAGACAAGATGATGCCCTTCAAGTTGCCATCTGCAGCGTAGGCTCGTACCCACTCATCAGAAACATCACAGGGATGAACTTCACAAAACACGTGGGCATCGCGTACTCGGCGAGCAATAAGCTGGGTGACTTGCGATCCGAAGTCAAGAATCAGAATCTTTTGATGCATAGGCGGCTAACGTTCAATCGGCTCGGTAATTCGGTGCTTCTTTGGTGATTTGCACATCATGGACGTGGCTCTCACGAATGCCCGCAGTGGTGATTTCGACGAACTCCGCTTTTTCTTGCATTTCTGCAATCGTTGCGCATCCGCAATATCCCATGCTGGCGCGAATACCACCGGCCATCTGGAACACGATCGCCACCATGGATCCTTTATAAGGAACGCGACCTTCGATGCCCTCGGGTACCAGCTTGTCCGCGTTAGGGTTTCCAGTGCTCGACTCTTGGAAATAGCGATCCGCGCTGCCTTGTTGCATCGCGCCGATACTGCCCATTCCGCGGTAGCTCTTATAGCTGCGACCTTGATACAAGATCACTTCACCAGGGGCCTCTTCGGTACCTGCGAACATGCCGCCCATCATGACGGTTCCAGCACCAGCTGCAATGGCCTTGGCGATATCACCGCTGTAGCGAATGCCGCCGTCCGCGATCAAGGGAACACCTGTGCCGCGCAAGGCAGTGGCCACGCTGTCGACAGCCATGATCTGGGGCACACCCACACCAGCCACAATACGTGTCGTACAAATCGAGCCAGGGCCGATACCCACCTTGACGGCGTCGGCACCCGCCTCCACCAGCGCCAGCGCTGCTGCGCCGGTGGCAATGTTCCCGCCCACCACATCCACCTGCGGAAAGTTTTGCTTGACCCAACGCACACGGTCAATCACACCTTTGCTGTGGCCGTGCGCCGTGTCGACCACGATCGCGTCGACACCCGCCTGAACCAAGGCCTCCACACGGGCCTCGGTACCTTCACCGACGCCCACTGCCGCACCAACCCGCAGGCGGCCGGTCACATCACGCGCAGCGTTCGGGAAATTGAGTTGCTTGGTGATGTCTTTCACGGTGATCAAGCCTTTGAGCTCAAAGGCCTCATTTACCACCAGCAGACGTTCCAGCTTATGTTTGTTCAACAGAGCCTTTGCTGCCTCAGGCGTTGTACCGTCAGGCACGGTGATCAAGCGCTCACGAGGCGTCATGATTTCGCGCACTGGCTGGTCATAGCGGGTCTCGAAGCGAAGGTCACGGCCAGTCACGATACCCACGACTTTGCCGCCATCGCACACCGGGAAGCCGGAAACTCCGAGCTGCTCGGAGAGGGCAATGACCTGGCGAACTGTTGTATCTGGGGTGATCACCACCGGGTCACGCAACAGACCAGACTCATAGCGCTTGACCTTGGAGACCTGCGCAGCCTGCTCAGCGGCAGTCAGGTTTTTGTGCACGATGCCCATGCCGCCCTCTTGGGCGATTGCAATCGCAAGACGCGCCTCGGTGACGGTGTCCATCGCAGCCGATACCAGTGGCAGGTTCAGTGCGATGTTGCGGGAGAAACGGGTGGCGAGGCTGGTGTCCTTAGGAAGGACTTGGGAGAACGCTGGAACCAACAACACATCGTCGAAGGTCAGCGCTTTGCCGAGAAGGCGCATGTCAAAGCTCCAAAAGTACGGATTGTACCCGTGACAACACAGCTTCTTTCCGCGAGAAACGCTAAACTGGCCCCATGCATTTCTCTAAATTTCTTGTTGCGCTCCCCTTGGCACTCGCAGCCTCGATGGCCACAGCACAGTGGCAATGGCTGGACAAAGACGGCAGAAAAATTTTCAGCGATCGGGCTCCGGGGCCTGAAGTGCCTGAGAAAAACATCTTGAAACGACCGGCCGGCACGAAAGCGCCTGCCTCAGACTCCAACGCACAAACCACCCCGGAAGGAACCAAAGTGGATGGTGCTGTGGCACCCGCCGCCAAGGATGCAGGCGTGGACAAAGCGCTGGACGCAAAGAAGAAACAAGCCGAAGCTGCAGAGGCGGCCCAAAAGAAAGCCGAGGCTGAAAAAGTAGCCAAAGCAAAAGCGGACAACTGCAAACTTGCACGCCAAGCCAAAACCACCTTCGAATCCGGAATTCGCCTAGCACGCGCCAATTCCGCTGGTGAACGTGAATTTTTGGATGATGCGGCTCGGGCCAGTGAAATGCAACGCATCCAAGGTGTGATCGACGCGGATTGCAAATAGCGCGAGCGGTTTTCAGCGGCGGGGGGGCCGCGCTCCCCTGTCTTGGGCAAACAGACCTGCCGATTTGGATCCCTGCCGAGCAAACCGCTCTCGTCGGGCAACCTTGGGGTCGACCCTCAAGGGGGATAGCAGCTCTAGACGGTCACCTTGTCTCATCACATGCGTGGGCGCAACTTTCTTACCCCAAATCGCCAAGGCCAGTGCGTCAACGTGCGCATCGGGAACATTAGTGAGCAAGCCGCTTGCAGCAATAGCGCCTGCGGCTGTTAAGCCTTTTGGTAGCTTGACTCTGATTTCTGAGACTTGTCTTGGTGCTACGGCCAATGCCACCATCACCTCGATCTGATCTACCAAGCTTTCCGGTGAGTCATTCACCATAGACTTCCTGCGCACGCTTGACAAACGCATCGACCAAGTTGGCCGCGATTTTGTCAAACACCGGGCCTACCAACTTGGCCAGTGTTCCACTATCAAAACCATAGTTCAGTACCAGACTCACCCTGCAAGCGCGCTGGCTTCCATCCCCCACGGGGGCAAATACCCACTCCCCCTCCAATTTGGAAAAGGGTCCTTTGACCAACTGCATTCCCACACGCTCATTGGGCGTGTGATTGTTCTGGGTCACGAAAGTCTGACGGATTCCGCTGAACGAAATACCCACCTCCGCCGTCATTCCGCCCGCCTCTTGGCTTAAGACTTGGGCATGGTCACACCATGGCAAAAAGCGTGGGTACTGAGCGACATCAGTCACCAAAGCGTACATTTCTGCGGGGCTGTACCAAATAAGGACGGACTTGTGAACGGTTTTCATAGAATGCGAGGTTGCGCGGGATTGTAGACAAGCCCATATGCGTCTCTTTCAAACCTGCCCGTTATCCCCATTTGCACCTCATGGCCAAGAAACCCGAAACTCAATCGCGCATCGCTGACAACAAAAAAGCCGCTTTTAACTATTTCTTTGAAGAGAGGTTTGAGGCAGGACTGGTATTGGAAGGTTGGGAAGTGAAATCCCTGCGCGAGGGAAAAGTGCAACTCACCGACGGCTACGTGGTGATCCGGGACGGCGAAATGTTCATCATCGGGCTGCAGATCAACCCTTTGCACACAGCCTCAAGCCACGTAAGCCCGGACAAGGTTCGTACCAAAAAGCTGCTGCTGCACAAAGAAGAGATCAAGCGACTAACGGGCAAGGTGGAGCAAAAAGGCTACACCCTTGTACCCATCAACTTGCACTGGAAAAGCGGCAAAGTCAAATGCGATATCGCCTTGGCCAAGGGCAAGGCTGAGCACGACAAGCGCGACACCATCAAAGACCGCGAGGGCAAGCGGGAAGTGGAACGTGCGATGAAAGACCGCAACCGCTAGGCTTCAACCACCTGCTGGGGCCAGACCGGTCGCTGTGCTACCGGTCTGACTTGTCGACGATAGCCTTAGAACATCAGGCCAGATGGCGCAAGGGATGCGCCGCAGCAGGCCAAGGGCTATCAAAGAACGGCTCGACCATCTCCGGTGTTACTTCTTCAATAGCAGCAGGTGACCAGCGTGGGTGGTGGTCTTTGTCAACCGCCAGGGCGCGAATGCCTTCCACTGTTTCACTGCTTGCGCCGCTACGCGCCAGATGGCGGGTCGTGAAGCAATGGCGGACCATGTCACGCTCCATGCGCAGCTCGTCAGCCAGACTCATGTCGCGCCCACGGCGGATCTGTTCCAGCACCACATGCAGCATCAATGGCGAGCGCTTGTGCAGCGTAGCGAGAGTCGCCCGCGCCCACTCTGAGCCATCTGAGTCCAGAGCCTGAACGATGGTCGACACATCCTTACCTGCAAAAATAGCATCAATCAGGGGCCTGGCGCTTATCGCACCTGCGCTTGTAGCTATAGAAAACGTAGCAACCCATTTGCCCAACGAGGCCGGTGACTGCCAATCGATCTGCGACAGTGCATCCCATGCGGAGGGTAGTGATGCAGACTCCATCATCACGTCGGCGAGGCCGGCAGCAACCGCACCCTCGCCGTCCAGCAGCTCACCCGTCAGTGCCAACCATTCACCGACACGCCCCGGGCAACGGCTTAAAAAGTAGCCCCCACCTACATCGGGGAAGAGGCCAATACCTGTTTCCGGCATCGCCATCTTGGTCCGCCCCGTCACGATACGGTGCGAAGCACCTTGGCTCACCCCCATGCCGCCACCTATCACGATTCCGTCCATAAAAGCGATGTAGGGCTTGGGGTAGGTGTGAATCAAGTGGTTCAGCGCGTACTCTTCGGTAAAAAAATCTTCGAGAGCAGGATCACCGGACAAAGCAGCGGTATGGAAAAAACGGATGTCCCCACCGGCACAGAACGCACCAAAAGGTCCCTCTTTGCCCATACCGCGTATAGCCACCGCATGCACCAACGGGTCGTCGCTCCAGCGCTTCAAGGCCGCTGTCAGCGCTCGCACCATGGGCAAGCTCAATGCATTCAAGGCTCGTGGCCGGTTCAGAGTCACCAAGCCCACGCCACCGCGAACCTCCGCCAACACCTCATCGCACTGCGAAAAATCTGTCATGTTCTTTGTCTCCATTCTATCCATTCATTGACAACCAGCGCACCTATGACCAGTGCACCTCCGGTCAACACGGCAGCACCCGGCTCTTCACCCGCGCCCCACCACGCTAACAGGATGCCGAAGATCACCTCCAGCAGCTGCAGCAATGATATTTCAGGGGCCTTCAGAATCTGGGCACAGCGCACACTCAACACACAAGGCACCGCCAGTTGAAACACGCCCAGAAAGCCGAGCAACAGGACATCATGGCCAGTCGCTTGCAACGGCAAGGCCAAGGGAAGGGTTGCCACGCAGGAAATCAGGCCCCCTGCCCACACCGCCGGCATCAGGTCCACATCGTGACCTTGATCGTGGGCATGTTGGGTCACCGTCCAATTGGTGGCGCCGGCTAGCGGCACACACAAGGCGACCAAGGTACCGGCCAGGGACACGCTCCCGAGCTGCGAGGCGTACATGTACACAATGCCTGCGCCCGCAACCCACACGGCCACCCACGTGCGTTTCGGAATCGTATGACCGATGAAGACTCGCGCAATGATCGCTGTCAGGAGCGGCCCCATGGACATGGTCACCAGCACGTTCCCCACAGTGGTGAGTGTGAGAGCCACCATAAAGGCGGTGAACATGACGCTCCAACACACTGCGCTGAGCCAAAAGCTGCGGCCCGCCGTCAAGGTGTTGCGAAACACTGCCTTGCCACTCATCCATGGCAACAAAAGACTCAATGACGCCACCGTAAAGAACGCGCGCCAGTAACCGGTCACTGTCCGGCGTTCTTGCGAACTGATTGCAGGTACCAAAGAATGCGCCCTGATCAACAAACAGGACGGGGTCGGATATGGAAGAGACGCAGAGCGTGCTCAGGCGTGCAGTGTTGAGTGAACAGACTTGGGCTGAGGTACTGGATCGTTTTGACCGCGCTGGATTGACGATAGATGAATTTTGCAGCCGCGAAGGCATCAGTCGCAGCAGCCTTGCTCGCCGACGCACGCTTAGGAATAAACAGAGGGGAATCGCGTCCCCGCTGCGAACGAACAAGGTAGCCCCCACCACCGTGCCGAAGGCGGCGTTCGTTGATCTGGGCGACCTTGCTGGAGTGCACGGCAGCGGCAATGGAGCCATGGAGTTACGCATCGAACTCGGCTCGGGCATGAGTTTGCATCTGGTACGCCGGTAATGTTCTTTCCCGAGGGCCGCATTCGCGTGTTCCTGTATGGCCAAGCTGCCGATATGCGCCAGTCCTACGACGGCTTGTACGCTCTGGCACGCCAGGGGTTTGAAGTGGATGTGCTGGCCGGACACATGTTTGTTTTCATCAACCGGCGGCAAACACAGATGAAGGTGCTGTACTTTGACCGCAGCGGCTGGTGCCTGTGGTGCAAGCGTTTGGAGAGCGGCAAGTTCTCCCGTAAAGGCGTTCAAGGCGGCAGTGGCGAGATCGACTGCACGGCGCTCAAACTGATGCTCGAAGGCATCGAAGTGCGCCGACGCCACAAACGCTACCAACACCCTGCGCGGAGGTGACGATGTGCCCATTTTCAATCCGGAGAAGCACTCTTTTGCTTTGTCCCTAAAGGCCGCAAGATAAGGCCCATGTCGATGCCCAATACCAGCACTCCCACATTTACCGTCGAAACGGTCATGGGGCTGTCGCCGCAGAGCATCGCGCAGACACTGCAAGCACAGGCCGCCAGCATCAGCGCGCTGGAGCAGCAGCTCGAATGGTTCAAACGCCAACTCTTTGGCAAGAAGAGCGAGCGCTTTGCACCCTTGCCCGATGCGCAGCAAATGCACCTGGGGCAACTCCTGGGCGACCTCCCTGCCACTGATGCGCCCGAAGCCGACTCCGACTCCAACACCATCCCTGCACACCAGCGACGCAAACCCCGCAGCAACTTTGCCGACGAGGGCACGCCCGCATCGTTCTTTGACGAAACCAAGGTGCCCGTGCACACCATCGAGCTGGCCAACCCCGAGACCAAAGACCTCTCGCCCGATCAGTACGAGGTTGTCAGCCAGAAGGTCAGCCACCGCTTGGCACAGCGCCCCGGTGCCTATGTGGTGCTGAAGTATGTGCGCTCTGTCATCAAGCGCCACGACACGCAAACCCTGCACTGTGCGGGCGCGCCAACAGGCATCATTGAGGGCAGCCGCGCTGACGTGAGCTTGCTCGCAGGCGTTGTTGTTGACAAGTTTGCCTGGCACATTCCGCTGTACCGGCAGCACCAGCGCCTGAGCCAAGCGGGCTTCAAACTCAGCCGGGCGTGGCTGACGCAACTGGCGCAAAAGACCATTTCCCTGCTGGAGCCGATTTACGACACGCAGCTCGAGTCGATCCGCAACAGCCGGGTCAAGGCAATGGACGAGACCCCCATCAAGGCCGGGCGCAGTGGGCCCGGCAAGATGAAGGCGGCCTACTTCTGGCCTGTGTACGGCGAACTCGATGAGGTGTGCTTTGCCTATTTCGAGTCGCGCCGCCACGAGCACGTACAGCAGGCATTGGGGCTGCCAGGGGCCACAGATGCCGTGTTGCTCACTGACGGCTATGAGGCCTATGCACGTTACGCTGCCAAGACCGGCATTACGCATGCCCAATGCTGGGCGCACTGCAGGCGTGGCTTCTTTGAAGCTCTAGGGGCCGAGCCACAGGCCGCTGGCCAGGCGCTGCAGCAAATTGGCGAGATTTACGCCCAGGAAGAAGCCATTCGTGAACGTGACCTCTACGGGGATGCCAAACGAGAGCACCGTCTAAGCCACAGCAAACCGCTGGTGCAGAACTTCTTTGAATGGGTGGATTTGCAGTTCGAGCGGCAAGGCTTCCTGCCCAGCAATCCGTTGACCAAGGCATTGGCCTATGCACGCGAGCGCCGCGCGCAACTGCAGGTGTTTCTGGGCGATGCGGATGTGGCCATGGATACGAACCATCTGGAACGCGCCTTGCGCGCGATACCAATGGGCAGGCGCAATTGGTTATTCTGCTGGACGGAGGTGGGCGCCAAGCGCGCGGGCATCATGCAGAGCCTGATCGTGACATGCCGTTTACATGACATTGACCCCTACACCTACCTGGTTGATGTCTTGCAACGCGTAGGCCACCACCCCGCCTCCAGAGTTTCAGAACTGACGCCTCGTCAATGGAAGCAGCACTTCGCCGAGAATCCATTGCGTTCACCATTACACGGTTTGGTAACGTAGGCAATAACGCCGGACAGTGACCGGTTACGATGCACTGCACTTTGGCAAAGAGGTGAGCCTAAAAATTTACGACCGTCACGAGATAGCCGCCGGGCAAAGCCGCTACCAAATAGTGCAGCAGCCACGCCATGCTCGGGGCTCGCCGCTGCTCAATGACCGGCGGGGCGACCTGGTGCTCCTCATCAGTGGCATGCCGGTGATTCACATTGAGCTCAAGAAAAGCGGCGTGGCGGTTAGCCAGGCCTACAACCAGATACAAAAATATTCGCGCGAGGGTATTTTTACGGGCATTTTTTCGCTCATCCAGATATTCGTGGCCATGGAGCCCGCCGAGGCGCTTTACTTTGCGAACCCAGGGCCAGATGGCAAGTTCAACAAAGACTACGCCTTTCACTGGGCGGACTTCAACAACGAGCCTGTCAACGACTGGAAGAGCTTTACGGCAAGCGTGCTGTCCATCCCCATGGCGCACCAGCTCATTGGCTTTTACACGGTGGCTGATGAGTCAGACGGCGTGCTCAAGGTGATGCGCAGCTACCAGTACTACGCTGCGCACGCCATTTCAGACAAAGTGGCCAAGACAGATTGGAAAAACCCCAACCGCCTGGGCGGCTACATCTGGCACACCACCGGCTCGGGCAAGACGATGACAAGTTTCAAGTCAGCGCAGCTCATCGCCAACTCCAAGGACGCAGACAAGGTCGTCTTTTTGCTGGACCGCGTAGAGCTAGGCACCCAAACGCTGCAGGCCTACCGCAGCTTCGCAGGCGATGGCAATGCGGTGCAGGCCACGGAATACACCGCCATGCTCATCAAGAAGCTCAAGAGCACGGACCCCGCTGACACCCTGATCGTTAGCTCCATCCAAAAGATGAGCAAGCTCAAGGACGAGGAGGATGGCCTCAAAGCGCATGATCTGGAAACCATGCGCGCCAAGCGCATTGTGTTCATCATTGATGAATGCCACCGCAATACCTTTGGCGACATGCTCATTGATATCAAAGAGAGCTTTTCGGGCGCGGTGTTTTTCGGTTTCAGCGGCACACCCATCCAGCGGGAGAACGTGCGCAAGGACAACACCACCACCGATGTCTTTGGCGATGAGTTGCACCGCTACAGCATTGCCGACGGTATACGCGACAAAAACGTACTGGGCTTTGACCCCTACCAAGTGCTGACCTACCGCGACCGCGATTTGCGACAGGCTGTCGCGCTGAGTAAAGCCAAAGCTGCAAATCCAGCGGAAGCCTTTGCAAATGCCAAAAAGAAAGCGGTTTTCAATAGTTACATGAACGATGTGCCCATGGCGGGGCACCGGGATGGTGCTGGCCTTTATCAACCCGGCATAGAAGACCACTTGCCCAACACCCAATACAGCCTCGCCGGGCACCACAACGCCGTGGTGCAAGACATTGCCGACAATTGGCTCACCCTGAGCCAAGGCAGTAAGTTCCACGCAATTTTTGCCACCAGCAGTGTGTCGGAGGCTATTGCCTACTACCGTCTGATAAAGGTGAAGTGCCCGCAGTTAAACATCACCGCGCTGTTTGATCCGCATATCAGCGATGAAGACGGTGGTGGCGATCCGGTGTTTAAAACCAATGGCCTGGTGGAGATTTTGCAAGACTACAACCAAGCGTATGGCCAAAAGTTTGACCTGGGCAGCCATGCCAATTTCAAGCAAGACCTTGCCGCGCGCCTTGCGCACAAGGTGCCCTACATTCGCATCGAGGCCGAGCCACACAAGAGGCTAGACCTGCTGATTGTTGTGAACCAGATGCTCACCGGCTTCGATTCGAAGTGGGTGAACACGCTCTACCTCGACAAGCTCTTGACGTATGAGAACATCATTCAGGCGTTTTCGCGCACGAACCGCCTCTTTGGGCCAGACAAGCCGTTTGGCACCATTCGCTACTACCGCAAGCCGCATACCATGAAGCGCAACGTGGCCGCTGTCACTTTGCGGCATATAGGAGCCAGTGATTTTCGGCATATAGAGACCAGCCGGAGGGTGTCTGACGGACATCACTCGGGTATGGATTTTGCCTTTATTTGACGTCTTTTTGTTGCGTTGAATTCTTTGTTTTTGTCGGCATGGTGGTCGGCATCTGGCGTGGCGCCCGATAGGACTGGCCATCAAGCACCAGGCAGTATGCGTTGTGACGTAAGCGGTCCAAGGTTGCGGATGCCAAGAGCGGGTTGACTGGGAATGCCTGATCCCATTCAGTAAAGTCCAGATTGCTGGTGACGATGGTGGCAGTGCGCTCGTAGCGCTCGGCAATGAGTTCATGCAGGTCTTCGTCGGCCGGCGCACGCAGAGGCTTGAGTCCGAAGTCATCAATGATGAGTACCGGAATGCGACTCAAGGTCTGCAGCTTGCGCTCGTAGGCGTTGGTGGCGCGCGCGGCGTGCAGTGACTGCGTGAGTGCCGAGCAGTTGGTAAACAGCACATCCACGCCCTGACGGATCGCACAATGGCCCAAGGCCTGCGCAAGATGACTCTTGCCGGTTCCACTAGGGCCAACAATCAATACCGGAGAACACTCCCGCACGTAGCGCCCGGTGGCCAGGTCATGCACCAGCGCGCGGTTGAGTTGGGGTAGCCGCTCGAAGTCAAACTGCTCCAGCGTTTTGGTGGAGCGGAACTGGGCCCGGCGCAGGCGGGTACTGAAACTGTTCTGCTCCCGGCGGGCCACTTCATCGCCCATCAGGATGGCCAGGAACTCCGTATAGGCCAACTTCGATTCAATCGCCTGGCGGTTTCTGGCGTCCAGCGAATCCAGAATACCGGACAAGCGCAACTGCTTGAGATGTGGAACGAGTTCGGGGATGGGTGTCATTTGGGATGGTCTCCTGGATAGTTAATGCAGCAAATCCTGCTGCGGGTTGTGGGTATCGGGGGTGAAGAGGCTTGCGGCGTCGCGGACAAACCGGGCCTTTGCATAGGTAGGCACGATGCTGTGATCAGGCATCGGTAGCCGGTCGGAATTACTGCTCAGGATGGTCTTGACAGTGCGGTAATACGGACTGTTGTGGGCCATGGCACGTCGGCAGGCGAGCTCAACACGCTGGGCGCTGTAGGTCTTTGCCAGACCAATCACACCCTGAGCTGCGCGCAATCGCTCCAGAATCCGGTCACTCAGTAGCCAGTCAATAACCTGCTGACAGTACGGTCCGATTTGCAGCGCTTGGGTACCCAGCCACTCGCGGTCACGGGCAAAGAAGAGTTGTGCCTCGGGTGGCAAGTGGTCTTTGGTCGTGAGGCGTTCACCGGGACGCTGTCCCCGCGCATGGGTTGCCACCAATCGGTAGTCATCAAACAAAGTCACGCAGTTATCGGTGGCACGTAGCCACAGCTCTTTGCCCACCAGCGCAAAGGGGGCGGAATACAGCTTGTAGTCAAACTTGACGTGGCAGTCGCGGTGCAGCGTCACGCACTGCCAAACGCCCAAGTCCGGCGCCTGCGGTGGAAGCGGCTTGAGCAAGGCCCGCTCCAGCGCAAACAAATCCATGGGCTGCTGGCGGGTGGTGCCGTGAATGCGCACACCGGCTTCCTGCAATACCCACGCCTGCGCCTGTGCATTAAGGTCCGCCAGATCACGGAATTCGCGGGTAGACAGGAAGTTACGCTTGACGTATTTGACGCCCGACTCCACGATACCCTTCTTCTGCGGATCGTGCGGCGGGCACGGGTCAATCTTGAATTCATAACCTTCAGCGCACTCGGCATAGGAGCGCTGCACCTGCGGGTCAAATCGGCAAGCCTTGATGATGGCGCACTTGGCGTTGTCGATGATCACGCGCTCGGGCACACCGCCAAACCACTCAAAGGCACGGCGGTGGCAGCCCAGCCATGTGGCCACCGTTTGGTCCCAGACGAATTCCACATACTGATGGCGGCTGTGACACAAGGTCATAACAAAGGCCCAGGTGCGCCTACGCTGTCCATCCGGATGCACCAAAAATGGCCCCGCGCCAAAGTCAACCTGAGCGGCTTCGCCGGGCTTGAAGCTCAGTCTCACAGTGAGATCGGTACGCGGCTGTGCCTTGGCAATGTCACGCATGATGCGATAGACAGAGGAGTAGCTGCCGCAGAACTGGTGCTCGCGCACCAACGCGGCATGAATGGCTACGCCCTCAACCCCGGCAGCCATCCAGCGCGCCACTTGTTCGCGCCATGGGTGGGCTTTGGAGACCGTGCTGGATGGGCGCTTGGCCGCTGCGCACAGACTCAGGGCAATAACTTCGGGTTCGGGCAGCGGCAGCTCAGCCTCCAACCAGCCCAAGCTGCGGGCGTGTTCGCGAAAGCTCGCCACCTTGACCCGGCCCATAAGGCCCAGACGCGCGATCTCGCGATCGCCGTCACCGGCGCGTAGTCTGATTAAAACGTTTCTGTATTCATGCATCTCGATCTTTCTGCGACCCATCCGTTACTCCTGAACAAAAAATTCAGAAGGTAACGACAGTTACGTCGCGTTCGAGATGCCCGTCCAATCCCCCGGCTGGCTCCTATATGACGAAAACCAAATGGCCTATATGTGCCGAAAACGCTCTGGCTCCTATGTGCCGAAAACCAATTGGCCTGTATGTGGTGAAAAGTGACAGCCGCTGCCGTAAAGCTGTATTCAGGCGACAAACCCATTGGCCTGTTTGCTGACCGCTTGCCCCACAATTTGGAGCGCGTGAATGCCAGCTTTGCGGAAATAAGCGCCATATTCAGCGCAGCAGGCATTCAAGATTTCATGAAGCTGCCAGACGACCTGACCGAGCGCGCCGCCTTTGCTAAGACCTTCCAAGAGTTCAACAAAGTGCTGGAGGCAGCCAAGATTCAGGGATTCAATTGGGAGCAGGCGATTTATGAGGGCGACGAGACAAACGAGACGGTAGCACTTGCACTGACCCAGCACCAATACCTGACTCTTTTGCAGCGTTACAAAGAACTTTCCGCAGGAGCTGAGGGCGGCGGTGGTGGCGAGAGCATTCCGTTCGAGATTGATAGTCACATTACTGAGATTGACACCGGCAAGATAGATGCTGACTACATGAACTCGCGCTTTGACAAATATCTTAAAGTCTTGCAAGGTGGCGATGTGCAAGCCAAAGAAGCCACCTTGGCCGAGTTGCACCGCTCGTTTTCATCGCTGTCCCAAGAAGAGCAAAAAATCGCAGAGATTTTCCTGCACGACATTCAGCGTGGCGACGTGCAGATAGACACGCACCGAACCTTCCGCGACTACTTGGCTGTCTATCAAGCCCATGCCAAGAATGTGCAAATCGACAAGCTGGTGGCTTTGGTGGGTGTAAATAAAGCAAAACTCGTCGCACTAATGAACACGCATGTAACGCCAGCCAATCTCAACGAATTTGGTCGCTTCGACGATCTGAAAGCAACCGTCGATCAGCAAAGGGCTAAAACATATTTCGAAGGCTTGGAAAGTAAGGCGCTACCCTTATTCAGGGTCAACATCAGAGCTGCGAAGCTCCTTCAGGATTTCATCATCCAAGGGGGGATTGTTGTCTAACTTTTCCTACGAGGCGTTGGTAATCCCCCCGATAAACCAAAGGACCGAGAAGTAGAATTTTCTAAGAAGGAAGTTCTACGTGAAGAAGTCGAGATTTACGGATAGCCAGATCATGGCTGCATTGAAGCGTGTTGAAGCCGGTTTGCCGGTTCCTGATATCTGTCGTGAGTTGGGGATCAGCACCGCCACGTTCTACAAGTGGCGTGCCAAGTTTGGTGGCATGGACACATCCATGATGGCCCGCATGAAGGAACTCGAAGACGAGAACCGGCGGCTTAAGAAGATGTATCTGGAAGAGAAACTCAAGGCCGAGATCGCCAACGAGTACCTCGCAAAAAAGTAAGCCTGCCGTCTCGCCGGCGCGAGATGGCCAAAGAAGTCGTGCAGCAGCGTGGGCTTGCCATACGGGTCGCCTGTTCCGTGTTCTCAATCAGCGAATCCTGCTACCGCTACGAGTCCAAGCAAAACGCTGAGAATGAACTCATCGCTGATTGGTTGATGCGGCTGACGGACAACCACCGCAACTGGGGCTTTGGCCTGTGCTACCTGTATCTGCGCAATGTGAAGAGTTTCGGGTGGAACCATAAACGCGTGTACCGCATCTATCGTGAGCTGGAGTTGAACCTACGTATCAAGCCTAGGAAGCGCTTGGTGCGTGAGAAGCCCGAGCCTTTGGCTGTGCCAGAGGCCATCAATCAGGTCTGGTCGATGGACTTCATGCACGACAAGCTGGAGGACGGCCGTAACCTGCGCTTGTTCAATGTCATCGACGACTTCAACCGTGAGGCGCTGGGCATTGAGGTGGACTTCTCGCTGCCGTCGGAGCGGGTGATCCGAGCATTGAAGCAGATCATTTCCTGGCGTGGCAAGCCGCAAGTGATTCGATGTGACAACGGGCCCGAGAACATCAGTGGCACCATCCAGAACTGGGCCGAGGAATGGGGCATCCGGTTTGAATATATCCAGCCGGGCAAGCCACAGCAGAATGCCTATGTCGAACGGTTTAACAGGACTGTTCGATACGAATGGCTATCCCAGTATTACTGGTCCAGTATTGAAGAAGTTCAGGACTTCGCCACGCAGTGGATGTGGTCCTACAATCACGACCGCCCGAATATGGCCCTGGGCGGTTTCACCCCAATGCAGCACTTGGCCATGGCTGCATAACCGTTCTACTTTTAGGTCCGGTGGAAATTGGGGGGATTACCGTACGCTCTGGCACGCCAGGGGTTTGAAGTGGATGTGCTGGCCGGACACATGTTTGTTTTCATCAACCGGCGGCAAACACAGATGAAGGTGCTGTACTTTGACCGCAGCGGCTGGTGCCTGTGGTGCAAGCGTTTGGAGAGCGGCAAGTTCTCCCGTAAAGGCGTTCAAGGCGGCAGTGGCGAGATCGACTGCACGGCGCTCAAACTGATGCTCGAAGGCATCGAAGTGCGCCGACGCCACAAACGCTACCAACACCCTGCGCGGAGGTGACGATGTGCCCATTTTCAATCCGGAGAAGCACTCTTTTGCTTTGTCCCTAAAGGCCGCAAGATAAGGCCCATGTCGATGCCCAATACCAGCACTCCCACATTTACCGTCGAAACGGTCATGGGGCTGTCGCCGCAGAGCATCGCGCAGACACTGCAAGCACAGGCCGCCAGCATCAGCGCGCTGGAGCAGCAGCTCGAATGGTTCAAACGCCAACTCTTTGGCAAGAAGAGCGAGCGCTTTGCACCCTTGCCCGATGCGCAGCAAATGCACCTGGGGCAACTCCTGGGCGACCTCCCTGCCACTGATGCGCCCGAAGCCGACTCCGACTCCAACACCATCCCTGCACACCAGCGACGCAAACCCCGCAGCAACTTTGCCGACGAGGGCACGCCCGCATCGTTCTTTGACGAAACCAAGGTGCCCGTGCACACCATCGAGCTGGCCAACCCCGAGACCAAAGACCTCTCGCCCGATCAGTACGAGGTTGTCAGCCAGAAGGTCAGCCACCGCTTGGCACAGCGCCCCGGTGCCTATGTGGTGCTGAAGTATGTGCGCTCTGTCATCAAGCGCCACGACACGCAAACCCTGCACTGTGCGGGCGCGCCAACAGGCATCATTGAGGGCAGCCGCGCTGACGTGAGCTTGCTCGCAGGCGTTGTTGTTGACAAGTTTGCCTGGCACATTCCGCTGTACCGGCAGCACCAGCGCCTGAGCCAAGCGGGCTTCAAACTCAGCCGGGCGTGGCTGACGCAACTGGCGCAAAAGACCATTTCCCTGCTGGAGCCGATTTACGACACGCAGCTCGAGTCGATCCGCAACAGCCGGGTCAAGGCAATGGACGAGACCCCCATCAAGGCCGGGCGCAGTGGGCCCGGCAAGATGAAGGCGGCCTACTTCTGGCCTGTGTACGGCGAACTCGATGAGGTGTGCTTTGCCTATTTCGAGTCGCGCCGCCACGAGCACGTACAGCAGGCATTGGGGCTGCCAGGGGCCACAGATGCCGTGTTGCTCACTGACGGCTATGAGGCCTATGCACGTTACGCTGCCAAGACCGGCATTACGCATGCCCAATGCTGGGCGCACTGCAGGCGTGGCTTCTTTGAAGCTCTAGGGGCCGAGCCACAGGCCGCTGGCCAGGCGCTGCAGCAAATTGGCGAGATTTACGCCCAGGAAGAAGCCATTCGTGAACGTGACCTCTACGGGGATGCCAAACGAGAGCACCGTCTAAGCCACAGCAAACCGCTGGTGCAGAACTTCTTTGAATGGGTGGATTTGCAGTTCGAGCGGCAAGGCTTCCTGCCCAGCAATCCGTTGACCAAGGCATTGGCCTATGCACGCGAGCGCCGCGCGCAACTGCAGGTGTTTCTGGGCGATGCGGATGTGGCCATGGATACGAACCATCTGGAACGCGCCTTGCGCGCGATACCAATGGGCAGGCGCAATTGGTTATTCTGCTGGACGGAGGTGGGCGCCAAGCGCGCGGGCATCATGCAGAGCCTGATCGTGACATGCCGTTTACATGACATTGACCCCTACACCTACCTGGTTGATGTCTTGCAACGCGTAGGCCACCACCCCGCCTCCAGAGTTTCAGAACTGACGCCTCGTCAATGGAAGCAGCACTTCGCCGAGAATCCATTGCGTTCACCATTACACGGTTTGGTAACGTAGGCAATAACGCCGGACAGTGACCGGTTACC